>NZ_PCOU01000016.1 GCF_002979455.1 Chryseobacterium sp. MYb7
TTAGCGACTCTAATTTCCTAATCCCTTTTTTTATTTCAAATAAAAAATATAATTTTTGAAAAAGTCAAGATGACTTCATTAATATAATTTACTCAATTGGAAAAAATAGGCTTCTGTTTAATATCTCAAACAGGAGCCATTTAATTATTTAAGTGAATTCCAAATTTTAATATTTATGCATCATTAATTGCATAGTCATAAAGAAACTTTGTTAAGTTCTCATTACTTACGGAACTATTTTCTGCATTATTTGACTTATCAATAGCATCCAGAAAGTAATAGAAATCAAATAAATTAGAATATTCTACACCATCACTTGAATATTCATAATTACCTTCTGTTTTCTCAATTTCAAAGAAAGCCAGATCATTATAAATTTTCAATGGCTGTTCCATGTAAATTTCAATAGCTTCAGATTCAAAATCCAAAGATTGCTTGTGACAAAACTCGTCAAAAGAGCCTCCATCTCTAAAATATTTTACTAAATCTAGTAGTTTCATTTTTTTTAATTATTCAAATAATTTTCCAATAGATTCATAATATTCTCTTGTTCCAATTCATAATATTTATCATCCAATTCGTTTAGCTGATTGAATAATAAGTCGTCAAAATCTACAATTTTTTTTGAGAATTCTCTATTAAGGATTACATATTAAAACTTATTCTGGAATTTTCAAGTAAGTTTACTAATATTTTAAAATAGAGCATTGGATTTCAATGCTCTATTTTGTTGTCAAAATTATTAATTAGTATTGCCAGTTTTCTATACTGACCTATTATTTTTAAAAATCCTCAATAAAATTGGTAAAAGACCTACTGAAACAATTAAGAACAATCCTAAATTTGATAGATTCAATTTATTAGGAAACATTACCATTAACATTAGCCATGTTAACATTATCCCAATCATTATATAACCATAAATCTTAGCTGATTTAGTATTATACCAATTGTATTCAACAATCAAATCATTACTTCTTTTTTTATTCTGTAAAGTGATAATTTCAATTAAATCTTCTTTAAAATTTAAATAATTACCGCTGTCTTTTTTAGGAATATTTAAAAAAAATTTATAAGATTTAAAGACTAATCTACATCCATAAAATTTTTCAGTTTCACTAAAATTATAATTACGAATATCTATTATATCAATTTTTTTATTGTTAAAAAAAATATAATCATTATCCAAAATTATATTATATGTAATCGTACAATTATTCTTAATTAACATAAAGCTTAAAGCTGATAATGCAAAAAGTACAATCGCAGGAAAAATTTTTGGATTATAATAAATAGAAGTTAGTATAGTTAATATTATTACTAAAATAAAAGCAAAAGACATAAACAATATTAGTCTTTTTATTGAAAAATTTTTAAATTTATATTTTTTCATTTAATATTTTTTTATGGGTACCAAATTGTAGATTTTCTACCAATACTCTTATCTAACTGATCGCCTACTCCAAACATATAGTCTGCTACTCCATAAATTGCAATCCCTGCAAGAATAGCAGGAGCTGCTGCAACTATAACAGGAGCTGTGGCAAATGTAGCAATAGCTGTTGCACCTAATAGACCGAGATTTACAATTGAATGAGCATCCCAAGTATCAGTTCCAAACTCATATAATGTTACTCCAGCAGTTAATGCTGTACCAACATAACCTAATCTTTTAGAAATTTTACCCACAGAATTCATAAATCCTTCAGTTGATCTTAAAATCTTTCCAGCTCTAATACCACTAACTGCTGAAAGAAATGTTGAAGCGTTTATTTTGCTTACATTAGATAATTTATTATACTCATCTATTATCATATTAGCATTTCCTAATTGTCCATTCAAATGTTTTTCAGTGTCTTTAAAAAAATCTTCTGTTTGATATTTCATTAAAGAATGACTTGCACTTTCTATATCATTCGTAAGTCCTAATAAACCATTACCTAATAATTTTAGAATATTAAACCCACCAACACCCTTCACAAAATTTCCTTCTTTATCATAACTATCAGGTATATCAGTCCACCATTTCATAGCCCCATTGGTATTTGTCAAACCAAATGTTCCTTTATTTTGCGTAGCTAACATTAGGTCTCTATATGCCTGTGTATTTCCAAAAGTCCCCTGAGTAGAACCTCCACCATTACGACTTCCTTGTTTAAATTGAGGAGTATAAGTGAAATTCCCATTCATCCCGGCAAACCAATATGAACCATCAGGAACATTATTGATAATCCCCCCATTATCATAAGGAACATTTCTCATCCCATCAGGATCTATAAACATAACAGGATTGTCAGCTCCATAATGGTAAGGGCTAAGTCGTCTGAAAGATTCAGCTAATGGATCTGTTACTCCCCATCTTCCCAGATCAGGCATATACATCCTCGCTCCATAGTCATACATTCCACTTTCCTGAAGCTCTTTGCCGTTGTACTTGTATTTATACGTAGGATTTCCAGAAAAAACATTATATCCTTCATGCTTCAATCCAAACGGATAATAATTACTTTCTTCAATGATCTCTGTTCCTGCGCCGTTCTTAGCATAGCTTAACCTGATGTTTCCTAAATGGTCAGTATAATTGTATACATACTTTCCGGTTTCAACATTAAAATATCCTTCTGTGGTTGGGAAGAATTTCAATGTAGAGTTTTCATACTGGAAGCCATCCAGATAATCTGTAGTTTTTGTGTCAAAGACCTTTTTTACTTTTACTCCATCTGCTCTGTAAATATAATTGGTTACTTTGGAGTTTTGAGTAATTTTTCCTGGTAAATTTAGATAATTATATTGGATGGAGGAAATTCCTTTATCCATATGGCTGGTCATATTTCCATTATCATCGTAGGCAATTGTATTAGGGGTGGGTACATATGGATATCCCGATGGGTTTTGGGTGGTATCTTCAACTTTGCTTAGCCTGTTTCCGGAATAGGTGTAGTAGAGTCTGTCGATCTGTAAAGGGCCATTGCCATCAGAATCTCCATACCTGTCCAGTCGGGTGATATTTCCATTAATATCATAATCTACCCATTCATTATAGGCACTAGTTTGTACAACTGAAGCATTGGGTTTCAAATAGATGGCATGTACTAATCTGTTGAGACGGTCATATGAATAATTATATCTTCTCAGCTGGCCGTCTGTGGCGGCTTTCCAATCTACTTCAGCAATATTTCCGTTGAACCTGCCTGGATAGTTTCCTATCACAGGATCGGTATATTTTATTTTATATCCAAACAGGTCATTTCCTAAGTTGGTAGGATCATTAATCTGGGTTACCCAACCCCGGATATTATATTTGTAATCTATAGATTGTAATGGATTGGCTGTATCAGTTCCTCCTACTTTTTTTCTTTTCAGCTGAGACTGTTCACTATATTCATTTTGTGACAAAATTTCAATAGGGTTGTTATCAACCTGATGTTTCTGTACCAAAAGCCTGTTGTGATCATCATATTCAAAAATTTGACTAATAGTTCTCTCAGGATCAGTCTGTAATCTCTTGTGATACGCTTTACTTTGCACTGCAACACCTGCAAAATCTAGCTTTGTTTCTGTTTTGGTGTATCCTCCCAAATGATTGATAGAATGATTTCCTACAGCTCTTAATTTCGAATCATACCATATCCAGTTATATGTCCAGTAATCATCATCAATATTCTTCACATATGAAGCAGTAGGAAGAGTTTTTGTGTTTTGGAAAGCATAGGTATTATCCCATATAATATCTTGTCCAAAAATAGTTGCTGGCTTAGGAGGAGTTCCTTGTGGATATGTATCGTAATAATTAATACTTAAAATGACGGGTGTTTCACCACTGAAATAGTTTTCTGTATAATAAATATTTGTTGCACTTCTAAAAAAACCAGTTGTATCTCTTTTTTCAGTGATGATAAGGTTTTTCAAATCATTTTGTCTCGTTGCTCTATCTCCTCCTATTAAAAAGCCTGTATAAACAGGTCTTCCAAGCTCATCATATTTTGTCATCAACCATTGGTTGTTTTGCTTCATATTAGTATCACGAGAAAGAATAAGCCTGTCGGCTTTATCATACACCATATATTCCCAATCTTTGCCAGGAAGTTTCTTTTCTACCAACCTACCCAAACTGTCATAACGATATTGATAACATAGATTATCTAAAGCATTTCCATCTACCGTAGTTGTAGCAGCCAATGGCGTAATAACGAAAACCTGCATTCCCAAATCATTATAAACGTAATAGGTGTCTACATCCTTTGTCCCGTCGTTCTTGCGTACTAAAACTGTCTGTCCAGCAGCATTTTTAAATTCAACAGAAATATTATTATCGCTGTCTGTGACAGTAGTTTTCATCAGCTGATTGGCACCGTAGGTTCCACTTTCTACCAGTTTTGAATAAGTAGCTTCATCGACCCAGGAGTTGATTACAGTATATTTCTTTACCTCTCCGGCAATATTTGCACTATATCCCATTTGTACAGGATGCTGTGCCCAATCATTGCCTAAAGGTGTAATCTTGTTAATTCTGCCTAAAGGAGAGTTTTCAAACTGCTTTTCCGAATAAATTTTCTCCTGCCCAAATACTGAAGGAGCATTGGCAAGCGGAGCCGTATAAAAAGCACCATTCTGTGTTGTACTTTGTGGGATTGGAAGATACTCCTTAGCTACTCTTCCAAATGCATCATATTCTACATGATTTACGATGTCTTTGCCGGATGGAGTGGCTTTAATTCCTATTGTCTGTTTCGTTCGTCCCAGCCCGTCAAAATACTGTATTGCTTCCGTTTTTTTGATACAGTCTGCATCCAGACAACTTTTAGTATATACGTAGTTTTCAGCAGTTGTAGCATTTAATGTTTGGGCGTAAGAATGCCCTGCTAGCCATAAAAGACTGAATATATTTAAAATTTTTTTCATCATGTATTAGTGTTTATAGTTATACTGGTATTCCTGTAGTGTTTTCCCATCAGAATCCATTGTTTTTACTAATCTGTTGGCAGAATCATATACATAGGATACTTTTGCTCCATTAGAAGAAACGGCATTAGTAATCCCAATTAAAGGATCATAGGTATAAATTGTTACAGGATTAGATTGTAATGCAGGGTCTCTACGTAGATTTTCCAAAGCTTGTAATAGAGATGCCTCATTAGCAGGATTATCAGCATCAGCATTGGAGGCATTTATAGCAGCAAGGACTGATGGTAAACTAGAGATTTGGCTATAAGTAACTCCAGCAATCTCAGCAATAGGTAATGTTTGATAATATCCCCAGATTGTTACTGTAGGAATACCATTTTTACCCTTAATCTGTACAGGGTTTCCTTTAGTGTCATACACATCATAGGTCATTGTGGTTATAGGTGTTAAATCTTTCATCTCAAAAGTAACTACAGAAGAAGGATACAAATTATCTACAAATTCATATTTTGCCCCACCTTTGCTGACAACACTTCCATTTACCTTTGTTTCCGTTTGAACAGGAACTGAAAGCATATTGGCATTGATCAAACGGGTATTCGAAAGATCTAAAGGGTATTTTATAGTGGTTTCAGTAATTTTTCCATCCGGAGAAGTATTCTTTGTATAAGCAGGTTGAAAATTAGTAGTATTAAAAGTTGTTTCTGTAGTACCTTGTAAACTACTTCCATTAGCATAAAATGTTTTAGACGTTGTTGTAGTTGATTTTAACCAGGCACTTTTAGACTTGTAACCTCCACAAATAATATATTCCTGTACTCCTCCAATTTCATCAAGCACATAATCTGTATTTTCACTGGAAATTAGTTGATTCTGTTGATTATACATTTCTTTTTTTGTCAAAAGACCTGTAGAGGTAACATTATAATAAGGTTTATAGAAATTGATAGTGCTTGTATAATCATCAGGAGTTTTGAAATAATATTGGGAATAACCCTGACTCTCTGGGCTTCCCCCATATATCTCCTTTACATTACTATACAATACAGATTGATTTAGATTTCCTAACTCTTCATTGCAGACTTCTCCGGAAAATACTTTACCACTTGTCCCGCTATTATCAAACAAATCATACTTATAAGACATGGCTTTTTTTACTGTATTATCTGTATCGTAATATTTTATATTGGCAATTCGGGCTCCTATTTTCAATTGAGTTGTATTTTTATAAGGAGCAGATAAATTAACTATCCCATAATTTTGAATGCGTCCATTTCCATTTCCACTGATTTTGAATGTATAAGTCCCTGGCGCTAAATTATAATATTTAACATTTTCTGAGCAGCCATTAGCTGTTCCTGTAACTTCATTTCCTATTGAGTTTAATAACTTATAGGTTGGTGGGAGAATAATATTTCCGTGAATGTTTACGATTTCGTAAACTTCATCAATTAAAAGTTTAATAAAAAACTTTTGCGATGTTGATACCTGAAATGTATAGCTCCTACTGCTATTTGTATTATAATTAACTGTATTAGCAATATTTAAATATTGTAATGCAGGATCTTTGAGCTGATTAGTATCTAATTGTAGGTTACTTTTATTTTCATAAACTTCATTAGCCTCAAAATTATATACGACATATCCACCTTCAGGTAAAGTCATTTTTTTGAGGAGCCCTAAGGTATATGTTTTAGGATCGGCTTTTGTATTATCAGGGCACAAAAAGTTTCCATATTCATTAGGATTTGGAGAAGCTCCATAGTTGGTTTCTGAACCCGTTCCATCATATGTAAATTGTCTTCCTTCAATAAGGTTTTGATTTCTGTCTAGTTTTTGAATTGATAACAGAGTCCTTTTTCCTTGATTGACATTATTTGGATAAGTAGAACTGTAAAAACTCCCATAATCAAGTCTGTATTTAGCAATAAGATGAGAGGACATATCCAATAAACTAAGACTTTTTATAATATAAGGGTCATCATCACTAATTCCAGTATATAGATTTTCAAAAGTGATTCTTCCATAGGAAGTATTAATACTTTCCATCTTACAGTTCTGATATAATAAAATACTACTATTATCTACATTTTTACTATTTTTCTGGTAATTGAAAGTAGCTATGGTAATATTATTTTCATCAATAACCTTTGTTAAATAGAAGGCCGATTTATAATTAAAACCTTTAGAACTTGTATCATATCTTGCAATACTATAATCCTCAAAAACATATTTAAATCCTTTGCTGTCAGTTATTTTAAAAGAGTTAAGGACAAGTGTCGCTGTATTAGAATCTCTTGTGTATTCTATTTTAACGTTACTTCCTGAAATATTATTCAGCGTAAAAGTATTGTTAATAGTATCTCTGACAAATTTGAACTTTCCTGAATTACCTGGTAAATCATAGTAATAGATGTCATCAAATAAATTCTTTTTATAACTTGATTTCGTTGCATCATAATTGAACTCATCAACAGCACCATTAATTACTCTTGAAATAACAGCGCCACCTTTAAATAAAGACCATCCAAGACCAACTTCACTTGCTGGTTTGTCTTGTCCTGTATTGTAAGGATGGTAACTCAATGATGTCATAATCTCAAAGTCCTTATTTCCTGTTGGTAATGATAATAAAGGAATTCCAATACTTGGTATCCCAGTAGATAAAGAGACAGGGGTATTTACATAAGAAGAAAAGGAAGAGGCTGATGGTACAGGCTGAGCTGTATCCCCATAATTCCTTTCAATCTGTGATTTTCCTAAGTTAAAAATCAGGAAAATCAGTGCAAAAATAATTTTCTTAAACATTGTTTTTATTTCTTGATTAATTTGGCATTCGCCGTTTTATTAGTATCAGTTTTTATAGTCACTACATAAGCCCCCTGAATGAGTGCCTGAGTATTAATTTTAGTGACTTTGTTCTTTGTTGAAAGGCTTTGAATCTGTCTTCCGCTCATATCATATAATAGAATTTCAGCATCTTTGAATTGGCTTCCAATTTCTACATAAGTATAATCTGAGACAGGGTTCGGATAGATTTTTATGTCATATTTTTCAATCAGCTGATCAACTTGTCTGTCTCCCAGCTTTACAATCTTCCAGTTTTCTTTACCTAATTCTTCTGCGCTGGTTCCGGCCAGAATAATAGAACCATCTCTGCCCATTGCCACGGATGCCAGCCGTTCTTCTTTTTGTCGGGATTCTCCGGGTATATATTTTCTCCATACCTCGTTCCCTAACTGATCGGTATAAAGCAGCCAAAAAGTATTATCATCTTTTTCCGTTCTTATCTCTGAAGGTGTATAACCACCGAGTAGAATTCCTTTGATAGACTTATCATCCGCTGAATGAAGAACATTCATACTCATTAGAACATCCCGATTCCCAAAACTGTAGGATTTCTGCCATATTTCATCACCTTTTTCGTTTAAAGATATGACCCATAGATCTGTCCCTTCAGTAGTTCCCACTGTTTTATTTCCTGAACGCTCAGAACGGGATTCCCCACCGATTAAATATCCGGATGAGGTTACAGCCAGCGTTCTTACATGATCATCTGCTTTACCTCCAAGGTTTTTTTCCCATTCTACTTTATTATCTTTAGAGAGTTTTATAACCCAAAAGTCTCCTTCTCCATAGTTTTCCGTTTTCTTTGTTCCACTGGCATTACTACGGGAATATACTCCCAGTAATGCGCCCCCGTCAAGGGTGGGAATCATCTTCTCAACCTCATCTAAACTTTTTCCGCCTACAATAAGCTGGGATAATTCTTTTCCGTCTTTGTCTAATTTTGTGATCAAAAGATCTTTTGAACCATAACCTTTTGAAGAATTCTGTACATTTCCGGCAACAAAAAATCCTGAATCTGTAGTTTGAATGACAGCTCTTGCTTCTTCATCAGATGAACTCCCTAATGTTTTCTGCCATAGTTCATCTCCAAACTCATTGATACGGATGAGCCAGATGTCTGAGCCTCCTTTAGAATCATCCTTCTTGTCCAGACCTTTTCCTGAATAAGATGTCCCAGCTAACAAAAAACCACCATCTTGTGTAGTAACTGTGGCGGACAGATAGTCGTGATTTTTTCCTGAGAAGTATTTTTCCCAGACTTCATTCCCTTGTTGGTCAAGTTTGATCAAATGAAAATCATAACCGTTGTTTTGTTTGCTGGCTTGTTGTAATTTTTCGCTCTGAATTGAGCTGCCCGTGATCAGATACTGCTGATCTATTGTAGTAGTGATTTGACTTAAAAAATCCTGCGTGCTGGAATTTATATCACGTTGCCAAACTACTCCTGTTTCCTGAGCAGACATATTCAGAAATGCGCACAGGAAAAGTGCGAGGGTATAATTTTTTTTCATATTCTGTTTTTTTTAAAGTCGCTAATTTATTGTATATGTTCATTTCTGACAATCCGTAAAAAACACATATTTTGATTGTGATTTTACTAGGTATTTTTTATCCTGAATCAAGCCTTGTTTTCATATTATTTTTTTGGTTAAATTGAATTTATTCTTAACAATTAATTACTCTTAGTATCTGAAGCAAAGCTACAAACATAAGGCGACAAACCATGTCGTATTAAATTTTATTTAAACTATTTCCAAAGTTTCCTAAAAATCACACTTCTCTATAGTCAGTGAAATATACCTTTACAAACATAAAAGAAATTTTCTTTCAATATCATCGGTATTTTGTTATTTTTGAACAAAATATTGATATTATGAGTATAGGCACGAAAGTAAAAAGATTTAGAGAAACAAGAGGTCTTTCTCAGGATGAATTAGCATTACGTCTGGATGTGGCGCAGAGTACCATTTCGAGTATAGAATCTGATAAAAATATACCCAACTCATTACTACTGAATAAAATTGCCAAAGAATTGGATGTAGACATTAACGAGCTGTTAAATGAGGGTATTCAGGTTAATATTTCAAATAACAAGTTCAGTGATTTATCTAGCGCAGGTACAATCAATCAATATAATCCAGTATTTAATATGCAGTCACCCGAAATTGCTGAAAGCATATTAAAAAATCAGGAACAGCTCACAAAGCTTATAGAATCTCAAAATAAACTGATAGAGATTCTGTTTAAAAAATAGTATAATTAAAAGTAAGAGCCTTTCTAATATGTTTTCACATACGTGGAATAGATAGTGGAATATTTAAAAAAAAACATTTTCATACACAAATTTTGTACATACATGAAGCGATGTAGAGAAAATCAGTTAAAGTCTTTAATTTAATTTTTGATAACTTAAGAATAGAGAATTTTGGAGTGAAAAATTAACGAAGGCTATTAAATCTTCAGCAACAGTGAAATATTTAAATTAGTTAGAGACAAGTCTTCTTTAAAAAAGGCAGATCTTTGAATTATTAAGCCCAACTATCTGTTACCACGGTTCTTTTGCTTAAGTAAAGAATAAACAGGTTGTAACGATAGTTTTGATAAGTCTATATCCCATAATGGATTGTTTTTATTTACAACAACAAGTCTTCTGTCATGTATATCAAATTCCTTTACAAAAAGATGATAAAGTAATCGGGTAATAATTATATGAGTTTTATTCCCGTTGTATCGTAGTACACAAAAAAGATGATAAGCCATATTGATGTTACCATCCAACATAATAGATAGAATCTGTTCCTTAAAAAAAAGTTTCCTGCCGATGGTAGTCCAGCCAGCCAATCGTTTTATTCTTCCCATACTTGAAATAATATAGCAATCTTCAAAACCGGGTATGGGTTTCCATCTTTCTCCGGGAAGATCTTTAAGGGATAAATTCATACAAGCTGGTGGATTAGTTTCATCAATAGAAGGGCTACCCAATTTTTCCCATAGAGACCTGTTGAGTAATCGGGTTGAATTTTCTATTTGAGGACTAAAGATAAAATCTTCTTTTTTGGGAATATAATTCTTGAGAAACCATCTGAATCCACCTGCTGTTAAACGTTCTTTCTTTATGACAGCCAGAATATGCCTGTTTACAATTCCAAGGCTGTCTGAAGCAGAGTCAATACTATCAAAAGTTGATAAAAGATTACCTTCAGTAGTATATTGGTTTACGGACTGATTATAGTCACTTCTACTATTTTTAACCCTGTTGGTTCGGACTCTTTTAAAAAGTTCCTCACTTACAGAAAGCCTTTCTAAGTTTTCTGCATGTAAATGAAATCTATTGTTATCTTTAAATGAAATAAGTGTTTTGCGGTCGTTTAATTCAAATTTTTCAACAAAATGGTAATACACCAATCGAGGTACAGATTTTCGAAACCTTTTTCCTTCAGATGATAATAAACAGGTGATATTATAAAAGTTACCTTCAAGGTGTTTATTATAAAACTGCATAAATTGCAGCTTCATAATCCTCTCCGGCAGCTTAAACTTTCTTCCATTTAAAGGATTAGCCCAACGTTCTACACTTTTTATCCTCCCATAATTGGAAATCATATAGTTCTCAAATTCTTTAATCTCCTTCCACTCTTCATTAGGAAGGTTTTTTAAAGAGGTATTACAAAGGACATTTTTTGCGTATTTGTCTTGCATTTCGGAAGGTATACTCATAAAGGGAAATTAAATAAATACTGATTGCCTGAAATAAAAATAAAAAAAGAAAATGAAACTTATTTTATGGGTAAGAAAAACAGGTGTTTTTATAGTTTACTATGATTCATCAAATATTATCAGACTCTTGCCAAAAATTTAATTTTGTGGCTCGTTTTGCGGTTCAGTTTGTGGTTCACAGTGAGCCACACTTTGTTATTTCTTGTATATATACGGACTCTAAGAACACGGTTTACTTTTTGAAAAAATGCTCTATAGTATATTTCATTATTTACTTGTCAAAAGTAGTGTATAATATTTTTGAATTTTGTTCTTGAAAATATTTGTTATTAAAAACCCAGAAAACCCAATGGGTTATTTTGGGTTTCACTGGGTTTTCTAGTCGTTGATATATTTTAAAAATCAATTTACATTTTTAGTCTGCAACTCTGTATTATTTTCTTTACTCTCTAACTTTTCCCAATAAGAATACATTTGCTCAGAAAGTGTATTATTATCAATTCCAATATATCCTAAAAATTCTGTTTCCGTTTTATGTCCTGTTACACTCATAATGATAGCTGTGGGAATTTTAGAATAATACATGGTGGCAAAGGTTCTTCGACATATATGTGATGAGGCTAAATCATACATTGGGTAATTTCCAAAGACATAATGCTTTTTAACCTCATCAAATACTCTTCCATATTCCTGACGGTCAATGTCTGCCATCTTACAGATTTTTTTTAAATTATCATTAAATATAGTCTTTGAACTTTCTAAGTTAGTTGAATATTGTGCAGGAAAATTACCATTTCTTTTATTCAAGATTTTCTTTACCTCTGTATGAATTGGAACCAAAACCGGAGTTTTCGTTTTCTTCTGGCTTAGATTAATAAATTCCTTTCCATTAATATTAACAATTTTATCGGGAGTCATTCTAAAAAGATCGGAAGCCCTTTGTCCAGTATAACAGCCAATAATTAGCCAGTCTCGAGTTTGTTCAAGTCTTTCATTAATAATTAATAAATCCTGTATTTTTTCCAACTCTTCTACTTTGAGATATGGAGTTGGAGTTTCCATAGTAAATCCTTTGATTTCACTCAACTGTTCATTGACTTGAATATTTTCAATCTTTGCATCTTTAAAAATCGTTTTGGTATATTTTAGATATTTCCCTACGGTATTATCACTTAAATGCTGCCTTCTTAGAAAGGTAACAAATCTGTTTCCTACAGTTATATTATAATCCGAAACCTTCAGCCTCTTCTTCTCTGATTTCAAAAAATCCTGAAACTTTTCTATGATCGTCAGATGCTTCTGCTTAGTTCTTAGGGTAATCGGCTTCCCTTTGTATTTTCTAAAAGGTAAAATATCCGTTTTATAATGTTCTAAATAATTTTCTATAAAGTCCAATTGCTCAAATTTCCGACCACCGGAATAGTAAGAGGCAATAATTTCTTCTAACCAATCTCCATTTATAATTTCAGTTTCGGTTCTTTTTCTATACTGATCTAATATGAATGTTTCAAGTTTATTTAAAGTACTGATAAGTTCGTTTTGTTTTTGTAAGTCGTCTTTGGTAAGTGCAGACCTTTGAATAATAGAACCTTTTTTGGTATTCCAGTTTTCAGGATTGACCATTTCACGGGTTTTACGTTTATACACCTGATTAGCTCCGATAGAAAATCTCGCATAAATAGTTGAATTGGATTTCTTTGACTGAAGAATAAATTTTATCGTAGCCATTTTTGTACTGTTAAAGTTTGAACAATACAAATATAAGCATTTAGTCAATTTTTAGTCAATAACAAATCGTTTTATTTTAAATTTATTTTAATTTATTTAACTACAATACAATTCATAAAACAAATAAAATAATGATTATTAAAACATTATATAAGATACAATATTAAACAAGAATAAAATATATTTTAGGCGATTAAACATTTACAGTCCCTGTGGGTCTACAAACCATCCTTTTTTAAGGATGGTTTTTGTTTATCTTAAAGAACAAAGCTCACTATTCATCAAAAGTCTTTATTGATTTAATATCTAAACTTAGACTATGTAAAAGTCTAGTCAATGTAAATAGAAAAGCCTTCTTTCTTTTCTATAATAGTAGGTTAAAATTTTTCTTAAAGTGAAAAACCTGATTTTTCATTTTTTTGAATTTACTTACCAGATACAAAACAGTATTTCATATCAATCATAAGCTATATTTAATTTACGCCCGTATTTTTAAATTAATATTTTTCAATATTTAATCCACACCATGAATTATTTTTAACAAAACACATCTATTTTAAAACTAATATCAACCTAATGTTATTATTATAAAAAAAATACGATTAAAACAAGGATATATATTAAAAAAAAAGTAATTTTAATACATAAAAAATAAAGAATGCTTTTCAATATGAATTTTGGTTTTATCAGTGAGGAATTCTTAAATGTTCCGGAAGATACTAAACATAGATATTTAGATCCGAGACTTTATAAGGAAAGTTTTAAAATAGAAGTCCAGCCTATTAACCTGATAGTTTCAAAGCTTAAAAAAAACGAAACATCGAATATCAATTAGATCAATCAAAATTATCTAATATTTCTAATCTAATAAAAGCTTAAACAGTTTAAATAATAGTATATCATCTGAAATTAGATTAATAATAAATATTTAAAACATGAAAAAAAAATTTCTATTACTTTTTTCCACAATACCTTTAATTGCTACATGCCAAGTTGGTATTGGGACGACAACGCCTAGGGGTGCATTGGACATTAACAAGACAACAAGCTATAATCTTGGACTTGTCTTACCCGCAAATACATCTCCAACTAATATGATCAATCCTCAGGGAGGAAATGTTGTTCCTGGAACAATCATGTATGATAGTACTGCAGACTGCGTTAAAGTATACAGCCAGCACGCAACAGGAGGAACATCACCAGAAGGCTGGGGGCCATGTCTAAATACACCTGCAACCCCTTCAGTTGAAGCCAATTGTGCACAAAATGGTTTTGAAGGTACTTACTTAAATGGAGCTGCCTTAAGTGGCGCAAAATTTACAGTGACTCTTACAAACAACTCTTTTAGTAATGTAACGATAGCCTCTCAAGCTAGTGATTTGACATTAAGTGGAGTGAGTGGTATTTCTGTATCAACAGTAACTCCTGCTTCCAGCACTTTAATACCTGGGCAGTCAGTTCTCATTACCTATAATCTTACAGGAACACCTACAAGTACAGGTACCCTTACTGGTGCCTGGAAGAAACTCTCATTAACTTGTACAAATTCCGTAACGGTGCAATCAGGAACAATCAATTCATTGAATTGTACCACAGGAGCACTTACAGGAACAGTTGAAGACAAAGTAGCTGCTTCTGGTGTTACTAAAGTAATTAATTATACAGCTACAGGAACCTTCCAATATCCTGCATTAAGTATTCCTTCCACAGGAGCTACGGGGCTTACTATGAATATCCCTGCGGGCACTATAACCAATGGAAGCGGAGGTTTAACATTTACAATTACGGGGCAAACAGATGTTATAGCCAACAACGAAACAGCCAACGCAACCTTTACTGTAAATCTTGGTGGACAGACTTGTAATTTCACCATTCCTATCACTATTTTAGCTAAGTGCGGTTCTGCAGATGTTACTCAACTTGTAGAGATAACTTCACCACTTACAGGGAAAGTATGGATGGATAGAAACTTAGGTGCAAACCGTCCTGCTTTATCTAGTACAGACCATGCTGCTTACGGCTGTTTAATTCAATGGGGAAGACTTTCTGACGGACATGGAAATGTCACTTGGAGAAGCAGCACATCAGCAGATAATAAACCATCAACAACTACTTTATCTTCTACAGATACGCCAAATAATGGTGGCTTATTTATTTCCACTACAACCTCTAATGGTGATTGGCGTTCTCCTCAGAACAATAATCTTTGGCAGGGAGTTGCCGGAATCAACAATCCGTGTCCTTCAGGATTTAGGGTTCCGACACAAGCTGAAATTAATGCTGAAATCGGTAGTATAAATAATACAGCTGATGCATTTGGTTCAGTATTCAAATTTCCAGCATCAGGTATAGTGGGTTATAATGTGAATAATATTACAAGTGCTGGAGTAGGACTTAACTTAACATCAAGCGATGTATCTACGACAGGTGCAGGTAGACAATACACAAATTTTACAGCAACTACTAAAACATTTGTTGGAAATGGTGGTAGAGGATCAGGAACTCCGGTTCGTTGTATTAAAAATTAGAAACAATAAACATTGAGCTTGTATTTTTAAGCTTTAATTGTTACTGATTTTTCTTATAAACTAAGATAAGATGGCTACTTTGCAGTAGCCATCTTTTTTTAAAACTTTGATAAAGATACTGAGCATACTTTTATAACTTATAACAAATAAAAAATCGCATTTTTGATTTAAAAAACTCATTAGTTTCTATAAGAAACTCATAAAATATCTATACTTTAATTCACCTTCATTTTATATTGGTATATTTTTAGCTGGTGTAAAGATTAAAAAAATGAAAAAAATCATTATTCCAATCTTTATTGGATTTGTAGTTAGTAGTTGTACAGCAAATGTTTCTGAACAAAAAAATGACATAAGCAAAAATGTTGATGATGTAAAAACAAAGCAGCATGAATTCTTAAATACCCCTAGAAAGCAAGACTTCATTATCAATAATTATTCTGATTACTTAAGATATGATCCTAATAACAAGACTCCACAATCAGAGAGAATAAATACTCGGGATTTTGAAAAAGATGACATTAGCAGATTTATGCCTCATTAAAATATAAGCCATCCTTTTAAAAGATGGCTTTGTTTATTTAGAAATAATATAACTCTTTATTTTTTAAGATCATCAATTTCTTCCTGTATAGATTTAATTCTGTCTCTTAATTCCTGGCTTACTTTTCCTGGAATTTTTTTTATTTTTCTTAAATCCAGGGCGAGCATAATGGAAGCTATTCCCATAAAAATAAAAGAAACTCCGGTAAGGGTTACTAATGAAATTCCTGTAAACACCGGATTAAATATCAGCAACAGAGAAAAGATAATTCCTCCAACACTGGCAAGGGCAACATTTCCCCAGCTCATTATTCTCATACTTTTCAAGTCAAATGCAAAGCCTAATAATTGAAAAGAGCGGAACAGTAAAGTAAATCCAATCACAAACGGAAGTACTGTCATTGAAATCTGAGGATTTGCAATAAGATATACCCCTATTGCGGTTGTTAATAATCCGCTTACCAAAAACCAGCCCCATCCCTGTAAGGACTTACTGTTTTGTAAGGAAAAGAATATTTCGGTAATTCCTGAAAATAAAAAGGAAACACTGAAAAAAATAGAAAGAGTAACATACGTTGCAAGAGGCACGCTGAATACATAGAAACCACAGATAAGGAAAATAATTCCGAAGATTAATGGAATGTACCAGTGTTTTACAGTGTTGGTAAGTGTTTGAAATAAATTGGCCATAGGTGTCTTTTTTAATTCTGCCTACTTTTTGAAACGGTTTCGGCTTATCCGCAGGCATTCAAACAGATTATAATTTTTCACCTGAATTTGAAATATAACCTCTTACTAATGTACGAAAAATAACCAAGGAAAGCACTGTATTCTGTGAATTGTTTTCACAAAAAGACATCAGATGAAACCAGTTTATTCAATTGATTCCACCTGATGCACAATAATTATCATTTAATTCCTTCAATTTATCTTGCAGGATTTCCGGCGGGTTGCTGCTGGGTTACACAATGCACCATTCCTCCATTTTCATATAGATTTCTTACGTCTATTCCTATCACTTTTCTATCTGGATACTGATCCTGAATAATCTTATTGGCAATTGCATCATTGGGATCTCCATAGTTTGGAACCAATACAACATAATTAGCTACATAATAATTGACATAAGAGCCTTTTTTTCATCCAGTTGCTTTCCATAGGCTGTTATCACTTTGTTTTTAGTACCCGGAACATATACTTTTTTGTATTCTTTTCCATCTACATTGGTAGCGATGTAAAGTGTATTGACATCTTTTTCGGAAAGCCCAAGATCAAGAAGATCATCTTCTTTCATGGTAATCATGGTATTAGGATTACTAAATTTCATAAAACCGTCAATATGCATATCGGTAACGTCCAATCCTGTTACTCCGTCCAGCCAGATTACTTTAGAAACTCCGTCATAGGTTTAAAACCCTAGATTGACATTCTATTCATACAGGGAAAATAAATACAATGATTTTATTTTCTATCCTAAATTTGCTGAAAATAAAAACAAAAAGGTGAAAGTCAATTGATTTTCACCTTTCCAAAACATGTTTAGATCTGTTTTATATTTTTATTTCGGTTTGTATAATTTGTACATCACGAACAGGAAGCCAATCCATATCGGAATCAGAATCACCTGAATTTCCATCCCTGTGATACTCATCAGTCCTAAAATCAGAACCAAAAATGCTATGCAGATATAGTTGGAGATCGGGTAAAATATAGAAGGGAATTTGGATTGAATACCTTCTGCATTGATTGATTTTTTAAACTTTAAATGCGTGTAGCATATCATCAGCCAGTTGATAATCAGCGTAGATACTACCAAAGCCATTAGGTATTCAAAAGCTTTTTCCGGCACTAATTTATTAATGATAATACAAATCCCAGCAAAGCACGAAGAAATAATGATTGCGTTGGTAGGAACAGCGTTTTTGTTTAGTTTTTTCAGAAATTTAGGAGCATTACCCTGTTGAGCCAATCCGAAAAGCATTCTGCTGTTACTGTAAACACTACTGTTGTATACTGACAAAGCTGCTGTTAAAACAATCAGGTTCAAAACATTCGCAATTAATGTATTGAACTGAATCACTTTACCAAAAAGGCTGAATTCAAGGCCATTCAGATTTTGAAATACCATTACAAACGGGCTGGAACCTTCTGTAATATCTCTCCAAGGACTTAATGAGAATAAAATCACCAACGCTCCTACGTAGAAAATAAGAATTCTATAGATCACCTGATTGGTAGCCTGTGGAATTGTTTTTTCAGGATTCTTCGCTTCTGCAGCTGTAATTCCGATAAGTTCAAGCCCACCAAAGGAGAACATGATCATCGCCATGGCTGCAAATAGCCCCGAATATCCGTTTTCTGTTTTATTGAATAATCCTTTCGGGAAAAATCCTCCATCATTCCAAAGATTGGTAATGGTTGCTTTTTCTCCTCCTGTACCACTTATTAAAAGATAAATTCCGAAAATAATCATTGCAATAATAGCCACTACTTTGATGATGGAAAACCAGAATTCTGTTTCTCCATACACCTTTACAGAAGCAAGGTTAAGTGCGTTGATGACTATAAAAAAGAACAAACTGGAAACCCAGAGTGGTATTTCCGGCCACCAGAAGTGAATATAATGGCCAATTGCTGTAAGCTCCGCCATACTTACCAAAATATAGAGAATCCAGTAGTTCCATCCGGAAGCAAAACCTGGGAAATTTCCCCAATATTTGTAGGCAAAGTAGCTAAAACTTCCCGAAACAGGTTCCTGAACTACCATTTCACCCAGCTGACGCATAATAAAAAAGGCGATAATTCCTGCCAGAGCATAACCTAAGATTACGGATGGTCCTGCCAGTACTGCTGCGGGCCCAATTCCCAGAAATAACCCTGTTCCTATGGCACCTCCAAGGGCAATTAATTGTATATGTCGGTTTGTTAATCCTCTAACTAAAGTCTCGTTTTGTCCTGTTTTATTTTCGTTGCTCATTGAATGAATTATTCGGTCGCTAAATATATAAAAACTTTTCAGAGAAATTCACATTCCATGGGGTAAATTGAGAATTCCACCTCATCCCGGAGCGCACACCCCTTTTATTTTTACTCTATTTCTGATAAAGTTCAAAATACATTTACCAAAACAACCTTGACAAGTGAAATAAAGATTGAATTTTAAAGTTTTGATATGAAATTATTTGCTATTCATCACAAACGTATTTCAAAAAAATGATCTCCTTCCGCTATGGAAAGAGATCACTTTTTTATCATGATTTACATTGAATATAAAACGGAAAGCAAAAATTTATAAAAACTCTTTAGGAACTGAAATATTATTTTTTTTCATGTATTCCAAAAGGTTTTGATATCTATCTTCATATCCATCTGTTCCACATTTATGCGAAATACTACAGATATCAGATGGTTTGATGTCTAAAATATCTGATATTTTAGTCAGTATTTCCAGGTTGATCTTCACCTTGGAGTTCTCAATATCGGAATAAGCTTTTTGGGAAATCCCCATTTCAAAAGCCATGTACTCCTGCGTAAGGTCTCTGCTCCTACGTATTTTCCTGATATTTTGTCCACATACTTTCATCGTTTTTGTTTTAGTAGTTTTCGGTATATTTTAGAAGATTAGCTATTAGCCTTCAACAAAGTTAATAAATACCTTTGGCAAAACATTACACACGTTACATGATATTTATTTTCAACATAGAAAAGGACTAAAAATACACCTTTTTTCAGAGAAAATATCACTTCGGTAAACACTATTGGAATTTATGGAGACGCAAAAATTTAATTATGACAATAATATTGTCAGAGCATTCCTTTATGCGACTATCGCATTCGGACTTGTAGGATTTCTGCTTGGGCTTACAGCTGCATTGATGCTTTTTTATCCTGAACTGCCTGAATTTTTATTCGGTACGGACGATACAACTATTAAAAGCTTGGCTTCGGGCAATATTCAGGGGCTTATCAATACCCAGGGAGCTATGGGCTTTGGAAGAATCAGAATGCTTCATACAAGTGCTGTTATTTTTGCTTTCGTATGTAATTCCTTTTTCTGTGGTGCTTACTACAGCATGCAGAGACTTCTTAAAACCAGATTGTACAGTGACACCCTTTCATGGATTCACTTCTGGTCATGGCAGATTATGATTATCAGTGTAGTGATCACATTCCTTATGGGAATCAATACTTCTAAAGAATATGCCGAACATGAATGGCCTATTGATATCTTAATTGCATTTTCATGGATCATTTTCGGAATCAATATGTTCGGAACGATTGCCAAAAGAAGAGTGAGACATTTATATGTAGCCATCTGGTTCTATATAGCCACTTGGATTGCTGTTGCGATGCTTCACATCTTCAATAATCTGGAAGTCCCGTTATCTTTCACAAGCTGGAAATCCTATTCTGTATATGCAGGTGTAAAAGATGCATTAGTACAATGGTGGTATGGGCACAATGCAGTAGCATTCGTATTAACCACCCCTGTATTAGGTCTGATGTATTATTTTATGCCAAAAGCAGCTCAGCGACCGGTATTCTCATACAAACTATCCATTATTCACTTCTGGTCGCTGATCTTTGTATACCTTTGGGCCGGGCCTCACCACCTGCAATATACAGCTTTACCGGCATGGGCTCAGGCAGTGGGAACAGGATTCTCTATCATGCTGATTGCACCGTCATGGGGAGGAATGCTGAACGGTCTTCTTACACTAAGAGGAGCCTGGGATAAAGTAAGAGAAAATCCGATTCTAAAATTCTTTGTAGTAGCAGTTACATGCTATGGTATGGCTACTTTCGAAGGACCTTTATTAGCAACAAAATCATTAAATAAAATTGGTCACTATACCGACTGGGTGATTGGCCACGTACACTTAGGAGCTCTTGGATGGAATGGTTTCATGGCATTCGGGGTGGTATATTACCTGGTTCCGATCATGTGGAGAACATCCCTTTGGTCTAAAAAGCTGGCCAACTGGCATTTCTGGTTAGGTACTTTAGGAATCATTTTCTATGCAGTTCCAATGTATATTTCAGGATTCACACAGGGATTAATGTGGAAACAATTCAATCCGGACGGAACCTTATTGTGGAAAAACTGGCTGGATACGGTAACGGCAATTATTCCTTACTTTAAAATGAGATTTTTAGGTGGACTACTTTATTTATCAGGATCTATTTTAATGGTGATCAATGTTATCAAAACGATCAAGGCTGGTTCATTCCAGAAAGAAGTTCCTGCTGAAGCTCCAGCGTTGGCAAACATCAGTAAAAACAGAAAAGAAGGCGAAGGTGTACACCTTTGGTTGGAAAGAACACCTACTCTCCTTTCTGTATTAGCTTTCATTACCATAGCAATCGGTGGACTGGTGGAAATTGTTCCGACACTATCACTGAAGCAGAGTGTTCCGACAATTTCAGCGGTAAAACCGTACACTCCACTGGAGCTGGAAGGTAGAGATTTGTATATCCGTGAAGGCTGTAACTCCTGCCACTCTCAGATGATCAGACCTTTCCGTGATGAGGTGGTAAGATTTGAAGGGAAAAACGGACAGTATTCCAAAGCGGGAGAATTTGTCTACGACAGACCATTCTTATGGGGATCCAAAAGAACAGGACCTGATTTACATAGAGAAGGAGGAAGAAACCCGGATTCATGGCACTTCAAACATATGTATAACCCAAGAATTACTTCTGCCGGTTCTATCATGCCTCGTTTCCCATGGTTAATCACCAATAAACTGGACAAAACACAAATGGTGGATAAAATGAAACTGATGAAAAATGCCTTCAATGTTCCTTATACAAAAGCGCAGATAGATTCTGCCAACCAATGGGCGGATAACCAGTCAAAAGCCATTGTACAGAGAATATATTCTGAAGCAACAGATGTAAAAGATCAGATGGTAAAAGAAAAAACAGCCAAAGGATCGGCTTATGTACCGCTTGAGCAAAGAGAAATTGTAGCAATGATCGCTTATCTGCAGAGATTAGGTACGGATATCAAAACAACACAGGTACAAACCGCAAGTGTAGAGTAACATTTAAAATTAAACTGCAATGAAAACGAGAACCCCCATTTCAATATATATCGCAGCAACGATAGGTTTAACGATCATGGCCTTTGAAATGTTTGCCAGTGATTCAGGATATTTTTCTTCTCCTTTTTTCTGGGCACTGATCTTAATCGCTACGATCCTGCTGCTGATCATGAACTCTATCGGAGATTTGGTAGAAAATCAAAGCTTCAGCAAATTATCTGAGGAAGAGAAAAAACAATATCTGGAAGAGAAAAAAGTTCCGTATTACCAAAAATTATGGAATTCGGCCTTCAAAAAACAAACCGCTACGGAAGAAAAAGATATTCTTATCGACCATGGTTTTGACGGAATTACGGAGCTGGACAACTCGCTTCCGAAATGGTGGATTGGCCTGTTCTGGTTCGGATGTATCTTCTGTGCTGTCTATCTGTTTGCCTTTTCTTTCACAGACTATGCTCATCCGGAAGCAGAATACACCAAAGAAACAAAAACCATGTTAGCATCTATCGCGGAGTATGAGAAAACAGCACCTCAGATCAATCTGGAATCTGCAAAATACAGTGCTGATAATATCGCCGAAGGACAGGAACTATTTAAAACAAACTGTGTTACCTGCCATGGTGATGCCGGAAAAGGAGGCATAGGCCCCAACCTTACCGATACCCACTGGATCAATATAAAAGAAAAAAGCTTATTTAAAAATGTATTCTGGATGCTTGAAAACGGCTCTCCAAACAATCCAACCATGAGACCTTTCATCAAGGAAGGAACCATTACCGGAAGAGATGCTGAAAAAATTGCCGCTTATATTTATCACATCAACCAGGAAACCGCCCCTATCACTACGGCACAAGGCGGTGCCGCTCCTCAGGGAGAAGAAGTAAAATGGGAAAACGGAAACAATTAAAATTATTATCTATCATATAAACCATGCCACGCCCCCTTCACAACTACTAACATTTGAATTTCATTTTTGCTAACTACCTTTTCAACATTAAAAAATGATAACATGGGGGCGTTTTTTAAAAATAACAATCCTTACTTTGGCTGTCTTACTCAACTATTCACTTGACAACTACAAACTAGAAATTCCATAAAAAGACAGCCAAGGCAGGATTTTTGCATTCGCAAAAGGGTACCACAACAAAGACCAAGTAAAATAGTATTATTATCTTTGTTAGAAACCTCATCGCATTTGAAACTGAAAATCAACACCACAAAACTTTTAAGGCGTATTGCAATAACCTTTATTTCAATATTGGTTCTTCTTACCCTGTTGATCCTAAGCTTAAGGCTTCCTGCCGTTCAAAACTTTATCAAAGACAAGCTTATTGTTTATCTGGAAAAGAAAATTAAAACTCCTGTAAGCCTTGAAAGGGTTTATATAGGTTTTCCCAACAGCCTTGTTATGGAAAATCTCTATCTTAAAGGACAGGATGTAGACACCCTCTTGGCCGTTAAAAAGCTGGATGTAGGACTGCATATGCTGAAGCTTCTTAATTCTACGGCAGATATTACATCAGTCAATATGGAAGGTGCCCGTGCTAATGTAGTACGAAAACCAGACGGCAAATTCAATTTTGATTATATTCTTGATGCTTTTGCTTCCACAGATAAGGAAGAAAGTCCTTCCAAGCCATTTATCATTTCTCTTGATAAAATCAATTTAAAAGATGTTGGGGTAACCTTCAATGACCAGCAGTCGAAAAATGATATTCAACTCTACTTTAAGTCTTTTGATACCAGAGTTAAGACTTTTGATCTCAGCAAAAATAATTATGCAGTCAATGATATCAACCTTGACGGATTAAAATTAAAGTTAAAGCAGGGACTTGTAGAAGAAGTTGCTAAAAAGGTTGAGAAAAAAGTAGATTCTCTCAATGAAAAGAAGCCGATGAATATTGGACTGAGAGGAATCAAGCTTACTCATTTCGATATTGATTACGGTGATGAAAACACCAAAACATTTGCAAAAGTTATCTTCAAAGAACTGAGCACAAAGGTTAATAAACTTGATCTGGAAAATAATGCATTCAACGTAGCAAATGTATTTCTTTCCGGAGCAGATATTAATGCCAATCTTTATCTTCCGGCTCAGAATGCCAATCCGAAAGCAACAAAAGAACCTGAGGTTTCCAAAGCTTCCGATCAGGATAAGGCTATGAAACTTCTCTTAGGAAAATTAGTTTTAAATGATGTAAAAGTTAATTACAACAATACAGCTATTGCTCCGACTAAACAGGGAATGGATTTCAACCACCTTCAATTTTCAAAAATGAATGTGGAGGTAAGAAGTTTCAAAATGGAGAATAACACTTTTGCCGGCACAGTGAATACGGCAGAAATCAAAGAAGGAAGAGGCCTGGATATCCAAAAATTCAATACTGATTTTGTATACGCAGAAAAAGAAGCCTACCTAAAGGATCTTTATCTTCAAACCCCGAAAACGATATTGCGTGATGAGGTTATTTTAAATTATAACTCCATTGATCAGCTCACTTCAAACCTTGGTGCCGTAAAGATTTCAGCCAATATTAAAGATTCAAAAATAGGATTCTCCGATATTCTGAATCTGGTTCCGACTTTAAAAAATACGGTTCCATTCAACAAATATCCGAACGCTATTCTTAATGTCAATGCGAATGTAAAAGGAAGCGTCAATGATCTGTTAATTCAGGATCTTAAAGTTTCTGGCCTGGATCAATTGAGAGTAATGGCATCCGGAAAGATCAAAAATGCCATGAATCCGGATCAGTTGTATTATGATCTGAGAATCGGGGAATTTTCTTCCAGTGCTAAAACGATATTCAATCTTGTTCCTAAAAATACGATTCCTTCCAATATTTCTCTTCCTTCCCATTTCAGCATCAAAGGAAATGCAAAAGGAACAACCAAAGTGGTGAATACAGATCTTAACCTCTACTCTACTTTGGGGAACGCAGCGGTGATCGCACAGGTAGACATGCGCAAAAAAAATCATGAATTATATGATGTAAAGGCCAATCTTCAGGGAATACAGGTAGGAAAAATTATTCAGAATAAAGATATTGGTCCCATCACCGCACAAATTGCTGCGAAAGGAGAAAGCTTTGATTTTAAAAATGCTAATGCCGACTTAAAAGGACATGTTGCATCCGCATTCTACAAAGGGTACCGTTATCAAAATATGAACCTTACCGGAAAGATCAATAAAGGAGCTTATCATGTAATTTTAGATTCCAAAGACCCGAATGCCAGTTTACAGCTGACCGCTTCCGGAGTGTACGATGAAAAAAATCCTACCGTAAAAGTGAACGGAGAAGTCATCAAACTGGACGTCAATAAACTTGGTTTCTATGAAAAACCAATGATTATTGCCGGAAAAATTGATGGAGATTTCACCAGCTTAGACCCGAATAATCTAAATGGATATTTAAACCTTAAAGATTTCGCATTCTCAGATACGAAAGAGGTTTATCCCGTACAGGAAGTGAATCTGAAAGCTTCATCCACAACAGATTCAACGCAGATTATTTTCAATTCTCAGATCGCAGATGTAGAACTGAAAGGTAAATATAAACTGACTCAGATTTTTGGTGCTTTAACGAAAACCTTGAATCAGTATTATCAGTTCCAGAAACCGGATAACAAACAGAAAATTGATCCGGGGCAACATTTTACCTTTACAGCAAAAATTAAAAATGATGATCTGATCAGAAAATTTGTTCCGGATCTGAAAGATTTTGAAACCATCAATCTTGTCGGAAATTATGATGCAGATTCTCAGAAAATTGAAATTGACGGGCAGATTCCAAGATTATTATATGGTGAAAATACCATTGAAAAAGGAGCTTTAAAAGTCACGAATGAAAATCAGGCATTGCAGTACAGCCTGAATGTTGCCGCTTTGAAAAGTTCAAGCTTTTCTTTAAATAAAATCAATATTGACGGAGATGTAGCAGACAATACGATCCGATACAATGTCACTACAAAAGACGAGAAAGATGCTACCCAGTTCCTGATTGCAGGAAATGCAAAATCACTGAATGATATTACAGAAATATCTTTAAATCCGAACGGATTAAAACTCAATTACACAGATTGGAATGTTGCAGAAAACAACAAAATCCAGATCAGTAATAAAGGAATTCTGGCGGATAATTTCATTCTATCCAATGGAAACAGCCAAATTGCGGTGCAGTCTGAAAGCAACAGCCCAAGCAGTCCTTTAAATATTTCGTTGAAAGATTTTAAAATCGAAACCATTACAGAATTGATTAAAAAAGATACTGTTTTGGCAAGAGGAACTATCAACGGGACAGCACAGCTTCGGGATGTAACGAAAAAAATGACTTTCAATTCTGATCTGAATATTTCAGATTTAATTGTGTATGGAAGTCCTGTCGGAAATCTTGCGGTAAAAGTAAATAATGCTTCACCGAATGTTTTAAATGCATATATTGCGCTTTCCGGAAATAACAATGACGTAAAAATCCTTGGTGATTATAATACTTCTTCAAGTACTTTTGATCTGAATATGGCCATCAACCAGCTTCAGATGAAGAGTATTCAAGGGTTCTCCATGAATGCCATTACCAATACGGAAGGCTATCTTTCAGGAAATTTAAAAATCACAGGAACTGCTGACAAACCCAATATTTTAGGAAAAGTAAAATTCAATGATGCAGGCTTAGAAATAGCAAAAACAGGAAGTGACTTCAGACACCTGAGTGATGAAATAGATTTTACCAGCCGTGGAATTGAGTTTGATAAATTCAAGATCAAAGACAAAGACGGAAATGCTTTGGTTGTAAACGGACAGGTTCTTACTCAAACTTACAGAGATTTTGCCTTTAATCTGAATGTAAATGCTAAAGATTTTAAAGTTGTCAATTCAGAAAAATCAAACGATGCGATGATGTATGGTGTTTTGGCCATTGATGCCGGACTTCATATCCGAGGAAACCTTGATCTTCCTAAAGTAGACGGAAAACTCAATGTGGCAGACAACACGGACTTTACCTTTGTTCTTCCTCAATCTTCTCCATCTTTACAGGAAAGAGACGGTATTGTAGAGTTTATAGATCAGGATCAGGTAGTTTTAAATAAAACGATCAAAACAGATTCTCTCGACTCCAAAAGCCGTATCAAAGGAATGGATGTAAGTGTGAATATTGAAGTCAGCAAAGAAGCCAAACTCTCTATTATTATTGATAAAGTAAATGGTGATTTTGTAAAACTTCAGGGAGAAGCTGAGCTGACAGGTGGAATTGACCCTTCCGGAAAAATGACACTAGTAGGAGTTTATGAAGTGGAAAAAGGAAGCTATGACCTTTCTGTGAGCTTGCTTAAACGTAAATTTGATATTCAGAAAGGCAGCACGATTACATGGACAGGTGAGCCTACTATAGCTCAAATGAATATTACGGCTGTATATAAAACAGAAGCTCCGCCTATTGATCTTTTAGAGCAGCAACTCAGCGGAAAAGCAGCTTCACTGATGAATCAGTATAAACAAAAAATTCCTTTTAATACTTTATTAAAAATGAAAGGAGAACTGTTGAAACCTCAGCTCTCTTTTGACATTACGACTGATGAAAAGAATAATTCCGTTGCTTCAACAGTAACTGAGGATGTGAATGCGAAACTCGCCCAGCTCAGAACTCAGGAATCAGAAATGAACAAACAGGTATTTGCTTTACTTCTTCTGAACCGTTTCATCGGAGAAAATCCATTTGAAAGCGGTGCAGGAATGTCTGCAGAAACCATGGCAAGACAGAGTGTGAGTAAAATTCTTTCCCAACAGTTAAATAATCTTGCCTCCGGACTGATTAAAGGAGTAGATCTTAATTTTGGTCTGGATTCTACGGAAGATTATTCCAGCGGAGAGAAAAATACAAGAACCGACCTGAATGTAGACATCAGTAAAAAATTACTGAATGACCGTCTGAAAGTAACGGTAGGAAGTAACTTCGGATTGGAAGGTCAGGCACGTCAGAACGAAAATATGACCAATATTGCAGGGAATGTTTCTGTGGATTACAGCCTTTCCAAAGACGGAAGATACATGCTGCGTGCTTATCGTAAGGATGAATATCAGGTGGCTCTTCAGGGGCAGATTATAGAGACCGGAGTCGGGTTCATTATTACATTGGATTATGACAAATTCCGTGAGATCTTCCAGAAATCTAAGGAGAAAAAGCAAAAAAAGAATCAAAATAACCAAGTGGTAGAATTTAAATAATGAGTAATAAGTTCCATATATATTGTAAGTATCTGTTGGTTTCCGGGATGGCATCCACAGTAGTCTCGTGCAGCAACACAAGGTTTTTGAAAGAAGGGCAAATGCTGTATACAGGAGCCAAAGTAAAGATTGAAAACGATACGATTTCCAAAAAAGAAAAAAAAGATCTTCAGGCCGCACTGGAAGCTAATCTCACCCCAAAACCCAATTCTACATTTTTGGGAATGCGTCCCAAGCTGTATTTTTATAATATTGCCAAGGAACCGAAAAAGGATAAAGGTTTTAATTATTGGCTTAAATATAAAATAGGTGAAAAGCCTGTACTGTTGGGAGATGTAGACCGTGAATTCAATAAAGACATCATTGTTAATTACTCTGAAAACAAAGGCTATTTCAATGCAAAAGCTTCTTATGATACAGTTTCCAAGAACAAAAAGGCTCAGGTTATTTATACGGTAAGACCGGGTTCCAGATATCTGATTGACGGGGTAAAATTTCAGAAGGATTCTACATTGGTAAACCAGGAAATCCAGGGTTTAACAAAAAGAACGTTTCTTAAAAACGGTAAACCATTTGATCTGGATGTCATCAAAGCAGAAAGAGAAAGAATTGATAATGGTTTAAAAGAAAGAGGTTTTTATTATTTCCATCCTGATAATATCATCGTACAGGCAGACAGTACTGTAAGCAAAAATCATAAGGTTGAACTTAACGTAAAACTGAAAGACAATACGCCTGATTTAGCAACCCAACAATTCAGTATTAATAATGTTATTGTATTTCCCAATTACAACATTCAGGATGTAAAAGAGGGGAAATACAGCATTCCGATGAATAAAGATTCTCTTTCCAAATATGCTTTTGATGATATTTACGTCATTGATCCTCAACATAAATTCAAACCGAAAATTTTTGACAGGGCGCTGTATTTCAAAAAAGGAGATCTTTATAACCGCTCCAATCATAATCTTACGCTAAACCGTTTGATCAGTCTCGGTGTCTTTAAATTTGTGAAAAATGAGTTCGTGGTTTCAGATTCATTAAGTCATAAATTTGATGCCTATTATTTATTAACAACAAGACAAATCCAGTCACTTCGTCTGGAAGCTTTAGGAAGAACAAACTCTGCGAATTATGCAGGTAGTGAACTCAACCTGAACTGGACCCACCGAAATTTCTTCAGAGGGGCAGAGCAATTCAAGGCAGCCATCTTCGGAGCTTTTGATTTCCAGATGGGAGGTGCTCAGGATGCCAATAATATTTTCCGTGCAGGAGCGAATGCACAGCTTTCAATCCCAAGAATTGTAGCTCCATTCCGTTTTCATTCTTCCAGTGAATTTGTTCCGAGAACGAATATTACATTAGGCTATGAATTCCAAAACAGGACGAAATACTATACTCTAAATAATTTTACCGGTTCATTCGGATATCTGTGGAAAGAAAATGCAAGAAAAGAACATGAGCTAAAGGTAATTGATATTACATTGGTCTCTCCTGCAAATGTTACTGATGAATACAGAAAAATATCTGCTGACAATCCTGCAATGCAGAGAATTGTAGATAAACAATTAATTTTTGGACCAACCTATTCTTACACCTACACCAACACAATGCTTCCAAAGACCAATACCGTTTATTATAAAGGTACGCTTGATCTGGCAGGAAATATTACAGGGCTGGCTACAGGAGCTGATGTAAAGAAGGATAAGGAAAAGAAAATATTTGGAATTCCTTTCAGCCAGTATGTAAAGATTGAAAACGATTTCAGATTCTATCATAAGTTCACTGAAAAATCTTCACTGGCTACGAGATTTATTGGAGGAATTGCTTATCCATACGGAAACTCAGAATTTATTCCTTTCTCCAAGCAGTTTTTCTCAGGAGGTAGCAACAGTATCAGAGCATTCCGTGCAAGAACATTAGGCCCCGGAAGTTTTGACCCGAGAACTATTAAACAGGGAGCCTATTTTGATCAGTCCGGAGATATTAAACTTGAATTAAATGCGGAATACCGCGCCAATCTTTATAAATTTTTAAATGCTGCCGTTTTTGTAGATGCCGGAAATATCTGGCTGCTTCACGATGATGATAAAAGACCAGGCGCTAAGTTTTCGAAAGACTTTCTAAATGAAATTGCGGTGGGAGCCGGAGTAGGTCTGAGACTGGATTTTTCTATCCTGATTCTAAGACTGGATCTTGCGATGCCACTGAGAGTTCCTTACTATCAGAAAGGAGACAGATGGGCTTTCGATAAAATCAATTTCGGAGACTCAAGCTGGAGAAAAGATAATCTTGTTTTAAATATTGCCATCGGATATCCATTTTAATATGATCAATACTGTTAAATTTTTCTGGGAAGTTCTGAAAGACACGTTTACGGAATGGAACAATTCTTCTGCATCAAAAGATTCAGCAAGTCTTGCATATTATGCCATCTTTTCTATCCCGGGATTATTGATCATTATTATCTGGGTACTTGGAAATTTCTTTGGTGAAGAAGCTATCCGTGGTCAGATCAGCACACAAATCAGCGGTATTATGGGACCGGATGTGGCTAAAAGTATCGAAGGGATGCTCGCCGGTGCCTTGATTGACAAAAAGAATATTTTTATGAAAGCTGTAGGAGTCGGATCATTGGTTTTTGGTTCTACTACTCTTTTCTTTCAACTACAGCATACATTAAATACACTTTGGGAAGTAGAAGCTGCTCCCAAAAAGGCACTGGTCAAGTTCTTATTAGACAGAGCCAATTCTTTGGGAATGATTCTTATCCTGGGATTTCTTCTGATGATCACCATGGTTTTATCTTCCTTAATCAGCCTTTTTAATACTATTATCACTCAATATTTTGGTTTTGAAACCTATATGCTGGTAGAAACGGTAAATTTTGCTGTTGGTTTTGGTCTTGTGATACTTTTATTTGCTTTAATGTTTAAAGTTCTCCCTGATGTTTTGGTCAGCTGGAAACCGGTATGGAAAGGAGCATTTCTGACTACTGTTTTATTCACCCTTGGAAAGTTTTTATTAAGTCTTTATTTTAACCAGATAAAACCTACTTCAGCCTTTGGTGCTGCCGGAACAGTTATTCTGATTATGATGTGGATTAATTATTCCTGCATGCTGATATTCTTCGGTGCGGAATTTACCAAGGTTTACACTTACAAAAAAGGATATAAAGTAGTTCTTTCCAAACATGCACGATGGACTCCTGCGAAGTTGTATGCGGATAGTTTGAAGCAGATGAATGGTGAAAGTAATACTAATGATAAAACGTAGATTCGGGTTGCGAGTTGCAAGATTATTTTACGAACCTGTTTAATCTTTTATTTTTAAAACATTAAGATTGTATTAAGGCGTTAAGAGTATTAAGATAAGCTTCGCTTTAAGCTTAAAAATCAGAATGATTCATCTTAACTATACTTTATTTCTTAACTCATTCTTAATGGGTTCAATATATTCAACATTTTTTAAGTCTAAACAACTCCTATATACAAAAAAGCCTCCTGAATTTTTCAGGAGGCCTTTTATTTTTACATTCTGTTTACCGTTCCGATTCCCAGCAATTCTAACGATTTTTTGATCGTCTTTGCTGTGATATCTGAAATATTCAAACGGAATTGTTTTACGTTTTCATCTTCCTGATTCAGAATTGGGTTATTCTGATAGAAAGAGTTGTAAGCCTTCACAAGATCATACACATAGTTGGCTACTAAAGCCGGACTTAAGCTTTCAGCTGATTTCGCTACTGTAGTTTTGAAGTTGGTCAACTGCATAATCAATTCTTTTTCAGATTGATTTAATTCAATATCAGCAGTTTCCGTCTGCAAACTACCTGCTTTAGACAATAATGATTGAATACGTGCATAAGTATATTGAATGAATGGACCTGTATTTCCGTTGAAATCAATACTTTCTGCAGGATTGAAAAGCATTTTTTTCTTAGGATCTACTTTCAGCATGAAATATTTCAATGCTCCCAGTCCTACCGTTTCATAAGATGCTTCTTTATCTTCTTCTGAAAGGCTTTCTAATTTTCCTAATTCCTGAGCTTTAGATTTTGCCGTTTCATACATTTCCTGCATCAGGTCATCTGCATCTACCACAGTTCCTTCGCGGGATTTCATTTTACCTTCAGGAAGCTCTACCATTCCGTAAGAAAGGTGGAACAACTGATCCGCCCATTCATATCCTAATTTTTTCAGGATTTTAAACAAAACCTGGAAGTGATAATCCTGTTCGTTTCCTACTGTATAGATCAGTTTTTGGATATTATTTTGTTTAAAACGTTCAACTGCTGTCCCAAGATCCTGTGTCATATAAACAGATGTACCGTCTGAACGTAGTAAAAGCTTCTGATCTAGCCCTTCATCTGTAAGATCACACCAAACAGAACCGTCTTCTTTTTGATACAATACACCTTTGTCTAATCCAGCCTGAATAAGATCTTTTCCTAAAATATAAGTATTGCTTTCATATTGAACCTGGTCAAAATCAACACCTAATCTTTTATAGGTTTCATTGAATCCTTTGTAAACCCATGAGTTCATTTCTGCCCAAAGCGCTCTTACTGCCTCATCTCCATTTTCCCAATCTAAAAGCATTTTCTGAGCTTCTTTCATTACAGAAGCCTCTTTTTTAGCCTGCTCTTCTCCTACACCTTGCTCTACAAGTTCTGAAATTTCTTTTTTATAATTTTTGTCAAATTCTACATAATAGTTTCCAACAAATTTATCTCCTTTCGTATTCGTAGTTTCAGGAGTTTCTCCGTTCCCGAATTTCTCCCAAGCCAGCATAGATTTACATATATGAATACCTCTGTCATTGATGATCTGAGTTTTGATCACGTCATATCCGGCTTCTTTTAAAATCTGAGCTACCGAAAATCCTAATAAATTATTTCTGATGTGCCCTAAGTGTAAAGGTTTATTCGTATTAGGTGAAGAATATTCTACCATTACTGTAGCATTTTTCTTTTCTATAGTAGAGAAATTCTTAGTGACTGATCTGAAGTTGTCTACAAACAGTTGGTTTTTCACCTTAACATTAAGAAAACCTTTAACTACGTTAAAGCTTTCGAAAAGATCTGTTTCTGTCAAAGCTTCACCTAATTCAACCCCGATGCTCTCAGGATTTTTTTTCAGTTGTTTTACCAACGGAAAAGTGACAATGGTAAAATCACCCTCAAATTCCGTTTTATTTTCCTGAACTTCCAGCTTGATGTCTTTTAACTGATATACATTTAAAATGACTTCCGAAAGCTTTTGTTCTATAATATCTTTAATATTCATTTTTCTAAATTCTCTTTTTAATGCTTACAGCTGAAACATTTTCACAGTATGTTTCCGCCTACAATCTGAGCTACAAATATACGGAAATAAAAAAACCGCCCGAAGGCGGTTTATATATAGTATAAAAACTTTTTTGTTAGTTTTTATCCCAGAAAAGTTTGGTTGTTGCTTTATCTCCGCCAATTTTATCACCAGCTGCTTTAACATTAGCTCCATTTAGCACATATTCCTGATCCGAATACGGCATTCTGTAAGGTACAGAAGATAAATTCGACTTGGGAGGATTCACTAAGATTGGATAATCTAGGCGTCTGGTAAAATTCCAACTGGCAAATCCTTTATTGAACATTGCAATCCATGCCTGTACGCCGATAGATTGTTTCCAGTTTGCAGCATTATAAGGATTTAAAGATAAGTAAGTTGTAGTATTTGCTGTGCTTACTCCATTTTCCCTCATAGATTCTGTTACAGCCATTATATAAAGAGTTGCTGCTGTTCCACCTGCAACATATCCTCTTGCAGCAGCCTCGGCTTTTAAAAATGCAACTTCGGCATAACTTAATAAATTTGATGCTTTAGTAGCACTTCTAAAGTAAGAACTCAATTGTGAATAATTGGTATAAGGATCGTTGATCTCTCCAAAAACACCTCCTTTATAAACACCTCCAACTTTTGTAAACCACACATCCATTCTTGGATCTGAAAGAGTGCTCATTGTTGTAACAGTAAGTTCACTAGGTAAAAAATCATTCCTACCAGAAGCTACCAGATTATCGAAAACAGGGCTGGAAAAAGTATTCCCGTCATAATTAAATTTATAAGCTTCATCATCAGACGAAATAACACCATCAGCTATTGCTGACTCAACAGTAGTTTTTGACAATGCCGGATCAGTATCTGCTAAATTCATTCCTAATCTTAGTTTAATAGAATTAGCAAATTTTTTCCATTTTGTCATATTACCTGCATATACCAAGTCATTATATCCGCTAGCAGAAGGCTTTATAGTAGCAGTAACTGCATCAATTCTCTTAATTAAATCAAGATAAATTACTTTAGCATCATCATATTTAGGTGTTAAGGCCTCATCAGATTTAAAACTTTCAGAATAAGGAATATCACCAAAAGTATCTACTAAGTTTTCCCAAATAAAAATTTCTTCAATCTCTAAAGTTGCCAGTTTATTTGTACGAACATCATCAGTCTCTACCTCATGTTTTAGATTGTCTTTTGCTTGCTTAATGTTATTTAAACTATAAACATACATTCTATTGAAATGATTACGAGGCTGAGTACGTGTAACCAAATTATATTGAGTCTCATCAGGATATTGAGTCTCTGACATTTGCTGTGTGAAAAATCTGTAATTGTTAAAATTCACACTGGGATTATCTATATAATAAGACGACTGATATAAAGCTGTAGCTAATAAATTTTCAGATGGAAGGATTGCCGGATGTTTAGGATCATCATTAAGAGATGTTAAATCACTTTGGCATGAGCTTACCCCCAATCCAATACATACAGACATCAAACTAATTTTTATAATATTTTTCATTTTTAATAATTTAGAATTTAAATGTTACATTAACTCCAATATCTCTTGTTGTTGGCATTGAACCAATAGACCATCCATAAGAGTTAAGTCCTCCACCTACCATTGCTTCAGGATCTGCATATGGTAAGTTTTTATGAATAATCCATAAATTTCTTCCTACAATCGAAATTTTAGCATCATAGATTTTGGTTCCGGCTAATAAAGACTTAGGAAGCGTATATCCTATACTTGCTTCTCTTAGCTTAATAAAAGAGCCATCATAAACAAACTCACTGGCAGGTTGTGTTTTATATCCCACAGCACTTCCATTATCAAATTGAGACAAAGCAATATTATTAGGGGTTCCATCTGGAAGAACACCGGATAATACAACATTTTTATCTCTATAATCCCCTATGGCAGTTTCTTTATATAGACCTGAAGATAAGCCATAATACATATCAGTTGAGAATACACTTCCTCCTTTACGCATGTCAATTAAGAAACTTAAAGAGAAGCCTTTATAACTGATACTATTTCTGATACCTCCAATCCAATCTGGAGTTGTATTGCCAATGACTTGATTATTATTTGGTAGATATTTTCCGGTTTTCGGATCAATAACTTTTTCTCCATTTAAATAAGTATAATCAGCACCAACTAGTGTTCCCCAAGCTTCTCCTACTCTCGCATTCAAAGAAACACCTCCCTGAAAACTGTTCAATAAAAGGTTGGTAATTCCCGGATAAAGGCTGACTACTTCATTTTTGTTTTTAGACCAGTTTACATCGATATTCCATGAGAAATCTTTTAGTTTTATAGGTACTAAACCTAGCTGTACTTCATAACCAGTATTATCAATTCTACCCGCATTGATTATTTTAGCTGTGAATCCAGTTCCTGAAGACACTGGAAGAGGTATAATTTGATCTATTGTTTTAGTTTTATAATAAGCAAAATCAATTGTTATTCTGTCTTTTAAGAAATGAGCTTCAGTACCTATTTCAAATTCCTTAGATCGTTGCGGTTTCAAATTAGGGTTAGGCTGATTTAAAATTGAATTATATATTCCTACACCTGATAAGATTCCGGCAGATTTGTAATTATTTTCAAGTTGGTAAGGATCTGCAGTTCCACCAACCTCAGCATAATTTGCTCTTAATTTCCAGAAATTCATCCAATTCTTAGTATTTAGAATTTCGGACATAATAACTGATCCTGTTACAGAAGGATAATTATACACATTATTTCCAGCTGGTAATGTGGAACTTTGATCTACTCGCCATGTTCCATCTATATAGAATTTTTTAAAGAAATCAAATGAAGCGGTAGCGTAACCTGAGTTTGTCTGGGTAATGAACTGATTTTCATCAGATGCTAAAGGAGCTTTTTTACTATTTGACAACGCATAAATTCCGGCAATTACCAAACCTCCTTCTGTAGAAGCATATACAGAATTAAAATAGTTTCTGCGGATGTTTCCACCAAGCACACCAGAAACATTAATATTATCCGTAATATTAAACTTATAATTCACCATTAAGTCGTAATTGGTTTCGGTCCTCAATACATCACGTCTGGCATAGCCGGAAGTAACTGAATTATTTGACTGTCCAAAAGCTTGTGGTAAAGACCCCACTGCTAATCTATTTTCTGCCAAAAGATTAGATCTATCATAAGAAACTTTTCCGGTTACAGAAATATTATCTATTATATCATAAGTTGCCAATGCATAAGTAAAACTTCTAAACCTGTTATCTGAGGTATAGTTTTGATATGCTTGAAAATAGGGATTATTCCAGTATGCTGGTGCGCCATTAGCAGCAGATTTTCTATTCCATACAACATTACCATAGTTATTAGCAGCACTTGCAACATCAGGATCTACATTAGCCAGATATGCTCTTTCCAAATCTTTTAAGTCCACATTGGTTTGCCACCATTGTCTAAAACCTGTCACTGTATTATTTGAATATCCCGTAATACTACGTCCTTTTGTATCCTGTAAAGTCATTGTAGAATAAAAAGAAGTATGAAGTTTGGGAGTTAAATCATAATTAATTTTTAAAGAGAAGTTATTTTTATTAAGATGCGAATTAGGCATCAAACCATCGGACATCATATTTTCATAGGTAAAACTAATATTTTTTCCTTTTTGTCCTTTTTCCAGGGTTACACTATTACTAAATGTAGTCGGATTATCAAAAAATTTAATCGGTCCGTTTTTAGCAGCTACCCATGGTGTTGCCTTTCCATAATTTGGAGATGTAGGATCATAAGAATCCCATTGATACACCATTAGGTTAGGGTCAAATTTTGGACCCCACGAAGCGTCTGCTCCAAAGTTGACATTATTCAAGCCATTACTAGCTTGTGTACCGAATTTTTGAGAATAACCAGCTCCATATCTTGTTTGATATTCCGGAAATGTAGATTTATCAATAAATCCAATCTGCATGGAAGATGAAAATGTAACTCCCCATGATCCATCATCCTTTCCTTTCCCATTTTTAGTGGTAATAACAATCACTCCATTTAGCCCTCTTTCTCCATAAAGAGCTGATGCTGCAGCTCCTTTTAAAACGTTTATAGATTCTATATCTTCCTGGTTTATATCAGATAAAGCATTTCCATAATCTACATTTTTTTCTTGAGTATAATTATTATTAACAGGTGAGCCATCAATAACAATTAAAGGATTTCCTCCCCCCAATGTCTTTATTCCTCTAATTAATAAGTTAGAAGATCCTCCAAAGTTATTGTTGGTCGTAACATTCAAACCCGCTACTTTACCCGATAATTGAGATGCAATATTTCCTGTGTTCGTTGTCCCATCTGAAAGTGCACTTCCTTTAATTTCCTGTGAGGCATACCCCAGAGACTTTTTCTCCCTCTTAATACCTAGTGCTGTTACTACTACACCTTCAATTTCTTTTGTATGTGTAGTACTATCATTTTTCTTCTGCTGGGCATTTGCAACGGCAACAGACGAAGACAATACCAAAACAAGCAGACTCGTTGTCAGTTTCTTCATATCAAATTAATTTTTAGGAAGCAAATTTGTATTTTTATTAACAACTTAACAACTAAAGCTGAATAAAATAACAAACAACCCATTAATTGATATGAAAAATAATTAAATTAATTAATAAAATACGTTAAAAGCAAACGATTTGATAAAAAAAAACAACCCCAACACTTTAATCGGAGTAATGAAAGTTCATCATCAAAAACAACACACAAAGCACTGAATTACTGAAATTTATAAATTAAAAAAAATAATTTAATTCATAAAATCCTATAAAAAACACTCACAAATAAAAAACCGCCCGAAGGCGGTTTAAAAATTTAATAGTCTTAGTTATCCCACCAAACAGGTATATTTACATCACTCACAACTGTTGCATTGTTATTTAATGTTCTTTCAGCTTTAGGAGTTATTAATCTCAAAGGTATTTTTTTAGATTGACTATTCTGGTTAGGTGTTAATATAGGGAAACCTGTACGTCTCCAATCATTATAAGGCTCCATTGTAGTAAACAAGGCAGAATATTTTTGAGTGATTATATTCTGTAATGTTACTGAAGCTGAAGCTGTAGTAGCAAAAGTAGGGTTATCAGCACCTGTAACATCTATCAAAGACACACTTACAGCATTTTTCAGAGCCATTTGAGCAGTTGTAGTGTTTCCTAATCTGAATTGTGCTTCAGCTTCTATGAATTTTATTTCACTATAACTAAATATTATATTCGATGTACTTGCATTTCCTGCAAAATAACTTCCAAATGGTGAAGCATTTATATCACTATCTTCTGGAGCTGACCCAGAATAACCACCAGATGTATTTAATTCAGCATAATAAGGTAGTCTTGGATCATTACTATTCTGTAAAAGATCTATAAAATATTTTCCCATAGACATATAACCTGATCTTTGGTTGTTAAACCCAAACCAAAGATTTTGATTATTTCCCCCATCAAACTTAGCTATTAAGTTATCATCTTTAGAACTAAAAGAATTTGCTAAATAATTTAAAGCTTTTTCTGCTGCAACAGTACTACCTTCTCTTTGAGTAAGTCTTAGGGCATATCTTGCTTTAATTGCATAGGCTAATTTTTTCCATTTACCTATATTTCCTGCATAAAAAATATCATCACCTGCTGGTAATTCTAAGTTAGCATTTCCAGGTTTTGATAAATCTACTATTGCACTATCAAGATAACTTTGAATTTGAGCAATAACATTTTGCTGGGTATCAAACTTTGGAGAAAAATTATCCACTCCTTGAAACGCCTCTGAAAAAGGTACATCACCCCATGTATCAGTGGCATAACCTATATTTAAGGCTAGCAAAATCTTAGCTATACCTGAATAGTAAGGATATTTATCCCCAAACTGAGTGATAATCTGATGAAGGTTTACTCCAGTCTTATAGATATTAGACCAATCTGTTTCGTTATCTAATTCCGTTAAAAAATAATTGGTATAATCCAGTGATTGAAACTGATTTCCATTGGTATGCTGGGTAAGTAAACTTATTTCTCTTGTAAGATTACCTGTTCCATTATTAATAGTTCCAATTTCCCCTCCTGTGAGTAATGTTTTAGGAGAAGTAATTTCTGTCGGGCTATTGGGGTTATCATTAAACGTATCTAGTTCATGCTGGCAAGAATTTAGAAATAATCCAGCTATAATTATAGGTATGTAAATTATTTTTTTCATAATTAGAAAGTGAATTTAAATGATAGTGTATAACTTCTGGTCCCTGGATTATTGAAATAATCAAATCCATTAGTATTTGAACTAGCACCAGCAATAGATGTTTCCGGATCTACACCTTTATAGTTAGTAATTAAAAATAAGTTTCTAGCGGAAAAAGTAACCTGAGCATCTCTTATAAAAGATAGAGTTTGAGTATTAGACAAAATTTTACCAAAATTATATGATAGACTCACATCTCTTAATCTAAGCCAGTTTATATCCTTTTCCATCTGTTGTTCGTTTGCACTACCTGATCCATCTCCTAAAAAGCTTGAATAATAAGTTTTGTTATTAATTGCTACTGTATTAGGAGCTCCTGTTTCAGTAACACCAGGTATTACATACATAGCAGATCTGTCTTCAGCAGAAGCCTGGGTCATTCCTAATCTATGCAATCTCGCTAATGTTCCATTCCAAATATCTCCACCTTTACGAATATCTATTAAAAAGCTTAAAGACAAGTTCTTATAACTGAAATTATTTCTGATTCCTCCTAACCAGTCTGGATTAGGATTTCCTATAATTTGAGATTGTGCAGAAACCAGCGGCAAGCCATCAGATCCTATAATTACATTTCCTGCTGAATCTCTTTCCCAAGCTGTTCCATAAAAAACACCAAGTGGTTGCCCTTTAATAATTGCGGGAACAACATTTCCCGAAAAAAAATCACCACCTTCACTGGAGAAATTTAAATTGTCTTGTATTTCAACTACTTTATTTACGTTTTTAGCCCAGTTAAAGTTTACACTCCAGTTAAAATTTTGATTTTTAAGAATATCATATCCTAATTCTATTTCTAAACCTTTGTTTTCAACTGTAGGACCGTTGGTAAAATAATTCTGAAATCCAGAAGATGGTGCAACAGGAGCTTGGATAAGCAGATCATAATTAGTTGATTTATAAGCACTCGCGTTTAAATGTAATCTCTTAAATAATTCTAATTCTAAACCCACTTCAAATTCGTCATTGCGTTCAGGCTTTAAATTTGGATTTTTCGCAATGGTTGTTAGTCCATAGGCTCCAACCCCCAGATATGGAGAAGTTAATTGTGGACCAAATGTATCAAAATAGGTTGGAGTTACATAAGTGCTAACAATATTATATGGATTAGCAGATGCAAAAGTTTTTGCATAAGCGACTCTTACTTTTCCTAAATTAACCCAATTTGGTAAATTTAATGTCTTATTAAACAACCACGATCCTGAAACAGAAGGATAAAAATAGGAACTATTTTGTTTAGGCAATGTGCTGCTCCAATCATTTCTACCTGTAAATGTTAAATAAAACTGATCATAAAATCCTAATTCTGCGGAAGCCAATATCCCTCTTTTAATTTGTTTGAAATCTGTATTATTGGCGACAAAAGTGGTGAAGTTAGAAAGGTTGAATTGATTAGGCTCCAACATTGTAGACCCTTGAGTATATTGATCATTTCCAAATTTAGAAATAATCTGCCCACCAAAACTATAATTCAAATTAATATTATCAGTAAAGTTGACTAATCCGCTAAAAATTAAATCTAAATTGTACTGACTTTGTGTGTAACTATCTACAACTACCTGCCCCGTACCGTCTGCTGTTGAATTACCATTACTTGAATATGAATAATTCTGCTGAGCATGAGTTGTATAGGTATCAACTCCTGCTCTTAACAATATATTAAAAGCCTTATTATAACTGTAGGTTAAATAACCACTAATGATAGATCTATTTGTCTCATCCTTATAGGGATTATTATATACAGTATAATATGGATTATCATATGCTGCAAAATAATTTTTATTATATCCTTGCACAGTTTGATAATCCCTAAGATCGTATGTTGTAGGTGTTCTAAGCAAAGATAACATTACTCCAGCAGTATTGCTTCCTTTCTGAGCTCTTAAACCATTTGTATTTGAATATTTTACATCAGCACCAGCTTTTAGTTTATCGGTTAACTTAAATTCAGAATTTACACCAAAACTTGTCTTTTTAAGTGATGTATTTGGAATAATCCCCGTTTGATCAATATGTCCAAATGATGCTCTGAAATTCCCATAATCACCTCCGCCTGAAAATGCCAGGTTATAATTTTGTGTAGCTCCTGTTTCAAAGAAATTTTTTGCATTATCATAAGCTTTCAAACCAACTACACTTGAAATTAATGGTCCCCAACTTTGATTAGTTCCACCTGTGATAGCATGGCCATCAGAGCTATATTGAGCTGGTTCAATATAGGTGGCTCCATTAGTTCCTGCAGCATAGGTTTTTTGAAGTTTTGGCAAACGAGTAATCATATCAAAAGATACAGCTGTGGAGAAATCAATTCCAATTCCTTTCTTTTTTCTACCTTTCTTACTTGTATAAATAATTACACCATTCCTTGCATTTTCTCCATATAACGCAGCTGCTGCTCCTCCTTTCAAAATGGATACACTTTCAATATCATCAGGGTTTATATCAATAGCTCTGTTTGAGTCATCTACTCCAGCCAAATTACTGCCCTGCCCTGCATTATTATTAACAGAATTATCAATAATCTGGCCATCTAAAACGATAATAGGTTGGCTTGACAGATTGATTGACTTTTGACCTCTAATCAGAATTTTGCTTGACGCTCCTGGAGTACCAGAAGAACCTGTAACTTGAATTCCCGCAGCTTTTCCTGCTAAACCTTGAATAATATTTGCCTCCCCTGATTTTTTTAAATCATCTCCATTGACTTGTGAAGTAGCATATCCTATTGTCCTCTTCTCTTTTTTAATCCCAAGTGCAGTTACCACTACACCTTCAATTTCCTTTGTCTGTGTTGCGGAATCACTTTTCTTCTGCTGGGCATTTGCAACAGCAACAGACGAAGACAATACCAAAACAAGCAGACTCGCTGTTAGTTTCTTCATATCAAATTAATTTTTAGGGAGTAAATTTGTATTTTTATTAATAACTTAACAACTAAAGCTGAATAAAATAACAAATAATCCATTAATTGATATAAAAACAATTAAATTAATTAATAAAATATGTTAAAAACAAATGATTTAATAAAAAAAAAATAACCTCAATATCTTAATTGAAGTGATCAAAATTCACCACAACAAAACAACCACAACTAACTGATTTTATGTAATATATGAATTAAAAAACCAAATATAATTCACTATTTACTATAAAAAAAACGATTACAAATAAAAAAAACCGCCAAATAGCGGTTTTTATAGGTAAATGAGAAAATTTATTCTTTTCTGAAAACGAGGACTGCCTCATCATTTCCAGGGGTAGTATCCAGATTTTTACTGCTATCATTAATTCGGAGTTCGGTACTGGAATAGGAATCAATTTCTTTTTTCAATGTTTTTGAAACTCCTGATTCCGTATAAGTAAGAGTTAATGTCTGATACATTTTATCAAAAGTCCATTTTCCTCCAAAAGAATCAAACAGATTGCAATTTCCTGAAGAAGAAGCATCATATCTTTCATAAGATCCTGAGAAATCCGGATTAATAAATATTATTCCTTTCTTTTCACAATCACTCAGCATGATTTCTTTACCCTTAAATTCGTACTTATACGGTTTCCATGTACCATTAATACTTACATTTTCATTTACAACTGTACGGTCATCATCACTAGAACATGATGCAATACTCATTAAAAGAAGAATTCCTATAAAAAGTCTCATATAAAAGTTTTTATATTCTTCAAGCCTGCAAATAGACTTGAAGAATTATTATTTAATTTAAAATTTATCCCAAAATATTTTTGTAGATACTTTATCACCTCCAATTTTTGAAGCTGCTGCGTTCACATTTTTAGCATTAAGAAGATACTCCTGATCAGAATAACGCATTCTTACTGGTACTGATTCTACTACAGAACCTCCAGGATTTTGGAAAACAGGGAAATCCAGTCTTCTTGCAAAGTTCCATGCCTGGAATCCTTTGTTGAACATCGCGATCCAAGCCTGCTCTCCTACAGATTTTTTCCAATTGGCTGCATTATATGGATTAGCAGCAATAAATGCATTTGCAGTAGCATCATTGATATTATATTCAGTCATTGAAGCTTTAATTGCAGCAGAATATAAGTTAGCAGCAGTATCTCCAACACTAAAACCTCTTGCAGCGGCTTCAGTTCTCAAGAACTGAATTTCAGAAAAATCTAATAAAAAGCCCTGTGCATTTTCACCTGAAATAACATTTGTAAAGTGAGAATAGCTGCTGAAAACATTCTGATCACCATACACACCTCCAACATAAGCACCAGCAACCGTTGTAAACCATGTTGCTCTTCTTGGGTCAGATGTAGTATTCATGAAATCAACAAGAATATCAGAAGGAACAAAGTCATTTCTACCAGATTGAATTACATCCTGATAAACTGGGTTTGACAATAATCCTGATGGGAAAGTCTGCAGTCCGAAATTATCCATTTTGTCTGTAAATAATCCCGCAGTGTAAGCAGCCTCAGCATAACTTTTAGCTAAAGCAGGGTCAGAATCTGCTAAAGTAACAGCCATTCTGAATTTCAAGGAATTACCCATTTTCTTCCACTTAGTCATATCTCCTTTGTAGATCAAATCTTTGTCATATCCACTACCAGAAGTATTAATCATAGCAACGGCTGCATCAATTCTTTTGATAAGATCCAGATACACTGTTTTTGCATCATCATAAGGAATTTCTGCACTTCCAGGATTTTCAGCAGTAGCTTTCAATGCTCCGAAATAAGGAATATCACCATAGGTGTCAACTAAATTAGCCCATGCATAGACATTTACTAATTCAATCATTGCAATATTATTGTTTTTAGTAACAGGATCCAGTCCTTCGCTTTCAAGGAATCTTCTTGCATCTCTTAATGCAGATAATACTCCCGGAGAGTTAATTGTTGCTGATGCTGATGCCATCATACGGTTATAGTGGTTTCTTGGGATTGGCCTTGTCACCATATCATAATTGGTCTCATCAGTATAGGTAGTTTCTGACCACTGCTGTGTAAAAAACCTTGTAATATTACGGTTTACATTGGCAGACAATACCTGATCAAGAAGGGCATGCTCAGCGCTGGCAAAAAGGACTCCTGAAGGAACTTCTGTTGGGTGTTTAGGATCTTCATTGAGTGAAGTGACATCTCTTTCACATGATGTAAACGTCAATGCTAATGAAGCTAAACCTATAATTAAAAATAATTTTTTCATTTTCTAGAATTTTAAAGTTAAATCTATTCCAATATCACGGGTAGTAGGTAATACTCCAATAGAATTACCTTTAGATGCTAAACCATTCCCTGTACCCGCTTCCGGATCTGCATAAGGTAAGTTTTTGTGGATAATCCAAAGGTTTCTCCCTACAATTGAAATTTTTGCCTCACGAATAGATGTATTGGCAAGGATTGATTTAGGAAGGCTGTATCCTATACTTGCTTCTCTCAGTTTTACGTAAGATGCATCATAAATAAATCTTTTATTCGGCATTCTTCTATATCCGTCAACGTTACCAAAAGATCCTGGATTGATTGTAGGGGTAGTATTTACGTTTCCATTTGGATTAACTCCCGGATGTACAAGACCACTTTCTCTGTAATCAGCCGTTTCTGCATAAAGACCAGTAGCCAATCCGTAATACATATCCGTAGAGAATACATCTCCACCTTTTTTCACATCAATAAGGAAACTTACTGTAAAGTTTTTATAACGGAAGCTGTTTCTAATACCTCCTACCCAGTCTGGCGTAATATTTCCGATAACCTGATTATTATTTCTCAGATAACGACCTGTTGCCGGATCAATTACTTTATCTCCGTTAGCATTGTATACATAATCTGATCCTACCAAAGCTCCAAAAGCTTCTCCTACACGTGCATTAAGAGATACTCCTCCCTGGTAACTTGCCATAAGGTAATTCTGAGAATCACCATTCAATGCAATAACTTTATTTTCATTTTTAGACCAGTTCACATTAACATCCCATGTAAAATTATCTGATTTAAATGGTGTACCGTTTAACTGTACTTCTATACCTTTATTATCAATCTGCCCTGCGTTTACAAGGAATGTTCTATATCCTGTTGCAGAAGAAACTGGTAAGTTGATAATCTGGTCAATTGTTCTGGTTTTATAGATGGCGATATCAAAACCTAACCTGTTTTTGAAAAACTGAGCTTCCATACCGAATTCAGTTTCTTTAGATCTCTGAGGTTTTAAATTCGGGTTTGCAAGGAAATAAGGCTGATCAAACAATCCTTCACCTCTTGCTTTAAAGGTATTTACCAATCTGTAATTATCTGTTGAAGAACCTACTTCTGCATAGTTACCTCTTACTTTCCAGAAGCTTAACCATGGCTGCTTAACAAATTCAGATAAAATAATGGCTCCTGTTACAGAATAATAATCATAATTATTGTTCGCTTTTGGTAAGTTAGAAGACTGATCAATTCTATAAGTACCATCAACAAATAAGAAATTTTTATACGCAAAAGAAGCTGTAGCATATAAACTGGAAGTAAGCTTTTTTGCATAATTTTCATCAGGCGGAAGTATTGTTCTTACCGAGTTGGAAATGGCAAAGAGCCCAGGCTTGGATAAGCCTCCTTCTGTGCTCATGAAAATATTGTCAATAAGATTTCTTCTAACATTCCCCCCTACAATACCACTTACATTCAAATCAGGAGTAATGTCGAATTTATAGTTAGCAAATACATCAAAGTTAAGCTCCGAATTTTTCACATTGGTTCTTGAATATCCTGAACTTACATTAAGCTGTGAAGCACCAAATGCCTGAGGAAGAGATCCATTCATCAATCTTTCTTCTACAACCATTTGTAAATCATCATAAGATAATTTCCCTGTGATTCCGAAGTTCTTGGAAATATCATATTTCAACTGAGCATAACTGAATATTCTCGTTCTATTATCAGACTGATAATTCTGATATCTCTGGAAATAGGGATTATTCCAATATTGAGGAGTCCCGTCAGCCGCAGTAGATCTGTTCCATGAAAAATTACTGTTTCCATTGTTAGCATAAGCATCTCTTAATGCTAATACATCTACGTTGGTCTGCCACCACTGTCTGAAACCGGTAACAACATTGTCGGAATATCCAGTTTCGTTACGACCTTTTGTGTCTTGTAAAGTTAAAGTTGTGAAAACAGAGGCATGTAGTTTATCTGTAAAATCATGATTAAACTTTGCTGAAATTGTATTTTTTCTAAGCTCTGAATTAGGCAGCAAACCATTGGATAACATATTAGAATATGACAAGGAAAGATTGGATGTTTTATTTCCTTTTTCAATGGTTATTGTATTAATATAAGTGACTGGTGTTTCAAAGAATTTAATAGGTCCGTTTTTCGCAGCAACCCAAGGTGTAGCTTTTCCATAGTTTGGAGAAGAGGGATCAAATGAATCCCATTGGTAGACCAATTGATTAGGATTAAATGCCGGCCCGTAAGATGCATCATCTACAAAGTTAGCATAGTTGTAGCCTCCAGGACCAGGAGCCTCATTCCAGGCTTGCCCACCATATCCTGCTCCATATTTTTTCTGATAAGTAGGGAAAGTAGATTTATCAATAAATCCGGCTGTAATTCCTGAGTTTAGAGTAACCCCCCAGCTTCCGTCGTTATTTCCTCTTCCGCTTTTCGTTACAATCAAGATTACCCCGTCACTACCTCTTTCACCGTACAAAGCAGATGCAGCAGCACCTTTCAGTACGTTTACAGATTCAATATCTTCCTGATTGATATCTGAAAGGAAGTTACCATAATCAAATGTAGACCCTGATACAGTACTATTATTAACTGGTGAGCCGTCGATTACAATAAGAGGTCCGCCACCACCTAAAGATTTATATCCTCTGATCAAAAGATTTGCAGATCCGCCAAAGTTGTTGTTAGTATTTACCTGTAGTCCGGCCACCTTACCTGAAAGAAGAGATGCTACGTTACCGGTATTGGTAGTTCCACCGGTTAATTCTGCAGCCTTAACTTCTTCAGAAGCATAACCAAGAGATTTTTTCTCTCTTTTAATCCCGAGTGCGGTTACAACCACCCCCTCAATTTCTTTTGTTTTAATAGTATCATTCTTTTGCTGAGCATTTGCAACAGCAATTGAGGAAGACATTACTAAAACAAGAAGACTTGCTGTTAGTTTCTTCATATCAAATTAATTTTTGTGACTTTACAAATTTGTAAAACTTTCTTAATACCACAAAGAAAAATGTAGAAAAATTGCAACCTATTCAACATTTTAGAATAAAAACAATCAATAAATTATTAAAATAAGTTAAAAACAAAACATTTAACAAAAACGCCTCATTTAAAACTTAATTTTTTTTAAGAAATAATAACAATCAATTAAATTGATATAATCTATATTTCAAATTCAATTATTATTATAAACAAATTGAATATCAATAAATTAAAAAAATAAAAAAGACAAAACCCATAAATATTCACAACCGGTACTATGCTAGGCATATTTTTGAATTTGAAAATTTTTCTGATTTTAAAACAAAAAAAACCGCCCGAAGGCGGTAAAATATATTGAAATTGTATTATAAGAATTAGTTCTGATTCCAGAATGGAGTCGTCTGGTTCTTAGTAAAACATTGAGCATTTGAAATCTGAGGAACGTTCGCTGAGTTAGCTACATATTCAGAAGACGGATACATTAATCTGTATGGTTTGTTAGGCTTCGCAGAAGTAGTCGCCATAGGCGTAATAGGGAAACCAGTTCTGTTATAATCAATGAAAGATTCCGTAGGGTTAATTCCTGCAGTAGCTAACCATTTTTGAGTCATGATCGCTTCAATCTTATTATCGTTAGTTCCAGTCCATCCTAAACCTACTTTAGTCTGTATCGCATTTTTGTATGCAGTATAGTCAGCAGTAGCAGCATATAGATAATCAAAAGATGCTTTGATTCCTTCTTCAAATACGCCTTGTCCATTGGAGAAGATACTAGGGTATCTAACTGCAGCCTCTGCCAATAAGAATTTAGCTTCTGCTAAGCTCATTATAACTCCTGATTTAGCAGAACCAACAGATGTTAATTGAGCAGTAGTACTAGGGCTACCACTACCAAATATCCAACCATTTCCAAATCTTGAAACCGTTGTTAGGTCCGTTGGAGCTCCTGGCTGACCAGGCGTAGCACCTTGTCTAACTCCTTTAACAACTGAAAGTCCGTTATAAGTAATTAATGAGAACATTCTTCCTCTTCTTCCATCTATGATACCATTAAATTTCTGATAAACATTATCAGTCATATTATAAGGGTTACCATTAAGACAAGTTGCAACATGTTCAGATGCTGTGAATAATGTATTGTTCTGCAACTGAGAATTAGAACTATTTCTTACATAATATCCATAAAACGGATTCTGCTGATCATCATTAGCAGCACTGTATCCAGGATTTACTAAAACATCACTGCTTACAAAATCCTCTCCTGATAAAGTCTGTAATTGCTGATCTCTAAAAGTAGCCATAGAACCTGTTACTTTAGACATTCTCACCAACATTCTTAATTTTACAGTATTAGCAAGACGTCTCCAGTTATCCATATTCCCCTGGAAAACTATATCAGTAGCACCTAATTCAAGCGCTGCAGCATTTGCATTATCAATAATAGTAATTGCATCATTGATACCAAGGATTAATGATCTGTAGATTTCCTCATCATTGTCATATTTTGGAGTAGCATTTGCCTGTCCCATAAATGCTTCACTATAAGGAGCATCACCATATAAATCTACAATAGTCTGCATATAGAATGCCTTCATTACTTTTGCAGCCGCTAAGTAATTGTCATACTTATGCGTTGAATTGTCAAATTTTTCAATTGCCACAAAGTTACTTACGTTTCTGTATAAACCATCCCAGATCTGTGGATAAAAAGAACTATCTACATTCAGAGTATACTCATTTCCAAACGGAGATCCAAAAGAATAAGAGTTACCAGCATAAGAGTTCATCATAAGCCCACCAAATCTATTCATCCATGTAGCTTGAGTTCTATAAGTCTGAGCAACAGCACCAGGAAATAATAAAGTTGGAGTAATAGCTTCTGCATGGATGTTATTTGGGTTTTCATTAATATCCAAATAATGATCACATGAAGTCAACGTCATAGAGGCAACGATTAAACCTAGTATTGTATATTTAAATTTTTTCATTTTCAAGTAATAATTAATTAAAGTTTAGAAAGATGCTTTAAGATTCACCCCAAAGCTTCTAGTTGACGGGTACTGCGTTGTATAAGCAAAACCAGCAGCATTCCCTGTTGTACTTGCAGTTTCCGGATCCGCATAGTTTCTATTGTTATCCGCATACTTAAAGAATGGGTTTCTTGAGTAAACACCAACTGTCAATGAATTCAAGAAAGTAGAACTTAATACTGATTTTGGTATGTCATAACTCAATGCAATTTCTCTGATCTTTAATGCAGTTGCATCAACTACTAAGTTTTCTCCAACAGCTCTATATGCACTACTTGAGAAGTAGTTAGTAACGTTAGTATAAGTTCCTGCACCTCCAACTGGAGTACTGTTAGGAGTATATATCGGATTCGCAGCCGTACCTGTATTCTGTACTGAGTTAGGAACAATATATCCTTGTGTTCTGTCAAACTCAGCCGACTCTTCTAAACCTCCTGTAAAGGCAAGTAAGTTTTTCGTAAATGATACAAATTGACCTCCTTTTCTAAAGTCTCCCATCGCAGATAAGGTGAATCCCTTATATTTAATATTAGTTGAGAATCCAAGAATGTAATCAGGGGTAGCTCTACCTAAAACCTGAAGATTACTTGTTGTTAAAGGATTTCCTTTAGAATCAACAATAATTCTTCCTTGATCATCTCTTTGGAATGCACTTCCTTTAATTACCGGGAAGTCTGATCCTTTTACAGCAAAAATACCTACCGCAGCAGCAGTACTGCTCAATAGAGATACTTCATCAGCTCCATCAGCCAATTCCAATACTTTAGATCTGTAAGTAGAATATGATACTTTCATATCCCAAGTAAAGTCTTTTGTTTTAATAGGTGTTAATCCTAAATCAAGTTCAAGACCTCTTAGTCTCATTTTACCTACATTATCAAGAACGCTGGTTAAACCAGATGCACTAGAAGTTGTTTTAGCTGTAATCAAATCATCAGTAGTAGACTGGTAAACTGAAGCATCTAATCTCACTCTGTCTTTAAGGAATCCTAAAGAAACTCCGAAATCTAAAGTATTAACAAATTCTGGCTTAATATCTACTGCTGTAGGAGTCTGGTTATTGATATATGAACTTAATCCATTGAAAGGGAACCCTGTTGGGAATACTCCAATTTCGTCAGTTGCATATGGAGGAATCGCAGAAGTGTTACCGACTCTTGTATATGAACCTGTAATTTTTGCGTAGTTAAGGATATCGCCTTTTAAGTTAGCAAATGCTTTTGTAGGAACAAAAGACAAACCTACAGAGTAATATGGATAAACTGGGTTTGTTCTCTTACCTGTATTGTAAGGAATAGTAGACATTACTGAAGACTGCTCAATTCTGAAAGTAGAGTTTAAGAATAAATAATCATTATAGCTTAAATCTAAATTAGCAAATCCTGCAATAATTCTGTTATTCGTTTGATAGTTATCTAAATTAGCACTTGAGAAAGGATCCGGATTAAGAACGTTCTTAATATTGTACCACCCTGGGATATCAAGGTTATTACCACCTACAGATGTTACGTTGTAAGTTCTATCCTGGATGTTATTACCAATGTTTAGCTTTAAGTTGATTTTATCAGATAAATCATAGTTAAAGTTAATCATTAAGTCACCATAATAATTTCTTTCTTTTGATGTACTTTCATAGTACCAAGAAGTAATATCTCCTTGTCCTAAATCTCCAAAAGTAGCTCCATCAATAGACGCTCCAGGAAGATTATATGTTTTAGTGAAAATAGCTCCATCATTATGTCTTGTATAAGTCATTCCTCTTGAAGTAAGGTTACCTGTATACGTAATGTTGATGTTCTTATTCAGTTCATAATCTAAACCAAGAATTGCACTGAAGTAATCACTACGTCTGTCATATCTTTCGTGATCGATAGTCCAGTACGGGTTTACAGCATAACCTGTATAATATCCTTCAATTCCACTGTTTCTATAAAGTTTAATGTTATTGTTAGTAGGTGTCTGAAGAATATCATCATATAGAGATGAATTCGTGTTAGATACTATTCTGTTAATGTAGTTGATGTTACCATCAATTTTTAATTTTCCAATTTTCTTACCAGCTTTGAAGATAAAACTGTTTTGTCTTAATTTATCACCTTCAACTACGAAGTTATTTTCTGTTCTGTTAGCAGAGAAAGAAACATAAGCATCAGATCCGCCTGCAGTAGCAGTAATTCCGTTTTGAGTTAATACTCCCGTAGAGAAGAATTTGTTCATGAAATTTTTTACAGGAGCATATTTTTCATAAATAAATGATCCGTCAGCCTGTGGAAGACCTGAAGGCATCATAGTTCCTCCGATTGCCGGGTTGTCATAAGCAGCACCCCAGGACATGTTTTCCCATGGCACATAGTTTGTACCACCGTAGCTTACATCACTCCATCCTTCATCCTGAACTCCTTTTCCGTATTTCTGCTGAACTTTCGGCATCATGAAAACGTTAGAAATATCAATAGAAGAATTGAAGGTCATCTGAAGTTTCTCAGATTTTGTACCTCTTTTTGTAGTTACGATAATTACACCGTTTACCCCTTGCTGACCATAAAGAGCTGCTCCCTGTAAACCTTTAATTACGTTAATGTTTTCGATTGCTTCTGGTGGTATCTGCTGTAAGATATCAGCAGATGAAATAACGTTATCAATTACAATTAATGCCTGGTTATTACCCGTAATAGATTTAGCTCCTCTTAAGACAACTCTATAACTAGGATCAACCCCATTATTTGTCAAATTGATTTGTAAACCTGAAACCTTACCCGTCAATGCCTGTACAGCGGTTGGTGCAGACGCCTGATTTAATTCTTTTGTCGTTACAACTTGCTGTGTATTTGTTACCGCGTCAGCTTTTCTTTTGATACCTAAGGCTCCGGTAACAACTATCTCCTCTATATTTTTGGTTTTTAGAGTATCCTTCGTGTTTTGAGCTGATACCATCATAAATGATGACGATAGTACCACCGCAAATACACTCGCAGTTAATTTCTTCATATCAAATTCAATTATTTTTTACAGGCTACAAATTTGTAAAACTTTCTTAAAAACACAAAGCATTTTCTTAAAAAAATATAAAAATTTAAATTATTATCAAAAAATACAACAAATAAGATATTAATATTTGTTAAAATATTAAGTTTTAACAAATATCACAACATTATTAGACTACATTATTCAAAAAATTACAATACAAATTACAATTGATAATTTTTACATAAAACTCACAAAACAACTGTAAAAAAAACAAAAAAACAAAGATAGCACCTGTGAAATAAATTAAAAAAAACAATATAATACTATAATATTTTCAATTCGCACAAATTATCTTTCTATCAAAAAAAACAACATAAAACAGCAACGATCAAAAATAATAGTATAATCATCAAAAAAATAACCTTTTTTAACAAAAAACATCAATATCAGATATTTAAAAATCATCCACAAAAAAATGCCTTAATCATATCACTTTACATTAGCAAAATCATCCAGTCAAATAATAGATTAATTATATTTGTTTTTTTAATTTTGCATCTGTCATTTTAGATAAATATGGAGCTAATAAAAAACTGGTCAAACCTTTACATCGAAGCAGGATGTGATGAAGTAGGAAGAGGATGTTTAAGCGGGCCGGTAGTGGCTGCTGCAGTAATTCTGGATGATGATTTCAATCAAAACCTTGTTAATGATTCCAAAAAATTAACATTCAAAACAAGGATGGACCTGGATGGCTACATCAAAGATAACGTGAAAAGCTACGCCATAGCAGAACTTCCTCCTTCTTTTATTGATGAGCATAATATTCTCAATGCAAGCATTCATGCAATGCATCGCGCTCTGGATAAACTTACCATAACACCAGAACTTATTTTGGTGGATGGTAATAAATTTCATCCTTACAATTACATTCCACATCAATGTATTATCAAAGGAGATTCTAAGGTTTTATCTATTGCAGCGGCATCAATTCTTGCTAAAAACTATAGGGATACACTAATGATCCAGCTCCATGAAGAACATCCTCAATATGGTTGGGACACTAATTTTGGCTATGCTACAAAAAAGCATCAGGAAGCTCTTATAAAGTATGGCCCGACATCTCATCACAGACAATCTTTCAGACTAAAATATGATTGAAAACCCTTGATTTTCAATTATTAAATCATCATCCATTGATAGGAAATTTAAAACCATTCTAAATAAAAGGCCAGATAAAAAAAGAGAAGCAATTTAAAAACTGCTTCTCTTTTTATGTTATAATTTAAGAATTATTTCTTTTTATTCCTTTGCTGCTCCTGAGTTTTTTGCTGCTCCTGAGCCTTCTCCATCATTTCTCTCATTCTCTTTTGGAACTTACCTTCTGCTTTTGGCTTTTCCTTATTAGACTGAATCTGAGCATGGATTTTCTTCTCATCCAGAATCACATACTTAATAACAAGGATGATTAAAATGTTAATCGCATTTGATACAAAATAATACCATGAAAGCCCTGAAGCTGAAGTGTTAAGGAAAAATAGGAATGTAATCGGGAAGATGTACATTAATACTTTCATATTTGGCATTCCTTCCTGCTGAGGCTGCTGCATGTTTCCTGAAGTCATTACTGTATAAATTAAAATAACAACTGTACAAGCTAATGCAAAAATACTTAAGTGATCTCCTAAGAAAGGAACTTTAAACGGAAGCTTGATCAAATCATCATAAGCTGTCAAATCCTTTGCAAACCAAAACCCTTGTCCTCTAAGGTCAATAAAGTTCGGGAAGAAACGGAATAAAGCATAGAAGATAGGAATCTGAACCAATGCAGGTAAACATCCCGCCATCTGATTCACTCCGGCTTTTCTATAGATCTCCATTGTAGCCTGCTGCTTCTTCATTGGATCTGCATCTTTGAACTTCGCATTTGCTTCATCAATTTCCGGACGAATTACTTTCATCATCGCACTCAATTTATGCTGCTTATACATAATTGGTGAAAGAATCAGCTTTACAATGATCGTCATTACAAAAATTACCCAACCCGCTGATAATCCCCACGCAGCAATAATACTGTATAACCACATGAAGAAATAACGGTTCATTGCTCCGATGAATGACCAGCCTAATGGAAGAATCTCATCAAAGTTCTTATCATAAGATTTAAGCAATGGTAAGTCCAATGGCATAAAATACCATGTGAAATCCTGGTTCAGCTCACTTCCTGTCATCTGAACAAAACCTTCATAGTTGAATTTCTTTAAATATTCTCCTTCTTCAACAGTTTCCTGGTTTCCTTTACTTTGGGTAAATCCGTTTTTAGCTTCAATTACTGAAGAGAAAAACTGCTGCTTCACCCCAATCCAGTTAAGGGTTTCCTTTTCTTCATCCATTGTGGTTCTTCCATCATAATCATAGTCTTTATAATTATTGAAAGCATAAGAAAATTCTGAGTGAGACTGCTCCTGAGCTCTACCCTTTTCTAAGTTTCTCACATTATAATCCCAAATAAAATCAGCTTTGTTGTCTGAAGTAATTTTAGAAAGCCCCTGAGTTCTTACTTTAAAATCAAGAGTATATTTAGGAAGCAATGTATAAATAAACTGAATGACAGCACCGTTGTAATCTGCAGTTAAGGTTACTGCATTACCGTTAACAGTAGGCGAGAAAACTAAATCTTTAGTATTAATAACCTTTCCTGTTTTGTCTTTAAACTGAAAACCGTAGTTTGAATTATTTTTATTGATCAGATAAAGTGGCTGATCAGCATTGTCTGTTTTGTGGTTGTATGCTTTATATTTTAAAAGCTCTACTTTAGAAACCTGCCCTCCTAAGCTTGAAAATTCAAGTTTCAATTCATTATTTCCAAGACTTGCTGTCTGGATTGCATTAGGAGTTACATTTGGATTGATATTGTTTGCCTGAGTTTGCTTTACGGCATTTTTTACCTGTTCCGTTTTCTGCTCCTGAGCTTTCAACTCCGCTTCTTTCGTTTGTTTGTTCTGGAAGTAGAACATAAAACCGAAGAGAACAAGGCATAAAACCGCGAAGCTAATCATTTGCTTCTTATCGATTCCGTTGTTTTGTTGCATTTTATTTTATATTAAAATTTTAAACTTAAAATATACGTATCAGCGTACATAATTTGAGCTGACAAAAATACTGTTTTTTTATCAAAACTCTATGCTTTACGTTGTTACTATATAATAAACTCAAGCTGATTATTCTCAGCTTGAGTTTATGTGTAGACGTTTATGATAAAGTTTTACCTTATTTCTTTTCGCAAGCCTTAATGAAAGCTCTGAACAAAGGATGCGGTGTAGCTACCGTACTCTTATATTCCGGGTGATACTGAACTCCTACATAGAATGGGTGATCCGGAAGTTCAAGTGCTTCTACCAAACCTGTTTCAGGGTTAGTACCTGTAGCAAGGAAACCATTTTTCTCAAACTCCTGAAGATATTCACTGTTGAATTCATAACGGTGACGGTGTCTTTCAGAGATATTTTTGGTTCCGTAGATATCATTTAATTTAGATCCGTTCTTCAAAGAACATTTCCATGCTCCAAGACGCATTGTACCTCCTTTATCTACTATATTTTTCTGTTCTTCCATTAAAGAGATTACAGGATCCGGAGTAGCGGTATCAAATTCCATAGAGTTTGCTTTGGTATGTCCTAAAACATTTCTTGCAAATTCAATCGTCATAATCTGCATTCCTAAACAGATTCCCAACATTGGAATTTTATTTTCTCTTGCATATTTTGCAGTAAGAACTTTTCCTTCAATCCCTCTGTCTCCGAAACCAGGAGCTACAAGGATACCATTCACTCCTTTCAGAGTATCTTTGATATTTTCCTCCGTAATATCTCCACTGTATACCCATCTTACTTTTACCTCAGTTTCAAGGTCAGCTCCTGCATGTTTGAAAGCTTCAGCAATAGAAATATAAGAATCCTGAAGTGAAATATATTTCCCTACCAATGCAATTTCAACAGTTTTCTTAGGGTTCTGGAATTTCTTAAGGAAATTCTTCCAGTCTTTAAGATCTGCATCTTTATCACTTTTCAGATCCAGTTCTTTCAATACTACATCATCAAAATTTTGTTTCTGAAGATACATTGGAACTTCATAGATCGTTTCAAGATCTTTACATTCGATAACATTATCTAAAGGAACGTTACAGAACTGAGCCAATTTTGCTCTCTGATCTTTAGGAATTTTATGTTCTGTTCTGCACACTAAAACATCTGCCATAATTCCGCTTTCCATCAACTGACGAACGGAATGCTGAGATGGTTTTGTTTTTAATTCTCCACTTGAAGCCAGATATGGCAATAAAGTAAGGTGAATCACCATAGAATTTTTCTCTCCTAACTCCCATTTTAACTGACGAACAGTTTCAATATAAGGTAAAGATTCAATATCCCCTACAGTTCCTCCGATCTCAGTAATAATGATATCGTAGTTCTGCTTGGAAAGCATTTTAATTCTACGTTTAATTTCGTTAGTAATATGAGGAATTACCTGAACTGTTTTTCCAAGGAAATCTCCTTTTCTTTCTTTTTCAATTACAGTCTGGTAGATTTTTCCTGTAGTAACGTTGTTGTTTTGGGATGTAGGAGCATCAAGATAACGCTCATAGTGGCCTAAATCCAGATCCGTCTCTGCACCATCTTCAGTCACATAACACTCTCCGTGCTCATAAGGATTCAAAGTTCCCGGGTCGATATTGATATAAGGATCTAGTTTTTGGATCGTTACGTTAAAACCGCGTGATTTTAGCAATAGTCCCAGAGAAGCAGACACGATTCCTTTTCCCAAAGATGAAGTTACACCTCCTGTCACAAAGATGTACTTTGTATTCTTTTTACTCATTAGATTAGGTTTGTGCAAAGTTATGGGAAAAAGAGATACAAAGCAATCTTTTGCATTTTGAAAATGATAAAACATCCTTCAAACAATCATAAAACCTGATAAAAATTTTTATCTATATTTGATATAAGCAAATGAAACAAAGCTATAACCATCATGATTTCCGTATATAAATTAAAACCAAAATTCCAACAGCTTCTCACGCCTGTTTTATTATTTTTTCACAGAAATAAAATCACAGCCAATCAGATTACTATCAGCTCTATTCTTTTATCCATAGTTATTGGAATCTTTTTCTGGAATGCAGATATATCGAAATGGTTCTTTCTGAGCCTGCCTACCGGATTACTTCTGAGGATGGCTTTAAATGCTTTGGACGGAATGATGGCCAGAAAATTCAATCAGACCAGTAAACTCGGAGAAGTTTTGAATGAAGTGGGTGATATTGTTTCCGATGTGATTATATTTTTCCCTCTCCTTAAATTTCAACCAGAGAGTTTATATCTTATCGTTGTGTTTATCGTTCTTGGAATTATTAATGAATTTGCTGGATTAATGGGAAAAATCGTAGGAAAAGAACGCCGTTATGATGGTCCAATGGGGAAAAGTGACCGTGCACTTGTTCTAGGAGTCTATGGATTGTTAATGCTTTTCGAAGTAAACATTTCCGGTGTTTCCCAATATATTTTTGGAATTATCATTACTTTACTTCTGATCAGCACTTATATCCGACTTAAGAAATCTCTGAATGAAGCCTGAAGAAAATAAATTTGCAGATGTTCCTTTAAGGGTAAAAACATGGATTTACATCATTATTGTTTTTGCGCTGGGGATCTCACATCCTATTGCCATGACTGTTTTTGTTTCGTGGATAAGTTATCAGTGCTTTTTTGAATTTTCAAGGATGTTTAAAATTTATGAATCTCCTGTTGCTCCTTCGATCTTTATAGGAGTTTTACAGTTTTTTCTGCTTTATTTCTTGAATATTGAAACCTACTTTTTGTACAGCTTTCTTATATCAACACTTATTTCATCTCGCTTTATATTGTGGGGAACTTCTAAAAAACATCTATATGGAATTTCTGTTGCTTTATTAATTTGTCTTTTTTCCTTTCCTCATTTGTTATGGATAAGAGACAGCGTTGATGGATTGAGTGCCATTATTTTCATTGTTGTTGTGACAGAGCTCAATGATGTATTTCAGTATCTGATGGGGAAATTTTTCGGAAAACATAAAATAACTCCTCAAATAAGTCCTAACAAAACACTGGAAGGTCTTATTGGTGGTGTTTTTCTTACCCTTATTTTAAGTAATATTCTAGGTTATTTTCTACTTAAAACTGATATTTTAACCAACAGTATTTTAGGACTTGTTCTGGGAATTTCAGGTTTTTTTGGAGATATTTTTATGTCTTATTTAAAAAGAACAACAGGAGTAAAAGATACCGGAACTCTTCTTCCGGGACATGGTGGTCTTCTCGACAGAGTAGACAGTTTAGTATTTAACGCTCCTCTATTCTTCTGGTTATTTCCTCTTTTGATCAAAAATTAAGGCAATGAGTGAAAAATTTAAAAGAGCAGTTATCTTTTCAGGAGGCGGAACAAGACTGATGATTTATCTAGGGATGTTTGCAGCGCTGGAAAAACTCGATCTCAAACCGGACATCCTGATTGCTTCCTGTGGCGGATCATTTGCAGCCACAATCATCAATGCTTTTCCTGATCATCTTTCCAGAAAAGAATATCTGCAGTCTGAAGAATACTTTCAGTTTGTTTCAGGTACAATCGTAACAGAGCAAAAAAAGTTATCAAAAATGGGACTTTTTTCATTAAAAAAAATGCTGGATAAAAGAAAAGCTCCCTTTATTGAAGATGTTTTCAACCGATACCTTGTGGAAATGCCTCAAGATCTATCTGAATACTTTCCATCTATCAAAAATGTTCAGTTTTCAAAAGAAATACCGACTGTAATTATTGGTTCCGAAGTTCTTTTTACCCCAAAAGATTGTGGACAGAAAAGAAATGGAAGAAAACTATATCAAAAAGCAATTTTTACAGATCCTGAAACAACAAAGAAAATCAATCCTGAAAAAATCATTGCTGATTCTGAGAGCTTTAAAAACAGTGCCGTTAAAGAATCTCCCAAAATTTTCACAAATTTTTCTCTACTTGAAAGCACCCGCGCTTCCATTTCCGATATGTTTTATGTAGAACCTGCATTTCTTCAGGGAAAATATTTTGCCGGCGGAGCTATAGATCTCGTTCCGGCTGAAATAAGCCAACATCTGGCACAGGAAATCATTACCGAAAAAAAACAGTCTTACAATCCAATAGAAGAAGCACTTGTACGTTCTGTCCTTGGATTTAGCGGCAATGAAAGACTTGCAGAAACCAACCTGCTTTTATCCGGTCTTCAGATTGACACTATCAATATAAAACAAGAACTGGAAGGGCATTATCTAAAAAAAGGAATTGACTGGAAAAAATTTGAAGTCAGTTTTTCATTCCCGAAAAACTATCAGCAATTTGTAAAAGATATGGAAATACAATGGCAGTATGGGTTTGATCAAACAATGAAAAGTATAAAAAAGGGATAACAATATTTTAACTGAAAACATGAAAATTCCCCTCCTCCGGTGGGGTGGCGAAAATTCAAAGAATTTTTGACGGGGTGGTTTTTAACACATAGTTTTAAGTTTCGGCTAAAGCCAATGGCATGGTAATCTATTGTGATCACGGGCTAAAGCCCGTGCCTATTGAATTAATATTTCAGAAAATAAAACTTTAGACAGCTTCATCAAAAAACATTCACCCAATTTTCACTTTTAAAATCTATTTTTACAAAAATGAAAACTACCAAACACTTATGAACGTTTTTATCGCAGGCGGAACTTCGGGTATTGGCTATACATTGGCCAAACATTATCTTTCTAAAGGATGTAGTGTAGGAATCTGCGGAAGAGATCTTACCAAAATCACTGAAAATAATTCTAAGGATTTAAAAGCATTTCAGACAGATGTTTGTGATATAAACGCCATGTTATCCACATTGCAATCTTTTCTTGTGGATAAAAATGGTCTTGACATTTTTATCAACTGTGCCGGAAGCTATGCTGAAGATGTAGCAGGAAGAATTTCCTATGAAGAGGCTGAAGAAATGCTTCAAACTAATATTCTGGGTACCGTAAACTGCTTCGAGGCAACGAGAAAAGTAATGAAAAACCAGCAAAAAGGAAGCATTGCTGTGATTGCTTCTGTTTCCGGGATGCTTGAATATGAAAACTCTAGTCTTTATACGAAGACCAAACGTTCTGTCATTCAGATTGCAGATGCGTATCGACGAGCGTTAAAACCTTTTGGAATCTCCGTCACTACAATTGCACCAGGATATATTGACACTGAGAAATTAAGACAGCTCAACCAAAATGATTTAAGCAAAAAACCATTTCTTACGGATGTACAAACTGCAGTCCTAATTATTACTGAAGCTATTGAAAATCAGAAAAAACTCATTATTTTTCCTTCAAAAATGAAGTGGATGATGCGGTCATTATCCCTGCTTCCTTCTTCACTATTAAATATCATCATGTTTAGAAAGGCCAAATGGATGAAAAACGACTAGCAATACAACAGAAACTTTACGCTCTCACTCTTTGTGCCATTGTATTTATGATGGTTTACAATTTCGCGGCATGGTATGTTTCGAGACTGGCAAATGTTCCGTCTTTTGTTTTTGATTTTGAAAAATACATTCCATTTATTTCGTGGAGCATCATTCCTTATATGACGAGCGGAATCTTTTTCTGTCTGGTGTTTTTTTTCTGTCAGAATAAAGAACAGCTGAAAGTTTTGACCCAAAGAATACTTTTTGTAACTGTTGTTGCAGGGATTTGTTTCTTATTATTTCCCTTAAAATTTTCTCTGCCAAAACCTGAGGTCGACAGTTCTATTTTGGGATATTCTTTTCAGTTTTTAAAAGTATTTGATGCTCCGTTCAATCAGGCTCCTTCGCTTCATATTGCCTATGCTTTTATTTTTTGGTCTGTTTTCAGGAATTTAAAAAGAGGAAGAACTTTGGTAATGTTTTGGCTTATTCTGCTGGGAATTTCTACTTTGACAACCTATCAGCATCATTTCATTGATGTCATCACTGGAAGTATTCTCGCTCATCTAAGTTTTATCATCTTTCCTTATAGAAAAACCGATTTTCAGTACCGAAATTTTCAAGTTGCTAACCTCTATTTTTTATCAGGATGGATTCTCATTTTAGCAGCAATTCTTGCTGGTCAATTCTTTGGAAAAGCAGGATTAGTTTTACTTTGGCCAAGTTTTATGATTCTTCTCATCGGATATCATTATCAGAAAAATAATATCTTCGTTTTAAAAAATAAAAAAGGAAATATTCCATGGTTTAAAAAGATTTTTTATTTCCCATACCTGATCCTGTATCAGATATTTTGGACGTTTCTCCGAAAAAACAGAACGCCTGTGGAAATTATTCCCGGTTTATATATTTCATCAAGACCTGATCATGAAAGTCTGAAAGATTTCCAGATTGACAAAACAACCATTGTTTATGACCTATCAGCCGAAATGGAAGAGCTTACCATTATAAAGGATAAAGCAAATTATCATGCCGCTCCTTTTCTGGATATTGGAATGCTCGATATTAAGGAAACTCAAAAATTGGTTTCGGAAATCACAGAACATTATCAACAGCTTCCACCAGATGGAAAGATTCTGATCCACTGTACTATGGGATTCACCAGAAGTTCAGTAATCGGGATTTTAGTAATCAAAAATATTTTATCTTTACCTCTTACAGAAGCAATAACCATGATGAAAATCCACAATAAGCATGCTGTGATTCATACCTATCTGGAGGATTTTCTGAAAAAATTTTAAACTATGAACAGCGGACATTTTAAAAGTTTTGACAACAGCGAAATTTTTTATCGTGAGTGGAATTATAAGCCCCACCAGAAAAGTATCATCATGATCCATCGCGGACACGAGCATTCTGAAAGACTGAATGATATTGCTCAATCTCCTCAGTTTTCAAAATATAATATCTTCGCATTCGACCTTCGGGGACATGGCCATACAAAAACCCAAACCTCATCTGTATTTATGGATTACGTGAGAGATCTTGATGCATTTTCAAAATTTATCTGTTCTCATTACCATGTAAAAACTTCAGATATTTTCGTTCTGGCCAATAGTATAGGCGGAGTTGTGGCTTCTGCCTGGGCGCATGATTTCGCCCCTTCTATCGCTGGAATGGCTCTTCTGGCACCAGCATTTAAAATCAATCTCATTGTTCCTCTTGCTAATGAAATGATTACGTTGGGAACAAAGCTTAAGAAAGGGCTGATCATTAAAAGTTATGTAAAATCCAAAATGCTTACTCATGATCCTGAACAACAAAAGGCCTATGACACAGATCCGCTGATCTCAAGATCTATTGATGCAGAACTTCTTATTGATCTGGCAAAAGCCGGAAAACGGCTGATAGAAGATGCTGAAGCTATAGATACCCCGACTTTGATTCTGGCTGCAGAAAAAGATCATGTGGTTTTTAATAAAGAACAGAAAATATTCCATGAAAAACTGGATACCGATTTGAAACACTATGAAGTTCTTCCTGATTTTTTCCATGGTATTCTATTCGATACCGGAAAGGAAAAAGTCTATGATAAAGTTGTAGATTTTGTTGAAAAATGCTTCAACAGACCTATAAAGCAAGCTTCTCTTTCCCCTGATCAATTTTCCGTAAAAGAATATAAAGATCTGCAAAACAATATCGGGAATAACCTGAATTTTAAAATGCAGAAATTGTCTTTGGGAAAGATCGGAAAAATCAGCAACGGAATGGCTATTGGTTTAAAATATGGTTTTGATTCCGGGGCTTCGCTGGATTATGTTTACCAGAATCAACCGAAAGGAAAATTGGGTTTCGGAAAAATGATGGATAAAAATTACCTCAACGCTATTGGCTGGAAGGGAATCCGCATCAGAAAACAACATTTATTGCAGCTTTTGGAACATAATATACAGACCCTGAAACACCAGGGAAGATCTGTTAAAATACTGGATATTGCCGGCGGAACAGGAAATTATTTATTTGATATCAAAGAAAAATATCCGGATGCAGAAATCGTAATCAATGAATTTGTGAAATCCAATATAGAAATCGGGGAAAAGGTCATAAAAGAAAAAAATTATCAGAATATCCGCTTTACTAATTTTGACTGTTTTGATCCACAGACCTATCAGAAACTGAATTTTGAACCCAATATCACTATTGTTTCCGGAATTCTTGAACTTTTTGGAGATAACGAAATGGCAAGTAAAGCGATTCAGGGTGTGAATTCTATTTCGGAAAAGAACGCTTACATTGTTTATACCGGACAGCCGTGGCATCCTCAATTAAAAATGATTGCTTATGTTCTGAATAATCATCAGAATAAAGACTGGATTATGAGAAGGCGCTCACAGAAGGAGCTGGACAGAATAATGGCTTTTAACACTGTTCAGAAAGAGAATATGCTGATTGATGACTTTGGAATTTTTACTGTTTCTTCCGGAAAAGTGAATGTTTCAAGCTAATTCTTTTTAAATTTTAATCAGATTTCACCAATAAAAAAAGGTTTTCCGATCAAATGGAAAACCCTTTTTATTTTTATATTTTGAAATTTTACTGCTTTACCAATTCAAAGTAAGCCGTTACTTCAACATCTTTCGCGATACCAGCTGCTGTTGGATCATATTTAATTCCATAATCCAGACGGTTTACGGTAAACTTTGTCTGAATCCCCATGATTTCTTTCCCATCTTTATTCTTCGTAATTCCACCAAAGGTAACCGGAGCCGTGATTTCTTTCTCCACTCCTTTCATAGTCAGTTTCCCTTTAACGATATAATTATTGTTCTTATCTTTTGTAACCGAAGAACTTTTAAATTCAATGGTAGGATATTTCTCCACATCAAAAAAATCTTCACTTACAAGATGTCTGTCTCTTACGTTTACTCCGGTATTAACAGTAGCAACACTTACCGAGAAGCTTAAATCTGCCTTATCCAGACTAGCGCCGCTAGTGGCAACTCTTCCGTCGAATTTATCAAACCTTCCCTGTACAAAACTAATTCCCATGTGCTTAATATTAAAGTTGACAGAAGAATGCATATGGTCTGCTTCCCAGGTACCTTGTGCAAATGCAACTGCACTTAAAAGCACAAATACAAAAGATAAAAATACTTTTTTCATTGTAATTATATTTTACATTACTATTTTAAATTGAACAAAGCTAAGATATGAAAGAAATCTCTACCATTGATGGATTAGTTTTTAATATTAAATCCATTTAGACGCTGAAATAAAAATGCTTTTTTTATAACTTCGCAGTATGGCAAAACTGAAAACAGCATATTTCTGTCAAAACTGCGGAACTCAATATCCACAATGGCTTGGGCAATGTAAAAACTGTGGAGAATGGAATACATTAGTGGAAGAAGTGGTTGAAAAACCCTCTCATAAAACACCTCCTTTCTCAAAAACCAAACAACATGTGATCAATATTGTTGAAGTGGAAACAAGTGAGGAACCGAGAATAAGAACCCCTTCTGAAGAACTAAACCGCGTTTTAGGAGGTGGGATCGTTTTAGGATCCGTTACGTTGATTGGCGGTGAGCCAGGAATAGGAAAATCTACTCTGCTCCTTCAGCTTGCCTTGAAAATGAAAAAGAAAGTCTTCTATGTTTCCGGGGAAGAAAGCGCATCTCAGATTAAAATGAGAGCGGACAGATTGACGGATATTTTAAATCCCAACTGCTATCTTTTTACCGAAACTTCATTGGAGAAAATTCTTCATGAAGCCAAGAAACTGGAACCGGATTTTATGATTATTGATTCCATTCAAACACTGCAATCCCAGTTGATCGAAAGTTCTCCCGGAACAGTATCTCAAATCCGGGAATGTTCCAATGAGATCATCAAATTTGCCAAAGAAAATAACACTCCCGTATTTCTGGTAGGACACATCACGAAAGACGGACAGATTGCCGGACCAAAAGTACTGGAACATATGGTAGATGTGGTTCTGAATTTCGACGGAGATAGAAATCACCTTTTCAGATTATTGAGAGCTAATAAAAACCGTTTCGGGTCTACTTCCGAGATTGGTATCTACGAAATGATTTCTCAAGGATTAAAAGAAATTAAAAATCCTTCTGAAATCCTGATCACCAAAAAATTTGAAGAGCTTTCCGGTAACTCCGTAGCGGTAACTCTGGAAGGAAACCGACCTATGCTGCTGGAGATTCAGGCATTGGTAAGTACGGCTGTGTATGGTACCCCTCAAAGAAGCTGCACAGGTTTTGATTCCAAAAGGTTGAATATGCTTTTGGCTGTTCTTGAAAAAAGAGCTGGTTTCCAGCTGGGAGCTAAAGACGTTTTCCTGAATATTACCGGAGGAATAAAGACTGATGATCCAGCACTGGATCTGGCGGTCATTGCTTCTGTTCTCTCATCGAATGAGGATATTGCGATCTCAGAACATTACTGTTTTGCCGGAGAAATCGGGTTAAGCGGTGAAATACGCCCTATAGCACAGGTGGAACAAAGAATTACCGAAGCTGAAAAACTGGGGTATGAAAAAATATTTGTTTCCAATCTTAATAAAATTCCGAAGAAAAAATTTGGGATAAAGATCGAAGAGGTGAGTAAAATTGAGGATTTTCACGAGAGGCTTTTTTAATCATGAATGGTCAATTCTGCTACGCAAATCAATAGTCAATTGAGATGTTGTTAAAAAATTCACAAGCGAAGCGAATTCACTTTTCACCTTTCACTATCCACATTTAATTCATACCTTTAAGTTATGAATTATCTGGCGCATTCCTTTCTTTCTTTTACCGACGGGCAGGTCGTGGGGCAATTTCTCGAAGATTTTATCCGCAACAGAGATCGTTTTACTTTTCCGAAAGATATTCAGGACGGAATTACCCTGCACAGAGCTATTGATACGTTTACAGATTCTCATCCTGCCATTCATGAAGCCAAAAAAGTATTTGCTCCTTTGGTAAGACTGTATGCAGGGGCATTTGTGGATGTTTCTATGGATTACTTTGTGGCCAACGACCTTTCTTTAAACACCCTCACAGAATGGAAAGCACATTCTCTTAAGGTTTACAGCGTTTTGAACGCTAATGAGCAATGGCTGCCGGAAAATTTCAAAAAAATGCTTGTCAAAATGGAGCATGACGACTGGCTTTATAATTACCGTGAAGATTGGGGAATTAAATTCAGTATTCAGAATGTCTTGAATAAAGCTAAATACCTTGATAAAGATATCCCTGTTTTTGAAGCTTTTTTAAAGAACAAAAATCATCTTCAGCAATGTTATGATGATTTTTTTCCTGACTTGCTAGCTCATGCGAAAGGAATTAATACACTATTGCAATAAAAGGATAAATAAAAACACTTACCAAAGTAAGTGTTTTAAGTATTTGTGCTGTTAGAATCCGTTATTTTAAATTTAAAAACAGGTAAATGGGAACTTTCACCTTAAGAGTTTTTTAAAACTATAGGATTGTGTCTATTTTTTAATTTGTGCTTTTAGAGAATTAATTTCTTCCTGCTGCATTTTTAGCATTTCTTGCATTTTATTAATTTGCTGCTGCTGTTGCTGCATTGCCTTAGTAAGAACAACAGTCATTTCAGCATAATTCACACCTAGTGTTTTCATTTCATCATTATCAACATTCACTAGTTCTGGCATTGCTGCCTTAACCTCCTGGGCTATAAATCCTATTTTTTTGTCTTTACTCAGTTTCTCATCTTTATATTTATAATTAATAGTGCGAAGATTTAAGATTTCTTTTAATCCATAGGCATTATCAACAATATCTTTTTTTATCCTGATATCTGATGGTGTAATTGTACCTGATGCCACAATATTTCCGGCAACAGTTAGCTTTGCAGTACCCGTAGGAGTAGTACCCAATCCAAAGTTTCCATTTACCAGGTCCATTACCAGGTCATTACTACCGGTCCGGCTAATAAGGAAAATACCATTTCCACCACCAGTAGTAGGGTTAATTCCCATTATCGCCTCCTTGTTAGTACCGGAAGCATCTTTTGCCAGAAGGTACTGGATAACAGCCTGGCCGTTACCACTATTCTCTAACTTCAATGCCATATTGGTCGTATTGGATGTTGTTACTACAGTCCCTCCCGTTCCATTAGTAGTTATGTGTGAATTACCATTAACCGTAAGTTTTTCGGTAGTGGTAGGAAGTGCACCCATCGCGAAATTACCATTTGCAAGATCCATTACAAAGTCGTTAGCACTGGTTCGGGCAAGGAGGAAAATTCCATTTGTATTAACGGTGGGATTAATTCCCATCACCGTCTCTTTAGCTGTACCGGAAGCATCTTTTGTCAGAAGGTGCTGGATCACAGACTGACCGTTACCCGCGTTTTCTAACCTCAATGCTATATTGGCTGTGTTAGTATTTGCTACAACATTTCCGCCGGTTCCGGTAGTAGTTATGTGTGAGTTACCAATAACTGTAAGTTTTTCAGTAGCAGTAGGAATTGCATTTATCCCAAAATTACCATTGACAAGGTCCATTACCATATCGTTAACACCTCCGTCTCGACTAAGAAGAAAAATACCATTCCCCCCCACAATAGTAGGATTAAGTCCCATTACTGATTGTTTGGTAGCACCAGAGGCATCTTTTGCTAAAAGGTGTTGGATCACAGCTTGACCATTAACATTGTTCTCTAACCGCAATGCCATATTAGTAGTATTAGCAGCTGTTACAGCAGTTCCGCCTGTTCCTGTGTTCAATATATGAGCACTGGTTTGTGGTGCAGCAGATCCAATCCCAACTCTATTGTTAGCGGCATCTACGGAAAGCGTAGTTCCATCTACAGAGAATCCGTTGACAGCTGTTGATGTAAAGGTCAATGGATTCGCGCCTTGTGTTACCGTTCGCGTTCCGGTAAGTGTTCCATCAGAGTTATAAAGATTTACCGCTCCATCAGTTACATTTTTCCAAAGTATTCCATTGAAAAAATAATAACCGGCAGCTGTAATCTCTATGGTTTGAGCCACACTAGGAATAGTTCCAAACGGAGCTGTAGCATCAGTTACATACACTATAGCACCTAACTGATTTGAGCCATACGTACTTGGTGCCTTTGCGGCAAGCTGCTGCCGAGTAATTCTTGGTGCCATCACCCCATCTTTTGAAGTTGTGGAAACACCATTTCCTGTTACATCTAATGTAGATTGAGGAGTTGTTGTATTAATCCCAACTTGACCCGCTACAAATGAAAAAGAGCCAAAGAGGAATACAAATGGGTAATAAAATTTTGTTTTCATAAAAAGTCATTTTATATTAATAATAAATTAAATTTATATAAACTGAATCATTTGCAATAATATATCAAATATACTGATTAAAACAATACATAAATTAATTAAATATTAATTATCTTAATTTAACAAATGAACTTTATTATGAACAAAATAATAAGATTAAATCAAAACACTTTGTATAAATAACGGTTAGGATAGGTAAGTTTTTCACTGCTTCTTTGGCCGTTCACAATGATATGGACTATATTGATCTGATCATCAAAAAGATTATAGAGAAAACTAACTGCAGTTTCTACTTTTTTAGGCGTGGCAACGGGTTCAGATTCCAGAAAAACATTTACAGATTCCTGATCTTCTTCGCAGCCAATATAATTAACCTTTAAAAATTTGTTATCGGCTTTCAATTTGAAATATTCTGAACAGTATTTCTGTAATGCCTCATTCAGTTTTGCCTTATACTTTTCATCATTAAAATGGAAAGTTCCCCCATATTTTTTCCCCAAACCACTTTCCATATCATCAAGGAAGAATCTTCCCGTCACTTCAAATGTTCTGGATTTCGAATTATAATTAATTTCTACAGAACCTACATGATAGGGGTGAAAAGCTTCACTGCTCGTAAAGCTCTGAAAAACCACCGTTAATGATAAAAGAAAACTCCAAAAAAACTTACCCGACATGAATTTTATTTTACAGCAAATATAAAAAAAGCAACAGTTATAGAAACTGCTGCTTTACTATTTGAATTTGATAATGAAGTCTTATTCTTTAATTACTTTTTTCGTAATTTTTGTATTATCCTCCAATACAATGGTAAACAGATAAGTTCCTTTTACCAGTTCCGAAACATTAATTCTACCTGAATGGGTATCTACATTTACAGTTTTTATCAATTTCCCTGAAACATCATAAATGGTTACCGTTCCTTTAGAATGTCTGCCCAAAACTACATTTACAAAGTCTTTCGCAGGATTCGGAGTGATGTTCACTTCTGAATTCAGTTTAATGTCTGCTGTTCCTAATGTAGTTCCTGTTTTAACAAAATATCCGCCAAAACCTGTTGCCTGGAAGCTTACTTCCCAGTACTGATAGGTATCATTCCAGATAATATCTGCAATATCAGGAGTAATAATTGTTGCAGATCCTCCAAAAGAAGCCGTAGTACCTGTTGTACTTGTTCCAGTATATTTTTCAATAAGAAGATTGGCTTTATTGGCAACATCAGTAGGTGAAGTAGGTAGTTTCACTCCGCTTGTCAGGTTATAAGCATCAAAATCAGCCTGTTTGAAGTATAAAGTTACTTTTCCGGTTGCTGTAGTTGTGTTTGCATCAGAATTGATTTCATATCTTCTTGCCACATAGTTTGGCTGTGCATTATCCACCCATACTTTTGAAGTTACATTTCCTGTTACTGTACTTGCTGTTTCTTTCTCCACTCTTGCAATAAGCTGGCAGGCATTAGTGAAATAATTGTTTCCATTAGCTACGGTATTTGCTTTCGTTTGATTGGAAGTGGCTAAATTCTTTACTTCAGCTACATTTTCATAAATTACGGCTCTCATTTTAAGGTCAAATGTTCTTGAAGTCCATGTGGTACCATCTGTAGATGTCTTAGACCTGTTATTCACCACAGCATTTTCAGCTTTCATGGCAATTCTTCCTCCTAAGCCATTTACAACAATATAAAATTCTTTTCCGGTTACCATTTGTACATTTAGATCGGAAAGATTCACATAATTCCATGTGAATTTTTGCGTATTATTAAGCCACGACGTGATGGTTTTAGTAGCAATAATATCTCCTGGATTTCCGCTGGCATTCACTTTTCTGATCTGAATATCGACCGGAATATCTGAAGGTATTGAAGTTCCGGTTAAGAATGAAAACCCGCCCAATTTCCCTGTTAATGTTGGCGTATATCTTACCGCAAGGGCTATATTATCAAAATAATAATTAGATTCTGTATTTGCAATAATATAAGGTTCATCATAACCTATAGTCTCAAAATTAGATTTCACGCATCCTAATTCATCAGTAACTGCTTTATAAATATCTAGTTTACCATATCCCCATCTCATGTTAGGAACTGCTCCGGTAGCACCATCCATTCTTGCATTAGCTGTAAGACGTGATTTCACCTGTGCTGCAGTTAATGTAGGATTGGCCTGAAGCAATAAACCTACTGCTCCTGCAACTCCTGGTGAAGACATACTGGTTCCCTGGTTTTTCACATAATAAGTAGTTCCTGCAATAATATCTGTAGCAGCAGGAGCTGAATCGGCGGATCTTGAAGAAATTACATTCTGACCAGAACCTGCGATCTCCGGTTTTTGAACACCATCCACTCTTGGCCCCTGTGAACTGAATGAAGAAATGGACTCCTGAGGAGTAAGCGTAAAATAACCGCTTGTTCCGCTATACCAACTCGCTCTTCCCATATATGAGGCTACAGTAATAGCATTAGAAGCATTTCCTGGTGATCCTACAATATATTCATTATCTCCGTTTTGTAATGTTGTTGCCACTCCCTGGCTATACAACCAGCCATGGGTTGTTATCTGCTGTGTGCCGTTGTTGGTAATTTCTAATGTATAATTCCCTTGAGCATTCGTAGTTCCTGAAACTCTGGATACTACCAGCTGAACATATCGTTTGTTATTATCATTTCCCCAATAATTATACATCGTAGCTGTAAGATCTCCTCCCAATATACTATGAGTGGTTGTAGTGCTTATATTTTGGGTATACACCTGTCCATCAGGAGTTGTTAGCTTTGCTGTAACAGGAGAATTATCATTAGCATACATAATAAATGAAAATACAGATGCCGCAGAAGTATTACTTGCTACTGTAAAAGTATAGGTCTGTGCCGCATTGGCTGCTATATCTACTTTTCTGTGAAGATTAGCTCCATAATCATTACCTGCAGAAATCACGACTACTCTTCCTGCCCCCGAAGTAGTAAAGTTATTTACTGCTACTTCATGGCTGGAAGTTCCGTCATGGGCACTGCTCTGACCACCGATACTCATATTGACAACAATAGGTTTATTGAGAGCTGTTGCTACGTTTTTAAAGTAGGTTAAAGCATTAATTGTATTGGTTGTAGGAAAAGATCCATTACCTCCTTTTACAAAGACAATATCCGCATCAGACGAGAATCCTTTATGTCTTTTATCTGTAAAACAGGAACCATTTCCTGCAGCAGTACCTGAAACGTGAGTTCCATGTCCATTGGTATCATTTTCGCGAACGTAGCCTGTAGGTGTTCCATCCAGTTCATCTTCAATCTGTGCTCTTGTGTATTCTACCCCTGTAGAAAATCCTGTAGGAGTAGTCTCTCCAAATTGCGCCGTTAATGTCTGATCCCATATGGAAACAATTCTGCTTTTGGTCTGGTCATCAGCTTTTCGGAAATCAGGATGCTTCCAGTCTATTCCGCTGTCATAAATCCCTACTAGGACACCGGTACCGTTATAAGCCGTATTATTGAAAACTCCATCCTGCAAAAGACTTGCTCCGGATTGAGCTCTACTTACATCATTATGAAGTTCATCGAATGCAGGTGCGGCTACTGAAGTCACATAGGGTAATGTCATCAGTCTTTCAATATCTTCTATGGAAACTAACGCTGTAGAGAAAGTTGGCAGCTGGCTTTGTACCAGAAAACCGTCAGCTTTCAGTTTTTCCGGTTCTTTAGTATAAATAATACATGAATACATGGTTTGTGCTCCTTTTGAAGTCACCACCAAATGTTGATCAAGTTTCATATCGGGGCGTTCCAATTCTTTTACAACTCTTCCATTGGCAATGCTCTCCTTATTTTTCAATAAAATATCAAATCTGGAGTCTAATTTTTGTACTTGCCCATAAAAAGCATAGGAATACAACCCCAAAAATGCTACAGTAGCATTTCGAAGAAGCTTCGTTCCTCCGGGCGAAATGTGTACTTTTGTAAAGAATAATTTTTTAATATCCATTTTCATTTTTTTAGATCTACAATTATACAATTTTTATTTTATAAATAAATAATTCACCATATTAGTAATTATTAAAGTAAAAACATGAAAATAACTATTGAATTAATTAAATTTTAACAAAATATTCAAAATATAAAATATTTTAATCAAAATGCAGGATTTTCTTTTTTATTTACACCTTGGATGGGAGCATATAATCTCTCTGGATGCCTTAGATCACCAGCTGTTTGTATTGGCTTTGATTGCTGTTTATTCTTACAATGACTGGAAAAAAATCCTGATTCTTGTTACTGCATTTACTATCGGGCATTCCATTACATTGGCTTTAAGTATTTTGGATGTCTTCAGAGTTCCTTCCGCTTGGGTTGAGTTTTTGATTCCTCTGACTATTGTTGTGACTTCTTTGGATAATATTATTATGAAAAACCAGAAGCAGACTTTGATGCGCGCCAATTACTACCTTGCTCTCATCTTCGGACTTGTTCATGGAATGGGATTCGCCAATACAGCAAGAGTAATGATTGCAAAAAGTCAAAGCATTGCATTACCACTATTAGGCTTCAATATAGGTCTCGAACTTGGGCAGATTGTAATTGTTTCTGCTATTTTAATTATTCTGTTTATACTGCTTAACATTTTTAAAGTGAATAAGAAAGACTGGATTCTTTTTGTCTCTTCCGGAGTATTTGCTCTTTCCTTAAAAATGACATTGGAAAGAATTCCTTTTTAAAAGTTAAATATTGATATTATTTCAATAGCTTATTCCTATATTTGATCATTAATAAATCCTTTTCGGTTATGAAACTAAAAGTTGTTATACTTTCAATTTCTGTATTTGCATATACAGGTTTCACCGCACAAAATATTCAGAATAACCCAGGCAGCAATCATGGTAACAGGTTTGAGCAGCTGGGAACAATTCTACCAACACCCAACATCTACAGAACGGCTTCAGGAGCTCCGGGACACGGATACTGGCAAAACAGAGCCGATTATAACATTTCCGCCTATCTGGATGAGGATAAAAGAAATCTGAAAGGTTCAGAAACAGTTACCTATTACAACAACTCTCCTGATGAACTGGATTATATCTGGCTGCAGCTTGATGAAAATGAACATTCAAGCATCAGAAACGCCGGATACGACGCTTCATCTGTTCTTCGTCCTTCCACCACAGATCAGCAGCTTAAAGTTTCTGAGCTTCCCGTGAAAGACAATGGCTATGGAGTAAGTCTTGAAAAAGTAACTGATGCTTCAGGAAATCCTTTGAAGTATACCGTCAACAAGACGATGATGCGTATTGATCTTCCTAAAGTTTTGAAAAAAGGGGAAAAATTCGTTTTCAAAGTAGACTGGAATTACAATATTTCCAACAGAATTAAGATGGGAGGCCGAGGCGGCTATGAAAACTTCCCTGAAGACGGCAATGATCTGTATACGATGGCACAATGGTATCCAAGAATGTGTGTGTACAGTGATTTCCAGGGATGGCAAAACCATCAGTTTACCGGAAGAGGTGAGTTTGCTTTGGTTTTCGGAGATTTTAAAGTTTCTATGAATGTTCCTGCTGATCATATTGTAGGAGGAACCGGAGAATGTAAAAACTATGATCAGGTGCTTACCTCTGATCAACTATCAAGATATAAAAAGGCTGAAAATGCAGCTGAGCCTATTGAAATTGTAACGTTGGATGAAGCTAAAAAAGCAGAGAAAAATCATTCAAAACAAAGAAAAACATGGGTTTTCGAAGCAAAAGATGTTCGTGATTTTGCATGGACTTCTTCCAGAAAATTTGTCTGGGACGGAATGCGTGTAACGATTCCTGAGAACAATAATAAGGTAATGGCAATGAGCTTCTATCCAAAAGAATCTTATGGTCTTTACAGAAAGTTTTCCACAAAGGCTGTAGCTCATACCATAAAAACTTATTCGGAATTTACAATTCCTTATCCCTATCCTGTAGCGCAATCTGTAGAGGCTTCCAACGGAATGGAATATCCTATGATCTGTTTCAATTTCGGAAGAACGGAGAAAGACGGAACCTATTCTGAAGGAACCAAAAATGGAATGCTTGGGGTAATCATCCACGAAGTGGGTCACAACTTCTTCCCTATGATCATTAATTCTGATGAAAGACAGTGGGCATGGATGGATGAAGGTCTGAATACCTTTACGGAGTATCTTACAGAAGAAAAATGGGATAATAAATTCCCTTCCAAAAGAGGACCGGCATGGACGATCGTAGATTATATGAAACTGCCGAAAGATCAGCTGGAGCCTATCATGAGTAACTCTGAGAATATTGTTCAATATGGTCCGAATGCCTATTCAAAACCTGCTACAGGATTGAATATTCTTCGTGAAACCATCATGGGAAGAGAGCTTTTCGACAAAGCTTTTAAAACCTATGCAAAAAGATGGGCATTCAAACATCCTGAACCTGCAGATTTATTCCGTACAATGGAAGATGCCAGTGGTGAAGATCTTGACTGGTTCTGGAGAGGGTGGTTCTACGGTACAGATCCTGTAGATATCGCTATTGATAAAGTAACAGTAGCTGTTCCAAACCTTGAAACAGATCCAAAAGCTGCGGCGGAAGTAAAATATCAGGTAGAGAAACCTTTGGTAAGCAGTTTTGAAGATCTTTCAAAAATCAGAAACAGAGAAGACAAGAATATCAAATTCTATGTTGACGGTGATAAGGACGCTCAGGATTTCTATTACAGATATGACAGAGGTCAGGAAAAGGTAGATAATAATAAGGAATACACCATCAAAACAGAGGCAGGCCTTCCTTTAGATACCAAGGATAAAGAAAAGTTCAAGAATATTACAGAATATCAGATTGATTTTGTGAACAAGGGCGGATTGGTAATGCCTATCATCCTTGAATTTACTTTTGAAGATGGTTCCAAATTATATGACAAGTCTGCCGCACAGATCTGGCGACTGAACGAGCAAAAGGTTTCCAAAACCTATTATTTTGATAAAAAAATAAAATCTATTCAGCTTGATCCGATGAGAGAAACTGCTGATATTGATACAACTAATAATTTATGGACCAGTGCCGGATCCGGTGCTGAAACTTCAAAATTCCAGCTCTTTAAACAAAAACAGGAAGCGGGTTCTGTAAGAGGAGGCTCCACCGGAAAGGTCAACCCAATGCAGGCCGCCGGAAAGAGTTAAAAGCCAAAAGGTTGTAACTTTTAACAAATACAGCACTACTTATTATTAAAAAGATCATGAAAACTATTCTTTTCCTTTTAATACTAAGTAGTGCTAATTTTTTTCCCCAGAAACTACTTACTCCTGAAAATACCGGGATCAATTCAAAACTCATCCAGAATGAAACTTCTGAAGCGGTATGGTTTGCTGAAAATGCAGGCACAAAAATAGAAATAGGAAGCATTATTACTGAGATCAAAAAACTCAACAAAGCAGATCTTCTTATCAGAACTACTGTAAAAATGAAACAGGCTCCGGATGCTCAATGGACGGATTCTACTCTTGTAAAAACTTCCAATTTCAGCCCAGTCTACCACTCTTCTTACAATTCAATGAGAGACATGGTTCTCAAGTCTGAAAAAGATAAGGTCACCGGATATTATCTGGATAAGAAATCTCAGAAAAAAGACGTGATCGAAATTCCTGCAGATCCCTATTTTGACAGCAGCAGCTATGCCATGCTGATCAGATATCTTCCTTTGAAAGAACACTATACTGCCGAGATTTCTATTTTCGATTATAACCCCAAATCTGAGAAAAAAGGGATGATGAAAGCCTACATTCTGGATACTCAAAAAACAGAATATAAAGGAAAACCAGTTTGGGCAGTAAAAACCAATGATGACATTAGCAATAGAGCTACCGCAGTAACCTATTATATTGATGCAGCAACAAGGAAAATTGTAAAGCAGGATATAGAAATGGCAGGAAGAAAAATGTATTTAGAAACAGCTCCATAAATTACTTAAATCCAGATACCAACATCTTATTTTCATCTACAAAAAACATAACAACCTGAATTAAAAAGTTTTATATTTGAATCACCATAAACACCAAATGTCAAAAACCTGATTGACTTTAAATGTTCAGGAACGTACAAATCAAAATATTACTTATGAAAAATGCAAAATTATTAAGCAGAGATGCTCAAAAAACAATCAATGGCGGAATTGCTGCCAGACTTGTATGCTGCGAACGCGACGACAACGGAAAATGTACTTTATGGATTGGGCCGGGACAAAACTGTCCTTAGTTCGATGATCTGATACAATTTTGAATAAAGCCGGAAATTTCCGGCTTTTTCTTTTTATACCTTCCATTATCTGTTCATTACAATCTGATAATCAAAATTTTATTTAAAAAAAACACCAATAAAATATATCACACAATAAAGAAAAATAGTATCTTTGATATACTTCTTTTACACCAAATGTCAAAATCCTGATTGACTTTAAATGCTCAGGAATGTACAAATCAAAATATTTCTAACTATGAAAAATGCTAAATTATTAAGCAGAGATGCTCAGAAATCAATCAATGGCGGAGCAGCAGGACGTTTTTGCTGTGAGTACAATTACAAAGGACAGTGTATCCTGTGGATAGGACCGGGACAATATTGCCCATAGTCTGTCATCAGATAACAATTTAAGATAAAGCCGGAAATTTCCGGCTTTATTTTTTATCCTAAATGTTCTTTTAAATTCTTTTTATAAGTTCTTCCCAACGGAAGTTCATCTCCGTTTTTCAAAAAAACATGTCCGGAGTTATAAGAATTGATATGCTCTGATAACACAATATAAGACTTGTGAATTCTGATAAACCCAAAATGTTGAAATTTCTCTTCAAAATTAGACATTCTATCCAGAATCATATACTTTTTCAGAGGCGTCATCAGGACAATATACTCTCCAAATCCCTGTATCCATAGAATATCTTTAAGAAAGACCTTATTCATCACATAATTGGATTTGAACATGATGTAGTCTTCCTGCTGCTGATTATTAGCCGAGCTTTTAAATTGAACAAAATCCCTTGCTTTATTGACTGCTTTTTTAAAAGTATCAAAATCTACAGGCTTGATAAGATAATGAACAACATCCAGCTCAAATGCTTTCACCGCATATTTTGTTTCTAAGGTAATAAAAATACAAAGTGGCGGATCGGGAAGCTGCTGTAAAAGTTCAACTCCGTTGATCCCGGGCATATTGATATCGAAAACCACAAGATCTACTTTATTTGCTTTCAGAAAAGCCAGTGCTTCTTCCGGTTTCTGAAATGAAGCCAGCAATTCAACCTCTTCAAGCTGATCGCAATATTGTTTTACAAGCTTTAATGCAGGATATTCATCATCTACATTAACGATAGTCAGATTAGCCATTGATAGTAATTGTTAAAGCAATTTTATATTGATCTTTTTCTTTCGGTCCGGAATAAAATTCATACTGCTCCATATAAAATTTTTCCAATATATGAATAATTGCTTCATTACCCAACCCGTGATAATTGGATTCCACCTCATGAATTCTATCTTTCCCGACAGAATTTATAATTTCAAAATACAGTTCAGACCGTTCAATTTTACAGAACAGTTTTATAAAACCGTGAATATCTTCCCCTATCGCTGAATGTTTTAAAGCATTTTCAAATAAAGTAAGCAATATAGCAGACGGAATTTCAGCAATGTCAAATTCTTCCTGATCTTCAATATCCATCACAATATCAAGTTGATTATTGTATTTAAGCTGGTATAAAGCGGCAAGTGCTTTCAATGAAGAAAATTCCTGGGAAACGGTTACTTTTTCTTTTCCGCTGTCATAAATAATATATTTCAAAAGTTTGCTCAGCTGCAAAATAGAATCCGATGTCTTTTCTGAATGGGTAAAACTGTTCGCATAAATGTTATTAAGGGTATTCAGCAAAAAGTGAGGATTTAGCTTAGATTTCAACAAATCAAGGTAAAGCTGATCTTTCTCTTCACCAAGGCTGATCACATCCTGCTCTATTAAAAATTTGTCTTTGGTAATCCCCAAAAAAGAACCTACAAGGATTATTATTCCCTGAGAAATATACACATTATACAGAAAACCGACATGGTAGCCTTTTTCGCTGAAGTCTATCTGAAAAACGGCTGGCTCCCACAGAATCCTGAAAAGGCTGGATACTAAAAAGCAGATTAAAGCATACAGGATAAACTCCGGATATTTATTGGATAAATAGAATCGGGGAACCAAATAATAGTACACCAGATAATAAATTCCAACATTGAAAATGGTATTCAAAATAATGCTCACTACCAGCTGAGTGGAATCCAGGAAGTAGTTTTCGGTGAAATAAGTCATCAAAATGAAGATGAAAAGGAAAAATACATGCTGAAACCTCAACAAAAACTTCCAACGGTACTTCATAAGGCTTTCCAGAATTTTACCACTAAATAAAATCCTGATAATCAATAACATAATTATAAAATTAATGATTAAAAACATACTCCATACCTTATTTTGAAACGCATCAAATATAATATCTTTTTATCTCAAAATGCAGTTCGTTGAGAAAAACTGTCATTGATTGAAAAAATCTAAGCCCGCTCTTCTGAATAAATATATTTGAGAAACCGCAATATTAATCAAATATTACATGAAACTTAATATACAATTAACGCTAATTTTATCATTTTGCTTGATAACTGGTCTTTTACGTAGTCAGAGTAAAGACAACTATAATATGTGGTTTCAGTACCTGATGTCGGCAAAATTAACCGATAAAAGTACTTTAACTGCACTTACCCAATATCGTTCCTTTGACCTGGCTTACGACACAAGGCTTTTTCTTGTGAACGCTTATGTGGATTATGAAGTGGCAGAAAATATCAGACCCGCTGCAGGAGCTATGTTTTTGATCCTCGAATCTTATAATGCTGACGATTCCAAAAAGATAAGATATGAAAAAAGACCTTTCCAGCAGGTAACTGCTGATTATTACATTGGAAGAACATCAATTTCCAACCGGCTTAGAGTAGAAGAACGATTTATCAGCAATCCTGATGAATTTGAGGTGAGAATCCGGTATCTGATCTCTGTGAGAATTCCTTTCAATAAAAAAGGAGAAAAAGAAAAGCTCTACGGCATTCTCAAAAATGAAATAAGAATGAATGTTGACAAATTAGAACCTTTCGACAGCAATCGTATTACCGCAGGTCTTGGAATAAAACTAGGAAAAAATTCTGCTTTGGAGCTGGCCTTTATCAATCAGCTGGAAACCCAAAAAACAAGTAATTACGGATTTATAGGCTTCAGAAACAACTTTGACTGGAGAAAAAAGAAACAACAATAACCTCATTAATATTTATATAAAACTATGCTGACCTTTCTTGGCTTTTTAATGATTTTCATCTTCATGATTCTCATCATGAACAAAAAGATGACTCCGCTTACCGCCTTAGTCCTGGTTCCGGTTCTTATAGCTGTAGTAGCAGGATTCGGGCCTGATCTCGGAGATATGATGAAAAATGGTGTCAAAGAAATAGCACTCACGGGAGTTATGCTGATTTTTGCCATCCTGTATTTCAGTCTGATGATTGACACCGGGCTTTTCGAGCCTCTTGTTAATGTTATATTAAAGGCTGTAGGAGATAATCCTGTAAAAACAACCATCGGAACTGCCCTTCTCACCACTTTAGTTTCTTTAGACGGCGATGGCTCTTCCACTTACATTATTGTAGTAGCTGCATTACTCCCACTTTATAAAAAACAGGGCATGAACCCTCTGGTTTTAACCTGTATTATTATGCTCGCAGGTGGTATTATGAATATTCTACCATGGGGAGGTCCCACCGCCAGAGTAATGAGTTCTCTTAAGCTGGGTCATACTGAAATATTTGTTCCTATGATTCCGGTCATGCTGATCGGGCTGGTATGGGTATTTTTTGTTGCTTATATTCTGGGAGTTCGAGAGAAAAAAAGAATAAGCAAACATGGAAAATATACCAAATACAGCGGACAGGATATTGCCGGTGAAGATGACCCTGCATTAAGACGTCCGAAACTTATTATTGTCAATTTAATTCTGACCATTATCCTTCTTTGCGTTATGATTCTTGATATTATTCCTTTGGGCATTGCCTTTATGATTGCCTTCTGTATAGCTTCTCTGATTAATTATCCGAAACTGAAAGACCAGCAGAAAATTATTTCAAAACACGCTGGAAATGCTTTATCCGTAGCCGGAATGATCTTCGGTGCAGGAATTTTCACAGGAATCCTGAATGGTACAGGAATTATGAATGCTATGGGAAACAGCATTATCAGTATTGTTCCTAAAACCTGGGGCGGCTATCTGAATGTAATCACCGCTGTATTCAGCGTACCGCTTACTTTTTTCCTTACCAACGATGCTTATTATTTTGGAATATTACCTGTCATCACAGCAACGGGCAGCCAGCTGAATATTCCTCCTGATATTTTAGGACGCGCCAGTCTTGTGGGGCAGGCTTCTCACTTATTAAGTCCGTTGGTTCCTTCCACTTATCTGTTGGTTTCACTGGCAGGGGTTGAATTCTCTGACCATCTGAAATTCACTTTAAAATGGGCTATCGGATCATCAATTGTAATGTTGCTGAGTGCATTGGCTCTTGGTATTATATAAGATTATATCTTTGAATTTTGTAATCTTACCTTATAAAAAATGAATGATGAAACCTTCTAAGCAAAAAACGTTTACAGACTCCTATTTAAGAAACCTTACTCTGTATGTGTTCACAGCGATTATCTGTGGAGCATTAACCGGTTATTATTTTCCGGAAGTCAGTAAACATCTGGAAACAGTAAGCAGTTACTTTTTCACGCTTCTTGAAGTTTTGATTATTCCTGTTATTTTTATTGCAGTAACTTATGGGGTAAGCTATATTTTCAGCACCAAAAATGCTTTTAAAATTGTAAGTCAGATGGTTCTCTATTTTTTAATCATCACTTCCATCAGTATTTTATTGGGCATCGGATCCGGACTTCTTTTAAAGCCGGGAGCCAATACGGGGATTATGATTTCTTCCCACAAAGCGCTTCCGGAAAGATTTTTAACAAGAACAACAAATCCTTTACATATTAGCAACTATGTACTTTTTCTTTTAATATCAATAACTGCAGGTATCCTGATTGGTCTTTCAAAGAAAAAGAATAACATTCTTAAGGCTATAGACCTGGGAAGAAATCTGTTTTTCAAACTCATCAAGTATGTTTACATCTTTCTTCCCATCGTCATTTTCTCTAATATCGCTTATGGAATTTCTGTATACGGAATTAATACTTTGCTGCCATTAAGTAAAATTGTAGCCACAGTATATCTTACCTGTGTATTTTTCATTTTCGGGATATTAGGTGTTATAACGGCTTACTTTAAGATTAACCTTTGGGATTTTTTGATCAGCATCAAAGAAGAAATCATTCTTGTGGTAGCAACTTCGTCGTCAAAGACCGCATTTCCAATGATCTTTGATAAAATGGAATCACAAGGATATGACCGCAAAATACTTCGTCTTATTATTCCTCTAGGGTACAATTTTAATCTGGCAGGAGCATGTATTTACCTTTCAATTTCATGTATTTTCCTTATCCAGTTTTATAATATTCCACTTACAATAAAAGATTATTTCTGGCTTTTTATCACCATTTCAATTGCTTCAAAAACTGCTTCAGGAGTACCCGGATCAGGCTTTCTAGCCCTTATGTTTACCCTAAGCCGGTTTGGAAAAATTCCCACCACAGATCTTGCTCTGTTATACAGCATAGACCGCTTTATGAATGAAGCCAGATCGGTTACCAATTTCATAGGCATTACAGTTTCTGCTGCCATTATTTCAAAACTTAACCAAAATTCTATTCCTTTAAAAAATGATATTTCCTGATTTTACACACCTCTTCAATGACATATTAGAAAACCCTGCAAAATCGATCGCCATCATCGGCAATCTTATCCTTATCGAAAGCCTTCTTTCTGTAGATAATGCTGCAGTACTGGCGACCATCGTAATGGATCTTCCCGAACATCAAAGAAAAAGAGCCTTAAAATACGGAATCCTTGGAGCATACCTGTTTCGCGGACTGGCTCTTATTTTTGCTTCTGTATTAATTTCCGTTTGGTGGCTAAAACCACTGGGAGGATTATACCTTCTCTATATTTCTTTTGATTGGTTTATCAAAAAGATGAAAAACACAAATGATGAAGAAAATCCGGAGGAAAATCCTGACAAAGAATCCAGCTGGCTGTATAAAAACTCCATCGGGCTGCTGGGACAATTCTGGGCAACCGTTGCTATTGTAGAAGTCATGGATCTTGCTTTCTCCATAGACAATGTTTTTGCCGCAGTGGCTTTCTCTGATAATTTACTTCTGATTACACTTGGGGTATTTATAGGAATTTTAGCCATGAGATTTATTGCACAGTGGTTTGTTCGTTTGATGCAGGTATTTCCTTTCCTGGAAACTGCCGCTTTTGCTGTCATTGCTATTTTAGGGATTAAACTAAGTTTATCGTTATATGAGCACTTCTACCCTGCTACGGCATTCGCTCAATTTTTAGCCAGTCATACCATGGAAATTTTAGTTTCCGCCATTACCGTTCTTTTGTTTGTAGTTCCTGTAGTTACGAGTTATCTTTTCGGATTTCCAGCCCGTAAGAAATAATTTTTCTGCCAAATTTTCACATTCGGAAACAAAAGTCTGCCATTTCAGCCATCAGTGTCTCATGGCATACATTTAGGGAATTACAACACAGAAATAATTAAAAAATAAATATATTATGTCAGTAAACTTTAAACCATTGGCAGACAGAGTTCTGGTAGAGCCAATAGCAGCAGAAACTAAAACAGCTTCAGGAATCATTATCCCGGACACTGCAAAGGAAAAGCCGCAAGAAGGTACTGTAGTGGCAGTAGGTCCTGGTAAAAAGGATGAGCCTACAACAGTTCAGGTAGGTGATAAAGTTCTTTATGGAAAATATTCAGGTGCTGAATTGAAGTTGGAAGGTAAAGATTACTTAATCGTAAGAGAAGCTGATTTATTAGGAATCATTGGGTAAAAGCAGTAAGCATTAAGCTATAAGCAGTAGGCAATGAGAGACTACAAAAAATATGATACCTGGAAAATTTCTCATGAACTGGTAAAAGAAATTTATATTATTTCTGAAAATTTTCCTAAATCTGAGCTTTTTGGTCTTACTTCTCAAATAAGAAGAGCAGCCGTTTCTATTCCTACCAATATCGCAGAAGGTTGTGGAAGATCCACAGACAAAGAATTCGCAAGATTTTTAGAAATAAGTATAGGTTCCACAAACGAAACGGAATACCTTCTTTTACTTTCTTGTGATTTGGGATTTACTTCTGAAGATAAAATAGCAAAACTTAATGCGACCCTGAATTTAATCAGACAAAAACTTATACAACTCAGAAAAAAATTATTAAATAATAATTAATTGCTAAAGGTAAAAAAAGCTTATTGCTTAAAGCCTATAGCCCAAAGCTTAAAATTATGGCAAAAGAAATAAAATTCGATATTGAATCAAGAGACGCTCTAAAGAGAGGGGTAGATGCATTGGCTAATGCAGTAAAAGTAACTTTAGGTCCTAAAGGAAGAAACGTAGTCATCGAAAAATCTTTCGGTGCTCCACACGTAACGAAGGACGGTGTGTCTGTTGCAAAAGAAATCGAACTTGAAGACAGAGTAGAAAATATGGGAGCGCAAATGGTAAAAGAAGTGGCTTCCAAAACTAATGATATCGCAGGAGACGGTACTACTACCGCTACTGTATTGGCACAGGCTATCGTAAGAGAAGGTCTTAAGAACGTAGCTGCTGGTGCAAACCCAATGGATCTTAAAAGAGGAATCGACAAAGCTGTAACTGCAGTTGTTGAAAACCTTAAAGCACAGTCTCAGGCTGTTGGAGATTCTACAGATAAAGTAAAGCAAGTAGCTTCTGTATCTGCTAACAACGACGAAACGATCGGTGCTTTGATCGCTGAAGCTTTCGGAAAAGTTGGAAAAGAAGGAGTAATCACTGTAGAAGAAGCTAAAGGTATCGATACAACGGTAGATGTTGTGGAAGGTATGCAGTTCGACAGAGGTTACCAGTCACCTTACTTCGTGACTAACCCTGAGAAAATGTTAGCTGAACTAGAAAACCCATATATCCTTTTAGTAGAGAAGAAAATCTCTTCAATGAAAGAATTGTTACCAGTTCTTGAGCCAATTGCACAAGGTGGTAAGTCTCTATTGATCATCTCTGAAGAAGTTGAAGGTGAAGCTTTAGCTACTTTGGTAGTAAACAAATTAAGAGGTTCTCTTAAAATTGCTGCTGTAAAAGCTCCAGGATTCGGAGACAGAAGAAAAGCAATGTTAGAAGATATCGCGATCCTTACAGGTGGACAGGTAATCTCTGAAGAGCAAGGTTTCACTATGGAAAACATCTCTTTAGATATGCTTGGAACTGCTGAGAAAGTAACCATCGATAAAGACAACACAACTGTTGTAAATGGTGGTGGTGACGAAGCGAAAATCAAAGGAAGAGTAGCTCAGATCAAAGCTCAGATGGAAACTTCTACTTCTGATTATGATAAAGAAAAACTTCAGGAAAGACTAGCTAAGTTAGCTGGTGGTGTTGCTGTACTTTATGTAGGAGCAGCTTCTGAAGTTGAAATGAAAGAGAAAAAAGACAGAGTAGATGATGCACTACACGCTACAAGAGCTGCCGTAGAAGAAGGTATCGTTGCTGGTGGTGGTGTTGCTTTAGTAAGAGCAATCTCTGCTTTGGAAAACCTTACAGGAATCAATTCAGATGAAACTACAGGGATCAAAATCGTAAAAAGAGCAATCGAAGAGCCATTAAGACAAATCGTTGCTAACGCAGGTGGTGAAGGTTCTGTAATTGTTGCGAAAGTAGCAGAAGGAACAGGTGACTTCGGATATAACGCAAAAACTGACGAGTATGTTCACATGCTTGAAGCAGGAATCATTGACCCAACTAAAGTAACAAGAGTTGCTCTTGAAAATGCAGCTTCTGTATCTGGAATGCTTTTAACAACTGAGTGTGTTATCACTGAAATTAAGAGCGCTGAACCAGCTATGCCAATGGGTGGTGGAATGCCAGGAATGATGTAGTAACAAGTCGCTAAGACAAATTTAATATATAAACCGTTCTGCTTTTGTAGAGCGGTTTTTTGTTGGAATATGGTTTCCCGTAAGGAATAATTATTTCAAAATATTAAATTAGCTGAACATTTATAATAAAAAAACTATGGAAATTAAAATTTACAACAACAACACTTTCATTTTTAAAATTGTAGTGCCAAAGAATGATAAAAATAATTCGATCGAAGGAATTATGACAATTACAAATAAATTACCATCAACTATCCAACCTCAATTTGTTAAAATTCAAGAAGAAGAAGTATCTCAAATTTATTGTATTAGTAATAATCATTCTGATTACATATCTCTTGAATCAAGAATCGGTTATGAAGTAATTTCATTATAAAAATATTCATTAGAGTGCAATTGTATTGTATGGAGCGGGAGGATGGAATACCAGGAATGATGTAACGGCCAACGACCTAGGTAAATTAATATATAAACTACTCTACTTTCTGCAACCTGTCTTTATCCAAAATAAATATGAAGTGTGATTCTAATAAATACATTTTCTTAAAAAAACAATATAATTTATACATATAATACTCAATCATTCCGTAAATTGGGATATTATCTACGAGGTATTTATGCGAAAAATTAAACAACACATTAATAAAGAAGATTTCAATGATATTTTTAGGTTATACTCTAAACAACCATGGCTTTGTGATAAAGAAGATAGTTTGCTAGAATTAATAATGTTATGTGATACAAAACTCCATAAAGATTTAGTTATAGATTTGTTAAAAGAATTCAATTTTCTTGATCAAAAAGTTTTTTCAAATTATTTAAATTTAATTGCTGATTTTATTATTGTAGACTCTGGTTTCGATGAGGCAAACTGCCAGATAGCTGCAATAACTTACGACGATGAAGCTGATAGCAGTCAAAAAATTTTAGATAATATTAAAATGCCTTTATTTCAACAAGGTTGGTCCAATGTAAAAACGGTTAATAGATTTGGAGCAATTCCAAAAAATTTTAAAGATGATAAATATCAAATCATATTAGTTGATGAATTTATTGGCAGTGGTAAAACAATATTAGGAAGATTGAAACAACTAAAAAATGATATTAAAGATGAAAAATTAGAAATTAAAATATGCTTTGTTGCAGGCATGGATTCTGCTATAAAAAGAATCGAAAAAGAAGGATATGAAGTATTTTGTCCTTTAAGATTACCTAGAGGAATTTCTGAAAGATTTAAAGATTCACAATTAATCAAAGCAAAAGATCTTATGTGTGATTTAGAAAAAAAATTGTGTAATTCAATTAATGCCTTCAATCTTTCAGATTATTCATTTGGATATAATGAAGCAGAGGCATTATATTCATTAGAAAGTTGTTTAGGCAATACTCCTAATTCTGTTTTCCCTATTTTTTGGTGGCCAAAAGATATAGGAGAAAAAAACAGAAATACAATGTTAACACGCTTTGAAAGAGGATTAAAATGAAACTAAATAAAATAGAAAAAATAATATTAAACGACCTATTTAAATCAACTGAAGGTTTATTTATATATACTTTATACTCTAGATATAAAGTATCTCCAAAAATATTATTTGAGACAATAGAAAACTTAAAAGCATCAAACTACATTACTGGAACTAATGAAAGAATAGAAATCACAAAAGAAGGAATTGAATCAATAGTTAAAAAAAATATAAAGCACGAAAAAAAAGAATTCGACATAAAAGAAGAATTTTTAGGCCCCCAGATAAAAATTAATAGTTTTTATGTTCCAAGAGATTTTAATTTTTAATAAATTGCAATAAATTTGGAAGGTATAGAAGAAACTAGTACAATTGAAGTGAAGTCGCTTCGTAGGATAAGGTACACTTTATCCTTTACCCTTAAATACAAAATTAGAAATTTTTTATTTAAGGGTTCTCGCTCAGCAGAGCTGAGACTCGCGGTGATTAATCCAAATTATTTTGTAGATTACTCCAAAATAATCAGTATTAATCACAAAGCTAAAGTTAAGAAAGTAGTTAACTTATTACCTTCCATTTCTTATGAGTAAAAAAGATCTATTTTTTTGGAATTCGTCTTTCACAAAAGCCAAAATTAATGATGAAATTAAACAGAATTATTTAAGATACATAGAAGTACTTTTAAATAATAAAGTACCTATCATATTTGATTTCTTCCATCTTACACTTTTATTAGGAAGAAATTCAAAATATTTATCATCTGTAGTTAATTCCAATATATCTCATTATCGCGAGTTTGAAATTCCAAAGAAAAAAGGAGGTACAAGAAAAATTACAGCTCCCTATCCTGCGCTTCTAGATTGCCAAAGATGGATTTATAATAACATATTGAAAAATATTAAAATACATCCTTGCGCACAAGGGTTTACAAAAAAAAAGTCAATTATAACCAATGCAAAAATACATGTAAATCAAGATGAATTTTTAAAAATTGATATAAAAGATTTTTTCCCATCAATCACAATAAATCAAGTTATAAATATTTTTAAATCTTTTGGTTATACACAAAAAGTATCTTTTTACTTAGCTTCAATATGTTGCTATGATCAAAATTTACCGCAAGGAGCTCCTACAAGTCCTATATTAAGTAATTTAGTAGCAATTACTTTGGATAAGAGGTTATTTGCTTTTGCCAAAAAATTTGATTTAAAATATACAAGGTATGCTGATGACTTAGCATTTTCAGGCAAAAAAATCACTTCTAAGCATTTAGAATATATAAAAGAGATAATTAGTGAATGTGGCTTTGAAGCAAATGATGAGAAAACTTTTTTACAGCAAAAAAAATCAAAAAGAATTATTACGGGAATTTCGATTTCAGATAATACAATTAAAGTTCCCAAACAGTATAAACGTAAACTTAAACAAGAAGTTCACTTTATAAGAAAATTTGGGGCATTAAATGTTATTAGAAGAAATAAAATTAAAAATCCTAATTACTTATATTCGATAATTGGGAAACTTAATTTTTGGATGTCTGTAGAACCTAATAATCAATTTGCAAAAAAAGCATACAATGATTTAAAACAATTTATAAATTACAACTAAAAGTAATAAAAAATTAGTAATTCTATAGCAAATACATTGTCCTTTCATCCCAAGATAAAATCCCCGCTACTAGGTACGATTATATCATATGACTTGGGACTTTGGCATTTGGATTATATTAGAATGTTTAAATAAAACAAAATCCGAAGTCCTCCCACTTCGGATTACTTATTTCTGCCCGCCTAAAATACCCCACTCCCCCATTTCCTATCCCCCAACTTTTACTTATATTTGTTTCTATAACGTACACAAATATGCAAAACAAAAAAATACATCAAGGGAGAAATATCAAGCGTTTTCGGGAAATGTTAGGCATCAAGCAGGAGGCTTTGGCTTTTGATCTTGGTGAAGACTGGAACCAAAAGAAGATTTCGCTTTTGGAGCAGAAAGAAACTATTGAAGAGGATATTTTAGAAAAGATTTCCCAGATTCTGAAAGTTCCTGTGGAAGCTATTGAGAATATGGATGAAGAACAAGCAGTTAATATTATTGCTAATACATTTGATAATGGCTCTATACTTAATGGTATAAATAATAATCCTTCGTTTCATCCTATAGATAAAGTTTTGCAACTACACGAAGAAAAAATTGCGCTGTACGAAAGAATGTTGAAAGAAAAAGATGAGATGATGGCCAGACTGGAACAGCTAATTCAAAAATAAAATTGGTATAAGTACTTTACTAATTTCATTCAACATAAAATAATGGATTTTATAACCAAAGATGAAAATGATGATCCTGTTTTCATTGCCAACTGTGAAAAAATCATCAGAAAATATCTTCAGCTCTGGAAACCAAGAGAATTATTTATTGCCAGTGTAAATAGTATTTTTGATAGCAGATGGGCAACTGAAAGAGAACAAATTTTTTCTTTTTGGAGTCACGGTAATGAACTAAGCATATCTCTTTTTCACCCTAATATTGTTTCTTCTACTTCTATTTATCAGGATTCTTACAGAGGCTATTACATTCCATGTAAGATTTCGGATTATATAAAAAAAAGAAAAGAAGGAGAATACCGTCTGTTTGAAGTACATTACTCTCCACTAAAACAATATTCCTTTCCTGCTATCAATAATGGTCTTTTGGTTTGGTATAGTAAAAATTCATTGATTGAGAATAAAGGTACTTTAATGTTTCATTATACCAACGGCCTGGAAATTAAAATCTTACATGTGACTTTGAGTAAAAGTGAAAACTGGAATGTTTCTGAATCCTTTGGTATTTCAAAATCCGAAAGTCAGGAAATAATTAATAATAATTGATACTTTCAACCATTAAAAACAAAACTAATAACCCACCCTTCAAGAAAATTATACTCAAAATGAAATTAAACATTAAACTTTTTTCCATCTTCATTCTTTTACTGGTTTCAACCTCTTCTTTTGCACAAAAGAAGACTCCTTTTCAAATCAATGGAGAGTTATTTGAATTCCCTGGAAAATGGGAATATAAAAACCACCTTAAACAATCCGGACAATTTCACTTAAGCAATAAAGACGAAAAAATAAGTGTATTAATTTCTGTAAGAAAGCCTGAAAAATTTGAATTTTATAAAGAAGGCTTAACAGAAAAAGAATTGCTGAATGCATTTTACAAATGGGAATATGATTACTGGGCATCTTCCCATGGAGTGAAAGCCGAAGTTTCCGAAATAAAGCGAAACGAAGAAAAAAATTATATCATCTGGAAAATTATTGTAAGAAACATGCCTCAGAATGATCATAAGGACCAGACTTCCTATTTACTCTATGCCGTTAGAAACAACAATCTGATTTCATTCAATCTAACCAATAATACAGATAAAAAGATCCCATTAACTGAAGCAGAATCTGTAGAACTTCTTGAAAAAATTTATTTGAAATAAAAATATAAGCCTGCTTTGAAAAGCAGCCCGCCTTTATGAAAAAAAAAAAAATCCGAAGCCTATTGTCTTCGGATTTCTTATGATCATAAATCATCCAAAGTCATCAGATTTCTGGCAATAAAGCACCTCTACCCCCTTCCATACTCCTTCCAGCCCCTTCTATAAGTACCTCCAGCCCCTTGGGTAAGTGGGTATACCCCCTTTAGGAACGGTCTCTATCCCCTTATACAACCCCCTCTACCCCCTTCTATAAGTACCTCCAGCCCCTTGGGTAAGTGGGTATACCCCCTTTAGTAAGGGTCTCTACCCCCTTATGCAACCCCCTCTACCCCCTTACCTAAGGGGGTAGCTACATCTGGTAGTGGAATACAGAACACGAGTGAAGTAATAGGTTTTTTAGAAAATTCTTTTCAACTTTTTCTTATCTTTAAACCACCCTATTCAATTAAAGAAACTTAAATATTAAACACTAATACCATTGAAAACAAAATTATTATTCCTTTCATTTTTGTGCTCACTGTTCACCCATGCACAAACCCTTCAATTTAAAAGTCTCGCTAATATGTCCGTGGGCAGAGGTGCCATAACCAGTGTCATTGTGGATGATAACATCTATGTGAGCAATGGATATCTGGAAAGTGGTGGCAACGCCAATTATATCGAAAAATATAATATTACCGATAATAAGTGGAGTATTCTCAATGCTACGCTGAGTCCCAAAAAATTTGCTAATTCGGAGACTTACGATAATAAAATCTATATTTTTAACGGTTGGGGGAACAGCCATCTTGAAATTGTAGACCTTGAAACCCATAAAGTAACAAAAGGAGCTGTTAATCGTTCCTATACCGGAAATGCAGGTTCTGCCATCCATAATGGAAAAATATATGTATTCGGAGGCAGTGGACTCAACGGGGCTGCAACCACTGTATTTTCTAACAGATTCCAGTATTATGATATTGCTTCAGATACATGGCATCCGTTACCTAATATGCCTACAGCCAGAGAAGCCAAGGGCAAAATTGTGAATGATAAGCTATATGTCATTGGCGGTTTTAATGGTACTTCATCCCGCCTGATCAATGTTTACGATATCAACACTAATAGCTGGACCGATCAATATACAATGCCTGCCGGGATATCCGGACATTCATTAGCGGTATCCGGTGATAAGATTTTTATAGCAGGGGGTTATAATAATCAGACTTTTCTGGCTTATTTTGATACGACAACCAATAAGTTCCATCAGTTATCTTCCAATATGATTCCCAGAAGACATGCTGCTGCGGAAGTATATAACAATAAATTATACATCATTGGCGGAAGTACAACGTCTATAACCAAATCAGCGATTAAAAGCATACAGGTAGCAGACATTAGCGATAGCACACTCGCAGATACAACCAATGAAAACCGTGCGTTGGAAACAAAAGTTTATACCAATGCACATAGAGACGGTTTTATCATCAGCAATAAAAATAACAGCAATCAGTTTGAATACGCCGTTTACTCCACAGATGGAAAGCAGATGAGCAAAGGTTTTGCCTATTATAATAAAACGATAGATCTGTCCAGAGTACCACCTGGAAATTATATTTTTAGTTTTAAAGATGAGAAAGGCGTTTTGCAGCAGATTAAAATTTTCAGGTAATAATCACTTTGATGATACATCTCCATATTGATAAAATTAAAGAGAAGTGGACCAATGAAAATATCAAACTAAGTCCACCCGCAACACCAGAATCCATTAAAACAGCCGAAGAAATGATTGACTTTCATTTTCCGGATGATTTTAAAGAGTTTTATTTAAAGCTGGATGGATTTGAAGATTGGGATTGGACAAAGAATATGTTTTCCATCTGGCCATTAGCAAGAATTCTGGAGGAATATCATAATGAAAATGATAAGAGCTTCATTGTATTTGCAGAGTATCTGATTAACGCGCATCATATTGGTTTTGTAAAAGGTAAAAACGGAGTGTTTAAAAATACTGGTGAGATACCTGTGAGGATTGCAGATACTTTTTCTGAAACAATCTTTCTTATCAATTCGGATGCAGGTATTTTATATTGATATAAATAAAAAATAAAACCAATAAACAAAGAAAAAAATTAAACATGCAGTATTGTAAAACATTATTTCTATACTTCACTATTCTCTTCCTTCTACCCTTTCACGCATTTGGACAAAACAAAAAGAAAGCGAAAATTGATTCGCTGATGAAGATGGTTTATCAGGCTGGGGCTTTTAATGGAAATGTTTTAGTTGCAAAAAATAACAAGCCTATTTACAATGCTTCTTTCGGTGTTACCGATGCTTCAAAAGCAAAAGAACTAACAACTCATTATAGATTTAATATTGGTTCCATTACAAAAGAATTTAGCGCTGTTGCTTTATTACAATTGCAGGAACAGGGCAAGCTGAAGCTGGATGACCATGTTTCCCAATACATTCCTGAATTACCCAAATGGGCTGATCAAGTCACCCTAAAAAATCTATTGCAATACACGAGTGGCATTCCCAATGTAAACTGGAAAAAAATCAAAAATGACAAAGATCTCTTTGAGGGTTTACAACTTATTGATTCGCTGGATTTCAAACCGGGTACAAATTACGATTACAACAATAACAATCTATTTCTGCGCCAGTTTATTGTTGAACGTTTGACTGGGATGAATTTTAAAATATATGTGGAAAAGTTCATTTTTAAGCCATGTAAAATGAACTCTTCTGTGATGACTAATTTTGAGAATGAAAAAAATATAGCCAAAGGATTTAATAATGACCTGGTTGCAGACAAAGAAGATTTATCCATAACTGGCGGAACGTATTTAACCACCCAGGATTTGCTGAAATGGTCAAATTGTCTTCACTCCAATAAAATAATTAATGAAAATTCTGTTTTTGAACTAGGGCAGCAATTTAATTTACCGGAAACCCAATCTGCTTTAGGAGAGGCAAAATTTAAAAACAAAAAACTCATTGAGCATATACACGACGGAAGAGCTGGAAGCTATGAAGCCCTCTTAGTTTCAAATTTGAATGAAAAATTCACCATTATCTTACTAGGAAACAATTACAACGGAAAGTTATTTGAAATTTCTGAAGCTATTAAAGCTATTTTGAAAAACGAAGAATATAGTTTTCCGAAAAAATAAAACATATGAAAAAAGCATTTGAATTTCTCACCCACTTAAAAGAAAATAACAATCGCGAATGGTTTGCGAAACATAAATCTGAGTTTGATCAGATTGTAAAAGAAAATAAAGTTCTTTTTACACATATTTATAATGAACTTCAGGAGTACGATCAGCTGAAAGGAATTCATATTTTCAGGATTTACAAGGATGTTCGTTTTTCCAAAGACCAAACACCATATAAAACCAATTTTGGAGTAGGATATTCCCGTTCGAAACCCATGCTGAGAGGTGGATATTATATTCAGCTGGAACCAGGCAATAGTTTTGTGGGAGGTGGTTTTTGGGGTCCGGAAGCCAGCGATTTACTTCGCATCCGTAAAGAATTTGAAATCAGCAGTACAGAAATTGAAAAAATTATCTCGGACGAAACTTTTGTGAAATATTTTGGAGAGCTTAAGGGAGACTCTGTAAAAACGGCACCACGGGGTTTTGATAAAAATCACCCAGCTATAGATTTAATCAGAAAAAAGCAATTCCTGGTGATGAGAAAGTTCACTGATAAGGAAGTTTTATCTGACAGTTTTCAAAAAGAAGCGATTCTAACTTTGCTGGCAATGCGTCCTTTTTTTGATTATATGAGTGAAATTCTTACCACGGATATGAATGGAGAACCTTTGTACTAACATTCAGTTATAATACACTTCGATTATAGAAAAATGAATACCTTTTTTAGAGAACCAGCCGAACCTTTTACATTTTTCAACTATTCTGACATTCTAATTATAATAGTCATTAATCTAATTCTATATATTTTAAGCAAGACTCAACTGCTTAAATTGAATAAAATAAGCAAAATAGTAATTGGGATATTTTTTTTCATTATTATTCCAATCATCTCTACTCAAATTGAATTAAGTAATGTTCATAGTAAATTTGCAATTGTCGATGGATTTAATGTTTTATATATCATTTTAAAAATTCCTGTCTGGTGGATCATTGGTGCATTAAATATTTATTTAATTAAAACAAGAATAAAAAGCTGCTGCTAAATTGTAATCTTATTTATGAAACCGATTCTCTCCCTTATCAATTAGTTGCTGAAAATATTGTTGGAAAAGAAAAGCAGTTCCTGGGAGAAAACTAGAAAAAATGCTCCAGTATTCTTCCACATTATTGTATTGACAGTATTCATGTTGAAAATAAAGAATTGTATGTAAATTGGGTTCTACCCAATAAAATAGATCAACCTAACACAACAGAAGTACAAAAAATTAAGCTGAAGTTTTAAAAACAATGATAACCAACTATGAAAAACATATTCTTATTCATTATCACTTCTTTTATACTCTTGAGCTGTTATGAAAATTCACAAAAAACAAAATTACTGAACTTTGGCAGCTTTACAATTCAGGCTCCCAAGGATTGGAAAAAAATAAACTCGGATTCTTATGATAGCAATGCCGGCATCATTATCACAAAAAATAATGATTCCATTTTTTACGATTACGGACCTTATTCCTATTCATTAGAAGAAAATGTCACGATTATTAGCAGAAAAGATTTCAACGAACTTCTAACAGTTAATCCAAATGCGGATACAACAGAATTTATTGTTATTGATAAAAATGCCACTAGAGAAGATTTTATTAAAAGTAAAATAACCTATAAAAAAATTGATGGATACAAGGCAAAAATAGTAGAGCCTAAAAAAGCAGGAAAAGGAATGACCGGAATTTATATAGACAGCCTCAAGACTGGATCAATAGGAAAAATAAGCTTCAACCTATATGGAACAAATCTATCGAAACAAAGCCAGACAGAACTTCTAGAGGTTATTCAAACTTTACACTTTATAAAACAAAGCGATAGATAAACATCAGCATAATTATATAAACATGAAAAAAGTAATATTAGATTTGGCCACTACTTTAGACGGATTTATTGAAGGTCCCAACGGAGAAACCGACTGGTGTATCATGGACGATGATATGGATTTTGATGGATTTCTTTCAGGGATAGACACTATTTTTTACGGAAGAGTAAGCTATGATTCCTGGGGAAATTATCAGCCGGAAGACAATGCAGGTCCGGAAGAACTAAAACTTTGGGAAGCGGTTCATTCAAAAAATAAATTTGTTTTTTCCAGTCAAAACAGGGAAGATGAAAATGCTGTTTTTATCAGTTCTGACATTGTGGATAAAGTCTCAGAAATAAAAAATCAAGGAGGAAAGAACATTTGGCTGTATGGAGGTGCAAGTTTAATTAAAACTTTTATTCAGCACAACCTTATTGACACCTACAGAATATCCGTACATCCGATTGCTATGGGGAAAGGAAAACCTCTTTTTGAAGATTTAAAAGAAAGATTACATCTAAAATTGGTCAAGACCAATGTCTTCAAATCCGGTGTCGTACAGCTTATTTATGAAGTTTAAACTAAAAATTTAGAAGATATGAATGTTCAGCTCAGTACGATTATTTTGTATGTAAAAGATGTGCAGTTACTCAAAATTTTCTATGTAGAAAACTTTAATCTGAAAGTAATTGAGGAAGATCCTGTATGGGCTTTACTTGATGCCGGAGGTGCTTATATTGGTTTACACAAAATCGGAGATCAGTATCTTGAAGAAATAGAAGCGGATCATATTTTTGACAACAATACCAAAATTGTTTTTGATATTGATATGGACATAGAAGCTGCAAAAAATGATCTGGTGTCAAAAAAAGTCAAAATGAGGGACATCAAAACTTTTCAGGACTACCCTTTCTGGCTTTGTGACGGGACCGATCCTGAAGGAAATGTATTTCAGCTAAGAAGAAAAAAATAAGTAATATTTTCCATGAAAAAGATAATTGCAGCCGCCAGTCTGATTTTAGTTCTTATTCTTTACTATTATCCCTTTTTTGATGATAAAAAAATTTCATTTGCTATTATTTTTCTGTGCTTTGTAGTTCTGGTATTTTCAATAGCTAAGCTCTATTCTCCCGACGAAAAAGATTATGAGTCATTTGAAAAAGAAATGGACGGTCTTCATAAGTTTGATGGAATTTTTCAATACATGAGCGATGGATTTTACTTCAAGCAGAATAAAGAAACGGCATTTATAAAATGGAATGAAATAGTTTCAGTATATTCATTTATTATTCCTTCTCCTTTTAATAAAAGACAATCCGGACTGGAAATCATCACCCATGAAAAAAGCTATGAATTTGATTACAAAGTAACTCCTGGAATTGTAAAATTAAAAGATCAGCTTTCGGATAATCTTCCTACTTGGGAACTGGATTCCCCAACGGTTAGGATAAACAATTTTGGGCTTAAAAAGACCTTATTATTTGAAAGGAAAACTGTATAATAAATACGTCTACGCATGCCAATCATTATTAAAATAAAGAACAAGCCTAATTGGGCAGTTACCATTGTATTGGGTTTAGGTTTATTGATGCTTTCTTTTATTATTCTGATTATTATTCCTCTTACAAGTCTTCAGGAGCAAGGGTTTTATGCTGTTTTAAACTTTTTTTCCTCTGCCACTCCTTTTGCAGCTTTTTTTATACTTCTCTTATATTTCTGGCTATGGAATACTTTTGGAAAAACAATTCTCACTATTGAACCTGAACAAATAACAGTCCGATATAAAAACAAGCTGTTTACAAAACCTAAAATTTATCTGAAAAAAGAAATTGATCAGGTTCAGGTAAAAGATTTTCAAGTAGAAAAATATAAGTTTGGAACCCGCTATCGCTTTTCTCTGAGTGGCTCAACCTATTCTGTTGTTCTTATACAAAGCGGCAACGAAACAAGAATTGTAGACTGGATCACCGAAACCAAAGCCAGTGAAATAGCAGATGAAATAAAAAAAATGTGGTCTTAAAATGAAAAAAACAGATCAATCAAAACATAATATCTGTATCTCAAAAATAAAGAGAAGCACTATTAAGCCTTACGATGACTTTCAATGGGCAAAGTTTTATGAAGATAATCATTCTTTTTTTAATGCATATCCAGACATTTCTATCCAGTTAAATGGAGAAGAACTCCTTATCTGTTCTACAATAATCAATTCAGACAATTATAGCATTTTGACAACTCAGAAATTGATCACATTAGAAAACGGAATTTTGGAATCGGGATTTATTATACATGCAAAAAATGAATTGTATGGAAACTTTAAAGGGTATGGAAATGAGAAATATACTTTCGGAAAGATCATCCTTGAAAATGGAAAAACCATGAAATATTTTATTGAAACAGGGAAAGCTTCTATGATTATGATCAGCGGTGTTAAGACTTTAATTCAAATTACATAAAGACACCTTCTACTCTCCATCAATAATTTTTTCAAATCCCATGTAATATTACAACACTTAAAAGTGTCTTATTTAAAAAAAATTACATGAAATTTATTTTAACCTGTATTGCTGTATTGCTTTCGGTACATCCTCTTTTTTCACAGAAATCGAAACAACTGGAACACTTATTCTCAACGTATGAAAAAGCGGGCTTGCTCAGTGGTTCCGTTCTGATTGCTGAAAAAGGAAAAATTATTTTTGAAAAAAGCTACGGCTACAGAAATGCTCCTAAAAAAGAGAAAAATACCAATAACAGTATTTACCGGGCATTCTCTATGACAAAAATGTTCACTGCAACCGTTATTTTTCAACTGGAAGAACAGGGAAAATTATCTTTGAATGACAAACTCTCCAAATATTATCCTGATTTTCCGAAAGGCGACAGCATTACTATTGCCAATCTGCTTTCCCATACATCAGGAATTCCCAATGAAACAAACTCTGAGTATACTGTAGATGAGGGAACATTTATAAAATATATTTCTGCAAAACCTTTGAATTTTTCTCCTGGTAAAGATTGGGATTACTCCAATTCCGGATATTATATTCTCGGCTATATCATTAAGAAAGTGACAGGTCTGAATTATGATAAAGTAATTGAAAACAATATTCTGAAGCCTTTAAAGATGAATCACAGTGGTTTCAATTTCAATAATGTGACTGATGAAAACAAAGCATGGGGATATGAATTTTTATCTGATAAAGGGTCTAACGAAGCATTACGCTTTAAAACAGATCACCCTTTTGGTGCAGGAGCCATGTATTCTACCGTGGAAGATCTTTTTAAATTCAATGAAGCGCTTAAAAATTACACCATTCTGAAAAAAGAAATCATAGAAAAGGCTTTTACACCTTATCTTAAGGATCACTATGGATTAGGTTTTCAGATCACGACTGGTTTTGACAAAAAACGAGTAGGTCATGACGGTGGCGGGCCTGGCTATAGAAGCAGATATTATAGGGTTTTGGAAGATGATATCTGTCTTATCGTCATGTCAAATTCAGAATTATCACATACAGATTTTATTATTCCTCTGGCAGAAAAAATTCTGTACAATAAACCTTATAACATTCCAGCCATTGCAAAAGTGAGTGCAGCGGATTTAAAAAAACTGGAAGGTGTTTATTCCACTGAAAACTCAAATTTTTATATAAACAGTGCCGAAGGAAAACTGATCTTCAAAGAAGGCGGTTATCCCAGAAATGCTTTATTACCATTAAGCAAAACATATTTTCAGCTGGATGAAAAATTCACCTGTACATTTCAACCGGATCAAAACGGAAAAATAAATACCCTCGTCATTCATTTCTGGGATGGAACTGTAAAAACGGCAAAAAGAAATACCAATAATCTTATCTGGGGAATTATTGGAAATGCAACTCCGAACGGCTGGGACGGGAAAGATATTCCGCTGCAGACAGACCCTAAAAATCCTAATATTTATTTCCTGAAAAGTTATAAACTGAATAAGGGCAATTTAAAATTCAGGCTTAATAATGATTGGGGATATAGCCTTGGACTGAATAACGATGGTAAAAGTATTGCCCTTGCTGCCTATGATTTCCCAATCAATGAAGATGGTCTTTATGATATTGTTCTGGATATGACAAATATTGTAAAACCACAATACAGTATCAAAAAATCAAATCCATAAAATCAGCATTTACAAAGTAAAAAATACACATTTTCAAACCGTTCCGTCTTCAGAACGGTTTTTATTTTTAACATCCATTGATATTTTTTATTATTTTTAACTTACACAAAATCAAAACACAAAATATAATTTATGCCTCATTTTATTATAGATTGTTCACAGGATATTCTTCAGGAAAGAACACCTGATGAATTAATGGAAGCCGTTTATGGCATAGCTAATGCAACAGGTCTGTTTGCTCCCAATGATATTAAAGTCAGGCTTCAGACCTATCAATATTATAAATTAGGTGCAGACAAGAAAAATTTCCTGCATGTGTTCGGGTATATTATGCAAGGGCGAAGTGCTGAGCAAAAAGCCCATCTTTCCAGACAGATTAGCATGAGGCTTTCAGAATTACTACCCGACATTTCTTTTCTTTCAGTAAACATTAGTGATTTCGAAGCAGCAACTTACAGCAACAAAGCACTCATTAATCCTGAGAATACGAATAAAGACCGGCATTTCGGATTATAACACCATCTTTCAAACCCAATAAATATTAATATCATGAGCCTAAAAGAATTAGTTAACAAAACCGTACAGTACAACAACTGGGTAGTTAATAAGTACATCGACTGGTTATCCACAAAGTCCGACGAACAGCTGAATCAGGAAACGATTTCAAGTTTTCCGACTATTTTAAAAACATTACACCACATCTGGCAAACTCAGGAATACTGGTGGAGTCATATTTCTGAAAAGAATGATTTTGATTTTACTAAAACTACAGAAGCCACCAGCAAAGAAGATGTTTTCAATGCGATAAGAAACAATTCACAAATGCTGGTAGATTATGTGGAAAGCTTATCTGAGGAAGATCTGTCAAAAAATGTAAAGATAGAATCCCAATGGTTTCGGTGTGATTTTTCCAAGTACGAATATATTCAGCATGCCATTATCCATGGAACCTATCACAGAGGACAAATCGTAACAATGGGAAGAAATATCGGAATTACGGATGCTCCTATGACGGATTTTAATTTCTGGAATATTTATAAAGATCAGCAATAAACCCATCAATTTTGTGGATAAGTATGAAAGAGAATTTCAGAATAGCATTTCCATTTAATTAAGTTATTGGTTTCAAATCATTTACACTCTAAATAATCAGTTATCCACATTTCTTACTATTTGTGGATAACTTTTTATTACTTAATTTTTGTTTGTGGATAAACTATGGATAAATTTTTAGATCATAAAAAAAACAATATAAGTATCTATATTTCATTAAATTACAACAAATATTATTTTTTGTGAATTTTCCACAATAGAAAACCATGTGGATAAGTTTTGTGGATAAACTGTCCACATTTTTACTTTGAATTCATGTTAATCCACAATTGTAATTCTTATATGATCATAGCAATTTTGTAAATTTGTTATTACACACTAATACCAAAATTTGAAATGGAAAACTACGCAATATCATCAGACGGTCAGAAAATTCATTACAAAGAATCCGGAAACGGAAACACAACATTAATCTTCATTCACGGATGGCTTGGAAATACTGAATGGTGGATAGACCAGCAAAAATATTTAAATAGCCAATATCATATTGTACAAATGGATCTTGCAGGACACGGAAAATCAGATTCTTCCAGACAGGAATGGACGAGTGCCGGATATGCAGATGATATTAAAGCTGTTGCCGATGCTGTCAACTCAAATGAGATTATTCTTGTAGGACATTCTATGTCCGGAGCTTATGTACTTGAAGCGTCATTAAAAATCCCACAGGTAAAAGCGTTAATTCTGATTGATACCCTGAAAAATCTGGATGAAGCTTTCACAGAACAGCAGGCTGAAGAAATTATGTTCACACAGTACATGACAGATTTTAAATATGCTGTGGAAAACTTCCTGCCTCAATATCTGTTCGTTGAGCAGACTCCTGCTAATGTAAAAGAAAGGCTGCAACACGAATTTCTTCAGAATGAACCTGAAATGGCCATCAATCTTCTCAGACCTTTATATAAAACTGATTTTAATACCATTGCAAAGCAAGTTCAAATACCCGTTATCGCTATCAATTCTGATGCCTCTCCTACTGACCTGGAAGCTAATCGCAAATATTTGAAAAACTATGATTATGTTACTATTGAGGGAGTTGGGCATTATCCTATGCTGGAAAAACCGGATGAATTCAATGTTATTTTAGATGATGTTCTGAAGAGACTGATTTAAAAAATGATAACTAAAAAAACACAAAAAACTATGGCTAAAGCAAATAAAACCACCGAAACAGACATAAACGTTACCGATTTTATTAACTCATTTGTAGAAAAAGATGAAAAGAAAGCTGATAGCTTTCAATTAATACAATTAATGAGTGAATGGTCAGAGTTTGAGCCTAAAATGTGGGGACCAACCATCATTGGATTTGGCAGTTATCATTATAAATATGCAAGCGGACATGAAGGCGATATGCCGCTTATTGGATTTTCACCCCGTAAAGCGGAGTTTTCGCTGTATGTTTATTCGCCCACTGAAGAAAGTAAGTATTTATTGGATGACTTGGGAAAATTTAAAATGGGAAAATCCTGTATCTATATCAAAAAACTTTCTGATATCAATATTGACACCTTAGAGAAAATGTGCAAGGCAACCATTGCTTATTTAAATGAAAATCAAGAATGTGTCTGTAGAGAAAAATAATGTAAGTGATTCGTCATAAATTTCTTCTCCAATTCAAAAAACTTCCCGAAATTAGCGGTCTGTGCGTTAAATACTATTCAATGAAATAAAAATTTAAATTACAACATACAGCAAAACTTAGTATAAGTTTTCTTCGGGGCAGGGCGAAATTCCCTACCGGCGGTTACAGTCCGCGACTCCTTTCTTCTGAAAGGACTGATCTGGTGAAATTCCGGAACCGACAGTTAAAGTCTGGATGAGAGAAGAAAATGAGATGACCAATAAGATTCCTTATGGATTCTTGTTGCGTTGTATTTCATTTCCATGTACCGAAGACTATTTTAACTTTTAAAAGTAAAATAACATGGAAAAATTATTAGAACAATTCGGAGCAACCTCCAAAGAACGTGTAGAAAAAGCACTTCAGACATTACAACAGGGAAAAGGTATTCTATTAGTAGATGATGAAAACCGCGAAAATGAAGGTGATATCATCTTTCCCGCTTCCACTATTACAGAACAGGATATGGCACTTCTGATCCGTGAATGCAGCGGCATCGTCTGCTTATGTATTTCTGAGGAAAAAAGCCGCCATCTCAACCTTCGTCCGATGGTGGAAAACAACAATTCAAAAAATCAAACCGCATTTACCATTTCTATTGAAGCCAGAGAGGGTGTAGAATCAGGGGTTTCTGCAAAAGATCGTGTAACAACGATCAGAACCGCTGTGGCATCAAATGCCCAGGCAGAGCATATTGCAAGTCCAGGACACGTATTCCCCCTGATTGCCAGAAAAGATGGTGTCTTTGAAAGACGTGGACATACTGAAGGCAGTGTAGATCTTGTAAAAATGGCCAATCTGGGAGACGATGCCGTACTTTGCGAACTGACCAACGAGGACGGTTCTATGGCAAGACTTCCTGAAATTGTAGACTTTGCTATCAAAAAAGGGATGAGTGTCGTGACTATCGAAGATATTTATGCTTACCGTAAAATGATTATGAGCAACTAAAATTTAGTTTTTTAACGCACAGAATCGCCGGCTGATTTTATCAGCCGGCGATTTCCTTAAATATCTGGATAAAAACGAATTAAATTAAAATTCGGATTGTGTTTTTAATTAACTTTAGCAAAAAGTTTATTATGAAAAAATCTATCCTCTTTTTCCTTTTAGGAACATCTGTTATGCTTTCTGCACAGATTACACTCACAAAAGCAGCCAACGATCCTGTTTCCGGAGATATTGTTAATTACAATCAGTTAAACGGAACTGTAGATAACTCTGCAACGGGGGCTAACGTTACATTTTCAAACGGAAGTCTTACAATGGGAGCTTCTTCACAAACTACTTATTCTGTTCCAACTTCAACTGAAATCACAACATTTCCTGGATCAACCATTAAAATGGTAGACGGCACAAACACAATTTATTATAAAGCAACTGCAACCAAACTGGAAATTACAGGAATTGTAAATCCACAGGCCACTTTAAATTTTAATGTAGATAATGGTACTTATAACAATTATCCAACAGCTTACGGACCTGCTCAAAACGATAATGCTAAAGGAACTTTCACTTCATCTGTTGCCAACGGATTGTTTAGTGGGACACTGGCTACTCAGGCTGACGCATACGGAACCCTAATTGTAGGCAACCAAACTTACAGTAATGTTCTTAGAGTAAAGTATACACAGAATTTTAATTTATACTCCTCTTTTGATGTGATTTATTCTAATCCAATAGGAACGGTTACCAATACCGCTTATGCCTATTACGATGCTTCTCACAGATATGCGCTACTTAGCACGACCAGCGGAAACATTAGTGTTCCTTTATTAGGTATCAACCAATCCACATCAAGTGCGCAGGCTTTAAGCGAGACATTCCTTTCTATAAGCAATGCAGCAAAAAAAGAAAATCTAGTTGTTTATCCTAACCCTGCAAAAGACTTTATTGGTTTCAAAGGAAATACAGATAATTATTCCAAAGCAAATATTTACAGTCTGGATGGAAAACTGGTTAAAACTTCAGAGGTAAAATCCGGAAACATTCAGATCTCAGACCTTCCACCAGCTTCTTATTTCATTGAGATCAGCGGAAAAAATACTGCAGACAAAAAGAATACAAAATTCATCAAGAAATAATAAAACAAAATCCCCACTCCTACAAATGAGCGGGGATTTCTTATTAACATTCAAAATTATTTTTAAAAAGTAGCAGCAGGAGCTGTTTCATTATTAAGTTTTCGCTGAATTTCCGTCTTTTTACCTTTGGAGAAATCATAGCTTAATCCCAACACAAACATTGATTTATTGTTCATAATCTGTGTATGAACTTTATAATCAACCAAACTTTCCGGTAAACTTTTCGTTTTATATTCCGAAGGCATTCCAATCCAGTACATTCCCGTGGAGAACGTCCAGTTTTTGTGTTTGTAGCTCATAAAAATATTATTCTGATTTTCATTCGTATTAAGAAATGCTCCACTTAAACTATAAACAGGAATATTAAACTGATACTGTACTGAGAACGATTTATATTCCGAAGAAAGTGAAAAGTAATTTCCTAAATAATCATTTTTAATCAAAGCACCTTTACTTGTCCTTACAGTCTCGGAAGTTGGTGTGATGACCGCTTTTATAACAAGAAGACTGTTTCCAAAAGGCTTATAAGATCCCGTTAACTGTATACCATACCTTTGTCCATTTTTTCCATTTTCATAAGTCAGAGCATACCCTCCCAATACATCATCCTGAACATAATACTGATTGATCACTCTGTCGGTATATCGGTAAAACAGACCTGCATTAAAATCAAAATACTTATTATTAAAAGAATAAGTCAGATTATTGGCAAACACCTGTTGAGACTCTAAAAAAGGATTTCCTCGCTGAACAATATTAGGTGCCAGCTGCACCACATTACTACTCAAAGCATTACTCCACGGACTTATCGGACTGTAACTTGCTGTAAAGCGAAGATTCTGATTTCCTTTAAGCTGATAGGCTAAAATAACCTTCGGGGTGAAGGTCCATTCATCAAAAGTATTCTCTGCACTTTTGTTGTGAATATTGGTAAGCCCCGCTCCGATACGATAGCTGAATTTATCAACTTTTCCGGCAAATTCTGTATAAAAATACTGCTCCAGATAATTGACGCTGTATTGAGAATAACCGGCAAGATTATTCAGATCATTGGAAATAGAAGATCTCGAAATGCGATATCCGGATGAAAGTTTTCCTGCTTTAAAATCATGAACGTGGGCAAGCTCTCCCACAAGACTTGTTTGTTTCGCCTTCAAAACCATATCATTGTCGTACACAGACAATCCTGAACCTACGATCCATTCTTTGGCCGTTTCTGTAGTATTCGTCGTATAATGAGAACCTACCAGATTGATACTCAATTCATCTTTTTCACCGATTTTTTTAGAATAATAAAGATCCAGTTTAGGAATTACGTAGTCTGATCCATTATTTTTAAACATATTATGTTCTTCCATCAGATTATCTTCAGTAAAAACACTTTGCCCCACTCCTTTTGAAAATCTGCTGAAAATATCCATATTCAGCTTAGCCTGAAAAGCATAATCATCCGGAACAAGTCTGGTATAACGCAAGGCCACATTCTGGAAAGTATATCCGAAATGATCTGTTCTGTTTTCATCAGAACGGTAATGTTTTCCATTCAGCTGATAATCATAGATGCTGTTGACCCTTCTGTCATTGTAATCTCTAAGATTCAGAGAGTATTCCAGTCCGAAATTATTTTTCCCCTTTGTATAATTCGCGTAAGCAGAACCATTCACAAATCCGGTATTTAACGCCGTAGAAACATCAGCCCCGAAAACATATCCAGTTTCTGTAGATCTTGTCAGAATATTCACTACCGTATCTGCTCTCGTTGCCCACCTCGCTGGAGGAATATCATAATACTCCACTTTCACAACCTCACTGGGAGCAACACTCCTAATCTGCATGTCTGTAGCTTCAATACCATTGATGAGAAATAAAGTAGTTCCACCTTTTGTACTGGTAATCGTATTGGCAACAGGATCCAGCTGTAATTCAGGAAGAGTGCTCAATAAATCTTTGGCATATCGTGCTTTTTCCAGTGCTTCTTTATCAAAAGTATACACAGCTTTATCCGCAAACTGTTTTTTGCGCTGTGATTTCAAAATAACTTCCTGAATCTCCTTGGTGGGTGCTGCATCAGCTGTATCATTTTTCTTCTCCTGTGAAAATGCTAAAGCACCACAAAGGAAAAAGATGGTATATATCGTTTTTTTCATGTCTAAGGATGAATTATACCATTAGGACAATCAATCTCCGATGTTTATTACATTCATAATCATAACCCAATAAAGAATTATCAATAAATTTTCTTTAATTTATATTTATTATGTTAAATTCAGCCCGTTTTTTGCTGGTATTTTTTTACATCACAAAATATAGAGTCATGAAAAAAGCATTCATATTAATTCCGTGTTTCCTGTTTTCCGGATTAGGAGCTCAGGAAATAGAGAACAGTTCGGCTGAGAAGATGAATATTATCAAGACCAATGTCACGGCCTACGCATTCAGAAATATCAATCTGTCTTATGAGCGAGCTATCAACCAATGGTTTTCTTTGAACATCGGTTTCGGAACAATGACAGAAGGAAAAGTACCTTTCATTAATGCCTTTTTGAAAGATAAAGACGAGAAAAGATTCCAAAATCTTAGGGTAAAAGCTACAAACTTTACGATAGAACCAAGGTTTTATATAGGGAAAGGCTATGGAAAAGGATTTTATTTTGCACCATATTACAGATATTCAAGTGTTACTTCCAATACTTTTGATTTTTATTATGATTACAATGGTCCTAATTCAATTACGTATCAAATACCTCTTAGAGGCCAGGGAGATACTAATGGAAACAGTGGAGGATTAATGGTCGGAGTTCAGTTTTTTCTGACCAGAAGCCAGAATCTTGTCTTGGATTTCTGGATCGCCGGAGCACACTACGGAACCGGAAAAGGTGATTTTACCATGACCTCAGATTATGTACTGACTCCTGATATGCAGGCTCAACTTAAAAAAGAAATTGAAAATCTGGATATTCCTTTTGTAAAGTATACGGTAGAAACCAATGCCAGTGGAGCAAGAATAAAAGTGGATGGTCCGTGGGCTGGCTTCAGAAGCGGACTTTCCATTGGATATAGATTTTAAAAAACACAATCTTGTAATACATAAACCGTTCTTTTTCGGAGCGGTTTATTTTTTTCTGAAATTTGTATCTTGGATGCCATTATTAAAGAAACTTTTCCGGAAAATAAACATTTTATGAACTCAACCTCAATCACCACAGCGCAAAGAATCAAAGCCATCATAGGCGGATCTATCGGAAATCTTGTTGAATGGTACGACTGGTATGCATATGCAGCCTTTGCTATTTATTTCTCCCATTCATTTTTCCCGGATTCTGACCTGAATGCCCAACTGATGAATACCGCGGGAATATTTGCAGTAGGTTTTTTGATGCGTCCTATCGGTGGGTGGATGTTCGGAAGTATTGCAGATAAAGTGGGAAGAAAAAAAGCGATGACTCTTTCTGTTCTTCTGATGTCTTTTGGATCTTTACTGATTGCCCTTACCCCTACTTACGAATCTATAGGTATTCTGGCTCCTTTATTACTTTTATTGGCAAGATTACTTCAGGGGTTGAGCGTTGGCGGTGAATATGGAGTTTCTGCAACTTACCTCAGCGAAATGGCCACACAGGACAGAAGAGGATTTTATTCAAGTTTTCAGTATGTTACTCTGATTGGCGGACAACTTATAGCATTGGGAATTCAGCTTATTTTACAGAAATTATTACTGACAGAAGCACAACTTGAGGAATGGGGATGGAGAATTCCTTTTGTAATCGGAGCGATGCTATCTATTATCGCATTATACCTCCGAGCCAACCTTCATGAAACAGAAGCTTTTGAAAATAAAAAAGAAGTCAGCGAAAAGAAAAAAGGAACTGTAAAAGAATTACTGAAGCATCCTAGAGCGCTGCTTACCGTTGTAGGGTTAACTTTAGGAGGAACTCTGGCTTTTTATACGTACACCACTTATATGCAGAAATTCCTGGTCAATACCGTACACCTTACGAAAGAAGAATCTACATTGGTGTCATTTATTTCGCTGTTTATTTTTGCCTGTCTGCAGCCTGTATTTGGAGGTTTATCCGACAAAATCGGAAGAAGACCGCTTCTTTTAGGCTTTGGCATTTTGGGAACTTTATGTACTGTTCCCCTTCTTACAGCATTGAGTACAACCACATCAATATGGAGTGCATTTTTTCTGATTATGGCTGCTTTAATTATTGTAAGCGGATATACCTCCATCAATGCCGTGGTAAAAGCAGAACTTTTTCCGTCCGAAATTAGGGCGCTTGGGGTAGGTTTGCCATACGCCATTACAGTTGCAGTATTTGGAGGAACGGCAGAATATATTGCGCTTTGGTTTAAAAAGATTGGTTCTGAAGAATATTTTTACTGGTATATTACCGGATGTATTCTCTTTTCTTTGGTTGTTTATATCGGAATGAAAGATACCAGAAAAACCTCTACACTGGATAAAGATTAGCTTCTGATAACTTTATAAAAATCGCGCGCCGCAGAGGATCTGCGGCGCGTTCTATTTTTTAATGATAGGCCTGTTTAAATTTTTCAATCATACTATCCAGATTATGACGCTGGACGTATATACTCTTTACCTCTTCATACCTCGGCGATTTGTAGAAAACCTCGTGGAAATCCATACTACCGTTTCCTACTTTTACAACTTTCTGTACTTCGATATTCAACTTTCTTAATTCGTCTTTGAAGACTTTAAATTCATCTTGGATACTACTGCTCATTAATATTTCTAGTTTTTTAGTTAAAAATTCCATTTACCCCTTCAAATGCCGGGGGTAATCTCTCAAATTCCGAATAAAGTTAGTAAATTTATTGACACAAAATAACACTTTGGCAATATTTTATTATTTTTTTTACAAATAGTCAGTCAATATTATTCGATTGATACATATTCCGTATTTTTAACCCGTCAAAAAATTGTAACAACCTTATACAAACCATGAATATTAAAGCATTTTTCTCTTTATTCTTTTTAATTCTGCTTACTTTCCTTCATGCTCAGAAAATGGAATTTAAAGCACCGGTTTATGCTACGATTCAAAAAAATATTGAGGATAAAAATTCAGAATTCTATTATCCGAAGCTTTTAAAAAGATTAAAACAGAACGATACGCTTCTTACAAGCAATCAATACCGTCATCTTTACTTCGGTTATACCTTTCAAAAAGAATACAAACCCTATAAAATAGGGAAGAAAGCTGAAGAGGTAGTCAAATATTATCGCGGAGAAGGTATTTCACAAAAAGATCTGTCCAAAGGAATCCAATTATTTCTGGATGTTTTGGATGAAAACCCACTGGATCTGCGTGCTATGAATTATCTGGCTTATTTGTATCATTTAAATAAAGATGATGTTACTGCTGAAAAAATTGCCGGAAATTTTCATGGATTATTAAATGCCATTCTTACATCCGGAGATGGACTGAAATGTGATACCGGTTTTCATGTTATTTCCGTTACAGATGAATATGTACTTTTAAACAGGTTTCAAATGGAAACCCAATCACAAAGTCATAATGGAAAATGTGATTATCAGGAATTTGAAAAAGGGAAATATAAGATTCCAGGATTTTATTTTGATATCAGCAGGTTTTACGGAAGAATATTAGATTAATTTTTCTGGAATTTTTACTATTTAACAACAAATTGCTACAATAAATTTCATATGATTTCGCCCTGACAACAGGGATTTCGGAGAAGAAGAAATATTTTTTTCAAAAAAAAATAAATTTTTGTGTAACATTTTTTTAAGGCTCGTCTCTAAAAGACAAATAAACTTTAAAACTTTAGAAATCATGAAAAAATTCACATTCCTTCTTATCATCATGTTATTTTTTTTAGCGGTATGCAATATATTCGGACAGGAAACAGCATATCCTTTTGAAGTAAAGAAAACCGGAAAAGGAAATCAGTCTCTACTATTTATTCCGGGATTTGCCTCTTCAGGTGATGTATGGAACGAAACAACGGCAAAATTTGAAAAAAATTTCACCTGTTATACTTTAACGATGTCCGGATTTGCCGGAACAAAACTACAGGCAGATGCCAGCTTTAAGGATTGGGAAAAAGGAATTGCCACCTATATCAAGAATAATAAAATTGACAAACCTATAATCATCGGGCACAGCATGGGAGGAGGTCTTGCTCTGGCTATCGCAGCAGACTATCCTGAACTTGTCGGAAAAATCATAGTTGTAGACGCATTGCCGTGTCTGGCAGCAATGGCTGATCCTAATTTTACATCCAAAGAAAATAATGACTGCTCCTCTACTATTGCTCAATTAACCGCTATGAATGATGAACAGTTCCGTAAAATGCAGACTCAGGCTATGCCACGTCTTCTGGCAGATCCTTCTATGCAGGAAACTGTAATCGAATGGAGCATGAAATCTGACCGAAAAACATTTGCTAAAATGTACTGTGATTTTTCCAATACCGATCTCAGAGAAAAAATAAAAAATATACAGTGTCCTTCTCTTATTCTTCTGGAGTCTTATTTTGTCAATTTAAAGCCCATGATCGAAGAACAATATAAAAATCTGAAAAACACCAATATGCAGTACGCTTCAAAGGGTTTACATTTCATCATGTATGATGACAAAGAATGGTATTTTAATCAGCTTACTCACTTTTTATCTGAAAAATAATGGTTTTTGAAGAGATATATGAACTCTACTGGCAAAGGATATTCCGTCTGTGCATGGGATACGTGAACGATACTAACCTTGCTCAGGATCTTGCTCAGGAAACCTTTATTATTGTCTGGCAGCAGCTTCCTAAATTCAGGAATGAATCCAGCATAGGAACCTGGATTTTCAGAATTGCCTCCAATAACTGCCTTCGACAGATTGAAAAGGAAAAGAAATTTTCTAAAACAGATCTCCCCATTAATCTGGAAGAGAAAAAGCAGGAGTCTATGGAACCTCAGATACAAATGCTCTATCAGTTTATTTCGGAGCTCCCTGAAACAGACAGAATCATTATTTCATTGGAGCTGGAAGAGGTAAAACAAGCGGAAATAGCTCATATCGTAGGACTTTCAGAATCCAATATCAGGGTCAAGATTCACAGGATAAAGGATAAATTAACGCAAAAGTTTAAAGAAAATGGCTACTAATATAGATTTCAAAAACATATGGAAGCAGCAGACTTCCAACAAACCCAATATGGAAGAGCTTCTCGGAAAACTGAAAAAATTCAGAAACCACAATCTGCGCAGGCTGATCCTTACTAATATTGGATTAATAGCAACTTCATTATTCATCCTTTTCATCTGGTACTGGTATCAGCCTGAAATGATTACCACAAAAATAGGAATTATAATGGTTATTCTAGCCATGGTTATTTTCCTGTTTGCGTATAACAAAATGTTTATGGTGTTTTACAAAATTGATCAGACACAGTCTAACAATGAATATCTCCAAAGCTTATATGTGGTAAAAAGCAAGCAGAAGTTTATGCAGACAACGATACTCAACTTGTATTTCATCATGCTGTTTTTGGGAATTTGCTTTTATATGTATGAATACACTTCAAGAATGACTCTTGGATCAGGTATTCTTGCCTATGCTGTAACATTGGCATGGATTGCTTTCAACTGGTTTTATCTGAGACCAAGAACCATAAAGAAACAACAAGGGAAACTTGATGAATTAATTAATAAATTTGAAGAGATCAATAATCAATTAAAAGAATCATGATATCTTCAGACAACAAAAGCCACTGGGAAAACGTCTATGAAACCAAGAATCCGGATCAGGTAAGCTGGACTCAGAAAAAACCTCAGACATCGCTTGATTTTATCAGGTCTTCCGGATTGGGAAAAGATGCCAGCATCATTGATATTGGTGGTGGAGACAGCAATCTTGTCGATTTTCTCCTTGAGGAAGGTTATAAAAACATTACAGTACTTGATATTTCCGCCAAAGCTTTGGAGAAAGCACAGGAAAGACTGGGAGAATCGGCCAGTAAAGTAAAATGGATTGCTACAGATATCACCACTTTCGAACCTTTAGAAACCTATGATATCTGGCATGACAGAGCGGCTTTTCATTTTCTTACAACACCGGAACAGATTTCAAAATATATTGACATCGCAGAAAAAAGTGTGAAGAACTGTCTGATCCTCGGAACTTTTTCCAAAAACGGTCCTACGAAATGCAGCGGATTGGATATTCAGCAATATGACGAAGGGTCATTATCAGAAAAATTTGAAAGAAGTTTTAAAAAAATTCAGTGTATTACAGAAGATCATACCACGCCCTTTGAGACGGTTCAGAATTTCGTTTTTTGTAGTTTTAAAAAATTTTAATTATTTATGTGTATTTTTTATTTATTTTTAGATCCACAACTCTTAAATGAAAAATACTATGAAAAAATTATTATTTCTGCTTATTTCAGGGGCATTCTGCTCCAATTTTTATTCACAAAGTTTGAAATTCCAGGAATGCGGAACCGATGAATTAATGAAAAAACATTATGAAAGGTATCCGGAAGAGAAAGCTCAGGACGATGCTTTCAATCTGAAGTTATCAAAAATGATCAAAAGCGGAAAGTTGGCTTCTAAACTCAACAATCAGGTGTATGAAATTCCCATTGTTGTACACGTTGTAGGGGACGGAAGCGCTGTGGGAACTACCAATAATAAGTCTGATGCCGATATCATTGCATGGGTCAATTATACCAACGGTGTTTTTGCAGGAAACTCTACCAGTGGAATGTCGGGAACAAGTGCTATTCTGCCTGTAAAGTTTGTTTTCGCCACTAAAGATCCTAGCTGCAACGCAACCAACGGGATCAACAGAATCAATGCTTCTGGTCTTCCTAAATATGTAAGCGGAGGGGTTAATAATGATAATACCACCAATGCTGTAACCGCTTCTGAGATTACTACAATGGGAATGTGGGATACTTCAAAATATTACAATATTTATGTGGTTAAAAAACTGACTTCCAATGCCGGAGGACTGAACGGTTTCGCCTATTATCCTGGAGGAAGCAATGATTACGCTTTTATGGCGACAAGTGCTTCTGCTGTGAATGCACAGACATTAGCACATGAATTTGGGCATGCTCTGGGGCTTAGACATACCCATCAGGGATACAATGAAACTACAGGAGATTGCCCTGTCAATGCCGACTGTACGTTAGAGGGAGATCTTGTTTGTGATACGGAACCCATGAAAAGTCTTTACCACTCAACAGTTCCTCAATCATGCCAGACGGGACAAATTAACCCTTGTACAAGCCAGTTATATAATGGAGGGGAAAGAAATGTGATGGCGTATACCTACTGCTTCAGAAATTTATTTACACAAGGACAGGCTGACAGAGCAACAGCTCAGCTTTTACAGTACAGACAGTCACTAATCAACTCACAGGTTGCTTCTACTGCAACTATTAATAACAGTTCTACTTTAACGAATGCATGTACCCCTGCTTCTATCACCAATCCAGGAGGATACAACGTAGGAATTACTTCTGTAAAATTCGGAAACATCAATAATTATTCAAGCAATTACAAACAGGCAGTCAATAATTTTTATGAAAACTTTACAGGGACTTACTGCTCAGGAATATCCAAAACTACGATTCCTCAAAACTCAGCAACAACCCTTACTGTAGCTCCCGGAACCAACAATTCTCACATTATTAAAGCTTATATTGATTATAACAATGATGGTCAGTTCAGTGAAACGACAGAACTTGTTCTTAACCAAAGCGGTGTAACCACCGGTTCGTTCGCTACCGCTCAGGTAACTCCACCTGCAAATGCTGTAACCAATACTCCTTTAAGAATGAGAGTAATCGGAGAATTCAACGGGACAGCAGTAACGGCATGCTATACTCCGAAATACGGACAGGTAGAAGATTATTCTGTAATCATTGAAACGCAAGCATTATTAGCAGTAGAAAATGCTGGATTGAAGAATTCGTCTGTTATTTTTAAAGATGAAAATTTCGTATCCGTGAGAAGTAATGCAAAAATATCTTCGGTACATATTTATGATGCTTCAGGAAGATTACTATTGAGAAAAACAGATATAAAATCTTCAGAATTCAAATATCCGGTTGATCAGAAAAACATCATCATCACCGCTACAGCAGTACTGGAAGACGGAAAAGTAATTACTAAGAAATTAAAATTTTAAATTATTTTATTCATAAAAATAGAAGAATCTGTCTCACAACTGAGGCAGATTCTTTTTGTTATAAAAGTACTTGTTTTACTGTTTTATTTTCATTACATTTA
>NZ_PCOU01000017.1 GCF_002979455.1 Chryseobacterium sp. MYb7
TTCATTGCAACTTTGGGAACGAGTGCTAAAACAGGCGAGGAAGAGTGGATACAAAAAGAGATTTCTGAAAAAACATCCCTTAAACAACTTGATTTGGATAAAATCCTATTAGAATAAATGAAAAAAATAATTCTATTATCCTTACTTTTCTTTATTAACTGCAAAGAGAATAATGTAAAAGCTATCGATACTATTGAATCACAATATGAAACATTATACTTTGATGATGATAATATTGGGGACAAAGCGGAAGTTAGGGCGAAACAAAATGCAGAACTCTCAAGTTTTATTTTATCCATCTATTTATCTTCTTTGAACAAAACGGTTGAAATCCCCATTATAAACAATAGTATCCTATATAACAATGCTGAATCAGATTATTATTTAAGTGATCCTATTATTAAAAATAAAATCATTACCATTCGAGTAGATTATGCAGATTTAGTTACAAAACCAAATATTTCTGGAGAAAGAAAAAATCTAATTGAAAAAATAAAATTTAGATATGATTCTAAAAACAAAAAAATACAGGTTATTGGATATGATCTAAACTATACAAAAGCTAGAAAAAAATACTCCAAAACATTTAATTTTATTACAGGTAAGTTTTATTCTTCATCATCCTTTGATGGTAAAAAAGAAGAGACATCTGGTTGGGCTTTAGAACTTCAAAACATATATATAGAAAATTGGAATAGTGATTTTATCGGTAAACTTTCATTATACGGAAATGAAATTGAATAAAAATTTATAAACAAAAACACAATGATGAAACCCTTTTTTTTATTAATTCTAATACTTTTCTTTTATGGCTGTAAAGGTCAAAAAGAGAAAAATGATTACATAAATTTTCTGGATACTAAATATCAGTCAACCGGTTTTTTCATTCCAGATATCTCCAATCCCTATCCAACATACACTTATTCGGATAAAAAAATGGGTGTTTTCAGTGTAGATTTTATCGGGAAAAGTAATGAAACTCAATATTTTTGGAGCCCTAATAATTCGAAAGGTTTTTTTTCTAAATCTACTAATCCTGAAAATGATGCCCAAAATTCAAAAGCCATAAAAAACCTCATTAAAGAAAATGATTATTATGTAGTTGCTTCTTATTTACCTAGTGAATTCATCACTTATACAGGTGGAGAAGATGGAGAATTTGAACCAAAACAAAATGCAAAAACAACGTTCTATTTATATGAAAAGAATAAATGGAAACAAATAGGAGAAATTGAGACTTCGAAAATTCCAGAAAATATTTTATTGTCGAAACCAACCTTGTTCAGAAATTTCAAACTCAAGTTAATAAAAGATGAGCTGTTAACCCCAAATAACAAGGCTAAAATCTAGACTTCCAACTCCCGATTCACATCATCTATATATAATTTAGAAAAGAAATTTCGTTTCATTTGAAAAATATTTCTACCTTTGCCTTGTGAATTTTAACAACGGAACATATTATTATAGAATTTTTACCTCAGCTCTGGGATAGGGATTCTTATGAATATAATTTAAAACCTCGTCCTAGGGACGAGGTTTTTTTATTTTAAAAAATAGAAAAAGATGAAAATAAGTATTATTGGAGTAGGATTAATCGGAGGTTCAATGGCATTGAAGTTAAAACAGAAAAATATCGCCAACTTCATCTACGGAATCGATAACAATACACAGCATATCAGTGACGCATTAGACCTGAAAATCATTGATGCCGGAGTAGATCTGGAACATGGAATTAAAAATTCGGATCTGATTATTCTTGCTATTCCTGTAGATGCCGCCAGAAAACTGTTACCAACTGTTTTAGACCTTGTGTCTGATCAGCAGACCGTAATGGATGCCGGTTCTACCAAAGCGGGAATTGTAAATACTGTGAAAGACCATCCGAAACGCTCAAGGTTTGTGGCATTTCACCCGATGTGGGGAACAGAAAACAATGGTCCGAAATCTGCCATTGCAGAAAGTTTCTCCGGAAAAGCAGGTGTAATATGCAACAAAGAAGAATCCGCAGAAGATGCGCTGAATATTGTTGAACAAGTGGTTAACGCCCTTGATATGCACATGATTTACATGGATGCACAAGATCACGACGTTCATACTGCTTATATTTCCCATATTTCCCACATAACGTCATATGCGCTTGCCAATACTGTACTGGAAAAAGAACGTGAGGAAGAAACTATTTTTCAGCTTGCGAGCTCCGGTTTTTCAAGTACGGTACGTCTTGCCAAATCGCATCCTGAAATGTGGGTTCCCATCTTTAAACAAAACAAAGAAAATGTGCTGGATGTACTGAACGAACATATCTCCCAGCTCAGAAAATTCAAAGCTGCCCTTGAAAAAGAGAATTATGAATACCTTGAAGAACTGATCACCAATGCCAACAGGATCAGAGGAATTTTAAGATAAAATCTCTTTATACAATACTAAAAGCCCAGTGGTTTTTACTTTTATTTTATTAAGAAACCCTTAGTCAGTAATGCCTAAGGGTTTTATATTTTTAAAACAGTGTTATTTCTATTAACATTCCGGAACGTTCACCGCAATGGCTAATCCACCTTCCGAAGTTTCTTTAAAACGGTCACTCATTGATTGAGCAGTTTCCCACATCGTCAGAATAACCTCATCTAATGTTACTTTTGCTTTAGTAGGATCACTTTCCAGAGCAATATTCGCTGCGGTAATTGCTTTCATTGCTCCCATTGTATTTCTTTCAATACATGGAATCTGCACAAGACCTTTAATTGGGTCACATGTCAATCCAAGATGATGTTCCATTGCAATTTCTGCTGCCATCAATACCTGTCCGACACTTCCACCCAAAATTTCTGTAAGTCCGGCTGCTGCCATTGCAGAAGACACCCCGATTTCAGCCTGACAGCCTCCCATTGCTGCAGAAATGGTTGCATTTTTCTTGAATAATGTTCCGATTTCTCCTGCCACAAGTAAGAATCTTACAATATCATCTTCATTGGTAAACGGTGTAAATGCCTGAGAATACATCAATACTGCCGGAATAACCCCACTCGCTCCATTGGTAGGTGCCGTAATAATTCTTCCGAAACTTGCATTCTCTTCATTCACTGCCAGTGCAAAGCAGGCAATCCATTTGTTGATATTGGTGAAGTTCTCTTCAGCATCTACCACCTGCTGGAACCATTCATCTTTATTTTTATAAATTTTGTCTCCTAACAGCTTTCTGTTGATTCCTGCTGCTCTTCGGGTAACATTCAGTCCGCCTGGAAGGATTCCTTCTTTATTGACTCCTTTATAAATACATTCTTTGATCTGCTGCCAGATATAAAGCGCTTCCTGTCTTGTTTCGTCCTGGGTTCTCCAGCTTTCTTCATTCATGAAAATCAAATCTGAAATTTTATCAAATCCCAGCTTTTCACAATATTTTGCAATATCCGAAGCCTTATGACAAGGGTATAATGTACGAACACACTGCTTTTGAATTGAGTTTTTTTCCTGGCTCGCAATGAAACCGCCTCCTACAGAATAAAAATCCTGCACCAACTCTGTCCCATCTTCGAAAACAGCTCTGAAAATCATTCCGTTCGGATGAAAATCAAGGCTCTTTTTCATATTTAAAATCAAGTGATGTCCGTAAACAAATGGAATAATTTTCTCCCCTCCCAGATTAAGGGTTTGTGTGCTTTTGATATATTCTATCTTCTCATCAATTTTTGAGGTGTTGATGGTTTTAAAATCTTCTCCATTCAATCCAAGCATTCCGGCAATATCAGTTCCGTGCCCAATCCCCGTTTTGGCGAGTGAGCCAAAAAATTCAAGAAAAACCTCTTTAACTTCTTCGATTGATCTTTCTCTTTTTATAATCCTGATAAATGCAGCTGCTGCATTCCAAGGTCCCATCGTATGCGAACTGGACGGGCCTATTCCTACTTTAATAATCTCAAAAACCGATATTGATTCCATAAATGATTCGTCATTTTCCTCAAAAACAAAGATACATGATAAATCCTAATATATGCATAGCAAAATCCCAGATTTATTTGGTTTTGACAGTCCATAAAATAAGTATTTTTGTAAATAAGCAGGTTGTATGAATGTCAGCCAGATCCATCTCTATATTTTTTCTTTTTAATCATTTTTTTAAATGGAAACATTAATTAAAAGCATTTTACAGCATGTACAATTAAGTCCTGAAGAAATAGCGGCCTGTAAAAGTTTCTGGACAGAAAAAACATTGGAAAAAGGTGATTTTCTATTGAGAAATGGAGAAATATGCCGCCATGACAGTTATATCATTTCAGGTGTTTTAAAAGCTTTCTGCATCAATGAAGAAAACGGAAATGAAGAAATTCTTTTTTTAGCTATTGATCATTGGTGGGCAACTGATATTGCCAGTTTTTCAAAACAAAAACCTTCCATTTATAATATTCAGGCGGTAGAAAAAACAAAGCTCTTACAGATCAGTCACCATTCTTTTCAAAAAATGCTAAAGGAAATTCCAGCCTTAGAAAAATACTTCAGAATTATTCTGGAAAGCTATCTTGGAACGCTGGAAAAAAGAGTTGTATTCAATCACATGTACAAAGCCGAACAAAAGTATTATGATTTCCTGGATACTTATCCTGATATTTCATCGAGAGTTCCTCAGTATCTGATTGCATCCTATTTGGGAGTTTCTGCAGAATTTATCAGCCGAATCAGGAAAAAAAATAAATCCTCTTGAACTAGATCAATTTTTCAGGATTAAATAATCAGGAATTTTGCTGGTATAAATTCTTAACAAATGAAAATACTGATTATTAATGCCAGTGTAAGAAATAAAAGATCTTACAGCAGAAAACTGACCCAGCTTTTCGTTGAAAACTGGACAATCAAATACCCTCTTGACACTTTTACCTACAGAGAAGCAGGAACTGATATTATTCCCAATATTGATGAATCCTGGATTGCAGGAGCATTCAAAAAATCTTCAGACAAAACCGAAGAAAACCAAAAGCCTTTACAGCTCAGTAATGAACTCGTCAAAGAACTCAAGGAACATGATGTGTATGTAATTGGAACTCCCATGTACAACTGGTCTATTCCATCCGGATTAAAAGCTTATATTGATCAGGTGATGCGGATTAATGAAACCTGGAAATTCAGATCCGGAGTTCCAGATGGTGATTATTTAGGGCTTCTTGAAAACAAAAAGCTTTTTATTCTCTCAACCCGCGGTGATACCGGATATGGAGAAAATGAAAAGAACGGCCACATCAATTTTCAAACGACATATCTGAAACATATTTTCGGGATCATGGGTGTAAATGATGTCACCATTCATTCCTTAGATAATGAAGAATTTGGCGGTGAAGTCTTTGAAAATTCAAAAAATAAAATCTTTGAAGCGATTGAATCCATTCAATAAATTATTTTTGATTTTAATTAATATCATTCAGGACATTAGGTATAACTTAATGTCCTTTTGTTAACTGAAACTTTCCTCATGCTGAGACAGGTCAAGCCCTTTATTTTCAGACTCTTCAGAAACTCTGAGCGTAATAATAGAATTGGTAATCTTATATAAAAGCAGCGAACCGAAGAATGTAAAAACAGAAACCAAAACCAATGCGGCCATATGATGAAGAAAAACATCAAGTCCTCCATGAAGCAGGCTCGCTTTTTCACCATGTGCAAAGATGGCGGTAAGAATCATTCCCATAATTCCCCCTACTCCATGGCAGGCAAAAACATCCAGCGTATCATCTATTTTCTTTAACCCTTTCCAGTTCACCATCACATTGGAAACAATCGCTGTAATAAATCCTATAAAAAGACTTTCCTGAATGCTTACAAAACCACATCCGGGAGTAATCGCCACAAGCCCAACAACTGCTCCAATACATGCCCCCAGAGCCGAAACACTTCTTCCATTGATTCTGTCAAAAAAGATCCAGGTCATCATCGCAGAAGCAGAAGCAATAGTAGTTGTTCCAAAAGCGGTAGCAGCAGACGCAGAAGCGCTCAGTGCAGATCCTGCATTAAAACCAAACCATCCGAACCATAGCATTCCTGTTCCCAGAAGCACATACGGAATATTGGAAGGCTCATGATGTGGATTTTTTCTGTTTCCAACCACCATGGCTCCGGCAAGTGCTGCAAAACCAGCACTCATATGCACTACGGTTCCTCCTGCAAAGTCTTTTACTCCAAAATATTTATTCAAAAGACCGTCAGGATGCCATACCATATGACAAAGAGGAGTATAAATAAAGATACTGAAGAGAACGATAAATAGTAAATAAGAAATAAAACGAACTCTTTCTGCAAAAGATCCGGTAATAATGGCGGGAGTAATAACGGCAAATTTCATCTGAAATAAGGCAAACAGGATAAATGGTATCGTAGGTGCCATCAGCTTATGAGGAAGATTTCCTACCCCGTTAAAGAAGCGATAACTTAATGGATTTCCAATGATCCCATAATGTTTCCCGGCAATGGTAATTCCCAGAGATTCACCAAATGACAAAGAAAAACCTACTACGACCCAAACCATAGAAATGACTCCTAAAGCAATAAAGCTCTGAAGCATGGTAGAAATTACATTTTTTTTCCCGACCATTCCTCCATAAAAGAAGGAAAGTCCCGGTGTCATGAGCAGAACAAGTCCTGCTGCAGCCAAAATCCAGGCTACATCAGCGCCTACAATTTTATCTTCGCTTAAAAACTCTCTCGTATCAGGAATAACTGCAGCCGGATTCCAGAATAAACCTCCGATGGCTACAAATGAAATAACAGAGAATGAAACGATCCATTTTAATCCTACTTTCATAAATTTATATTTAACCCCATCAAATTTAAACATAAATTTCATAAAAACTATATTTTCAAAACAGACACCCCTTAAAAAAACTATTTAATCAATAATATTTATTATTTCTAAGAAAATACCTCCTTCAGTATTTTGGAAACTTCTTTGGATTTTGTAGCCGGGAAAAGATGAGTTCCTCCTTTCACCACATAATCAGGATTGGAATAACGAATTGGAAAAACAATGTCTTTATCTCCCAGGATCTGAATCACATTAGGATTTTCTTCAAACTTCCATTCGGAAACCTTTTCTACAGACCATTTCAGATAGTAAGGATCTCTGACTTTAAAATATTGTAAAAGTTTGGGATTTCTTGGATCAAAAAGTTTTCGGACAACAGCATACACATTGGCTGCTTTATCGTTGAATAAGCCTACAGGTAGTATTCTTGGAATTTTGGTAACCTCACCGGTCTTAATAAATTTAGACTTTTCTTTATCAGATTTTATACTTCCCAGAATCACTACTTTCTCCGCAGGTTTCAATTGATTGATCTCCTGCACCATAATTCCTCCAAAAGAATATCCCAACAGGCAGAACGGCTCAGAATCATCTACTTTTTCTGCCATTCTTTTAACATAAGCCTCAAAAGGTTCATTTTTTTCGGGGATGAGCCAATCTATAAAAATCAATTCATAGTGTTCGGGAAACTCTATTCTTTCAAGGACTTTAAAGTCTGCTCCCAGACCACTTACAATATAAATTTTCATACCACTAATTTATAAAAAATACAGAGAAACAGAGAATAGCTTTCACAAATCTTTATTGAATAAAGTCATAAAAAAATGAGCCGTTCTGATGAACGGCTCACTTCTATATTGATTATATATCTTATTTTTTCTTCTTCGGAATTCTGTTCTCATTATCCAGCATTTCTGTGGTAACTTTGAATTGAATGTCCATTTCGTTCTTAATGAAATAATCTTTCAATGAAGACTGATAGAATACTTTAAAGTCTCTTCTGTTCAGAGAGAACTTTGCAGACTCAATAGATGTTGTAAACTGAGTAACGTATACATTCGCAGGGAAAGAGATGGTCTTTCTCACTCCTTTAAGGGTAAGATCACCGTATACTGTAGAATTGTATTCACTGTTTGCTAAAGGAATAATTTTAGTCAAATGGAATTTCGCAACAGGGAATTTTTTTACTTCAAAGAAGTTGGTACTTTTCAGGTCGTTGGTAAGCTTGATCTGATCTTCATCAGAAACATCTCCCGCCATCATACTTCTCATATCTATTACAAACTCTCCATCTACCAGAACCGTATGGTCAAAATTGAATTTTCCGCTTTTTAGCTTTACCGTTCCTGAGTGGGAAGAAGCTTCAGTTTTCACCACCTTATACCCCCACCATCTGATCTCTGATGAAGTCACTTTTGCAACCTTATCAAATTTCTTTTGGGCAGAAACAAATGATATACTTGCGCACATCATAGCAAACAATAGTAATCTTTTCATTCTTTTTTATTTACAATTCAACAAAAATAAAAAAAAGTGTAGAACTTCTACACTTTTAATAATCTTTTTTTGATTAATTTATTGAGCAGTTACCTTTACAAGCATTTCAATATCATCTTTCACAAAAACATCCTGCATAGTAGACTTATAAGCTACATCAAATTTTTGTCTGTCGAAAGAGAATTTGTTTGATACTAAACTTACTACCCCTTTGCTGTAAGAAATCTTAGCAGGGAAAGAGATTGGGCTTGTTTTTCCTTTTACAGTAAGGTTACCTGTTACAAGAGAGTTGTAAACTTTATCATTGTTTTTCTTTACTCCAGTAATTTTGAAGCTTGCAGTTGGGAATTTTTCAACTTCAAAGAAGTCACCATTCTTAAGGTGCCCGTTCAGTTTTTGTTGATATTCACCTGTAAGGTCAGTAGAGCTGATTGAAGTCATATCTAAAACGAAGCTTCCGCCTACCAATTGGTTTCCTTTCATCACCATGTCTCCAGACTTTACTTTTACAGTACCGTCGTGAGAACTAGCCTCAGATTTTGCTACTTTATATCCCCACCAGTGTACGTCAGACGCTACTACTTTTTTTGACTGTCCGAAAGCTAATCCACCAGCTAAAACTGCTAATAAAAATATTTTTTTCATTGAATAGAGTTGTTTACTTATTTAACGATACAAATGTAAGTATCTTATTCAATAGATTTCATTGATGTATATCAATAAAAATTATTATTTTCATGAATAATATCATCCCATAAAAAAACTCCGGGAAAATCCGGAGTTGTATTTTATAGTTGGTAGTATGCTGTATAAAGTGCTATACCATTTAATGCTGTATGATTTTGCTTGACCAGATAGATTGGAGTGCTTCTAAGCATTTCCTCCATTTTATCACTGATCTTGAACTTCTCATAGAATTTCGCCTTGTCTATATATTCTCTTACAATCTGAGGAATATCTCCGGCAATAAGCAACCCTCCTGTAGCTTTAAGCTTTAATGTAAGGTTATTGGCTTCTCTTGCCAGAAACTCAAGGAAAGTATCTAAAGCAATTTTGCAGATCAAAACATTTTCCTCTACAGCAGCTTTATATAATTCCTCTACAAAATTCCCTTGTGCAAGACGCTCTCCTAACCATTCCGGCTCAGGATGTCTTTTTACATCTCTTAAGAATCTGTATATATTGAATAATCCTGACTTCGAAAGTACATTTTCCCAGCTTACAATACCATAGATATTATTTAAAAACTGGTAAAACTCAACTTCTACGTTAGTTCTTGGTGAAAATTCTGAGTGTCCTCCTTCTGTTGCAAAAGGTCTCAGGTATTTTCCGTCAAAGAAATATCCGGCTTCCCCCAAACCATTTCCGGGAGCAAGAACCGCTACATTTCCTTTTTCAAGATGTCCGCTTGTATAAATAGCTTCAAGATCATTATCTTCAAGAAGAGCCATTCCGTAAGCAGAAGCTTCAAGGTCATTCAGCATGTCTACTTTCTCAAACCCGAAATCACGGGCATATTCAGCAACATCTAAATGCCAGCCCAACCTTACAGGACTACTTTTTCCGTCCAATACAGGACCCGGTACTGCCATCCCCAAACGTTTTACATTTTGCAGCTGATTGTCCTGAATAAACTTCTTCAATATATCTGAAAAAGAAGCATATTCTTTGGTAGCATATGTATTTTGTACTTGTATCTCAAGACCTCCGTTCCCGGAAACGAAATAGCCTAAGATTGTTATATCTTCACGGAGACTTGCCCCAATGATAGAAACATTATCATTATTACTGTTCTCTACTCCTGGTAAATAAAGTGGAAATTTTGGATTCAGAATCATAACCTCAAATTTTACCAAATATAATAATTGTTTTTGTAAATCCTGCACAGAACAAAAAAACCTTTCCACTTTCGTGAAAAGGTTTTGGTTAATAATTGTTTATATATTAAATCTAACTACTTTCCTAATGGAATATTGTAACCGAATCCTACACCGATATTCCCCACATTATAGTCCTGACCTGGCAAATCTCCCTTCGTTCCTACAAAAACCTTTTGGTATTGTACGAAGAAATTCCAGTCTCTGTTGTGGTATCCGATCTCCGGTTTGATGTAAAAACCTCCGTTTGCTCTTTCGACATTGGTATTTGAAGCAACTGTTTTATCTCCAACCAGCAATCCGTATCCTAAATCAGTTCCGAAATAGAAACCTGTTTGTTTTGGATAAATTCTGATTAAAGCCGCTACAGGAACTACTCCTACATCATTATTTTTATATCCGTTGTTCTCTTTTCCAAAATAGTGAGTATATCCGGATGCGATACCTAGTCCAAATCCTGGTGTAATCAGGTTCTGGTAAGCTACATCCACTCCTACTGCTGCAGAAAGATTATCTGAGGGAACTGCTAAACCAACATTTGCGCCTACTTTAATCATATTATTCATCTGAGAACTTTGGGCACTTGCTATACCTGCTGTTAAAATACCAGCCAGTACTATTGCTTGTTTAAACATTTTCATAACTCTAATTTTTAAATTTTACTAAACAAGAGGATGTAAAAATCATGCCAAGCAAGGGTTTTTCTTCAACTTTAACACTCAAAAAATCCATAAAATAATGATTACCAATATATTAATTTTAACAAAATTTAAATGTTTGTTTAACAAAAATTATCAAAAAAGTGATAGTAAAAAGTGAATTAAGGAGGAAATGAAGTCGGGGGTTGGAAGAAATATACTTCTATAAAACCAATTCTATTTCTATGATACAAAACTTTTTGCCTTTAGCCTCAAGCTTCCCGCTTCCTGCCTCCAGCCCTCTCTACAATATTAACAAACCTTAACCCTTTTATTATTTTAACCTTTATCTTTGAAATCCATCAAAAAAATAAATTCTCCCATGATGGCTGATTCATTATTAAAAAACAAGCATCTTCTTTGGCGCGCAGGATTTGGTGTTGGAGTTAATCAAATTGACGATTTGAAAAATAAAAACATTAAAACGTTAATGAATGAATTATTGAAAGAAGGCGGTTTCAAAGAAATTGCTTATGATACTCCAGATCCTGATTTGGCAGCAGATTATATGAACAGTACAGCTCCTGCTGAAAAGAGGAAAAAAATGCAGCGGATCAACAGGGAACAAAACAACGAACTGAATCTGAATTTCCTGAACTCCATCGTTAACAGTAAGGAACAGATGAGAGAAAAGATGGCATTTTTCTGGCATGGACATTTTGCATCAAGAGTACAAAATCCAAGGTTTAACAAACAGCTTTTAAATACGATCAGGAAAAATGCACTGGGAAATTTCAAAGATCTGCTTTTTGAGGTAAGCCAGTCGCCGGCGATGCTTAATTTTTTGAATAATCAACAGAATAAAAAGGATCATCCTAATGAAAATTTCGCCCGTGAAGTCATGGAATTATTTACCATGGGCAGAGGAAATTACACGGAAAAAGATGTACGAGAAGGTGCCAGAGCCTTTACGGGATGGAGCTATGATAAGGAAGGGAATTTTAAAGGAAGAAAAAACCTCCATGATGAAGGAAGTAAAACTTTTTTAGGAAAAACAGGCAACTTTGATGGAAGCGATGTACTCAATATTATTCTTGAGCAAAAGACTACGGCACAATTCATTACTACTAAGATTTACAAATTCTTCGTTAATGAAAAGCCAGATCAGGAGATTGTCAGTAAGCTCAGTACCAATTTCTACAATTCCGGATATGACATCAAGAAATTGATGACTGAGATATTTTCCAGTTCATGGTTTTATGATCAAAAGAATATAGGAAACCGTATAAAGTCCCCTGTAGAACTGATGGCAGGTATCATGAGAATTCTTCCTATGCAAATTCAGAATCCTGAAAACCTTATCGTTTATCAGAAGTTATTAGGGCAAATGCTGCTGTATCCACCCAATGTAGCTGGATGGCCTAACGGAAAATCATGGATTGACAGCTCTACTCTGATGCTTAGGCTTCAGGTACCACAGATATGGTCCGGGCTTCGCCCTTTGGAATACAGTCCCCGACAGGATGATGACATAGACATGGGAATGAAATCCCGTGAAACAGCTTTAAATAAAAACTTTAAAAACCCGAATATTACCATCGACTGGGATCGTATAGAAAAGCTTTTCGCTAATAAAAACTGTGAAGACTATCTTCTGCAAAATACGCAAAGCCTGGATATGAGCTCTGTAAAGAACTTTTCTGACAAGAGCATAAAAATGAATGTCATCAACCTGATGTCTACCCCGGAATACCAGTTGATGTAGGTTGCAGTTTTTAGGTAGCAGGTTGCAGGTAATAGCTGTCAAAATATAGCTTAATTGCCATTTATTTATCTTTTACCAGTATAAAAATAATTGCCAGTAAAAATGTCGTCCAGCCCTACTACCAGCAACCTATAACCTGCTACCTATCATCTATTACCTGCTACCTAAAACCTTCACCTTAAAAACAAAATTATGTTAATCAAAAGAAGAGAATTCCTTAAAATAAGTTCACTAGCCACCGCTTCTATGCTGATGCCGAATTTTTTAAAAGCCATGACACTGGATGAGGCTCTGAATCCTAATCAAAATATTCTGGTAGTTCTTCAGTTTACAGGAGGAAATGATGGTTTGAATACGATTATTCCCGCTAAAAATGATATTTACTTCAGGGAAAGGAAGACACTAGCCATTCAGGATTCTATGCCGCTGACAGATGAGGCAGGAATTAATCCGTCACTCTCCTATTTTAAAGAACTTTTTGATAATGGGGAGCTTTCCGTGATGAATAATGTAGGCTATCCTAATCCGGACAAATCTCATTTCCGAAGCATGGATATCTGGCAATCAGCAAGCAGAAGCGATCAGTTTCTGGAAACGGGCTGGCTGGGGCGTTTTCTGGATGAAGAATGCTATCGTTGCGATCATCCAACTCAGGCGTTGGAAGTAGACGATATGCTAAGTCTTGCCTTAAAAGGTGAAAATAATAAAGCTTTCGCCTTTAAAGATCCTAAAAGACTTTATCAAACCAGTCAGGAAAAATATTTTAAATCTCTCTACGACCATCATCATGATGATGAAACAGTGTCTTATCTTTATCAGACTTTAGGTTCTACCATCAATAATGCCGGTTATATTTTTGAAAAAAGCAAAGCGAAAAAGACGGAACAGGTTTACCCCAATTCTCAGCTAGGAAAAGACTTTAAAACAGTAGCTTCTTTGATTAAATCTGACATCAATACCCAGGTGTATTATCTTTCTGTAGGAAGTTTTGATACGCATGTTAACCAGAATGACAGACAGAAAAAGCTATTCGATGATATCAATGAATCGGTAAAATCATTTGTGGCTGATATGAAAAGTAATGGACTTTTCAAAAATATACTATTAATGACATTTTCAGAGTTTGGCCGTCGTGTAGCACAAAATGCAAGCAACGGAACAGATCACGGAACAGCCAACCAGATGTTCTTTATCAGTGGAAACCTTAAGAGAAAAGGCATACTGAATGCACTTCCTGATCTACAAAATCTGAATGAAGGCGATCTTATTTACAAAGAAGATTTCAGAAAAGTATATGCTACCATTCTAAAAAACTGGCTCAAAGCGGATTCCTCCAAGGTATTGGGCTGGAAAGATGGGATTTATGATTTTGTATAGGGAAACTTTAATTTAAACAATGAATAATAAATATGTTTAGATTCCTGCGGAATGACACAATTGGAATGATAGCTTATCCATACAGTTTGTCATTCCGTAGGAATCCAGCCTTCTTTAACCATAAAAAATGTAACTCTAACCAATGCCTGAACTGAAGACGTGAAAATTCCCCTCCCTTGGAGGGGTGGCGAAATTCAAAGAATTTTTGACGGGGGTGGCCAAAATAACATTTCCTTTAACACTCATCAACAAAAAAAGAGACTGTACATACTCATGTCAGTCTCTTTTTAATAATTTTAAATTTTAACTACTTTACGTTTAAGCCGTAATCTGCTTTGGTTCTTTTTCTGTCTGATCTTCTTTTTTATCAAGTTTCTCAGATATTTTTTTAACAATATATTCTATCGCTATGGGTGCTAGGATCGCAATTAATGCTTTAAATATTCTTGATTTCATAATTAACTTGGTATTATTGGTTTATTAATACAATTTCCAAGCCAAGATAAAATAAGAAAATAAAATATTTCCTGTAATCCTTTACTGGTAATGCTTTTAAAACAGTTTAGTTTTCATCAGGAACAATCAGATTCTGATAATTTTTGCTTCCTGTTTTAAATTTCTCTTCCATTTTAATTCTTAATTTACGGGGTTTATGAACAATTAAACTGTCACCAAATCCAAGCAGCAGTCTTTCTAATTCAAAATTGATCTGAACACATATTTTAAAAAGAGTTCCGTTATCATCTTCTCTTATAATTTCCTGACTTTTATGCAGCGGCTTGGTTTTTACATAAGGAGCATTTCCTGCATCTACCCAAAAAACTACATTTCTTGGATCCATTGATTCTGCAACGGTTACTCCTACAATATCTTTAAAGTATTCATCTCCATCCAGATCTTTGTCAATATACTGAAGACTTTCATCTGTTTCAATACTTTCCATTCTGTCCAATGCCAGATTGTACATTTTCTGTTTGTAAAGACAGATCAGAAACCAACGGTTGTTGAACTCCTTCAATAGCTGTGGATGTACCGTAAAAATATTGGATTCTCTTGCTGTAAAGCTTTTGTAGAGAATCTTCAGTACTCTTTTATTCGCGATACTTTCATACAGAATATCAATATGCTCCAAGCCTTTCAACTGTTCATTTTTATCTAAATGAATAATCGATTTCTGACTGGTTGAGTGAATTGAATCTTCCAGCTTCTGGATCACCCCATTCATCTCCTTGAACATGGAAAAGTCTTTGAACTGTTTGAGAATCTGAACGGCATTATTCATCGCCTTCAGATCACTATCATTCACAGAGATGTTATGAATACTGTATTCAGGATCACTGTAACGATAGTATTTTCTTTCGTAGACTTCAATAGGAGCTTCATATCCGAATTTTTCACTCCGCATATTCTGAAGATCAAGCTGAACCGTCCGCTTGCTTACAAAAGATTCTTTTCCTTCAAATTCAAATAATGCTTCCGAACATTCATCAATGAGATCTTCAAGGGTATATTTTCTGTATTTGTTTTTAAGGCACTTATCCAATGTTTTATACCGGATGAGTGCATTTTTATTAGATGACATTCCTTAGTGTTTAATGATTTGGTGTTTTTATAGGCAAGTTTACTTTTGTTCTTGAAATTATTTCTCTTTCAAAGCATTTTCGTCAAAAGTAATCCCTTCCCAACCAGATTTCATAAAGTTTCGAATATTCTGATGATCAGTTCCATTCGGGTTTTTCAAAACATCTTCTCTGTAAAACTCACCAAAAAGCCAAAGTGTTTCTTCTTTTGTCAGATCCTGAATGCTTGCGAAGCTGAACACTTTACAAGAGCCGTTATTCTGTCCTGCCTGATTGGTCGTATCACCATTTTGAAAAGCGGTAGGGGTAAATTCGTAATTTTCATCAATGTGAGCAATCACATCATTGAACTGGATCGTTTCCGGGAAATGTTTTAATTGTTCTAATAATACCATGAGCCTTGTTTTTTTTAAATTATATATTGCTTTTACGAATCTGTAAATCTACTTTTTCGTATTTCTGATAAACTTTTTGTAAAAATAATTAAAATTTCTTTACCTACGCAAAACTATTGCGCAATAAGGGTATTACTTTGCCTCATCAAAATGAAACAAAATGGAATTTAATGGAAATCATTTAATCGAATTAGGATATAGACCCGCAAAATGGTTTAAAGATGCCATTAGCTATATCAACGAGAATAATCTGGATGAACACCAGATTGCAGAATATCTGGTACAGTTCAAACAGCCGGATCTTATTCTACTCCACGAAACGGCTAAAGATTTTATGATCAACATCCGCGCAGAACACGAAAGTGAGAATGATAATGTGGAAAAAGTAATCAAAACGATGGAAGTTCTGATGAAAACCCCCACGCTGATTGGTGGAGCTTTAATGCCGGACGCCTGTCCTACAGGTCCTGAAGGTCAGATTCCTGTTGGAGGCGTGGTGGTTGCCAAAAATGCTATTCACCCAGGATTCCATAGTGCTGATATCTGCTGTTCTGTAATGTTAACAGATTTTGGGAAAACCAATCCTAAAGAGGTTTTGGATGCTGCACATGCGATTACTCATTTCGGATATGGTGGAAGACCAAGAGGTGAGCAGATGCCGATGTCTCAGGAATTGATGGATGCTTTCAGAGAAAATGAATTCTTAAATGATGAAAAACTGATCAGCATTGCCCGTTCTCATATGGGAACTCAGGGAGACGGAAACCACTTCCTTTTTGTAGGAATTTCCAAAAATACAGGAAATACCATGATGGTAACCCATCACGGATCAAGAGCTCCGGGAGCTGCTTTATACGATAAAGGAATGAAAATCGCTAACCGTTTCAGACAGGAAATTTCTCCAGAAACCCTGAGGGAAAATGCCTGGATTCCTTATGATACCGAAGAAGGTAAATCTTATTGGGAAGCACTGCAGTTGATAAGACAATGGACAAAGGAAAACCATACTTCTCTTCATGATGCTGTGCTAAACAAGCTGGAAATGGAGAAAGAAAACAGATATTGGAACGAACATAACTTCGTTTTTAAAGATGGAGATCTCTTCTATCATGCAAAAGGAGCTACTCCACTGGATGATAAATTCATGCCGGATATTACGGGACCAAGACTGATACCGTTGAATATGGCAGAACCGGTATTGATTGTTCAGGGAAAAACGAATGAAAGAAACTTAGGTTTTGCGCCGCATGGAGCAGGAAGAAATTTCAGCAGAAGCCAGCATAAGAGATCTTTAGCTCATAAAACGACAGAGGAAATCTTCAATGAGGAAACAGCAGGATTAGATATCCGTTTCTACTCCAATGAGGTTGATATTTCTGAACTTCCAAGCGCTTATAAAAGTGCAAAGAATGTAAGAGCTCAGATTGAAGAATACGGACTTTGTGAAGTTCTGGATGAAGTGATGCCCTACGGATGTATCATGGCTGGAGATGTTCAGAAGAACGCTCCTTGGAAGAAAAAGAAGAAATTCAGAAAAGCATGATTTTAATTATTTAAATCTTGATTATAATCAAAACCTTATAGGTTTTTGAAACCTATAAGGTTTAATAAAAATATTAAAAAACTAATAACTCAACCTTACAGGTGTAAAAGCCTATAAGGTTCATGAAAACTAAATTATAACGGCAGGGGCAGTAGCTCAGATGGTTAGAGCAACAAAATTACTTTTCGCTGCAGGCAACTAAAGTTCCTATGAATCCCAATTGTGTGTCACAGGTTCGAGTCCTGTCTGCTCCTCAAAATGAAGAAAATGTGTATATTCATGTATCAGACATTTTCATTATTAAAAAAATTAAAGGCAAAGAAAGTTCCTATAATTCAGAATTACTTTCCGCCTTTTTACAAATTATAAGGCAAAGGGAGTTCCTATATTTTTTGGAAAAATACTCCCCGCTTTTTATAAACTATAGGTAAAAGGAGTTCCTATACCCTTCACTTTTAATGAATCTACTCCTCACTTATTTTTTAAACTTAAAACAATGAAAACACTACAATTATTCAATGCAGTATTGGCCAGAAAATCTGATGAAAAACCATTTATTTCTAATGATGGTTTCATCATTGAACCAGATGCTTTATGGGCGAAAAATGAAATTATCTCTTATTATGCAAAGGAAAAACTGAATGGAAATGACTTGAACAAAACCTTTCATAAATCCTGGGAGAAAATAAAGAATACTTCCAGAATTGATTTATTTTTTGAACAGATCAGTCATTATATTTCAACGTATGGAAGCAATTTCCAAAGTGAAATCTATATTCCTGACGAAATACTGAATGTTCCTGATATAAAGATGGTTTTTAAAGTCATCAAAGCTTATTCTGTAGAAGAAATGCAGGAAAAATGTCTTTCTTTGTTAAGATCAGGAATTGCTTTAAAAGAAGAAACCATTGATGATTTGCTTTCTATTTTACATACGGAGCTTGAATATGACTTTACAGGAAAAGAAAACATCAGAAATAAAGAAGCGGTTATAAAAATAGCTGATCTTTATGATATCTATCCTGAAAATCCGGTTGAGTTTTTCCGATATGTTATTTATAAAACAACCACTACAACACTTTTAATCAAAAATGATGATTTGATTAATTTGATTAAGCAAAGTAACTTCAACCCAACGTATCTGTTTGAAAGCTTTGGAGTTGAAAAACTGGCAGAAATTTTTAACAGATTTAAGCCTTTATTCCTTGCTTATAAAAACAGAGCACCAAAAGCGATCAATAAAATATCAAAGTTATCAAAGGTTCATCATAAACCATTGATATCAAATCCTTTGAATGATGCTACAAACACATTACTGGAAAACAGCGATTGGCATTGGCTGGAAAATGCGACACCATTTGCGTTATTCAAGGCATTGTCAGCATGTTACTCAAGAATGTATGGTCAGGATACCTTTGTTTACAGAGTGAGAAACGGAAAATCATGGACTAAAAAAGGTAAGGAAACTTACGTGAATCAGTTCAATTATGATTTTATTCTGGACTTTTTGAAATTGAAATATGAGAGCCTTTCCGGAAAGAAATTCTATTTCCCGGAGAATGTAGAATTTGCATTGCCAACTTCTGAAAAAATGTTTGTGGGAAATATTCCTACCGGAACGCGTTTTTATGGTGATAGACTAGCTGTGGGTATTTATTGGGAAGATCAGTGGGGTGCCCGAGACCTTGACCTTTCGGGATTGAATATAGCCGGAAAAATAGGTTGGAATGCAGCTTATAATCATGGTGACGGACAATTGATGTATTCCGGAGATATGACTTCTGCTCCCAACGGCGCTGTTGAATATCTTTACGCCAATAAAGGACATTGTGCGCCAACGCTTGTCATGAATAACGTTTTCAGTGGAGATGCTAATTGCGGATATAAAATCGTGATCGGAAAAGGAGATAATATTTCTTACGATTATATGATGAATCCTAACCATCTTTTTGCTGAAGCCAGATGTAATTCTGTACAAAAGCAAATGATTCTGGGAATGCTGACGACAAAGAACGAAAAACAATGTTTCGTACTATTGAATTTCGGAGCTGGACATTCTCATGTTTCAGGAAATAATGAAGTTTCTGTAATGGCAACCAGTGCCTTGTACCAGCAGTGGTACGAAGCAATGTCTTTCAATGAGCTTTTAAAAGAGCTTGGAGCAGAGATCACAACAGAAAAGGCGGAAGCTGATTTTGATTTCTCGCTGGAAAGCCTGGAAAAAGATAGTTTTATCAGAATTTTTAAATAAATTCCATTACGCCATCTGATTGTTATATTGGGTGGCGTTTTTGGATTATATCTATTGCAACAGTCTCAATGACAGGCAAATTATTTTTTTAAAAAAGTAATCATCTTTTTCTATATATTTGCCGACTTAATTAAAAACTAATAACATAATCATGAAGAAATTATTATTTCTATTCTTATCCCTTACGCTGGCATCATGTGGTTCAGACGGCGGCAGAGATGATGAAAACGGTACAACCAACAATGTCAATGCTTCTCCAAAAGTGGTAACCGGTAAACCTACTTTCAGCAATGCACAGTTCAAATTTGCAGGAACAGTAACCTCTTCCGGATCGGGATATTCAAGACGTGGATTCTGCTGGGCAAAGAATATTAATCCTACCATCAGCAATTCCAAAATGATTGAAGAGTATACTAACACTACAGGAGATTATCAGCTTATGGCAACTTACAGTACTGATTTTGAAAAATCAACTACTTATTATGTAAGAGCATATGTTGCAGCTAATAATGGTGATATTATTTATGGAGATAACGTAATATTCGTTACGCCTGCAAAGATGGATATTACATTCAAAATGGCTAAAGCAATATATACTACTTCAGCAACTTTAAGCACGGATGATATTACGGTAAATTATCTTGAAGCATTCTCTCCTGATGAAAAAGGATTCTGCTACAGAACGAGTGCCGGAGTGAATATCTCAAACGGTCAAATCATCAAAATATCAAATCCTAATAATTATTCAGCGTACGAACTGGAAGCTACGGCATTACTTCCGAACACCACATATTATGTAAGATCTTATGTAAAAGAAGGTGCACAAGTATATTATTCGGACGAAAAAACATTTAAAACAGCTGGTGCCATTGGTGCTTCAGGGGGATATGTCTTTTATGATAAGGGAGAGTTTACGGACGGCTGGAGATATCTGGAAGCTGCGCCTGCCAACCTTACTTATAATGGTTCTGATAAGATCAAATGGGGATGTACATTTAATATCATCAACCAGACTCAGGCTGTAATGGGATCAGGACCTGCTAATACCACAAGAATTATTTCCCAATGTTCGGATGCCAACTGCGCGGCCAGATTATGTGCTAATTACACTGTGAATGGTATTGGTAACTGGTTTTTACCATCTGAAGAAGAACTGATGGCATTTTATAAAAGTTCCAAGAATGTTTACAATATTGCATCCAACCCATGGAATGATGTATCTCAAAAGTATTATTGGAGTTCTACCGAAATACCGGGTGGTAACTCAGCAAGAATTCTGGACGGATATGCTGGTTATATGTGGGAATATAACAAAGATTACAACATGGTAAGGGTAAGACCTTTCAGAAGATTCTAAAATATAAAACCGCTAATCTTAGCGGTTTTTTTATTGTAATGAGAATATAGAATGATTTTAAACATTCACTTTTTTAACAGAAAATAGTCCGTCATTCCAATTAATAACCACTTTTCTCCCGTAATCAATCTGAATACTGAACATATTTTCCAGCGGAAACTGAAGCACAGACTGAATAATCAGACGAATAACTCCGGCATGGGTAACAATTAAAGCTTTTTTGATATCTTTTTTCTGAATTAATTCCTGCCAGAAAGTGAGAACGCGGGTTTGCATCTCTAAAAGACTTTCTCCTCCCGAGGCTTTTACATGAATAAAATCTTTGTACCACGGATTGATTTCTTCTTCCGGAATATCAGTCCATTTTTTCATCTCCCAACTCCCGAAATTCATTTCACGAAGTCTTTCATCTGTATGATAATCCAATGTAAAATAATCCGCTAAGAGGCGGCATCGCTTGGAAGGGCTTGAAATAATTTTATCATAATCCTTATCTATATTCAATGTTTTAAAATCTTCAATATAATCTTTCCTTAAAGGCATTTCGGCAAAACCGTAACACAGGTTTTCAGGATTTTCTACAGCCGTGTGGCGAATTAAATGAATTTCCATGTGATGATTGTTCCTAAATAAAATAAAACTTCACAAACCTGCTGCACAGATCCCAGACAATCGCCTGTATAGCCTCCGATATGTTTTTTAAAATACCAGCCCATATACACTTTCCCAAGATACGCCAGTGCGAAAGCTAAAATCAAACGCCAGTCCGGAATCAAGGTAAAAGCAATTAAAACACTGATGAAACCAACTATTAAAGCCGTTTTATCCAATGGTTTATTGGCCAAAGGTTTCGACTTGCTGACATCAATATCAGTCACATATTGATGGGTATAAATCATCGTTCCTGAAATAAAACGGCTTGCTGTATGGGCTACAATAACAATACCTAAAACCTTCATTGGTGCAGCCACTCCCAAGGCTTGAATACTGTAAAATTTTAAAGCAAAAAGAAGGATAATCCCTATCGTTCCATATGCTCCTACTCTGCTGTCTTTCATAATGGTCAGGATTTTCTCTTTTCCATATCCGCCTCCGAAACTGTCGCACATATCTGTAAAACCATCTTCATGAAAAGCTCCCGTCAGCAAAACACTGGAAATCATCATTAAAACAATCCCTATTTCAAGGTTAAAAAGCATTGTGGAAAGATAAAGAATTACTGCATTGATCAGCCCTATCACCAACCCAACCCATGAAAAGTATTTTTGAGATTTATTCATAATCTCATTAGAGTAAGGAATAGTAAACGGAACCGGAATTCTTGTAAAAAACATAAGTGCTGTTGCAAAGTAGATCAGTTCATTTTTGAGGACTTTCATCTGTTCTTTTTTAATATAAAACTGGATTAATCAATTTCCGTAAAATTAGGAAAGCTTTTAACAATGGTAAAGAGATCGATTAAAAAAATAAGAAACATGAATCTTATCACCTTAGATTTCTCCTTTAAATTCGGGAGTATTTATACTTTTGCACCGTAATAACCACGAAAAAAATCAAATGAAAAAATCTTATTTCATTGCATTATGTGCTATATCCCTGGCTGGCTGTTCAGCTCCGGGTGATGAACTGGAAAGTTTAAATGAGTCACAAACTCTTAACGGATCTGCTCCTAACCAATTAGCAAAAGGAGGCTTCAGAGATAATCCGGATACCCCAACTCCTCCACCTGCAGGAATCTGGTCCAAATCTTTTTACTTAACCAACCCTATTTACGGTTTCTACAGTGATCTTACCAAAAAGCATCTGTACAATACCTCTCCTTTACCCTCCGAGCTTCCTAAATCCTATCCCGGGTTAAGCTATTATTTTCAGGAGAGATTATTAGGTTCTGCTGATGGGCCGGGTCCTGTCATTACAAGATGGTTTCATACAGGAAGTAATGATCTGGTATTAACGACTAATCCTAATGAACTTGCAGGTCAAAGTAACTGGGAAAAAAGAGATCTGGGAACCAGCTACAATGGTGATGAGCCAGGAAGCTTTCCGATTTACAGGTATTTCAATGGTGATAAAAAGACGCACTTCTATACCAGAGACAAGAATGAGCTGGGAGATGGAAAAGACGGCTATGCTTATGAAGGAATAGCTTTCTATTTAAAAGATTCTGAGCCTAAAGCGTTCCGACTTCGTGACGGAGAATTTTTCCAGGATAATAATACGGGAGCTTTGTATGTTGTGTTTGAGAGCACTCTAAGACGTATTGAATCTTCAGCTGTTATGAATAATCTGTTCTCACCTCTTTATGTTTTTAAAAGAAATATAGATGAAGACCTTACTGGGGAAAGAGGACCTGATATCACTTCATCAGCCAAACTTGTACAAAATACCAATGACGGGAAAATATATATGGTAGATGATGGATTATACAGATATATTCCTACTACGCAGATATTTAATTCATACAGATTCAAAGAAAGTTCTATTGAACGCAAACCTGTCCGTATGATGTTTACAGGTAAGGATATCGTTAAAACTTACTAATAGATTGTATTTAAAATACATTAAAGGGGCTTTATTGCCCCTTTATTTTTATCTATAATTTAAGATGATTTATTGGAAATATGGGCATCTTCAAAGCTCGACATTTCATTCAGGAAATTAACAGCACTTTGAATAATCGGATAAGCTAATGCACAGCCTGTTCCTTCTCCAAGGCGCAGATTCAGATTTAGGATAGCCTGCTCTCTCATCAGTCCCAACAGCTGAGGATGAGCATTTTCATTGCTTACATGACAGAAAATACAGTTGTTCAGGACTTCAGGGTTCTTTTTCCAGACGGTGGCTACTGCTACAGTGGCAATAAATCCATCTACCATGATCAGCATGTTATAATGATAAGCTTCTTCTATTGCGCCGATCATCTGGGCTATTTCTAATCCGCCAAAGTTTTGGGCTATTTCATCCTCGGTCATTTCAACCGGATATTTTTCAATAGCTTCTTTTAAAATACTGATCTTATTATCCAACTGGTGATCATTCAATCCTGTTCCGCGTCCGACACAGTTGGTAATCGGAATATCAAAGAGTTTGCTCATCATCAGAGAAGAAGCAGAAGTATTCCCGATTCCCATTTCACCGAAACCAATAATATTACATCCTTTTCCTGCAATCTCAGCAACCACAGCTTTTCCGTTTTTAAGTGCCTGCTGATATTCTTCAGGAGTCATAGCAGGTTCTTCCAAAATATTGCGGCTGGATTTTCTGACTTTTTTATCCAACAGATTCAACCCTTCCGGAAAATCAAAATTGACACCTGCATCTACAATATTAATCTTAATATCATTCTGTCTGCAAAAAACATTGATGGCAGCCCCTCCGCCAAGGAAATTCATCACCATCTGATAGGTTACTTCCTGTGGATAGGCACTTACCCCTGCTGTAGCAATCCCATGGTCGGCCGCAAAAACCACCATGTGAGGATTCAATAACTGCGGTGAAGTGGTTTTCTGAACCATTCCAATTTTGTGAGCAATATGTTCAAGGTGTCCTAATGCACCTAATGGTTTTGTTTTAAAATCAATTTTATGCTGTAATTCTGATGATAACATGGATGTTGATAGTTATGTTAAATGGAAAAGTGCAATATTAGTAAAATTCAATGAGTCTTTTTCTTTTGTCTTGACACAAAATAAACAAAAGGTCAAGACCTTGAAAATTGAGCTAAAAATAAAATGTGTTCTCTAAAAATTCTCAACTCGTGCGAATTCGTTATTACTTTTTTATATCAATGTATTTGTCGCACTCAGACAGGAGAATTTTCTTAACGTTCACACAATTTATTTTTTTTAAGCCCAATTTTCAAAAGTCAAAAAAAATTTTAGCCTGCAGTATTCACTTATTCTCAAACTCTCCCACACTCAAACCCTAAAACTCGTCCCCAAGAAACCCGAATCTCGAAATTTAAAATAGCTACGCAAGTACATTACGTACAACACCATTTACTTTGCTTCATAAATAACAAAACAATGACACCAAAAATACTTAAAAAAATAAAAGAAGTTGAGACTGCAAAAGGTGTAGAAGTCCTTCTTGCCGTAGAATCAGGAAGCAGAGCCTGGGGTTTTGCGTCTCCTGACAGTGATTATGATATACGTTTTATCTATCGTCATGAAAAAGACTGGTATCTTTCTCCCTGGGATAAGGATGAAACGATAGAATTTATGACAGAAGATGATCTGGACGGCTGCGGTTGGGATCTGCGAAAGACTTTTCATCTTTTACTGAAGTCAAATGCGGCTTTGCTGAGCTGGTTCTATTCTCCTATAGTTTATAAAGCGGATGAAAAGTTTGTAGAACTCTTTAAACCTTTGGCTGATACCTGCTTTTCTCCGGTAGCGGTTTCTTATCACTATCTGAGTATGAGCAAGAAATATCTGGAAGCCTGCAGACATGATGAAGTAAAATTAAAAAGTTACTTTTATTGCTTACGAACAACATTAACAGGAAAGTGGATCATAGAGAAAGGAACGGTTCCTCCTATACTTTTCAGTGATTTGCTTGTTTTGACGGATGATAACACCAGACGAAAAATAGAAGATCTTGTTGCTCTAAAAGCAACCAAAGGAGAATCTTACTACCACCCGAATGATTGGGAACTGTTTGATTTTCTGGAGAGAACAGTCGCTGAGAATGAGGAAAAATCGAAAGGTTTATCAGGAGGAAAGGCGGATAAAGGTGAGATGGAGAGCGTTTTTAGGGAGATATTGGAAAAATGTTAAGGATTACGGGAAGCCGTAGTCTTTTTTTATGGATTGGGAATATATTTGTAGGTTGTGGAAAACTACTTAATTAGATAGAAATTAATATATTAGGAAAAACTAAAAATTATGAAAATAAACAGAGGTTCAGAATGGAGAAAATGGGATTTGCATGTACACACAAAGAATACAAATAAAAATGATCAATTTACGTCAAAATCATTAGATGAATACTTTATTTATTTGTTTAAAAAAGCCTATCGAGAAAACATTGCATGTATAGGAATAACTGATTATTTTACAATTGACAGATATCTTGATGCATTAAAGTTTATAGGTGAAATACAATCTAAAGTTGATGATCAAGATAATCCAATATTTTCAGATGAAGAGAAAGAATTTATTACAAATATTTTTTTACTTCCAAACATAGAACTCAGGATGTTACCAACAACTGACAAATCTAGGCTTATAAATATTCACTGTCTAATAAATCCTGATTATGTACCAAAGCTTAATAATGCATTATTTAATACTTTAGAAAATGAAGGTAGGTTCAAAATGAACCATGCTGGCTTTATAGACTATGCTAAATCACTTGGACAAACTGGAGATGATAATAAACTTTTTAAAGAAGGTTTAAATAGGTATACAATAGACCCTAAAACATTAAAAGAGGTAATAGATAAAAATTTAGAATTAAAAGATAATATTTTAATTATAGTAAGTAACTCAAACAATGACGGTAATTCTGGTTTACAGAAACATTATGATTTATTTGAAAACGAAACAGGAAGCCTAGACGGAATTAGAAAGAATATCTACAAATTATCACAGGCAATTTTTTCAAATCAAGAAAAGGATACTCAATACTTTTTAGGTAAAAGACTTGATAACAAAAAGGATATAACTTTTGAAGAAAAAAATAATGAAAGAAAACGTGTAATAGAAGAGCAAGGCCATTTAAAAGCATGTATTGTAGGTTGTGATGCACATACAGAAACTGATATTTTTAGCCGTTTTACATGGATTAAATCCCATCTTACTTTTGAAGGTTTAAAACAAATTCTGCATGAACCAGAACAAAGAGTGATTATTCAAGAAAATATTCCGAATGAAAAGGATAAAAAATTAATAATTTCTCAAGCTTCGTTTGTAAGCTCCAATAATCTTTTTACACCTAAAATAATTTATTTTAATGATAATTTAAATGTAATTATTGGTGGAAAATCTTCAGGAAAATCTATCTTATTGTATAATATTGCAAAAGCACTATATAAAGATAGAAGCGACGAAGGAGTCTTAAAATATTTTGATACTACTGATAATCGTTTTAAGTACTTTTATGACGATTTACAAAATGAATCTGATTTTATTGTTAAAGTTAAACTAGCATCTGGCTTAGAACAATCTTCAGATAGGGATAATCCAGAGCCTAGCATCCTTCCTGAAATTAAATATATCCCACAAAATCATTTATCTAATCTCGTAGACAGAAGTAAAAAAAATGGTAGTACTTTAAAAGAGCTTATAAAAGAGCTTATTTTAGAAGATCCCTTTGCAAATGAAAGGTATAAATTATTTGAAGATAATAGAGATTCTAATAATTCTGAAAAACTAAGAGAAATTGATGCTTTCTTTGATTTTCAAGATAAAATAAAAGGATTAAAAAAAGACATACAAGATAAAGGGAGTAAAGATATTCTCACCACAAGTATCACTTCTAGACAAAATGAAATAATAACTTTACAAAAAGATATTTCAGAGGAAAACAAAAATCTTTATAATAAGTACAACACCGAAATACAAATCCTTATAAATGAAAATGAAAAGATCATTTCAGATTATCGTAAACTTAAAACTCTAAACCAAAATATAAAAGCATCTTTAGAAAAAATACAAAATGATAAAAATAGTTTATTAAATACATTAGAAAATATTGAGATAAAATCTGAATTTACAGAACAGTATGATTTTATACAGCAAGCAATTAATAAAATAAATGAAATTGAACAATTATTTCTTTTGGATAATAATAATCTGATCAATGAAAGTTCTATTAAAAAGCAATTAATAAATAATAACAAAATAAAAAGAGAATTACAAGAAAAAATTAAACCATTACTTGGTCAAAAAGAATCTCAAGACAAAATACAATTATTACAAACTGAAATTCGAACAGACCAAGAAAAATTAAATAGTATAATTAAAATTGAAAATGAAATTAAAGATTTACAAAATGAGTTAATAATTCAAAAAGAAAAAATTTTTAATAATATTGAAATCAATTTTAATGAGTATCAAAGCTTAGTTCATGATTTAGAACCGAGGACACAAGACATTGAAAATAAAGACAATGATCAAATTGATATTAAAGGGTCTACTAAATTTAATTTTAAGAAATTTAAAGAAAGTATGAACAGTATAAGTGACTTAAGAACTTTGAGATTTCAAAATCCTTTTAATTATTTATATAGTGACAATTTCAATAATTTATCTGATATTAATAAAGATGATATTAATAAAGATGATATTATAAGTGAATTAAAAGATGTATTTGACTCTATTCTTGAAGAAAATTATCCATTAATCAAAGATTTTAGCTTAAAAGAAGCTTGTAGAATATTGTTGGAAAATCATTTTTTTGATCATTGGGAAGTAAAATCAGGCAATGACACAATACACAATATGTCTACTGGTAAAGCTAGCTTTATATTACTTAAATTGATTATTAAATTGAGTAAATCAGAAGCTCCAATTTTAATTGATCAACCAGAAGATAATTTAGACAATCGTTCCATTTCTACCGATCTCGTTGATTATCTAAAAGATAAAAAACTGAAAAGACAAATTATTTTAGTAACTCATAATGCAAATATTGTAGTAAATGCAGATGCGGAAAATATAATAGTTGCAAATCAAAAAGATGAGAATAATACAAAAGATAAATGTATTTATACTTTTGATTACATCAATGGGGCACTCGAAGAAACTAACTATAACCCTGATGGAAATTTTTTAAAATCTATGAGCATTAGACAACATATAGCGGATATTCTTGAAGGAGGAAAAGAAGCCTTCAAAAAACGTGAAGAAAAATATGGATTCTAAAATGACCATCCAAGACCTAAAAAATAAAAAACTCCTCCTCTTCGAAGCCATCTCCGGAAGCAGGGCTTTTGGGCTAGCAACGGAGAATTCTGATACGGATATCCGCGGGGTGTATTATCTGCCGAAGGAAGATTTCTTTGGACTGAACTATATTCCACAGATTTCCAATGAGACGAATGACCTTACGTACTATGAAATCGGGAGGTTTGTAGAACTGCTGCAGAAAAATAATCCTAATATTCTGGAAATTCTGGCAAGTCCGGAAGATTGTATTCAATATAAACATCCACTGATGGATCTTTTGAAAACGGAGGATTTCCTGTCAAAACTATGCAAAGACACCTTTGCAGGATATGCTGTTTCGCAGATTAAAAAAGCAAAAGGTCTCAACAAAAAGATTTTAAATCCTATTGATAAAGAAAGAAAATCAATCCTGGATTTCTGTTTTATCCTTGATGGACAAGGTTCTGTACCATTGAAAAAATGGCTGCATGAATTCCCTTCCTCTGGAGAACGGGGTGGTTTATCACAGGAAAAATGTGGATTGGTAAATATTGACCATACAAAAGGAATGTATTCGTTATTTTATGATGAATCGGGAACGCTGGGATATAAAGGAATTATTCAGAATGAAGAAGCGAACCAGGTTTCCGTATCATCCATTCCTAAAGATGAAAAGCCCGTTGCTTATCTATTTTGCAATCTGGATGCCTACTCTGTGTATTGCAAAGATTACAGGGAATACTGGAAATGGGTTGCTGAGCGCAATGAAGACCGTTACAATGTCAATCAGACTCACGGACAGAATTACGACAGCAAGAATATGATGCACACCATCCGGCTGCTGCAGTCCTGCGAACAGATTTTTAAAACCAACTCACTGACGATCCGCGTAGAAAACCGTGACGAACTCTTAGACATCAAAGCAGGAAACCAATCGTATGAAAGTGTCATGCAAAAAGCAGAAAATCTGATACAATCCATAGAAAATCATTACTCTACTTCCACTCTACCCGATTCTCCGGATCTGGAAAAAACAACAAAAATATTAATTCAGATCAGGAAAAAACTGTACGACAATAATGATGAATTATAAATGATAAGTTATGAATGGTGGGACTGTTGAACTCCAGCACTCCCACTCTCCAACGCTCTCACCCTCAAACTCTCTCACTCTCAAACCGCGCACCTGAATCCCGAAACTCAAAACCGCGCACCCAAACTCTCCCACTCTCTCAACATTCCTCCACACCCTCTCATTCTCAAACGCTCTCACCCTCAAACTCTCCAACCCAAAACTCACTTCTTCGCCGCTTTCGCCAACGGGTTATACTCAAGACATATCCTAATCCAGTACTCAAAATCATCTGCTTTTTTAAAACCGATGGGTTCTACGTAGCAATATCCGTTTAACTGTTTTCCTTTCATGATCATCGGCAGAAAGCCTTTCTTCTCCGAAACTTCATCTTCCAGTTCGGGATCATAACGACACATCAGATTATCATGACTGATGTTGATGCACATCTTTCCGTTTACCAGAAAAGATAGTCCGCTGAACATTTTCTTCTCTTCAATGTCTATATTATTTTCCATGGAAAGCCGTTCACGTACACGGTCGGCAAGTTCAATATTGTAAGCCATGATTTCATTTTTTTTGACCTATTCCTTTTAGTAATAATAGCTTCGACAGGCTCAGCCTGACAATGCTTAAAAATTTCGGTTAGTATTCGAATGGTCACCCTGAGCCTGTCGAAGGGCTATCAATCAGAAAACCTTTGTTAATCTTTAAGCTCGGGTATTAATTAAAGGGATAAGTCGGTTAACTTTTTTTATTACTAAAATTAATCAAAAACGTTGATTATCAAACTATTTCTTTCAATTTATTGATGGGTTCCCATTTTAGAAAATAAAATTTTATTTAAATTAATTATTGTTTTACGATAATTAATTATACATTTGCAATATCAATTAAAGTTCGTACCATGAACCAGACCAAAATTATTTCAAGGATTTTATTTTATATCTGTGCCCTACTTTCGGCCGGATATTTAATCACTTTTGTGTATGCCTTATTCTGTTTGATCACCGGATTTTCGGTTACGCCTTATAAAGAAGGAAAGTTCCTTCACATCAATTATCCGTTTACAGAACAGCCGTTTCTGAATATCGAAAACAATTACCCGTATATGATATTTTCTTTTATGCTGGTGCTTATTACTTATGGAATATTTTTCTGGTTATCTGCATGGGTTTTCAAAGTATTTTTCCAGCAGAAACTATTTACTCAGGAAAATATCATCCGGCTTAAGAGATTTTACCTGTACAATATTTTCATCCCGCTTCCACTGGTGATTATCGCGAGTTTCTTCGTAGAAGTGGAAAGTATGATATGGGGACTGGTGTTTATTCACTTTATGCTTGGAATTTTCTGTCTGTTTCTTGCGAATATCTTTAAGCAAGGACTACATTTGCAAAACGAACAAGACCTATTTATTTAAAATGCCAATTATAGTCAACTTAGATGTGATGCTTGCCAAACGAAAAATGCAGAGTAAAGAATTGGCAGAAAAACTGGGTATCACGCCCGTAAACCTCTCCATCCTGAAAACCGGCAAAGCCAAAGGAGTGCGCTTCGATACCCTTGAAGCCATCTGTAAAATCCTGGAATGCCAGCCGGGAGATATTCTTGAATTTAAAGAGTAAACGAGTTGCGGGATTCGGGGTTTGAGCGTTGGAGAGTTTGAGAATGAGAGCGTTTGAAAGTGGGAGTATAAAAGTTTTTTTCTAACTTCCAGCATCTAGCAACTAACTTCGAACTTCCATCTTCCATCATCCAGCAACAAGCAACTAGCAACTAGCAACTAGCAACTAGCAACTAAAATCGAACTTCTAAACCAGCTGCCGAAAAGGCTGCCTGTCATTCTATTCTCCAAACACAACGTTATGAACACATTAACCATCAACGATCTCAGCCTTACCTACAAAAATGGTTTCCAGGCTATTAAAAACATTTCACTGAACATCAACAACGGAATGTTTGGACTGCTTGGTCCGAACGGAGCCGGAAAATCGTCTTTAATGAAAACCATTGTCGGGCTTCAGAAACCGACCTCTGGAACATTACTTTTCAATGAAGTGGATATTGTTAAAAATCCTGATTATATCAAACAGAATCTAGGGTTTCTCCCACAGGATTTCGGCGTATATCCAAAAGTTTCAGCCTATGATTTATTGGAACATATCGCCGTATTGAAAGTGATTACCGATAAAAGCGAACGTAAAAAACAAATTCTGGGTTTGCTGGAAAAAGTCAATCTTTCTGATTTTGCTAAAAAAGAAGTCCATACTTTTTCAGGAGGAATGAAACAGCGTTTTGGCGTTGCCCAGGCCTTATTGGGAGATCCGAAAATCATTATTGTAGATGAACCTACCGCAGGATTGGATCCGGAAGAGCGTAACCGTTTCAATTCCCTGCTCAATGATATCAGCCAGGACGTTATCGTTATTCTGTCTACACATCTCGTTGAAGATGTCAGAAACCTCTGTTCGGAAATGGCAGTGATGAATCATGGGCAGATTCTCAGAAAAGGAAATCCGGGAAAACTGATTGCAGAACTGGAAAACAGAATCTGGTCAAAACCTATTCACAAAAACGAACTGGAAAGCTATCATTCCAGCTATGAAATAATTAGCAGACAGCTTTTGGAAAGAGAACTTCATATCACTGTATTTTCTGAAGAATCCCCGAAAGACTTCAGCCCTGTAACGCCTTTGCTGGAGCACGTTTACTTCCACACACTCACCCAAAAACCTTAATCATGAATACGATATTTTTATTCGAAGCCAGACGCTCATCAAAGCACTGGCTCACCTATCTTGTGACCTTAATTTTAATAGGAATGGGTATCTTTTGCGGAAACCAGTTTAATCTTTCAGTAGGAGAAGGAATTTATTTAAACTCACCCTACACCATTGGTTTTATGACAGGAATGCTGAGTCTTGCCGTGATTTTTTTCGCGACTGTTTATGCATTGCAATTGCTTTTTAAAGATCAGGATTCAAAATTTGACAGCATTCTTTTTTCATTTCCTTTCTCAAAATTTACTTATCTGAAAGGAAAATTCTGCACCTATTTTCTACAGACCTTTTTAAGCTTTTCTTTCTTAATGACAGGATTTATCATAGGTCAGATTATGCGTACCGGAAGTGAAATGCAGGAAGGTTTTAATATCTTACATTACCTCTATCCCTTATTGATCTTTGGTTTTATCAATAGTCTGCTTGTCTGTAGCTTTCTGTTTCTCATTACATTTACTATAAAGAGAAAACTCCTTGTTGTAGTAGGTGGACTGCTACTGTATGTTTTCTATATGATTATCTTATTGTTTTCCAACTCACCATTCATGGCGGGAAGCCTTCCTCAATCATTGGAAACACAGCAATTTTCGGCTTTAATAGATCCTTTTGGATTGTCCGCTTATTTTATGGAAGCTCGTGATTTGGCTGCTCAACAGAAAAATATTCAGATGGTTCCTTTTTCAGGGTATCTTTTGTTCAACAGACTTCTATTTTTATTCATGTCTGTGGGAATTCTTCTGCTTTCCCTCAGATTATTTTCTTTCTCCAATACTTCCGGACGGAAAGTAAAAACAATAGGAAATTTGCTCACATTATCTGAAACAAATGAAACAGAATATTCCATCGCTACACCAATATTTAATCGGTGGAGTTCTTTCTGGTCTGTACTCTCTTTTGCTAAAATGGATCTTACATATCTCTTCAAAAGTGTTGCTGTTCCGGCAGTTTCTATTCTACTATTGTTTTGTGTAGGAATGGAAATGTATGCCGAAATTGAAAAAGGAATCCGTCTTCCACAAAAGTATGCCAGTTCAGGACTTATGGCTACAACCATCTCTGAAAACTTTCACTTGCTGGGACTTCTAATCTCTGCCTATTTTCTGAATGATGTATACTGGAGAAGCCAAACTTCCGGCTTTTCTCTGATTGAAAACAGCACTTATCTTTCAAAAAACAGATTAACCGGACATTTTATTTCCATCAGTTTCCTTCTGTTTTTCTTTACCGGAATTTTAATTATTCAGGGGATTATTTTTCAGGCTGCTTATCAGTATTTTCATATAGATTGGAAGGCGTATCTGGATGTTTTCCTTTTCAATACTTTTCCATTAATGCTGTTTTCCGGATTTATCCTTTTGATTAATGACAGAATTCCCAATAAATTCATTGCCCTTGGGCTTTCCATTCTTGCCGTTTTTATATTGTCTGGCCCGGTTTCCGGAAAATTGATCTCCTATCCTCTTTTCAGAATATTTTCTGATTTTAAAGGTACTTACAGCGATTTTAACGGCTATGGAACCTATGAAAAAACTTTTGCTCAAAGACTTCTTTTCGGAGCCGGTATTATCAGTATTTTATGGATCTTCAACAGTATTATAAAAATTAAAAAAGTTCCTATAATTTCCTCTTGTTACAGTATTATTCTGCTAATCTCAGGAATCTTTGCCGGAGTATCGTTTATGAAAGGTTATATTCCTAAAGATAAAGATCAAGCTATCTTAAGTTCCGCAGCATATGAAAAAAAATATCGAAAATATTCAACCCTTCCACAACCTGATATCACCGATATTACTACAGAAATTAAACTGTATCCTTCAAAAAATGCTTATCAGATTATTGGAAAATATACGCTTAAAAATCAAACAGATCAGCCTATCCATAAGATTCTGATCAATTTTAATGAGGATTTAAAACTGGAATCTGCTGTCATAACAACAGGTAATGAAACGACAAAGATTCATAAAAATATCACGGAAGTTTTATTACAAAAGCCTCTTCTGCCAGGCAAAACAGCTTCTCTTGATTTTAAACTCTCTTATCATTGGTTTGCCGTAAACGGTCATCAGTCTTTCAATGCTGTTATTGAAAACGGTTCTTTTATGAGAATCAGCAGATATTATCCTACGATTGGTTACCAAAAGGATTATGAAATTCAGGATGAAAAACAACGCATTCAATTCAAGCTTGGAAAACTCACTGAACTGAAGAAACCGGAAGCTCCTGAAGTTGCAAAAAAGGATTTTATCAATTTGAGTATGATTATTTCCACGGAAAAGAACCAGACAGCTATCGGAACCGGAGATTTAATAAAAAAATGGACCACATCCGGCCGCAATTATTTCGAGTATAAAGCAGTTCAAATTCCTTTCCGGTTTGCCGTTTCATCAGCACAATATGAGATAAAAAGTGTGAATTACAAAGGAATTGATATCAATATTTTTTATCATCAGAAACATTTTGAAAATGTGGATCACCTTCTTGAAAATGCCAAACTTACTTTAGATTACTGTCAGCAGAATTTTGGTCCATATCCTTTTAAAACCATCAATTTTGCTGAGATTTCTTCCTTTACCAAAGGTTTTGCGGCTACAGCTTATCCTTCTGCCGTCTTTATGCCGGAAGACATGGTTTTTCACGCCAATATTCACGCTGACAAAAAGCAGGATGTCATTAATGAACTGGCTGGTCACGAACTTTCCCATCTTTGGTGGGGAAACAGCCAGATCAATCCTGATGACAGAGAAGGTTCTGTGATGCTTACCGAAACACTGGCAATGTACACAGAAATGATGCTTTACAAAAAAATGCACGGCAAAGAAAAAATGATGGAAAGAGTACAAGTTCATCAACAGATCTACGACAATGAAAAAGGATTATCTGAAAATGTACCTATCTATAAAGCTACGGGAGATGTTCCCCATATTTCCTATTCTAAAGGGGCTGCAGCAATGGTAGAATTGAGTAACCTGATAGGTGAAGACAGAGTAAACAAAGCATTGAAAAATTTCCTTACTCACAATCAGTATCCGAAGAAACCTGGTTCATTAGATCTGATCAATGAGTTTTATAATGTTGCTCCGGATTCCAGAAAACAAATCGATAGATTATTTAAAACCACAGATAATATAACTTTTACTTCAGGGTCAAAAAACGACTCTGCAAAGACAAAACAGAAATAATTCGCAGGCCTCTTTTACTTTTTTTTGAAAATATTTTTCAGGAACTGTAACAAAATAAAATGATGATTTACTAATTAATTGATATATCAATAATTGATACATCATTTTAAATCTGAAATATGGAAAAATTAAATTCAATTATATTCTACAACATAGACAAAGCAATAAGAGCCTACAGAAACTATGCCCAGCGGCAGTTGAAAGCGCATGGTTATATAATCACAATTGATCAGTGGCTTATCATTAAAGCGATTCTGGAAAACCCGGGAATTACCCAGAATGAGATTGGTGATCTTGTTTTTAAAGACAATGCTTCTGTGACCAGAATTATTGATTTAATGGTAAAATCCGAATACATAATCAGAAAAGTTCATCCTGAAGACCGAAGAAAAACCCAGCTGGAAGTGACAGATTCCGGGATAAAAGTGATCAAAGAGGTTCAGAATATCGTAGAAAAGAACCGTAAAATAGCTTTAAAGGGAATCAGTGATGAAGAAATGAAAATAATGTATTCAGCTTTACTGAAAATTTCAGAAAACTGTCTTAATCTTAAAAAGTAAAACGCTATGACCAGAATATTTTTACTCTTATCGGTCTGGATGCTGATCCTGTTCAACAACAGGCTGGCCGCACAACAGGCTACACAGAGTTTGTCTTTGTCGGGAAACATACAATCCGGGAAAGCAGAGCAGATGGAGATCAATCTCTTTAATGCAGATCATCAGTTAATCAAAACAGAAATTGCTGATGGTAATGGTAAGTTTAATTTTAATGATTTAAAACAAGGAACTTATCAGGTAAAGATCAATAGAAACGGTACTGAAGTCTATCATTCAGAAAATATTTCATTGGCCGAAAATACAACTCTCCCTTCCATAGACCTGAATATAAAATCTATTGAAGGTGTAACGATCACCAAAACCAAACCTCTTATTGAAAGACAGGACGGAAAGATGATTATGAATGTTGAAAACAGCATTGCCAGCACCGGAAATTCCGCTTTTGAAGTATTGGAAAAGGCACCGGGAGTGAATATTGATAACAACGATAACATCAGCCTTCGCGGGAAAGGAAATCTATTGATTCAAATTGATGGTAAAAATACGCCCATGACAGGAGCCGATCTTGCCAACTATCTGAAAGGAATCCCCTCTTCTACCATTGAAAAAATAGAATTTATCACCAACCCTTCTTCCAAATATGATGCTGCAGGATCTGCCATTATTAATATTAAACTTAAAAAAGAGCAGAGAAAAGGAACCAATGGAAGCATTTCCACCTCTTTAGGAACAGGCAAGTATGTAAAAAACAACAACAGTTTCAGCATCAACCATAGAAATAAAAAGATCAATATCTTCGGAAATTACAGCTTTGCGTACAGAGAAGCTTACAATGGGTTGGTACTGGACAGGAATTTCTATGAAGCTAATAACTTTAAAAAAGCTTATGTACAGGACAATTATCTGAGATTCAAGTTCAACAGTCATGTGGCCAAAGCGGGAATGGATTATTACCTGAACGATAAGAATGTCCTTGGATTTTCTGTAGGACTGGTTTCCAACAAATTCAATGTGAACGGAGACAATTCCAACGTAACGCTCGGCAGCAGCTATCTTCCTGAAAGCTCATTTACGACAGTCAACAGATCGAATGACCGATGGACGAATCTTTCATTCAACCTTAATCATAAATACACAATTGATTCTCTGGGCTCTGATATTTCTACGGATTTTGATTACATCAATTACGCCAACACATCTTTGCAGAGTTTTGATACAAGAACGCATCAAATATCCACTGGTACAGATAATCTTGACATTATTAAAGGAGATATGGACGGAAAACTGAATATCTATTCTTTAAAATCTGACCTTACGAAAAACTTCAGCAACGACTGGAAACTGGAAAGCGGAGTGAAAACCAGTTTTGTGAAGACAGACAACGATCTGAAATTCTTCAACGCCAGTTCTGGTATTGCTATTCCGGATCTTGGGAAAACCAATCATTTTATTTATGAAGAAAACATCAATGCCGTTTACGGAAATGTTTCCAAAAAATGGGAAAAATTCAAGGCTACGGGTGGTTTAAGACTTGAAAACACCAATGTAAAAGGAACTCAGATTACAACGAATCAGGTTAATAAGAGAAATTACACCCAGCTGTTCCCAAGTGCTGTTTTGAGTTATGATCTTACGGATAAGAGCAACCTTGAAATCAATTTCAGCAGAAGGATCACAAGACCAAGTTATAACCAGCTGAATCCTTTTAAATTCTATCTTGATCCTACAACATTCAGAGCCGGAAATCCTGACCTGAATCCACAAATCACAATGAATTATGAACTGACCTACAGTCTGAGTAATAAATATTTCGCCACATTAAGCTACAGCAAGACTTCTGACAATATTACAGATATCTTAAAACCTGTTACAGAAAACGGACAGGTGGTAACAGTACAGACCATCGAAAACCTAAGTTCTGCTTCTTATTTTGGATTAAACCTGATTGCTCCGATAAAAGTGACGAAATGGTGGGATATAAACAACAGTGCCAATTTCTACTATGGTTCTTACACTGGAAATGTTTCAGGAACACAGATCAATAATAAAGGGAATTTTACATTCAGTATTAACAGCATCAATTCCTTTAAGTTAGGAAATGGTTTCACTGCTGAACTTACCGGAAATTACAAAGCCAGAGAAGTGTATGCTTATCTGAATATGAGCCCGAACTGGTATCTGAATATCGGAGCACAAAAGAAGTTTAAGAACAATAGCATACTGAAGCTTTCATTTACGGATGTTTTCTTTACCAGCAATATCAAAGGGCAGACTGTTTATAATGATTATATAGAAAACTTTGCGGTAAAAAGAGATACGCGTGTCGCTACAATCTCTTATACCTATAATTTTGGTTCCTCTAAAAACGGACAGCCCAGAAAAACGGGAGGTGCTGAGGATCTGAAACAGAGAATTGGAACGTAATAACATCATTGCGAGCCGAAGGTGAAGCAATCTTATAATTTCCAAAAGCGATATTGCATTTCACAATGACATAAAAGCAAAAATCCCTCGAAATTGAGGGATTTTTATATTTAAGAATGAATCTTATTAAGCTTCGTTAGAAGGAGTTTCGTTTTCCACAGGTCTTTCACCTTCTGGCTTTTGTCCTTCAGGTCTTCTTTGTCCCTCAGGTCTTCCTTGTCCTTCTGGTCTTCTTTGCCCTTCTGGTCTACCTTGCCCTTCCGGTCTTGGAGGTCTTGGTAAAAGAACTTTACGGGAAAGTTTCATTTTCTTACGGTCATCGTAACCCATGAACTTCACTTCTACTTCATCACCTTCTGCATAAGGAACTTTGTCTAGACGAGCCCATTCAATTTCAGAAATATGAAGAAGCCCTTCTGTTCCTTTAGCAATTGCTACGAATGCACCGAAATCCATTACTTTCACTACTTTACCTTTGTAAACTTCACCTATAACTGGTACGAAAGTAATTTCATTGATCTTAGCAACAGCAGCATTGATTTTCTCTCTGTCTGTTCCTGCAATTTCGATACGTCCGATTTCACCTACTTCTTCAATAGCAATTACGGTATCCGTATCTTTCTGCATCTGCTGAATGATTTTTCCACCAGGCCCGATTACAGCACCAATGAAGTCTTTAGAGATCTCCATTACCACCATTTTCGGAGCGTGAGGCTTCACGTCTGCTCTTGGTTCAGAGATTGTTTCAGTAATTTTATTTAAGATGTGTAATCTTCCGTCTCTAGCCTGCATCAATGCTTTCTCCATGATATCCATAGAAAGTCCCTGGATTTTAATATCCATCTGACAAGCTGTAATACCATCTGCAGTACCTGTTACTTTAAAGTCCATATCTCCAAGGTGATCTTCATCTCCTAAGATATCAGAAAGTACAGTGAATTTACCTGATTTTGCATCTGTAATCAATCCCATTGCAATACCGGAAACAGGTTTTGTAATCTGTACTCCTGCATCCATCAATGCTAATGTTCCTGCACAAACTGTCGCCATCGAAGATGAACCGTTTGATTCCAGGATATCAGAAACAATTCTGATGGTATATGGATTTTCTTCAGGAATTACGGCCTGTAATGCTCTCTGAGCAAGGTTACCGTGTCCTACTTCTCTTCTTGAAGTTCCTCTTAGAGGTCTTGCTTCACCTGTAGAGAATGGAGGGAAGTTATAATGTAAAAAGAATTTTTCGTCGTGTTGCGTGATCACGCTGTCTACCATGTTGGCATCCTTCACAGAACCTAAAGTTACTGCTGTTAGAGATTGAGTTTCACCTCTTGTAAATATTGCAGAACCGTGAGCTCCCGGAAGGTAATCAATTTCTGACCAGATTGGACGGATCGTCTGAGGATCACGACCATCAAGACGGATATTGTCTTCAAGGATCATCTGACGCATAGCTTCTTTCTCTACGTCATGGTAATATACTTTTACGAAAGGAGTTACTCTTTCCAATTCTTCTTCGTTTTCAGCATATTGAGCTAAAAACTCTTCACGAACTGCCTTGAATTTATCTCCTCTCTCCTCTTTACCAGATGGAGTTCTTGCTACTTCGTATACTTTATCGTAAGTTTCTTTCCAAACTTTTTCACGAATTTCTTCGTCATGAGTTTCGTGAGAATATTCTCTCTTAGGGAAAGCCTTACCTACTTTTTCTGCTAATCTTTCCTGAGCTTCAATTTGCTTTTTAATTTCAGCATGACCAAAATTAATAGCTTCTAACATTTCCTGCTCAGAAATTTCTTTCATTTCTCCTTCTACCATTACGATGGAGTCTTTAGTAGCCCCAACCATGATGTCTAATTCAGAATTCTTCAATTCTTCGTAGCTTGGATTGATAGAAAGTACTCCGTCAAATCTTACAACTCTTACTTCAGACATAGGTCCGTTGAAAGGAATATCTGTAATAGCAATGGCTGCAGAAGCTGCCAAACCAGCTAAATCATCAGGAATTGTTTTTCCGTCATAAGAAATTAATGAAATCATCACCTGAACTTCCGCATGGAAATCTTCAGGGAAAAGCGGACGTAGAACTCTGTCTACTAAACGCATCGTTAGAATTTCCTGATCAGAAGGTCTTGCTTCTCTACGGAAAAAGTTTCCAGGAATTCTTCCACCTGCATAGAATTTTTCTCTATAATCTACTGTTAAAGGTAAAAAATCTACACCAGGATTTGCTTCTTTATTGGCTACAACAGTTGCTAAAAGCATTGTTCCACCCATTTTTACTACCACAGATCCATCAGCCTGCTTGGCCAACTTCCCTGTTTCAATAGTGATTTCTCTGCCATCAGCAAGAGTAATCAGCTCTGTAAACGCTTGAGGTATACTCATAAATTTGTCTTCTTAATACTCCGTATTGAGTATGAATTAATATTTAAACTCTTTAAATTTCGTGTGCAAAGGTACTATATAATAATGATATATTAAATTTTTCAATTGCATAAATAGGCTGTCAAAATACAAAAAATTGGCTATCAATTGATGAAAGATTCAAAAATGTGTATCAGCAATTGCTATTTATTCATCATTTGTGAAAATAAAAAAGCGTTTTTTTGGAGATAATGCCTTGTAAAATCCTATCGTTTTTGTATTATTGTCTCAAAAAATGAAAATAATACTTTAATCTGAAAAAAAGTATCTTTTTCATTCTAAAAATGATTAAAATTATTGCAAACCAATAGGCTGATCCCTATATTTGCCCTACTTCACCAATTACAATGCTGTAGGCTAAAACAGTTAAGGAATTTTCCTTATACAGATAAATAAATGTTTATGATTAATAAAGAAGTACAATCTCAAAGCAGGAATTATACGGTTCCGTTGATTACCATTACCCTGCTGTTTTTTATGTGGGGGTTCATCACTTGTATGAATGACATCCTGATCCCCTATCTGAAACAACTTTTCAATCTTACCTTTTTCGAATCCATGCTCGTACAGTTCTGTTTTTTTGGAGCTTACTTCATTGGATCTCTGATTTATTTTATGATCTCTATCACGAAAGGAGATCCTATCAATAAATTAGGATATAAAAAAGGGATTCTGTTCGGAATTTTTCTGGCGGCTTTTGGCTGTGTCCTGTTCTATCCGGCAGCTACGTTTTCGTATTATCCTCTATTTTTAGGAGCTTTATTTATTCTGGGACTGGGTTTTACAGTACTTCAGATTACCGCCAATGCTTATGTTTCATTGCTGGGAAGTGAAGAATCTGCATCCAGCCGACTGAATATGACCCAAGCATTCAATGCATTCGGAACAACGATTGCTCCTGTGCTTGGAGGCCATCTTATTTTTGAATTTTTCTCATCTCCGGACGGATCATTCAGTGCGGTAGCAACGAGAATTCCTTACCTGATTTTTGCCGGTATTCTTTTATTGGTTGCCTTGTTAATTTCAAGAGTTAAACTCCCTTCATTCCAGACGGGTGGAGAAGAAGTGGTAAAAGGCTGGGGAGCACTAGAATTCAGCCATCTGAAATTTGGGGTATTTGCCATGTTTTGCTACGTAGGCGGGGAAGTTGCTGTGGGAAGTTTTATCATCAGTTTCCTTGAGCAGCCACAAATTATGGGCTTTAATGAAATCATCAGTAAGAATTACCTTTCTCTGTATTGGGGTGGAGCAATGATCGGTCGTTTTCTTGGAGCAATCTCTTTGAATCAATCTTTAAGCCAAAGCAAAAAAGCTGTTTATATGCTGGGAGCAGCAGGAGCTGTTTTTCTTGTGATCTTCAGTATTGTAAATCTTACTTTCTCTCAGATCAGCTTTTTCCTTGTATTCATCATTCTTAATTTCATTGCCTTTTTCGTTGGTAAAGCAGCTCCGGCAAGAACATTATCCATCTTTGCCGCAATCAATGTTGTATTATTGATTTCTGCAATGGTGAATCATGGGGAACTTGCAATGTACAGTATTTTAGGAATCGGGATATTTAACTCTATTATGTTCTCTAATATTTATACACTGGCTATTTCAGGGCTGGGTAAATATACCAGCCAGGGATCTTCCTTAGTGGTAATGGCTATTCTGGGAGGAGCTATTGTTCCTATTTTCCAGGGATATCTTGCAGATCAGTTTGGAGTACAGCATTCATTTATTATTCCTGTATTCTGCTATCTGGTTATTCTGATCTTTGGAGCTTACTGTACCAAATATCTGGGTCATGTGGAAAGTACTGAGGCCAAATCTGGTCATTAAAATAAAACTTATTTAAAATATATAAAGCGGAATATCTCAAAGGTGTTCCGCTTTCTTTTTTCAATCTTAAGGTGTAACTTTTCATTAGAAAAAGAAACTTATCTTATAAATTACACAATTATTATGAAAATACAGTTAAAGCTTGAATATGCCGCATTTCTGCTATTAGGAATATATGCTTTTGCCCAAACAGGATATTCCTGGTGGTGGTTTGCCGGACTTTTTTTTGCTCCGGATATTTCTATGTTGGGGTATACAATTAATACTAAAGTGGGGGCCTTTTGTTATAATCTCTTCCATCATTTGGGGCTGGCAATCATAGTTTATTTGTCAGGAACAGCCCTTTCTCTGCCCTATTTGCAAGTGGCTGGGGCAATTTTATTTTCCCATTCTGCTTTTGACAGAATTTTAGGGTATGGATTGAAATATCCGGATAGTTTTCAGAATACGCATTTGGGGAAGATTGGGAAGAATCCAGAATGAGTTGTTATGAAAAGGGCTAACCATCCCGTCAAAAATTTCTTTGAATTTTCGCCCCCCTCCGAGGGAGGGGAATTCTTACAGTTTCGGTTGATATTTTTGTCAGGATTGTAACTTCCTTTGATGATTTTCTCATTGGTTAATGTACCTGGATTCCTACGGAATGACAAATTGCATGGATAAACCATCTTTACAACTGTGTCATTCCGTAGGAATCTGGCTTTTGTGGTGAAAAATCCCTTGTAGTTTAAAAACAAAAAAGCAACCTCTTTCGAAGTTGCTTTTTATTTTGAAAATCTTTATAGATTATTTTCTTAAACCTAGTTCAGCAATAATTGCTCTATATCTTGCGATATCTTTGTTTTTAAGGTAATCTAATAAACTTTTTCTCTTACCTACCAATTTCACTAGAGATCTCTCTGTGTTGAAATCGTGACGGTTAGCCTTCAGGTGTTGAGATAAGTGGTTGATTCTGAAAGTGAAAAGAGCGATTTGTCCTTCAGCACTCCCTGTGTCTTGTGCAGATTTTCCGTGTTTTGCGAAAATTTCCTGCTTTTTGTCTGTTGTTAAGTACATTCCAATATTGTTTAATGATTATTATGTAACGGGTGCAAAATTACGACTATTTTTTGATTCTGCAAACATTATTGATTTCATATATCAAATTTGATAGAAAAAAATGTTAAAAATTTCTTAATAAATTCTATGTAATCAAATGAAAAGGCAGTAATTTTGCATTCGAATTACAAATGAAAAAAATTATATTCTTCACAGCTGTTACAACTTTTTTATTCATCGGACTTACTTCGGTAAAAGCCCAGAAAAATGCTGATGATAAAATAAAAAAAGTTCTCTACTTCAATCCCGAGGTAGAGCCTGATATTGACGAAATAAAAGACCCTACCAACAATGCTTTCTTTGATGCAGTTACCGATAATTTCAGCGGTAGAAGAAATAAAGTGCTCCGTGCAGAAGTTCAGGTTCCCTTTGACAGTATAGACAAACAAACAATTGTAGACTATTGTCTCAATAATGATGCTGATTTTGCTATTGTTTCCAAAGTGAGATATTTCAAAGTAGGTTTTGGAAAATATGTTTTCTCTAATCAGGTGGTTGTGAGTATGAAACTTTTTGGTTCTGACGGAAACCTAGTCACCGAAACAGATCACGACACCTATCGAAAAAATATGCGCCTGCTAGGCTCTACAACCAACTCTGTTAAAATAGGAACCGAAGGAGCGATCAAAGGAATTATCAAAAAACTGAGAAAACTTAAACCGACAGAGGCTGAGCTGTGAGTTTAAGATTGTAATATATGACCCTTTATTGTCAATGGTCAATTTTGCTTCGCAAGTCAATTGTGAATTTTTTTCATGCCGCTATCTGATAAATTCATCATTCATAACTTAATAAAAGTTTTCAAGATATAAAAAGCACCTGTTTACATTATAAATAGGTGCTTTTTACATAAACAACACCATAAATAATTGATTTACAATTAAATATTTTCACCAAATAAGGAATTATTAAATATTTTTTACTATTTTAGTTCAATATTAAAACCTGAATCACATGAAAAATTTAAAGAAACTCAGCAGAGAAAAAGCAAAGCAGATCAATGGCGGATCTATCGAAAGATGCAGTGAAACAAGACCATGTTCCGTTGGATGGTGTTGTTTTGGAACCTGTTCACCTTTCATTTGTATTGAATAAAAATAAAACTAACTATAAAAATCAAATCTCATGAAAAATCTAAAAAAACTCAGCAGACAAGTACAAAAGGAAATCAAAGGCAGCGGACCTTTCAAAAGATGTACAGAACATTACGAATGTCCGGGCGGATCATGCTGTCACAACATCTGTGTTGTTAATCCATGTCCTCTGGAATAATATATGATCATTACAGACACCTGCATTAGTAGGTGTTTTTTTATTTAAAATATTAAATAAAATATTGATTTACAATAAAATATTTTCATTTAAAAATAAAAAATATAGAAATATTTACTATTTTAGTAGAACATTAAATCAAAACTATATGAAAAACTTAAAGAAACTCAGCCGAGAAGCTGCCAAACAAATTAATGGCGGTATCGGACTGTTCAGATGCAGTATAACAAGACCTTGTTCTGTTGGATATTGCTGTAACGGAGAATGTATTGATCACGATTGTATGATAGAACCTTAATCTTAATATATCGATGATCATGAAAAATTCAAATCTTAAAAAGCTCAACAGACTAGAGCAAAAAAATATTAAAGGAAGCGGAATAAAAAAGTGTGGTGACAACTCAGATTGCGGACCATACCAATGTTGTACAAATGCTGTCTGTACATACATTCCTACTTCAGAATGCGAACCAATGTAAAGAATATTGGAATTTAAAATTTAATTTTTTGAACATCCGCTTCGGCGGGTGTTTTTTTGTACTTATACTGAAGCACTAAACTTTAATTAATCCTTAATTTTGCCACTTTATTGGCCAGTCTTAAAAATTTGAATTATTTTTGCATATCCAAAAAATTTCACGTTTTGAATTCTAGAGACGAACTTATCTTCAACCCTGCCGATATTGCCGAAACTCTCAGCGAACTTCATGCTGATGAGAGGCTTCTCGCGTTCCTGAAGGTTCCGAAAGAGTACAAAGCAGAAGTTTTTTCACATCTTGATCCTGACTTTCAAGAGGATACCATCAGAAGTATCGGAAGCGATGAAGTTTCCGAAATCCTGAATGCTATGACTCCGGATGACAGAACTGCTCTGTTTGAGGATTTTCCGGATGAGCTTATCAAGTATTCCATCAACCACCTTAATCCACAGGAAAGAAGAATTGCTTTAAAGCTTCTTGGGTACAACTCAGACTCTATTGCCCGTCTGATGACGCCTTACTATATCCAGATCCGTAAGGAATGGACGGTAAAAAGATGTCTTCAGCAGATTAAAAAGGTAGGAAAAAGAGTGGAAACCATGAACTACCTGTATGTGGTGGATGAAAGAAACCGTCTGATTGATGACCTTGCCATCGGAACTTTATTATTGGAAGAAGAAGATACTTTAGTTTCAGATATTACAGACAATCATTTTGTAGCCATTACCACCACTACTTCCAAAGAAGATGCGGTAACCTATTTTGAAAAGTATGACCGTGGCGCTCTTCCTATTATTACGGAAGCTGGTGTCCTAGTAGGTATTGTAACAATAGATGACATCCTTGACCAGATAGAACAGCAGAATACGGAAGATATCCAGAAATTTGGGGGATTGGAAGCATTGGATCTTCCTTACATCCAAACTTCATGGACAGAGATGATCAAAAAAAGAGCTACCTGGCTGATCATTCTATTTGTTTCTGAAATGCTGACGGCTTCCGCAATGGGGTATTTTGATAAAGAAATTGAAAAAGCGGTTGTTCTTGCCCTATTTGTTCCGTTGATTATTTCCAGTGGAGGAAATTCCGGGTCACAGGCTGCTACTTTGATTATCCGTGCGATGGCTCTTCAGGAGATTAGTCTGAAGGACTGGTGGTATGTCATGAAAAAAGAAATTATTTCAGGATTATGTCTTGGGGCAATTTTGGGAGTTATCGGGTTTATCAGAATCATGCTTTGGCAGCAGATAGGTCTTTTTGATTATGGCCAGTATTGGGTATACGTAGGACTGAGTGTTTCTGTTTCTTTGATTGCCATTGTGTTGTGGGGAACATTATCGGGTTCTATGATTCCGTTTGTTTTAAAGAAACTTAATCTTGACCCTGCTACTTCTTCTGCTCCATTTGTAGCAACTTTAGTGGATGTAACGGGACTTATTATCTATTTTACCGTAGCCGGACTTTTCTTAACCGGAAAACTTTTGTAATTTTAGGCATCATCTAACATGCCAATATGAAAATCGTTTCACTTGTACCTTCTATTACTGAGGCTTTATTTGACCTTGGACTTACCGAAAATGACGTTGTAGGCAGAACAAAATTCTGTATTCATCCTCAGGATAAAATAAAAAATGTAGCTGTAATCGGAGGAACTAAGAATATCAATATTGAAAAAATAAAAGCATTACAGCCGGATCTTATTCTTGCTAATAAGGAAGAGAATGTAAAAGAGCAGGTAGAAGCTTTGATGGACGATTATAAAGTAATGGTCACCAATATTGACACGATTGAGGATAATTATTATCTGCTTAAAAATCTTGGAAAACTTTTTGGAAAGGAAGACAGAGCTCAGCTATTCAATCTTAAAATTTATGATATTCTGAATCAGGCCAAACTGGATGTTCCTGTAAAAGCTGCTTATCTCATCTGGAATAATCCTTATATGACCATTGGTTCAGATACTTTTATTCACAGAATTTTATCTGAAATTGGTTTTGAAAATATTTTTAAGAATAAAACCCGTTATCCTCAGATTACAACAGAAGATCTGGCAGATGCGGATGTCATTATGCTTTCTTCTGAACCATTTCCGTTTAAAGAAAAACATATTGAGGAACTGCAGGCATTCTACCCTGATAAAAAGATTATGATTGTGGATGGAGAAGCGTTTTCCTGGTATGGAACTCATATTGCGAAATGTGAGCATTATTTTAAAGAACTTCTTACAGAAATTCATTCCATGCAGCAAAGCTAATTTTCAACATTATCTTTAAACCCAAAACATTAAACTTTAAATATTCAATTCACATGTCTGGTACCGTTATATTATCTGAAGGAGAAGAATTCGATCACGTTATACACGAAGTTTCAAAGCATATCAATCTTTATGTGATGGCTTTTGAAAAGGAAGAAAGAACTATTACACGGCTGGAAAAACGTAAAAATATGTATGGTGGAAACGGAACGGTATACATGATACAAATGTTTGATCAGGAAGAACTGGCTAATAATCGTTTAGCTGCATATATGGTTTTACTGAATAAAGGGGATGAATCCGGGTTTCATACCCACAGTGTAAGAAATGAACAAGAATTGTATGTGGTCTTTCATGGAATCGGAGAATATAGAGAAAGAACCGGAACAGATGGACCCATACGTAAGAAAATACTTCAAAAAGGTGATATTACAGCCATCAGTTCTATAGGATATCATTCTGTTGAAAATACGGGTGATGAACCTTTAATTATGTTTGTGATTACCACTAATAATCCATAAAAAACTCCGGCTGAGACAGCCGGAGTTGATATTTTAATTGTATTAAGTTTCAATTACAAAACCTTAGAAACTTCGTTACAAAGCCATTCTAACAATTCACGGTCTTCTTTCGTGAAAGGATCGATGGTATGAGAATCAATATCAATCTGACCTATATTTTTTCCATCTTTAAAAATCGGAACTACAATTTCTGCTTTTGTATCGATAGAACAGCTTAAATAGTTGCTTTCTTCGTGTACGTCAGGAACTACAAATGTTTCATTAGAAACCGCTACCTGCCCGCATATTCCTTTACCGTAAGGAATAATGGTGTGATCTGTTGGTGCTCCTACGTAAGGCCCTAAAATCAACTCATCCTTGTCTCCGTTTTTGAAATAGAAACCCGTCCAGTTGAAGTAAGGAATTTCCTGATCCAACAAGTGACAAACTTTTTCAAGTTTTTCTTCTGTATTATGTTTAGGACTTTCAAGAATTGAGGAAAGCCTTTTCTTTAATTCTGACATTGTATTTATTTTTTAGGAGAATTGTTTTAAGGAAAGTTCTTCTTTGTATCCGAACATTCCGCGTTCTTTGATCATTTCTGCTACGCCTTCCGGTACCTGAGTTTCCCAACCTTTCACACAGCATGCTATTTTTCTCAAAATTTCTCTGGAATAAATTTCCAGGAATTCCGGATTATAATTGGTAATATCTACAATACGGTTGTTGTGTTTGAAATATTTGTATAATTCTTTCAGATTTTCTTCTACTTTCAGGTTTGAAGAATCCAGTAATTGATGTGTTTCAGGATCTTTATAAGGATACAGATATACTCTCATTCCGTTTCTGAAAAACTTCCCGAATGCTTCCAGAATTCCTCCTGAAAGGTTTTGATAATATTTCTCGTCAAATACCATCAACATATTGTTTACACCCATTGCTACACCGATGTCTCCACTTGTGTAAGACGCAAAATAATCTATCAGTCTGTAATATTCAGAGAAATTTGAAATAATAACGGTGTATCCCAGTTTTCCGAGAATGTCTACTCTATCAAGGAAATCTCTTTCATCAATATCCCCGTCTGCTCTCAGGTTGGAAATGGTGATTTCGATAAGAACTTCTGTTTCTTCGTGAGTACAGGTAGCATCTTTGAAAAACATGTCCATACCGTTTTTAAGCATATCAATGTTCACTTTCGTTACCGGTCTGAAACTTCCTCTTACCGCGAAAATATTTTTCTTGTACAATACATCTGCCGGAAGCATGTTGTTTCCTTCAGAATTGAAGATCACGGCATCAGTCATTCCATTTTTTACCAATTGAAGAGACATCAGTCTGTTATCAACATAAGCAAAAGCGGGTCCACTAAAGTCGATCATGTCAATTTCCAGATTATCTTTTGCAATATCATCGTAAAGAGATTCTACTAAAGTTCTTGGATTGTCAAAATAATGGAAGGCTCCGAAAATAAGGTTTACTCCAAGATTCCCTAAGGTTTCCTGCTGAAGAGTGGCATCATTTTCTTTGAATTTTACGTGAATTACGATCTCATTGTAATCTTCATTTTCTTTTGTTTGAAAACGGATCCCTACCCAGCCGTGGCCTCTTACAGTCTTGTCAAAATTGATGGTAGTTACCGTATTGGCATAAGAAAAGAATTTTCTATCCGGATTATTATCTCTCGAAATCCTCTCTTCAATCAAAGCTACTTCATATCGAAGCATTTTGCGAAGCCTGTTTTGGGTAACGTACCTGTTTTTTACTTCCTTTCCGTAGATGGCATCACTAAAATCTTTGTCATAAGCAGACATCGCCTTAGCAATCGTACCGGAAGCTCCCCCTGCTCTAAAAAAGTGGCGAACAGTCTCCTGCCCTGCTCCAATTTCTGCGAAAGTACCATAAATAGTAGGATCTAGATTAATTGTTAATGCTTTTTGTTTAGGAGTTAGTTTCTGATACATTAGGACATGAAATTTTTTGTAAATTTACCAAAATTAAACCAACCTCAAAACAAAATGAAGTTGAAATTTTTAGGAACTGGTACTTCTCAAGGTGTACCCGTTATAGGCTGTACATGCGAAGTGTGTACTTCCGAAAACCCCAAAGACAATCGCTTACGCTCTTCCGTGATGATAACTACGGAGGAAAATAAAAAAATACTGATCGACTGCGGTCCGGATTTCAGGCAGCAAATGCTTACCAACCACGAACATAACGTAGACATTGCGTTAATTACCCATGAACACAATGACCACGTGATTGGGCTGGATGATATGCGACCATTGATTTTTAAAAGTGGAAAAGATGTTCCGCTGTACTGCTATTCAAGAGTTGCTCATGAAATAAAAAACAGATTTCCTTACGCCTTTGCAGATGTAAGATATCCCGGTGCACCCGCTTTTGAACTTCACGAAATTGAAAATAAACCTTTCCAGGTGCTGGATACGGAAATCACGCCTGTGGAAGTGATTCACTATAAAATTACGGTTTTCGGATATAAATTTAAAAAGCTGGCCTACATTACGGATGCCGGATTTATTTCTGAAACGGAAAAGGAAAAACTGAAGGATCTGGACATTCTGATCTTAAACTGCATCAGGAAATTTGATCCCCATCCTGCCCATTTTATCCTTCCGGATGTTATTAAGCTGTTTGAAGAGCTAAAACCGAAGCAATTATTTTTAACGCATATCAGTCATCATTTAGGGCTGCATAATATTGAAGATAAGCAGCTTCCGGCCGGAATGCACCTTGCCTACGATGGTTTGGAACTTAATTTTTAAATTTTTTTCTTCAAAAAGCTTTTGAACATTGAAAAAAGTTCCTATATTTGCACACCAATTTGAAACAAACATCACGTTTGGATTCAACATCAAGCCCAGGTGGCGGAATTGGTAGACGCGCTGGTCTCAAACACCAGTTCTTAGGAGTACCGGTTCGATCCCGGTCCTGGGTACAAAAAACCTCTGAAAATTTTCAGAGGTTTTTATTTTTTACAGATCCTTCAAAATCCTGTCAAGCTCCAGATCTCGTTTCTGAATAATATCATCATCAGAATACTCAATAAATTCATCGATTCTTACGCCTACCTTTTGGGTTTGGGAACCATCATAATAGAAAATACCATTTCCTGTAAATTCAAGATTGTAGCCACCAGGAAGTTTTATTATTCTGATATCGCCGTCAGCACCAGCTGTTCTTTGGCCAATGGTTTTGGATTGAGGAAAGATATTCTGAAGATTCATCGTGTTCCATTCGCTCATGCTTAGAGTTTCAGGATTAACGATCATAAAAACTTTTCCTTTGTAAGGATGAGTGGTTTTATTTTTAATATCAGCGTAATAAGTTCCAAATTCGTCATAGCTGATCGGAATATACGTTCCTACATTTTTTGGATTGGGTTTATAATATTCTCCAAAATGGTTTTCTACTGGAGAGAAATATTTGTAAACATAATGAAATACAAAACCTCCCCAGTCCGGATATCCTCTCATATCAAAGACAATTGCTTTTTTCGAGGAAGCTTCTCTGAAAATAGAATCCATATGCTCATCCAACTTATCATCAGGGATATTATTTGTGAAAGCAAAGGCATCATTGATTTTAAAATAGGCAATATCTTTATGATCTATTGTATATTGCTGCTTCTGACGGATTTTGTTATGGATATATTGCGTCACGATGGCTAGTTGTTGTTTATCAGTAAAATTAACAAATTCAGTCTCTGCAAGATAGGTTTTCTTATCTTTTGACTGTATTTTCAAGCTTTTGCGAGACAGATTATCAGACCAGATCAGGTTTTTCTGAAAATCCGATATCAGGTACAAAAATGTTTCGGGATTGGAGGTAGAAAGCAGTTCTTTCTTTTCTTTAAGTATCTCACGGATATTTTTACCATTGACCTCTGTTATTTGATCTCCGACATGAATATTGGCTTTGGAACAGATTTCGGGTAAAATAAGCTTGGTTACCAATAGATGATCTTTAATGATCACATAATCGAAAGGCGGATAGTATAATCTGTGGAAAATTTCATTTTTGAAGTTCAGCTCATTATAAAATCTGAATGAATGGGTGTCTTCCATTTTAGAAACTACTTTTGCCAGAATGATCTCAAAGTCTTTTCTGGAAGTGCAATGAATAGTCTGATCTACCAGATCTGAGAAATAAACATCCGCATTTTTATCCATCAGATATTTGTGCGGATAAAGATAATCGATAGCACCCTGTAATTTGGCTAGTGCCAGTAAACGGTGTGCTAAAGACAGATTTTCATCTTTTTTGAATTCGTTGATTTTAGAATCAGATTGTTTGTCTTTCTTTTCAGTTTCAGCAACAAATCTATGATTGTAAATATCATTTAATAGTATCTTGTTTTCTGAACTGATCTTTTTATTTTTCTGATACCATTTGAAGTTTTGATTAACCGCCAGTACATCTTTTGGGTTATCAATTACCGGAGCACTGGTAAAGGTATTACTCAGACCTTTTGAGAGAAGAGTAATGATTGTATTTTCATCTGTCTTTTCATTGACTTTTCCAATCGTTGCCAAAAACAGACTGTCGGTATCTTTTTTTCCTTCGGCAAAATCAGGATGGTAATATTTTATGAAATTCCAGGTCTTCATAAAATAAGTGTAGCTGCCCTTTTGAGCACAAACTGTAGCATGGAAAGCCATCACAAAAAACAAAATAAAAACATTCTTCATTTGGTTGAATTTGTGATGTAAAATACACTTTTTAAAGTGTATTTCTATATTTATTTTTAGGTTTTAAAGGAGATAGTTGAATTAAGCACTTTATAGTTTTTTAGATCTTACAGGAATTCTTTTCTTTACTAAATGAATGTATTTTTCATCACATTCTTTAAAATGCCAATATGGATTCCTTGAATTCCCTGAATTTTGAATCGAAATTGTATCATTCGAAAACAATCCACTAATACCATCCAAAAAATAAAGATATGTTGCATTATTTTCTTTATCTACCCTTACAATTCCTTTTATTTTCTTACCTTTTTTAACATTAAAAACAAAATGTTTCATACTGTCAACTTTTAGAGAAATTTTACATTTAGATCCATATGAGAAATAATCTCCCGACATACTTTGAGAATGTAAAAAGTATGGAAACAATAAAAATAGTAAGAAGATTGATTTTATTATTTTCATCACCTTTTATACTTAAATATTTTATTTTGATGAAATAATTTTAGAAATACTCGTTGAGTTTAGCGTAAAGACATTTGTTGGAAATCTTTTATAAGAAAGCTGTTTTGTTTCATATCGGGTTTCTTTTCCTAATCCTACCTGAACTGAAGTCACTTTTTCATCATATATATTTTTGTTTGGATCTATAAAGATTTCACTGTCAGTAACAAGCCTACTTTCAATATTGATATGCTTGGAATATTTCAAAGATCCTTTATTGGACGGTAACGTTTTTTTCTCCAGTTCCTGATCTCCTTCTACAGATTCTTTTAAAACATATTTTGGCATTCCTTTATCGTCATATGAAAACTTCAGATTCCATTTGTCCAGATAATCACTTGCCTGGGTTCTATAGGATTCCATATAGCCTTTTAATATTTTAAAATCTTTATGTTTGTACTTTTCATATGAAGAGATATACTTTAAATCACCAAGATTATATCCTGGCAGAAAGTCTTCCAAAAAATCAATAAGATCTGGAATGTTTAAATACTCATCAACGTTTTTCTGTAAAAAGCTGAAATAAGGAGCATTTAAATAAAATACATCCTTGTCTCCCACTAAAATTGTTTTATCATTTTCATTGAAAGCAATTTTAAGATTGTTTGTATAACTTTCATTTTTAGAGGTTAACAAAAGAGTATTTTCATTTTTTGTTAAGGTATATACATCTGGTACTTTCTTTTCTGATGCCTGCGAGTCTGTAAATCTGTAAAAAGCAATACTGTCTTTTTTCGGACTGAATATATAAATAAGGTTATTTGTGCTTGTCTTATCTTTTTTATCAATTCTTTTATCATCAACATATTCTCCCTTGTCAATAGTTTTATTAACAATATGAGTAACAATATATGATTTAGGTGCTTGTGCACAGGCATTTGTATGAAATACCGCCAGAATGAATAGTATGTATGCTAATTTTCTCATTGTTTAATATAGAGACAATTTTACTTTTCCATTTTAATTCCCATTAATATAAAAATCAGCAGATAGGTTGCTCTAATTTTTTTAATAAACATATAATCTTATTATTATATCAATCTCTTCCTATATTGTGGTGCAATAAATTTCTCAATTTCTTTCCACGTAAAAGAGACTGAATATTCAGGATAACCGCTATTGGTTCTATTTTTTTCATCATAAAAAATGAAATCTATGCCTGTTATGTTTCCTGCGGTATTGGTGCTTATTTTATATTGACTGAGATTCTTTATAGGAAAGGATATACTTTTATCTGTCTTTAATTTTTTACGACATACCTGCAAAAGCATTTTTTTGTTGACGAACAGGTTTTCACCAACTTCTGTATCATTCATTTCGTCAAAGAAATAAAAGACTGTAGCTTCCCATGGGGAGCCATAAGACTGAATATGTACTGATACATTAAGCAATCCATTTTTATTCAGATAAATTTTATAATTTTCAAATCCATATTGGTTATCACGCAGTGAATTTGTTGAAATTAAGTTTTTTAAAGTATCTTTTTTGGCGTTTAATCTTTTCTCGGGACTGTCAAAAAAAGTACCATTAAAAAGGTCATAGCTTTTTTGAATTTTCTTATAAATTCCGGTATTCTTAGTTTCTATTTTTAATTCCTGCAACTCAAAACATTCCTTAGAAATACAGACTGAATCTTTTAAAACAAATACATCCTGAGCATATGAAGACAGGCTAAACAAAAAAATAAATAATATATTGAATAGGTATTTTATCATTTTTTAATATTTAAATAGTCCACCAAAAGCATCTCTTCTCTTGCCATTGAATACAAATAGAATCTTATCAAAATATTACTTTACCATCATTAACCCATTTATTTTTTTTATTCCATTTCCCTCCACAATCTGTTTGTAGTTCCATCACTACCTTTCTATTAAGAACATCAACAATAACACATAAATAATTCTCGTATAATGTTTTGTTGGTTCCGTCTTCCACATATCCCTTAGAAATATAATCCATTACTATAAATCTTTTATTTGGGGAAATACTTAAAATTTGTCCTCCAGAATAATTTGCATTATCATAACCTTTTATTTTATACTTTTTACCACTTTTCAGAATAAAAGGTTCTTGATACATATTAAATTCTTTATTATATCCATTAAACCCTAATTTGCAACATTTTGAAATAGAAATAAGAGGCAAATCCTTTTTCGTCTGCGAATAGGTTATATAATTAATTAATAATAAAAATATGAGGAAGAATTTTTTCAACATTTCGTTTTTAATTCAGTATACTTAAATAAATATATTTTATTTTATAAATAATTAATCAAGAACTTGTGGTAGATTAATCTGTCTTTTGTTCAAATTCCTTAAGAATCTTGAAATAATATTTATGTTTATTTCTTTTAAAATAAAGTCTATCTCCAACAATATTATTTCCTAGAAAAGTTCTCTTGATAATTAAAAAATTCTTTTTACAACAATCAGCGGTAACTTCTATCGGGGCATTATTCCAATAATTAACTTTTTTTATATTTAAATTTTTACCCAACCATTTATTATCTTTCTTGTCGATTGATAAATAGACACTATCTTCTCGTACTTGTTGATGAATTATAATATTGGTATTTAAAGCTTTATTCCAAATTTTTATTTCTTGAGCTTTGTTAACAATTCCCATTAATAAAAAAATCAATGAATAGATCATCTTAAATTTCATGATGATGATATATTATTTTTTGTATCAAACGCCTTTTGTACTTCAGCGCAATAAGCTTATTAATTTCTTTCTGTGTAAAAGAAACTGAATATTCAGGATAACCGCTATTAGTTCTTTTCTTCTCATCATAAAAAATGAAATTTATGTCCATTATGTTTCCTGTGGCATTTGTGTTTATTATATATTGAATAGGTATTTTATCATTTTATTCTTTCTTCCACATATTTTGGAACTTTATTAAGATCTTTTTTTTGGGATTTCATTAAAGAAAGGTATGTTTTATAATTTTCTGCAGCTTTCTCTTTTTTTCCTATGTTCCAATAGCTGTTTGCAATATTAAGATAAGCTACAACCCGATCTGGATATTTTTGAATTATCTTTTGCAATACATTAACCGATACTGCTGGGTTGATATTTTCAAGGTTCAAAGCAAAATCATTTATTTTAGTAATGTTATGGGATGAAATAATAACATAATCTAACCAGCTTTTATCTGCAACCCAATCATAATAGCTAAATTTTGTCTTAGAAAAATCAGCCGCCTCTAATTGTATTGCAGCATCGTTATCTGCTTCAACCGAAAAATAACTTTCTTTGTATTTATAAAGATTAAAACTATTGTTTGAAAATTTTAATGTAAAATCAATAACAGAATATTTATCCGAAGCAACAGGAGCAATGCAAGTTGTATAAGAAAGTAAATTATTTTCAAACTTTAAATTGTCAATATTCATATCGGATTTACCACTGCATTCTTTACATGGAAAAATCATATCATTTTCATAAGTAGATAATTCTGTATTATTTTTATTCTTAAAAACAATAATTAGCTTTCTTTGAGTGGGTTCCTCAGGTTCTTTTGCATTTTTTAATGTTAGAACGTATAAATCGTCACGAGTTCCATCATTATTAAAGTCATTATGGAGCTGAGCTACAATTTCATTTGATTTTAATAAAGACTCTACTTTAGACGATTGGGAATGACAACTGATCCCCGAAAGCAGAAGTAATAAAGAAATTTTATTTATCATCTTTAAATATTTTAACAGTTCTATCAAAAGCATCTCTTCTGTCACTATATGATTTTGTAGAATAATTTATTTTTGCCGTTATTGAATTTACAACGTCATGTGTTGCACCATTCTTAGTTAGCGTGTTAGCCTTTTTTAAAATCCAATCTCCTAATCCGGCAAAAACCGCTTCCTTCGCTGTAAATGTTGATTTACCTAATGATAAATCAATTCCTGATTCGGGTAATCTAGTATCAATTATTTCCTGAATACTCTTATAATTGCTCCTTCCTGTTATTTGCATTAGCCCACGTCCTCTAAACTTCCATCCATCTCCTTCTTTTACGTTTCCTAGTTTATAATCTTTTCCTCTATTGTCATCATCATAAGCTATATTAGCAATTTTCTCCTGATCTGCAGCATGTACAAGTTTCTTCTTTTTAGTTTTGGGGTCAACTTCACTTTTACGCCCTATTTCGTCTGCATAATCATAATATTTTTTATTGTTTTTGAAAACAGAAAAAGGATAACCAGACCTTAATGCTTCAACTGAATAATTTAAGCTTTCTCCATTAAACGCTCCCGATAAATCACTACTACTTTCAACAAATGCTTGGGCAAAAAAATGAGACCTATTAAGACATGTATTAAGTTCAAATATTTCATATAATTTTTTAGATTCTCCTTTTACGGTATATGATTTATTCAGTTCATCCACTATACCTTGCATCCAAGTAAGATTAGAAGCATCTGGCCAAACTTTTTTTATTTGTGCTAATGTAAAATCGTCTGAACATGGGCTTTTTTTCTTTTCCTGCTCCGGTACCGGCGCTCCCTTCGGATCAATTTTTTCCGGCACATTTACCTGTCCGGAGGTTACAAATTCTATTTTCCCTGACTCTGGCGGTATATTTCCCGGCATTTTTCCTGTTCCTGGTAAAGTAGATTTTTTTAGCAGCACAAAGTTTTCCTGCACTTTTGCAGTTCCAAAATCCTGCCATTCTGTAAGGGAAATCATCTGAAAACCATCATCAAAGATAAAATTAGGAATTTGTTTTTCTACGATAGTTCCTGTAAGTTTATCCTGTGTTGTGGGTACATTATTCAACACTTTGAATGTTCCCAAATGAGCATTGAATTTTATTTTGGCTCCGTCTATGGCCAATAATAAACCTTCCTCTGTTTTATCTTTTTCCTCATTTTCGGCACGTTTATCATCCATCTTCTTCTTATTATCAGTCTTCATTTTGTCATTATCCTGTGCTGTATTCTGAGTTTGAGTTTCCGGAGTATTTCCTTCTCCATTGTTCTTTAACCTATCCATAATAATGAATGTTTTAAGTGAGAATTCTGTTTTTTAATGGCTACAAAACCTTCTTCATACTGGTTTCCTTTGCAGATAAATATTCCTCTGAAATCATCAATTTCTGTATGTTCCAGGTTTTGAGCAGAGATTTTTAAAGTCATTTTCTCTCCATTTTTTTCGGGAATCATGATTTCTGTAAATCCTTCCGGAGAGATTCTTTTTCTTTTGGTATCGAATGAATCCAGCAAACCGTTGAAGAGCAATCCAAACATATTATAGCCTGTCAAAAAATCAATCAGTTTTGTTTCATCTTCCAATAGGCTGCTGATCTGGCTGAAATAGTTATCAATAGCATCACCTTTATGGGTTTTCGATAATTCAGACTGAATTTTACCCCATCTTAAACGCAGGAAAAGCAGATTATCTAGGGCAGTTATATTCCCTTCGCTATCTACCCTGAGTTCCAGTTCATCAAACAGATAGCTGAGCTTTCTTATCAATTTTCCCATAGCAGTATCATTATCCGAAAAATCGAATTCAACTACCAGAATCTGAAATTGATGTTCTTCTTTTATTTTCCCAAGATAATATACTTCAATTTCCCGGGCATAGCTTTTTGTAATGGCATAAACCGGGTTTCTCTGCTCTGTAACAATGGTTTCAAGCCTATATGTTTTCCGATGAAGATTTTCCAGCAGCATAAAAATTATTTCAGGGGATATACTATTCTTTCATAATTACTATTGGGATCCATTCCCATCCAGTCTCTGTTTGCCGACCAATGAAGATATTTGTTACGCATAATTCTCAATAATGTCTGAGGATGATAGGCAGTAACTACCACCTCCTGCAGCGTCTTTGTCTTAATGGTATTACCGTCTTTATCAACTACCTCATCAGGTATCGGTTCCTGCACCGGTTCTGGTTCCGGATTTTCTAATCTCTCTCTTGCTCTTTCCTCTTTTTCTTTTTTAACTTCTTCATCTGTTTTGAAATTCCATTTTTGTCCGTCCTCAAAGACATAATGATGCAAAATATCTTTAGCTTGATTCAGACAATTATCATGCTGTATAGAATAGGTGGTTTCTGTTTTTATGTTCAACTGATGATCATACAGATTTTTTCCAAATTCTTCCATAAACTGAAGCGGAATATAGCTGTATTCTTTTCTGAGGAAACGAATTCCTGTAATCTTACGATATACTGCCCCCATTGTTAGAACATTCAGGAAGCTGTTATTAATTGTTATCTGCTCCTCATCAAACCAATGTTCATCAATCAATTGCTGCCTGCGCTTGTTTAAAAACCAAACCGGTTTATGATTAGACGTTTCTATTTCATCTACTGTTTCTTTTCCGTTTTCATAAGCACCCCCAATATCACAGTGAACACCTGGAAATTCTTTTTCTATGCTGCCCGGGAACCTTGTTAATGAGAAGTTTTCCCGATGTTCATTTCCTGCTGTAAAATGAACTGCTTTGAAGTAAGACCCTGGATTCAGCAGCTGTAATTGTTCTACATCATCTCCGAAGTTATACCTGGATCCTAATGTAGAATGCTTCATTCCTTCCCATCCTACACGTTTCAACGTTCCCATATCACCATATTCTTCATAAGATGATACGGTGTCATACACCCCGATAAAGCGAACATCCAGTTCCAGATCTTCCAATTCTTCTTTGCTCATAATATCTTTACTTAAAAGATAATATCCCAAAAAGCCAAATTTCGGAAGTTTTCCATCCACAAGGTAATTAGGATCTACCTCCATTTTATCTTTATCTATCCATATGTCTCCATATTCCGGAACTGTAATGGGTCCTTCAGGAGAATCCATTTGGGTATAGCCTGTTATCTTTCTAGATTTTTTTATCTCAACATCAACGGGTCTTTTCTTCCCATTGATTTCGTAGGCAAAATTTCTTGCGGCGGCGGCTCCACGGCTGAATCCGAAAGTATCAATGGTGATTTTAGTTAATGCTTTTTTCTTAATTAATTGCTTTTTTAAGACATCAATCCTATCAGCAACCATTTCACATCCCTTTCTTACTTTCCCTCGCACTCCTGTTTTACCTGAACCATATTGGAACCCATCATCCACATCTCTGGTATTATTCAATGTACCAATCCCTTCTACATAAACTCCGTACGTTACCTGTTTACAGCATTTATACATTCTTGCCACATTTGTATAATCGTTACTAAAACTGTTATCTACACCTTGTTTGTCCAGCCATTCCCTATGGCTGGCTTTGAGATATCTTTCATACTCAGAATCATTATCTGTTATATTTTTATTTTTAAGCTGTTTATATTCCTTTTCCTGTAATGCTCTTGTATCTTCAATTGCTTTTTCTTTTTTCGATATTTCTTCATCATTGTCTGTGCTCTCCATTTTATTTTTTCCATCTCTGTACTTTAATCTTAATTCACTATTTTTCAGATTATTCAAAGTACCATCAAAGAACACTCCTATTTCCAAATGCAATTCATCTACAGGAGGTTTAGCATTGCCTGTGTTGTATACTAATGTTTTTCCCATAACTAATCATTCTTATAATCAATTAGTATTTATACTTAACTTTAGATTTGAACATTTCTAAATTATCAGTTTTAATAAAAGCTTCTTTTCCATTTTCTCCCTTCAATAAAACAGTAAAGAAACTATATGCCTCATTCACTTTAATAAAAATAGCTGCCTTAGTTGATTTAGGATCATTACCAAAGACCTTAGTAAAAGCGTCAAAAGCAGACTTTTCATCAAGATCACATCCTGCTTCATATTTAATTTGATCTGCTCCCATCAAAGAAAATGAAATAGTAGCTGGTATTGCTCTCCATTCACTCTCAGTTAAAGGATTTTTTTCTGCTCCCAGCTGTTCCCATTCGCCATTAACATTTGATATTCCAACATCTGTCAACGGATTGAGCTTTGCATTTTCCGGTAACTCAAAAATCGGTTTCCAGCTATATCGTATTCTGTAGGTATCCCATAATCCAAATGGGATAGATTTTCCTTTATTTTTTTCTTTTATTTCAGTGGGGATAACCTTACCATTATTTAAAACCTCATCAAGGTAATCTTTCCGCCAAAACCGGTTTTCATGGCTATCAAGCTTAGCAATTTCTGATTCTGGAATTGTTACCTTTTTTCCCTGATACCTGCCTACTTCTTTCTGAACCCCAACACCAGCAATCCAAACCACTACCACTCCTCCCGGAGCCATTCCCACACCAATATCTTTATAATTTAAATGTTTAATATTACCACTTCCACTGGTTGCTTTTACTTGATAGCCTTTACTGAAATATTCTTTAATTTTAGCAATATCAATTTCGGTATCAATCATGTAAAACTGGTTTTCCATATATGACATCCAGACAAAATCCAATCGGGTCGGAAGACTCTTAAAACCATTTCCCATACCATGATTGATCAAACCCCAAGAACCATCCCCAGGTACAATTCCAAAACTTAAACCTACCCATTCTCCTCCTTCACATTCTATTCCTCCTTTGTATACTTCCATAGGATATCCTAAAGCTGCAGAAGTTCCTTCTGTCCATTCATATTTTGTCATAGTCTTAGTTTTTTGGTCTTCTTTTTTTTCCTGACACGAGATCTGAGTGAAAAATAAAAAGCTTAGCAGGTATTTTATTATTTTATTCATTATAAACATGTTGCAATCTTAAAAATTGTTTGTGACAATTATTCTTATTCCATCAAAGGAAGAATAATTATTAAAATTAATGATATCACGATAAAGCATATGCCAAAAGAATAAAAACAGTACAAAACAAAATCTCTTATTTCATTTTTCCTCTTGATGGAAGTCAGGAAAAATGGCAGTGCAAACAGCACCGGAAAAAAAGCCAGGATCAGCCACAGGGCAACCCATGCATAATCTCCACTTCGAAACTGTGTCATATCTATGAAACTTAATTCAATAATGACAAGTAACACTACTGCTAACAAAGATGAAAAGAAAGAGATTAACGATTTTTTTAACATATTACCCTTTATTTACTTTAGCATCTATTTTACCTAACATCTTGGCTACGCCTGAACTCTGTAGTAAAATATCTCCGTTTTTTGCTTTATGAGTAGTGGTTGAAGTAGTTTCTTTAAGATCACCTATCACATTAATCGTTTTATTTTCATTGACGGTCTGCTTATAATTTTTTGAGGTAAACTTATGATCATTGATGATACTAACGGCATTATCATTTCCTACACTGGTCTTCATATCTTTTCCTACGTTGATTGCCAAATCTTCACCTACATTAAAAGTCATATTTTTAGGAGCCGTTACGATGATATTCCCTTTACCATCCATCAAATAGTTATTCCCACTTGGGTCTATAATATTTACACTTCCTTCGGCATCATTCATTAAAATACGGATTCCGCTTCTGGTTTGTATTGATTTTAAATGATTATCTACTCCGCCTCCAAGAGCTGTTCCTCCATGGAACATTCCTCCCATCACAAAAGGACGGTCGGGATGATTATGAACAAAACCTACCATCACCTGATCACCAACCTCTGGTATGGCTACATAGCCTCTGTTTTGAGTAATCTGGTCTGTACCTCCTGCGTCAGGAGCCATCATTCTGATAAAATTGGTGGTATCATGCAGCTGCCAGTCGAATCTAACGGTAATTCTTCCCTGTGCCAGCGGATCTGTATTGGAAATTACAGTTGCAATCTGCGGCTGTGCGATAGGCATCGTAAAGTCCGGCGTTGGAATATATCCTGTATCTGAGGCAATGGCCTCGAATCTTCCTTTGTAACGCCCGAGAGTATCTATTTCATGAATAACTTCCGTCATCATCAGTTTAGTGAAATAGGCTGTTTTACTGGTATCTGTCTTTCTCATATTGATATCAGCAACGCATCCCGGATATAAAAACGGTATAGTAGTTCCCCCGGAAACGGTAAAAACTTCCACCGCTTTGCTTCCGGCAGTACTCGTTTGGGAAATAACAACATCCATATCGGTTGCAGCTTTTATGGGAGCTACCTGCAATGATGGAGTTTTGAATATTCCCTCATTATTTTTATACGCTGTCTTAGCCAGATTACCAACGTGTTTTATGGGAGTTTCCCCGGAAATAAGTTTAGCATTGGAACTGCTGTTATATCCGTAAAAATTAGGTTTGATATGAACGGCTTTTAATTCTACACTCACATCAGAAACATTGCTTCCGTATATTAATTCCAGTGATTTGTTCTGAGGCGGCATATTTCCGAAATGCAATACTTCACCATCATAATAGAACTGTTCTCCATAAGCTTCTGCCATTCTGCAGAGATAATTATAATGGGTTTCATTATACTGGGCACTGTAAAGAATCTGAGAGGAAGCCTTTGCATTCACTTTTACATCAAATTTACTGCTTTCTATGCCCTGTTTGATGACATCTTCGGCAATGATTCCCATATTCACAGGTTTATCCCCGCCAAAACTTTGGGTATGAGGTGCGCCATCCAACAAAATAGTAGGGCTGTATCCTTTCAGTACAATATTTCCCAGGCTATGATTCTCCTGGCTGAATCCTACTTTTGTAATGACTCCTACAAAGGTTCTCTCCGGGCTTCCTTCAACGTCTTTATATTTAAAAACGACTGTTAATCGTTTTCCTAAAAACTGCTGAGCTTCTTCCAGATCATGGTTTTGTACTCCGTCTAAAGTATCATGGGCTAATGTAAGTTCAAAATAATGGTGTTTTTTTACGCTCTGCTGTAAACGGAAATGTTTGAAGTGCTTAATCATTTTGCCTTCAATCACAATATCCAGTTTCACCACACGGTTAATTCCAGGAATATGATTCTCTGAAATCTTTTCGGAATTCGAGATATTTTTATTCATATGATGTAGAGTGTTTGGTGAGCTTTTTATTTTTGAAAAAAACTAAAATAAACAGCTTTTTATAAAGTTATCAATTTTTCACAATATAAAGTTCACATTATCAGCTTTATTTTTCTAAATCTTAGTGAAATAATGCTCCTTTCCAAGGGAAAAGATTACTGACAAAAAAACAGAACAGGATCCCTGATAACGGATCTACTATTCTGTTTTATGTTTGTAGCTGTTAAAGGATCTTATCCCTGAGATCCAGGCCAAGCTCCGTCATAAGAAGAGTTACCAAGCTCAATCTGCTCTGCACTTATCACAAAACTGATGTACATACTGTTTTCATCTACTGCATCGAAATCTACTTCGTGCTGAATGACGTAACCGTTTGTCCATTTCAATGTTGTTAAAGTTCCTTCTTCATGAGACTTATTGAAAGTTACCTCTCCTACGGTAGGCTTGTATTTTCCATTCAACAAGCTTTCAAGGATGTCTGATTTTTCAGTAGCTTCTACTGTAATTTTGATAAGCGCATTGGAAGGGTCTGATGCTACACGTCCTGAAACGTCTGTTGCTCTTGATACGCTGTAGTTCAGTTTTAATAACTTTTGCCCTTCACCGTTGTTGAATTTTAAGATTCCTCTTGAATTTCTTTCTGCCATGATTGTAAATTTTAATCGTTAATACTTTTTGATTTGATGTTTGTTATATCACCAAATTTAGAAGTATTGATCATAACAAAATAAAATTTACGCATAAATCTGAAAAAGTGTAGTACTTTTACGACTAACACTCGTTAGGTGAGATTCAATCTATAAATCAGACCATTACCAGCAACACAGCAAAAAAAGCTATAGTAAAGTTGTTCTGCCCTCCAGTAAGAATTCAAAGGAAAACTGCAAATTTTTCAGGCTACATTGACTCCAAAAAGATGACCGACCAATGCTGTAATTCCCATGGCTACGGTTCCCCAGAAACAGATCCTCAGCACGGCTATTTTAATATTGGAACCTCCCGCTCTGGCAGAAACGGCTCCCAAAAGCATCAAAAATATAATTGAAAATCCATATTGGAAATACACCATTTCTTTAAGAGGTGCTAAAAGAGAAACGGTAAACGGCAATAAAGCTCCTACTGCAAATGAACCGAAAGATGCTACAGCGGCCTGCAAAGGCTTTGCCTGTGTGATTTCATTTATTCCCAGCTCGTCACGGGCGTGTGCTCCAAGTGCATCATGCTCTGTAAGTTCAATGGCAACCTGCATGGCTGTTTCTTTGGTACAACCTCTTCTTTCATATACTTTTGCTAGCTCTCCGAGTTCTATTTCGGGCATTTGCTCCAGTTCACGTTGCTCACGAACCAAATCTGCCTTTTCCGTATCTTCCTGGGAACTTACGGAAACATATTCTCCGGCAGCCATAGACATGGCACCGGCAATCATCCCTGCCAGAGCGGCAAGAATAATGATATGACGTTCCGGTTCTGCTGCAGCAACCCCGATGACAATACTTGTAGTGGATAACAATCCATCATTTGCGCCTAATACAGCCGCCCGAAGCCAGCCTACTCTGTTTACATAATGCTTCTCCAGCTGATGATGCATAACTTTTGTTTTGGTATCAGCATAAAGTTACCAAATGTTTCATCAAGAATCATTTTAAATTAACATGAGATTCTACCATTTTAGCTTAAAACTGATACTGGATGTTCGTTTCTAAATCTGATAAAATCTTCTAATGAATATTCCGGGCATGCGCCTTCCTGTGAGGTAATAAATGCTCCCAGAGATACAGCCTGAGTCATAATTTCATGAATGGTACTTCCTTTTTCTAATTTTTTGGAAAGAAATCCTGCCAGGAATGAGTCTCCGCTTCCTACGGTATCTTTTACAGTAACCGGTATGGTGGGATACAGATAAAAATTATCCCAAGAGGCATAAAGAGCCCCTTTGCTTCCTTTGGAAATAATAATTTCTTCAAGATCAAACTGATCCTGCAGATATTTTATGCCATCTTCTTCCGTGGTGTATTCTTTTCCTAAAAAATCAAGCATCATGCGCATTTCTGCTTTGTTGAATTTAGCAAGATGGGTTTTGTGAAGCAGATCTTTAATCATTCTCACCTCATAATAAGGTTCTCTGAGATTGATATCAAAGACATTATAATCACTAACTTCAAGCAACTGAAACAATGTATTTTTGGATTTCTCATTTCTGGCAGCCAGTGTTCCAAACACCAATGCATTTGTTGTCTTAAGAATTTCCTGATTTTCCGGAGTTGTTTCAATAAAATCCCATGCTACGCCTTCCACAATATCATAATGAGCATCATTATTTTCATCTACTGTAGCAATTACGGTACTTGTTGGGTACTCCGTATTGATCTGAATATAATCTGCAGGAATATTCCAGTTTTTCATTTTATCCAAAAGGTCATGCCCAAGCTGATCATTACCGATACTGCTTATCATATTGACTTCTACGCCCATTTTGGAAAGATGGTAAGCTACATTAAAAGGTGCACCCCCTACTCTTTTCTGCTCTCCCGGAAAAATATCCCAAAGCACCTCTCCAAAACATACTGCTTTATTTTTTTTGTATTCCATTGTATAAAAGTAATTAAATGTATTGATTTTGTAAAAAATTTACTATAGTATTTCCTTGTTTCAGAATGAATAAACCTGCACAGAGAACTGAAGAAACGCATTATTGTTGACCGGATTCCACATTCCCCATATTCCTATAGGAATTTTATAACCTTCAATGGTAAAACTTTTGGAAACAATAAGACTTACCTCATTGAAACCAGAATCTTTAGCAAAGAAATTATTTTTCTCTCCATGACTGTCTAAGGCAAAGGCATAGCCTACTCTTCCTCTTACTTCAAGATTATCTTTTTTGTAAACGGGATATTCTCCCGAAACAAATGATGAATATTTATTTCCTGTGTTCTCCCTGTTTCTGTCTCTTCCGAAAACAACTGTATTCCAACTAAGCACCAAAGGAAACTGATCACTTATGGTATAATAAGATCTGAAATCCCAAAAACGGCCGGTTTCTTTCGCGGAATAATTAAAAAACTCTTTATTATTATAAGTGGCACCAGGTGAAAAGTTATAGATGTCCCATAATTCCAATGTAAGATGCTTATTCTTATATCCTATATAGTTATTGAATTCTTTATAAGAACCATCAAAGTTACCACCTGCCCAGAATCCTGCGTAAAAATTTTTGCAATCAAGACGTAGATTTCCGGTATAAATAAATCCCGCAGAGACTTCAATTCCGCGCCACAAATGGCTGTTTCTAAGCTGCAATGCTGAATGCACTTCCTGTGCACCTAAACAGGCTCCTAAAAAAGAGGAAACAAGTAGTAAGTAGTTTTTTAACATGATTCAAGTGTTTTTTAAGGCAGTAGTTATCCTGCATCCAATAGCAGTCTAAAGGATAATTACTTTAGTTAAAAGAAAATATATAATTAGTGAATAAGGTCTTTTTCTCTAATACGTGATCCGAACAAGGCGTAAGTAAGCATAAGCAGTTCGCAGATTACAGTAAGCCACCATGTCCATCTCCATGATCCTAAAATATCAGCTAAACCTCCCTGAATAAGCGTAAATACAGCCCCACCGAATACAGCGGAAATGAAAATACCAGATGCTTTTGAGGTATATTTGTTCAACCCTTTAATGGAAAGCGTATAAATACAGCTCCACATGGATGAATGGAGAAGTCCGATAGCGACAAGAAACCAAAGGTTCTGAGTGATCATCGATACCAACGCCAGTACTGTTGCCAGCACTGTGGTCGTAATCAACTGTGTTCTTGCAGAAATCTTACTGAAGAAACTTGATATCGCTCTTCCTACCAGAAAACCTCCCCAATATAGTGTTGATAGTAATGCATGAATTCCTAAATCCATTCCTCCGACAATGATATCTGTTTTTCCGAAAAATGTGATTGGGTGGCCGGAATCCATCAACTCAAAAGCATACAAATTAATGTTAGCACCTATAGCGACTTCCGTTCCTACATAAAAAAAGATGGCTAAAACTCCCAATACAAAATGCCTGAACGACCAGATACTTCTCTCCAATTTTTCCTCTCCCACAACTCTTGTGTGAGCCAAATCAGGAAGATGAAGTCTTTTTGTGATGATCATAACTGTAAGGATGCAGACAATTAATACAGATAGCGGAAGCAAAAGCTGTCTGATTTCTATATTTTCAATGGAAATTCCACTGAACATAACTACCGTTACGAAGAAAGGTGCAGAAGTGGTTCCGATAGAATTGATAGCCGTCAGGATATTCAAACGCTGTACAGGCTGTGTCCCTTTCAGTTCATACGAAGCAGCATAAGGATTTACAACCACCTGAATGATGGCTGCTGATGTTCCCATCAAATAAGAACCTATAACAAAAACGATAAATCCAACAGGAATAACAGCATCTTTTATGCTAAATTTCAGATCAGGATAATGATCACCAACCCATGATGAGCACAGATACATAAAAAGGCCGGAAATCATAAAAAAAAGCCCGCGCAAAATCGTATTCTTATATCCGAAGGCATTCACCCATTTACTTCCCAATGTTCCATTCAGAAGATATCCTAAAAAGAAGAAAAAGGAAATCAGAGTAGTAAACGTATTTTTCAGACTGCCCGCATGACTCAGAAAAGTAAATTTCAGTGGTGCCTGCAGCTGTTCATTGACTGTCGTTAGAAAACCTACAATAAAATAGATAAATGTAATGATCGCAAACGGCAGTATAGCATTGTTTGTTTTATTGTCTGAAGTGGTGATACCTGGATTTATCTGCATGGCTTAATTATTTTATGATGGATTGTAAAACTGAGGCGGTTCCTGAATTTTTTATATCTTCTACAAAACTGTTGTACTGTTTTATGAACTGTTCAGAGGTTTTTAATTGAACTCCTTTAAAAGCTGATAATTCCAGAAAGTCCTGTGGATTTTCACTGGCAATAAACTTTTGATCATTCTCTGTCATCCAGGGTTCTGCTGTTTCAAATGTATTCCCCTGATCATCTGTTTTATATTTTAAATAATGTCTATAGGAAGCAATAAGAAAAGCCTGTCTGGCAAGGTCTTTATCCCCTTTTATCATTTTATCAAGATTAGGAATGATATATACCGGGAATTTTGAAATTCCGTCGAAGCACAAACGGCTTACCTGATCGCTTACACTGTGATTGGCAAATCTTTCAATCAATGTTTGTTTATATTTTTCCAGATCTGTATTTTCAGGCGCGGGAACGAAAGGCGTAATATCTGTATCCATAAAATCCCTGATAAATTTTACCAGATTTTTGTCTTTCATCGCCTGATCTACTTTGCGGTAGCCCATTAAGAAAGCCGGATAAGATAAAAGGGTGTGGGAAGCATTCAGCAGGCTTAATTTCATATTTTCAAATGCAGTTACGTCATTCGTAAATTCTACTCCTACTCTTTCCCAGGCTGGTCTTCCTGCAATAAAATCATCTTCTATCACCCATTGTGTAAAGTCTTCACAGTATACGGGAGCACTGTCATCCGTTCCGTTTCGTTTGTTTAATCTTTCCACATCTTCCGGAGTTGTGGCCGGAGTAATACGGTCTACCATACTGTTGGGGAAGGTTACATTTTCCTTTACCCATGCTGCCAATTCTGCATCCTGTGCTTCTATGAATGACATAAAAGCTCTTTTTGCTGTATTTCCGTTGTGTTGAAGGTTATCGCATGAAAGTATCGTGATTGCTCCTGCACTATGCATTTTTCTCTGGCGTAATCCTTCTGCTACAAATCCAAAAACAGTAGTAAGACTGGTAGAATTCTTCAGATCATGTTGTATTTTTTCATCCTCCAATATAAATTCTCCGGTTTCTTTATTAAGATTGTAGCCTCCTTCCGTGATGGTCAACGTGATGATCTTAACAGAACTGTCTGCAATTTTTTTTACTACAGACTCCGGATCTTCTACTCCCCAGATCAACTCTTTTAAAGAACCTATTTTATACACCTCATCATTTCCGTTTCTTCCACAAACAGTAAGAGAGTATTGAAGATTCTGAGCTCTTAAATTCTTTACGATTTTCTCATCTGACGGCAGCAGACAGACTCCACAAATTCCCCAATCTTTCTGATCTTCGTCATTAAGCAGTAGATTAGTATAAAATTGCTGGTGAGCCCTGTGAAAGTTTCCTACTCCGATATGTAAAATTCCTGTATGGATTTCCGATGCATCATAATTGTAATAAATCATACTCATAAGCGTAAAATTGTTATCATATTAACCAATTCGTTAAAACTATATTAACAAATGATTAACCTGATATTTTTTTTACAAAATTCAAATTGGGAACGTTCCCAAAAATCAGGGAACGTTCCCAATTGGCTATTTTTTTATTATTTTTAGGCAAAAAACAAGGCTGATGAGACGTATTACGATTAAAGATCTGTCCAAATTTTTGTCATTATCTACCTCTACCATCTCAAGAGCGCTGCTTCATGATAAAAATGTGAATGAAGAAACAAGAAAAAGAGTGCTGGATGCGGCAGAGAAATTGGGTTATAAGCCGAACCTTACCGCTTTGAATTTAAAGTCCGGACAATCGCGGACAATAGGGTTTGTAGTACCGGAAATGATTACGCCTTTTTCCTCCACTGTTTTGAAGGGAATTCAGAATATTTTATATCCTCTGGGATACCGTATCATCATCACTCAGTCTGATGAAGATCCTCTTATTGAAAGACAAAATCTTCAGCTTCTGGAAGAATTTAATGTAGACGCCATTATTATTAATCTCTGCCATGAAACCCACAATAATGACATCTACCAGAGTATTATGGATAAGGGAATTCCTTTGATATTTTTCGACAGAATTCCTCATAAATCTCTGGATGTCTCGAAGGTGATTATTGATGATGCTATTAAAGCTTCATTGATGGTGGAATATTTAATTAAGACAGGAAGGAAAAGAATTGTCCATATCATGGGGCCTTCTACGATCCGAAATGCTGTAGAAAGGGTGAATGGTTATAAACGTATTCTCATGAAATACAATATTTTTGACGAAAATCTGATTATTCAGACAGATGGAATGACTTTCGAGCATGGGAAAAAAGCGGTCAAACAGCTATTGAATAAGGATATAGAGTTTGACAGTATTTTTGCTTTTAGTGATACCTTAGCCATGGGAGCAATGAATTTTCTTCTTGAACAAAAAGTAAGAATTCCTGATGAAGTAGCTATCGCCAGCTTTTCCGGAACAGAATTGTCTACGATGGTATATCCTCAGCTCACCAGCGTACAGCAGCCATTGGAAAAAATGGGAGAAGAAGCTGCAAAACTGGCGTTGGAAAAAATCAAAAATAGTATAGCTCCAAGCCAATCTATTCTTATGGATGCAGAATTGGTTTACCGGGCTTCTACTTAATGAATAGATTTTGAATTATTTATATCGATAGTAGGTAATCTCTCTTTCCGGAGTTTCATTATTTTGATCTGTATTTTTTTCCCGCTGGATTTCTACATTTTTATAAAAATTTTGAAGCTGCTTCAGTTCATCGTCTGTTAATTTCTGAAACCGAGGATCTATTGAGCTTTTATTTGTTGCAATCAATTCATCAAGTTTAACCTGAAGTTCTTTGAGATCTCTGTTTTGTGCATTCTTTACGAATACTACGGCAAGTCCTGCAATTCCCAATAAAGTACTGCCCATAAAATAACCGGGCCAGGCTGTCAGTTTGCCAAAAATATCTTTTATCATAATGTTATATTTTAAGTGATTGGATTAAAAAAAGCCATACAAATCTTTTGTTACGCTCATTTTTTTAAGCTTAACCTAAGTAAACGGAAAAAATTCAGATTTTTATTTTTACAATGGCGTACTATCAAATATAAGCAATCATACGCTAACACTTTATGATTCAAGTCATAGAATCCAGAAAAAGGCCTTTCCCATTCAGAATTTTATGTTTTCTTATCTTTGCATTCTGAAATTCGATAACAATATCAATGAGTTTATTATATATCAACTGGGATGTAAACCCCGAAATCGTCAATATCTTAGGACTTCCCATAAAATATTACGGCTTGCTTTTTCTTGCAGGACTAGTTTTATCACTTAACATTTTAAAAAGAATTTATAAAAAAGAAGGACTTAGTTCTCAAGCTCACGAAGCTTTATTTTCCTATGCTTTAATAGGAATTTTAGTGGGAGCCAGATTGGGGCACTGTCTCTTTTATGATTTTGATTATTATTCCCAGCATCCGATTGAGGTATTTTTACCTATTCAGAAAGATGTGGATGGAGCTTACCATTTCACAGGATTTGCTGGTCTTGCCAGTCATGGTGGTGGTATAGGATTGGTGATTATGCTTCTTATTTATGCCAGAAAGTATTCGATTCCGTTTATGACCGTTTTGGATGCGATAGCAATTGTGCTTCCGTTGGGAGGTACTTTTATCAGGCTTGCCAATCTTATGAATTCTGAAATCATAGGAACTCCCACCAATGTTCCGTGGGCTTTTATTTTCCGTCAGGTAGATGATCTTCCAAGGCATCCTGCACAGCTTTATGAAGCCATTTCTTATTTTATTATTTTCCTTCTGGTGTATTTTATTTACAGAAAAAATATATTTAAGATCGGAAAAGGATTTTATTTAGGTGCCAGTATTCTGTTGATCTTCATTATGAGAATTCTGATTGAGTTTATCAAGGTAGACCAGGTAGAATTTGAACATGGGATGAGCCTGAATATGGGACAGCTACTGAGTATTCCGTTTGTTCTTCTCGGGTTATTCTTTATTATCAAAAGTATATTGGAAAAAGGAAAGGCCAAAACAGCTTAACTCCTTGATTTCTTTTTAAATAAAAACTCACTGAAAGTAACTTTCAGTGAGTTTGTTTTTTAATGGATCTGTTATAGATTATCTTGTTGTATAACCTCCATTGGCAAAAATGGTCTGCCCGGTAATCCACCAGCCTTCTGTTACCAGAAACTCTACCAGTGGAGCGATATCTTTAATATCTGTAAGTCCTCCCAATGCAGATGCAGATTTATGATAAGCGACTGCATCATCCGTTTCCTGTCCGTAAAAGAAAGGTGTATCCATTGGGCCAGGTGCTACAGCAGTTACGGAAATTCCTCTTGCTCCGAATTCTTTGGAAGCTGCTCTTGTAAAATGTTCTACAGGTGCTTTTGCTCCTGCATAAGTAGAATACAAACCTGTATAAGCTGCCAGCAATGAAGTAACAATCGTACAAATTTTTCCCTGATCGTTCAGTTTTTTACCTGCTTCCTGCAAAAAGAAGTAAGCCGACTTGGAATTGACATTGAACATGGTATCGTATTCTTCTTCTGTAGTCTCAGCAAATGGTTTTTTCAAGACCATTCCTACGGTATTGATTGCAATATCCACTCCTCCGAAGCGGGAAATGGTTTCATCAAAAAACTTAGTGATATTGTCTACTTTGGTAAGATCTCCCTGGAATAAGAATGCTTCTGCTCCTAAAGCCTGTACCTCAGCCAGTGTTTTTTCACTGTCTGCTTTTGAGCTTTCACTGTTATAGTGTATGGCCAGTTTTGCTCCTTTTGCGGCAAAATCTCTGCTTAATAGTCCTCCCAGGTTTTTACCTCCTCCTGCAATTAAAACAACTTTTCCTTTTACATTTTGTGTTGACATGTTTTTATATTTAAATGTTAATGAAGCAAAGATGGCTCATAAAAATCGTCTAAGCATGGTGAAATTTTCGGGAATTGTATAAAAATTCAACAAAATTTTCAATTTCCTCTTTAAATCAAAACAGAAATATTTATTTTTTTATACAAACAGTACATTTCAATAGAATACTATTTACCAACCAGATACGGGTTGAAATACTGCTTTTTGATTAAACATGTCCATATAATTCACTAATGGCCATCTATTTTAGGCATAACATTTGATACTCTCCCACCCGTATTATACACCACTTCATTTTATAATATATTTTTTTACAATCCTCAGCATTCTGAGGATTTTTTTATTCCCCTTTAAAGCTTTCTAGTACATCTTACATTTAGACTGTAAAACCATTTCTGATAATCAATCATTTAAAACAGGATTATTCATTTTATTGTTGTATATTTGTGCATTATTAATCAGGCCACCACTTTGTTTTCTGTAACGACCCGAATATTTTTATTCAGTCTTTGCTTTTTGAGCAGTCATCTTTTTAACTTTTATTCTTCTATTAAGAACAATACTTGTCGGAATTTTAAAGCTCTGTATGATTGGAGAAACTCCAAAACAGAAAACATTATCAGGCTTTATAGGGGTCTAAAAAAGACCAGATTGAACCAATTAATTTATAGAAACTAAATACTAAAAATAATTTATGGCAGATTCTTTTTCTAAAAAGGAAAATTTCAAGAAAAAAATTCAAAAGCAAAAAGAAAAGGCGCTAAGACGCGAAGAACGTAAAACGAACAACAACAAAGGAGCGGAGGATGTCTTCATGTATGTAGACGAATTCGGAAGATTAACTTCTACTCCACCTGAACAAAGACAGGAAGTAAACCTTGATGATATTCAGCTGGGTGCTGCTCCTATTATTGAGGAAGATCCAAGAAAAACAGGAATTGTTACTTTCCTGAGTGAAAAAGGATATGGCTTCATTACTGAAGACAATAACAAAGAAAATATCTTCTTCCATAACAACAACTGTGCGGAGCCTGTGAAAAAAGGAAACAAAGTATCTTTCGAAAAAGAGAAGTCTCCTAAAGGATTTTCTGCGGTTGAAATTCAGATTGTTAAATAATACGCATAAGATATACTGCCACACGGCGGGTATATTGTAAATAATACAGAAAGAGACTGTCCTTCCGGGCAGTCTCTTTTTTAATCATATAAAAAAACTATCTCAACTTGTAATAAGTTAGATTTTTTGTACAAAACTCAGGAGCAATTGTACTAAAGCCCAGGATCACAATATTTCATGCTTTATTCCTGCCAGAGCTTTGTTGACATGTTCTTCTGAGTTTTCATGGTTAGCTATTTTATTTATTGTAAAGATCCTGGAATTATTTCAATTATCATTACGGAAACCCGTAACGCATACTTGAAATTTTTAACATAAAAGAAGCCGTCTTAAAAAAAGACGGCTCCTCTCATCGTAAAAAAAGTAAAAATTAATCCAGCTTGCCTCCCAGTGCTTTAAACAGCAGGACGTTGTTTCTGGTATTCTGGTGCTGGAATTGCAATAAATCCAATTCAGCGGTTAGTTTGCTTTTCTGAGAATTGATCAGTTCAAAATAATTAGCATATCCTGTCAGATAGAGATCATTGGAAACCTCTACACCACGGTCAAGGAAAGCTACTTCTTCTGATTTCAGCTTCAAAACACGTTCATAGATCTTGGTCTGTTTCAGAATCGACTGTAATTCATTAAAAGCAGTGGTAATACTTTTTTGATAGTTTAAAAAAGCAATTTCCTGCTCCTTACTTGCTACTTTAAACTCATATTTCAGCTGTCCTTTATTGAAAACAGGAACCATTAATCCACCCAACAATTGCCCGGCCAGTGAACTTGGTTTAAAGAATGTTTCAACGGAAAAAGAATTCAGCCCAAAGCCGGCCCCCAAATCAATCTTGGGATAAAAAGCAGCTCTTGCAGCCTTTGCATCAGCCTGAGAAGCTTCCAAAACATAATAATTGGCAGCAACATCCGGTCTGGAATGAATCACATTTTCTACATTAATGGTTTTATTTAACACTTCCATATTGGTGGGCATCAGGATTCTCCCGCGTTTTACATCTCCGCCGTAGCTTCCTGTTAATGTTGTAATCGCCTGTTCTACCGTGACAATTTCCACTCTTATGTGTTCAATCTCTGCCAGCCAGTTGTTATTCTGTGCTTTGAACTGCTGAACCGCCAATTCTGTAGCTTTTCCTACTTCACGTTGTGCCAGAACAATCTCAAAAGCTCTTTGCTGAAGCTTATAATTTTTCTGATAAATCGCAAGACGATTATCCAGGGCAACCAACTGATAATACAGATTGGCAATATCCGTAAAAAGCTCTACCTGTAATAATCTCAGTCCTTCTGCGGAAGCCAGAAATTTCTTCTGGGCAGCAATTTTCTTATTCTTCAGTTTTCCCCACGCATCAATTTCCCAGCTGCTTCTTGCTCCCACCCAGTAATTAGGCGTAAAATCTCTGTTGATTTTCTGATTTTCTGTAATATTAGGCGAAAGATTGGTATCATAGTTTCCAACGCCTTCCATCGTATATTTCCCATAACGGTTTCCTGAAGCTTCAACACCTACCTCAAGGGAAGGCAGTAAGTCCATTTTTGATCTTTGAAGGAAACTGTTGGCAATTTCTACTCTTTGCTGGGCAATCTGGAAATCCGGATTAGCCTGAACCACTTTATCAAAAAGTTCCAGCAGGTTCGGATCTGTAAAATAGGCCTTCAGATTAATCTGTTGGAATTCATCAGTAGATTTATTTTTATCAGCTTTGATGATCTCCTCCGGTAATTCCTGAGCTTTTTTCAGCTCTGTTACTTTGGGAACAGCACACGAAACCAGGGCAAGTGAAGCTATTCCATACAATATATTTCTATGATTTAATCTTTTCATCTTTCTTCTTATTTTCAAGTTTTGCAAAGAATATATACAATCCGGGAATCACCACCAATCCGAAAATAGTTCCAATCAGCATTCCTCCAGCTGCAGCGGTACCAATGGAACGGTTACCAATTGCTCCCGCTCCTGATGCAATACATAACGGAATAAGTCCTGCCACAAATGCAAAAGAAGTCATCAAAATAGGTCTCAGACGCTGTCTTGCCCCTTCAATAGCGGCCGGAATAATATCATATCCCTGTTTATTTCTTGCCACGGCAAATTCTACAATCAGAATGGCATTTTTGGCCAGAAGCCCGATCAGCATGACTAATGCTACCTGCGCATAGATATTATTGTCCAGCCCCATTATTACCAATGCAATGTAAGACCCGAAGATTCCTGTCGGAAGGCTTAATAATACTGGCATTGGAAGAAGGAAACTTTCATATTGCGCTGCTAATAAAAGATACACGAACAGAAGACATATCGCGAAGATATAAACCGTCTGGTTTCCGGATAAGATTTCTTCTCTTGTCATCCCCGACCATTCTATATCGAATCCTCTTGGCAGTGTTTCTTTGGCTACACGTTCTACAGCTGTAATGGCGTCTCCTGAACTGTAACCATCTGCAGGCTCTCCGTTGATCATAGCAGACATATACATATTATACCTCGTCAAAACTTCAGGTCCATATACCTTTTCAATCGTAATAAATGTGGAGAAAGGCACCATTTCGCCTTTGTCATTTTTTAAATATAAATTCAGAATACTTTCAGGGGTATCTCTGTGTTCCGGACTTGCCTGCACCATCACTTTATACATCTGGCTAAAGCGGATAAAATTCGTGGCGTAATAAGATCCCAGCATAGTTTGTAGTGTAGACATCGCATTGTCTACTGATACTCCTTTCTTCGCTGCCATATCATAATCTACATTGATCATATATTGCGGGAAAGTAGCATCAAAGCTGGTAAAGTTGTTCTGCAGTTCCGGAGCTTCGTTTAATTTTTTGACAAAATCCTTCGTGATCTTATCCGTATTCTCGATGGTTCCTCCGGTTCTGTCGAGCAAACGCAATTCAAAGCCGCTGGTATTACCGAAACCTGGAACTGTTGGCGGAGCAAAAATCTCAATCTGAGCATCTGCAATGCTTTTTGTTTTATCAGAAAGCTCTGCAATGAGATCATTCACTGAAATATTTCTTTCTTTCCAGTCTTTAAGATTAATCATTGCCATTCCGTAAGAAGAACCTGCAATTTCTGTTACGATGCTGTATCCTGCAAGTGTGGTAACATTTTCTACTCCATTAATTTTCTTGGCAATAACGGTAACCTCATCCAGTACTTTTTCTGTTCTTTCTACCGTTGCTCCCTGTGGAGTGGTTACACTTACATATACCATTCCCTGATCCTCCATCGGAATAAAACCTGTCGGCAGGAATTTACTGGTCACAAAAGTAAGTCCGACAAATAAAAACAGCAATCCGAAAGTCACTGTAGTTCTTGTCGCAAATTTTGATAAAATACCGACATAACCATTGGTCAGTTTTTCAAAACCAATATTGAAACTCTGGAAAGCCCTGTCGATAATGGTTTTCTTTTTATCATGATTATGGGGCTTTAAAATAATGGCGCAAAGTGCAGGAGTAAGCGTCAATGCATTTACTCCGGAAATCACGATACTGATGGCCAGCGTTAATGAAAACTGGCGGTAAAATACTCCTACAGGACCATCCAGAAACGCTACTGGAATAAATACGGCAGACATTACAATCGTAATCGCTACTACTGCTCCTGCAATTTCTTTGGTGGCACTGATAGTGGCATCCATGGCATTCATTCCTTCTTCCATTTTCACATGGACGGCTTCAACGACGACAATGGCATTATCCACCACAATTCCGATGGCGAGAACCAAAGCGAACAACGTTAAAAGGTTAACGGAGAAATCCAGCATATTCATGAAGGCAAATGTTCCTACCAACGCTACCGGTACAGCCAGTACGGGAATCAATGTGGAACGCCAGTCCTGAAGGAAGATAAATACCACAATTCCGACCAGAATAAAGGCTTCAATAAGGGTTGTCAATACCGCACTGATGGAAGCATCCAGGAATCTGGAAACATCATAAGCCATGTTATATTCCATCCCGGGAGGGAAAGAAGTGACCTTTAATTCTTCCATTTTTGCCTTTACACTTTCAATCACTTCGGAAGCGTTGGAACCAGGACGCTGCTTCATCATGATCGATGCAGAAGGTCTTCCGTCTGTTTTGGAAACCATTCCGTAGTTCATCGCTCCAAATTCCACTTTGGCAATATCCTTTAGCTTTAAAATAGTTCCGTCCACATCAGATCTGATGGGAACTTCTTCATATTGTTTAGGCTCAAAAAACTTCCCTTTATATTTGATGACATACTGAAGTTGGCTGGAGGTTTTTCCAGATGTTTCTCCCACTTTTCCGGGTGCTGCGGAAATATTCTGCTTTTGAAGCGAAGTAATGACTTCATCCGCTGAGATATTGTAGGCTGCCATTTTCTGTGGATCCAGCCAAACTCTCATTGAGTATTCTTTCTGCCCCATAATTTCAGCACGTCCTACTCCTTCAATACGTTTCAGCTCCTGAAGAACGTTAATATCCGTAAAGTTATAGATGAACTGCTCATCCTGGCTCGGATCTGTACTTGTGATATTAAGATACATCAGCATACTGTTCACCTCTTTTTCAGTAGTTACACCCGCTCTGATTACCTCTTCAGGAAGCTCATCCAAAATCGTAGTTACCCTGTTCTGAACATTTACTGCTGCTACATCAGGATCTGTTCCTACTTCAAAGAAAACCTGAATAAGCGTAAGACCGTCATTGGAGGTTACCGTCGACATATAAGTCATTCCCGGTACTCCATTAATCGCACGTTCCAGAGGAAGCGCTACCGCATTGGCGGATACTTCGGCATTCGCTCCTGTATATTTTGCAGTTACCGTTACTGAAGGCGGTACAATATCAGGAAACTGAGTGATCGGCATTTTCAACAAAGCCATAATTCCCAGCAAAACAAACAATATGGAAATAACCAACGAAAGAACCTTTCGTCTTATAAACATTTCTACCATAGTTAATTGATTTAAAGATTATGAAAGGTTAATACTTCTTTTTGATTTTGATAATATCACCGTCTTTCAAAGACTGAGTCCCTTCATAAATGATTAAATCTCCTTTTTTAAGACCGCTTTCTACCATATAAGAATCTCTTAAAGTAGTTCCGATCTTAATGCTGGTCATTTTCACTTTATTCTGCTTATTCACGACAAAAACATAGGTCTTATCCTGAATGGAGAAGGTAGATTTCTGTGGAATAAGGATCGCATTGGCCTGATGTTCTGAAATAATAAGTTTTCCGGAAGTTCCGTGCTTTATCAAATGGTCAGGATTCGGGAAAAGTACTTTATAGCGGATGGAACCAGTAGTTCTGTCGATTTCTCCTTCTGCTGTTTTCAAAGCTCCGTTGAACTGGTAATTAACTCCGTTGGGAAGTGTCAGTTCAATCTTCTGATGGCTTCCGATCTTATCATTGGCCAAAAGCTCAAAATATAAGTTTTCAGGAATAGAGAAATAGGCATATACTTCGTTCAATTGGGAAAGTGTGGTCAATAGTGTTCCATTTTCCACCAAACTCCCGTCTTTATGGGGAATCACGTCAATTACCCCATCAAAAGGTGCAGTGATTCTCGTAAAGCTTATTTTCTGCAGAACCGTTCTTTTTTCTGCATCAGCAAATGCATGTTTTGCTTTGGCAGAGGAAAGTTTTGCCTTCACCATTTCCAATTCGTTATTGGCAACAAATTTTTTAGCATGAAGACTCTGAATCTGTTTCAGTTCTACTTCTGCAATACGAACGTCTGCCTCAGCCTGCTTTAAAGTCGCATTCGCTTTCAGAAGTTCCATCTGAAGTTCAGCATCATTGATTTTGAATAAAGCCTGTCCCTGATGCACAAACTGTCCCTCGTTGACATAGATATGCTGTATAATGCCTCCGATTCTGGAACGCATTTCAACATTCTTTTTAGCCTGAATATCGGTAACAAACTGGTTACTCACCAGTGTATCTTTTTCCTTGATTTCCAGTACGGGAACTTCTTTATCTCTTTTATTGTTTTTCTCCTTGTCTTTACTGCATGACACAGCGAATAATGTTGCAACTATGCAAATTATTACAGTTTTAAAATACATTTTTAAATGTTTAGGTTATAAAAATTCCGTTAAAATGATTTGGTTTACAGAATCTTACAACTAGTACAACTGGAGGAGATGGAGGAATGACTTAACGCCACAAATAGTAGAGACTGCAATCTCCGGAAGGGTAATTTTCGGAATAGCTTTTAATATTCCTGAAAAATCTGCAATTGCAGGATCGTTTTTCTTAACTGAATGTTTTACAATTTTGGCAGCAGCAGGCAATGCATGCGTATTCATATCTGCCTCTTCGTACACATCCAGAACGTGAATGTTGTTTACATGAGGAACGTGAGGAATATTCTCCCATGATTTTTCTGCCCAATTCGAATTGAAAAGGGTAAAAACCAACAGGATATAAAATAAGAAAAATGACCTCAGACTTGCCATGTCAACCAGAACATTAGTTTTTCAGTAAAAAACGATAGTGGTGCAAAAATAGGGATTTCTACTGGAAAATTGGGTCATTGGACTGTTAAAAAAACTTAAACAATGGGGGAATGATTCTATTGATTGGAATTTAAGAACATTCATAAGTCTTAGTCATCATTTAGGTGCCTTTTATTGGCAAAAATAAAACAGGTAACTATTTAGATTACCTGCTTCTTTTAAGAATTTATTGAAATATTTCTAATTCTATATTCTATTTCTTCAAACTTGTTATAACTATTGATAATTCATCTTTTACAGTCTTAGGAATAGTTTTTCCATCTCTTATTAATTCTTTCATAAAAGAATAGGAATTCTCATCTAAGTTTAACACTTTCCCAATTTGCACTAATAACTCGTAAAATTCAATATTAATTTCAATGTCATATTCATACAACTGTGTTATTAAAGTATCAAAACTTAAACCATATTCATTATGCATCACATATTCTCTAGCACTATTTAAATCTATATCATTTAACCCTAAAACTTTAGAAATTTCAATTAATCTATTCAAGGTGTCATTAAGTTTATTCATATTATTATCTTATTGTAAAAGCTGTTATAATTTCTGTATGTGTCATTATTACTCTAATTTTTGTACCTTCATAAATACCTTCAACAACAAACCTTACTGGGTGACCACTTCTTGTAAGCGCTGCTCCAGCCCTACCTGTTTGCTGTACCCATTGATTGTTTATTGCAACATTAGATACTGCATGCATAATTTTAGAATTACTCCATGTAGCAGGGAACATACTTTTAGCACGAGCTATCCCATTAGTAAAAACTTTTTAAGCTCCCAAACCAAACGTGCCATTGTCAGTAGCATATCCTGCTATAATATGTAAAGTTCTTCCGAAACATTCTAAATTGATACAAACCAAATCGAGAATTCGCCATCAGGGTAATTTATCGCATATAAAGAACTATTTTGTTACAAGTAAAAAATGTGCATTTTGTACCATTTTGAGTGTAAAGACCTCATTTTCAAAAAAGCCCCTACCGTTTATAGTAGGGGCAAAAATAGAAATTTTTACAATTTTAGGTAATTGCTATTTATTAGCATCATTTTCTGTGATTTTCAAAAACAAACTGTCCTCTATTATAGGCTGTGCTATAAATTTAGCTTTCCCGAAATTAAGTTTTGAAAATCTCCTTAAATATTCTGCTTCAGGATAATTTCCTTTCAATACTTTATCATAAGGATAATAATTTTGTTTAAATTTTGAAGAATATTTTTCTATTGGGAGAGTTTGTTTGACAGTTAGCTTATATTTTACTTTTATAATATCATTGCTTTTTAAATATAATGCAGAATTTCCGTCACTAGATCTTTCGCCTCCTATAAAAGCACTATTGCCAATTTCAGCTAGATAGCTATCGTGAATACTATCTAATTTTTTCTGAAAACTTTCCGAGAATTGTCCTGGTTCAATTACAGCATAGACATTTAGAGGATAATCCTCCTCCCTACTTCCTCGTGTAGAATAACTTGCAAAATTTTTATCACCAAATTCTAAAGAATTTGGTACTAAGAATATAATATCTTTACTTGTATCATTTTTAAATTGAAGACATATCTCCTGATTATTTTTTATATACGTTAAATTTAATGTGTTTTTATGTTGTTCTTTACATGAGAAAAGAAGCACAAAGCCAATTAATATATATATATATATATGTATTTTATCATTTTAAGGTATTTTTTAAATAATTATTAAAAATAGGATTTATTTTATTCATTAAACCCTCCAGGGATTTATCATAAAATGCGTCAGTATTAAATGATTCCATGTTTAGATTAAGTTTTTGCCACCCCCTAAAAATAATATATTCCATATAACGTGAAACTCTCTTGAGTTTAGCCAAGAGAGTTGAATTAGTTTAATTTATATAAATGTCACAATTTTTTATTTAGAGCAATAAATTGAGCTAGATTTAGGTATTTTTTTACCTTTATCTATATAGATATTTTTTACGGATTGTTTAGCACCTTTATCGCCCATTTCATATGATTTTAGTAAAGAATAAGTTTCATACTGACTAGCGTATAGTTCATGCTGTCCTGAGGCTAAAATACTTGATATATCCCAATAGGCTTCTTTATAATTATTCTTTTCTGCCATGAGTATTGCATAATATAAAAATTCTTTATATCGACCGTTAATGATATAATGTTTAGAAGCTGATTTATATGCGAGAGTATCCCCCTCATATATTGCCTTCTTTAAATTTTCATAAAGTTGTTTATCATTAAAATCAAACTTGTTGTCTTTGTATTGTGTGTACTCTTCTGTATTAGTATTTTCTTTCTCAAGAATATTTTCTAATTCAGACTTTTGGTTATCCTTTAAGTCATTTTTTTTATCTACATTCTTATTACATGCTAGGAATAAAAAAAATGATAAAAATATTATATTTTTCATATTTTATTATTATTTAAATGCTGGATAATGTTTAAGAAATTCTTTGTATTGATATGCGGCAATGGCCTTACCGCCATAATACACTTTAATAATTCCATTCCCATCTCCGGAATTTTGTTTAAGATTACTATTTTTTATACCACTTACACTTGCATCATAAGTGACAAAGCCATTAAATGCAAAAACGGTAAGTTTAGGGTGTGCTTGAGATATTTGTTTTCCCATAGGAACTAATCTTCCATTGTTCTCTGTTCCCGATAAACAAGCGTATATGATTAAAATAGGATCTTTCATATTATCTACATTCTTCCAATTTTTATTTTTTGAACTCATTACGGAATCAAAGGTTTTAGCATCTCTTATTCTTTCCTCACCATTAAATAATGTTTCAAAATTACCGTGTCCATAGGCTCTAAAGATTCCATCTCCTTTAGTATTTTTAAACATCTCATACATTTGTTTATATACCTGATGAAAAACGGCCTCGTCTCCTTTCCCAAAGAAACTAACAGGCTCTTCGGGATTGAAACTATAAGATTCCTCTCCTTCATTGTTATAATCTGGGGAAATAATGTACCTATATCCATTACTAACAATGTTTGTAGATGTTACTTTATTCTCGAATAAGTTCCCTGTATAAGATAGCCCACCAACAGCACCACCCAAGAAATTACCTCCTGCAAAAGCTGAGTTCAGTCCTCCTGAAACAATACTTGGCAGTACAAACTTAATGGCTCCTACATTATTTGCAATATTCCCAAGTGTTCCTGATATCGCTGCTCCACCAATAGCACCACCTAATACAGCACTCCATGACTTCTGTCAGTCCCATTTACCTTGGTTCCACTGCGTAATAGAACAAATGCAGGAACTCCTGCTTTTGTAATTTAAATTTATATTTTATCTAATAATTAGTAAAAACTAATGCAAGAAAATATTCCTTATTCCTTTCATCTTTTGATGGTGTATAATAACCAATAGTTAATTTAGATTTATTAGAATTATCTTCCATTAAGATTTCAGTATTTTCAGATTTTATTTCAAAATTTTCATTTTGAATTGTTGAACTTTTAACTCTGTATCCTAATTTTTCAAAAGATTCAGTCAATTGTTTATATTCACTTATCATATCTTTTTCATCGTTAAATGAGATTCTCTCATTAACTGAAAAATTGCTAAATTGTACATCTTCCTCTTTCTGGATTATACTAATTTGACCTTCCTTTATTCTTGATTGAATTAATGGGTGTTTACTAAAGCTGGCGACAAAATTATTTATATTTCCTCCGGTATTTCCCCAACTGATTCCCTTTCTCACTACATGTTCAAACTTTAGCGATGATTTATTAGCCATAGCTTGGGGATTTGACGTAAGATCCAAGTCTAAAAATAACTTATTTAATTGCTCGTTCATATTATTTTGACTGTATAAAATTAAACTTAAAAAAGTTAGTCCTACAATAAGAATACTTTTCATATAATTAATAATCATTATTTATTTTATTTAATAAATGTTGTACTGGGACTTGCACCACCATTATATAATCTCACTTCCATAAACTTATTTATCATTCTATACTGAGCTGTTATATGTACAACTTGTATATTATGTAGTAATCCTTGAGCCACAATATTAGGTGAAATTTTTGTGTCCGAGGTGGTACCTATAATAAATTGACCTCCATATTGATTCACTCCATTATTTATACTCATTGCATAAAGCATGGATGAAATTTGTCCTTGATTTGAACCACTATATAAAGTTCCATCCATTGCTTTTACCTCTGCAAACTGAACACCAGGATACCTTGTTGAACTTTTAGGAAATGGTGTTGGTACTTTAAATATAGAATAATATTCATCAATAACTAAATCAAAAATCCCATCAGGAATTGTATTTCTCAATTTCCCTTTATACTTGCCTGCAATTTTAGTGTCATTACTTTCGTAATTCAATGAAGAGTAATCTATTCCCATAATCCTGTTAAAAGCATTTTCAAACATTGTACCTGCTTTTTGCTGTAATTGACCATAAGAACAAGCTTGGCAAAAGCCATTTTTAACATAATTAAGTAATATATTCTTTGTCAAATCATCCCATCCGCCAGCAAAATTATCTTCCTCCGGAGAAATAATATACTTATATGCTGCATTAATTCCATCAGTAGAAGTTATACTATTACCGAATAAGTTTCCTGAATAGGATATTCCACCAATAGCACCACCCAATAGATTAGATCCTGTAAATGCAGAATTTAATCCTCCTGAGACTATACTTGGCAGTACAAACTTTATAGCACCTGGATTGCTGGCAATATTTCCCAGTGTTCCTGAGATCGCTGCTCCCTCCAATAGCCCCACCTAATACCGCACTCCATGACTTCTGCCAGTCCCATTTCACAGGGTTTCATTGCGTAATAGAACAAAAGCAGGAAGTTTCCTGCTTTTGTATCATATTATAAAGGCATTCTATTATTATCCATCATTTCCTTTGAAGTAATTATTCCTAATGCCCATTTTATTGATATAAATTTTTTCGCGGAAGGTTTTAGGAAAGTATAATATGAACTTCCAAGGCCATCGCGATTTATGTATTCAGGAATATAAAAGGGATTGAAAGTCATTACTTTATCAAAAGTCCAACTAAAATTAAACTTTCTTCTAGTAGCCTCCATCCAATAGAAGTTCAATAGAAAAACATTTTCTTTATTCCAAACGGTTTTCCTCATTCGCTCATCTATAAAATCCATCTCTTTCTCGCTAGGAGTATAGTTGACATTCAATTTGAAATTTTTATTGAAACGTTCTAAAAACTCTACTGATTTTTGATCAATGTTCTGTGGAGTTATTTTTTCAATTTCTTCCTGAGCATTCGTTTCTAAAATACCTCCTAAATCAATTGATTCACTAGAATTCACAATTTTCAGTGCTTCTTCCTTGTCATAAACATAAAGAGCATACCTTCCAAGCAAAGTTCTCACGTAATAAATTTCCTTTGTTTTATGTTTTGTGCACGTCCTAGAAGTTCCTTCATTATAAGAAAAAAATGCAAATTCATTAGGATGATGCTCATCACTATCCCATTCGATTATTTTTAAAGGTTTTTGCCCCATTACTGATAGGTTTAAAAATATTAATAAAGTTAAAAAAAAATTTCTCATAGTTGATATTTTAATTACCACTTCTATACACTGGAACTGGTATATTAGATGAAGCAGTACTAATCGGCCTTCCATCCAATATAAAGTTCATGTACATTGAACTTCCACGAATTTGATAAACAGATTTGTATTGTATTAAATCAATATTATTCTGTTCAGCAAAATTTTTCAATCCTTTTGTTAGACCAACGTTATAAGGAGTTACGATATACATATTTCCCACATAAGGTTCGTCAGGAACCCCAAGACTAACATTTGTTCGTCTTAATCCAGTTATTTCTTTTTTAACCTGAGCTGTACCACAACCAATATTGTTGAAACTGCATTTCATCTCATAAAAGTTTAAGGCTGGTATTACTCTAAAAGGTGATAAAATAACTTCCTTAGTAAGTGAATATGCTTCTACACCATCAGGAATTGTATTATTGAACTTGATACTATTTTTTGCAAATCCATTATGGATATTCTTTGAACCCCATTCTATAAATTGATTTTCAAATAAGTAGCCTAAATAAATTTGATCATTCGGGGTTAGTTGACCTCTTCCACGTCCTAAAATATATTGTGCATAAATTTCTTTAGTGAGTGGTAAATAATCTCCCCAATTGTTTTGGCTATTTTCAATATCATTGTAACCAGGAGAAATAATATATTTATATGCACTACTAATTCCATCTGTAGAAGTTATATTATTACCCGCTATGTTAGCTGTATAAGATAACCCACCAACAGCACCACCCAAGAAATTACCTCCTGCAAAAGCTGAGTTCAGCCCTCCTGACACGATACTTGGCAATACAAACTTAATGGCTCCGGGGTTGCTGACGATCGTTCCCAGTGTTCCTGAAATAGCCATACCACCAATACCGCGCTCCACGACTTCTGCCAGTCCCATTTTACAAGGCTTCATTGTTAATAGAACAAAAGCAGGAATCCCTGCTTTTGCTTACTATATGGTATAAAAGAGATTAATCACCTTTAACATTTCCAAAGTCCCACCATAACTCTTTATCTTTTTTCAATTTTTTTTCAATTTTTTGATAAATGCGTTTAAATGCTATATTCTTATTATTGAACAGTTTATCTTCTAATAATAAATTTAAATCATAAAATGAAAAATTTCGTTTCTCATAATAAAGACCTACATCAGAAAATGGCTGAAAATAATACAGAATATTAAAATCCCATTTTGCATTAGGACAAAGTTTGTGTAAATCTTCACCAATAAAGTATAGTGCTGGAATAAAAAACTTCTTTTTATTATCTAAAGAGAGCTCCTTTACAAATTTTTCTGCATCTGCATAAAATGTATCTTCTTGATAATTGAAATTTAACTCACTTAATATTTTCAACATGTTTTCTTTTGAAAAGTCCTCTTTATTCATCAGTTCCCTATATCTATAATATGGAGTATCATTTTCTGGAAATAGTGGGAAACTATTATTTGAAAACATTTCCTTATACACGCTGTTTGAGACTAAGATACTTTGTGCACCCTGCATAGGCTCAATTAAATATAGGTTATCTTCAACCTTGGTTGCTGTTGCAAGATTAAATTCTGATTGTTTCTCTACCTTTCTTAATATTTCTAAAGAAAATTTATTAAAAATTTCATTTTTATCAATAGTTATATATTTTTGGCTCACCATACTATTAAATTTTAAGATCAGAATTAAAAAAAAAATATTTTTCATTGTATTGTTATTTAATATAAGCTGCACTAGTTGTACCGAACCATCCTTGGGAAAACCTCACCTGCATGGCTCCGGAGATCATTCTATATTGGCTTTTCAGATGGACAATATTAATTGCGCTATTACCAAAACTGGCTCCTAATGTATAAATACTTGGAGAAATAAAAGTATCAGAAGTAGTTCCTATTATAAACTGACCTCCAAATCTATTAACACCACTATTAGTATGCATAGAGTTAATCATAGCGGCTAGCTGGCCTTGATTAGAGCTTGTATACAATGTACCGTCCATTGCTTTAACCTCTGCGAACTGAACGCCAGGATATCTTCTAGAGTCCTTAGGGAATGGTGTTGGTATTTCATAAGCGCCCACTATTAATGAATAATAATTGTCTCTTACCAAATCAAATACCCCATCAGGGATTGTATTTCTAGGTCTTCCTTTATACATTCCCTCAATTTTCCGATCATTACCTGTATAATTAAATGCTGCTAAATCTGAACCCATTATTGAATTAAAAGCATTTTCGAACATTGTTCCAGCTTTTTGCTGTAATGCACCAGTAGAACAAGCAGGACAAAAATTATTTTTAACATAATTGAGTAATATGCTCTTCGTTAAATCATCCCATCCTCCTCCAGAATAATCTTCTTCAGGAGCTGCAATATATCTATACGCAACACTAATCCCATCTGTAGAAGTTATACTATTACCCGCTATGTTAGCTGTATAAGATAACCCACCAACAGCACCACCTAAGAAATTACCTCCTGCAAAAGCTGAGTTCAGTCCTCCTGAAACGATACTTGGCAGTACAAACTTAATGGCTCCGGGGTTGCTTGCAATATTTCCCAGTGTTCGTGAAATCGTTGCTCAGCCAATAGCACTACCTAATACAGCACTCTATATTTTTTTCCAGTCCCATTTTACGCGGATTGATTGTTATATTAATAGAGCAAAAGCAGGAATTCCTGCTTTTGCTTAAGGTAATCATATTGAATGTAAAAACGATTGCCATCATTACGTAATGGTAGATATTAAAATCTTGTTTTCACTATTTTTTGTGTATAAATCTAGAATCTTTATCAATCTCAAAATTATCTACTACTTGAAGAGGTTTGCTAGTATCTCCCTCTAAACCATTTTCAAAATTTCTTTTATAAGTAGTTGATATAGAGATTGTTTTACCATCAAAATAATTAACTTTCTTTTCCGTATTTTCATTCCAACTTGCTATTACTAGATTTGATTTGACTTGTTTATTCTTGGAATCATAAATTGTCCAGATCAGTTCTTCGCTATGTAAATCGAAATGATGCAAGTAACACAGTATCCATATATTATCTGCAATCTTTAGCTTATAACCAGCATAATACTTGCTTTTTATATAAGACTTCTCATAAATAGTTTCATTTACCGGATATAAGAATCTATTAGAAATAACATCATAAGGGATCAATACAGACTTATTAATCTTAGTAATATCATCTTTCAAATCACTTGTTTTGTCTACAAAATTATTTTCAATATTATCAAAATCAAAACTTTTTAATTTGGACGTTTCCATTTCTTTACTATATGTTTTATTTAAAACTTTCTTTTGTTCGCTATTAGAGCATGATATTATGGTCAATAAAATAAGAATTAACATTTTCATAATAATTAAGGGTATTGTTTATAATAATAAATATTTTTTGAATTAAATAAATTTGGTTTTGGCATATTGGGTCTCACCTCAGTCATGTAATATGTATTATTACCATAACCTTGACCTGTTACTGTTCTGTTTGGATAAACATACAATCTATTAATTTGGAGATTAGTTGTATTTCCAACATTATCGTAAAAAGAGAAAAAATTTCTATTTACGTTATAATCATATCCCATACCAACTACAGTAATAAAATGGTCTGTAATTCTGTTATGATTTCCAACTTCGTTCCTAGCATAAGTTACACCAATTGTTATAGGTCTGCTATTATTCAACTCATTCATAAGAGTATTAATAGCCACCACATATGAAAGCTTCAATTGATCTCCACCATGTTTTGCTTGGTAAGGGTTATCAATAAATGTTTGCAAAGCTTCTAATGGACCAGAAGGATTTCCGCCTCCATTGATTGTTTGAGCTTTTGCTGCCCTAAAACAAACATTACCATTTTCTTCATAAGATTCAAATTTATCACCTTTCAAAACGTTATCAATTGTTTTGAATTTTTTCCCAAATGGCGCTATCCAATCATCTGCCACCTCATCGTTACCATAATCTGGAGAAATGATATACTTATAAGCAGCGCTAATACCGTCTGTAGAAGTTATATTATTACCAGACAAATTCCCAGAATAAGATAATCCTCCAATAGCACCACCTAATAGATTAGATCCAGTAAACGCAGAGTTTAACCCTCCAGAAACAATACTTGGCAGTACAAACTTAATGGCTCCTACATTATTTGCAATATTCCCAAGGGTTCCTGAGATTGCTGCTCCACCAATAGCACCGCCTAATACAGCACTCCATGACTTCTGCCAGTCCCATTTTCCGGGATTCCAGTTACCATTATTAGCTGCAACACCATTTAAATATCCACCTGCAAAAGCTCCGGCAAGCCACATCCAAAATTCCCCGTTCGGATCATTGTACATCAGTGGATTGTTCATCACATACCCGTACTTGTTATAGTTTTGGGTATTGGCAGGATCTTGTATATTCTCATCAGCATTTAAGAACCTTCTTAATAATGGATCATACAATCTACCATTCATGTGAATAATTCCCACTTTCATAAAATGCTCATGTCCGGTATATCCTCTGTCTACAAGAAGATCCTTCGACAAGCTCAGGATGACATCCTTGTTAGTGTTAATCACTCCGGTTCCAATCTTCAGGTGGGTAAGGTTACCCCATGCATCATAATGTCGCTGCTCCAGTCTCTTACCGTCTTGATCAGAGATTGCCAGTATACTGCCCAAATAATCTTTGTGTAAAAATTTATAAGATCCGCTGCTCTGTTCAAAGTCTTTCAAATATACAATATTACTTTCATAAGGAGTACCCTCAATATAGATAATATGCTTTTCCTGACCTGCAGATGAATTTTTTACGATTTCAAAGCTGCCATCTTCATTATAAAATTTGCTGAAACGATTTTCCCAGTTAGGCTTATCTATGTTCCCAGTCTGTTCTGCAATATCAACTCTTTGTCTCATATTGCCTAGCCCATACCCGAAATTAATCTGAGCCTTTTCTCCCTGAATCTGTACCGGGTCATTATTCTCATTATAAACAACAGTCTGGATAAGATCACCTGTATAATTCTGTACTCCATTATTATTAAGGCTCATTCCTGTAGGCTGATAAATTTTTGATGAATTATCAAATTTTATCTCGCCTACCTGGTCATTCTGTCTGATCCTTCCTTTTTCATCATACCCGTTTTTGGAAAGCTGACCAGTTACAGGATTTGTCCAGTTAAGAAGCCTGTTATTGTCATCATATTCAAAAGATTCAATGATATTAAAATCTCCGAATGTTTTTCTGGATTTCAACTCATTTCTGATGACATTGAAACCATATTGAATATTCAGGATAGATGGGTGCTGGGAAGAACTATGTTTAATTTCCGTAAGCATTCCTGTAGCATCATTATAGGAATTAATAATACTTGCAGATCCTAACCTTTCTCCAAGAACCTGTGCTTTTGCATTAGTTTCCAAAAGTTCCCAAAGAACCTTGTCCTGCTGCTGATCTTTGATCTGGTAAAGCTCCCCGTTCCAATCATTATAAACGTTCTCTATCTGAACTTCGGTAAACATCCCGGAGGAAGACAGCTGCTTTACATAAGAAATCTCCCTTCCTTTATCATCATATGTAATGCCTTTATTGGCGTAGGTTCTCCCGTTGCTGTTCTCTATTGCAGAAACAATCCTTCCCTGGGGGTCATATTCATATTCTGTACTGAATGCATTGCCATTTGCTGTACCAGATTTTTTAATAAGCAACCCTTTACTATCATATGTGAAAGTAATATCTTTATTAGTTGCAGCGCCTCCGTCACCAGTAGAAAGTTCTTTCTGAGAAACCAGCTGCCCCAGATTATTGTAAATATATTCTTTAGTTCCTTTAGGGCTAATGGTTTTCTTAGGCTGTCCCAGTCCGTCATATTCATATTTATACAATCCGTTTGAAGGGTCGTTAAATTCAGATTTCCTTCCCCATACATCATACACTGTGGTGACGGTATTTTCAGCATACTGAGCTTTCAGCTGCTCTCCAGCTGCATTGTAAGAAAACTTTATGGTTCCTCCCTTATCTGTAGAAGCAATGGTGTTTCCTAAAGCATCTGCCGTTTTGATTGTGGTTCTTCCATAATCATCAGTATGGGTTTCTTTTACCGTTGTTGTAAGGCCTGATACAGCAGTTTCGGTCTGTTTACCTGTAAATGCTGTAGCCTTTACCTTAGCAGGGTATACGGAATCATCATACGTGATTGTGTTCCACTTATTCGCAGTTTGCCCATCAAAATAAGGTTCAGACTCCTTAATCTTTCTTCCCAGAACATCATACTGGATTTCTTTGGATACAAATTGACCCTGCGCGAAAGCCTTAGTCGTTGTTTTGTATACTTGCCCCAGTTTGTTGGTAAATGTTTTGGATACATTACCATCCGGACTCGTCTTTATTACAGTAACATTGTCTTTGGTATCCCTCTCGTAATTATAAATAGTTTTTCCTTGAATACTATTAGTTGAGACCATTAACTTGCCCCAATTATCATAATTATTTTCAAGGGTATTTCCTAATGGGTCTGTCTGACCTGTCAGCTGTCCCCAGTCATTATAAGAAAACTGGGTATCTAATCCTAAGTGATCTGTCTTCTTAATGATAAATCTTCCCGTGGGGTCATACTGTGATGTGGTTGTACGAACCTGAGAATCTATACTGTTAGAAAGCGTTTTCCCGGCTATGTTTCCAAACCCGTCATACGCATAGGTTTCCAGAATATAGCCTGTATTATTCCTGTTCCATTTTTTTAGACTTTTTATTCTGCTATTTTCGTAGGTATATTCCTCTTTACCAGTTTGGCTGTCTCCGTAGGCCTTCTGAGTTACGGTCTTAGATTTCAGGCGGCCTATATAATATCCGCTTCCTGTTCCTGAAGGATTATGTTCATACTCAAATCCGGAAGTTGTCATTCCATAGGAGTCATTAACCTTTGAAATAGACAAGGTAGGCAGGTAATACTGTCCATAAATAATATTATTTTCTGCAATGGTTCCTGTTAAAAAGTCTTTAGTTCTGCTTTTTGCAGGTAAAATAGCGGTTACGATTTTTGGCTTGTCGGCATCGGAAACTGTATTGACTACCTGGCCGTTCAAGAGCTTTACGGTTTGATAAGTATTGGTTTTTAAACTTATTAGCTGGGTGTTATTTTCAGAAAGATCGTCAGGAAAAATAGCTGCATACTGTTTGGTAGTCCATTCTTTCAAAGGAATACCATCATTTACAGGGTCTATTTCTATTCCTGACCATATGATGGTATTGGTGGTGTTATTTTCAAACGCATTAGAATACCAGGAAGATCTTGCCATTTTTCTAAAACCTACCATCCCCTTACCCAGAATATTAGCAGTAAGGCCTCTGTATTTAAAATTTTGTATTAATTTGACATTTGATAAAGGATCTTCCGGCTTCCATTGTGTCTGTGTCATTTCTGAAACCACATACATTCCGTGTGACTGATTGATTTCTACATAAGGATAATTTTCTGTTTTAGCTTTATCATAGATGCCATCAGCTTTATTTAATTTCCAATAGGTGACTTCAGTGGTAACTCCCCCCTGAACTATTTTTTTAATACGGGCTTCCCCTGTTGCATCTATATAGGGACTAGATGCGAGGTCCTGTTCGTTCCCAAAACCATACGTTTCACCCTGTAAAGAAACCATTGCAAAACGCCTTATCATACCACCTGTCCACTGATCAACGGAAAGTCCCATAACATCTCTTCGGGTTTGAGCAAGTTCCTGATTAATATTGCTGCCATTGAGATAAACGACTTCATCTAATAGACCATAACCGCCCCCTACTGATGGTAATTCCCCTGAAAGAGCAGAGAATATATAAGCTTTTGCGGTGTAATTCTTTATGTATTTTACACCCTGCCCGCTATCCTGTGTATCCTGCTTACGGTAATATCTGCCGCCTTCTAGCATAACAAGCTCCGTTTTCCCATCATTATTAATATCATAGGCTACAAAAGTTCTTGGATTTGCCACATTGATATGTTCATAGGCATCTTTAGTAATTCTTCTGGTTGGTTCAGGACGGTAAAATACTTTAGTTTCTTCTTTAAAGGCATTTCCTTTGGAAGTATAGAGATACCAGATAGCGGAAGTAGGGGTTCCGGGCATCATTAAATCACTTAGCCCATCACCATTATAATCTCCTACAAGGCTGTCTTTCCAATATCCTTTTATTGTTTCATCATTAGCCGGATTAAAAGGAGCTATAAATGATTCATACTGTCCTTGTACATTTTTCTTAAAAGAGATCAGTAAAGGTTTTTGGTCCTGGCTTAATTTAATGAAATCAAAGATCCCATCACCATTGAAATCTCCTGCTCTGTACAATGCAAACACATCGCTGTCTATCTGATCATAGTCAGGATAAAGCTCCAATGGATAATACCATCCATTACCCTGAATGGACTCATCGGGATCTACCACATAATATCTTTTAGTACTGCTGCATTCCTGGGGTGGTCTAGCAGTGGTACTAATATCTACTGTAGGATGACATTCTTTATCATTGAGAACCAGGACAAGCTCGTTGAGACTATCCCCGTTGAAGTCAACACTTTTTAATCCTGTAACGGTAGTCTGTACACCGTTACTTATAGTTCCCATTGTATTATCATAATCTGCGGCTGGAATCGTTTTAGTGTAATCCAAAACCAACTGATTATCTTCTGTAAGCCCATAGAAAGAGAGCTGAAGATCTGATGGGGTAGTGGAGGAATTGAGCATCTTTTTTTTAAGTACAAATCCCTGACGGTTACGGACAAGATTGCCCTTTTTTAAATTTACAACAACAGCGTCTTTAACTCCCGATACAGAATTTCCTACAAATATGGGCAACCCGTCATTATAGTAAGCCCCACTTAGATTATAGAAATCAACGTAATTACTGTAAAGATATAATCCTACCTGTGGTATTTTGGCTGATGTCTGAGCATGATACCTTAATATATCAAGATTACTGTCACCATCAAAGTCACCCACCACATCGGTATCCGGATTCGGCCTTAGCGTATAGCTATGGCTCCATCTGTTATTTTTAAAGGCAGAGTCTTCATAAGTAAATACTACCGGATTGGCCTCTTCATTATTACTGTTTAACGTTGTAATCTTTTCCAAATACCTGTATTGGTTTTGGGGCAGATCCCTGTAAGAAATTTTATATTTCTTGTATTGTTCACCCAGGGTTGAAACCACAATGGATTCAAGCTGCTTAGACTGTGTAAATAAAACTCCTTTGATATAGGCGGTTTCCTGAAAAGGTCTTACCACAAAATTAAAATCAATTTTATTCATATGCTGGGTTCCCTTCACCTCATTTCCTCCCCACTGAACACTGCTGATGACCGATACGTTACCTTCAGAAGTATAATTGTAAGTCACATAATTGCCATTAATATCTTTTGACTTTACAATATTATAATCTACAGGAGTTCTGGCAGAGCTATTGCCTGATGCTGAAGCCCCGTACCATACCTGTGAGCCGTCTGGTGAAGTAACTTCCCAATATTCAGGACCTTGCCAGCTTTGTCCGGTAATGCTTCCTACAGATTTAATTTTAATATTGGAATATTTTTCAGTTACATATTCTGCTCCATCTTTCCCATATTCTCCGGATTTTAAGATTAATCTTTGTCCATTAAAGCTGTAATAGTCGGAGTAGTCAAGCTGTACCCCCTTTGTGATACCATCTTTTTCAAGATTTTTTCCCACCCTTGAAATTGCATTGATTCCTGAAATATTCCAGCTATATCCTGCAAGCCCGTTTGCCGCACCACTTGTATAAAGAAGGCTGATATTGGGAGCTGCATTTTTAATGCCCGGAGGAAGATCAATAGGAAGTGTATACTGAAGTTGTCCCGCCCCAGTAACGTCTATACTTCCTTTAGTATCATGAAATTTCGGTGGAATCCATGATTGTGAAAACCCTAGAACAGATATAAGAGATAATAGGAATGATGAAAATACCTGTATTTTCTTATGATTGTACTTTTTCATAGCTATTATCTTTTAGTGATGTTTTTACTAAAAATTCGTCCGTCTTTTAGAGTAAAACGAATAATGTAAACTCCCCAATCATATCCGGTCATATTGATTTTAAGCTGCCTGTTAAGCTCGGGAATATTTTGCTCCTGAAATTTCCAGTGGACTGTACTGTGTTGATATAAGGAGACCGATTCTATCAATTTGTCTGTTTCTTCTGTCCAGTCGATGGTAAGAACATCATTTACCGGAACCGGATATAAACGAATCTGCTTCCAGAATGTTTCTTCATCCATAATCGGAGTCTGTGCTATTGATGATTTTTTTGAAATAGCTTTTGATAGGGCTTCTGTTTTTTCCTTAGGGTCATTTTCAGGACCTCTGTAACGTTGGCTTCCTGATTCGTCATATTTGAAGTAGACTTCTGTTTGCTGGGCACACAATGTACTCAGTGTAGTGCATAAAAATATTGCACTTAAGTAATTTTTTTTCATTGATTTGAAATTTTGTATTTTTTGGCTTAAAATAAATTTAATCTCGGTAAGGGATATACCGGATTTATTAATACAATTTTGTACGACAGAATAGAGTTATCCTGATAAATAGAATGTTTTCATATAGGTTTATTTTTAAAAATGGTGATATAACCTGATTAAAAAATCAAGATTTGTTTAATATAGTCACAAAGACCTTAGGCTTTAAAGCCCTACACGGAAATAATAAGAAAAATTTCCTTATACAGTGCATACAAGAAATTAAGTTAGGGAACATAATTTCTTTTCTCTCATTTGTTATTGTTTTTCTGACAGCGAACTTAGGTACTATCTGTTTTTTAAACAATCCGTAAAATCACGGTATTTTACATCTCGATGCGGGGAAATAAAATAAAGTAGTTTCATATTTTTTTTATTTGTATTGGTGTTTTTTTATTTGCTTTTTTCTAATAACAAAGCTATCCCTTTATAGCGACAAACTGTGTCGTATTATAATTAAGAATACTTTTTTTGTTTGAAATTATAAAAATAAGAAAGGCACGCGACAGAAGTCAATCCGTTAAAGAGGTACTGCGAAGAACCCGACAACCAGAAAGACTCCGCCCGTGCCCATATAAGAACATGGGCGTAAGCCTATCAAAATTTGGTTGTCAAAGAAGATTCGCAGTTTTCTTTAACCAATCTGATAGCTTACGCTTTTTTATTTCGTTAAAATCTTAGGTGCGAATATATAAATATTTTTTCAACCCCTAGTGAGGGAAACCGTAAAATCATTAAAAATTTTGGCTAAAGCCAATGGAATTTTGATTATCGTTTTTAAACAGGACTTCCTTCATCCAGGCTCAGGATAATGGTCCGTTTCTATTGAATATCTAGAACAGTTTACTGAGTACTCTGAATCGATAATCAAAAATATGTTCCAGTTTTTTTCTTACAAAAAGGCCGTGGGCAATTTCACCTAGAAACCCCATGGGAAGTTCATAATCTATAGTGTCTCTCATCAGAACGCCTTCGGCATTGGGAATAAATTCATGGTGGTGGTTCCATAGTTTGTACGGGCCTTTTTTCTGAAAATCGGTGAAACTTTTCTGGAAATCAACCTGAGTTATTTCGGTCTGCCACTTCATTTTAATTCGGAATAATGGGGAAACATAATAATCGATGGTCATTCCTTCATAGATTTCATCATCTTCCATTTCCGTTAATACAATAAAGCCCATGTCTTTCGGAGTAATTTCTGAAAGATTGTTGGCCGAGGAAAAGAATTTCCATGCAGTTTCTACATCACAATTGAGCTGTTGTTCACGGAAAAGGGTATGTTTCATAAGTCCGAAGATTGTATGAAACAAATGTATGACAAAGATTTAATTATAGATCCACATCAGTACAGGTTTTCCTGATTTCTGAATCATCGGATCAATTTCTTTCATCGCATTATTGGAAACGGTGGGACACCCCCATCCTTCTGGAGATCCGTTCGGGAAAGTTTCAGTATCACTCATCATATTCCAGGAATGGAAAACAATAAATCTTTTTAATGCATTGCTGTTGGTTTCTTCAAGGCCATGCATCAGATATTTGATATTGATTCCCCAATCGCTGTAGCCTCTTCCTTCCAATTTATATTTTCCTAAGGATGAAAGGTGGCTTCCATCTTCATTACTGAATCCCGGATTTGCTTTGGAGTCATCTTTACTCCAGGCATTAGAACCACAGCCATGCCCTACCAGATATTTTTTTGAAACCTTATTATTTTTAAAATCCCAGACAAAAAAACGGTTAACCCCTGAATGAAGACTCATATCAATCAGAATACAGAAATCTTTATTAAGGTTCTTTGAAGCACAGAATTTCAACGCTTCTTCTGCTTTTATTTTGAGCTTGGAAAGATCGGCTTCCGGTCGTTGTTCTGCAACGACTGGTGTTACTGCTGCATTTATTGTATTGGTTTTTCTTTCCTGAGAACATGAACATATCCAAAAGATAATGAAAAACAGATAAATCCTCTTCATGTATTATTTATAGTGTTGAAAAATTCCGAAATCTGAAGGGGTCCAAAATGCTGCTTTCTGTCCTGCAGCTTTTAACGCGTTATTTGACCAGGTATTGCATGTATACAGAAAGCTGTAAGTACCTTTAGCATCGTAAAAAGCGTCATTATCACTGTACACAGCATTTGTTGGGATCAGCATGAAGTTTCCGTTCTGATCTCTGTCAAATTTATCTTCTACATACTTTACAAGATTTTCGTACTGGCTTCTGCTGATCATGATCATTTTACAGTCGTCTCCTTCTTTCATCGTATTATAATAAGTACAGTGCATCGCAGAATCACTTAGCCAGAATGCAGCCTTTACAGCTGTTGAAAATTTCAGATCTGCCCAGGTAGGTGTATCAAGGTAGAATCCTTTATCTCCCCATCCTATTCCGATGTACTGATAATCTGTCTTTTTTGATTTTGTATTACTAAAAGGAATTTTCTGACTCCAGTCCTGAAGGTCATTTCTCACAGGCATTACGATATCAGTATGCACTCCGTTGGTATAAATATAAATTGGAATTTCTTTCTTCTGTCCATCATCTTTTGCAGACACGGGAATATAGGGAATCAACAACCCAAGGATGACATAAATAATCACAATTCCCAAAATAATTCCTATGACTTTCAGGAGATACATTAATACAGTTTTCACAGTCATGTTTTTTACTAAAATTTAATCTTTAATTTTTAGTAAAAGTATTTGTTTTAATCGAAAAATTGGCTATATTTAGTTACGAAATATTCACAAATATGCGTAAAAATACTAAATCCCAAAAAAGATTTAAAGTAAGAGTAAAAACTGCTCCTAAAAGAATACAAAAAAAACGTTGATTTTCGGTGAGATTTTAATCTCCTGAAGATCAATTTTTCTTTATAGGAAAGGCTTTTCAAGAAACTTATTGATGTAAATCTTTACCTCCTTAAAGCTAAAAATTTAAGGAATGGTCGACTATCCGCTCTGGTTTGGAACTATCAAAAATTCCGAAGGAGGAATTGTCACCAAAAGTTTAGGGAAAAATCAGTCAGAAGACTTCTCCAAAAATTCAATATTTCTCTTGAGCCCTGCAAATTTGGTTCTTTTTACAGGTGATTTTCTGAAAATTTCGGAGAAAATTTCCTGTGTAAGTTCTTTCCATTCTCCTTTTTTGAAGTTTTTCAAGGCTTCATTGGGTTGGAAACGGCTCTGTTTGTTAGGTGCTGAGAAGCGGTTCCAGGGGCAAACATCCTGGCAGATATCACAGCCGAACATCCAGTCTTCCATTTTATCTTTGAAATGAGCTGGAATTTCATCTTTCAATTCTATGGTTGCATAAGAAATACAGCGGCTCCCATCTATAATTTTTTCAGAAACAATGGCATCTGTAGGACATGCATCAATACATTTTCTGCAGCTTCCGCAGTGATCTGTAGTGGCATGATCGGGAATAAGTTCCAGATCACAGATAATTTCGGCCAGAAAATAAAAAGAACCGCTTTGTTTGGTAATAAGATTGGCGTTTTTCCCAACCCAGCCTATTCCTGATTTTTTAGCCCAGGCTCTTTCTAAAACCGGTGCAGAATCTACAAAAACCCGGAATCCGAACTCTCCTATTTCTTCCTGCAATTCGACAACCATTTCACGGAGTATTTCTTTGATAACTTCGTGATAGTCTTCTGCATAAGCATATTTTGAGATTTTATAATTCTCTAATATTGAAATTTTTTCTTCAGGAAAGTAGTTGTAGGAAAGTGAAATGACAGATTTGGAGCCTTCCACCAAAAGCCGTGGATCAAGTCTTTTGTCAAAATGATTTTCCATGTATTTCATTTCGCCGTTATAGTTGTTCTTCAACCATTTTTCAAGACGGGGTGCTTCTTCTTCCAGAAAATCAGCCTTGGAAATTCCACAATTCTGGAACCCAAAACTTTTTGCCTTGGATTTTATCAGTTGGGAATATTTTTCAGCGCCTGCATTCATAATTTCACACTGCAAAATTAAGATTATTTTACCAATCTTCTGTTTTTGGAGGAACTTCATACCACAACAGGTTTCTTTTCTGAAAAATTATGTTTTCATTAGGATTTTTTTCAAAAAAAAATTACGTAATTTCGTTTCTAATTTAATATTTAAACTCTACAACTATGTCTTTAATAGAAGTAATACAATCCGGAAACTATGAATTAATTGACGTTCGCGAGCCAATGGAGCTTGAAATGGACGGTAATATAGATGGTGCTAAGAATATTCCTCTAGGTGAAGTAGAAGATAGACAGGATGAAATTCTATCTATTGAAAAACCGGTAATCTTATTCTGCAGAAGTGGAAACAGAAGCGGAAAAGCATTGGATTATCTTACTGCTCAAGGATTAAAGGACGGTTATAACGGCGGCGGATGGGCTGATCTGAAGGCTGTTCTGGAAGCAAATCAGGGAACTTTTTAAAAGTTCCTTTTTTTATACCCTTATTTCTATGAATCTGAAAAGTCAATTTGAAGAGCTCTGTTCTCCTTTTACAGAAGATGGGCAATTAATCGCCAATCTTTGGAAGGAGATTGAAACCAAATATTCTGAAAATGGCAGACATTATCATAACCTTCTCCATCTTGAAAATATGTTCCGGGAGCTTGAAGAAGTGAGAATAAATATCTCAGATTTTACTGCTCTTTCTTTTTCTGTATTCTATCATGATGTGATCTATGATGCAACTTCCAAAGCTAATGAAGAAAAAAGTGCTGCTAAGGCGGTAAAAAGGCTTGCAGAACTTCATATTCATCAAGATACAATTTCAATAATCTCTGCACAGATTTTGGCTACAAAATTTCATCAGCGTTCTGATCAGCAAGACACTAATTATATCCTGGATGCTGATCTTTCTGTACTGGGGAAAGATTTTGAAACCTATCTGGAATACACACAGAATATCAGAAAAGAATACTCTATTTATCCTGACTTCCTCTATAAACCGGGAAGAAAAAAAGTGCTTAAGCATTTTCTGGAGCTTGAAAGTATCTTTAAAACAGAGTATTTTAAGGGAAAATATGAAGCTCAGGCAAAGGAAAATATTGCCGCTGAGCTTAGGCTACTTTAAATGTAAATTCACTCATCTTTCCTATAAATAAAGGCATCCTGATTGCAAGATGTCTTATAAATATTGTTACCGCTCATTCTATATTAAAAAAATTTACTGATAAATTCTGCTACTTTCTTCAATACAAGCTCTGGAGCTTCTTTATGAGGAGTATGCCCTATTCCGGGAATGATATATTTTTCAGCACTTCCGCTCACTTGGGTCACTGTTTTTTCGACCTGGTCTAATGTTCCATATTCATCGGATTCTCCCTGAATAAATAACAATGGAGCTGTAATATGTTTCAAAAGGTGTTCAATATTCCAGGTTCTGTAGTCATCCCGCGTCCAGGTTTCCGTCCAGGCTCTGAAAAGCATTTCTACTTTATCCCCATGGTACTTCTGTAAACGTTCCGGAAGATTAGTAGTTTTATAAGCATCCCATGCGTCATAAACTCCTTTCAACGTTACGTCTTCCACAAAAATATGTCCAGCTTCACAAATAACGGCTCTCACCCATTCCGGATAAACAGCTGCCATCATCAGGGCGATTGTTCCTCCATCACTATGTCCAAATAAAATAACATCCTCAATATCAGGTTCAATTTCAAGCAAGAGTTCATTCAAAAGATCTGCTTCCAGCTCCATGTAATTTACTGGTCTTTCATGGGTAAGCATAGGGTAAGATTTTCCATATCCTAACCTGTCATACACCAAAACATTGCATCCTGTAACTTCAGACAGCTTAGCAGGAAAATCTCTCCAAAGTTGTACTGAACCGAGTGAATCGTGCAGAAAAACAATGGTTGGTCTGCCCCCAAACGGGGTATGGTGTTCTATATATAATTTATTTCCCTTTACATCAATTATTCTTCCTTCCATTGAATAAAAATATATTTAAAAAGTGGGCATTTTTGTTTCTTCGAATTCTTTTAAAAGGTGGCTAAAAACAGTTTCTACGGGAAGAATTTCATCAATTAAAGCAGAAACCTGGCCTATCTCCAGCTCTCCATCTTCCATATCACCTTCAAACATTCCACGTTTTGCTCTAGCTCTTCCTAAAGAGGCAATCAAAGGTTCTTTATCTCTTCCGGTCACATAAATATCTTCCAGCTCATTGAAAAATTTATTTTTAACCATTCTTACAGGTGCCAGTTCTTTCAAAGTAAGATGGGTATCGCCTTCCTGTAATTCTGTGATTTTCTTTTTCCAGTTTTCATGGGCACTTGCTTCTGTAGTAGCTGCAAAACGGGAACCAATCTGTACACCGTCTGCCCCAAGAATCATTGCGGCTTTCATCTGTGAGCCTAAGGCAATTCCACCTGCAGCAATTAAGGGTTTAGAAATATGTTTTTTTACATTCGGAATAAGGCAGAAGGTGGTTGTTTCATCTCTTCCGTTATGACCTCCTGCTTCGAAGCCTTCCGCAACGATGGCATCTACTCCTGCATCTTCGCATTTCACAGCAAATTTGGTAGACGAAACCACGTGAGCTACTTTTATTCCTTCTTTCTGAAGGGTTTCCGTATAGGTTTTTGGATTACCTGCTGATGTAAATACAATTTTCACTCCTTCTTCAAGAATGATCTGAATGATTTCCTCAATATTAGGATACAACATCGGTACATTTACACCAAACGGTTTATCAGTTGCCAGTTTACATTTCCGGATATTTTCTCTCAAAATGTCAGGATACATACTTCCTGCTCCTATGATCCCCAATCCACCACAGTTGGAAACAGCAGAAGCAAGTCTCCATCCTGAGTGCCAGATCATACCTGCCTGGATAATTGGATATTTAATATTAAAAAGATGTGAAATTCTATTTTGGGTTGCCTCCATGTCATGAAGTTTTTTTGCAGCGTTAAAATCTATAAAATTGCTCATGTGTAAAAATAATAAAAACAACGATTTCCAGAGCCTTTCATGATTAAAAAATATACAGAAAACCTCACATTATTATTTTTTGTACCGCTCTAAAATGCTGTCGATTATAAAACTTATTTTGAAAAATTTTTGAGCAAGTTCATGAATGTTCTTTTCTATATCATCAATGTTTAATTCTATCCAGCCCTGCATCAATGTCAGTGGGCCATAATCTACACTTACATTAGGCCAGTCTTTCTGGTATAATAAAAACTCTTTCCTGAAATTTTGAGCAAAATCTCTGGCGGGTATTTTATAGTCTTTCAAAGCTCTTAGTTTAAGGGCATGAATGTTATAATAGATCTTATTTTCCCGGATCGTCTCATCATTTACCCAAACCGAAAAGAAAATTCGTCCCTCGGCATCTAAAGGCGACAAAAGATCTCCGGACCATTCCGGTTTATAAACTTTAAGTGCTACAGATTCTAAAATGGTACCAACAGATAATTTCAGTCTGTATTTACTAAGTGTTTCTTCAGGAATTTCAGATGCAGCAAGATGAAATTTTTCAAGGTAAAGAGTATAATCCATATGCTCAGTTTTTGTAAATATATCAATAAAAAAAACCTTCAGAAGTTCTGAAGGTTTTTTTTATTATTTTGCCATGGATTGTTTGTTCCAGTTCGACTTAAAGTTACAACTCCCGTAACGTTTGTCGATTGAAATAAAAGTGGTTGGCAACTTAGAATTGACAAACTTTTCAAGCATCTCACTTTTCTTTTTGTTCAGTGCCATCTGCTTCATTCTACTGAAATCTGTTTCCAGTGTAATCTGGTGAGAAGGAATCACCTCTTCAATTTTAATGATCTTGATCTGCTTTCTTTTGTTTTCTTCATCTTCGAAAGCGGTAGTGATGTCTCCTTTGTTCAATCCTGCTAATTCGTAGCTGATTGTTCCCGGAATACTTTCTCTTTCAATTTTATCAGAACCATCAGCACCAGGAATTACTCCTGCGTTGAATTTTGTTCTTTTGTCATCTGAAAATTTAAAAGCAGCATCTTTAAATGTGATCTTTCCATCCATGATAAGCCCTCTGATACTGTCTAATTTTGCTTTGGCAGTTTTGATCTCTTCATCAGTAGGGGTAGCTTTCAACAGGATGTGTCTTGCGTCATATACTTTACCTGATCTTTTCAGCAATTGAATAATATGGAATCCGAATTCAGATTCGATAGGATCTGAAATTTCATTTTCCTGAAGGTTCAGCGCAGCGGCTTCGAATGGCTTAACCATCTGTCCTTTGTTGATATTCTTATATAAACCTCCGTTGGCAGCAGACCCTTCATCTTCAGAATAAATTCTTGCCTGGCTTTCAAAAGTTTCACCTCCTTCAATATCTTTCTTGATTTTTTTCAACCTGTTGATCAGATCTTGTTTATGAGCTTCCGTTAATGTAGGATAGATCATAATCTGAGCCAGGGTAACTTCGTCTTTTACCTGTGGCAGCTGAGTTTTATACATATTATAAAAATCAGTTACCTCATTTGGAGTTACGTCTGCTTTAGCAGTAACTATACCGTATTTTGACTTCCCATAATAGTCGTCTGTATCTATTTTTTCAATAGCATTTTTCAATTCATACGCATTTCTGAATTTGTAGGCTGCAAGCATTGTCTTTTCATCCGGAAATTGAGAAAGCATCTGACGATATTTTGCATTAGCCTGTTCTTTGATTGCTGCAGAACGGTTTTCAATTAAGGTATCTTTTTTTGCTTCGTATACAAGAAGCTTGTTGCTGATAAGATTTTCCAGGAACTCACATTTGTCTGTATTTGCAGCTCCCTGTTGTTTTCCATAATTCATCTGCTCGTTTACATCAGATTCCAAAACAATCTCATTCCCGATAACAGCTGCAATACCATCCACCAAATCTCCTTGTTTTAGCTGGGCATTCATCATATTTGAAGAGAATATCATGATGAAAATCCCAAGGAGAAAAGTGATTTTTAGTTTATTTGTCATTTTACTATTTTAACAAGTTGCAAATTTAGAATTCTTAACGAATTTCACTCAATTTTTTATTATAAATATTTCTTAAAAAGACTTATTTACTGCAGTTCAATATCAAAAGTGGTCAATTCTTTGAATTGTCTCAATCTGCTGAACATATCTGCTTCGCTTACTTCTTCTATTCTTTCTGTTCCGAATTTTTCTACGGTGAAAGAAGCCATTGCAGATCCTACGATAAGAGCAGATTTCATTGTTTCGAAATCAATTTTCTCTTTTTTAGCAAGGTATGCAGCAAATCCTCCTGCAAATGTATCACCAGCTCCTGTTGGATCAAAAACATCTTCCAACGGAAGTGCAGGAATAGCAAATACTTTATTATCATGGAAAAGTAAAGCTCCGTGTTCTCCTTTTTTGATGATTACGTAATCAGGACCCATTGTGTGAATCTTCTTAGCAGCTTTTACTAAAGAATATTCTCCTGAAAGCTGTCTTGCTTCTTCATCATTGATGGTAATAACGTCTGTTTTAGCAATCATATCCATTAAGATATCCCATGCAGAATCCATCCAGAAATTCATGGTATCAAGGATAACCAGTTTAGGACGGTTGTTCATTTTTTCAAGGACTGATAACTGAACTCCAGGATGTAGGTTTCCAAGTAATAAAATTTCGGCATCCTGCATTGAATCCGGGATTTTCGGATCAAAATTCTCCAGTACATTTACTTCTGTAGCCAAAGTATCTCTTGTGTTCAGGTCATTATGGTATTTTCCAGACCAGAAGAACGTTTTTCCTTCTTTTACGATTTCAATTCCTTCGATATTTACATCTCTGTTGGTGAACATATCAAGATGTTCTTGTGGAAAGTCTCCTCCTACTACAGAAACAATTCCGGATTTAACGCCTAAAATTGATGAAGTGATTCCGATATAAGTGGCTGCACCTCCTAAAATTTTGTCCGTTTTACCAAATGGTGTTTCAATTGCATCAAATGCAACACTTCCTACAACTAAAAGTTTCATATATTTTTCAATGTATATTAAAAGTAATTATTTTTTCCATTCAAAAGTGTCCAGCAGATGCTTCATATCATTTTTGATATAGTTCACTGCAGGGGCAAGAGAATCCGGTTTCGGTCTCGTATTAAAGTATAAGTAAGCAGTAACGAAGTGTTTCGTACTGTCTGTAATGTAAAACTGAAGATTGGAAGCACTCTGCCCTTTCAGCTCATAGAAGTTCCCGTATACTTTCTTTTCAGGGTATTCGAAGGATTTTGTATCTATGGAGCTGGCTTTAATGGTATGTTCGTATACCATTTTTTCTGCTTCCTTGATGTGATCTGCAAAGTCGTTTTGTATAGGGTAATAGGTAACGAAAAGCTTTGCCTTCATTTTAGGATAATTCAGATAGAACCAGCAAGGCTTTTTTGCTGGTGCTATTGATGCAAATTCCGAATATTCGAAGGTATAGGCACAATCGTTTTCAAACTTTTGGTATTTCGGTGCAGGATATTCAAGACGCAGTTCTCCATAAGGTTTTGGTGAAGGGTCTTTTCCACATGAAATTAAAAGCAGTGATACAAAAATAAAAATGACTTTTTTAATCATTTTGCAAAAGTACAAATTAGATTTCAGATTTCGGAAGACAAATTTCAGTCTTTCAGAGAGTTTTGAATGTAATTTTCCAGAGGCTTGGGAAACGATTTTTCATGAGAACCCTCAACATCTGTAATCTCGTACTGATTTTCAGTGATAAAATCATTCCAGATCTTCTCAGAATTGACCTCAACATTCAATATTTCAATACTTAAGTTCTTGTGGGTCAGTTTATGATTAACTGTTTTTGAACCTGTAATAAAGGTTTCCATATCTGAAGAAATGGTATCAGGAAATTCAAATAATTTTTTCCAGATGAAGTCATCTGCTCTCTGACGGATCAAAAATTGTCTGTTTCTGTGAACAAAATAATAGGTCAGAGCCAGATCTTCTGCTTTTACTTTTTTTGTTTTTATGGGATAAGCGGAGACTTTTTGAGTGGAAAATGCCAAACAATCTTTATTCAGAGGACATTTTCCACACAGTGGATTTTTTGGTTTACAGATCTCTGAACCAATATCCATCATCGCCTGATTAAAATCCCCAACATTTTCCGGCATGACCAAAGCAGCCAGCTCAGAGAAATAGGCAAAAGCTTTTGAGTTCGAAATATCAAAGTCATCAGCAAAAAGACGGCTCAAAACACGGTAGAAATTACCGTCAACAGCAGGCATTCTTCCACCAAAACAGATACTTGACACCGCTGCAGCAGTATACTTCCCAACTCCTTTTAATTTTAGAATTTCTTCGTATTGGTCAGGAAAGACACCCAGATAATCGTTCATGATCTGTTGAGCAGCTTTATGAATATTGATGGCTCTTGAATAATAGCCCAAACCTTTCCAATAAAGCAAAACTTCATTTTCTTCAGCTTCTGCCAACGTTTTTACATCAGGGAATCTTTTAATGAAATTATTATAATGATTTAATCCCTGATTGATTCTCGTCTGCTGAAATACGATTTCACAGATCCAGATTTTGTACGGATCTTTGGTCTGTCTGAAAGGCAGATCTCTTGCATTATTTTTATACCACTCAAGGATTTTGCTGCCAATATGCAGAAAATCTGAGGCTGTTTTATTTTTTTCCAAAAACCAATCTTGTTTTAAATCATTGAAGAGATGATTTTCTCTTCATCCTGAACATTGTTTCAATGTGCAAAGATAGGTTTATTTTATTTTTTTACCTGTTTTGATTTTGGAAACAGATTTTTGCCCCTATTTCATAAAAAATAGATTTATGGAGAAAATGTCCTGACCGTGAATCCTTTATTATATATTTTTTTGCTTTTATCTCTCCCTACTTCCTTGAATATAGAAAAATATAAATAATCATAAAGTCAAAAAGAATTTGATCAGTTTCTAATCATATTTCATATATTATAAATTATTTTTTCTTTAGTTCCTGCTGTTCCGAAGAAATATCCCAAGTAGTATTAGAATTAAGTTTATATTTATTTATATTAACATGACAACATCCTATAATACTTTGTGTTGTAATTATTTTGTTTACTAAATCAATATTTTCTGCTAAAATTCCATGCTGTAAAGGGAAAGATGCTACAGCAGAAAAATTTCCGTTTTTATCTTGAAGATAATATTCATATAACTTTTCGACGCCCCCCTGATCCCAAACAATTGCAAAATCTTCTAAACCGTCAAAATTAAAATCTTTTACAAAAAAGTTGGTACACGGCAAATCTTGATAAGATGTCCATGAATTTGGTTCATAATGAATCTCCTGTGATTTACCATTCTTTTTATTTTTTACAATAATCCACGCTGAAGTTGAATATTTTTGTTCCTTCTCATTTTTATATTCTTCGGCTTCTAAAATAAATTTATATTTATTTGATAGGTTTTTGAACTCGCATGATTTAGCGTCTGGCTGACAGGTTTTATTTTCAATACTTGCTATTTTTTTTCTATTATAAAAAGATTGGGTTTATATTTTTATAAAACATGTTCCTTTTCCTGAATTGAAAAAAAACTCTAAAAATTACCAATATATGCTTCTTGGATCTTGTTAAAAGCTGCATTTATATTAATGTTTTCTTCGAAATCACAGTCAAGTTTTTGCCCATTGTTGTATACTGCACAATATTGTGCGAATAATGAGTCTTGTTATTTTCAGAATTTTCAACGTGAACTCTTGACTTTTGTCTTCTGACTTCCAGCGCCACACTTCAGGGAGCTTTCTTTTATTATTTGCAGTAGCACTGCTAAAAACTTTGTTTTCCCTTTTACAATTGAAAAAGAAGAATATAAAAAGTAGTAATGTTGGAAAGTTTTTCATCATTTGCTCTCAGAAGTATTCTAATTAGTTTTTTTATTGAAAACACCCTTATCATTTAAAAGATACAATTCTGTTAATTTTTTAGTGCTATTTTTTTCGGAATAAATAGAAACTTCATAGTTTTCATTAATAGAAAAGACCTTAACTTCTTCACTAACTCCATTGCTATTACTTATTTCCAAGCCATCTATTAATTTGCCATTTTTTGTTGTAATTAGATACATTAATTCACTATCTCCACTAATATTACTTATGATATATAAGTCATAGTTACCGTTCGATGGAAGTTTGGTCATAGCATCTATACCTAACTGATATTTTTGTTTAAATAATATCTCAATATTTTTTTCAGATTTTGCCTCTAATTGGATTTTAGTCCCAATATCTTTATAATCAAATGGTAGTAGTTGTTTTGATGCTGAATTTGTCTGCGCGTTTTCTGTCTTACTTTCTCTTTGCAATATACATTCATCAGGACTATAAAATTGTCCTTGTGGAGACTTAATAATTTTCCATTTTAAAGTACCGTCATTATTAATTATAATTTCTGCTTTTCCCTTATCATTTTGACTACTGAAAAAACTATAAAAATCAACAATAATTTTTCCTCTATTTACAGTTCCTTTAACATTATATTCTATGTCATTTTCACAATCTATTTTTCCACCACTATTTGCAATTGCGCAATATTGAGCTTTTATATTATTATCGGTTTGAATTATATTTAATGTAAACATTTCTTCAGGAACAGTTGAATTTTGATCCTTTTTAACATATTTCCATTTACCTGATATATCAATAAAATTTTTATCAGATACTTTTATCATTGAATCTTTTAAATTTATTTTATCACCATTAATGGCTTTTGTATTATTTTCTTTACAACTAAGGGAAAATAGCAATATTGGAATTAAAAAGCTTTTCATCATTTGGTTTGCTAGTACAAATTACCTATTAATAATTTAAATAATATTATTGATAATCATCATCTTGAGGCGGAGTTGTGCTCTCGTTTTGTAGATCACCACTTTCAATATATTTTTTTAAAAATGGATAACCAAAATAGTTGTGTTTTTTTAAAATCTCTAGTACTTCAGGGTGATTCATAGTGTTTTTATTTTGAAGATAGAATAGGGTAGTAGCTTGTGAATTCCAAGAATCTGTGCTTAATCCTTTGTATTGATTGAATGCAGGGATCTCTATATTGGAGATATTTGCTATAATCTCAGCCTTCTCATCAGGTGAAAATGGAGATTTTATACTATCATTATAAAGTATATCAATTACATAATTTGATAAAGCAGAGATGTATTTATCATTATTTTTAGATGTATTTTTTTCTATATACTTAAGTAAATTTTTTCTAATGCTTAGTTTTCCTTCACAATTTTTTACAAATAAAATATTTCCTATTTTTTGAGAAGATTCCGGTGTTTCTTTGGAATATTCCTGAAATAAATCATTTAGAATTATTTCATTTATTTTTTCTTCTTTATCAAAACCAAAATTTATAAGTAATGTTTTTAAGAAATCTTTATCATGAATTAATAACCAAGCTAAGTCTCCTTTACTATTATTAAATAAATATTTGTTTCTAGCAATAATATTTTGATTTAAATTTATTTTTAAATTATTATTTTTTATTTCCGCAATATCATTTAAAAGAGGTAGATCAGATAAAATTTTAAGATTTGAATAAACATATATATGGTCATAAGTATAATCAAATTCTGTTTGTTTAATATTTTGTTCCTGTGATGGATTGACAAAATAGGTAGTGAAATTTTGATGCTCCTTTATTGAGGTACACGAACAATCTTCCTGGGTTTCAAAAACATCTTTAATTTGCTTTGAAAAAGAACTGTTTTCAGGGACTTGATAGCCATTTTCTTTCAATCCTTGCAGAGTTAATTCTCCACCTAATTCTAGGTCTTTATCTGTTAGCTTATACTGATTTAATGTATTTGTATCATTTTCAGAAAGCTCAATTTTTTCTTGAAGCTTCATATGTTTTTTTATTAAATCTATATCTTTATTTATATTTTCGGCTGTTTTGTTTTTCTCTTTATTTTGACAGCAAATAAGACTTGTTGCTGAAAAGAAAATTATTACAAATTTTTTCATGTTTTATTATTACTAAATTATCTATACCCAATATGAAAATGATCTTGATGAACACTGGTCGCTTTTCCAGTTGTATTCTTTATTTCCTTTTTATATGCATAGTTTTTTATAAATTTCCATTTGACAGCTACGTCTAATATGTTTTCCAACTCTTTTATGAATGCCTCTTCATTTTTGTATGTTTTCATAGCATCCCTCCAAAGTGTTTGTACGCCATTTGTGCTACCAGGATATCTAATATCAACGTCATTTCCAGCTATGTTATGGCCAGCATGTCCAATATTTCTTCCATCGTTAGCCGAAATATCATTAAAATATAATGCTTTTGAATACTTATTTAGTGGCAAAGAGTAAAAGAAACCTAATAATGCAGCACAAACTTTTTCATTTACCCAATTATCTCCTGCTTTATCTCTTGTCCCAAATCTACCCCAATTAGGCCCTGTTTCAGGAAAAGGTAAAAGATTATGACTATTTTTTTGAATAGTATAGGTTTTGATTTTTTGCCCTGATTTGTAAATATTATATTCATAATCATTACTATCAGATTTTGTGGTTATTTTTTTAACTTCAAAAGTATCTACATTAATATCATATTGATTTTTATCTCCTTTTTCTGTGTCATTATTTTTCTTTCCATATATACATTCATTTACTTTAAATAAAATAGATGTTATTTCATCGAATGATTTTTTCTTTCCTTTCCAATCTACATCTGTTCCGATTAATTTCGAAATTAAATTTACATTTTTTTCTCCGTTAGCTTTTTTCTGAATAGTTCTTTCATCCGTAACCCAGTATCCCATACAAGCTAGCATTGCAACCTCTGCGCTAGTACCAACTTTATTAGCTCCTTCATCAGATATAATTTCAATATTAGCATATTTTTCAGTGTATTTACTAGCTGCCGTATAATTATTTCTACCTGTTAGTTGAATGAATCCCCTTCCCCGATATCTCCAGCCATCCCCGTGCTTTGTATTTCCTAATTTTGCTTTAGCAGGACGATTTTTATCATCATATACTAAATTTGCTATCATTTCCTGATTAGCTTTTTGTATACCATTATCATTAGCTTTATTTAAGTCTTTTCGACCATATTTATTCGCATCTTCTTTATGAGTGTCAAAATATGAAAAAGGTCGACTCTTAAATTCTCCATCCAGATAATAACCTCCTGTTTTTTCGATAGGATCACCCTTAACCCAATTTTTACCCTTATATCTATCACCTTCAATTAATCTCTTGACAGAATAATTCAATCCTTCATCTTTAATGTGTAAAGATGTTCCTGCTTCTATCCTAGTTTGTGCAAAAAAGTGAGCTTTATTCCAACATGTATTCATTTGAAATTTTGACATATACTTATTATATGCTTCCATGACTGATTTAAGTTTAGTTTCATCTTTACAGTCAGGGAATATTTTTTTCATCTGATCTAATGTAATATCTTTATCGCAATTCGGACATTTTCCAGTTTCCGGCTTTGGGGCTTGTGTTTTCTGCACCCCCACCGCACTCTTCACCTTCTCCACTTCCATCAAGCCCTCCGAATTTACCCCGAATTTCTGAGATTCTGCGGATAGTTCT
>NZ_PCOU01000018.1 GCF_002979455.1 Chryseobacterium sp. MYb7
TTAGGATATAAAACAGCTAAAAGACGCATCGCTATGGAACTTCGGGATATGATTACCGCAATTCTAATAATATTTGCGGGGGGTGATCCTGCAAAAGTCTTCAAAACTTAAAACATAAAAAATGGTCGGAAATTTCTTCCGACCATGACTACTGATATCAGGGCTTTTTTATTTAACAACCCACCAAAAACAATTATAGATTTTATTTATCGATTTTAGTTTGTTTGATAGATGAATCTTTTATATATTTGCAATAGAAATTTAAATATAAAAACAGAAAATTATGTCTTTAGTAGGAAAAAAATTCCCAAATTTAACAATCGACGCAATGTCTGAAATGGGTGACGATTTAAGAATCAACATCCTTGATGAAGCAGTAAACAACCAGCAAAAAGTTCTTTTATTCTGGTACCCTAAAGATTTCACTTTCGTATGTCCTACTGAGCTTCATGCTTTCCAGGAGGCTTTAGGTGAATTCGAAAAAAGAAACACTAAAGTAATCGGTGCATCTTGTGATACTAACGAAGTACACTTCGCTTGGTTGAACACACCAAAAGATAACGGAGGAATTGAAGGAGTAACTTACCCACTTTTAGCTGATACTCACAGACAATTGGCTAATACGTTAGGAATTGTTGATCAGGATTTCGAATATGATGAGGATGGAAACGAAGTTTTCACAGGTTCTAATGTAACTTACAGAGCAACTTACCTTATCGACGAAACTGGAAAAATCTTCCACGAAGCGGTAAACGATATGCCTCTAGGAAGAAACGTAAAAGAATTCTTAAGATTAATTGACGCTTACACACACGTACAAAAACACGGTGAAGTATGTCCTGCAAACTGGGAAGAAGGAAAAGATGCTATGAAAGCTGACAGAACTTCTACAGCAGAATACTTAGCGAAGAACTAATATAATGTGTTAATTTGAAAATGAGATAATTTGAGGATTATCAAAAATTATCTCATTTTCTTCTTTACAAAGCATTGACACATTTTCAAATTAACAAATTTTCAAATTACAATCATGTACACAGAATTAACCGAAGATACATTACAAAATATAGTTAACGACAACGAAAAAGTAGTTGTTCAATATGGCGCAACATGGTGCGGAAACTGCAGAATCATGAAGCCGAAATTCAAAAAATTAGCCTCTGAAAATGATTCTATCCCATTTTTATATGTAGATGCTGAAAAGCTTCCAGAAAGCAGAAAATTAGCAAAAGTAGACAACTTACCTACTTTCGCCATCTTTAAAAACGGAGAATTAGTGAACCAGGTTCAATCTAACCAGGCAGAAAGTTTAATTAACCTTTTTAACGAATTAGCATAATGAAATTACCCGTAATCAGACAGTTTTACCAGAATCAGACTCCTGAAAACCTTGAAAAAACATTAGAAGTACTGGAAAGTTTCTGCGAATTCAGAGGAACAAGCGAAGAAGATCTTAATGTTGCAGGAGAATTGATCACCAACATTTGCGGAGCTTTAGAAGTTCACAGCAACGTACAAAATGGTATGAGTGAAAAAGATGCTTTAAACTCTTTTGCTCAAAAGGTTTTAGGATCCATAGACAAATAACATCTTGTGATCATTTTTAATCAAAAGACTGTAAAAACACAAAATATACAATACCTGAGGTTTTCCTCATTACTATACTTTTTTTCTATTCTTTAAGAATCTTTTATTTCAACTAAAAAATGTACTTCAAAGGACTTTAATCAGTCACATGAGGCGGGAAGTTGCATGAAAAATTTCAAGGAATAACCAATTAAAATCCCGGTGATATTTTCATCAGGATTTTTTGGGTTTACGATTTAAAACACGAATAGCACAAATATTTTCCCACAAATAACACAAATAAATACCCACAATCATCTGTGTCAATCCGTGAAATCTGTGGTTAAAAAATATTGCTTTAAAATCATTATAACTTTAGGCTAAACCTATTAGAATAAATCTTTAAAGATAAAAACAGTCTCCCTCCGATCAGGCGCGTTCTTACTGGATTCGTGTTATCCGTGAAAACATTTGTGAACTTTGTGTTTAAATAATAAAAAATCCCGATGAAAAATCACCGAGACTCTATTTTAAAGCTAAAACAACTTATCAGTTAACTTCTTCTGTTCATTAAAATACTTAGAATATACCAGAACAAAAGCATAATGGAAGCAAAAAGCTGTAATGCAGCTCCTACATATTGGTTCGTTCCATACGAGTCTTTTAATTTACTGGTTTGATATAAAATAGTAGCTGAAGCTAAAATTACCATTCCAACCGAGAACCATAATCCAAGGTTAAAACCAAAGATCATCCCTCCTACAATCAGTCCGATAGAAATAAATCCACCAATTACAATGATATTTCTTAAGAAAGAAAAATCTCTTTTAGAAGTAAATGCCACTGCAGAAATCCCTGCAAACATAGCAATCGTTAAAGTAGCAGCCTGGAAGATCACATTGGTGCCACCCGTCATATTGGTTGCAATAAAAAGCAGAGGTAAAAAGATAATCGCTTCCAGCAAAATGTAAAATCCTAATCCTAAATACTGGGTAGATTTACTTTGTGAAAGAGACCACTTGGAAGCTAAAACAGAAGCCAACCAGAAAACTCCGATAATCAGCAGCCAGATATATCTCTGAGCGAACATCATTGCAATAAGTTCCGCCGGAACAGTTTTCAATAATATCGTTTCAACTCCAATAAATGCAAGAATAGATAAAGCAACATGCAAATACGTCTTCTTGTAAAAACTCGCCTTCTCAACATCCGAAGAATGAGCGACTAAAACATCTGTCATCATAGTTAATATTTTTTTAGTTAATCGAAAATAAATTTTATTTACTTCGCAGGCAATACTCCCAGGATTTTTCCGTCATCCTCAAATACAGCGGTAATAGCCTCTTTGGAAGATGATTCTCCTGCATATTTATACCTAATACTTGGATGATTGGTGCCATCCATCGTTTTATAATATCCTGCTTTTAAAATTTCAAGCTTTTTAGTTGGGTCAATACCGTCTTTAACCTTTTTCAAAACAGTATCTGTAACGATTTCCTTTACTTTCTCAGAAAGCAATCCATCAATAGTTGCCCGGTCAGAAGCCTGTAAAGCATCCACAAACTTAAGGAAGTTATCATTATACAAACTGACTTTTTCCTTACTTATAGCAGCCTGCTGCTCTTTCTTCTGGCCATTTTCAACCTTTACACCTGCTACCTTCTGCGCAAACACTAACTGCGCACCCACAAGAGCAAGCCCCAGCAATAATTTTTTCATAGTATCTATTTTTATCTGGTGAAATAAGTGATGGAAGATACGAAAATCAGACCAGTTCTAAAAATTTCATCGTATCTACATTATCTGCATACGTATCAAGCCCTGGATTTTGTGCTTCTCCAAACGGAATTGCATTCAAGCCAATCTCCTCTTTTGCCACTACACACTGGATATTTTCTTCGTTTTCTTCAATGAAAGATTTCACATCATCCAAAGATTCATATCTGCTGAAATTAATTACAGAAAGCGGGCTAAATAGCTTATCATCCTCTTTTAGCATCACAAAATTATTATCCCAGAACTTATCCTGATTCAAAAGATAAACCGCTCTGTTATAATCATAATTGTTGGCATATTTATTATGATTGATGATATCCTGGAAGCCTAAGAAACTTTCAAACAATCTGTCAATTAAAAAATCCTGAGGAATAAAAACTCTCGTCACATTTCGGCATCCTAATCCAAAATACTGAAAAATATCATTTGCCAGCAGTTCCAGTTCTTCTTGTGTTTCATCACCTTTCAGTACGGCAACAGAAGTTCTGTTTTTACGGATAATGCTTAAATGATTTTTAAAATAATATTCCAGATATCTGGCAGTATTATTACTTCCTGTAGCAATAACGGCATCAAAATTTTCTAATTTTTCTACAAATTCAAAAGCTATATTTCCATCAGAAAATTCATTCCATTTCTTTAATAAAAACGGAATCATATACTTATCTTTTGAAGACTGTTTAATCACAGGAATATGATTACTCAAAACAACGGACATTACATCATGAAAACCCACTAAAGGAATATTTCCAGCTAAAATAAGTCCAACTCTTTTTGAAATTTTAGAGATTGAATAATTTTTAAGCCAGTTTTTGATATTCTCTTCAGTTAAAAGATCTGCCCATTGCCGTAAAGCAAATTTCTGATTATCAATGGTAAACCACGGATTCTCTATTTCAGATCTTTTTAACAATAATTCAATATCTGCATCATCTTCATTGTGATCTTCCGGTTTCTTCGTTAAAAACGTTTTTATATAATCACTTAATTTAATAAGTCCTAAAACTTGATTTTCGGTATTCATAATTACTTTAAAATTGGGGAATATTTTGTAATTTTGTGCAAATTTAAAAAAAATTAGCGATGGCTATTAAAATAACTGATGAATGCATTAATTGCGGGGCTTGTGAACCGGAATGTCCAAATAATGCAATATATGAAGGAGCTGTGGATTGGAAAGCTTCTGACGGTACGGCACTTCAAGGTACCATTACAATGCCGTCGGGACTTACTGTAGATGCCAATTCACCACAGGAACCTGTAAGTGATGATGTATACTTCATTGTAACAGATAAATGTACAGAATGTAAAGGATTCCACGAAGAACCTCAGTGTGCAGCGGTATGCCCTGTAGATTGCTGTGTTCCTGACGAGGATCACGTAGAATCTGAAGAAGCTCTTCTTGACAAAAAAGCATTCTTACACGGAGAATAAAAAAATTCCGTCTCATGATCTGTGAGACGGAATTTTTTGATAAAAAATCACATTTAACCAAAAATAAAGCTGAAGGAATTTCAAATCCTGAAGCACCAAAAAATAAAAATATGAACAAAAAGCACAACTTCAGCGCAGGACCATGTATTTTACCTCAAGAGGTATTTGAAAAATCAGCACAGGCTATCCTTGACTTTAACGGTATAGGATTGTCTCTTCTTGAAATTTCTCACAGAAGTAAGGATTTCGTTGCGGTAATGGACGAAGCGCGTGCGATTGTAAAAAGATTGATGAATCTTGGTGATGATTATGAAGTACTTTATTTAGGGGGAGGTGCCAGCCTGCAGTTTGCCATGGTTCCTTACAACCTGATGAAAGTAGGTGGAAAAGCAGCTTACCTGGATACAGGAACTTGGGCAGCCGGAGCCATCAAAGAAGCAAAAAAAGTAGGAACAGTAGATGTAGTAGGTTCTTCAAAAGAAGAAAACTATTCTTTTATTCCTAAAGATTATACGGTAGGTGCAGAATACGATTATTTCCACTGTACATCCAATAACACCATCTATGGAACTCAAATGAAATCTTTCCCTGAAGTGGATACATTGATGGTGTGTGATATGAGTTCTGATATTTTCTCAAGACAACTGGATTTCTCTAAATTTGATCTGATCTATGCTGGTGCTCAGAAGAATATGGGGCCTGCAGGCGTTACTTTAGTGGTGATTAAAAAAGAAATTCTTGGGAAAACAGGAAGAGAAAACATGTTTTCTATCCTTGATTATTCTCAGCACATTTCTAAAGAATCTATGTACAATACGCCACCGGTATTTCCTGTATACGCCTCTTTACTTACCCTTCAATATCTTGAAAGAAACGGAGGAATTGCGGCTGCAGAACAAAGAAATGAAGCGAAAGCCAAGCTTTTATATGATGAAATCGACAGCAATCCATTATTCGAAACTTTCTGCGTAAAAGAAGACCGTTCATTAATGAATGTTTCTTTCAAAATTACAGACGAAAGCAAGAAAGAAGAATTTGACAACGCATGGAAAGCTGCGGGAATCAGCGGACTAAACGGACACAGAAGCTTAGGCGGATACAGAGCAAGTTTATACAACGCCTTACCTATTGAAAGTGTGCAGGTTTTGGTGGATGTAATGAAGTCAATAAAATAACTTATATTAGGCGACCGAAAAAATAAAAAGATATCAGACAACAGATGTCGGATAACAGGCCTCAAAATCTGGCATCTTCAATCTAAAATCTGTAATAAAATAACTCATGAAAGTTTTAGCAAACGACGGAATCTCAAAAGCAGGAGAAAATACTCTAAAAGAAGCCGGAATTGAAATTCTGGACAATAGAGTGGCTCAGGATCACGTTATTAATTTTATCAACGATAATAATGTGGACGTTCTTCTGGTAAGAAGTGCAACGAAAGTGAGACAGAATCTGATTGATGCATGCCCCGGCCTTAAAATCATTGGAAGAGGCGGTATCGGAATGGACAATATTGATGTAGAATATGCCAAAAGCAAAGGGATCAAAGTCATCAATACGCCTACAGCATCTTCAAAATCAGTGGCAGAATTGGTTTTCGGACATTTTCTTTCATTGGCAAGATTCCTTCACGAATCCAACAGACTGATGCCTCTGGAAGGAGAAACTCATTTCAACGCTATGAAAAAGTCATTCAGCAATGCGTATGAACTTTCCGGAAAAACATTAGGAGTAATCGGCTTTGGAAGTATTGGCCAGGAAGTTATAAAAATAGGAATTGCTTTAGGAATGAAAGTAACCGTTCTGACAAGAAGCCCTAAGACAGAAGTTCTTACCCTGAATTTCTTCAACGGGCAGTCTGTGGACTTTGAAATCACTTCTACCAATGATATGGATGCATTTCTTAAAGATGCAGATTTCATCAGTATCAATACGCCGAAAACGAATGAATATATCATAGACACGCCTCAGTTTGAAAAAATGAAAGATGGGGTCTATATTGTAAATACTGCAAGAGGAGGCGTCATCAATGAAGTGACCCTTATCGATTTTATCGAGTCAGGAAAAGTAGCCGGAGCTGCATTAGACGTTTTTGAAAACGAGCCAAGCCCGGAACTGCCTTTACTGATGAACCCTGCATTATCACTTTCCCCTCATGTAGGTGGTAATACAGTGGATGCGCAAGAAAAAATCGGTATTGAACTTGCAGAACAAATTATTAAGCTACAAAAAGAAACTATAAGATAAATATGCCTGTTTTTAAACCTTTCCGTGGAATTAGACCTCATAGAGACTTTGAGAGTACTTTCCCTACCCATCCACTGGATAATTTCACCCAGGAAGAGATCGCAGAGAAAGCTCAAGTTGAAAATACTTACATTAATATGATTAAACCCTATGTTGTAAGTAAATCTAAAGATATTGACCGGAATCTTCGAAAGATCCGCTCTACATTTGAAGAACTTCTGGACGAAAAGAAATTGGTCCAGGACAATTCTGCCTACTATCTTTATGAGCAGATCTATCCCAACAAACAGGTGTTCAGGGGGCTTCTTGGATTGGCAAGTATTGAAGATTTCTGGAATGGAAAAATCAAAAGACATGAAAGTACCATTCCTCAGAAAAAGGAAAAACTCGCTCATTACCTTGAAAAAGTAAATCTGCAGGCTGAACCTGTACTTCTTACTTATCCTGCCAATTCAAAAATTGAGCTGCTGATGAACCACGAGGAAAAAAATGTTCCTATCTTCAATCATGTAGACTCTATTGGTATCAGACATAAAATCTGGAGGATAGACAACCGCCTGAAGCTGCAGCAGTTTAAAGAAGTAATAGATCAGATTGATTCGTTTTATATTGCAGACGGTCACCACAGAATTGGTTCCACAGCAATAAACGCCAAATATCATAAAGAAAAGAACAAAAAGCATAATGGTACAGAGCTTTACAACTTTGTATACAGCTTTATTGTTTCCAACCAGTCAATTAAGATTCATGATTATAACAGAATCTTACATGACCTGAATGGCATCGCTCCCGAAGATTTCCTGAAGGAACTTGATAAATATTTCCTTATTCACGAAAAAGGAGAAACATCATACTACCCTTCTCAGAAATTCCATATTTCAATGTATATGGATGGGAAGTTCTACTCTCTTCACGTGAAGCACGATCTTCGTTCCAAAGAAATGTCTCTGGATAACCTGGATCACCACCTTCTGGACAAGTATATTTTCAAAAACATCCTGAAAATTGAAGATCCGGATAGTTCTGAACTTATTTCTTACGTAAAAGGAACCTCCAACATCAACGGAATTAATCTTTTAAAAGAAAAAGTAGACAACGGTGAAGGTAAAGTAGGTTTCGGAATTTATCCTGTAAGTTTTAATGATATGATTAAAATTTCAGACTTAAAATTAAGTATGCCTCCGAAATGTACATTCATTGAGCCAAAATTGATTACAGCCCTGTTAATGTACGACATGAAACCTTAATAAATTACTAATTTTTCCCTACTTTTATCAACGGAAAAGATAAGTAAATAAAAAATGAAAAAAATATTCATTATACTTCCACTCTTTTTGAGTGGATTTTTATTTTCTCAGAAAAAGCCACAAAAAAGCCCGGCAAAAAAAGGTACTGTTGCCAAATTCAATTATCATGATGAGTTCAAAAAAATTTCAGATGAAATTATGACCAACGGTACTGCTTATGATAATCTCGGCGAACTTACCAAAGGAATTGGCCCACGTTTCAGTGCAACCCCCGGATATGCAAAAGCTGTAGAATGGGCTGAAAAAAAATTCAAAGAAATTGGTATTAATATGATCTGGAGGCAGGAAGCCAAAGCACCAGTCTGGATCAGAGGAAAAGAATCCTTACAGATAAAAGCCGGAAATGGAGACTGGAAAAACATCAGAATGCTTTCTTTTGGAAACTCCGAAGGAACAGGCGGAAAAGATCTTACAGGAGAAATTGTTTTAATTAATTCCACTTCAGAGCTTAACGCCATGTCAGAAGGACAATTAAGAGACAAAATTGTTTTCGTAAACGTTCCAATGGATCCAAAAATTATCGATACCAGTGATTCTTACTTGCAAACTGCAAAATCAAAATTAATTTCCGCTTCCGTAATTGCTAAAACAGGCGCAAAAGCATTAATCATAAGATCACTGACAACTGCTAATGACGATACTCCTCATGCCAAAATGATTTACTATGAGCCAGATGATAAAGTTAAAATTCCGGCCTTGTCAATTGGAGTAAGATCCGCAGAAGAACTGGAGAAAACCTTAAAAAAGCAAAAAGTCACCGCCAAAATCAACATGACCGCCGAATCAAAAGGCGATACGACTAATCCCAATATCATTGCTGAAATTGGAGGCAAAAAAGATTCTAAAGTAATCGTTTTAGGTGCCCAACTTGATTCCTGGGATGTTGGTGAAGGTGCTGTGGATGACGGGACTGGTGTTGTTCAGTGCATTGAAGTTTTAAGAACACTGAAAGCACTGGGATATGAAAATAACCACACCATCCGTGTTGTTCTGTATGCCAATAGTGAAAACGGCGGACAAGGCCGTGAGATGTATGCTGCCTATGTAAAAAAGAAAGACGAAAAACATGTCTTTGCCTTAGGAACTGACGCTGGAGGCTATTCTCCAAGAGGGTTTTCTTTGGATATGTCACCTCAAAGGAGAAGATTGGTTTATCCGTGGAAAGAGTATTTTCTACCTTATGGAGTTTATGATTTCGACCAGACAGAAGCTATTCAGGATATTTCTCCTTTAAAAAAGCTGGACATTCCTTTAGCAGAGCTCGTGGTAGATACACAGAGATATTTTGATTATCATCATTCAGAACAGGACACTTTTGACAAAGTGAATAAAAGAGAGCTTCTTCTGGGAGCAGTTGCAATAACGCAGATGATTTTTATGGTTGATAAAAACTGGTAACAATGAAAAAGATAACAGGGACTTTATTATTGCTTTTTGGAATGGCTGCATTTGGTCAGTCTAAAGAAGATTCTATTCAGTTCAGAAAGATTTCTACAGAAATTCTGAACAATGGCAGAGGATATAATGAACTGAGAGAGCTTACCAAAACAATAGGCAATCGTTTAAGCGGTTCAGAGGCTTATGAAAAATCTGTACAGTGGGCGGCTCAGAAACTTCATGATGCCGGAGCTGATAAAGTGTGGCTTCAGGAGGTAATGATTCCGGTATGGGTAAGAGGGAAAGAATCTCTGCATATCCAGACCTCCAATGGAAAATGGAAAAGTATCAAAATGCTCTCCCTTGGAAATTCTGAAGGAACCGGAGGAAAAGATGTTTCAGGGGATATTATTATGGTAAAATCACTTGAAGAATACAACAAACTTCCTACTGAAAAGGTAAAAGACAAAATTGTTTTCTTCAACTACCCTTTTAATCAGGGAAATATACAGACATTTATCTCTTATCGTGATGCTGGAGCTTACAGACGAACTGCAGCTTCATTAACAGCTAAAAAAGGAGGGAAATTTGCCATTATCAGATCTCTTTCTTCTGCTTTCGACGATGTTCCACACACAGGAAACATGCGTTATGATGAAAACATTTTTAAAGTACTGGCAATAACGATTGGAAATACCTCGGCAGATGAGCTTGAAACCTTGTTGAAGAGTCAAAAAGTTACAGCTAAGCTCAATTCCAACTGCGGAATGAAAGGAGAAAAACGCTCCCACTCTGTTATCGGAGAAATTACAGGTAAAAAAGATCAAAACGTAATCGTTGTTGGTGGACACCTTGATTCCTGGGATGTAGGCGAAGGCGCTCATGATGACGGAGCCGGGATCGTGCAAAGTATTGAGGTTTTAAGAACCTTTAAAAAATTAGGCATACAAAATAACCATACGATTCGTGCAGTTTGTTTTGCTAATGAAGAAAACGGAACAAAAGGCGGAAAAGAATACGGTAAAGTTGCCAAAGAAAACAACGAGAAACATCTTTTTGCCATAGAATCGGATGCAGGAGGCTTTTCACCACGGGGAATTTCCCTTGAAATGAATGAACCTCAAAGAAACCAGATCAAAAGCTGGGTGAATTTGTTTTTGCCTTATGGTGTTTACAACTTTGAAGGTAAATATTCAGGATCTGATATTGCTCCCCTCCATGAAATGGGAGTCCCAACGGCAGAGCTGGTACCCGATCCGCAACGTTATTTCGATATTCATCACACAGAAGAAGACACTTTTGAAAAAGTCAACCGAAGAGAACTGTTACTCGGTTCCGCGGTGATGACCCAACTTATTTATATGATTGATAAAAATTGGTAAACAATGAAAAAGATACTAGGAACTTCATTATTGCTTTTTGGAATGGTCGCTTTTGGTCAGTCTAAAGAAGATTCCATCCAGTTCAAAAAAATCTCTACAGAAATTCTGAACAATGGAAAAGGATATACAGAGCTTAGAGAGCTTACAAAAAACATAGGTCACCGTTTAAGCGGTTCTGAAGCCTATGAAAAGTCCGTAAAATGGGCAGAACAAAAACTTCGTGATGCAGGAGCTGATAAAGTATGGCTTCAGGAAGTGATGATTCCGGTATGGGAAAGAGGAAAAGAATCCCTGCATATCCAAACCTCCCATGGAAAATGGAAAAGCCTTAAAATGCTTTCCCTTGGAAATTCCGAAGGAACAGGAGGAAAAGATGTTTCAGGAGAAATTATTATGGTAAAATCCATGGAAGAGTATGATAAACTTCCTGCTGAAAAGGTGAAGGATAAAATTGTATTCTTCAACTACCCTTTCAGCCAGTCATTCATAGAAACTTTCAAAGCATATGGCGATGCCGCCAAATACAGAACTACAGCAGCTTCTTTAACAGCAAAAAAAGGAGGTAAATTTGCCATTGTTAGGTCATTATCTTCTGCTTTTGACGATGTTCCTCACACCGGAGCGATGCGTTATGAAGACAAAGTTTCCAAAATACCTGCAGTAGCCATCGGAAGCACAACAGCAGATGAGCTGGAAGCTTTGTTAAAGAATCAGAAAATTACCGCCAAGCTTAATTCCAACTGCGGAATGAAAGGAGAAAAACTGTCCCACTCCGTTATTGGTGAAATCACGGGCAAAAAAGATCAGAGTGTGATCGTTGTCGGAGGACATCTTGATTCCTGGGACGTAGGCGAAGGCGCTCACGATGACGGAGCCGGAATAGTACAGAGTATTGAAGTCTTAAGGACCTTTAAAAAATTAGGTATTCCGAATAATCACACCATCAGAGTGGTCTGCTTCGCCAATGAAGAAAACGGAGTAAAAGGCGGAATTCAATATGGTAAAACCGTAAAAGAGAAAAACGAAAAACATCTTTTTGCTATCGAAACCGATGCAGGAGGTTTTGCTCCTAGAGGTATTGCACTTGATATGGATGATGCAAAAAGAAATCAGATCAAAGGCTGGTCAAATCTTTTCCTTCCCTACGGAGTTTACAACTTTGAAGAGAGATTTTCAGGAACCGATCTTTACCCACTCCATGATATGGGAATTCCTGCGGCAGAACTGATGCCGGATTCTCAACGTTATTTCGATATTCACCATACAGAAGAAGATACTTTTGAAAAGGTGAACCGAAGAGAGCTCCTATTGGGCGCTACAGCTTTGACACAGATTATTTATATGATTGATAAAAACTGGTAAAATAGGAAACCGTCTCTAGAGACGGTTTTGTTTTTAAAACACGGATACTACTATTTAATAGGAATAGGCTCTGACCTATAGTTGCATATTTCCTAATCAATAAATTTCACGTATTCCATTTGTGAAAAATATTTGTGGTATTAATGGTTCTTAAAATTAAACACAAATTACACTAATAATTTCACCAATAACACAAACTCAATAAAATAATTTATAGCTCTTTCCGACGTTAACTTATCTGATTTTTTTACCTCTGATTTTACGTTTATACAAAAAATTCCGCCACCAAAAAATTTTCCATCTGTGATGTATCCCGCCTCCTGATTCCCAATTTGCATCAAACTTTCCACCTTCCCATGCATATACAGGCATAGGAATCTTTGAATGAAACATGGGCATATTATCTTTTACTAAAGCCAAATAATCAGGATTAAGATTTGATTTCCTGTAATATTGAATTTCGAGAATCGTTTCGTTCTTATTGGTTCGAAAAATATACAGAATAACATCGTAAAGGTCTTCCATTTCCCTGTGCAAAATTTCTATGGCAGAATCTAAATCCAATACCATTTTTGAATTATTAATCCTGCTGCGGGAGGCTCTATACTCGCGGAATTCTGATTCAAATTCATTAAAATCAGATACGATAAAAAAGAGATTATCAGAAACAATATTCCAGCAATGAACTTTTGCCAGCTTTAAAACACTGGCAACACAAAACTCGATATTATTTTTTAAATCCTCCTGATTCATCTCTTCAAATGATTGGTAAAGAATTTTAAGATATGAAAAAAATTAACCATTTCGCTATTATTATCCTATTTCAAATTATCGAAAACGATCTCGATTTTTTTCTACGTTTAAGGAAATAATCACCAAAAACACCCTCCAATACGCACTTTCATAATTTCCAAAAACAAAGTGTTAATCGGCAAATCAAAACTTTGGCATGAAATTGGCATGTAAGATAATGAGAAAAAAATTATAAAAAGACACTAAGGATGAGAAAAAAGGTTTTCTGTGGATTTTCAGTTTTTCCACCGATTCAAGTTCATATCTAGTATATGAATCCTTTTTTTTCTACGATGCCGTACAAGATACGGGTTCGTGATTAACTAACTCCCCCGTTGGTTTTTCACAGCAATTTTGCACCCCGTATCTAACTGGTATCATCAATAACCAAGAATCTTTATAGATTCAAAAAAAACAAAAAATTCCCGGACTTTTAGCCCGGAATAACGATATAGATAAACGGCAAAGTCATCGTGAACCTTAGCCCAGTAAAGGAATGTTTATTCTTTTTACCGTGATGAGTACGCCTTTATTTTTTAATTAATTGTATAACCCTTAAAATGTAAGTAATGATGAGATCCTTTTTTGAAATGATTTTTAAGAGAAATGAAGATGCTGCAAAATTGAATATCTGGAGCCTGTTATTGGTTCTGAGCTTTGCTGCGTTTTCTGTATTGGTATACGCTTCAAAACCAAGCTTCAATAGCTTAATTATATACCTAACGGCATTTGCCGCCTATTTAGGCTTTGGCCTTGTATTCATCAGTTCCCTTGCCGGAAAAGAGATGAAAAAAAGATAACAGAAAACATAACTTTCAATTTACTTTTACTGAAAAACCGCCCTGCTTGGGGCGGTTTTTTATAGTGTATTTTCAAGCTCGATAAAAAAAGTATCCATATCTAAGACTTCTTTTGTATTTATTTGTTCAACATTAAAGTTATAAATTCCTTTTAATTCTTCAGAAACCTTTTCAGGACTAGTGGAAAAAATAATTATTTTCAAATCCTCTCGATTTCCATATTTACTAATTAAATTCTTAATATGGGGCTCATTAATCATAGAATTTCCAAATATTATTAGTTGGTCAGCATCTTTTAAATCAGTTTTCAAAATTTCATAATACTGCAACAATACTGTATCTCTTTTAATTATATCTTCCTTGAAATCTGGATTATTAAAGATCATTACAGGATCCGTATTTTCGATATTATCTCTTAATTTGTAAGTCACACCATAAATCTTTTGATAAAGATATGATCCATGCAAATGACATATAATTTTATCAAATTCAATATTATAATTATAAAATTTTAAAAACTCTTTTGTATAGCCTCCAAAGCCATCTTGAAAAATAAATCCGTGAGGATTACCTGTTAATAATGTATCCAGAACTCCATCATAATTAGTTGTGAAAATGTGAAAATATTTAGATTTTTTATCACTAAGCATCTTAGAAAATCTACTTCCAAAATCAGGAAATAGCTTTTTTATATTTTTATATCCGACTGATTCATGGTGATTTTTAAACTCTAAAGCAATATCTCTAATTTTTTCCAAAAGCAAGGAGTCAAACAAACCTTTTAACTGCTCAAGTTTATCGCGTCCCATAATCTTTTCAAGTCCATCCATAGAAGAAAAAAGATCAATAACTGAATAAATAATCCTTATTAATTCCTCCTCATTAAGTTTAGGGTTTTTAATTTTAATTTCTTCGAAAATTTCATTGAATTTTTGCCACAATGTAGTTATTTCATGGATTTTTTCTGTTATGTTAGCAGTTTCTTCACCAATTGTTTCTTTCACAAAATGTTCTGAAAGATTTTTTATCCAGTTTTCAATCATGTAGTTAAATCCATTTCCTACAAGTAATATTGTTTTCATTTATTAAATATTTTAAACTTCAAAACTAATTAGTTGTACATAATAGACCTTACGGGAATCCATAAAACTACAATATTTTCCAACAAAAAAGCCACCCCATCCGGAGCAGCTCTCGCGACAACAACAAGTGCTATCGTCACATCGTAATAATTTATTCTTTAGATAGATCCTTCATCATTTCATCGAGCATCTTTTTAGTTTCTTCTTCAATCATTTTTCCGGACTTTTCAACAAGTTCTTCTCTGAAAGGTTCACAGCAGGCCTTGATTCCGAAACCTTCATCTGTTTTTATCAATTCAGGATGCAGACCATGCTCTTTGCATACTTCTGACTCTATTTCTTTCTTTATCAGGTCGTAATTCAGATCAAACATATTTTCTATTTTGTTTCTTTAAGTGCATGATAAAGATAGAAGTAATAAACCCTTGCCGAAATCCGTATTTCTACGGTATTTACGGGAAACAAAAAATTGATGCTTACTGCTTAACCTTTTAAAATTTATCCAGAATTTTCTTTGGTAAGACTTTCACAAGTTCTTTTTTATATTCTTTTTCCAGAATAACAAACTTCCATGTCTTTTTATCTTTTGAAACAGCACAGGCTTTCATACTGGCATTGATGAGATATGAACCTTCGTTGGCTAAATATTTTACATTTTTTGCCCCATATTTGGCCGTTAGAGCACTGTTCATTTTTTGTTTCATCTCATCATTTAATGAACTTACATTGCATTTCAGCTTCAAAAAATAATGGGTAATAGAAAAATATTCACCAGTAATGAGTTCAGGGTTTTCAATGTTTCCAAACTTTAGATCCTGCATTTCAATTTTCATGAATGGGTTATTGTAAGTCATATTCAAAATCTGCGTCATCTGCTCTTTTGAAACGATGGTGAAGAATTTTGGATATATACAACTTACTGCTTGGTCTATCTGTTTAGATTTAATATTGTTTACAAAATAAGTAAGTGATTTTTTTATGGTTGCATCATCAGGATTTGCCTTGGCCTGTGAAAAAGCTATAAACGACAGCAGAACGAATAGAAACAGAAATGATTTGGTTTTCATTATTAAATGGTGTTACAATTTTAAAATTACTTTTTGCCAGAAAATCATTATCTTTTTCCAGCTCTTAAAATGGGTCGCAATATCTATGCAGATCGTTACAGAATATATTTGAGCCAAATAAAAAAAGCCATCCTTTCGGATGGCTTCATATCTTAAAAAGATTCAATTATTTTACTTTTACAAGCTCAACATCGAAAACTAACCAAGAGTTTGGCGGGATCACTCCTCCTGCACCTCTCTCTCCGTAAGCCATTGCTGGCGGGATTAATAATGTAGCAGTTTCACCTTCTTTCAATAACAGGATACCTTCATCCCATCCTTTGATTACTCTTCCCATTCCGATAGGAATTTCGATAGGCTCATTTCTTTTGAATGAAGAATCGAATTCAGTTCCGTCTACCAATTTACCTGCATAGTGTACAGAGATATTATCACCAACCTTCGGAGCTTTACCGTCAGCTGTTTTTGTGATTTTATAGTAAAGACCTGATTCTGTTTTTTGCATACCAGCTTTTAGGTTTTCAACTAATTTCTCCTGGTTAGCTTTGAATTCTTCTTCTTTTTTCTTCTTTTCAGCTTCTTCTTTAGCGATGAAAGCTTTATTGTTTTCTGCGATTTTAGCTTTTCCTTCGTTGAAAGTTTTAGCTGCATCGTAGTGCTTGTATTCGTCACCTTTGCTGAAAACAGAAACTTTTTCTAAAACGATATCTGTTTTAGGCTTATCCTGAGCTCCTTTTTCAACGTTAGCAATAGCATCAATCACATCGTTACCTTTTACTACTTTTCCGAAGATAGTGTGTCTTCCATCTAACCAAGGTGTAGCCACTTCAGTGATGAAGAACTGAGAACCGTTGGTATTAGGTCCAGAGTTTGCCATAGAAAGAACCCCTTTCCCTGTATGCTTAAGGTCATTTCTTTCATCCTCGAATTTATATCCCGGATCACCTGCTCCAGTTCCTTTAGGGTCACCTCCCTGGATCATGAAATCTTTGATTACTCTGTGGAAAATAGTTCCGTCATAGTAAGGAACTCCCTTAGCCTTAGCTTTGTTGTCGATTTTCCCTTCTGCAAGACCGATAAAGTTGGCTACAGTTACTGGTGCTTTCTTGTCCTCAAATTTTACAATTAAGTTACCTTTTGTAGTTTGAAGATTGGCATAAAGTCCGTCATTAAGACCTTCGTAAGTTTCTTTGTCTACGTTCATTTTTTTATAAATTGGGGTACAACTCATCAGCGAAATACTTGCCGCTGCCAGAATTATATTCTTGTTAAACAATTTCATGTATTATAGGGCTTTTAATTTTATGATTAATGGAATGTCGTTGTCTATTTTCTTTTCGTCTCCGTAAGTTCCGTACGCTAAAGAAGATGGCACCAAAAGCGTTACTTCCTCTCCATCATGTATAAAACGCAAGGCGTTCTCCACTGCTCTCAGTTCATCAAAGTGCCCGAATTTGGCATCTCTTCTCTCAAAAGGCTTGTCATAGATTTTAGTCTGGTCAAAATCGTACAGATCATAAGAATAAGAAATCAAAGATTCGTCTTTTCTTCTTTCTCTCTGATCATAACCTTCTACCGTCACCCAGTAATTAAGCTGCGTAGGATAATACTTAACAGACTGGCCACCAATCCAATCCTGAATCTGACCTCTTTCTATTACGTTAAGATTTTTCATCCTGTTTTTAGAAACATCCAGATCTTTTTGGCTTAAAACACCACCTACAGGAGGGTGTGCCGTCTGTGCATTTCTGTTGCAGCTCAACAGGCTTATGGCTGATATGAAGAGTATTTTTTTCATAAACTTCTGCGAAAATACACATTTCGCGAATTAATTACAAAACTTATCTAGGATTTACAGGAACAATTTAGTGAGAATAAAAATACCTGCTTAACTTCTGGAAAATGATTTAAATATTTAAGCTAAATTTTAGTTTACAGGAAAATTAAAAAGCCAGGAAAAATCCCGGCTTTCATATCATTATTTAAATACTGTTAAACTGTTTCAAGAGCGTGATCTACAGTCACTCTCCATCCGAAAGGATCTTCAGAAAGGTTGTTTTGCAGGTCTACCAAATCTTTCTTAAGAAGAGCAGCAAAGCTTTCTTCATCAGATAATCTTGGAAGAGCCAATTTCTCACCCTGATATCCTAAAGCCTGGAACTGAGTGGTTACAACTGCCGTACCTACTCCCCACACTTCTTTAAGAGAACCTTCTTTCAAAGCTTCAATAACTGTTTTTACAGGAATTGGTTCTACCTTTACTTCGATTCCTCTTTTCTTAGCTAACTGGATGAAACTGTCTCTTGTTACTCCGTCCAGAATTTTCTCAGATGTTGGAGGTGTATAGATCGTATCGTTGATTCTTACAAATACGTTCATAGTACCACTTTCTTCGAAATATTCGTGAGTAGCATCATCTGTCCAGATGATTTGCTCGTAGCCTTCTTCAATTGCCAATTGAGTTGGATAGAAAGAAGCAGCATAGTTTCCTGCAGCTTTTGCAGAACCTACTCCTCCATTTGCCGCTCTTGAATAGTGATCAGAGATTTTTACAGATACCGGCTCAGAATAATAGCTCTTCGCAGGTGTTGCAACGATGGCAAACATATATTTATTAGATACTCTTGCTTTCAAAGCTTCTTCCGTAGCAAAAATCAATGGTCTGATATAAAGTGACATTCCTTCCCCCTGTGGAATCCACTCTCTATCGATATCTACCAATGCTTTCAATCCGTCTAAAAACATTTCTTCAGTTACCTCAGGCATAGCAAGACGCTTTGCCGATTTATTGATACGTTCAAAATTCTTTTCAGGCCTGAAAAGGAAAACCTGCCCGTCTTTGTCTTTATAGGCTTTCATACCTTCAAAACAAGCTTGTCCATAGTTTACTCCCATCATGGCAGGTGTAAATGGTATTGGACCGTAAGGAACTAATTTTACATCCCCCCATTTTCCGTCTTCATACTCACATATAATCATATGATCAATGAAAGTACCACCAAATGAAAAATTGTTAGGGTCAAATGTAGAAATTCTGGAGTTTTCAGTTTTTTGAATTATCATTTTTTAAAATTTTTACGATGTTCTACAAATTTAACATAATTTTCTAAATATAAAAATTTTAGAGTAAATTTGACAAAAAAATAGCTTGAAAAGAGAGATTAAGACCACAAACGACGGAAGTAAAACATTGTTTATCAATGATTTAAATGAAAACTACCATTCCCATCACGGAGCACTTCAGGAAGCTGAACACGTGTTTATCAAAAACGGACTAAATTTGATAAATGATTACGAAATTAATATTTTAGAACTCGGTTTTGGAACAGGTTTGAATGTTTTGGTGACAATTAATGAATATTTAAAAACTGACAAAAATCATGTCATCAATTATTTTTCGCTTGAAAAATATCCCATAAATGAATCCGAAGTTAAGGATTTGGCTTACTTTGAGCTTTTTGACAAGCCTGAGTTTAAAAATATTTATCAGAAAATTCATCTGGCAGATTGGGAAAAGTCAGTAGAAATCATTAGTGGATTCAACTTAAAAAAGATAGAATGTGATTTTTTTGACCTGAAAGACATTGATCTGCCCAAAATCAATCTAGTTTACTTCGATTGTTTTGGAGCCAGAGTACAGCCTGACCTTTGGGAAAAGCCATTATTTGAACTGGTATCTGACAAAATGGCCATTAACGGATTATTAACCACTTACTCTTCTAAAGGCAGTGTAAGACGAATCCTTCAGGAACTTAATTTCCAGGTTGAAAAAAAACAGGGACCTCCAGGGAAAAGAGAGATGATTAATGCCATTAAATTGTAGAATGGAAGCTTGGGGATGGGTCCTGGATGTTTACAACCGACTGTTTAATTAATTTTTTATTTTAAAATAATAATCAATATATAAGATTCGTTGATTCAAGATTACTAAAAATAAATAGGATTAAACTTCCAGCTTCGCGCTTCCAACTTCCAGCTTTTTCTCAACAAAATTCCTTACATTAGCTATACAAATATTATACATTATATATATGATAGATAAGATCAACATTAGAGTGTATGCGTGTGCGGTAAAAGACAAACAAGTTCTGACTTTATTTGAGGAATATGCCGGTGAACCTTTAATGAAATTTCCGGGTGGCGGATTGGAATATGGTGAAGGAGTTGTAGAGTGTCTGCATCGCGAATTTGATGAAGAACTGAATGTGAAGATCAATATTCTGGAACATTTCTATACTCAGGAAAACTTCCTGGTTTCCCGATTCAAAGAAAATGAGCAGCTTCTTACCATATATTATATAGTAGACATCGTAAATGAGGAAGATTTTATTATTCTGGATCCCTGTATCGAAAAAACAGAATGGATTGATATAGACAGACCAGACAATCCTTTTCCTCTTCCAATAGATAAGATTGTATTCGATAAATTAAAAGAAAAATTCCTGTAAGTATTCTTACAGGAATTTTTTATATTATTATATTATTTCTTAACTTTAAAATCACTAGCCCCCGGATAAGGCTGCAGATAACCTGAATTCCAATTGGACTGAAGCAGTGACTCAATAAATTCATCCGTTCTGTTCGTATGAGGATCGTAGCGGTCTTTCAGATCAATATCGGCCATTTTTCCTTTTACATTCCACCAGAAAGCACTCCACCCTCCTCTTAATTCTTTGATAATTTCAAATACATTTTTCCCGGTAGCTCTGTTCATCAGCTTTGCAAAAACCTGTCCTTCGGTTGTGGTAAGGTCTCTCAGTTGTTTTTCATACTGATCTGCAAGCATATTCTGTCTCTCTCTTACAAATTTTCTTTTGGCTTTGCTGTCCATGTCATTCATATCCACCTGGATATCTCTGTACTGCTGGAGCGCAGTTACAAATAACGGATATACTCTGTACAGCTTTTTATTGAGGAAATAATAGTAATTCTTATCCAGCTGATTATTAAATCTTGGTTTATTTACCAAAACCAACTCATCCAGTACAATTACCGGCTCTCCGTTCGTCTCATACACTCTGAACTTTTGCTGTTCATCGTAATAGTATTTACTTCCAAATTCATCTACTTTCAGAGATTCTGGCGGATATTGATTCAGTGGTTTTGCCACTATACCATCTTTTTGTCCGAAAACGCTGACTCCAAAAAAGAAAACAAAAAGGCAGATAATCTTACTAAAATTCATTATTTTTACACTTATAAGAACAAAAATTGAACGCAAAAATCATTCCTTTTTATGAAATTTGAAAAGAAATCTTTGAAATTTTTAGAAAATTATTTAAACACATCATCACCAACCGGTTATGAACACAAAGGACAGGAAGTCTGGATGAACTACATCAGACCTTATGTAGACAAAATAGAAGTAGACCATTATGGAACCTGTTACGGGATCATCAATCCGGAAGCTGAATTTAAGGTAGTGATTGAAGCCCATGCTGATGAAATTTCGTGGTACGTTAATTATATTACAGATGACGGATTAATCTATGTTATCAGAAACGGAGGTTCAGACCAAACAATCGCTCCCTCAAAAGTGGTTCATATTCACGGAGAAAAAGGAATTGTAAAAGGAGTATTCGGATGGCCGGCTATTCATACAAGAACCAATCAAAATGAGCCAACTCCAAAAATCGAAAATATCTTCATTGATTGTGGTGCCACTTCTAAAAAGGAAGTGGAAGAAATGGGAATTTTCGTAGGCTGCATGATTACTTACCCTGATGAATTCTTTGAAATGAACGACAGATATTTCGTCTGCAGAGCATTAGACAATAGAATCGGAGGTTTTATGATTGCTGAAGTAGCGAGACTTTTAAAAGAAAATAAAAAATCTATTCCTTTCGGACTTTATATTACCAATTCTGTACAGGAAGAGGTAGGTTTATACGGTGCAGATATGATTGCTGATACCATCAAACCTAATATCGCGATTGTAACAGATGTTACCCACGACACCACTACTCCAATGATCGAAAAGAAAAAAGAGGGCGATCAGAAATGTGGTGCAGGACCGGTAGTTTTCTTTGCACCAAGCGTTCATCACACGATCAGAGAACTGATTATTGACACTGCAAAAGCTAAAAAGATTCCTTTCCAGAGAGCAGCGGCAAGCAGAGCAACAGGAACAGACACAGACGCATTCGCTCATTCTAATGGCGGAGTACCAAGTGCCTTAATTTCCTTACCTTTGCGTTATATGCATACTACGGTAGAAATGGTCTCTAAAGAAGATGTAGGTAACGTGATTAAACTTATCTATGAGACTATTCTGAAGATTAATCCAGAAATGAAATTGAAGTATCATTAGTAGAATCAAGATGCCAGACACAAGATTCAAGACAATTAAAGTATGGCCATAAAACATTTGTTTTCAACCTATTTTGATTCTTGGTTCCTGACTCTAAATATCTAATATAAAGTAAAAATGAAAACGAAGCTTATTGCTCCATCCCTTTTATCTGCAGACTTTGGGAATCTGCAAAGAGACATTGAAATGCTGAACAACTCTCAGGCCGACTGGTTCCACATTGATGTAATGGACGGCAGATTTGTTCCTAACATTTCATTTGGTTTTCCGGTGATGAAAACTGTGCAGCAGCATGCCAAAAAATTCGTGGATGTTCACCTGATGATCGTAGAACCTGAAAAATATGTTGATGAATTCATCAATCATGGAGCAGATCTTATTTCTGTACACTATGAAGCATGTACTCACCTTCACAGAACTATTCATCATATTCAAAGCAAAGGGGCAAAAGCGGGCGTCGTTTTAAACCCATCTACTCCGGTATTAATGCTTGAAGACATTATTGCAGATGTAGATCTTGTTTTGTTGATGAGTGTAAATCCAGGGTTTGGAGGTCAGAAATTCATTGAAAACACCTACAAAAAAATTGCTGAAACTAAAGATCTGATCTTAAGCAACAACTCTACAGCGCTTATAGAAATAGATGGTGGGGTAAATATTGACAATGCTTCAAAACTTTTTGAAGCAGGAGCTGATGTTCTTGTAGCAGGAAATGCTGTGTTCTCAGCAGAAAGTCCAGAAAGAATGATTGAACTTTTAAAGATTTAACAGATCAGTTTATCTTAATAATAAACAAAAGGCAGCCAATGGCTGCCTTTTCTCTTGTTTGGAATTAAAGTCTTCGTGGTTATAAATCTTTTTTCAACATTTCGAAATGTTAAAATCTGTTTTGTCTTGCTAACAACACAAAGATCAGAATAAAACCATTGTTACACATCCGTAGAAATACCAAATCTGCCATTAAGTATTTTTACTTAATCATTCCTTTATACTTCCCTGTTCCATACGCAGGCACAGACTACAAAAATGATTGAAATGACGGAAAAAACGGTTCTTATATTATTCAGGAAGTTCCATCTGTTTTCAAAATTATCACGCATCTGTTTGATTGCTTCTGTTGTAGAATTGGAAATATCAAACTTATCCAGAGCATCATTCATGGGAACATTTCCGGCGACTGTTACCCCGAAAACACCAATCAGATAAGCCAATGTGGCCAACAGGAGAAAAATAAAAGCCGGCTGATGCCCACGGAATAAAAAGGTAGATACCGGAAGAAGAATCACCGTTCCCATAAAGCTCATAAAAAAGACAGGATTTAGAATTTCCCGGTTAATATTCTGCATTGCCTTCAGGTATTCCGTATCGGACAGTTTTCCCAGTCCAAGAACAACAGAACATGAATAAGCATAGAAAAGTCCTCCTATCAGAGCAGTGAGGACAGCGGTAATGATCAATACGAGTGTTGTCATTTTCATATAATTTGATTTTGGTTATCAGGTAGTAGGAATGAATTAATAAGGATTCCATTTTCTAATGATATTCTGGGCAGTCAAGATCATCTCAGGATCCCAGTTTTTAGTTTTAAAATAATGAAAGTCCAGATCTTTAATGACTGCCGCATCTATATTGTCAAAAAGAAGCTGTGTAAGTCTCGACTGTTCTTCAAACAAAACAAGATCTTCCAAAGGTTTCTCAGCAATTTTTACATCCTTCTTATTCCAGTTTTTTTTCTTTTCTCTTTTCCAGTCCGAAGCTTCAATAGTCCCTTTAACACTATTAAAATCCTTCAGGAAGTTGTCTTTTTCTTCATCCGTTTTTAAAGTATGTCCCAGCCTTTCAATAATGATATATTCAAGATTTTGACATTGTGTCAGCACAGAGGGTAAAACAGAAAAAATCTCCTTTGGTATAACATCATCATGCGTATCTCTTCTTACCTGCTTTTTTCCATAAGCACTCTCCTGCCAGCTTCCTCCCGAAAGATGAATTTCTTTGACTTTTCCCAAAGGATATAAATCAATTATTTCCTGCATTTCTACTTCAAAATTATACGATTGGCAATAGATGTTATGAAGATCTAGAATCAGAAAACCATCGGTATCTTCTGTCAGTTTATCCAGGAAAACACCTTGTTCTTTAACATCGTCAACAGAAAACGAAAAGGCTAGATTTTCTATCCCCACAGGAATATTTACAGCCTCCTGAAGTCTGTACAGCCTATCTTTTCCTATCTCTAAGGTTTTGGGATTCAAAGATACAGGCAACGGCACTCCCTGGTGAAAATTTTCAGTGTTCATGAAACCAAAATGTTCCGTGATATGATTGTATTTCCGCAGGCTTACTTCTTCTTTAAGCTTTTTCAGCCATTCTTCCTGCCTTCCTGTCCATCTTGCATCAAACAAGGAATAATAAACACCATGCCCTATTAATCGGTCATTTTCTGCATAAAAATTCAGCAGATCACAAAGCCAGCCTGGTTCATTTGAATGGTAAAGCGTATCAAAAGACCATTCCAGTATATCCACAGAATTGCTTTGCAATAATGGTAAAAGGGCAGAAACAAACTCTGTTTCCGCCATCATTGATATTCCTAATAGTGGTTTATCCATATTCTATCCCATTCCGCAAGCCGGACAGCCATGCCCACGAAGGACAAGTGTATCTTGTTTTACTACGGGTTTAGGAGTTCCCGGCTTTTTCTTTTCAATAGTGTCCGGTGCAGCTGCTTTCTTTACTTTTTTAATAGGCTTCTTCACTTTAGCATTCGGTTTCGTGGTTTGTGCCGAAACTCCTACAGCTAGTAAGCTTGCCATTAATATTGCTGGAATTTTCATAATCGATATTTTTCAGATAAAATTTGCAAGAAGCGTTCCATTTATAAAAATACAACAATAAGTAACGCTTTAATACTATTAATTAATAAATATTAGAAACTATTTTATGCTATAATACATTCTTTATTTATATTTAATGTTAAAATAAATCTATCTATGAAAAGTAGTCTGATTAAAGCTGTTTTCCTCGGGCTCGTATTATCTGCATATACTACCGAAGCCCAGGTTCAAACAGTTGACAACAGCAAAAAAATGGAATGGTTTAAAAATGCCAAGCTTGGTATTTTTATTCACTGGGGAATCTACTCCGTCAATGGAATTTCTGAATCCTGGTCATTCTTCAATAATTACATCAACCACGAAAATTATATGAAACAGCTGAATGGTTTTTCAGCGTCAAAATATCAGCCTGAGCAATGGGCAAACCTGATAAAAGAATCCGGAGCCAAATATGCAGTCATTACCACCAAACATCATGATGGCATAGCTTTATGGAACTCAAAAGCAGAAAATGCGACGACAATTCCTCAACAGTCTTTAGCCAAAAAAGATGTTATAAGCCCATTTGTTTCTGCTTTGAAAAAATCGGGATTAAAAACCGGGCTTTATTTTTCATTACCAGATTGGAGCCATCCCTATTATAACATTAATACCCGCACAAAAAAACGTTATGAAATAAAAGATGATCCGAAACGCTGGCAGAATTTCATCAGCTATTATCAGACTCAGCTTAATGAACTGTCATCTCAATATTCACCTGATCTTCTTTGGTTTGATGGAGACTGGGAACATACTTCTGAGGAATGGAAAGCGCCTCAGACTCTTGATTTACTAAAAAAATACAATTCCAATATTATTATTAATTCAAGGCTCAATAATCATGGAGATTATGACACGCCTGAGCAGGGAATTCCGGTCATTCCACCACAAAATCCCTACTGGGAACTTTGTTACACCATGAATGATTCCTGGGGATATCAACCTTACGATAAGGCATACAAAACCCCTAATATGATCGTCAGAACCCTGGCAGATGTGATTAGTATGGGAGGAAATCTTCTGCTCGATATTGGTCCAAAATCTGACGGTACCATTCCTGAGGAACAGGTTGAGATTTTGAAAAATCTTGGAAGATGGACGTCTAAAAATCAGAAAGCTATTTACGAAACAACCCGTGGAATTCCTTTTGAAAATTATAAAGGGAAATCATCTTTGTCAACTTCAAAGAAATCGTTGTTTCTCTATCTGGAAGAAGCCAAAAATTTCACAAAAATCTATGGATTAACAACAAAACCTCTTTCAATAAAAGTAATAGGAGATCCTTCAGCCTTCATTACAATGGATCACAATGCTGAAAAAACACTCACTCTTAATTTTTCTAATGTAAAATTTGACAAAGATGTTACCGTTGTAGAACTCACTTTTGATACTCCACCTGTATTTTTGAAGGATTTTAAAACAGAGGAACGTTCACTGTCCGAAATTTTAGACAATAAGAACACTCAGGAAGCCGCATACAATATTGCCAACACAATTTATAATGGCAAAAATCTGTTGACTCCCGCAGGATTGACCAGCGATGGTCTTAACATGAAAATTGAGAAAACAGCCAAAACCAATCCGGAAACCCTACAATGGATAAGTAAACATGCGGAAGCTCTTTTTGAAACCGAAAAAGGATTACCTAATGGGCATTATTCCGGAGTAAGCGCATTATCAAAGGACAAACAAACGCTTTTCCTTTTTGTAGAAGGAACGCCTACAGGTCCTATCGCTTTAAAAGGTATAAAAATGGAATTGCCAGAATAAGAGTGGTGGGCGAAGGCACTATGCTGTCACACACCATTTACAATAAACTTTACTGGAGTGACCGGCCTGGAATTATTTATATTGATATTCCAAAGGAAAAACTTGACAAGCAGATGACCGTTATTGCAGTTTTACTTAATAAGCCCCTGGAGTTATACAGAGAAAATGTGGGAGCGATTGAAAATAATCTTTAAAACAGCAGCCTATAAAAACAAAATCCGGAGAATTATCTCCGGATTTTTATTTTGTAAGATGATTTTCTTAGAAAATCTCTCTTCCTGAAAAATGGAATTGAGCTTCGATTAATGCATTCTCGTCAGAATCTGAACCGTGAACTGCATTTTCTCCGATGCTTCTTGCGAACATTTTTCTGATTGTACCTTCTGCAGCTTCTGCAGGGTTAGTAGCACCAATTAATGTTCTGAAGTCTTCAACTGCGTTGTCTTTTTCTAAAACTGCAGCTACGATAGGACCAGAGCTCATGAATTCTACTAATTCTCCATAAAATGGTCTTTCAGCGTGTACTTCATAGAATTTTTTTGCATCAGCAACTGTAAGCTGAGTTAATTTTAAAGCTTTGATTTTGAAACCTCCTTCAGCAATCTTACCCAATATAGCACCGATATGTCCGTCAGCAACAGCATCAGGCTTAATCATAGTGAATGTAATGTTAGACATAAATGTATATTTTTTTAATGGCGCAAAATTACAAAAAATATCTTTGATTTTTATTTTAATTTTTTTTTAACATAAAAATAACTTTTATTAAGAAATCATGAACCAATCTTTGGCACAGTAATTGTTTATTCTATTGCGATTCTCATGTTTAATTTGAGTTTTCATGGTTATTAGTTTTTACCCAGCTTCGGCTGGGTTTTTTATTTTCAAAAAACAGGGCGTTTTTTTTATTAATTATGCAATTTTTAAAAGAATATTGCGCCATATTTAATGATATTATCGTTTTTATTTCAATTGATAAAACAATTCTTTTTTATCAAAAATGATTTTTAAGATCTATTAAAACAGGACAAAAGTGGAGTTATCTGCCAAAACAGGAATATCAAAAAGTAGAGTTATTTAAAAACCGATTTTTTTTCATCAAAAACTAAAAAATCTAGTTATTAAAAACAGACATTCTGTCAAAGCATTAAATTTAATCTTAAAATAATTAATATCATAAAATTTTATACTCATGCAACAACATGAGTATATGTACAGATTGTCCGAATTAATCTGCAATGGTTATGTGAAAACGAATTTGTTTTTGATTATTTTTGAGCAGCTTCTTCTGCCTCATCCATCAGTTTAATGTATGTAGCATAACGTGAATGCTCAATTTCTCCCGTTTCAAGAGCGTCAATTACAGCGCACTTTGGTTCATTAATGTGTAGACAATTGTGGAATTTGCACTCTTCTCTCTTCTTGAAAATCTCAGGGAAGTAATGCTGTACTTCTTCTTTTTCGATATCAATCATAGCAAATTCACGAACACCTGGGGTATCGATAACATTTCCGCCAAAATGCCAGAAATGCATCTGCGCAAAAGTTGTTGTATGTTTCCCTTTAAGATGGGTGTCAGAAATCTCGGATGTCTTTAAGTTCAATCCAGGTTGTAAGGCATTCACCAAAGTAGATTTTCCACAACCGGAGTGACCAAAGAATACAGAAGTTCTATCTTTAAGAATTTCCTGTAATTGCTCAAGATTTAATTTTGAATAGGATGAAATTTCCAAAGTATCATACCCTATTTCCTGATACAGAAGCTCTACGTCTTTTACAATTTCAATTTCCTCTTCATGAAGAACATCCATTTTATTAAAAAGGATTACGGGTGTGATATTATAAGCTTCACAACATGCCAAAAATCTATCAAGGAATCCTAAAGACGTTTCGGGATGTTTCAAGGTGAAGATAAAGCATGCCAGATCAATATTGGATGCAATAATGTGAGCTTCTTTTGAAAGGTTTACCGATTTTCTGATCAGATAATTGGTACGAGGTTCAATTTTCGTGATCCAGGCGATATCATCCTGTTCCAGTTGAAACTCAACAAAATCTCCTACAGCAAGTGGATTGGTAAGTCTGGTTTTTATTAATTTGAATTTCCCCCTGATTCTGGCCTCGAAAATTTTATTTGTTTCCAATTCCAAAACCTGGTACCAACTGCCTGTAGATTTAATGATTTTTCCTTTCATAGATAATGCTGGTGCAAATATACGCAATTAGGGCTTAGCATTCAGGAAATAGGTTTAAAAACACATGTTTCAATTGCCCTAAATACTGATGTCTAAACCCTAATTTATTTTTCAGCTGAAAAATAAGTAAAAATTTTGTTGTCTTTTACCTATTATTTACAACTTATCTTTCGATCATAATATTATTTTGAACTTCAATTGATTCTTCGTGAATCGCTTTGAAAACTTTTTCAATGAATTCCTGAGACATTCCGGTTTCTTTTGCTTTTTGATTAGCGTATTCTGTGATGACTTTCCAACGTTCAGGCTGGAAGATCGCAATGTCATTCTCTTTTTTAAGTTTACCGATCTTTTCAGAAATTTTCATTCTTTGAGAAAGAAGTTCAATTAACTGGAAGTCAAGATCTGAAATAAGGGTTCTGTGTCTACCCATTTCACCTTCAAAACCTGCAAGATTGGAACTTCTTACTTTCAGATTACCGATAAGATCTGCAAGAACTTCCGGTGTAATCTGCTGAGAAGCATCACTCCACGCCTCATCAGGATTACAGTGTGATTCAATGATAGCACCCTGGTATCCTACGTTAAGAGCTTCCTGTGTGATATCAGCAAGACCTGTTCTGTTTCCGCAGATGTGAGAAGGGTCAATCAACATTGGAATATTAGGGAACTGGCTCTTGAAATCAAGGGCAATCTGCCAGTTTGGGTTATTTCTGTATTTAGTTTTTTGGTATGTTGAAAATCCTCTGTGAATCGCTCCAAGGTTTTTAATATCCTGGCCTAAAAGCCTTTCCAAAGCTCCGATCCATAATGCAAGATCCGGATTAACAGGGTTTTTTACGAATACAGGTTTATCTGTTCCTCTTAAAGCCATGGCGATTTCCTGTACTGTAAATGGATTTACTGTAGAACGAGCTCCAATCCAAAGAACATCCACATCTGCTTCTAAAGCAGCAAATACGTGGTGTGCATTGGCAACTTCGGTAGCTGTTTTAAAACCGTACTCTTCTTTTACTTTTTTTAGCCAGTTCAAACCAATCACTCCTACTCCTTCGAAACCGTTTGGTTTAGTACGAGGTTTCCAGATTCCTGCACGGAAAACGGATACATTGGCGTTGGATTCTTTAATCCTCTTAGCCGTTTCAAGCATCTGAGCTTCACTTTCTGCACTACATGGTCCCGCGATCATTAAAGGTTGCGTAAGCTCATTGATCCACTCATTTTTTAAATCATTTAAATTCATTATTCTAAATTTTATTGTTTTTTTATATCATTTTTTCGTTAACAGCAATAGCCCTTTGGATTATAAAATTTAATTTATAATTCTTTTCAAAAAATGCCGTTCAAAATTGTTTAAAGGAATCAGGAAAATAATAGGGCTCTACTTCTCCTGTATTTTTTGGAAAGAAATTCAGTTAACAGTACCAATAAAATCGGTAATACGTTCTGAAATTTCTATAATAAGAAGCAGAAAAACTAAAATAACCGCTAAAAAAGTAATTAGCGGGTGCAAAAAAAGACTGATATGTGTTAGTCAAATTTTCCATTTTATTCTGGAAATGTCTTGTTTTAGCGTTTCTGGTTGTAATTTGCTTTTGTCAAAAACTTATTTTCGACACAAATATTTGACAAATATATAAAAATTATGTCAAATCAAACTTCATTAAATCATCAAGATCTTTTAAAAGTGGATTTTTTTCGATAAATTTTTCAAACATCTTTCTCTTAGTCACTACCTCAATCTTCAGATTTTCAACGTCTCTGACGTATTCTACCTCAATAATATGATTCTGAATTTTTCTTTTAAAATGATTAAAAAATTCTCCACTTATTTTATCAAATTCTACTTTTGCAGAATCTGAAGGGAACAAAACTTTGATTTTATGCTCTTCAGCTTTTACCAGCTTGAAGGTTTTTACTGCATTAAATACAAAGTTATTTTTTACCTGAAGTTGTTTAAGCATAATTTTCCATTCCATCTGCAGATCTGTATCTGTAAAATGGTTCTGGGGAAGATTTTCGGTTCTTACAGTTACATTTTCTGTTTCTTCTACTTTATCTTCTTTATTCAGAAAAGAATTGATACTAAACCCGGAAGACATTCCCGGTCTTGATAATGGTTTGGATGTTTTTGTTACTGGAGTTACCTCTACTTTATCAGAAACTGGAGTCGGCTGCTCTGTTTTAATTTCCTTTTTCTCCGTAGCTTTTTCCGGCATTTTCACCTCCTGTTTCTCACTGAGAAACGGAGCCAGGATCAGGAACTTTTTTTTTTAGTATCGCCTAAATTAGCTGTCAGTGAAGCCAGCTGCATTAATGCAATTTCAACCGTAAGTCTAGGGTTTTTTGAATTCTTATAATTAATATCCGCATGGTTGCAGATCTCAATACCATCAATTAACTGCTGGGCGACCCATTTTTGTCCCTGTTCTACAAACTTAGCCTTTGTCTTCTCTCCCACTTCTATGAGTTCCATGGTGGAAGCATTCTGTGCCATCATCAGGTCTCTGAAATGATTTCCTAATCCGGCAATGAAAATATGAGGATCAAAACCTTTTTTCACAATCTCATTGAACGCGAAAAGCACTTCAGGGATTTTGTTTTCCTTGGCGAGATCCACGATGTTCAAATATTGATCATAATCCAGAATATTTAATACTTCGGCTGCTTTTGCCAGCGTAATATTTTTCTGGGAGAAAGTAGAAAGTCTGTCAAAAATAGAAAGAGCATCTCTTAATGCGCCATCAGCTTTTTGTGCGATCAGATACAATGCATCGTCTTCGTACTGGATATTTTCTTTCTGGGCAATATTTTTGAGATGATTCTGGATGTCTTCAATAGTAATTCTCTTGAAGTCATAAATCTGACAACGGGATAAAATGGTTGGAATAATTTTATGTTTCTCCGTGGTTGCCAGAATAAAAATAGCATGAGCAGGCGGTTCTTCCAAAGTTTTAAGGAAGGCATTGAAAGCGGCAGAAGACAGCATATGAACCTCATCGATGATATATACTTTGTATTTACCAACCTGAGGTGCAAAGCGCACCTGATCTATCAGTTCTCTGATATCATCTACAGAGTTATTGGATGCAGCATCCAGCTCATAGATGTTATAAGCAAAGCCGTCTTCTGAAACCGAGCCATCTTTCTCATTGATCTTTCTTGCCAGAATCCTCGCACAGGTAGTTTTACCCACACCGCGGGGTCCACAAAAAAGTAATGCTTGAGCTAATTGACTTTCTTCAATTGCATGTTCTAAAGTATCCGTAATATGGGATTGCCCTACAACTGTATCAAACTCTTGAGGACGATATTTTCTTGCAGATACTATAAAATTTTCCATTGGTCAAAAATAAGAAATATAGTTTTAATTTGAAAATTAAAAGTTTTCAAATATCAACAAAAAACATATTTCTGTTTAAATTGGAAAACTTTTAATCTCTATTTCTTTTTGCTGTAGGCAAAGTCAATTAACTCAACAACAGCAGCTTCAATTTCTTTTCTTCCTTCTTCAGTCTTCAGGTCGATACCGCAGAATTTATTGGCGTTATATCCTGTATAAAGGTTAAGATAGTAAGCTCCGGAAACAATCAAAGCCATAATTGCTCTGTGTCTTGTAGCTACTCCTTCACCGAAATAAGGATCTGAGATATTTCCAAATAAAACTTCTCCTACCTCTTCACGTTGTTCAACTAATTTCTTAAGAATAGGCTTACTTTCTGAAAGCTCCCAAAGGATAATTTTCTGAAGTTCTTTATTTTTCTTCAGGTTTTCGAACTGGTTGAGTACAACCATTTTAGTAAGTTCATGTCCACCGTCGGAGAAATCCATATCAACATCCTGGTTGACCTGGCTCCAGTAATCCTGAGATTTGATATATTCATCGATCAGTTTATCAGTACTTCCAAAGTACTCATAGATCAATTTTTTATCAAATCCGGCTACTGCGGCAATTTTACTTACTTTTAGTCCGGAGTATCCTTTTACTCTTAAAATTTTACCAACTGCAGCAAGCAGTTTTTGCTTTGTTTTTTCTTTGTCCCTAATGGGGCCCTGCACTACTTTTCTAGGCATAATTATTATTTTTTCGCAATATGCAATTTTTTATTAATATCATCAAACGCATTAAGCGTTTTGTCGAGATGTTCTTTTTCGTGTCTTGCCGTTACACTCATTCTTATACGCGCATCTTTTCTTGGTACCGCCGGATAAAGAATCGGGTTGGTATAGATTCCTTTTTCTATTAGTAGTTTTCCTGCTTCCCCTGTTACATAGGGATCTCCTATTTTCACAGGAATAATTGCGGAACAGGTAACTCCGGTATCTAAACCTAGATCATCAAGCCCTTTTTTGAAATAATTGATGTTGTTCCAGAGTTTTTCTCTCCAGATGGGTTCTTCGTCTATTAAATCAATGGCTTTAACAATTCCTGCGGATGATGGTGGAGCTGTTGCTGAGAAAATCTGCTGGCGGGAATGGAATCTCATAAAAGCAGCCAATTTTTTATCGGCAATGACATATCCTCCAAGATTTCCAAACGTTTTACTGAATGTTCCTGTGATAAGGTCTACTTTATCCAATAATCCAGCCTGTTCCAAAGTACCTCTACCTGTTTCTCCAAGGATACCAACGCCATGTACATCGTCCACCATTAGGAAGGCATTATACTTTTTCACAAGATTATAGATCTCATTAATACGGGAGGTATCACCATCCTGGGAATACACTCCATCCACAATAACGAGTTTCGTACGGTACAGATTTTCAGATACCTTCAAAATGTGTTCCAAAGATTCCAAATTATTGTGCGGAAATGTTTTTTTATTGGTAAAAGCGCATCCTTCGTGTACACTTGCATGCACTGCCATATCTAAAATAGCAAGGTCTTCTTTCTGCATTAAGCACTGTAAACTCGCACTATTAGCGGTATAACCGGTAGTAAATACTACGGCTTCATCTTCTGTTCGTTTAAAAAAACTTGAAATTCTTTTTTCTAAGGCATTATGGTAATCAAAGTAGCCGCCAATAAGAGGAGTAGCTCCTGTTCCTGTTCCATACTTCTCTATTCCTTCAATAGCAGCTTGTTTTACTTTTGGGTGCTGCGTAAATCCCAAATAATCACTTGATACAAAACTAACAAATTCTCTGTTTTGGTCTGCAATATTTACATTCAGTATTGCATTGGTTCCTGAAGTATTCTTCAGTCTATAATTCATGTGTCCGTTAGACTTTACAAAGTCTAAATATTCATAAAAAATTTCAGCTCTTTGAGCCATATCATTATTTGGTATATTCTCAAAGTCTTTAATAGTTGCTGTTGTGAAATTGATGCTCATCCTTAATCTTGTTTGTTGTGTGGTTTAAAAGAAACAAATATATAACTATTTAGAAGGCTTAAGCGCCTCTCATAAGATTAAATATTATTAAAGACACAATATTTTATTCTTATTATCTGGAAACCAAAGTATTTATATGTTTATCAATCTTTTTAACGTTTTCACCTTTTGAATTAATTAGTTTTTTCTTACCTAAATTTAATAAAAAAATCAAACAATAAAGAAATATTAGTACGTAAATAATAAAAAAATATGGTTTTTTTTCACAAACGACTCATTTATAAAAGATTATTTTCTTATTATTTTAACATTTTAATTCACTAAACAGCCTTTTAAAACAGACAATCTGGACGGCCAAATCCCTACTTAAAGACAAAAGCAGGTACAAATCTCCTGCTATAGCAATATTAAACAAAAAAAGTAGTCAAATTATGTTCTTTTTAGAATTTCTGAAATTTCCGGGAGTAAAACCGGTCATTTTTTTGAAAAATTTTGAAAAATTGGAAGGGTCATATGTAAAAATACGGGCAATTTCTGCTACAGATTTATCGGAAATAATAAGCATTTTTTTTATCTGACCGATAATTTTTTCATCATAAAAAGAACATGGGTGCTGTCCGGTTTCTTTTTTAATAGTATCAGAAAGATGTTTATGAGAGATCGCAAGCTTTCCTGCAATTTCATTCAATTCCATAAATTCAGGAACAGTTCCGGAAATTACATCCTGAATATGCTTGTCTAAAAAAGCAAAATACTGAAGGGTGATTTCTTCGCTTCTTTTCATCGTGTATTGTTCTTGTTAATCTATATTCAAGATATAAATTTAATCATAAGATACAAAATAACACGGTGAACTTTTCGGATATTTCAAGCTGAATATTTAATAAAAACTATCTTTAAAAGCCTGTGTAGAATTTTTCACTTTCAGTTTTTCCAGAATATTCTGACGGTGTCTGCTCACGGTATTGATACTTATAGAAAGAAGATCAGCAATTTCTTTGCTTGCATACCCCTCTCCTACAAATCTCAAGACTTCCATCTCCCTTGGACTCAGAATATTTTTATAATCAAGCCTGTCTTTTACAAGAACTTCTCCTTTGATGGTATTGACAATCATAAAATCAGGAACTGATGAGGAAGAAAGTGCAATATTATAAAGACAGAGAGCTAGTCTCAACCTGCCATTGTAAGGAGAATAAATATAAAACATACGATGCTTCACCCAACGATACTCCTCATTTTTATCCTTCATTCTTATTTTTGAAACCACACTGTAAGCTGCACGCTGCTCAGCCTCCATTGCTTCCAGTAATTTGAAAAAACGAAGCTCATGAATATATTTCTTTAGCCGATCATCGGGATGTATCTTTTTCAACATTTCTTCTTCCCAGATCGAATCAATTTCTATAGGATTTTCACCCATATTGAGTCCCAGTTCGACCGCTGCTGCGGATTTATAAATATAGCTTTTATTCTCCTGCATATCGCTCAATACAGCTATAGCACCTTCCATCTGAGAATACACAAGTGCTCTTTGTTTATAGATTTCTATGTCCAGCAGACACTTTTTGGAGGTTTTGTCCAGTAATTTATCACTGAGCTGTTCACGTATTTCCATAATGGTTATTTATCAGTATTGATGCGATTCGGGTTTAATTATACTTTTGCTAAAATAATAATTTACCCTTAGAACTTATTTAAAATAGAATGAAGAAATTGCTTTTAGGCTTTTGTATACTACCCATGGTTCAAAATCTTTCCGCCCAGACTCTGGAGAAGATGACATGGTTTAATGAACCTGAAAAATGGGAAATCAAAAACAACAGCCTGTCTATGTTTGTGACTCCGCAGAGTGATTACTGGAGAGTTTCCCACTATGGATTTACCGTTGATGATGCTCCTTTTTACTATACTACTTATGGAGGAGAATTTGAAGCAAAAGTAAAAATCACAGGCAGCTATAAAGCAAGATTTGACCAGATGGGACTTATGCTCAGAACAGATAAAGAGCACTACATCAAAGCCGGAGTGGAATTTGTAGATGGTAAGTATAACCTCAGCACTGTGGTAACTCACAACAAAAGCGACTGGAGCGTTATCACTTTAGACAAAACACCTCCTGCCATATGGATAAAAGCAGTGAGAAGGCTGGACGCTGTAGAAATATTTTACTCTTTTGATGATAAAAACTATATCATGATGAGAAATGCACCTCTACAGGACAACACCCCTGTAATGGTAGGTTTAATGGCAGCCTGCCCTGACGGACAAGGTTTCAATGCCGTTTTTGAAAACTTCAAAGTAAAACATCTGCCGGACGAGCGCAGACTGAAGTGGCTTGAAACCCATAAATAACGATTGAATTACACTTCAATATACAGTCAATTTTATTCACCTCCCATCATTTTCGGGAGGTTTTTTTGGGAACACAGATAATTGATATGGAAACTAACTGTTTTTAAAAGTTGTATACAAATTAACATTAACAGCTTTGTTATTACTAAAAACAACAGACAGAATAACCTTTTTCCCAAGCCACGTTTTACCTACCTGATAGGTCCAGGTGTCATCTTTAAAAAAATTGAATCCATCACCCATTTCCGCTTTCACTTCATGGCGTGTTTTTCCAATAAGATAGTTAAAATTATCTTTATTCATATCCTTGTGTTTGCCAGTGCCTAACAAAACCAATGCCATTCAACTAGAAATCAGCATATTCTAGTAATACTTCTATAATAAATTTGTATTTTTTAATGGAATGAAAAGGAATAGAAACATCAAAAGATCTCCTTCAAGAGACCCTTTGCTTTGTGAGATAAAACCGTTTGTGTTCTTAGAATCATTATTTAGAAACAAAGTTCCCTTAGTTGTTCTGAGAATATTTTTGCAAAAATATGAATATTCATCAGTGATGACAAAGACATTCTGTAGAATTAACCTCTGTTTTTTGTCAAACTTTTACTACAAGAATGAATATATATAAATTAAACCTGTAATCAAAAAACAGTTAAAAAATTACAAAAACATCAATATTTATCATTTATAAAAATCGAAAAAAAATCGAAAATTCTGTACAGCATTGGGATTCAAACAAGATATTTCAAAACAAATTTATCACTTATTATTGAAATACTGAAAATATTTCAGAAAATGGCAAGTACCACACCAACCGCAAAACATGATAAAACTTATAGAAAACAGATTATAAGATACTGATTTATCTCCATAATTTCACTATTTTTACACAATCAAAAAATATAAAACACAATAGACCAGAAAACATCAATGATAAAAATTTATTTTCAATCGTTCCCGATCATTAAAAAAACTTCGACTTGTACAAATACTAATATTAACCGCCTATTGCATTAGCAGCAGGTATAGATAAGTTTTGCACATCTATGAGAGTTTGGGCATTTATTTTTGCTTGTATATCTTTAACTGTTTCCGCACAGCGCCACATTTCCCCGTGGCACAATATAGACAATGGAGTTTCACCAATAGAGCCGCCTTTTCATCAGACTATCTTGTTCAGAGTGTCTGCTGCCATCATTATTCTGATTATTATTATCATTATTTTCCAGCTAACCACTAATTTTTTAAGGATAAAGAATAAAACATTAAAACAAATTGTTCACAATAAGAATTCTGAACTAAAAGAAACTTATCTCCATCTGGAACTGGTAAAAAGCAACCTGCAAAAGGAAACAGAATATCAGAAAAAGCTGGTAGAAACTATCAGTCATGATATTACAACACCAATCAGATTTATTGCAATGCTTTCCCAAAAAATTCATGAGTCTGATGACGTAGAACTGCAGAAGAAATATTTTGACAGCATTTATAAATCTTCGGAGCAGCTTTATCAGTTTACCCTGAATTTAAAGGAATACACAGAGCTTTACAAAGCCGAAAATATTTTTGAAGAGAAAGAATATCCTATCAACAGAATCCTGGAAATAAAGAACAGATTATTTTGTGAAATTGCTAAGGAAAAAGGAACAGTCATCACGAATCTTACTGATCATAAAGTATATTCTAAAGTAAATGAAAGTATTTTAACCGCCATTATTCACAATATCCTTGATAATGCTGTGAAAAATACTTTTGAAGGAAATATCACCCTAAACATTACAGAAAGCCAACAAAAATCTACAATAATTATTGCCGATACAGGAATCGGAATGTCAACAGAACAGATTGCAAGTTATATGAGCCTGTTCAGAAATCCTAAGCTGGAAACCCCTAGTTTCAAAGGAAAAGGACTTGGTCTTCATATGGTTATCCATCTGGTAAAAAAGATCAATGCTGAAATCAGGTTCAGGCAAAATGAACCTCAAGGAACTGTGGTAGAAATAACACTCAATAAAAACTAATTTGTATGAATGAAAGAATTTTAATTGCCGATGATCACTATGTAGTAAGGGCAGGCACATCATTGGTTCTTGAAACTGCTTATCCGGAGCTGAAAATAGATTTTGCAGAAAACTACGACCAAGTAAAAAATAAGATCGGCTTTTCACGTTATGATCTTCTTATTTTAGATATCGATATGCCCGGGACACAGTATAAAAAAATGATACCGGAATTAAAAGATATACAGAATGAACTTAAAATTCTCATATTCTCAGGTTATGATAAGGATGTTGCCATTCAATACATCAGAGAAGGTGCAGAAGGTTATCTGAACAAACAAAGCAGTGAGGAAGAAATTAAGAATGCTGTAAAAACTGTGATTGAAAAGGGGTATTTCTACCCTGCCGAGCTGATTGGCCTTATTATCCAAAACAAAAGAGACAATCCTGTAGAAAAGCTATCTTCCCGTGAGTATGAAATTTTCAAACTCCTTGCTGATGGAAACGGAAACCTGGAAATTGCCAACAGACTTAATATTCAAATGTCTACGGTAAGCACTTATAAGAAAAGAATTTTTCAAAAGCTTAACGTTGCCAATATTGCAGAATTAATCAAAGTATATGAAATGATGCATTAAAAAAAATGGGGTCGGAATAATTTAATTCCGACCCCGGAAAAAACACAAATCTCATTAGGTTTTAAACAGCTAACCTATTGAGCCCGTAGATTTTTTTTATATTGTCATTGTATTTTTAGAATTCTCATATGGCTTTATAAAAAGCCACTTTTAATATAATCTCTGTACAGAAAGAAACAGTTCTCTTGTGTTATCAGCAGTATTGGAATCTGTGGTAGTAGCATCACTGCTTCCTGTTGTGGATTTATTATCTACACGGAATGCATAATACACTCTGTACCATCTTGGCTCCGGTTCCTGTATGGTAATATCAAATGTTACCGTTTCATTATTCGTTTGGGTAAGATAAACACCGTCATCAAACTGTCTATAGGCTCCTGGTGATAATTTAATATTTCCATTATCAGAATCCCCAGTATGGGTTGACATTTCCGACACCCAGATTTTCACATCTGAAGTTCCTGCATTGTAAAGCCTTGGATTAAAAGTGGTAGCTGCTCCTGTACCTGCTGAACTGCTGTTAAATTGTGCGTCAAGTCTTAAAAAACCTCCCAAAACAGGAAGATCAGTAAGATAGGTGCTTGCTAAAACATTAGCTCCGGAAGTACCTGCAGGAATGCTTCCATGATAGTAAATCAGATCTCCAATGGTAATATCATCGTCTTTACCCCCAAAGGCAAATTTCCATGTGGTTCCATTGAACATATAGTACCCGGCTTTATCTACTTTCGCCGTTTTTACAGAAGGTGCAGTCACAGCCTGTGTTACATAGACCAGTGCTCCGGTCTGTGCAGCTAAATAAACATCATCTTTAGCTTTCAACTGATCCCCTGTTATTCTTGGAGCTATGACACCATCAGGCACAGTAGCCACATCTGGTTTTCCTTCTACATGTAATGTTACTTTGGGAGAATCTGTATTAATACCTACTTGGGAAAATGCAGCTACTGAAAAACACATCATTATGCTGGCAAGAGTTAATTTTATTTTCTTCATTTTAGTATATTTGTATTAAAAATTATTTGACTATTTAAGAATTGAATAAATCATGTGGGATCAACTGAGATATCATCAGTCAACTTTTATTGAGCTAGCTGGTGCAAAGTTATCCGCATTGACAAATCAAATTCATGAATAATCAATGAAAAACCGGAAACGGCTCAATAAAACACAAATTATTAATACACAGATCATTAACGCAATCATTTTCCAATATTTGATTGCAGAAAAATGTATTTAAAAGATTTAAAATTATCTATTACCACAAATGACAATTGAAAAAGATATAAAAATTGAACAGTACAAAAGACAGCTGGTATATTATTACAACATTCTGATGTCTGTTATTCTTGCCATATTTGGTTTGATATTTATTTTTATCATTCCGGATAAAATTATGGCCTGGTATCTTTTCGGGGGGCTTTTTTTACTATTATACACTTACATGATTGTACATAAGACGTACTCGGTAGATGTAATGGTGCATTCTTATATTGTTATTGCAACCCTTTATAATTTTTACATTATGCTTGCTTTCTGGGATAATTCTATAGCAAGTTTTGTATGGCTTATTCCAATTCCACTAGCCGCATATGTCTTCTTTCAGAGAAAGTATGTCTTTATTTACAGCCTATTTGTATTGGTGAATATTATTGCGGGGTATCTTATTTCTAAAACATTCAGCTTTAATTTCCCAAAACACAGACCTGAAGATGTAAGAATTACGGACACCATTCTTATGATGTCCAATGTAGCTGTAATAGCACTCCTGCTCTATTTTAAGGATAAAATAAAAAGAGTTGAAATTTACCATGAAATCGAAGAAAAGAACCAAAACATAGCAATACAGCCAGCCAATGTAACAGAAAAGGCTCCATTTGCAGATGAGTTATTTGAGAAAATAGAACTTGTCATGAGGGAAAAACAGCTGTATAAAGATGTTAATTTCAATATTTCGAAGCTTTCCACAGAAATGAATATTAACAGCAGTTATATTTCAAAATCAATCCGTACTAAAGGATATCCCAACTTCAACAATTATCTGAATATGCACAGAATAGAATGTGTAAAAAGACTTCTTAGTGAAAATGATATTGAAAAGGTAACCCTTATGTATATTTATACAGAAGCAGGTTTCTCTAACCAGTCTACCTTCAACAGGGTATTCAAGCAGATGGAAAATATTACGCCTTCCGAATATATCAGCAGCCTGCAGCTCCACTGATTTGTTTCACCAATAAATATCATTGAGATAATAATTTTTACATTCGGAAAATAATCAGGAAATTTGTAAGACTTAATTTTCTGTCAAACCACTGCATCTTAATTGCAAAAAATCATGAATTCATCTGAAAAAGCCATTCAGGGAAGCTCACGTTTCCGATATATAAAACTTTGTATTTTCTTTTCAGGACTTTCGGTTTTTGCACAGCTTTATCTTTTCCAGCCGATGCTGCCGATGGCTGCAGAACAGTTTGGGGTATCTGTAGGTGATACTTCCCTATTGGTATCCTCATCCACGATAGGAATGGCATTAGGGTTATTATTTTTTGCTTTTAAAGCTGATAGCTATTCGAGGAAGAATTTAATGGTTTTTTCACTGATTTCGTCTGCGTTACTCACCATTATTTCCACCTGGATCCCAAGCTTATGCCTTCTGATTGCTGTTGGAGTACTGAAAGGTTTTGTGGTTTCCGGTGTTTCAGCAGTTGCTCTTGCTTATCTTACAGAAGAAGTAAATGCCCTGGCAGTTCCAGCAGCCATTAGTATGTATCTTAGCGGTAATACAATCGGGGGAATGAGTGGAAGAATAATGGCCACTTTGTTTGCGGGGGAATTCGGATGGCGAAACGCTGTTCTTCTTATCGGAGTAGAGAGTTTTATTCTCGGAGTTATATTCTGGAAACTCTTTCCGGAATCCAGGTTTTTCAACCCACAGAAAACAGACTATCATCTTAAGGTAAAACAAATGAAGTTTTTCCTTACCAATCCTTATATGCTCCGCTTATACTGTACAGCTGCCTTACTGATGGGTGTTTTTGTAAGTGTTTACAATTACCTGACATTCAGATTAGAAGCAGAGCCTTTTTCTTTAAGCCATTTTATCATTGCTTTTATCTTTCTGATGTATATTTTTGGGGTATTTGGAACCATGATCGTAGGCCGTCTTTCCAGAAGGTTTCCCATGAATAACATTCTTAAAGCATCTATCCTGTCTATGATTACCGGAGCCGCTTTATTGCTATCTGAAAATGTCTATATTCTTATTTTCGGGCTTGGACTTTTTACATTATCATTTTTTGCAGCCCATACGATGGCAAGCCAGATGACGGCATTATATGCCAAAAGAGGAAAATCTTCAGCCACTTCTATTTACTGGCTGTTTTATTATTTTGGTTCAAGCATATTAGGAAGTGGTACGGGATATTTGCTTCATGCTTACTCCTGGAATGTTTTCATCGCCATTCTTATCATTTTCGTTATCATAGCACTTATTTTGACTACGGTGAATGTGAATCCAAAAGCAACCACAAAAAGCTAGTACCACATACATACCACATTTATTTTTTCGGCACATTCAATAATTTGCCTATAGGTGTACTATTTTAACATATTATTAATTTTTTATAATAAAAATTTAACCTAATCTTCACTAAAGCAAGGCTTAATAAAGCAATGCCGGGCATACTATTTGCTGTTTATCTGAGACCATATCATCAACTAAAACTCAAAATATTATGAACGTAGCAGATTTAAAAATCAAGAACTTAGTGGAGTACAAAAACCAAATTTTCACAATCACTGAGATCTTTCACAATGTCGAGCAGGATTATTTTGTTAAAATTGAAAATGATATTCAAAGTATTTCCGTTCCGGCAGCCTCCATCAAACCTATTAAAATAACGGAAGAATGGCTTGAAAAACTGGGATTTTCAAGAACGTACAGTTCGGATCAGAGCATTCGGTATGAAAGGCCTGAATCCTTTATAAAATACGATATAGACCTCAGCTCCAGAAAGATTCTGGAAGGGCTAAAAATATACGGGAACGCCATAAAATGCAGGTATATCCATGAGTTTCAGAATATTTTCTCAAGCTTATTCGGAAAAGAAACTGCACTACATTATGGGTATTTGAAAACAGAATCGTAGTTAAATAGTTCTTAGTTGAGGAAGACCACAATTTACGGGCTAAATTGTGGTCTTCTTATTTTTGAAACACAAACAAAATGAGGTGAAGAAAAAATCTATCTAGTTTCCCGAAAAATTCACCATAGATAAATCATTAATTTCATTGATATTTGTATCAGCAATACAAAAAACACGGCAATGATTATCAAGATTATTAACTCCGCTCTCATCTTATTTGCGGTCTTCATGGGTTTCAAACAAAGAATTGCCATGATTTCAGGTAAACCTGAAATGGCAGAAATGTTCGGAAAATGGAGCTTTGACAAAACAGCACTTATGATTAACGGAGCAGTTACCATTCTGGCTTCTTTAATGATTTTATTTCCTAAAACATTTGTCTGGGGCAATTTTCTAATGGCAGCAGGTATCTTAATGATTATTTGTCTGCAGCTTTTCAATAAAGATTTGAAAGGTGCTATGATAGAACTTCCTTTTCTTTGTCTGAATCTGCTCATTATTTATCTGCAGCACCCTCTTAAAGGCTAAATTAATGAGAAATTATAACTGGATAATTTCATTAATACTATCTTTCTCCTGTACAGCCTGCTGGCAAAATACCCATAACGAGAATCAAAATCATACAACCCAATCTTCAAAAAAACAGCACACAATGGATATATCAAAAATTACAGACCCGGTAGTAAAACAAGCTATAGAAGCACTACAGAATGGTGACAAAAGCTGGTATAGCTTCTTTACAGAAAACCCTGCAATGACAGACGATGGCAATTCTGTTGATTTTAAATCTTTCTTTTCCAATGCTTTGGGTAATGAGAAATTTCTCAGTATAGACCGTGTAGAAAATGATGGAAAAGATATCTATGGCGAATTTAAAGCCGGAAAATGGGGAAATTTTCCAGTATTTTTTAAATTTCACAAGAATGCTGAAGGGAAATTTGACAGACTGGATATCGGGCAGAGCAAATAAACTCCCTATCAATCGTCCTTTCAATGAATGTTCATATTACTTTATTAAAGAAATTTTTTAATATTTGCTTAAATTTGTATCTGTATGCTATAAGCGCAAATTCTCATGACAGATACGATATTTTTACAACTCATAGAACACTTTAAAGAAATCGTTTCTTTAGAAGATAAAGACATCTCCTGTATCACGTCAAAATTAGAAATCATATTCCTTAAAAAGAAGGAATATCTGCTTCGTGAGGGACAGGTTTCCAGACATATGCGTTTCATTGCAAAGGGAAGTTTATGTGCTTATCATATTGATGAAAAAGGAAAAGAAAACACCACTCAGCTAGGTATTGAAAACTGGTGGGTGAATGATCTTTACAGCTACCTGAGTGAGCTGCCTTCAAGAATGTTTATTCAGGCGAATGAAGATACCACAATCATACAAATCAGTAAAAGCAACCTGGAATTATTATACAAAGAAGTTCCGGCGATTTCCGAATTCTGGCGCCTCAAAATGCAGTCAGCCTATGTTACGTTACAGGAAAGAACTTTTGAACATTCACGCGTAGATGCCTACACCAAATACCGCACATTTGTCACTACTTACCGCAATATCGAACAGCGTTTTCCTCAATATATGATTGCATCCTACCTTGGAATAACTGTAGAATACCTGAGTTATCTGAGAAAAAAACATCTGTCTGACGTTTCTTAAGATTTCTTAAGTTTATTCCCCTCCAGCCCGAATAATTTTGCTCACAGAAATTTAATGAGTGAAATATGAAGGCAAAAATTATCGCCATAACAGCTGTTGCATCAGCTTCGCTGAGTCTGAATGCACAGAAACTTTCCTATACTCCGGATCTTGTTTTAGGAAACCGCTCTTATACTTACATGCACAATATCAATTATCAGCTGAATGATCGATTGAAATTGAACAATCTTACCCTATTTGATACAGAATACACCAAAGACAAGGAGAATATCTTCTTCATCAGAAATACCCTCGCTTATCATTTCACCAAAAGATTGAGTGCCAATGCTGCCTTGGGGATGAAAAACCCGGGAGCATTTTTCAGCGCTTATCTCCAATATAAGATCACCCAGTCTTCCTATTCGCTTTCCTACTCTATAGGAACTACTTATCAGAAAGGATTTTCGCTGGAACAGTCTATATCGTTTGAATACACCCCCTATCTGACAGAAAACTTTAAAGGATATTTCAGTGTACTTGCTATTGGAAACCTTGATGACAGCGGATATCCCAGAGGTCTTCAGTTTATCAGACTGGGTGTAAAACAGGACAAAATGATGTATGGACTGGCTTCCAACTTCGATCAGTTTAACAATGGAAAAAAGACCCTGGAAAATATCGGGGCATTTGTAAAATATAACTTTTAAATAATTATAAGAAATGAAAAAGAACATTGATTTAGGAATACTTATCACAAGAATAGCGATCGGGGTTCCAATGTTGGTTTATGGGATCAGTAAATTGGTTCACGGAGTTGGTTTTATTAAAGATATGATGACCATGCACGGATTACCGTCATTCTTTGCATATGGTGTATTTGCCGGAGAAATTATAGCTCCTGTGATGCTGATCATAGGATTCCGGGCACGCATGGCAGGATTGATTTTTTCTGCCAATTGCTTCACTGCTACTATTCTTGCCCAAACAGCCAATATTTTCAAACTTAATGAATTTGGAGGCTGGGCTTTGGAGCTGCTCGTAATTTATATGCTTGTAAGTTTAAGCTTTTTCTTTGCTGGTGCCGGAAAATATGCAGTTTCTACTCAAAATAAATGGGATTAAAATATCTCAGAAATTTTCTATTCACTAATTGATAAATCAGGATCTCAGGATTCTGATTTATTTTTTTTATTGTCATTAAAAAAGTTCCTTCACCTTCGTGTTCATTATGTATTTTTACATTAAACTTAATTATTCAAATACTTTTCTTTTAAAAATGTCCTTGTCACAAAAAATCAGTCGTCATTAAGGTGAATCAAAAATTGAATACAATGAATGCCCTATTCTTTTATTGTGAGGGAGTATAGAAGTCAGAGAGATCAGTAATCTGTAATATTAACAACGAAATTTGAGACAGCCTTTTTATGAGCCATGGCAAATCCAAGTGAAATAACCCCGCATTTATTCAGAACTGAGTATAGCAAAATTGTTGCGGTACTTTGCAAAACTTTTGATATAAAACATATCGAAATTGCAGAAGATATTGCCAGCGAAACTTTTCTGAAAGCTTCAGAATATTGGACAGTGAACGGAATTCCTGACAACCCGGCAGCCTGGCTTTACACCGTTGCAAAGAATAAAACGAAAGACTATTTTAAACATCTTTCTATTATTGAAAAAAACAAATTAGTAGAAGTAACGACAACTGAAAAAGAGCTTCAGGTAATAGATTTCGACACCAAAAACATATCTGACAGCCAATTGGAAATGATTTTTGCTATCTGCAATCCGATCAATTCCCAGGAAACCCAAATAGGTCTGGCTCTGCAAATTCTCTGTGGTTTCAGTGTAGAAGAAATTGCCAATGCTTTTCTTTCCAAAACAGAAACTATAAAAAAACGATTGCAACGAGGTCGGGACACTCTCAGAGCATACCATTTTAAAATAGATTCTTTAGGTGAACAGGATATTCACAAGCGTTTGGAAAGTGTACTGACTACTTTATATTTACTCTTTAATGAAGGCTATTTTTCCAGAACAAATAATCTTTTAATCCGCAAAGATCTTTGTCTGGAAGCCATCAGACTCACCCTGGTCCTTACAGACAATCAATTTACCAATACTCCTAAAACCAATGCTTTGCTCGCTTTGATGTGTTTTCAAAGTTCAAGACTGGAGGCAAGAACCAACGATGAAGGTGAAGCTATTCTTTTTGATGAACAGGATGAAGATTTATGGGATAAAGCCTTGATTGAAAAGGGTAATTATTACCTGATAGAAGCCTGCCAGAACAACAGCATCTCCGTTTCAAAGTACCATCTGGAAGCAGGAATTGCTTATTGGCATACCTCTCCGGCTGGTAAAGATAAATGGCAGCATATTGTAAACCTGTATAATCAGCTTATTATTATTGAATATTCTCCTGTTACCGCTTTAAACAGGGCTTTTGCTTTTTCCAAAGTCTATGGAAATGAGAAAGCACTTATTGAGGCAGAAAAGCTCAATCTCATCACTAGTGAATATTATCATGGATTGCTGGGGTATTTATATTCGGAACTTAATATTGATAAGGCTATTCATCATTATGAAGAAGCGATCCGTCTGACTAAATCAAAATGGGAAAAACAGACTTTGCAGAAACAAATTCATCTTTTAAAACAATCAAAGTAAGATGTTAATAAAAAACCTCCCGATCAATGACCAGAAGGTTTTCTTTTAAGTTATTGGTCACCTACTGTATTGAGAAATATTTCCTCTTTCCCAATAAAATAAAGGTTGACAAGCTCTTGCCTGTTGACTTTAACAATATCACCGTTTTTAATTTTATATTTCTTTTGTAATGGTTTTTCATTAAAATAAACGGCATCTGTATCCAGCAGTTGATTCAATTTAGAGGATGAAAGACCTAAACATGTTCGGATTACTGTTGAAACCCTCCTATTAAAATCAAAAGGACAATGTATCTGAAACGAAATTATCTCATCACTTATATTGATAAGATCTTCTACAGAAAAATTGGGGTATAAAATTTCACATCCTACACTTTCCCAGTCCGCTTCTACATTATTTTTTTATTAACTCCTGCGAAAAGGCGTATTCCCAGGCAATCTCCTTATTATTTTCTGATAATTTATTGAACATTTCTTTACTGATCGATTCTGTTCTGATTCTTGAAAATACCGTCATGTTATAAGTGTTGTTGCATTTTATACATCGGTAAATCAACCATATATCAATATTCTTTTTCTGAGCATTCAGTCTGAATTTATCGCTGCATTGAAATCTTTCGCTGTTACATTGACTGCATTTCTTTTTGAGTAAGGGAGTATTTTTCACTTTTACCTCCCAGCTATGTTGGGTACTCATAACTTATAATGGTGCTTATTATTCTTTGTTGGATTTTTTCCATATTATTCACACATTACAAGGAGATTATATACATACGGATTAGAGCTTATAGATTATTTCTTAAGTCACAGTTGCTGTATATTCAGCAGTTATCAAAGCCAAAACAGCCGGGATAAAGCCACCTTTGTAGGTAATACGATAATAATATGATGAAATGAAAACCTGTTCGGGCAGAGTTACCCAAACGAAAGAACGATCAGCCTGTGGTTATGGAGACTGATACTAAGCCAAAATAAGTTTAAGAGTTGTTCTCAAAACGAGTTATTTACTTGGTTATGATAAAAGTAGTCAATTTTATTGAATAACAGAGCATTTCTACATTTAAATTCAAAAAAAGTAAAAATTCACAATCTAAAAAATGAACCATACAACAAACAAAAATTGAACTATACAACAAACCTTCTCTTTTCATTTCTGCCGAACTTTGTGGTATTAAAATCATCAAAATGATACAGATTAATAAAATTTACATCAACGGCGAATTTGTTACGCCAAGAGGAACAGAAACTTTTGAACTTATAAACCCAACTACCAATGAGAAAACCGGAGAAGTAGTGTTGGGAAATGAAGAAGATACCCAAATGGCCATTGCAGCTGCAAAGAAAGCTTTTAAAACATTTTCAAAAACAACAAAAGAAGAAAGAATCAGCCTTCTTAAAAAATTACACGAAGCAGTAAGCAAAAGAGAAGATAAGCTGGTTTCTGCCATGGTAAATGAATATGGAGGAACATTGCAATTCTGCAGAATGAGTGTTCAGAATGCCATTTCTTCTTTTACAGCTACCATCAACACCTTAGAATCTTATGACTTCGAAAGAACTGTAGGACATTCCAAAGTACGTTTTGAATCTTTAGGCGTAGTAGGAATTATTACTCCATGGAACGCCAGCAACAGTTTTATCTGTAATAAGCTTGCCTCTGCTATTGCTGCAGGATGTACAGCTGTTATCAAACCAAGTGAAATGAGTGCCGTACAAACCCAGCTGCTTACAGAATGTTTCCATGAAGCAGGCTTACCTGAAGGAGTGTTCAATATTGTCAACGGATTAGGAAATGTGGTAGGAAATGAAATTACACAGCATCCGGACATTGCAAAAATATCTTTCACCGGATCTACAATAACAGGAAAAGCGATTGCAAAAGGAGCTGTAGATACGATGAAAAGAGTAACCTTAGAACTTGGAGGAAAGTCTCCTAATATTATCCTTGAAGATGCCAATCTTGAGAAAGCTATCCCAATGGCTGTTTTCGGAGCTTACATGAACAACGGGCAGGCATGTATTGCCCCTACCCGACTTCTTGTTCCCCAAAACAGACTGAATGAAGTGAATGAACTGGCTAAAAAAGCTGCCGAACAGGTAAAAGTAGGAAATCCTAACGATGAAGACACTCTTGTGGGCCCAATGGTAAGTGCCAAACAGTTTGAAAGAGTACAAAGCTACATCCGCCTTGGTCAGGAAGAGGGAGCCGCTCTGCTTGCAGGTGGTGAAGGAAAGCCGGAAGGTCTAGAAAACGGTAATTTCGTAAAAGCTACCATATTTACCAATGTTCGAAATGATATGCGTATCGCTCAGGAGGAAATTTTTGGGCCTGTACTATCCATCATTCCATATAACAATGAAGAAGAAGCCATTTCTATTGCTAATGATACTACGTATGGACTTGCTGCTTATATCAGCTCTGCTGATCAAGCGCATGCAGAACGTGTAGCTGCACAGATTGATGCCGGAAGGATCTGTATTAATGGGTTTGCTCATGATCCTTACGCTCCTTTCGGAGGTTTTAAACAAAGTGGTATCGGACGTGAGTTTGGAGTATTTGGGTTGGAAGCCTATCTGGAACCCAAAGCCATCCTTGTATAATATTATATTCCTCAAAGTCTATGAATATTGGACTTTGGGGAATTTAAATATCTGATGAAGAGATGATCATAAAAAAGTTTTGTAAGTTTGAAAAAGAATCGACTAAAAAATACCCATGTGAGATATGAGCGAAAGTAAAATTCCTTTTCCTATCAATTATTCCTGTCACTTTTCAGAATTCAGAGAAGGAGAACAATTTGCGCAGATTCATAGTCTCGGGCTGGTTCTTTCCGGAGAAATGGAGCTGAATGATGGTATTACAAAAACAATTTTCAAGGAAGGTGAGCTTTATTCCGCAAGGAAAAACAGTTTATTGAAATTTGCAAAATACCCTCCTAAAAATGGAGAGATCAGAACGATATCCATTTATTTTGATGATACTATGCTTCACAATTTCAGTCGGGAGTATGGATATCAGGCAGAAAAAAAAGAACATGTTCCCGCTTATATAAAACCGGATCAAAAGACATTACAATCTTTTATGTATTCATTATTAGCCTATGAAGATCTTTCGGCTTCTGAAGAAATCCTGCGCCTCAAACAGAAAGAAGCATTGCTTTTGCTACTAAAGTATGATCCGGGGCTTAAGGATATTTTATTTGATTTTTCTGAGCCGTATAAGATAGATATTGAAGCTTTTATGAATAAGAACTTTCATTTCAATGTGAATGTAGAACGTTTTGCTTACTTAACAGGAAGGAGCTTGTCTGCATTCAAAAGAGATTTTCAGAAGATATTCGGGATACCTCCAAGACAATGGCTGCAACTTAGAAGATTAAAAGAAGCTCATTTTCTGCTTACCCAAAAAGGCAGGTCTGTTTCTGATATTTACCTGGATCTGGGATTTGAAAACTTGTCTCATTTCTCTTTTGCCTTTAAAAAACAGTTTGGTTATCCTCCAAGCACATTGCAGACCAAATAGTTCAGTATTTTATAAATGTTTTCAAGGAATATTACAATAAATCGTGCCATGAATATCATGGCACGATCCAAGTGATTGTATCTAATTATTTCTAATTTTTTTTAAAGTGCATATTCTACAGATGCTTCTTTAGCAGCTGCTACCATTGCTATTAAAGCTTTTTCGGTTTCGTCCCAGTGTCTTGTTTTCAGTCCGCAGTCTGGGTTTACCCAAAGCTGGTTCGCAGGAATTACATTCTGAGCCTTTCTCAACAATTCGATCATTTCTTCTTTTGACGGAACTCTTGGTGAGTGAATGTCATATACTCCGGGACCAATTTCATTTGGATATTTGAAATCTGCAAAAGCATTCAGCAATTCCATCTGAGAACGTGAGCATTCTATGGTAATCACGTCTGCATCCATATCGGCGATATTTTCAATAATATCATTGAATTCCGAATAGCACATGTGGGTATGGATTTGGGTAGCATCTTCTACTCCACTTGCTGAAATTCTAAAGGCTTCCACAGCCCATTTCAGATAATTCTGCCAGTCTGTTTTTCTTAACGGAAGTCCTTCTCTGATAGCAGGTTCGTCAATCTGAATAATCCTGATCCCAGCTTTTTCCAGATCCACAACTTCATCACGGATCGCCAAAGCAATTTGCTTACACGTTTCGGAACGAGGCTGATCATCACGTACAAAAGACCATTGCAAAATCGTAACCGGACCTGTAAGCATTCCTTTTACCCATTTTTCAGTCTGGGATTGTGCATATTGAGACCAGTAAACTGTCATAGGAGTCGGGCGGGAAACATCACCAAAGATTACAGGAGGTTTCACACAACGGCTTCCGTAGCTTTGTACCCATCCGTTTTTGGTGAATACAAATCCTTCCAGCTGTTCTCCGAAGTATTCTACCATGTCATTACGCTCAAATTCCCCGTGAACCAATACATCAATTCCGATGTCTTCCTGCCAGCGGATTGTTCTCTGAGTTTCTTCTTTCAGTAAAGTATCATATTGTTCTGCGGTAAGCTCTCCTTTTTTGAATTGGGCTCTCCAGCTTCTCACTTCTATTGTCTGCGGGAATGATCCAATGGTTGTGGTTGGGAATAAAGGAAGCTGCAATACTTCCTGCTGTTCTTCTTTTCGGATTTTGAACGTGTTTATTCGCTGAGCATCCTTTTCAGTAACAGCATTTGCTCTTTGTTTCACTTGATCATTATGGATAAGAGAAGAAGTTCTTCTGCTTTCAATAGCATTTTTATTTTCTTCGAATGCTTCAAGAACCTGTTCATTTTCCGTTCCTGCTGCCAGTTCTTTAAGGGTCACCACTTCTGCTATTTTTTGTTTGGCAAAAGCCAGCCAGTTTTTAATTTCAGGATTAAGACTGGTTTCAAAATCCAGATCACACGGTGAATGAAGTAATGAACATGATGGAGCGATGAAAATTCTTTCAGATCCTAATTTCTCAACAGCTTTTCTGATGAAAGACAGCGATTTCTCATAATCATTTTTCCAGATATTTCTGCCGTCAATTACCCCTAATGAAAGACTTAAGCATTCAGGAATAACATTCAGGATATCATCCAGCTGTTCAGGATTTCTAACCAAGTCAATATGTAGTGTGTTCACCGGAAGTGAAACAGCAAGTGATGCATTATCCTTTAATCCATCAAAATAAGTAGCAACGATAAATTTCAGTTTCGGGAAACGTTTTCTGATTTCAGCATATACATAAAGATAGGTTTCTTTTGCTTTTTCGGTTAAATCCAATGCCAGAAAAGGTTCATCAAACTGAATCCATTCGGCACCCTGATCCTGAAGCTTCGTTAAAATCTCTGTGTATACTGGAAGAAGATTTCCTGCAAGATCTAACTTATCAAACCCATCTTCTTTTTCTTTTCCTAATAAAAGATAAGAAACCAATCCGATAATGACAGGTTTTGCATTGATTCCCGCTTGTTTTGCACCTGCAAACTCATTGAAAATTTTGTCTGAGCTTAGTTTAAACTGTTGGTTTTTGTAAAATTCCGGAACGATGTAATGATAATTGGTATCGAACCATTTTGTCATTTCCATCGCTGTGATATCTAATCCATCTTTCTGATACCCTCTTGCCATGGCAAAATAAAGATCCAGTTCAGAATTGTTCTTTTTAAATACAACTTCATGATAACGGGTTGGGATGGCTCCTACCACAAGGCTCATATCCAATACCTGGTCATAATATGAAAAATCATTACACGGAATAAGGTCTATTCCGGCTTCTTTCTGGATATTCCAGTTTTGGTTACAGATAGTTCTTCCTGTATTCAGAAGTTCTTCCAGAAGGATTTTACCTGACCAATACTGCTCGCAGGCTTTTTTGAGTTCTCTTTTGCTACCAATACGCGGATAGCCAAGGATGTGAGTTTGCATTTTTTAAAACTTTTTAATTAAACTTATTGAAAAAGCCCTTTAAAATGCTTCGTATGTTTTAACGGAAGAAATTTCAGGAAATAATGACATAGCGAACAATGCATTTCCCTTAAAGAGAAAATACCTGAATCCGATATATCATCTGTATGACCCAAAAGCTTCAGACCGCGAAAGCATTGTCAATTCAGTAAAGGCAGGTCTCCTGACTTGTAACAGTTTCCGTCATCCTTCCCGCTTTTGGCAGTGGATATACAAGGACAGAAACCTTTGATGTGTTACTAACAGTTGCGCGACAGCTCGTGATTTTCACACGATTCCCTATTAATCTACCTTAAGTAAAACCTTTCCTGTTTGATGAAGTATCTATAAAGAACTGTACTTTTACCTTTAACAATGGTCATCAGTAAAAGTTTTTAATTTTGTGTAAAATTAGTAATACAGAATAAAAATACAATTAAAAAGAAATAATTAAGCAAATTAAACTTTTAAAACACAAATTAAAAGCATATAATTCTTTACATTTGACTGTTTTAATCATTTAAAAGAATAATATTCTGTGGAACAACTCGATGATAAGGATTTACAGCTGCTCAGGCTGCTCCAGAAAAATGCAAAACTGACTGTTAAAGAATTGGCAAAGGAAGTGAACCTCTCTACTTCACCTGTTTTTGAAAGGGTAAAAAGGCTGGAACAGGATGGATTTGTTAAAAGATATGCAGCAGTTCTTGATGCTGAAAAGCTGAACCGGGGATTTACTGTTTTCTGCCAGATTAAGCTCAAAATTCACGACCGATCTGTAGGGTATGATTTTGTAAAAGAGATTTTAGAAATTGAAGAAGTGGCTGAATGCTATAACATTTCCGGAGATTTTGACTTCCTTCTGAAGGTTCAGGTAAGGGATATGAAACATTACCAGGATTTTGTATTCAATAAGCTGGGATCTGTGGATTCTATAGGAAGCACCCACAGTACTTTTGTGATGGCTGAAGTGAAAAACAACCATGGATTAACAATATAGTTCAAACTCATTCTATTAAATAAAAAAATCCGTCAAATTAATAACGGATTTTTGTAGTATTTTGAGGCTTTTACAATAATTAATTGGCGGCCGGATCAATAAGTTCTGTGGTTAAACCTAATGATTTCAACAGATTCTTATTATCAAAAAAAAGTGTTGCATAATGTTTTCCTTTCTTAAAAACCAGTTTTGAACCTCCTGAAAATTCACTATCAGCACCTAGCTTTTGTGTTTTTGCATGGTATTTACTGAATTTATTTTTACTATCCTGTAAGGTACTTTTATTCAGGATAAGTCCAAAAGGAAGTCCTTCTACCACTAAAGGTTTATTGTCTGAAGTAATGAAAAACATCTCATTGACAGTATTATCTTTTCCCAGGCTACAATATAGCTCCAAACCAGTATTCATGAGCCATTTTGCATATTTTTCCTCATTGGCGTCCTCATAAAAAACAGTTTTTACATTCAGTGCTTTTGATATTTTATCGGCAGTCTGTGGAAATACAAATTCTGAATTTTTGTCTAGTAATGAATTTAAAGCTGCTGTTTTCTGCGAGGATGCTGTTACACTTAATACAAGCAAAAAAACGGTTACAATAAAAGTAAAAGGTTTGGTCTGCATGGGAATATTTTAAAATTGTAATGATTTGATGGCTAAAGGTATTAAAATTACCCAATTCACCCAATATAATTTCGCGAAATAGACTAGCTGATAAATATCCAATTTTATTCCTTTTGTTGTAAATTAAACACTGTACCCGCTGGATCAGTAATCCAATGCATATTTTCAGGAAGTTCTTCAATTTCGTCACAGGTTTCTACTCCATTCGACTGTAAATATTGGGTGGTGGCTTCTACATCAGGAACAGTAAGCTGTAACCAGGTTTCGGAATGGGTATAATTATCCACACAATCCAGCCAGATGATATTGTGACCGAATTTTACTTCATGGGTTCTGGAAACAGTAGGATTTTTTATAGGCTTTTCTTCAACTTCCAATTTTAAAATATCTCTGTAAAAAGCAATCGTTTTTTCATATTTACTTTTTGGAATTTTTATGGCGATATTAATTCCGGCTTCAAATTTTGTATTCATCATCAAGTTATTTTAAAAAACCATTAAGGTAATTAAGAATCATTGTAGTCTGCATCATAAGACTCACATGGGTTTGCCCAGGAGCAATAGCCAATTGAGATTTGGGCATAGCCCCCATATCTGCAAAAACATCACCACCTAATAACTTATAGGTCTTTGAAAGTTCTGTTTTATCCAATCCATCATTATCACCGGCTATGATTAAAACGGGTGCCGGTATTTTAGAAATATTATTATCTCCAAGGTCGAAAGGCTTTCCGGCAGAAGCGATCATCTGTTCCAGAAATTTTGTCCATTTTGTTTTATCGGGTGCTACAGCATTGTAGGCAGTATGCAGAGGACTGTTTGTAAAGAGATCAGGTTTCATTCCTTCAAATGCTTTATTGACTTCAGGCAGCCAGCCACTCGTTTTATAAGTTGACGAAATAATCACCAGTTTGTTCAGCCTTTCCGGACTCTGTATTGCCAGCTGATAAGCCACTTCCCCTCCAAAGCTGTACCCCACAACATCTGCCTTATCAATTTTCAGATAGTCCATTACCTTTATAACATCACTGGCCAAAATAGCATGTGATAGTTTTCGTTCCGAAAATGGGGAATGCCCGTGTCCCTGTAATTCAAGAGCTATTACTTTTCTGTTTTTAGACAGTTCCGGAATCAACTCGCCCCAATTCATATCAATAGTCATGAAAGCACCATGCAGCAACACAATGGGCTTTCCAATACCGTAAACTTCGTAGTAAACTTTGATGCCATTCACAGGTGCATAGCCACTTTCAGAAGGTTTTACTTTTTGTCCGTATGCCTGGGATGCAGTGATAATAATGATTAAAACCAGTAGCGTAGAGAATTTGAATAAAGTTTTCATAATAGTATCAGATTTGGTGGATTAAACTTTTTACCAAAATTAGCTGGTTACAATGAAACCGGACTTGCCACAGGACAAGATTTTATTTCAGTGAAACAACTCATTATAAATTCTCCTAATGGGAGCCTTCACAAGACACTTTAAATTTATTTTACACAATAACACATCATAAACACAAAACACCAAACAATTAATTATTTTTAAATAAATATTTTAACAATAATTCTACAATAGTTGATAAAATTTAATTAATTTCGAATAGAACTAAACTTAAAAATTATTATGAAAAATTTAAAGAAAATCGAAAGACAGGAATTGAAAACAATTAAGGGTGGAATTGACTGCAGAGGTGGTCAATTGTGTTTAATCGGAGGAAAATGGCAATGTATGCCTTATGATGGATGTGGTGGTGGAAATCAGCCGTAATTTTATGTTTAACCCAATAACTTGACTATGAAAAATTTTAAAAAAATTTCAAGAGACCAATTGAAGAGTATTAATGGCGGAGCAGTAAGCTGCTCTGAAGCATGCTGCCCACCTCCGGGAATCAAAAGATGCCCATGGATATATTGTGTAGCTCCATGTGAGATTTTAAGTTAAAAGAAGGAAATTTCTTATCAACAAACATAAAGGCCGCTGTACATACAATGGCCTTTATTTATAAATACGAGCCCAATATTCAGAGGGAAATAATTTTACAAAGTTCAAAATCATGAGACTTTGCACAACAGGAGTTAGCAAAATATCACTTTTCAGAGTGCAATGTTAAAGAGAAATCCCATTTTCCCAATTACTATAAATAGAACATTATGATTCAATAAATCTAAAAGTAAGTTTTTATATTTATTGAATCATAATAATCTTTCTTCATAGATTTTTTCAAAATAATTTCCCAGTGAAAGTACTCTTTCATGATTGAGCGGATTGATATAATGTAGAAACATTTTCTCCGAACTATGTCCTGTTGCCTGCATCAATAAAGGGGTCGGAATTTTACCGTAGAAATTAGAGGCAAAACTTCTTCGTCCAATGTGGCTGGTCATCGTTTCCCATTTTTCTGTTATAGTTTCATAACTTCGGTATCCACTACGCTTGCGGATATTAATAGTATTGTTAATACCTGCTGCCCGAGCAATATTTTTAATAAATGAATTATAATGAGTTACATCAATAGGCTTGGGGAAACCACCCCCATTCTTTTTGATAATTTTAAGAACAATAGGATGCAGCGGTATAAGCATCTCTTTTCCTGTTTTCTGCTGAATAAAAGAAATGCATGCTTTACCATCGATCATTAAAACCTGATCAAGATTGAATTTCATAAAATCTGATATTCTTTGCCCAGTATAACAGCTTATTACCAGCCAGTCTCGGGCATTTTCAAATTCCTGGGGAAGCTTAACCTTTTTAATTTTTACAATTTCCTGTTCAGAAAGTATAGATAATCTTTTTCTTGTTGTTATCTTAGGAATATCAAGATTTCTAATAGGAATCTGATATCCATTTCTTTCAGAAAAATTTAATATGGTTTTCACAAAATGGAGGGTTCTTACAACAGTGCTTTGTGTATATTTTTCCAAAACCCCGAAATGCTGAAATTTTTTCACTAATTCTGCATTCATATCTTGCAGAGTTAGACGTTTCATCAGATACCCTTCAAAATTCTGCAAAAGCCTTATAAAGACAATGTACCTCCTGTAAGTCGACAGTTGTATTGAACTCTTTTTCTGTTCAATATAAATAGATGCCAGATAAAGAAATGACTCTTTTTCATAAGAATAAATTTTCGATTTACTGATATTTTCAATATGGGAGGAGAACTTTTTTTGGGGAAAATTTCTATGATGACTGGTATAATACTGAACAAGTTTTTGTATTTCAATTTTAATTTCATTAAGCAGAAAATTCAATTCTTTATATTTCTTGCAGTAAATATTCTTTGGACGTTGTCTTTCGTAATCCCAGTCTCCTTCGCAGATAAAAAATGGAGTTTCAAAAATCATTTCTTTATGATGACTTTCAGATTTTTTTTTGAATAATGAGGATGATTTTACTGAAAATATGATCTGAACTTTTTTTTAAAGAGAATTTTAAGCTGGCAAAATTAGACATTGATATTTATTTTTCTGCCAAAAATAGTACAAATAATTAGTCAATATTAGACTAACATTGCAAATGTACTAATTAAATTTAATTGTAAAAACAATTTATGTAATTTATTGTAAAATAAAGATTTAAATAACATTTTAATAAGAGCTCATCTTATTGACATTACTCATAATATGCACAAGTTCAGACTGCTGTTTTTTGCTTTTTCCAATCCTTTTCCAAGTAACCTATTTTATTACAGATATTTAATTTTTTCACATTAGTCTAATATTGACTAATGTGAAAAAAAACGCAATTTTTGGAAACATTATACCTATATCTCAACAATAAAATCTCTTCATTATGGAGAGAATCTAAAGGTATAGTGCTTATAATCTCTTTATTGATTAATCCTATTTTAATATTCTCACAACAAGACAGCTTGTTAAAAGAAAATGGTTCTTCTTTAAAAACAGTACCCGCTGATAAAAAAGGATTGATTTTTGTCTCAGACGATGTGAAGATTTGGGGATTAGAAGAAAATTCTAATTCTATTATTGTTCATGTTGAAAATAAAGATGATTTAGAAAAGACCGTAGGTGGGAAATTAAAAAGACTTAATAAAATATCGCCAAAACCTCTAAAAATAAAGACCTTAACTAAATATTTAGTCCATTATAATACAATTCTTTTTAAACCGCTTGAAAAAATCAATTTCCTTTCTTTCTGGAATGATTCGATACAGCAGCTTTATTTCCCTCAAACACAATATAAAAATGGTATAAAAATACAACTTTGGAATATTTACCAATGGGCTTTATTTGAGAAACCACTTAATACAAAAACAAAAAATAGAAGCCTGTTATTGGTCAATTTTAATTTTACTTATTCCTCACGTCCTCCACCAATGATATCCTGATCTTACCGACAATTGAATATCAAATTAAACAATACTATTATAGAATGCCTATGGCATCAAACTTAAATAATGAAAAAAATGAAAAAGAAAATTATTTTAATAGCAGGCCTGCTTTTTACAGGACTTGCATTTGCACAAGTAGGAATTAACAACACCAGCCCAAAGGCTACTTTGGATGTCACTGCCAAAACCACAAACGGCAGTACACCGGAAGGGGTAATTGCTCCAAGACTTACAGGAGACCAGATTAAGGCTGCTGATACACAATACGGATCAAACCAGACAGGAACTTTAATTTATGCGACAGCTGCAGTGTCTTCATCAACCGCTAAAACTGTCAACATCACTGCTGCAGGTTATTATTATTTTGACGGAACTATTTGGCAGAAAGTTATTAACTCTAATACGGCACCTGCTTACAGTGCAAATAACGGGCTTACAATGTCTGGTAACAACATAAAATTGGGTGGTACTCTTACCGAAGCTACTACTATTTCAGGAGTTACAGCGACTAATAAGCTTGCTGTAACGGCAACAGGAACTGATGCCATTAATTTTGATAATAATACTTTTAGTGTTGACGCCACAAACGACAGGATTGGTGTGGGAACCAATTCCCCAGCACAAAAACTGGATGTAAATGGTAAACTGAGGATTGGAACCGTTAGTTCAACATCATCTTCTGCTGTATCTACATTGGTAAGAGATGACAGTACGGGAGAGGTAATGGTGGCAGGTACATCCACCAACACTAAACCTTTTAACTATGTAAAGTACGTAATAAGCAATGTTGATAAAGATTGGATAAGCAATTTTAATACTAATATTTCTACAACCAATTACACAGTAGTGGTTGTTGGAAGCAGCTTTAGTGAGCAATTTATAACCAGTACTAATGCCAACACATACAATCCGGTTAATGTTAACGCATTTATCTCTGGTGGAACCTGGAGACTTACAGCAGATTATAGTGGTGGTGGATCTGCTAATAATGGAACATGGACAATATATTGTCTTGTCCTTAATAACTCACAAGTTAAGTCACTTTCGGATGTGACGGCAAATCTTGGAGGAACAACAGCAGGCAGTGCCCCGGCTCCATCAGGATTATAAAATTAATCAGAATATTTAATTCAATCAATTTCTATAGTATAATAATAGCTTTAATTATACAGTTTTAATTTTTCTAAAATCCAAATATCATGTGAAAAATTGGCATCCTTTATATCAATTGAATGCTATTTGTTCCAGAAATATCAATTAGAAATTATTTTGAAAAAACGATTCTTATAAGCACATTGATTCTATCAAAAGGAACTTTTAATTCGGCGTATATAAATATTGTTTTTAAATATTTCCTTTTACAAACTCTCTCATTTCTCTTTTTTTAATTTATAATCAGGGGGATCCGAGGGAGTTTGTTTACCTCAAAAAAATTATAATAAATGGATTTTAAAGATATACATATAGGAAAACTTATCCAATCGCGTGTTAATGATCTGGATATCAATATAGAGCGGATTTGTAATTTCCTCGATATAAACGAGCTGGAGATCTCGGAAATGTATGAAAGTAAAGAAATCAATACATCCTTTTTGCTTCGGTGGAGTAAATTGCTGGAATATGATTTTTTCAGAATTTACAGCCAGCATTTGATATTGTATTCTCCACCCTCCAATATAAATAAAAAAAATTCTAAGAGTAGAAAGTCAAGACTTCCAGATTTCAGAAAGCATATTTACACCCGGGAAGTCATACACTTTATATTGGAATTAATATCAAGTGGTAAAAAGACAAAACTAGAGATCATGAATGATTATAAAATACCTAAGACTACTCTATACAAATGGATCAGCAAAAACAGTTCTAATAAGCTTGGTTCATAACCATACATATTTTCATTATAAAAACGATAAGTATGCCCCCCGATTATAAAAAGATCTATAAGGATATGATTATAATGAAATATCCTGACAAATTAGCATTATGCAAACCTATTTTGGAGAAAGAAAGTTTAAGTATCCTGGATGTTATCCACCTGAATGAGCTTTTATTAGATTCTGCATTATCAGACTCCGAAATTATCAATCAGCGGCTGCGTTCCTATGATAAAAATTCAATATTAGAAATATTGACATATCAGAAGAAAAAAGGATTGAATAACATTCAGCTGGCCAAACATTTTAATTTAAGCCGAAATACAATAACCAAATGGAAAAGACTATTTTTTGTTAATATTTAAAAAATATGTTAGCGTTTTTAGAACTTTATTTTTTTAATCCCGAGCCTAGGTTTGGGATTAAATTTTAGCAATCTTAAAATTTTGGTAAGGTTGACAGAGTCTCTTTAAAAAACCTATACGTATTTAAATACTTAATGAAGTTATCACTGATGGAAGTCTCGCATCTGGAATATTGGATAATAAGCTGGATCTATTGATCGATTTACGATATACATAAAATCATCGCAAACCTTACCATGATAGGTATATTAGCACATAATCAACTTAAAACAAGGGATATAAGATTGATTATTTATACAAAAAAAGAGACGCTTAAAATAAGCGTCTCTCTAAGCGGAGAGTGAGGGATTCGAACCCCCGGACCTGTTACAGTCAACAGTTTTCAAGACTGCCGCAATCGACCACTCTGCCAACTCTCCTTTAACTCCGGCAGTGCCATTGTTTTCAGTGGTGCAAATATAGAAAGTTTTTTATTACTGACAAAATATTTTTTCAATAAAATTTACATTTCCGTAATTTTAAAGAAAACTCAATTTTTTCAGACTTTCAAAATAGAAATATTAAAAACTCAACATCAGCCACTTACCCTAAAATAGGCAATATTCTCTCTTCAATATTATTTTTCACAAATATATTTTATCCATAGTAATATTCTGTAGTGACATCTCCGCTAAAAACCGGATGCATATCCTGTTTTTGCATATTCAGTTCAAATAATCTTTCGCCATTTTTATTTCCACCCAGTATTTTTAAGGAATACCAACCATTTTCTAAGGAAAAAGTGATGCAATTTTCATCATTAATAGAGGCGATATCTTTTAAATAGCCGATGCCTACAATTTTCACTTCATTGTTGGCGGTGTGAAACACCCAGCCTCGCGACTCCACCTCTACTTCATCATCATTCAAAATCTTTTCATCGTTCACTGAAACCCGAAATGCATAGTAATCTTCTTCTACTCCTATGATTGGAATAGCAATTCCTGATTGTGTAATTTTATCTCCATGTTCGTTTTCTACGAAATATTTTAAAATATTATTGTCCTGAAGATGATTTTCTTCCAGATATTTTGCCAATAACTGCGGACTGAATACCACGAACCCTTTAAGTTCAGAGAATATTTTCTTCATATATATTTGGATTGGATTTGGATTAAATATTTTATAAAGGAAAAAGCTACATGAATGGTAATATTATCATTGATTTTTAAAATTTTGAAGTTATCATTAAACATCTCCCTTTTTAATTGACCACCTGGTACATTTATTATTGGGGGAAAATATTATTCTTATGTTATTTTTTTTTTAAACATGTAAAACTTCTTGCCAGAGGTTCACTGGAAAATCGTAAAAATTCTTTGAAGTTACTCCCGGTTAAATTATCTACAGCCTCATACAAAGATTGCCCAATTTTTCTAAAACCAATTCCTCTAAAATCGGTTAAATAGATATTGAATTCGTTGTCTACGTCTGATTCCGGATCCCAAAAAAGGTACAAGCCATTATCACTTGAAGCAAAGGGAAATACCCTTTTTAATAACTCAGGAGAACCATCTGGCTCAATACTAAACCAAATATCATCATTATTAACATCATCTATGTATGTATTTTTGATTCCTTCTGTTCTCACAAATAAAGAATCTCCATAGTTTTCCATTGGCAGATAAATATGAAATTCTTCAAGTGCTACCCCATATCCATATTGCTTCACAAATTTTTTATAAGATTCAGGAAATCCTTTTCCATTTGAAAACCTAAAACTTTCTAATTCTGTAAGATTCCCAAATTCTGTAGGTGTCCCGACTATTTCTAAATTAAATTCTTTATTTTCCATAGTTAAACCAAACACCCCTTATGAGACATCTCTTTCATTATCTATAAATAACCTTTTATAGTCTGCACTCAACATCATAATTCTATTCATGCAAAGGACATTCCCATACAAAGATGTTATCATAATAATTTAATAAAATTCACAATACTTACCTCAAAAACCTTCCTAAGTTCATCAAAATTAAATATTTGCTCAAAGTTTACAATGGCTAAATCATTAATATTTATTACTTCGAATTCAATATCATCTAGCTCAGTCCCAAAAGTGATCTCCTGATTAACTTTATAATTCTTATTATCATTGATTTGTAATATGATGCTTAAAGTGATATCATTAGGTCTTTGACCACTCTCGTCTTCTATGTCCTCTTTAAATGTATATGATATAGAAAATGTAAATATTTCTTTTTTACCTCCTTCAAGCGAATGAAGGATAAAGTTGTTTCTTTTTCCATAAACTACTTCTTTTTTTATTAATGATTCTACATCGTTTTTAAGTAAAAAAGTATTGATCTCGTTTTCTGTTCGTAAAATTTCATTACTGATGAATGATTTTAAATTCATTGGATTTTATTTATAGTTTGCCGCTTTGGAAAGTTCTATACTAAGTGGATGTGATTCTCCTTTCGCATTCCAATCGTCTAAAGCTTCTGCCATGCTCATATTATTTCGTGCCAGATAATCATCAGTTGGTTTAACACTTGCGTGTTCCTTTCCATCCTGAATTACTTCCAAGTTACTCAATTTCTCTGTGTCAATTTCTAAAATATCTTTAACACCAATTTTTTCAAAAAACTTAGTTGCCTGACTATTTAACTTAGGTTTTGTAGAAAGTCCCGGCATTGTTCCAGTATTTTTAAAGTGTGCAATATCTCCTGAGCTAGGAAAAAAAGGAGCCTGCCCAGATTTCACGCCTCTAAAAACGCTACCAGAGGTAATAGGCTTGGGATCAAATGGCATTAATCCTAAAATATCCACCTTTCTGTTACTATCATCTACATACCCATAGAAGTTAGGCTCACCACTCGCAAAACCTATAGGGTCTTTGCTGATATATCTCCCACTCTCAGAATCATAGTATCTAAACCTATTATAATAAAGGCCTGCGAGCTCTGAATCTTCATATTGTCCAAGCTGTCTGAATGGAATAAAATGCTGATTTCCTTTAAAGACTTTAAACTTTCCAAAGATATCATATTCTGCGCTCCATATTAGACCTCCATTTTCATCATAAGCCTGTACAGGCCTCCCTATATAATCTAAAATAATGGATGCTTTTCTACCATCTTCTATTTTCGCACTCGGCACATGATTTCCTCTTTCATATACCCAGGTCACCACATTCTCCATAGGTTCTTTGCCTGCAATAACATTTCCTTCATCATCTACAACCGTAATAGGATCTTCCTCTGTAGCGTAATTCCATTCATGCAGAAGGACATTACCATCCCAAATATAACGAGTTATTTTCTTGAGTCCAATTTTTGAAGTTCTTCTTCCCAGCGCATCATATTCAAAGCTTATTTCCTTACCATCAGGGCGTTTTACTTTAGCAAGCATTCCGCTGGCAGTCCAGGAATAAGCCCAATCTCCTGAAAACCATTCCTGGTTTTGGGCTCCTGTTGAAACCTCCTCATTTACATTAGGTAAATCAGCTCCATCCGGCATTTTCGGATTACTTAACCAGTCTGAAGCAATGGTTTTATAGTAAGGATGCATATTATTGGAATCTTCTGTACGCTCCGGCTTCACATTATTGATCGGTCGTTTGCTTTTTAACAGCAAATAACCTTCATCATCATAATGATAAAACCAGTTTTTATCCCGCATCAGCTGCCCTCCTTTGTTATAAATACGGTCCGTACGTTTGGCACTTTCATATAAACATCCTGTGGCATCCGGATTTTTGTACTGTACTTCTCCAGTGGAATATTCAGCGGTCACAAGGCTTCCAAAAGCATCATAATCAAATCTTGTTCTTCCGCCAGTCACCCTATCCAGCATATGCAGCAAACGGTTTCCTACTCCCCAGTCGTAATCTTTATGGAAACTGGTATTGTTTTTATTCACCATTACTTTCTGACTTACTGGTATTCCGAGATGATCGAATTCAAAAGTACTTTCTACACCGCCAGTCATTTCACGGGAATACATCTGCCCGTTCCGACTGATCTGAAGACTCATCTGCCACGGAACTTCAATAATCCGGTTGGTAGCAGTAACTGTTCTAAGCTGTCCAAAATCATTGTAGCTATAGTCAATTTCGGCTCCCAAACTGCTCTTTAAACCCACCAAATTCCCTTGATTGTCATATTCATATTCAATGGAATGTTCGCCTTGTTTTTCACTGGTAACCAGTCCTAATTTATTTCTTTGGAAGGCAACACTGCTATTTTCATTATCTGCATTAACTAATAACCCTGAAGTGTCATATTGATAGGCTTCCCAGGTTCCGTCCGGATAATGGGTTTGCGTTATTCTTCCCGCTAAATCATATTCATAAAAAATATTCTTCCCGTGAGGGGTTCTTCTTTGGGTAACCAATCCGTCTTTATCACGAACAAAGAATTTTTTCTGGCCTTCAAAGCCGGTTTCACCTATGATTTCGTTATTATTATTTCTTTCAAAAGAATAGACTTCTCCTTTTTCATTGGTAATGCTCATTAAGTTTTCATAAGCATCATATCCAAAAGCCAGGGTTTGTTCTTTTTTACCCGTAAGTGCATTCCGGCGCACCTGTCGTTTCAGACTTCCCATAGGGGTATAACTCATGAGCCATTCTGCGCGTCCATCCGTAGCATAAATCGGAAGATCATAGGCATCGTAACGAAGCTTTAAAGGCAGCTGCCCCTGTTCATTCACTTCTACAACCCTTCCCATTTTATCTCTGTTCCAAAGGACTCTGTTTAGAGGTTTTGGACTGAAAACCAATAATCTTCCATACTCATCATATTTCCAATATTGCTCAGTTCCCATTGCATTGGTCAGCTGAATAAGCTGGCCTCTTTTGTTATATTCGTAAGATGTTGTAATATTTTCTCTTATGCTTCTTTCGGGAAGTCTTTCCTCTTCGGCATACTCATAATAGACACTTTCTTCTGTTGCATTTGTATGACTAATCAATCTTCCATTTTCATCATAACTCCATGTTTCAGAACTTCCGGATGGTGAAAAGCGCGCAATAACCTGTCCAAATTCATTGTACTGATAATGATACTCTTCCCCATCAAAACTATGGAAAATCTTGATATTTCCCATTTCATCATAGGTATACCCCTGAACTCTTCCTTCCGGAGTTCCTATCATTTTCAACTCGTTGTTCGCTGTAAAATCATACCAGGTTTCACCACCTTCTCCATCTATTTTTTTATAAACAAGAAAGTTTTCATCGTAATAATAGCGTTCGGTTTTATTATTCTGTTTTGGATATATTACTTCTGTAAAACCTTCTTCCTCATTATAATGGAGATTCCCTTCCATAAACCCATCTACTCCTTTAGTATGAATTACTCTTCCCTCTTTATCATAGTTCCAGATATAGCTCATCCCATTTCGGTTAGTTCTTTTCACCACCTTATTGTTTCCGTCATATTCAAAGGCAATTGCCTTTTTATGAATATCCCAGACATGGGTAAGATTTCCGCGGTCATCATAATCATAGCGAACCTGCAGATCTCTCTGTTTTTTATAACAGTAATAAACTTCTGTTACCTTTTTATATTCAGGGTGAATAACGGTTTCTATACTGAATCCACTCTTTACATCTTTGATACTTTTCAGGACAATATTCCTGTCTTCATACTCGTATTCCCGGATTGTTCCGTCACCATATTCAATACGAACTACTTTGTAGATGGTTCCTTCTGTAATATGATGGAAACGTTTATATGTGTAGATATCGGTTCCTTTGCGAATAACCCAAATGCTGCTGCTTGGTCTGTACTGCCATATCTTCTGATCTCTGAAATAGGTCATTTCTTCGCCAATTTCCGGTGCAGGGATTAGCATGGCAATATTCTCATAAGGATGCATCCATCCGGCAAACTTATTATTTTCTTCAGGAAGGATAAACAGATCATGATTATTAAAGACCCCGTTTCCTAAAGGCCCAAAATCATAAGGTCTGTCACTGTGCCACATATTTCTCCATTTTAAAGGAGTGCTTCCCTGAATTTCAAAATCATCCCATTCAAAAACCATGGCACCTGTAGCAAAATTAACAGGTTCCAATCCCCAGTGGCATAATTTCTTAGAAAGGGCATTGGCAAATTTGAATTTATTGAATGGAGCTTTTTTAAGGACACTATTATTCAGTTTTTTTAAACCATTAGCCCCTAGTTTTCCTATTTTCTTGGTCAGGCTTCTCATTAAAAACATCCCAGCAAGACGCATCAGCATTTCTCCGGGAGTATAAACATGGGGAACGAAAGCTCCTCCCACCAATACAGGTCCACCCGTATTGATCTGGATATACATGCTTGAAAAATTATTATAGAAGGCGAAGTACGCCAGTGGGTTTTTCTTTGGTTTGTCCGGCATGGCAGGCAGCATGGTCATCCCGAAAGGAAACCCCATACAAGTAAGTACCTGCTGCGGCTGGTTTCCGCTCATTTTACTTCCTTGCGCTAAAACGGTTTGAGAGCCGTAATATACTTCTCCTTCATGCGGAGCTTCCTGAGGAAAAGGAATGAGATATACCGGAATCAATGAGGTGACATGTCTGAACGGAATTACCACTCCCATGACACTCGTCGTAGTGGTTGCTTTATGTCTTCCGTGAACATATATTGAGCCTCCCATCGGAATGCTTTCCGGAAGTGACGGCATGAGATTTCTTGCAAACTGAGGAATCGGGATAGTGATCGTAATGTAATCCATAACATCAAATACAATCCCGATGAACGGATGCGGCAAAGGCAGCGGAATCAGCATAAATGAAGGCGGCGGCGGGATCAATGTCCAGTGGATATCAATCGCCAGCACAATATCAAAATGCTTGCTTGTATGCTGAATGGCAGTGGAAGGCATTGCCGGTGTATTGACTTTGATCAGCTTTACTTTACTTTCCGGAGCTGCTTTTTCTGCTGTTACAGCACTGTCTCCGCCACCTCCGCCACTACTTTTTGCTGGCTGAGCGCTATCTCCACCTGCAATGGATTTAGCCATGGAAACCGGATTCAGAGAGTCAACATTATTCTTCATTCCGTTCTTCCAGCCTTGCGTAGTTTTGTCCCAGCTTACTGAGGTAACGTCTGCATTCACTTTCAGCGAGCGGTCCGGATTCATATTCGGTTTTTCAACCTTGATGGGTTTTACTGTTTTTTTATTCAGATCTGCCATGATTCTTTTAATTTGAGATTACTCAGCTTTTGGCCTTTCTACACTTACCTTCCAGTCATCACCAAAATACGCCTTCATTTCATTGTCCAGTTTTGTTTTTTTATCCTGATCGCCTTCGTATTTCAGAATCAGCATTGAGGCTACGAACCGCAGACTGCTTTGTTCTCTGGTTGAAGGCTCCATTACTTTTGCGATATCAAGGCACTTTTCAAAATACCTTATCATTTTATCTTTTGTCAAAACAGTATCATTCAGTGTTGCGATGATTCTGCAGCATTCAATAGCCATCGCATACTCTCCTATTTTCTGTGCTGTTTCTGCAGCTTTTTCAAATATTTTTTCTGCTTTGGATTTTTGGGAATTTCCTAAGAGATGACTTCCATAATTCATCAACATCTGAACTTCCAAAGGTGAATCCGTCATTACTTCTTCCAATATCGTTCTGTAAGTATCTTCTGCACGGTCTTTTTTCTTATCTGCGGTGTAAGCCTGTGTAAGCATAAAATAGGCTGAGATTTCTCCCTGTTTATTCTTTTGTTCTTTGGCCAGTTTCACCGCTGTTTTCAGGGCATGTTCTGCTTCTTTGAATCTTTCTTTGCTTAAATGATTACTCGCTACGAGAATCTGCTGCTGAAAGTCTGTATCCGGGCTGTTTTTCTTCCGGTTGGTATGTACCGCTGTATTCTGCATCAGCTGATGAATATCCACTTCTACCCTGAAACTATGTGCTGAAGGAATTTGTGACAACGTTCTGTAGGTGTGATGCTCTGCCCATACCAGTGTAATATCTTTATTTTCTGATGCTGCACAGATGCTGCACCATTCTTTCACCCATAGAGATAACTCTTCTTTATCACTGATCCTGAGCGGAGCAATGTAGAGGTAAATCTTGGAGTGCTGAATATTCGGGAAGTTTTTCTTTAATTCCAGCAGAGGATAAAAGGCTTTATAAGCATCTGTTTTAAATTTTTTTTCCGGATTCTTCAAATCCCATTGAGGAATATTTTCTTCACTTTTTTTCAGCATTTCATAGAACTCGGTCCATTCATCCAATAAAGTCTGTCCGAAGGAATTCATTCCGTTAAATTCCTGATAATGGAGTAAAAAAACATCATCACTTTCTTCGTCTTCAGAAAGTTTAGATTTGATAAATCCATCAAAAAGATCGGTTTCATGTTTCTCTCCTATACAGATCAGCATAGGTTTTTCTTCATTTTTCGAAACGACTTTCTGCCATTGTCTTTTTAATTTTACCAGCTCCAGGTCTACAGGATTCATTTTCTTTTAATTCAGTTTTACAGTTCCGCTTACAATATTTGTTTCACTTCCGCCTCCTACATTTATTTTTCCTCCACTGCTGAGGTTGGCTTCAGTATCACCTCTCATGGAAAGGGTTTTGGTTCCGATATCCAGAGTATCTGATTTGATTCCGATTCCTGAAGTAGGATCACCGTCTTCAGGTCCTACACCCACTCCAATACTCGATGTTCCCCCAACTCCGATATTAATTCCCTGTACAAATATTTCTTTTCCTTTGATCTGAATATTTCCGTCTTTATCCATATAAAGGGAACTGCTTCCGCAATTCAGAGTAATAGAAATCTTACTGTCTATCGTGATATTTCCTGCTCCATCCAGAAAGACAGAGTTTTGATCTTTATCTTTTACCGTAATTCCTCCGCCGTCATCAAGGCTCATGGTGTGGCCGCTTTTACTGCTTAAACTTTTAATATTATTTCCGGCTCCGCCACCGCCGCCGACTCCACCATGGAACATTCCTCCCATCACAAACGGACGGTCAGGATGCTGATGGGCAAAATTGACTACAACCTGATCTCCTTCTTCCGGAATGGCCATGAATCCACGATTTTTACTTACCTTTTCGCTTCCACCGCCATCTGGAGTCATTACTCTGATATATTCTGTAGTGGTAGAACCATTCTGCCAGTCGAACTGTACCTTCACTCTTCCCTGGTTTAAAGGGTCTGTATTGGAAATTACTTTAGCAAATTGTGCATCTGCTTTTGGAGTTTGAAACTCCGGGCGCGGAATAAATCCTGTGTCAGAAGCAATGGCTTCAAAAGTTCCTGTATAATACCCTCTTGCATCTACTTCATGTTGCATATCTACAATCATCAGTTTTGTGAAATATGTGGTTTCACTGCTTTCTGCTTTTCTCATTTCGATATCAGCAATACAGCCCGGATACAGGAAAGGTACTGTTGTAATCCCTGAAATAACAAATACTTCTGAGGCTTTGCTTCCGGCTGTTCCTTTCTGGGAATTTTCCACATCCATAAAAGACGTTGCTTTTATCGGAGCCACTCTTAATGAAGGAGTGGTAAAGGTTTTCTCTGAAATTTCATAAGCCCTTTTAGCAATATCCGAAGTATGATTTATTTTTGAATTCCCAGCGGTTAATTTTTCATTTTTACTGCTGTTATAGCCATAAAATGATGGATTCACGTGCTGGGCTTTCATTTTTATCTTTACATCGCTTACGCTGCTTCCGTAAGTCAGTTTTACTGGTTTTTCCTGAGGTGGCAATTTCCCGAAATGAAGCACTTCACCATCATAATAAAACTGTTCTCCATAGGCTTCCGCTATTCTTGCCAGATAGTTGTAATGGGTTTCTTCATATTGTGAGCTGTAGGAAACATTTCCGTGAGCTGCATCTACTCTGAAATCAAAGGAGTTTTGTCCTAAACCTTCTTTAATCACCTGATCTGCGATACTGTTCAGACTGATTTCCTGTGCTCCGCCAAAACTCTGAATATGAGGAGCCGCATCCAAAAGTACTGTTGGGCTTGATCCTGTAAGAACAATATTTCCCAGACTCCCTTTTTCCTGGCTAAAACCTACTTCAGTAATTACACCAACAAAGTTTCTTTCCGGGCCATCTTCAACGTCTTTATATTTGAAAATTACAGTAATTCTTTTTCCCAGAAAGTTTTGAGCTTCTTCCAGATTATGATTTTCTGAGCTTCCTAAAATATCGTGAGCCAGCATCAGATCAAATTCATGATGTTTTACAGCACTTTGTTTTAACTGAAAATGCTTGAAATGCTTGATCACTTTTCCGTCAATCACAATTTCAAGTTTTACCACACGGTTGATTCCCGCTACTTGATTACCGGGAATAGTATTGGCATTGTAAATTCCGGAAGTAGGCTGTTTAGACCATACTTTGTCCTCTACCAATGTGGGTGGATTAGGCTGCTTAACCTGATTCATAAACATTTGGGAACCGTTCTGAACCATCCCTGTATAGGCTTGAGCCTGAACCATTTTTTCAGTTGCTTTTTTAACGGTTCCGCTCGATTTTTCCTGGACTTCCTTGGCAGCTTTGCTTACAGCTTTATCTTTCAACGTTTGTTTTATATTATCTGCAGCTGGGATTTTATCTTTTGAAACAGGCATTTTGGGTGAATGATCGTCCTGAAACATAATTGTAATATTTTGATTGATTGAGTGTCAAATTTTTTAAGGCTAAAACCTACCTGAATTAAAACATTCAGATACATTTTCGTTATCCGGCTTTCATTCTGAAAAATAAAATGCGGATATTAAGATCAAAACAGGGTATAGAGTAATGTTAAAAAGGTAAAGCAGAAAATTTATCCCCTTTACTCCCTGTTGAATTTCGGGATTTCTCCTCTATTTATCGTTATGAGATGAAAGTTTTAATCATTATTAATTTTTTTGTCATTAGATTGGTGGTATTACAAAGATAGAACGGTAATTTCTATTCAAAAAATTTTCAGAAGCTAATCTGAAAATTTGTAGTAGTTCTACGACTTTTCATTAATAATTCCAAAATAAATGATTAAAAAAAAGAAATAAATACCTATCTACCAGAATGATATTTAACAATTTTTAATAAATAAAAACATAAAATTTATCACTAAAAAAAGATATAATTTAAAATCACGCTATAATTTAACAACAAAAAAACCAGCCGTAAATTGATTATTTGCAGCTGGATTATATGTAATGATTCAATAAATGAAATCCTTTTTACTGTTTTCTGAGTTCTGATACTTTTTTAAGATAAACATCAGTCTGATCCAAAAATTCCTGATCTGTCTCCTGAATTTTACTATGAGGCATAATCCCTTGTCCTCTTTTCTGGTCCGGAAGGTTTTGAGTATCCTGAATAACATGAACAATAGAAAATCCTGTCTGAATTCCGGTATTAGGAAGTTCATAAACCAATGGAAGATGTCCGTTGTGTTCATAATACCCTCCTACGGTTTCTTTTCCAATCACCACTGCATTAGTGTAGGATTTAATCAGTGAAGCTAAGTGTGAAGCTGCGGAAGCCACACGCTGGTCTACCAACAGATAAAGCTGTCCTTTAAAAGTTCTTTCATTCGGCATAACGGAAGGATTCTTATCATCTGCCCAATAATATTTTCCCTGAACATTCTTAGGATAAAGCTGTTTCAGATAAGCATTCAGTCCGTGCTTATCCTGCACTCCGTTGGAAAGAAAAAGAGAGGTAATTACCAGTTTCTCTTCCATAGGTACTTCATTGAACTTCGTATAAGCATAGTGGCTGTCACGAAAAGGTCTCTGGGTAAGATAAGAAAAAACTTTTTCATAAAGAGCTCCCGTACCCCCGGTATTTCCTCTGAGATCCACAATAAGATCTTTTATTTTTTCCTGCTCCAGGGTATCCATCATCTGATCAAGAAAAGCACTGAATTTTTTATAGGCGGGATCTTCTTTTCCTGTTGCAAAATCAAAACCTCTCACAGATAAACGGTATAGTCCATCTCCTTCTTTAGTAAAACTGTATTTTTCTGAGAGCAGTTTTTTGTCAAAAGTCAATGAATGTCTGGAATCCTGAAGCTTTTTAAAGTTTTCCAATGATATTCCCGGCAATGAAATTTCTTTTACATTTCCATTCCACTGATAGCTGATGACATAGTTTTTGTGAGTACCAAATTCTATATAAAATTTGTCCAGCATCCCTCTTTCAAAGCCTGTTGCTTTTTTGTAAGGCATGGAATATCCGTCAGAAAAATAGTATTTTGAAAAACGGCCAATCATTTCTTTGGCAGGAACTCCGTTGATAGAAAGGATTTCAGCACCTAAAGGCAATGCTACATCCTTTGAATCCTGAAGCAGACGACTGTCAATATTCTTCAATGTTATGGGTAAATATTCCGGTTTTTGGGTGAGATAATAAGAAGCATGATTAGGCAAATCAGTATAATTATGGCAGCTTCCTTCAAATCCGGTAACATTCGCTATTACTTTATAAAAGTCGAAAATATTTTTGCTGTTTCGGGCGTCTGCTTCTGCCTTCTGGTAGATACTATCTATCTGTTCTTTGGTTCTGTAGACATACAATCCTGAATTTGCTTTTTCTCTGATAGAACGGAATGTTCTAAGGTCTTCCACAAACTGTTCAGAAGTGAACTGGCCATCCAAAACTGCCACATTTTTAGATTCCATAATGGAAACTTTAGCTGTTTTGCTTTTCTCAACATAAGACTTAGCCCACACTTTCAGTTCATATTTTTTCCCTTTTTCAGGGGTAAAATAGAAGCGTTCAACACTTTTTATCCCTCTGGAATCATCCTGTTCTTTCAGTTTCTTTCCATCCATGAACAATGCAAGCCCCAAATTTGCATCCCCGGACTGTACCGAAATCCATGAAGGTTTATGAGACTTGGGAATATATTTTAATGTATCTCCCGGTTTCAGGTCTGAATGAGTCTGTGCATATGCACTGTTTAAAAGCAGTACAAGAGGAATGATGAAAGGTCTGGTCATTATTATTTTTTGAATGGGCTAATATACAAATTAACCTCAACGGACCGAACAGCCTTTATTCATCACCTTTGAATCTATAATTTCATGCTCATTTCCTGAACTTCTTCTGCAGAAAATCCATAGATTTGAGGTGTTTTTACATTCAAAAGATTCAGATAAATATAAATTTCAGCTCTGTGATGAATTTCATGCTCTATCATCGCACGAAGCCATTTCCAGATAGAAATTTCATTATTGGCGGGAGTTAAGCATTTACGGGTAAGATCTTCATCAGACATTCCGCTGATGATTTCCAGGGTCTGGCGATGCATTTCATTGAAAAACTTAACGGTATCTTCATAACCGTCAGCAAGCTCTTTCCCACATCCCGGATAAGCACTTTTCTTTCCTGAAATAGTTTCTCCATACATGTACCGTTCAATCGTTGCGATATGCCTTATCTGATCACCAATGGTAAATTTTCCAGGTTTATAAGTGAAGTCAATATGTTCGGGAGGTACCACTTCGATAATCCGGTTTGTCCTTTCTCTTATCTTTTTATAGTAATCCAGAAATGATTCTACAGTTTTTATTTCCATATCTATTCAACTTTGTCTGATCCTTTTCTATAGAGTGAATATAAGAAATCTTATGAGAGAAGTTTTTGATTTCCACTATAAACTATTCATAAAATTAAAAAAATCCCCAATAAGTGAGGATAAAATTTGGAACCTTATTAAATATCCAATATTTTAGTTAAAAAATAACCATGATGAAAATAGGAACCTGTGTGGGTATTATTCTATTATGTTTTAACCATATCACAGCTCAGTCTGCAAAAATTGATACTGAAAAACTTCTTGAATACTATGAAACACAACGCTATGCCGATGCCGCAAAATATCTTCAGAGCATATATCCCGGCGATACACAGGATATAAAAGCCCTTTCTCAAATAGCTTACTGTAATATGATGGCCGGTAAACTGCCGGAAGCTGAGAAAAATTATCAGAAAATCAATACTCTTCAACCTAATAACCTGCCTACTCTATTCAGTCTGGCCAGTATTAATTCAAGACGTGGTAATGCGTCCAATGCCAAGGGATATCTTCATCAGATTATTCAGGTGGACAGTCTTAATTTCAATGCTTATAAACAGCTTGCCATCTATGCAGATACTCCTGAGTCTAAACTTAATTATCTGAAAAAGGCCAATACCCTGAACGCTACAGATCCGGATGTAGCTTATGATCTTTCTCTGACTTACAGCAGTCTCAAACAATTTAAACCAGCTTATGATGTACTGAAAACAGCCATTGCTTCTGATCCTGAAAACTTTACTTTACAACAGGCTTTATTACCGGTTGCCAATCAGTTGGGAAAGTATCCTGAAGTGATTGAAATTGGTGAAAAACTCCTGAAAAATCATACTGATGTAAATGTGATGAATGATATGGGACAGGCCTATTTTTATGTAAAAGATTATCAGAAATGCATCAGTCTTTATAAAATGCTGGAAGAGAAGGGAGTGCAGAGCGAAGGCACCTTATATTTCATGACATTAAGCTATCGAGAAATGAAAGATTATAATAATGCTGCAATCTATGCTCAAAAAACAATTGATGAAGCGATTTCAGATCATACCACTCTTTACTATGCCGCACTGGCGGGAATTTATGAATCCAGAAATCAGTATAATGATGCGGTGACGGCTTATAAAAGAGGATTAACTTTTGGTACGAGCAATATTATTTATTATCGCTTGGGACTTCTTTACGATCTCAATCTGAAACAGCCTAAAAATGCTGCAACTTATTACCAGCTGTATCTTAGAAACAATCCGGATCAGGAAAAAGAAAAAGAACAAATTGCTTATGCTAAAGGCAGAATCCCTGGTTTAAAATAGTAAAAATTACGAATTATTTTGTGATTATAATCACAGATGAAATGATATGTGCCAGCTAAATTTGTATTTAACAATTAAAATAAGACTTATGAATAATAAAGGCCAAAACACAGCAGAACAGTTTATCCAATATTTAAATGAAGAAAATTTTGACAAGGCAGAAAGTTGTCTTGATCCTGGCTTTAAATTCATAGGAGTACTTGGAAAAAGAGAAGGAGCTTCTGTTTATATCACAGATATGAAGCAAATGAAGTTTAAGTACAAAATTCTGAAAGCTTTTACATCCGGCGAAGATGTATGTTTCTGGTATACCATTGACATGGGAGAAAAAGAAGTAGAGGCTTCCGGATGGTATCAGATTAAAGATGGAAAGATTCATACCTTAAAAGTGTTGTTTGATCCCAGACCATTATTAAAAGACTAAAATAAAATTAAGATTTTTGTCTCCATTTTTATGTTTCAATCGTCATTAAAATGAATAACAAAAAAATATAGATTATGAAAGAATTTGCATTAATCTTCAGACTTAAAGATATTTCCGACTTTAAACCTTCTCCAGAACAGATCCAGGAACGTCTGAACTGGTTGGGAAACATTGCCGCTCAGAATAAACTGGTCGATAAAGGAAATACTCTTCTGCCTGCCCCTGGAGCTGCAAAAACTGTAAAACCGGATAATATTGTAACCGACGGACCTTATACGGAAATCAAAGAATTTATCAGCGGATATATTATTATAAGAGCAGAGTCTATAGATGAAGCAGTAGAAATGGCAAAAGGAAATCCCATCTTTAAAATCGGAGGTAATATTGAGGTACGTGAAGTTTTGAAGGTATAAAAATAAGTATGAAGATGGAAGCCAGGAGTTGGAAGTTATTGCAGCCTAAGTCGAAAACTATTTTCTTTATTCTGCATTTTTATTAAATCCAGCCTACCTTTTTTCTCCAGACTACATACCCGGCATCTTTACTGTCAATTTCCGGAATCTCTTCAGGCTCTGGAATATTGCTAATTTCCTCTTTTGAAAGTGCTGGCAGATGTACCTTTTTACGTTCTTCGTTTAGGTTGTCTTTATTTTCTACAGGATAAATGGCTCTTTCAGCAGTCAGCTGTGTTCCATATTTCTGTGGCTTGCTTTGAAAAACCTGAATCCTATCGTATAAATAAGCTTTATTAGCTGGATTAATATCACCACCACTCTCTTCCATCATAATGCAGCATTCTTTCATAAATTCAGGCTCACCAATGGCATGCTGGATAATCAGCCACGCAGCCTCACTTGCTTTTTCACCCACTTTTGGAATGGTAGGATAGCCGATTTCCAATATAATTTCCCGAAGACGTTGTGCATTGGCTCTATGAATACGTTCCATTTCAGGATGATAACCTCCGGATAATTCTCCTGCTTCCAAGAGTTTTCCTCTTACTGACAGATCTTTATCAGCCATTTCAAGGAGTTCTTTTTCAAAAGGTAGATGATTCATACTATAAATGATAATTGGTGATTGATGATTGATAAGCAATTAATTTAATTAGTATATGAAAGGGTATCAAGGATGAAACGTGCTCTGCTTTCAACTGCAGATTTCGGGACTTCTATGAGATTGTATCCGTATTCCTGATAAATTTCCTTCATGCATTCAAAGGTAAGAATCGCTTTTTCAATGGTTTGTTTTCTTTCCTGATCATTTTCGTAAATTTCTTTCCATGGTGGAAGAATAAAAACATTGTTATGATACACCATTTCTTTTGCTTTCGCTTCCATGAATGCCGGAATTGGAATATTCTCAAGCCTCATATAACCAAGAGTATCCAATATTCCTCGGTCGAAGAAAACAGGTCCCACATTGTTCATCTGACTTATTTTCAAGTACGATTTTACAGATTCTTTAAACATCAGTTCTGCAAAAAGTTCTTTATTTATCCATGGAAGTCCTTCACCATTAGAATCAATTTGTTCCTTAATGATTTTCCTTCCTTCTTCAGGTACCGTTTCCAGTCCGTTTTTGTTTAATTCATCCAGCAAGGTCGTCTTTCCTGCTCCAGGACCACCCGTCATGATATATACTATTGAATTATCCTGCTTCATGGTTTTCACTTATATTCTGGAGAACTTATTTATTATTGTTAATGATATTTTTATACGTATTGATACGATCTTCTTCCTGATGCATATTGCATAATATGAGGAGATCATCCGTATTATATTTTGCTGAAACCTGCTGCAACTTTTGATTGACAGACTCTGGTGTTTCTATGATAATCCTATCCAAAATGGTAAAAAACTCTTCATCATCATGAGTTCCCAAAATCCTTTGCTCTACAACTTCAGGGGAAAGTACAGCATTGGGACTGGCCAGCTGCCGTGACTGTAAAAACTGATATGCCATACCATAAGCATTCCTTTTAGCCTGATCAAAAGTATCTGATACTGATACCGCCACTGCAATCTGTAAAGAAGGCTGAGAAAAATATTGAGTCTCATCGAATTCTCTGAGATAAACTTCTGTATTTTCCATCCCGTTCTCATTGTTCATAAAAGCAGCAAACGAATAGCCAATCCCATGTTTTGCAGCTTCTTTTGCAGAGGTCATTCCTGAGCCCAGCCACATGATCTCAGGGATGTGTTTTACTTGAGTAGGTTGTGCAATCAATCCGTCATAAATCCCTTTTTCATCTTTTATAAATTGAATAATCTCTTCCAGTTTAGTTTCCATATTGGATAGAATGACAGGTTTGTGATTATTCAAAGCCATCACCGCATCTTTCAATCCTCCGGGAGCTTTTCCCAGTCCGAGAATAAAGCGTTCAGGATAAAGGGTTGACAGCATTTTGGTCCATTCCGCGATCTTATAAGCAGAATAATTTCGCATCATAATGCCGGCCGTTCCTATCTTGATATGATTTGTTTTACTGAGTACAATCGCAGCTAATAATTCAGGGCTGGAACTTCCATAAGCTTCTACCCCATGATGTTCGGAATACATGATACTGTGAAAACCAGTTTCTTCAGCCAATAAAGCCAGATTAATACTGTTTTCCAAAGCAGATGCTGCACTGCCGCCCATGGTGGTAGGCGACTGGTCTAATATCCCTAATTTCAGCTTCATACTATTGAATCAATTTTATGGTGAAGGTATGAAAAAAGCTTTATTGAATGGAGAAATATCCGCTGGTCATTCTTTGGGTGGAAACACAATTCCTTCCTCTTTGATCAAATCATAACCAAAATTCATAATGGTTTCAATTACCGGAATCGCTTTTTTCCCTTTTTCTGTAAGACTGTACTCCACTTTTGGCGGCACTACAGGAAATACTTCACGGTGGATCATGTCTTTAGCTTCCAGTTCGCGCAGCTGGCTGGTCAGCATCTTATCTGTAATATGTGGAATATCTTTTTTAAGTTCACTGAAACGAAGAGGTTTCTCCTGTAACCTCCACAGGATAGGCATTTTCCAGGTTCCTCCGATATGGCTTAAAGCAAATTCAATAGGCGTATAATACAGTCTTTTATCATGGAAAAATTCAGGCATAGGAATCGTTTTTACCGTTACACTTTATGAAAAATAAGTGTTATCTAAAAAAATAATTTAATAAAAATTCAAAGAACCGGCTTGATTTCAATTGTTAAAATTTTAAAGTTTTATACTTAGAACTTAAGCATATTCAGCTGGCTAAATTCCTCTTTTCTGTATATTTTCTCAATTTTACCTTCTTTCAGTAAAGCTATTGTATCACAGGTATTAAACAGCGTTTCAATGATATGGGAACTCACAATAACAATCTTGTTTTCGGATTTCAGTTGTCTGATGATGTCATAAAGAAGATGAACTCCCTCAAAATCAACCCCATTGAAAGGCTCATCCAGAATATTGATTGGTTTATCCAACATCAGCATTCCGGTAAGTGCCAGTTTTTTCTTCATTCCGCTGGAGTAATACTGTACATATTTTTTCAAAGGGAGATTAAATTTTTCAATAATTTCTTTGATTTCATTTTCTTTTTTTGAAGTAAAATAAGCAAGATACTCTTCTCCCGTAATATAAGGATAAAAGTAGTTTTCAGTTTCAAGATAAGAAATCATTTCCCTTTTCAGCTGTTCATTCTTCCAGGTAATATTCCCTGAAAAAGGAACACTTCGGTACAGGGCTTCAAACAGAGTGGTCTTTCCTTCTCCATTTTTCCCAAGCAATCCTATTATACAGCCTTCTTCTACGGATAGATTCAGATTGTTTAAAACTTTCTGATTTTTAAACTGAACGTGTATATTTTTAATCTCCAACATAGGTTCTGATATTTTGAGAAGCTTCTTTGATATTTTTTTTCAGCAAAAATAAGGCTGGGAGAATGGTTATGCTGCATATTGTATATTCAATAAAAACTCCCATATTAAAGTAATTATTCTTTTCTTTATAATGATACTGCTTATATTTTCTGGTTAAAATCAGTAAAAAATACAGATTCATAAAAGTAAAATAATAAAGCAGATACAGACTTTCGGCAGGATTCAGGATCAGAAACAGACAGTAAGCCGGTAACAGTAAAATATTAAAAAACAAAGAGTTTCTTCTGATTTTCTCTTTCAAGGTATATTTTCTGAAATACATTTCCAGCATTTCTTTGTTTTCATTGGGTTCATAAACATGCGAGATATAATCCAATGCAAAAAATCCTGCCAGAAACAGAGTTACAGGATGGTAAGACGAGGAGCTTATCATCAACAATCCCAAAATTGCCAACCCTGTATTTTTTCTCAGGAAGCTTTTCCATTCAAACAAATCATCAGGAATACCATTCCATTGTAAAGTCAGCCAGGGTTGTTTTTTTGGAGTGATAAAAGGCAGTAAGACCAATAGCGGCAGTGGAAACAATACCGTTTTATCCCATTTATAATGGATATTTCCGCATAATAGGATGATGTAGATACATGCAGCCTCCAAAACAATAACCCACAGCCAGCCATTAACAAAAACTTTCTTCAGAAAAGGAATATCTTTCCTTTCATAGTGAAACAGTAGTGTAAGCATAAAAAATAATGGCGGATAATAATAGTTTTCCGGCAGCTTCATGAGCATCAGAATTCCAAGAATAATCAATACAGGAACGCCTGCTCTTGGATTCAGATTTAACAGTCTGAAAGTTTGATAGAATCTGAATTTTAGGTGATGTAATTTTTTTTTCAAAAGGATTAACTGAAGATTTTAAAGATAGCTATTTTAACAGAAGTATAGTACATCTATACCTCATTTTTTTCTAATAATATAATACAAAAAAGTGAGTAATAAAGCACCTCCCATAATGATCAGCCACCAGTAAGGCAAAACCCAAAGCACAAAATATTGTATGGAATTAACCAGATAGAAAAACATATTCTCCGAAGGATAAACCTGTCTGAAGGCAGAATCTGTAAGCCCCAGAATATAAGCTAACAAAGACAGTATCATGATGTTTATGATGAACACTTTGAGTATATTTTTCTTCATAGCCATATTTAAAAATAAAAAAGTTGAATCGCTATCAAACTATCTGTTCCCAGTTTTAAACTTGATAAGAAGCTTCTCGTCTTTCAGAGAATAGCCCTCTTTGGATCTGAAACTTTTATTGGTAAGAAAAAATTCATACTCTTTATCAGGCTTAAGATTTACACCCAGGACCAATGTTTTATCATTGTTTTCCATTCCAATAACTTTGGTGATCGGCATATATTCTTTTCCTTTTTCTGAAAGATTGAAAGAATAATATTCCGGCACCATCTCCTTTGAAAAAGTAATTCGTATTTCTTTTGTATCAGGGTTTACACGTACAGAACCATTTACAGGATCTATTTTTACAACAGCGGGCGAGTTTTTCTGATATTCCTTCATCAGATCTTTCGTTTTTTCTTTAAAAAATTTTGATTGGGTAAGGAAATCCTCAACAGCCTTATCATTGTCATAATTCAGCTCAATGATATCTTTGATAGCCTGTTTTTTATTTTTGGCATTCTGGTAATACAATTTACTGATCTCATACCCTACATAATATCCTAAATCTGCACTTTCTCCTTTATCTCTTCCATTATAAAGCCAGTTGGCAAGATTTCCTGTGAACATGTCTTTTTTAAACCGATCTTTCACTTTATCTGCATGAGCCAGTCCATAAGATACATATTTCCTTTCCAGAGGTTTATTCATCACAAGCTCAGCAATCAGGTCGCATGATCCTTCTTTTATAGATTGATTTAAAACCCTTCTGCGGTTGCCCGTTTGCTGGGTATGAATATATTCATGAATATTCAGAGAAACAATATTATCCAGAGACTGCATTGCAAAAACGCCTTTCAGCCATTCATCTTTGAATTCTGAAACATCTGTAGACGAAAGTCCTGTGGCAAGTTCAGCTCCTACCAGCACCATATTATCACTCACCGTTCCTCCGGAATTCAGCCCGCCAATGGTAAAATACATTTCAGCATCTTTAAGTTCAGGATATATTTCTTTTAACTTGACAACACTGGCTTCCAGTTCATTGGTTTTGGTTTTTATGGTCAAAGTATTGGGTCTGACAGAATTCCAGAATTTAGGATATTTATCAATGACTTTTACATATGCACTATCATTATAATTTCTGGATTTCATAAAAGCTTTTAAGCCTTTTGTAGCTTTATCGGTATACAATCTTTTTATCAGATCCAGTTTTTGGGTGTGATTGTCTGTCTTTTGAATGCTGTCATAAGCGACCCAAAAATTATCAATATCTGAAGTGAAAATTTTGGCCGATTTTTGTGAAAAAGCACTTGCAAATACAAGTGAGAAAATAATGGAGGTAAAACGTTTCATGATTATTTTTAACAGTAACAATGATACATACAATTATTGTATTTTACAACAGTCTTTTTACCGTATAAACACGGTACATTTTAAAAGAATAAAGACTAAAAATCTATCCTAATAACTCCAACAAAGAAAGATTACAATCTTGGGGTTGTTATTTATTTATATCAATTCCAAATAATTTTAATTCTTTCCATTTTATTGTCGCAAATATTTAATACTTTAGCTTAATAATTTGAACAAATGGGAATAATCCTTAAACCAATTGATATTGTAGATGATATTTCACAAGAAGATTTCCGTGAAAAATATCTAAAGCCATGTAAGCCAGTGGTAATCAAGAATATGGCAAGAAAATGGCCTGCCTACCAAAAATGGACGATGGAGTATATGAAAGAAGTAGTAGGAGACGTTGAAGTTCCCCTTTACGACAGTTCCAAAGCAGATCCTGCCGCTCCTATCAATACTCCAACGACGAAAATGCCTTTTAGCGAGTATGTAGACCTGATTCAAAGGGAGCCTACTGATCTAAGAATATTTTTCTTTGATCCTATAAAATTTGCACCCAAACTTCTGGACGATTATGTTCCGCCAAAGAATCTGATGGGAGGATTTTTAGATAAATATCCGAGTATGTTTTTTGGAGGTAAGGGCTCTGTGACTTTCCTTCATTATGATATTGATATGCCGCATATTTTCCATACGCATTTCAATGGAAGGAAACATGTCCTTCTGTTTGAATACAAATGGAAATCAAGGCTTTATAAACTTCCATATGCTACGTATGCACTGGAAGATTATGATATTGCCAATCCTGATTTTGAGAAATTCCCGGCATTGGATGGTATTGAAGGCATCGAGTGTTTCCTTGAACACGGAGATACACTCTTCATGCCTACCGGATGGTGGCACTGGATGAAATATCTGGACGGTTCTTTCTCTATTTCTCTGCGTGCATGGGACAAAAGCTGGGCTGTAAAAGCACATTCTCTTTGGAACCTTGCTGTTCAGCGTAATTTTGATAATTTCATGAAAGGACGATACAAAAAAAGGTATATGGACTGGAAAGAAAGAAAAGCAGTAGAAATAGCGAATAATGCATTAAAAAAAGGGCTTCCTAAATAGCCCGGAAGCAATTCTTATACAAACAAAGAGTGGACGGTTTATTACCATCGTCCACTCTTTTTTTATTCGTGGACTTATTATGGAAATATCATTTAAAATTTAATTAAATTGCATATTACGTTCCCTAATACCCGAATATATGTTTGAAAAATTGATCGATAGCTTCGAGAAACTGTGTCTGCAGATTATTATTGAAATATTGTTGGTTCCGGTAACCATTTTCAAATTGTTTCAGGATCCCCGCCGCTGCTATGATCTTTCTGTACACGAGATGGAAAAGGAAGAAACTGAACGTTTTCACGACTACCTCTCTCCTATCAAGCTTTCTGTTTATACCTCTGTAATTGTCTCCGTGCTTTTAATGGATTATGGTGGTGAGCACAACATTATTTCAAAGATCAAGGGGCTAAGCATGGTGGAAAAAGCTCTGTTTATATTCCTGATGAATAATATTACTGCAGTACTCTTCAGTGTTGCTCTATTATGGTACAAAAAAGAGAAAATCAATACTGCAGCTTTCCGAACCCTCCTGTTTTCTTTCATTTATACAACCGTGTATACTTCTACTCCATTTTTTATATTAATCAGTTCTGTTATGTTTTTAGGTCAAACCTTAAATGTAGAATCTTATCTGGATCACCTTGGCAAGGCAACTGAATATGGAACAAGAGATTATGTGTTTCTTCTGGTCTTTCTGGTCTTTATCATCATTGGGATTATAGGGATCTTTAAGCTTTTCAAAGCTCTGCATTATATTCTTAAGAATAATTTCAGTTACCACCCTTATGTTGTATGGTTTTTTACGGTACTTTTCTTTGTGATACAGCTTTATTATACCCGGGGGTTTATTTAATACCAATCTAGCCTTTTATAACATACCAGTCTGTTCATATTTTGTTTAAATTTGCGGAAATCTTAGATTATGTCCCGACCTCGAGAAAGAATAGTAAGCACCGCAATGGTTCTCTTCCATAAGCAAGGTTACAATAATACAGGCATTAACCAGATTATTGAAGATGCAGGGGTATCAAAAGCAAGTTTTTACCAGCATTTCAGATCTAAAGATGAGCTTTGTATTGAATTTCTCAATAAAAGATATGATTATTGGGTTTCTGAGCTTGAGCAATTCACATCAGAAACAAAAACCGTACAAGAGAAATTCCAAAAATCTTTTGATTTCCTGATTTACATGAATCAAAGAGAAGATTTCAGAGGATGCAGTTTTCTGAATATTTTGTCGGAAATTCCTTCAGACAAGGAAGATATTCACCAGGTGATCCGTACTCATAAAAATAAGCTGAGAAAAAACTTCAATGAAGTTCTTCAAAATGATATGGTTTCAGCTCATATTTATCTTCTTTTTGAAAGTGCCTTACTCACCAGCCAGCTTTACAGATCGAATGAACTCATCGAAAAATCTAAAGTTATTGTGCAGGATATATTGAACGTCTCCTATTAATCCTTCAGCTATGCATATTCCTGATCTTCATTCTTTTTTAAAAACTGTTCTTCATTTATCATCCGAAGTTATTTATCCTGCTAAAACCATTCTGCTTGAAGAAGGAAAAGTTTCAGATAAAATGTTCCTTGTAAAAAACGGAGCCTTAAGAGTATTTTTCTATCAGGACGGAAAAGAACTTACATTGGATTTTATAACAGAAAACCAGGCTGTTTCATCCTTTGACAGCTTTTTGAATGGGATTCCCAGCGATTTCGTTATTGAAACTCTGGAATCTACTACAGTCTATGAGCTTCATAATGATACTTTTCATAAGCTCATGGAAAATCAGGAATTTCAGCATACTTTTCATCCGCTTTTTTACAAACGCTTCAGCGAAATCAATAAAAGGCTCATTTCTTTCATTAAAGATTCTCCTCAACAAAGATATGAACAACTTATCAAAAACAGACCAGAACTTCTTCTCCGCTTTCCACAGCATTATATTGCCTCTTATCTTGGTATTACCAGCGTTTCACTAAGCAGAATACGCAACAGGAGATAATTTCTTTACAATTGTTATCGTTCAGTCACTAATCTGTAAGGTAATTTTGCTTCAAAATAATAAAGGTATGAAACATTTTATCCAACAGGTATTCAAAGAGGTATTAGAAAACCCGGTATTTGACGAATCATTAATTGAGAAATATTTTTCAAAAGAATACATTCAGCTTGTAGATCATTCTCAACTGAATTATGACCAATTTGTCCTGCACATCAAAAAGCTCAAAGAAAAAGTGGCTGAACAGAAGCTTGAAATCGTTAGCTATGCTGAAAATGGTAATATTATATTTACCAATCATATCGCAAAATCCACATTAAAAGATGGAAGTGAAGTTGTGCACAAAGTACTGGCAGAATTTACCATCCACAATCATCAGATTATACGATGTGATGAATTGACTTTACTTATAGAAGGAGATGAAACTGCAAAAAATTTAGGATCCGAAAGGTAATTACTCACTCTATGTTCCCTTTTAACAGACAGCTTCTATATTAACAATTCTTAAGAAAACCTTAATTTTCTCTTTAACATCTTTTCCAAACAGACGTTTAATTTTGTTACGTTTTTAATCTAATCAAAAGAAAAAGTGAAAAAAATTTTTACATCTGTTCTATTTTGTGCCTCTATTTTTTTCTATGCACAAACCGGATCTCTTTCCGGGAATATCAATGACGATTCTAAAATTGCCCTGCCAGGAGCCAAAATCTCCTTAAGTCCGGGAAATATCTATACCACATCAGATGAACACGGAAATTTTGTATTCCTGAATGTTCCTCCGGGAACGTACACCATGAAAATTGATTATTTGGGTTATGGTGTGCATGAATACAACGTAACCGTAGAACCTGAGAAAAATACGCGTCAGAATATCGTTTTCGACAAGAAAGAAACCTCTATTGCAGAAGTTGTTGTCTCCGGAGCTACGTTGAAAAATCAGGCAAGAGCTTTAAACAAGCAAAAAAGCAATGCGAATATTACCAATGTCATTTCATCGGATCAGATCGGCCGTTTTCCTGATGCCAATATTGGGGATGCCTTGAAGAGAGTTCCGGGAATCACGATACAAAACGATCAGGGTGAAGCCAGAAACCTTATCATCAGAGGACTTGCTCCTAATCTTAACTCAGTGACCCTGAATGGTGACAGAATTCCGTCTGCTGAAGGAGATAACCGTAATGTACAGATGGATTTGATTCCTTCTGATATGATTTCCACCATAGAAGTTAATAAAACCCTCACTCCGGATATGGATGCCGATGCCATCGGAGGTTCTATCAACCTTATTACCAGAGCCTCACCGAACGGACAGAGAATTTCAGCAACTGTTGCAGGAGGCTACAACCCCATCCGTGAAAAAGGAAATTACACTGCCGGATTTGTCTACGGAAACCGGTTTTTAGACAAAAAATTAGGGGCTGTATTCAGCTTCTCCTATAACAACAACAATTTTGGCTCTGATAATATAGAACCCGTATGGAGCCAGGCGAATGATCTTGCGCAAACCGTTTATGTAAGCAAAATGGGGGTACGTTATTATAATGAGCATCGTATCAGGCATAGTTTTGATCTTAATATGGATTATGAATTCAATTCCAAAAATAAGATCTACGCTTCTGCCATGTACAATTTCAGAAATGATAAAGAAACCAGACTGGCTTTAGGATATAAAATAAAACCGGTCTACAATGCAGATGAAACGGAGATTACAGACTGGAAAGGCAGTATTACAAGACAAAATAAAGGTGGGAATGCTGATAATGACAATACCCGTCTGGAAAAACAAAGAGTTCAGAATTACGCTTTAAGAGGAGAGCATTTATTAGGTTCTAAAGTAGACCTTGACTGGTCCGTAAACTATGCCATCGCCAGTGAAGATAAGCCTCATCAGCGTTATATAGAGTTTGAAAACAGCAAAATGAATTTTTCTCCAAACCTTAGTAATCCTGAAAAACCCATGTTCAATCTTCTGACTGCAGACAATTTGGGCAGTTATAAACTGAGCGATCTTTCGGATGCCAACAACTTTACACAGGAAAAAGAATTGGGAGCAAAAGTGAATGTACGCTTTCCTTTTTCAGTGATTGATGGTCAGAAAGGTCGTCTTCGAACAGGTTTCCGTATGCGTTTGAAGAAAAAGGAAAGAGAGAATGATTTCTATGCTTTTACACCAGTCAACAGTTTGGGAAGCCTTTTATCCGTACCTACAATCAATCTTGACGGTCAGAACTTCCAGGCTGGGCATTATGTTCCGGGAACTTTTGTGGATCCGGCATTCCTTGGAAGTTTGGATTTATTCAACCCTACTTTATTTAATGGTAAGCTTAAGCCTGAAAAGTATCTTTCCAGTAACTACAATGCAAAGGAACAAATCTATGCGGGTTATATCCGTTGGGATCAGGATTTTAATGACAAATTATCCATGATCGTTGGAGCACGTTTTGAAACCACCCAAATTGATTATACCGGAAATTATGTGATGAATGAAAAGGATCTGGTAGGGCAGATCAATAATACCAACACCTACACCAACGTACTTCCCAATATTTCCTTCAAATATGTTCCAATGCAGGATCTTGTACTTCGCACAGCATTTACTGCCGCCCTTGCCCGCCCGAATTATTACTCGTTGGTTCCGTACCTGAATGTTATATCAGAAGATGAGATCGTAGCAGCCGGTAATCCAAACTTAAAAGCAACCTATGCCTATAATTTTGATTTTATGGCTGAAAAATATTTCAAGTCTGTTGGGATTCTTTCAGGTGGAGTTTTCTATAAAAATCTGAACAACTTTATTTACACCTATTCTAAAAGAAATTATACGGCCAATGATTTTGCCAATGATTTCGCAGGGCAAACCAACCCTATTCCTGCCGGAGAAAGCAACTGGAAATTCACCCAGCAGCGTAATGGTGACAATGTAGACATCTATGGTTTTGAAGTCGCTTTACAAAGACAGCTTGATTTTATTCCGGGAGCCTTCTGGAAAGGACTTGGAGTGTATGTAAACTATACCTACACCAAATCCAAAGCAAAAGGAATCACCAACGAAGATGGAGTGGAAAGAACGGATGTAGGGCTTCCGGGAGCTTCTCCTCATATGTTCAACGGATCACTTTCCTGGGAGAATAAACGTTTCTCAGCAAGAGTTTCCATGAACTATGCTTCTCACTATATTGACGAGCTTGGTGGTAAAGCGTTTGATGATCGTTATTATGATAAACAGTTTTTCCTTGATGCCAATGCTTCTTACAAGATCACAAGCCAATTGAGAGTTTTTGCGGAAGCCAATAATCTGACCAATCAGCCGTTAAGATACTACCAAGGAATCCAAAGCAGAACTGCTCAGGCAGAATATTACAGACCTAGATTTACAATGGGAGTGAAATTTGATTTCTAAATAAATATGAAAAACATACATTACATACTGGCTATTTCAGTTCTTCCTTTAGTGATCAATTGTACAGGGCAGAAAGAAATAACAGAAAAATTAAAACCTACCGTTATTACAGAAACGGTGGTTCATGATACAGATGATCCTGCTATATGGATCAATCCTAAAGATGCTTCCAAAAGTATCATCATCGGGACAGATAAAGATACTGATGGCGGATTGTATGCCTTTGATCTTAACGGGAAAATTATCAATAAAGTGTTAGGATTGAAGCGTCCAAACAATGTTGATCTTGAATATGGTTTTATTTTAAATGGACAAAAAACAGATATCGCGGCGGTAACTGAAAGGGAAACCAACAAAGTAAAATTATACTCGCTTCCTGAACTAAAAGAATTGGGAGAAATCTCAGTATTTGAAGGAGAATCAGAACGTGGTCCAATGGGAATCTCAATGTACAAAAATCCGGAAACGGGAGATATATTTGTGATTGTTGGAAGAAAATCCGGTCCGTCTGACGGTTACTTATGGCAGTATCAACTTTCTGAAAAAAATGGTTCCATTACAGGAAAAGTTGTCCGTAAATTCGGGAAATACAGTGGCTTAAAAGAGATTGAAAGCATTGCTGTAGATGACGAAATGGGTTATATCTACTATTCTGATGAACAGTTTGGAGTTCATAAGTACTATGCAGATCCAGAGAAAGGCAATGAAGAATTATCCGTTTTCGGCAAAGGCGATTTTAAATCTGATGTGGAAGGAATTTCAATTTATCCAACCTCTAAAGGAAAAGGATACATTCTGGTTTCCAATCAGCAGAATGATACCTTCAATGTTTATTTAAGAGAAGACCAATCCAAAGGAAGAATTGCAGAAATTCCGGTGTCTACGCTGGAAAGTGATGGTTCTGAGGTGACGAATATTAATCTAGGTCCAAAATTCCCGAAAGGAGTTTTTGTGGCGATGAGCAATGGAAGAGTATTTCACTTTTATGACTGGAGGATTGTTGAAAAAGCAATAAAATCAGTAGTGAAAAATAATAAATAAAAATAATCTTTTAAACCATTAAGGTTTGATAAGGGTTTAAGAGTATTAAGCTGAGCTAAACAGCCATTGCGAACCGGAGGTGAAGCAATCTCACGAATTCTGTTTAGCTTAATACTCTTCACTTTTTCATTCTTCTTAATTGTTTATTTCTTAAAAGTTTTTCAACGCAAAGTTGATTCTAAGGGTTGTAATATTGTAATGGTGCTAAGAAAGAGTTGATTTGCAATCAACCGATGAAGCAAAATTTTTATCCATGAGCTTTTCAAGCAGCTTGCTGCAAAATTTTGCTAGATCAGAAATAATAAAGTTTATTTCTTAAGCTTTGCGTTAGAAATAATCGCATTGTTATACCATCACAAAAACTTCCCTCTCCCAGCCTCCCTCTTCCCTCCTACTTATACGTCCCAAACACCCTATCCCAAATAGAAGTATAAAATCCAAAGTTTTTACTTTCATCCAAATGATGCTGGTTATGAAATCTTGTTGTTCCCACAAAGAAACGATCAAAAGAAGCAGGAAAAAATTCTCTGTTCAAATGTCCTATGGTTCCCCAAATGAGGTTGAGTAAAAGATATATTGAAATAGAAATCACAGAAAAATCATAACCTATAAGTAAAGCCAGCATCATCAACCCAAATCCTATGGTTTCGAAAGGATGAAGTACAAAAAGGCTCAAAAAATTGGTACTGACATGCTCATGATGTTTTCCATGCAAAGTTTTATAGATGAAAGGTAAATGAGCTGCAAAATGAAAGAAATACATCAGAAGATCCATTAAGAGAAGCAAAGCTGCCACTTCCGCTATGACTCCAATCACAGATTGAGTTTGTCCCATCACAATCCATCCGTTTTTCCATAGGAAAGCTCCTAACAACAGTACCAAACTGTTACATAGTACAGTAAGCAGACTAAGGTAAAAATCGGATCTTGTGACAGGATGATTTTTCTCCTGTAACTGGCTTTTACGGCAAGTTTTTTCTATAAAAACAGATAAGCCTATAGAAAACAGATACAGAACAACATTAATGGTCAGACTGAATATGATCCACTCTGGCCAGGAAAACTGCCAAAATATCTGTAGATAACCGGAAAGTTCTGTTTGATTAAAATTCATAAGTCCTTCATCCTTCAGCTTGATGTCATAAAGGTATGAATTTCATAGTGAAATCAACCGATAAAGTATATTCCAGATTCTATTTCTGTCGTGCCTTTCTTCTGAGTTCCCGGAGTCTTGATGTGAGTTTTTTTCTTAAATCATTATGATATTCGCGGTAGTTTTTGATGCTGTTCTCCAGATTCTTTTTATTGAGCAGATACTCATCATACAAATGTCTGAGCTCTGAAATTTGATTAATTACCTCTGAAGGCTGGCTTTCAGGATCTTCCGCAGCTTCTATCAGCAGACGGTAATATTCAACACGACTGGTCAGGTTCATATGAAGTTTTGGCTCTATTCCCTGCATGATCTTATTATTTTATTGAGTTCTTGAATGGGTAAAAAACAAAGAGATTTTGCTTTTACTATTTGATATTTTACTTTTTTATTATTAAATAACCTTCTTAAATTTCTTTTTTGAACCATTAAGATTGTATTAAGGTGTTAAGATAATTAAGATAAGCTTCGCCTTAATTTAAAATCAGAATGATTGACCTTAACTCCACTTTAATTCTTTAAAATTCTTAGTGGTTAAAAAAAGATATCCATTTTTACATACTCGAAAATGTAACGTCTTTTTATCTTTTCTATCCAAATTCTATTTTTCCATCATAACCGGAGGTACATCACTCTGAAATAAAATCTTAACACCTCCATTTTTTTCCTGACCTGCAGATTTGAAATAACCTCCGTTAAGAGCAGAAGAAATAAGAGTTTCGTTGGGATCTCCCAAAGGTAATAATGGCAGACCGGCAAATTCATTGACGTTGAGCTGTGGTGAAATTCCATTGCTGTATTCCCCTACTCCGTTGGCATTAAATACTTTATAGATTACCGGATGAATCTGCCATGAAATTTTTCTGGGTTTACGCTTGTCTTCCACTACAAATCCAGCCATATCTTTTCCGAGTGTAACATCTCCAATCTGAACGACCTGAATATAAGGTTTCAGATTGTTCACAACTATTTCAGCTGCAGATGCTGTACTGCTTGATGTCAGAATAAACACTTTCTGTAATCCCAATGCATTCCCACGCAAAGTTGTAAAATCCAAAGCTTTTGGATCATAAGCGATTTGCTGGGCAAATGTTCTTTTTACTTCACCACCATTTTTATTTCCTTTAAAAACAATGAATGGCGATCCTGATGATAAACCTGCAGGAATCAACGAACAGAGTGCAGCCGCAGATGATACAGAACCTCCATAATTGTAGCGAAGATCGAGAATCAGTTCCTGTACTCCGGCAGCTTTCAATTCTCCAAACTTTTGGTTCAGCGTCTGAGTCATTCCGTCAGGAAAGTCATAGATGTACAGATATCCTATTTTTTTACCGTTTTTTTCAAAAATTTTGGATAAAACAGGTTGTTCAAAAGAAAAACCATAGTAAACCGTGATATTTTTCTCATAGGTAATAGCTCCGTTCTGCCATTTTCCAACGGTAAGTTCTACAACAGTCTGATCTTTAATAGATGAAGCCATTGTTTCGGCATTAGCGGCCGTCATTACTTTTCCATTAACTTTTGTGATGATCATTCCTCTTTCCAGCCCTGCATTGAAGGCCGGAGAATTTTGAAGCACCAGCTTTACTACGGTAACCACTTCATTATTGGCAAGCTGAACAACAGAGTAATCAAACCCGTACATATTTCTTATAGAACGTGGATAGGAAGAGGAATCTTCAGTATTAACGATAAAAGAAAACCGATCCTTGGAAGAAAGCAGATTTTTGAAAAAATCTTTGACAGGAAGCTGGTAATTAGGTTTTGCAGGCATTTCATCCGCCCAATAATAATACCGTTTCATGCTGTCCTGAACCCAGAGATTCACAGATTCTGTGCTCCCTTCCGGAAAAACGGGAGCATTTTCGTCGCTATTATTCGTACACGAAATGAGAAAGACTGCGATGGCAATGCATTGAAGTTTTAAAAAATTTTTCATACGCAATTACAGATATTCTGCTACATCTATATCTCCTTTGACTACCCATTCTCCATTTTCCATTTTTTCCTGAAGGACAATCATATTGGCACCTGTGTGCTGTTTTATTTTCACCTGAATCATTTTAGATCCGGCATAAGGTTCTGTAGTTCCCGGTTTGTACAGTTCCAGATATACAGGAGCTGTAGAGCTGTAAAAGTTATAGATTTTCACTGCTGTAAAATTATCTTTCCCGATGTTGTCAAATTCTGCCAGTACAACTCCATTATCTCTTTTCAAAATACCTTTTACATTTTTCAATGAAGTTCCGGACAACTCGCCCAGATTAGGAAAAATAAATTCAAAACCGACTTTCCCAAGATTAACCTGAGGTTTTACGGCGTAAGTCTGTAAATAAATTCCGGGAAGATTAAAAAAGTTCAGGGTTTTAAAATCATTTATATTGTCATAGGTAATATTATATTTTGCAATTTCGGTGCCTGTTTCACTATTGTAAACAGACAGTTTATTGGTTTCTCCCTGATCCAGTACAAACTGAAGCTGGGTTTCTATTTTATAGGTATAAGATGCTTTTCCGTCAATGGATACAGGCTTTCCGTTAAACCTCAGCTGAACAGCATCAGGTTTGGAAAATCCTTTGATAGTAACCTCTCCGGGTTTCTGTATTTTATCATACAACTCCATCGTGTTGCTGTCCGTACATGAGAAAAGTACAGTGAAAAATAGTAGTAATGCAAAGATTTTATTCATCTTTATTTAATTATTTGATGGTAACACTTAAAAATATTGCCCAACCCATCAGCCGGGCAATATATAATTATAAAAAAACTAGTTGGATATGTTCTGGATAGTCTTTTTAGGTACTATCCATTATTGTATTTAAAATTTCTGGTGTTTCTAAAATCAGTTTCTAAGGGTAAAAGTTTTATTTTTTAATAAATTTCAGCCTTTCTGTAGTCTTTTCGTCTGTAATTTCTGCGATATAAGCTCCTGATGTAAGATTAGCTACATGAATCGCTTTTGAATACTGAACGGTAAGCACTTTTTGTCCCGCAGCATTGTAAATATTCACTACCGTTGTATTTTCCTTCAATGCAGGATTAAGCTGTAGTACTAATGATTCTTTTACCGGGTTTTCTGCTATTTGTGTGCGTGTTTTGTTTCCTTTTACATCCTTAGTTCCTAAAAATGCCGTAGCATAAATTCCTATTTCATCAATATTGATATTCTGGATATTATTTCCGCTTGATTTTCTGTTCGCCCACATTCCGATATAGATTTTCTTTCCTGCAAAAGCAGAAAGATCTACAAGAGATTGTACAAACTCGGTAAGATCTGCCGGAAACGGATTGGCTGAGTCTCCTACCTGTATTTTATAAAGACTCTGAACGTCATTACCACCTGCATCTACGGTCATAGCCTGAAAATCCGCTAATGTAGGAACCTCTTTCTGCGGAGTACTTACATAGATAAAAAGATCTCTGGCAACAATGGTATGGGTAGTTCTCTGTCTTCCGATATTGGCAGCCAAAGTAACTGTACCTGCAGTGTTGGTAAGATCAATCTGAGGAGAAATGATCCAGTCATTTTCTGTAGTAAATCCTGTAGCATTACCGGTTGGTACCACACTGATGGAATGACGAAGAACACCTGTGGTTCCATAGGTTAAAGTCGTTCCATTGTGGTAGATATTCTGTCCCTGCACCCATCCGTTACCGTTGCTGTTCAGATCATGGAACGTCCATCCCTGTAGGTCAGCAGGCGTATCAAAAGAATTTCCCCAAACCAGAGTCTGCGCTGCAGCAAGTTGGGATAAAAACAGAACAGATGATAAAATTATTTTTTTCATAATGCTGATTATTAATGTTTTTGAAGTAAAAGCAAGGAATCAGCTTTCGCTGTTCCCTGCTTTTTAAAGTTTTTTATTATTCTACAATCGTGAAATTGTATTTTGTCCAAAGTCCCTGGAAGTTTCCACAGTTTCTTGGAGATACATTCCAGCTTCCTTCGTTGAAGAACGGCTGGCTCATACCCCATAGAGATGCAGGAGTTCCAGTCAATAGGTTAGCAGCTGGGATTCCCGCAGTTCCTGTACCTGTCACAGAAGTACCAAATCCGTGGATCTGGATCGTGTTGTATGCTGAAGCTGAAGAAAGTTCAGAACCTGTACCTTCTACTTTGATTCCCACAGGATATCCTGTAACCACAGCGTTATTTAATGTTAATCTTCCGTGTCTTCTGATGTGGATACCATTTTCATACAAAGCTCCCTGAGTAGAGTTTTTAGTACCGATGATCGTAAGGTTGTTGATTACTGGGTGAGTCAACAATGATGTAGAAGAACCGTCTGCATTGTTATCAAGCTCGATACCGTTAGAATCCGGGCTAGATCCGCTAAGGCTGTGTGTAGAGTTGTAATCTGCCAAAGCAAGAGCACAAGTGATTGTTCCTGTATATCCATTATCAAAATCGAAGTTATCGTCATCTGCTGCGAAAGAAACAAGGTTTGAAGCGTTTACAGTACCACCGAAGAATTCAAAAGAGTCATCTTTTCCGAAAGATACCTGAATATGATCTAAAGTAGTTCCGTTTCCAACACCTCCTAAAGTAAGACCGTTGATTTCGTTTCCTGAATTCGGAGCCAAAAGGTCATATCCCGCAAACTCAATACGTACATACTTCAATGTTCCACCATTGTGAGAAGGGTTTGTACCTCCGTAATAGAAATCAGGACCAGATAATCCTTCAATCGTTTTTGTGAAAGGAGTGTTGGTAGGAGCATCTCCTAAGATAATCACCCCTCCGAAATCACCAGGAGCAGCCGTAGTATCTTCATTTCCGTCTAACAATTTGTAGCTTGTGAAAATGATTGGCTGAGCTTCTGTACCTGCTGCGTTGATTTTTCCTGTTTTAGCAATTACCAAAACTCCTGTAGCTGTATTGCTTGAATTTGGTTTTGCTTTAATGAATGTACCCGGCTGGATTGTTAATGTAGCACCATCTTTTACGGTTACAACTCCATCTAATTCAACTACACCACTCCATGTAGTATTGGAAGTAATAGCCCCACTTACGCTGGTTACCGGAAGCGCCGAAGCGGTAAGGTATTCAGCAGAAGTAGATTTCATTTCGAATGGAGATGATGAATCCGCCAGTTGATCGTGTTGACAAGCTGTAAGAGATAATGCTGCCACTGCAATTAGAGTTAGTCTTTTCATTGTTATAATTTTTAGTACAATCCGGTCGTATTATTTTTATACCAGATCAGTTTTTTAATATTCAGGAATATCTTCCTCTTTATTCCTTCGATTTGTTTTTTGGTGTTCATCCCATCGCTGCATGAGGAGCTGCATTGCGGGAGTTCCCATGAGATCCATTAACGCCTGGGAAAAGCTGTTAACGTCCGGTTTTTTTCTTAACTGTACTGCTGTGCGCATCAGCAGTATTTTTTCAGTCTTTAATCAGGTTCCCGAAACCTGTACGCCTCTATCTTAAGAGCTCTTTTTATATGGTATTGTTTGGTGTCTTATTTTTAAAAAGTATAGTTCACACTCAGACTGAACATTCTTCCGCTGTAGGCTCTGAACATAATCTTATCAATATTTTTATCGTACTTATCTGTTGCTCCCGGAAGAAGATCCCAAGCTTCTCTTTCTGTTCCTACATTACTTCCGCCTCCGTTTTTTGCAGCGAGATAAGAATTGAAGTTGTTGTAATATTCCTTTACCCTGTTGAAGAGATTTCTTACATTAAATTTCACTTCAAAATTTCTGTTTCGAAGAAATTTATATGAGATTTGAGCATCTGCCACTGCATAAGGACGTTGGATTTCCTCTCCTTTGTATGCATATCCTACCGTGATGTACTGGTCTCCTTTTGCATTATACAAAAAACTCATCCCAAAACGGGTTCCGTCATAGACCAGTCCAAGATTGTAAGCATAAGGTGTCTGTCCGTAAAGCGGTCGTTTTACTTCGTAGGTATCGTCATTATCTCCTGTTTTATATAAGTCTTTAAAAGCCACTACTTTCGTATGGTTATAGGTAAAATTTCCGCTTATGAAAAGCTTTTCAAGAAAAGTTCCGTCTGCGATAAAGCCTAAGCTTTTTCTTACTTCTGCCTCCACTCCCATCAGCTTTGCATTTTTTGAATTTCCGTTGTATAAGAAAAGATTTCCTTCACTTGAAATATGACCTTCACGTTCAATAGGCCTGTCAATATCTTTGTAATACAATCCTGCAGAAAATATCTCGCCAAGCCCCGGAAACCATTCAAATTTGAAATCATAATTATTAATGACTGAAGAGCTTAATTCTGTATTATAAATCAACCCATTAGCAATAGGGTCGAAATAGGGCAATCCTGTTCTTTCATTAAATTGAGGACGGATAACAGATTTGTTGTAGGCAAGCCTCAAGTTAATTTTATTGGTAGGACTGTACGTAAAATTCACGGAAGGCATCCACTGCCAAGGTTTATCATCTATAGCTGTTCTCATGATGTATTTGGAATCAGTAGGATCCAACTGCTGGGAAATCATATCGTACTTAAAATATTCTGCACGAAGTCCCCAGACTAATCTTAATTTCTTCCAACGGTTATCAAACATCACAAAAACCGCATGCTGATTCACTTCACCTTCATACTTGTCATTTTTGTACAATCCTCTGGTTTCCCAACCAATACCACCCGGAACATAATGGGAACCATTAAACCAGTCAGCAAGAGAACCATACATCGTCAAATAGTTCTTCTCGCTATTCGGAACGTTCCGGTTTTCGTCAACACGAAGAAAAAACTTCTGTTGTTGGTTGGTATTGTTTTTTATAGCTCCGGCATATCCGGTTTTGATGGTATTTTTAAAACTTCCTGCATCCATATCCCATTTCACAGAAGCACCATAGTTGTAATCTGTTTCTTTATTTTCGATATACCCTCTGTAAAAATCTGCTCCGGAATTGTAGATCTTATGAAAAGTCAGAATTTCACTTCCAATAAAATCATACCGGGTAATATACTGTGTGTAATCTTTGGTATCGGAAGCTACTCCTGTACGGGCTGCAAACCAGCTTACTTCTGCATTTCCTATTTTATGGTTTCCTTCTAATTTATTTTGTAAAAGGGTTTGAAAAATCGGGTAATTGGTATTATCAGTATAAGGTCTGTCTAAATTTTTGATCTGAGCGGGATCATTATTAGGAACAACTCCATTGTAGAAATAATTATAGGCTAATTCTGCATTGGCTGCCATTCCACTTCCGGTTGAATATTCATTCCAGCCTGTTACTCTTGTCAGCGTATTGTCGAAAATATGGGTATAAGAATTACGGAATGAGATTCTGTTTTTTCCCAATTGAAATCCGAAATTCAACATTCCTGCCAACGTAGAATTGTAATTGTAAGAAGCTCCGCTATTTTTGAAATTATAGAATGGAATCTGTCCGTTAGCATCCGGCATTCCTGTTGTATCCAGCCAGTTCCCTCTTCCTGTATGGTCAATATCCAGTTTATTTTGCTCATTTCTGATGACAAATGCTCCTGCAAATCCCCATTTATTATTGTTTTTAAGGGCATATGTTCTTCCTAGTGCCAGCTGTATATTAGAACCCATGTCACCTCTTGTCTTGTAGGTGCTGAAATTGTCATTGGTGAACTGTTTAGACTGCTCAAAAAACCTTGGATCTGTCCAGTTCATGGCTTCCAGTCCTTTCGGAAAATCTCTTGTTCCATCATCATATCCGAAGTAATCATATTTTCCACGCTTACGGGTCAGAAATTCTTTGAATGCCGACTGATCATTGTAAGAGGTTCCCATGGTTACTGTTGTAAAATTTTCATTGGGAATATCTTTCGTCCTCACTTCCACATAACCTCCCGCAAAGCTGGCATTCATATCAGGTGTTGCTGATTTGCTTACTACCACGCTTTCTACCATTGCTGTCGGAATGATATCAAACGAAAAATTCTGGCTATAGGCTTCCGTACTGGGCAGGTTGATCCCGTCCATCGCTGCGGTGTTCCAACGTTCTCCCATGGATCTTACAACAACATATTTATTATCAATCGTGGTGATTCCTGTTACTCTTTTCAATGTTCCTCCTACATCACTATCGGGAGTTTTGGAAATCTGTTCCGCAGAAATACCGTCACTCATCTGTGCTGCTTTCTTCTGCTGGGCAAGAAGTCCGGCTTGTGTATCTGCTTTACGGGTTGCGGTAATCACCACTTCTTTGATGTCTGTAATTTTGTCAGAAGCTTTGTTTAATGCAAATGAAACGGAATTGGTTTCTTTATTGGTAACAGAGAGTTTTTCAACCCTCAGCGTATTGTATTTGGGAGCTTTTATGCTCAGATTATAAGTTCCTGAAGGGAGATCTACCGTAAAATCCCCATTATTATCTGTTATGACGGTTTTCTGAGCGATATTCACTTCGGCTCCGGTAATGGGATTTCCTACTTCATCCACTATTTTACCGGAAATTCTTCCGTTTCCCGGTACTGAAATGTTTGAACCTTCATATTTTACCGAAATAAGATCACCATGCAGACGGTATATCACAGGAAGTCCATTAGTAATGTCTTTCAGGCAGTTGTTCACGGAAGTATTTTCACATTTCACTCCTCTTACCTTCAGCTCTTTAATATCTACCTTGGAATAAGCCAGTCTCATCCCTGTTTTTCCGGCAAACTCTTCCAAAACTTCAATCAAAGGTCTGTTGGCAGGTACGGAAAATGTTACTTTCTGAACCAGCTCCTGAGCTTCTGCGGCTACAGTAAAAAATAAGGCTGCTATGGTAATCCCACATTTCAAACTTTTCATACTTAATAGTGTTCTCTTGATTATGATTATTTAATTTTTTTGAATAATGATTTATTTCTTAAGGATATAGGTGTTTTCTTTTTTCTGTACTTCCAATCCAAGGATGAAGGCAAGCGATTCAATATTTTCACCGACAGTTCCTCCGGTAAAATCTGCTGTGATTTTTTTATCTTCGGCTTCTTTAGGATATAAAACTTTTGTATTGTAACTGTTCTCCAGAACTGACACTACCTCTTTTAAAGGAACATCATTAAAGCTTAAAGACAATATCGCTGGAACTTTGTTGGGTGAATTTTTTGCTGGTTTCAATGAAACAATTGCTGTAGTATGAGCAATCCCGAAATTGGTCCATTTCTGATTAGGCTTAAGAAAAGAAACAGGAACACCCGGCGAAGATACCGCAACCTTCCCTTCATAAAGATCAACTGCTTTTCTCTTCCCCGACTGTGAGATTTTAAATACCGTTCCCAGTACTTTGGTACTGAAACCATCCGCACGAACGATGAAAGGATGTATTTTTGATTTTGCTACAGTGAAAATTGCATCTCCTTTTAAATCCACCACTCTGGTAGATGCCGGAAAAGATTTTTCTACGGTCAGTTCAGCACCCGGCAAAAGAGTAACCACAGATCCGTCTTCAAGATGAATAATTCGATTTTCAGATTTTGCAAGATAGACATCCGGTTTAATGAACATCGTGTAGGTAAAAATGCTTCCTAGCGACAACAACAGAATAATAACTGCTGCAATTTTATAAAAATGGGTTTTAAAACTTTTTGCAGACTGTATATCTCTTTGAGGAAAATAATGTTCCAGACCGGATAATATCCTTTCTTTGGATTCTTTAAGATGAGTAATATCCAGATCTTTTTCTGCAAGGGTCTTCCATTGTTTTAACAATTCATTTTCCTTTTCAGAAATGTTATTTTCCGAAACTTCCCGTTCCCAAAGTCTGAAAACAAAGGCTTCAATATTTTTATAGGTTAAGCGTTTTTTCATAGAGTTTTTCATCGTATTCACAGATACTTCTATCTATAAGACTTTGAAAATGAAAAACTTCCCCAGAGCACTCTTAATATTATATTCACATTTACACCAAATTGTTAATAATTTTCATTGTTTTTCACATTTACTCAACATTAACATCCAATTTTGGAGTCTTTTTTCAGAAATATTTAATCTTACTATACCCAAAGTTCACAAAAAGTTAATTTTCCTTTAGGTAATTTTGTGACAACAATATGAGCGCAACCGACTATACATTATTAAAGAAAATAAAATCAGGCGACCGTCCTGCATTTATGCTGCTGTATGACCGATACTGGGATAGTCTATATCGCTTTGTTTATGTGCGGACAAGGGATAAAGAAGTCTCTGAGGAAATTCTTCAGAACCTATGGATGAAGATTCTTGAGAATACAGAACTTATACAAACAGATGATACAGAAAGTGCCAAAGGCTATCTTCTCCGCCATCTTCATTATCGGATTATTGATTTTTATAACAGCTACAAAAAAGCACCTCCAACGCTGAGCATTGATGAATTTGATATTCCGAATGAAATTGAAATCGCAGATTCGGACTATTTTGAAATCCTTGAGGAAAATGAGATCAGTACTTTATTATCGATGATTGATGAGGTTGTTTCTCAGCTTCCTTCCACGGAACAGCAGGTATATGATATGAGAATCCGGAAAAATATGTCGGTGAATGAAACCGCAGAAGCACTGGGAATCAGCAACAAAACGGTGAGTAATAAATTAAGCAAAGCTTTAGGGGAAATCCGCGAAAAACTGAATCCGGAATATCAGTCGTCTAAAAAACTGGTCTCTATTCTATTACTGATGGAGGTTTTGACGAGGTATTGAGATGCGGGGTGCGGCTTGTGCCAATGGTCAATTTGCTGCGCAGTCAATGGTCAATTTTTACAACCATTAATAAAATTCACAGCGAAGCAAATTCACCATTCACCATTCGTTATTCACCAAATACGGCTGGAAAATCTGTATTAAAATCTAAGATTTTAAAATCGGCAAGGTTGGAGTGGATGCTTTCATCATTATTGGTGAAAATTATGGTTTGCATTCCGGCTTCTTTGGCTGCTTTTAATCCTGACTGGCTGTCTTCAATAGCAATACAGTGTTCAGGAGAAACACCCAGATTTTTTGCAGAAGTAAGATACACGGCCGGATGAGGTTTCCCCTGAGTTTCAAACTCTGATGAGTGAACGGTATCAAAGAGTTCACGAACCTGAAGCTTCTCAAGAACCACATGTGCCACACGCAAAGGAGCATTGGTAGCTAATCCTATTTTGTATGCTTTACTTTTAAGAGTTTGAATAAATTCCTGTACACCAGACATCGTGCAGTCCTGGCTTTGTATCATTTCGATTACTCTTGTAACCACTTTATCTTCCAAATCAGAACTATCAAAATTTTCCCATGGAAATCTTTCATACCAGAATTCTGTGACTTCCTGAGCCGTCATATATTTGGTTTGTGCCGCCAATTCATCTGTAACTTGTACGCCATATGATGAAAAAACATCAAGCTCCGCCTGAGTCCAGAATTTTTCTGAGTCTATCAGAACACCGTCCATGTCAAATATTACTGCTTGTAAAGCCATTTTCTGAATGATGAATTATGAGTTATGAGTTATGAGTTATAAATGATGAATTATTGGCTGATTTTATACACACAGCGCTGTCCTCCGGAAATGATATGGTCTATCCTTTCTACTTTGTAATCCTTCCCTATCAACGACTGGAAATTGGATAATTCGGCACGGCAGAAACCCTGACATTCGGTTGCAGCGGCACATATTGGGCAATGGTTTTCAATCAGGAAATAATCTGTACCTTCTTTTTTCCATTCTGCCATATAGCCTTCATCACTACGCACTTTTGCAAGGGATTCAAGGCGCTGCTCAAGAGATTTTGTCTTGGAAAGTATCTTTTCATAGCGGTCATGGGTATTTTTTTCCCGGTCACTAATTAATAGATTTAAAGCATTTTCTCCCAAAAGATTTTTTACTGATTTCAGAATCTGAACCGTTACATCTGCATGCGTATCCGGAAATTGAGCCAATCCTTTCTCTGTAAGAATATAATAAGTGGATGGACGACCTACTCCTTCGCTCTTCACCAAAGAACGAATCAATCCTTCCTGAGCAAGATTCAGTAAATGTTTTCTCGCTCCTTCTTTGGTAATCGACAATTCTTCAGCAATAAGAAGGGATGTAGCCTCACCTCTCATCTTCAAAAACATTAGAATACGATCTGCAGCCGGCTTCTTCATTTGACAATATTTAGGTTGTTTTATTTTCCAACAACAAATATAGTCATTTTCTATAATTTCAAAAACAAAAGCTTAAATTAAACATTTACAATACTTTATCAATTAAAATCATAAAACACATAAAACAACTAAAAAGTTGTTTTATTAAAATATATTTCTACCTTTGTCACACATTAATCAAAAAAACAAAGACGATGAACCCATTTACATTACCACAATTACCTTATGCTTATGATGCTTTGGTACCTTTTATAGATAAAGAAACAATGACTATTCACCACCAGAAACATCATCAGGCTTATGTAGATAATCTGAATGCAGCTTTGACACAAACCGATGAAGTCAATCCGGATCTGGATTCCATACTGCAAAGAATCAGTGAATACAGCCCTGCTGTAAGAAATAATGGCGGTGGTCACTATAACCATTCTTTATTCTGGGAAATTCTTTCATCTCAGCCTAAGCTTACCCCTGAAGGGATGCTTCATGATGATATCACAGCTACTTTCGGAAGCCTTGAGAATCTTAAAGGAGAAATGAAAAAAACAGGTTTATCTCAGTTCGGTTCCGGATGGGTATGGCTTTTTGTGAAATTCAACGGATCACTTGCGGTCAGTTCTACTCCTAATCAGGATAATCCGATGATGGATATTCTTTCTACGAACAGAGGCTTTCCAATTTTGGGAATAGATGTGTGGGAACATGCTTATTATTTAAACTATCAAAATAAACGTGCAGATTATCTGGATGCTTTCTGGTCTGTACTGGATTGGTCTGCTGTAGGAAGAAAATATGAAGAAGCTTTGTCAAAAGTAAGATAATGAACCTTGAATGCAAATAAACTATGGTTGAGGAAAATTTTATCAATAAAGCAAAGGCTTCAGGCATTATTGCCCTTGACCTTTCAGACTACAAACCGACTACGGAAATTGTAGAACTGGATATCAAAGATCATCTTTTTATGGGAATGATTGTGAAGGAGAAAGAGTTTAAAGAATCAATTGCTGCGGTAGATTTTTCTGTATACAACGAAAAAGCTGTAGGAATCATCTGTTCTACGGATGCTATCATCCCGCCCTGGGCCTACATGCTGATTATGGAAAAATTGTCTCCTTATGCTTCCTATGCCGATTTAAACAATGCAGAAACTATTTTGCTCGATCTCTGGAAACGCCGTCTCATCTATGCTGACCTGAAACACTACAGAAACCAGAAAGTAGTTGTTCGCGCAAGTACGAATCATGATCCTGCATTGTACTTATTAGCAGCAGGATTATTGAAACCTCTGGTGAAAACACTTATGTACGGTGAAATAGGATTACCCAAAGTAATTTTTAAACAATAGAAAATGAAAGCTATTATATTCAACGGGTCGCTGGAAAGAAGAACTTTATCAACTTCCGGGCTTATTTCGGACTATTTTTCAGAACGTCTGAAAAGACTGGGAATTCATACTGATATTTTTACGCTTGCTGATTCCGGTATCCCTTTATTCGATGTTACTTTGAATAAAACTCCTTTGGCTGTAGAACGGATGACTCAGATGTTCACGGATGCTGATCTGCACATCTGGCTGGCTCCTCTTTACCACGGAAGCATTCCGGGAGTGATGAAAAACTGTCTGGACTGGCTTGAAGTGACCGCCAACAGGAAAGAACCTTATCTTACTGATAAAACTGTCGGATTGGTTTGCTGGGCTGATGGCCTGCAGGCTATGCAGGGAATCAATGCCATGGATTCTATTGCCAAATCATTACGTGCATGGCCATTGCCATTCAGTGTACCTGTTCTCAGATCGGCATTATTCGCAGGTGATAATTCAACTGAAATTTCGGATCTCTATTCCGGTAAGTTTAATCAACTCATCAGCATTGCAACTTCTAAAAAAGTAGCCCTTATTGACTAAGAATTATGGAAAACGAGATTACGATTACTGTTATTGACCAAAGCGGTATTATACATACTTTATTATGTCCTTTAGAAATGGGGCTTACCCTTAAAGACATCTGCAAGGCTTACGAATTACCTATGGAAGCGATGTGCGGTGGTATGGCCATGTGTGCTACCTGTCACTGCTTTATTCTGAGTGAAACAGTTCCTCTGCCTGAAAAAAATGACATTGAAGAAGCTTTGTTATCAGAATTGTTTACCTCCAAGACAACCAGCAGATTATCCTGCCAGATTTACCTTACCGCCCAGATGGATGGGCTGTCGGTAGAAATTGCTGCAGATTAATGATTAAAAAATAAAAATTAGCACGCTTTATGCTGCTTATTTTCAAAGAACAGTGTTGAACTGCTGTAATTAAGTTTAGCGGGGATTTCCTAGCCGTCCGACGTTGAAGAAATCCCTTTTTTAAACCCTTTAAATTCAAACAATATGGCGATAAAAATAACAGATGCCTGTATCAACTGTGGAGCCTGCGAACCTGAATGCCCCAACTCAGCCATTTATGAAGGTGCCATCGACTGGCGCTGGAAAGACAAAACCAAACTTTCAGGACATATCATATTCCCTGACGGCAGCGAAGGTGATGCCGATGCTTATCATGAAGCTGTCTCGGATGAGGTTTATTATATTGTAGCCGGAAAATGTACGGAATGTAAAGGTTTTCACGATGAACCTCAATGTAAAGCTGTATGCCCTGTAGACTGTTGTGTAGATGATCCTGACCATCGGGAAACGGAAGAAGTACTATTGGATCGGCAAAAATTTATGCACAGTGCTTAAACGGTTCATTTGTAAAGAAAAAACCAAAGAATTTAAAAAAAATTTCTATTTTTTATATCTAATTTCAACAAAGGCGGGTTTTAACCTAGTCATGGTCGGAAGAAATTTCCGACCATTTTTTATGTTTTAAGTTTTGAAGACTTTTGCAGGATCACCCCCCGCAAATATTATTAGAATTGCGGTAATCATATCCCGAAGTTCCATAGCGATGCGTCTTTTAGCTGTTTTATATCCTAA
>NZ_PCOU01000019.1 GCF_002979455.1 Chryseobacterium sp. MYb7
AGTGATCAAAAAGTAAACAGTCGCGTGAAGAAAAATGAAGCAGGCAAATCCTAAAAAATGAAGTAGACTACGGAGTGTATGACTATGGAGCCAGAATGTATATGCCGGATATTGGTAGATGGGGCGTAATTGATCCGCTGGCGGAAACTTCTCGTCGTTGGTCAACATATAATTACGCTTACAATAATCCAATCAGATTTATAGATCCCGATGGGATGCAAGCTCTAGATAAGATCAAGATTTTTAATGATGGTAAAATAGAAAGAACAGCAGACACTAATTCTTATGACACTGTTACCAATGAAGATGAATCTAAATCTATACAAATCGCTCGTACCAATGTTTCTGAAACAAATCCTACTGGAGACTCGCAAATAGGCGAGTTGAAGAATGAAAAGGTTTCAATTGCAGGAGTTGGACCTGATTTCGGTTATTTCCAAATAAATGATTATAATACAGCTACACAAGTTTTCGAATTTATAGCAGATAATACTTCTGTAGAATTTGGGCAGGATAAATTTGATTTTTCTGACGGGTTTTCTACAAATGTAATAAGCACAAATTACAATGAAACTAAACACGCAAGTGCTGCTGATGTATTAGCGAATCATAATCTGAGTTTTGGGTCTGGTACCATGCATATAACAAAAGATGGTGTGTATTCTGAAGCTAGCCACTCCCACCCAGGATTTGAATATAACCCTTCTGGTTTTACTGATGATAAATGGAATAAAGGAAATCCAACATTTAAGATAGCTTATCCAGATGATGGTGATAAAGGACGTTCAAAAAATAATAATGCACTCTCTAAATATGTGTATAATACATGGTTAAAAAATAACGCAGCAAATGGTGGATATGTAAAATATGACTACAACCAAGCAGTATATACAGGAAAGAAAAAATAATTTTAATTGAATATATATGAAAAAAATAATTTTAATCATTCTAATTTTCTTTTTTACATTGAATAAAAGTACTATTAGAAAACAAGATTTACATAATATTATAAATGGATACATAGAATATGTTTCTAAAAAAAGGAAAGTTGACAATAATAAAGAAATATTAGCCGTAGTTGTTCATAATCAAATAAAAGATGGAGAACAGCAATATTCGGTTGATGTTGCTTTTTTTGAACCTGAATTTATGGAAAGAACTCAGTATAAAAATGTTTATATGTTTGAAGGATATAAGCTTATATTACCAAATAACGAATGTAAGGCTATTGAAAAAATGTTTAAAAAGGTAAAGTATGAAAATTTCAATCAAAAGAAGACAATAATTACTCACGACTTCAAAAACTGGCATATTGTTTTAAATAAAAAAGATGAAATAACTTTTTTATCACCAGTTCCGATTTCGGGGTGTATGAAGTCAATTTTAATGAATAGAAAATTAAAATTCTCTGATACATACGAAGATATTACATTTTCTAATCCTTCTGCTGATTGCTCGACGCTTACACATTAATACTCTATACAATTATAACAAAAACCCCAGCGCATTGCGGTGGGGTTTGTTTTACATTATAGATTGTAATTTAGTTTGTTTGAGGAATGCATCAAGGAGAGCGAAGACATGTTGTCTATCGTTCTCTTTTAGTTTTTGGATATCCAAAATTTTAGAAACAATACTTTTTTCCAAAAGAACATCTGTAGCACCCCCCGCTCCCGCACGATTGTATCGTGTGATACTTATACAGATTATCTTGTGCGCGGGCTAAATATATAAAGAGTTATTGTTAAAAATGTAAGATAAGGGTTTTAGGAATTCAATTTTATATATTTGTTTATAGTTTTTCGACCACACGAAAGGATTCGTGCGGTAGCGGGGACTATCATACCAATATGGTACAACAAAGTTATTTGGAACTAACCCATCTAAAAATTAATATAAATGTTAAAAAATAATAAATCTTTATTTTTCATTTCTTTGATTGGATTCTTAATTTTATTTATTTTAATAATGAAAAAGGATTATCTGATCTTTTTAAATCAGAAACAGATTCTTTTGTCTCTGAATTTTCTCCTATTGAAATGCAAAAACAAAAATATTTAGGAGAAGTTGCTGATTCCTTAAATCATATGAATGCTTATATGAATTTTGGTAAAATTTGTTTACCTACGCTTGATCAATGGAAAGACAAAATTGAGTTAGGAGATTATGTTTCTAAAAAAAAAGGCAGTTTAACATTATTAATTGAAAGAAATAATAAGAAAAGTTATTTACATTTTGATAGTATTAATTTTAAAGGTGCTCCACCACCATGTAGGTGTAAAGATTTAAGTAAATAAAACCAATTTTAATAGTTGACCTTTTATTGTTTCACTATCCCCCTGCTGGCACGAGCGTCTCGCTCGTGTCCACAAATAAAAGATAAAAACCACTGCTCCAGCAGTGGTTTTTATCTTTTATTTTTCAAGCAACTTTTCCAGTCTGCCCATCATTTCATCCTTTTCTTTCAGCATTCTTTCATAAAGAGCAATCTTTTCTTCGTGAAGTTGGATAATTTTGTCCATTGGGTTGATGTTACATTTGTATTGCTCAGCATAGGCAACAGCATCATCTTGAAAAGTATTTGCTATAATATTCACAGCCTGTTCCTCATCAAAATTTTGAAAAGCTTCTACAGGAATTTTCAGTACTTCGGATATTTTTTCCAGCAGTTGGTTTTCGATGGTTTCTTTTTGTTCAAGTAAAGAAATCTTCTTTTGGTTCCAGTCTTCGCCTAAATCAAGAGCCAATGCTTCCTGCTTTATTCCAAGCATTTCTCTAAAACGTTTTACATTTCTTCCCTGATGTATTTTATAGTCCATTCTTAATCAATTTGTGAAGATTCAAAGATAATACATTCTGTAAAGTAAAAGTTAAAAAATGTCTGGTAAAATATTCCTGTTATACTTATTAAAGTGTCGGGAACCATTTTATAAAGTGTCTTCAACAGGTTCGGAAGTGCTTTCGGTCACTCCGGTAAGTCTCTGCAGCCGCTCATTAATTTGCTATAACCATTTCGTAAACTGTTTCCAGACACTTAGAAAGTCCCTCTAAGCACTATGACAAACCTCTCCAACCACTTTATCAAGTGTCTATAGCCGGTTCAGAAGTACCTACAGTCCCTTATATAACAGGCTATACCCTCTTACTCATGGGGTAGAGGGGGTTGGTGAAGGGGGTATAATATGTTATGAAAGTAGCTATTGATCGTGTTTTCTGATAGACTTTAAACAAAACCTCCGCTGCAATTCATTGCAGCGGAGGTTTTTATATTTTCAAAGAAACTATTCATCATCCCTTTCTCCTAAAGACTCTTTTAGCTTAATGAGTTCAGCTTTTACAAATTCCAGACGGTCGATAAGGGTAATGGTTTCGGAAATTTTACTGTTGGTGGTCAAAGCGATACGGGCTCCGTCCAGAGTATATCCTTTTTCCTTCACCAGATGGTAGATCATCTGAAGGTTTTTGATATCCTCAGGAGTGAAATATCGGTTACCTTTTCTGTTCTTTTTAGGTTTGATAATAGGGAATTCCTGTTCCCAGTAGCGTATTAATGAAGTGTTTACATCGAATGCTTTGGCTACTTCTCCTATAGAATAATACAGTTTATCAGGTAAATTTATTTTCATTTTACAACTCCTAAACCTCAAAGATAAAAATTTTTTAAAGTTGTAGCCAAATATATTGTAAAAAGTGCTGTATGACTTTTATTTCAAAGAAGATGTATTTTATTCATGAATAAGTGAGAAAAAAATAAAAATGAATCTGATTTTTTAATATCTTAGTCAAATTCAACCCAAACTATTATGATATGAAACATTATTTCTTTATTTTCTCACTGATCATCCCTTTTTTAGGGTTTTCACAGTGGACAAGAACTGAGGTCAGGGCTCAGAAAGTTAAAAAATCGCAGGAAAAATTAGAATTTTCCGGGCTGTATGCATTAAATGCTGACCAGCTTAAAGAATCATTGAAAAATGCTCCGGTGCGTTTTTCAAGTGAAAAAGGAGTGGTTATTTCTCTTCCTTCTGCTAATGGAAAGCTTGAAAAGTTTCAGGTATGGGAATATTCCAATATGGCTCCAGAATTGCAGGCAAAATTTCCGGATATCAGATCGTATGTAGGAACAGGATTGGAAGACCCTTCTGTATATGTAAGATTCAGTCTTTCACCAGTCGGTTTTTCATCCATGACAACAAGATCAGGAATCTCCGAATTTATCGAACCCTACACAGAAGACAGATCTGTATACGCTGTTTTTGATTCCAATGCAAGAAGAGGGCAGGACAAACAACCTTTTGAGTGTGCTACACCCAATAAATCTGAAGTCAAAAATTCCGAAAAAAAAAACAATGCTGCCAATAAAAAAACGGCAGGATTTAATGTCTTCAGACTGGCCATAACCTGTACAGCTGAATATGCACAATATCACCTTACCGCAGCGGGAACACCTTCGGGAGCAACAGACGCACAAAAGAAAGCGGTTGTTTTAGCAGCAATGAACACTACACTGACCCGTCTGAACGGTGTTTTTGAAAAAGATCTTTCCCTTCATTTTAACCTGGTAGCCAATAATGATGCTGTCATTTTTATCAATACAACTTCACCGGGCTATCCTTATACTGCATCAGACGAGCAAAATCAGGCAGGGCAGACAACAATTACCAACCTCATTGGTGCTGCCAACTATGATATGGGACATATTTTTGACCGTGAAGACGGAAACGGATATGCACCAGGTGATATCTGCGATGATGCCACTAAAGCAATGGGATGGACAGCCAGCAATTATCCGGAAGGAGATAATTTTGATATCGACTATGTGGCTCACGAAATGGGACATCAGTTAGGAGCAAATCACACATTCAGCTACAGTACAGCATCTGGTAATCTGGCGTCATTAGTGGAGCCGGGTAGTGGTTCTACCATTATGGCTTATACCGGAATTACAAGTAACTATGACGTACAGTTTAATTCCAATGATTATTTTCATGGATTTAGCGTACAGGAAATTAAAACAAACATAAACAGTGTTGCCTGTGGTGCCAATACTCCTTTTGCAGATCCGGCACCATCCATCAATGCAGGTGCAGATTATGTCATTCCAAAATCTACCGCATTTGTCCTTAAAGGAACTTCTACAGATGCCAATACAGCACCTTATACCTATACGTGGGAACAGATGGATTCTGGTTCGGCTCAAACAGGAAATAATTCTATTCCTTATCTGAACAAACCAACTGGTCCAACATTCAGATCCATAAGTCCGGTAACCACTCCGGTAAGATACTTCCCGGACTTCAATAAAGTATTAGCCGGAGTTCTTACTACCAAGTGGGAAACAGTTTCTGGTGTAGGAAGAAACCTTAATTTCGCGCTGACTGTAAGAAATAACAGCGTTGCTGCTCCTCAAACCAGTAAGGATGCCATGATGATCACTGTAAATAATGCTTCGGGGCCATTTAAAGTGACTGCTCCTGCATTTGGTCAGTCTGCAAGCTCTGGATCAACAGTTAATGTGACATGGGATGTAGCAAATACCACACAAGCGCCTGTAAGTACAGCGAATGTGAATATTAAATTATCTACAGACGGAGGGCAGACATTTACTACTATTGCAGCCAATACTCCTAACGATGGAAGTGAGCAGGTTGCAATTCCGGCAGGATCTACTGCCACGAATGCCTATATTTTGGTAGAAGCTGTAGGAAATATCTATTATGCGGTAAGCCCTAGTTTCGTGATTGATTATAGTGTAGAAGGAGAAAACTGTACTACCTATACTTACGGAGGTCCTGCTGTTCCTATTACGGATGGTCCTGGAGGAAATGCTGCGATTGCTTCACCTATGGTTTCAGCACCAATGACAGTTAACAACCCTGGAATCATTACAAAAATTAAAGTAACACCTTCTGTTACTCATACTTATGTAAGTGATGTTTCACTGGGAATAGAAGGTCCTTTGGGAACATCTGCCCTTATCTGGCACAGACAGTGTGGTTCTCAGGATAATATAGCCGCTACATTCAGTGATACAGGAAATGCGGTTGTTTGTGCTACACCTATTCAAGGGGAAGCTAAATCTAATGAATCATTGGGTATTTTCGTAGGACATCCTGCACAAGGGCAATGGAAATTGTTTGCTTCAGATAATTATACAGGAGATACAGGAACCATCAATGGATGGACACTTCAGGTATGTACCCGCCAGACGCAGTCACTAGGAATTAAAGAACCAAATTCTCCATTGGCAGATGATATTAAGATTTACCCTAATCCAAGTGATGGTAACTTCTTTATTAAATCTCAAAATATAAAAGGAGATGTAAAAGTAAATATGTTTGATGCTAGTGGAAGACTGGTTTATTCTTCAGCATATAAGAGTGAAGGCAATAATACCAAAGAGTTTAATGTAAATGTTCCTAAAGGAGTATATGTGATCAGCATCAACTCTTCAAAAGGAGTTTACAACAGCAAACTTGTCATTAAATAACAACAGTTCGTTGTAACAGATAAAGAGGATCGGTCTATACCGGTCCTTTTTTTGTTTAAATTTGTGAATCCTTACGATCCATATAAATATAAGTGATGAATCCGATCTCAGTTCTTCATATCAATCTTTTCCAGGCGGGTAAAAATACTTCAGATTTTTATTTTAATACCATGAAAAACCATTTGGTAGTAGGACACCGTCATATTGAAAAACCTCACAGGCATGATTTCTATGCTGCGGTTCTTTTTACCAAAGGAACAGGAGTACACGAGATTGATTTTCAGAAATATGATGTTTCTGAAGGAAGCTTTTTCTTTTTGTCACCGGGTCAGATTCACAGTTGGGAACTTTCAGAAGACATAGAAGGGTATATTTTCTTTTGCTCCCAGGAATTTTATGAAATGCATTATGTGAATCAGAAACTGAGAAATTTTCCCTTTTTCGGATCCGTATCATTTCCCAGAAAACTTCAACTGGACACTTTAGAACTGAAGAAAAATATCACTTTATTTCAGGAATTGGGGGAAGAGCATCAGGCTAAAAATATTATGAAAGAAGGGCTGATCTTATCATTAATGTCTCAGATCTTCATCAATGCTGCCCGATTATTTTCAAGAGACTTTGATACCATGGATTCCACTGCCGGACTTTCTTATTTTAAACATTATCAGGATTTTGAAAATTTGATTGAACAGCATTTTGCAGAACAGAAATCAATTACCTATTATTCTTCTTTAATGGGTATTTCATCCAAACATTTAAACAGAATCGTGCAGACGGTTGTTCAGAAAACCGCTACTGACATCATTACTGAAAGAGTAGTACTGGAAGCCAAAAGAATGTTGATGTACCTTGATGAAAGCCTTGTGGAAATTGCTTTCCGTTTAGGATATGAAGAGTATTCCTACTTTGTAAGAGTATTCCGGAAAAGCTCCGGAATGACTCCTACTCAGTTTATGAGGAAATATAAGGCTTAATGAGTTTAAAGTTTAATGTTTTGAGTTTAAAGTTGCGGGTTGTTTTTTGTTTCTGGTTATTAGTTGATTTTGTTGATGGGTATTGCTTATTGGATCACAAATACGCTCTTTCAATATTTTCAAAGTATTTTCTTAATCCCCAATCCCCAATCCCCAATCCCTAATCGCTAAAACCTATTACCTGCAACCTGTCACCTATCATCTGCCTCCTACAAAGCTAACTTAAACGGTCCTTCAAAAGTGGTTTCAAATGAGTCTACCAGTGTTCCTTTTTCATCAAAAACTCCAATGACCATATTTTGTTTTGAGAATTTAATCTCTTCTTCAGGGAAAGAAATATTGATGTTTCCTTTCAGGATCTGGTCTCCTTTCAATATGATTTTTTCAGAACCGAAATAAGTAATTTCAGCATGGGTAGGAGAGATTACTCTGATAGTAAGGGTTTTCTTTTCATTCGATTTATTCAGAAGGGTATAAATAAAAGTATTGGTGATTTTACCGTCTTTAACGAAAAATGTAGATCCTGCCGGTTTGATGAATTTCGCTTCCATAGAGCCTCGGTCGTACATTAAGAATCCAAGGAATCCGATAAGTAGTGCCAGGATAGCAGTTGTAGCTTTCATTCTTGGAGTAAACCGGAATTTATCCTGATTTTCAATTTCGGCTTCCGTGGCATAACGTACGAGCCCTTTAGGTAAACCTACTTTTTCCATCACTTCATCACAGGCGTCAATACATGCCGTACAGTTTACACATTCCAGCTGCTGCCCGTTTCTGATATCAATTCCTGTAGGACATACTACCACACACTGGTTACAGTCGATACAATCTCCTTTTCCTGCTGCTTTTCTGTCTTCATTGTTTCTCCATTTTGCACGGCCTTCACCTCTTTTAAAATCATAATATACATTGATGGTTTGTTTGTCAATCAATACCCCCTGAAGTCTTCCGTATGGGCAGACCAGCGTACAAACCTGCTCACGAAGCCAGGCAAAAACAAAATAAAAGGTCATGGTAAAGAATATCATACCGGTAAACTTCAGTGAGTTTCCTTCAGGACCTTCAGCCATAATACGGAAAACCTCTTTATAGCCTACGATATACATGAACATGAAGTGGGAAATAGTCAGTGAAATTAAAAGGAAAACAGACCATTTTATCAGTCTTTTTCGGATTTTCTCTGCATCCCATTCCTGTCTGTCGAGTTTCATTTGTTTGTTTCTGTCACCTTCGATCCAGTATTCTATTTTTCGGAAAACCATTTCCATAAAAAGAGTCTGAGGACACAGCCAGCCGCAGAATATCCTTCCGAAAACTACGGTAAACAGCATCACAAAAATAACAGATGTTACTGCTCCTAAGGCAAGAATGAAAAAGTCTTGTAAGTAAAATGGCTGTCCAACGATAAAGAATCTTCCATCAATGACATTAATGAGGAGAAAAGGATTATTATTGATTGTTACAAATGGCAATCCGAAAAATAAAGCAAGGAGAAGATAGCTGGTGTAATTTCTGTAATTGGTATATTTTCCTTTAGGTTTTCTTGGGAAAATCCACTTCCTTTTTCCAGTTTCATCCATCGTTCCCACTGAATTTCTGAAATCTTCATTTTCAATTTCCAAAGACTTGATATTGTTGGATTCTGCGCTCATTGTTGTATGCTATAAAAGTATTTTGGTACAATTTTCATCAGGATTCATTCTCTTTTTAAGATTTTTTTTCATGAAAAAAGTATGTTGATCCTGTACTGCAAAGCTCCGGATTATATCCTTTTAGTACTAATATGATCTACTTCCAAAATAGTACAATTGGGACATTTTGTGTTGATGATTTTTATTGTATCAAAATGAGAAAATATTTTGAAACCTATGTTTCATATTGTAAATTGCACTTTTAAAAATGAAGCATGAAGAATATATTTAAAATAAGCATGATTGGTTTGGTTTTCGCATTGATAAACTGTCAATCAGTAAATTATAGTAAAATGTTTTATGAAGGAGTACAACCGGAAATGGTTTCCGACAAGTTCAGTTTCACAGAAGGACCATCTGCTGATCAAGAGGGAAATGTTTACTTTACGGATCAGCCTAATGATAAGATCTATTACTGGGACTGGAAAAGCAATAAGGTGATAGAGTTTTTAGATAAGACTGGAAGGGCCAACGGAACACACTTCGACAAAGACGGATATTTAATTACCTGCTCTGATGATCAGGGAGAGATCTGGAAAATCTCAAAAGATAAAAAAGTAGAAGTTTTGTTGAAAGGTTTTGAAGGAAAAAGACTGAACGGGCCAAACGATGTCTGGAATGATGAAGTTGGAGGAATGTACTTTACTGATCCTCTGTATGAAAGAGATTACTGGGTTGGCTTTAAACAGGAAATTCAGCACAAAAGCCTTTATTACAGAGATAAAACCGGAAAAGTAATCAAACTAGATACATTTACACAGCCTAATGGAATTGTAGGAAGTGAAAAATTAAAGAAATTATATATTTCTGATATCGATGCCGGGAAAACCTATGTATATGATATATTGGGGGATGGAAAGCTGTCTGAGAAAAAATTGTTCTGCGAAATGGGTTCAGACGGAATGGAGCTGGATAAACATGGAAACCTTTATTTAACAGGGAATGGAGTGCATGTTTTTAACCGTTTGGGAAAGAAAATTTACCATATTTCTATCCCGGAAAAGTGGACATCTAACGTCACTTTTGGTGGAAAAGACAATGATATTCTCTTCATTACTGCCTCAAAATCTGTATATACTTTCCCTACAAGGGTAAGAGGTATTAAATAATTTTTGTGTCATTGCGAGGAGCATGGCGACGAAGCAATCTCTTTTCATTACATATGAGATTGCTTCACTTTGTTCGCAATGACAATTGAGTGGAAGGTCTAATAAGCAACCTCCATTTTCACCTTCTTTCCTTTCAGTTTTTCGTTCTGAAGTTTTCTTAAAAGAGCGTTTACTTTATTTCTGGAAACGGCAACATAAGAGGTAGTATCTTTCACTTCAATAATTCCTACATCCTCTTTTTGCAGTTCTCCTTTCTTTAAAAGATATCCTACAATATCTACTTTATTTACTTTATCCTTTTTCCCGGCACTGATATAAACCGTCTGGAAAGGTGTTTTTTGCGGAACTTTAGTAAACCCGGCAACACTTTCTTCAGGTGTATTGTTTTTAATGAACGGGAAATTTTCTTCCTCAGTCATGATCAGATATACAAAACCTTTGGCATTCATTCTTGCTGTACGTCCGTTTCTGTGGATGAAGGCATCTTCTTTGGGAGGAAGCTGATAATGAACAATAGATTCCACTTCAGGAATATCAAGTCCGCGGGCAGCCAGATCGGTTGTAATAAGAATTCTTGCAGAATCATTTCTGAACTTAAGCAGGGCACGTTCTCTTTCGTCCTGTTCCATACCTCCGTGGAAGGTTTCTCTGTCGATTCCCATTTGATTAAGAAGCTCAGAGATACGGTCTACAGCCTCACGGTGGTTACAGAAAATTAATGTTCTTTTGTTTCCGATTTTACAAACCAGATTGAAAAGGGTATCCAGTTTTTCTTCGGGAATAGTCATTACTTTTCTCAACTGAAGATCCGGTTTTATATCATTTTCTTTAAGGAAACTGATTACTTTTTCATCTTTTAAGCCTGTAAAAGCAGGAATTTCATCCATTGCTGTTGCAGAAGTTAAGATTCTTTGAGAAAGTCCTTTTAAAGAATTGGAAATAAATTCCATATCATCCTGAAAACCTAGTTCCAGAGCTTTATCGAATTCATCAAGAACTAAGGTCTTAATTGTCTTTGGATCAAAATTGTTATTTCTTAAATGATAAACAATCCTTCCTGGAGTTCCTATGAGTACAGCGGGAGCTTCAATTAAATTATTAACCTCGATTTTTTTATCATGCCCGCCATAGCATACAGATACTTTAAAATCTGTTCCCATGGCTTTAAAAACCTGTTCAATCTGTAAGGCCAGCTCTCTGGCAGGAACCAATATCAAAACCTGAACTCCCTGAACATTTTTTTTCAGATTTCTCAGCACCGGAAATAAAAAGGCAAGAGTCTTTCCTGATCCTGTAGGAGAGAGCAAAACGATGTCTGTATTGTTTTCAGACGCTTTATAAGCAGATTTCTGCATCTGATTCATATCCTGAATCTGCAGCTTTTGATAGATCGGTTGTAATTCCATGGTGCAAAGGTAGTGATTTTAAGTGGGGATGGGTGAGAGCGTTTGAGGGTTCTGGAGTGATAGAGTTTGAGAGTTTGAGAGCCTGAGAGGGATAGGCCAGTATTGTTCTTCTTTAATTCTGTGTTAGTGTCATTCTGAATAAAGCTCAGCGAAATGAAGAATCTCATATTGTCCTCTACTTATTAATGCTTTGTGAACTGCGTTTGTAAACTTTCAGTTTATGTTCAGCATGACAGCGGATATTGCTTCATTCTAAATTTAAAACAGTTAGTATTAGAATGTCATGCTGAGCTTAGTCGAAGCATTTTTTAATCAAAGTATTGATTTTTAAATATATAAGTTAAATATTAGCGTGCTGAAATGTATTGCTTATCTTAAATAAAATTCATATCTTTGCACCCACTTTTGTGGCGAAAAGGTTTGAACAGTAAATTACTTACAATTAATTACTTCCGTATTTTTTAATCCGCATTTATTCAAACCGTTAAAAAAGAAGGAATACAAATTTTTATTAGAAAATGTCAAAAGAGACAAATTCAGCAGAGGTTTTATTAAACCAAAACGTAGCACCAGAACAATTTGATTGGGATTCATTCGAATCAGGTCTTGATGCAGATGCGAGAAAAGAAAAAAGCGATTTAGAAGAAATCTACAACGGATCTTTAAACAACCTAGACGATAACGACGTTTTAGTTGGTAGAGTTGTAAGATTAACTGACAAAGAAGCTATCGTAGACATCAACTTCAAATCTGAAGGTGTTATCTCTCTAAACGAATTCCGTTACAACCAAGGCCTGAAAGTAGGTGATGAGGTAGAAGTAATGGTTGACAAGAGAGAAGACAAAACTGGTCAATTACAATTATCTCACAGAAAAGCTAGAACGCTTAAAGCTTGGGATAAAGTAAACGAACTTCACGAAACTGGAGAAATCGTTAACGGTTTTGTTAAATCTAGAACTAAAGGTGGTATGATCGTTGACGTTCACGGAATCGAAGCATTCTTACCTGGTTCTCAAATTGACGTTAAGCCAATTAAAGATTACGATCAGTTCGTAGGAAAAACTATGGAATTCAAAGTTGTGAAAATCAACCCTGAGTTCAAAAACGTAGTGGTATCTCACAAAGCATTGATCGAAGCAGATATCGAAGGTCAGAAAAAAGAAATCATCGCTCAGCTTGAAAAAGGTCAGGTTCTTGAAGGAACTGTTAAGAACATTACTTCTTACGGTGTATTCATTGACTTAGGAGGTGTTGATGGATTGATCCACATTACAGACCTTTCTTGGTCTAGAGTGAACCACCCATCTGAAATCCTAGAGGACGGACAAACTGTAAAAGTTGTAATCCTTGATTTCGATGATGAGAAAACAAGAATCCAATTAGGTATGAAGCAATTAGAAGCTCATCCTTGGGATGCTCTTTCTGCTGACTTGAAAGTAGGTGACAAAGTAAAAGGAAAAGTAGTAGTTCTTGCTGACTATGGTGCATTCGTAGAAATTGCTCCAGGTGTAGAAGGATTAATCCACGTTTCTGAAATGTCTTGGTCTACTCACTTAAGATCTGCTGGAGATTTCGTAAAAGTAGGTGATGAAGTAGAAGCTGAAGTATTAACTTTAGATAGAGAAGAAAGAAAAATTTCTCTTGGTATCAAGCAATTGTCTAAAGATCCATGGGAAAACATCGAAGCTAAGTATCCGGTAGGATCTCAGCATGTAGGAACTGTAAGAAACTTCACTAACTTTGGTGTATTCGTAGAGTTAGAAGAAGGTATCGACGGATTAATCTACATCTCTGATCTTTCTTGGACTAAGAAAATCAAGCACCCATCTGAATTCTGTGCAGTAGGTGATAAACTAAACGTTGTAGTTCTTGAATTAGATATCCAAGCTAGAAGATTATCTCTAGGTCACAAGCAATTGACTGAAAACCCATGGGATAAATTCGAAACTAAATATGCTGAAGGAACTATCCACGCTGGTAAAGCTGTAGAGGTTCACGATAAAGGAGCTTCTGTTCAATTCGAAGATGCTGAAGTAGAAGCATTCTGCCCTTCAAGATTATTAGAGAAAGAAGATGGATCTAAAATCAAAAAAGGTGAAGATGCTCAATTCAAAGTAATCGAATTCAACAAAGAATTCAAGAGAGTAGTAGTATCTCACACAGGTATCTTCAGAGACGAAGAAAAGAAAAACGTTAAAGAATCTTCTTCTAGAAACGTATCTTCTTCTTCTAACAACGAAGAAAGATCTACTCTTGGAGACATCGATGCATTAGCAGAGTTGAAAAGAAAAATGGAAGAAGGTAAATAATCTTTGAACCATTGATAAATAAGGAGCCGCTCATTTGAGCGGCTTTTTTTTATGCGAATAAGGACGAGAAATAAATCGGGTAAAAAGTGAAAATGATATCATTTTTTTGGATATCAAAAATGAAAAAAAACAATAAAAATTGATGACTATTTACTATTGAAAATATTCATTCATTAATGATTTAATTTAGTGAAATAATTACATTAAAAATATCTAAAAGCTTTGTAAATATAATGCTGTAGCTGTAAATCTATGATAAGGTTCTCTCTATTGAGAAATATGTAAAATTATTTTTATTTAATTAATTTATTTGTATTGATTTATTTTTAAATTTTAAGTAAGAAAAATAATAAAGATTTGTGAATTATTTGTAGATTAGCGGCTTTAATAATGGATATGAAAAATAAAGCTCTACCTCTTTTATTTGCGGTGTTTTCTGTATTTCCAACAATATTGTTTGGACAAGATAATGAAAAGCTGATTAAAGATTATATTTCTCAAAACAAAATAAGAGAATGTAAAAAATCTGATCTTAACAATATTATTATTGATAATGTAGATCCGTCAAAATCACTGAATGGTAATGTTGTGAAATTTTTACAGACTTATAATGGGTTACCCATATACAGTTCTGTGGGAACAGCATTGATTAAGGATAATAAAATTGTTTATTATACAGACAATTTTGTAAAAGATTATACTGCATCTACTTCAGGTACAGCTGTTATTAATAAAAATACGGCGCTTCAAAAGATTGCTGAAGATTTAAAGAATCCTGATATTGCTAATTTTACAGTTCTTGAATATCTTGAAAAGACTCAGAAAAAAGCTACATCAGCTAATCAAAGACTGGTGTATACCAATGATGAGAATGGAAATCTTCGTCTGGCATATGAATATACTTTAATGGAGCCAAAATCTCCAAATTACTGGAATATTTTAGTAGATGCCAATAATGGAAACATTCTGTTGAAAAATAATCTGACACTATCTTGTAATTTCCATCATGATGCTTATGATTCAGATACTAATTATAATCATGCGGATCATTTTGAGAATACATTAATAGGACCTCAAAACAGCATGGTACAAAATAATATTCCTTTGCTTGTACCAGATAATGCATCCTACAATGTATTTCCATTGCCAATTGAAGCACCTACTTTCGGTTCAAGATCAATTCTGACTAATCCATGGCTGCTAAGTGCTTCTCCTGAAGGATGGCATTCTGATGGGGTAAACCATTATACAGTTACAAGAGGGAATAACGTTTTTGCTTACGAAGATGTGGCGGGAACAGCTTTAACAGCTCCTGATTACCTTACAGGTACTCCGGCAGAAGGAGGAGCCACAAGAAACTTTAATTTTGCTTTTAATATCAATGAAGCTCCTGTAAATAATAGAAATGCAGCGATTACCAACTTGTTTTATATTAACAATAAGATGCATGATATTTTCTATAAGTTCGGATTTACAGAATCTGCAAAGAACTTTCAGCAGAACAATTTTGGAAATGGGCCTGTAGGAGGAGATGACGACTCTGTATATGCAGAAGCTCAGGATGGAAGTGGATTAAACAACGCTAATTTCTCTTCACCATCAGATGGATATACTCCCAGAATGCAGATGTATCTTTGGTCATCTATTGGTAGAATATTTTATTATAATGCGCCAACTACTGCTGTTTCCCGCACACCAGGAGCAGGAACAGCTCAGTTCGGTATTCCGGTACCGATGAATGGGATTACAGGAGATGTAATGCTGTCTCCGGTTTTAGATGGATGTACTGCTTTACCAGTGGGTTCACTGACTGATAAGATTGGTTTGGTTGAAAGAGGAACGTGTGCTTTTACTGTTAAAGTAAAAAATCTTCAGGATGCAGGGGCTAAGGCAGCTATTGTCTATAATAATGCAGTCAATGGTTCTACTTTGGGAAATATGGCGGGAACAGATGCTACAATCACTATTCCTTCAGTGCTTATTATTAATTCTGAAGGAGAATACATAAAAACTCAGCTTGCTGCAAACACCAACGTAAATGTTACCCTTAAAGGAAACATGACGCCAGATGGAAGTTTTGATAACGGAATTGTAATCCACGAATATGGCCACGGAATATCAAACAGAATGACAGGTTCAGGATCTGGATGTTTGAATGCAAACGTGAGTAAAGAGCAAATGGGAGAGGGATGGTCTGATTTCTTTGCTTTAATGTTGACTAACAAAGCTGGAGATAATGCTACTGTAGCAAGAGGTACAGGTACTTATGCATTAGGTCAGGCTATAACAGGAGCTGGTATCAGACCTGCAAAATATTCAACAAACCTTTCTGTTAATGGATATACCTACGGAAACACGAACGGAATGGAGTACAATAACGGAACAGCAGTAGTTCCGGATGTACATTCAATCGGTTTTGTGTGGGCTACAATGTTATGGGATCTTCACTGGAAGTATGTTGAAAAATACGGATATTCTTCAGATGTATTATCTACAACTCCTAATGGCAGCACAAAAGTATTACAACTGGTAACAGACGCTCTGAAACTTCAGGGATGTAACCCAAGCTTTATTGACGGAAGAAACGCAATATTGGCCGCAGAGCTGGCAACTACACAGGGACAGGATAAATGTATGATCTGGGGCGTTTTTGCAAGAAGAGGTTTAGGAGTGAATGCTTCTGCAGGAGTTAAAAATAACATTAATGACCAGATTCAGGACTTCAGCGTACCGGAAGAATGTGCATTATTGGGTACTAATGAAGTAAACAGTGATAAAAATAAAGATGTTTCTATCTATCCAAACCCGGCAAAGGATGAGTTTTATATCAAATTCCCGAGCAATACTCTAGGAAAAGTGAGCGTAGAACTTTTTGATATGTCTGGAAAACTGGTTTCTTCTGAAGATAAAGTTTCACCGGATGCTAAGAAAGCAATTTCTACAAGCAATTTGGTAAACGGAACTTATATGGTTAAAATTAAAGGACTTGGTTTTGAAGCTTCTTCAAAAGTAATGGTTAAGAAATAATTTACTTATCCTCAATTATAAAATCGCCACAAGCTTGCTTGTGGCGATTTTATTTATCTATTAACCTAACACTCCGGATAGGTTTAATTTATATATCGTACCTTTGCAGGCTGTTAAAAAAATTATGAAGAAGAAAAATATACTAAAAGGTGTTTTATTTGTAGGGATTGGAGCTAGTATATACGGTATGTTGGCCACTTTTGTGAAAATGGCTTATCATGATGGTTTTACAACTTCGGAAGTAACTACCTCTCAATTCGTTTTAGGTCTGACGGGACTTTTGATCCTTAATCTTATTCAGACTTTAACCTCAAAACAAAAATTATCGCGGCCAAGCTCTAAAGAAGTCAGAATGTTGCTGCTTGCAGGAACCTCCCTGGGGGGAACAAGTTTATTCTATTATATTGCAGTACAGTACATCAATGTTTCTATTGCTATTGTTTTGCTGATGCAGTCAGTTTGGTTCAGTGTAGTAGTGGAAAGTATTATTACTAAGAAGCTGCCTAATGCAAGAAAAGTAGTTTCTGTGGTTATCGTATTGCTGGGAACAGTTCTGGCAACTAATCTTATTAATATGGAAATAGAGCTGGATTGGCACGGGGTATTCTGGGGTCTGATGGCGGCTGCTTCATATACCTTGACGATGTTTACTTCCAATACACTTGCTACCCATCTTCCGGTTTTCAGAAAGAGTATTATTATGCTGGCAGGTGGTTCAGTAGTAGTTTTTGCTTTTTTATTCTTTGCTCAGATAGGACCAATGTATTTTGATGGCTTAAAATCATTATACTTAAATTTCACAGATAATACAGAACACATTCACTCATTTAACTATTCAATATTTTTGACCTATGGATTTGTTTTAGCACTGTTTGGAACCATTATCCCTCCGATTTTATTCAATGTTGGATTTCCAAATGCAGGATTGGGACTGGGAAGTATTGTTTCCTCACTGGAGCTTCCGGTTTCCGTAACAATGGCTTTTGTTTTACTGGGAGAGAAAGTATTTTTCATCCAATGGATAGGAATTGCGCTTATTCTTTTCGCTATTGTTCTGATGAACTTGCCTTCAAAGAAAGAAAAAGAAGTTGCGATGGCAGAATTATCTTAAAAATATTTAATTAAAAATAACACTTGAAACCGTTCCTTTTGGAGCGGTTTTTTTAATTTTAATCTTTAAAATAAAAGTTTCATGAAACATTTCAGAAATATATTGGCTGCTTTTACAATCACGTTCTCCGGTTTTATGTTTTCACAGGTAAAGCCTCTGGATGCAATGCTGTCTGATTATCAATATCCTTATGAGGTTCATTTTCTTAATTTAAAGTCTCAGGGTGAAGATTTGAAGATGGCCTATATGGATGTGCAGCCACAAAAGCCCAATGGAAAAACAATTATGCTTCTCCACGGGAAGAACTTTAATGGTGCTTATTGGGAGAGAACTGCTAAAGATCTTTCTGTTAAAGGATTCAGGGTAGTGATTCCGGATCAGATAGGATTTGGCAAGTCTTCAAAACCTCATGCTTACCAGTTTTCTTTTTCACAGCTGGCAGAAAATACAAAAGCAGTTCTGGATGAGCTAAAGATTGATAAAGCTATAATTCTGGGACATTCGATGGGAGGAATGGTAGCGACCCGATTTACATTATTATATCCTGAGAAAGTACAGAAACTGATACTTGAGAATCCAATCGGTCTGGAAGATTATAAGACTTTCGCAGCATATCAGACCATTGATCAGGCCTATCAGTCTGAACTTAAGAATACAGCCGAAACGTATAAAAATTATCAGCTGAAATTCTATTACGACAACAAATGGAAAGAAGAATATCAGCCCTGGCTTGATTTAATTGCTGGGTGGACGCTTCATAAAGATTATCCTCAGGTAGCCTGGGATGCAGCACTTACCACGGATATGATCTACAATCAACCCGTTTGTTATGAATTTAAGAATATTAAAGTTCCTACATTGCTTATCATTGGTACAAGAGATAGAACGGCAATAGGAAAGGACAGAGCACCTAAAGAACTTCAGCCGAAAATGGGGCAGTATCAGGAACTTGGAAAGAAAACTCAACGTGAAATTGCCGGTTCAAAGCTTGTGGAGATTGAAAACGTAGGACATCTTCCCCATATTGAAGTCTATCCAAAATTCATTGAAGCAGTGTATAATTTTATACAATAAATCAATCTTTAGCCATAAAATATTTGAAACATTAAGTTTTTGCAAGGGATTAAAAATAGTAAGCACTATAAACATTCTGCTTAATTTTTCATCTTTGATGAAGCTTAACTCATCTTATCACCTTCATTAAACATAATGTTTCAAAATCAATTCTTTTTGCCTTCAAATAGCAGTAAAGTACCAACTCCAATTCCAGAAAACAACACGCACGAAATTCCCAGATTTTGTATTAAACCAATACCTATTAGTCCTGAACCTATCAGTATATAATAAATCAATCCCAGTAAAGCCCCGGCACTTCCTGTTTCATTTTTATAATTAATAAGTGCTGTACTCAGAATATTAGGGATAGCCGTACTGAATGCCATTACAATAAAAAAATAGGGAATTAAGAAGTAAATTCCTTTACTTGCCAGAATCCACACAAAAATAGAGGCTGCAAATGCTGTAAATGTACTTGCTTTAACTAAATATTTAGGTTGTATGTTTCTCAATAACAGAAATCTGTTAAGCTTTGCCCCTGCAAATGTTCCAGCTGCCAATATGATACTGCTATATCCAAATGTATATGAGGAATAATGGTATTCTTTAAAGATAAACGGGGCTAGAGAGTAATACGAAAACAGGAGGACATTAAAGCTCATGATTAATAAACAGCATCTGATAATTTCCCCATCCTGAATCATTCGCTTGAACAATTTTACCAAAGTACTTATGTTGATTTCTTTTACCGAATGATGTGTTTCAGAAATTTTTTGCCTCGAAATAGTGAAGAATAATACAGCCAGCAAACACAATGTGACAAATATTCCCTGATGTCCAACGGAAGAGGCCAATACTGAACCAGTAATCATTCCCACTACAGGACTTACAGATAAGCCAATTCCGATCCAGGAAAAAACTTTGCTGAGATGATCTTTGTCATAGCTGTCTCTTAAAATGGTTTGTGTAACAATAGAACCTACAGAAATTCCAAATGCTGAAATAATTCTGGCTGCAAGAAAAATGATAAAATTGGGTGCGAAAACAGCTGTTAAAGCTCCGATTCCATAGGTAATGAGACCATATTCTAATGATTTTTTTCTTCCGATTCTGTCACATTGAACGCCCCAAAATGCCACTCCCAGAGCAAATGCTATAAAATATAAACTGATCGTCAAAGTTACAGATTCTTCTTTCACCCCGAACTTTTCCTGAACCATGGGTAAAACAGGGCTATAGATGGTTTCTATAAACTGCGGAAGCATTACCAGCAAAGTCAGCAGCCATATAGGATTTGTCTTTTTCATTTTTTTTTTTCTGCAAAGTTTCCAAAAAATGAATGTATATTTATAATGAGATAAAAACAAAAAACATCAAAAATAGGACATGGCTGTATTAAAACAGAATGAAGAATTTAATGCCGATTCTATTCCGGAAATGGTAGTTGGAATAGCCTCAGATATGGTATTGCATGATTCCGGTTTTCATTTTCATAAAACGAAATCTCAGTTGTTGTATGCACCATCAGGCTGTATGACGGTTACTACTTCTGACAGGCAATTAGTTTTGCCTCCGTTTAGAATGCTCTGGATTCCAGCAAATGAAGTTCACCGTGTCAATTTTAGAAATATTGTAGCCTATAGATCGATTTATTTTGATGAAAATTATGCAGGAAAATATATAGGTTCGGGTCTTAAAGTTTTGCATGTAAATCCTTTGCTAAAAGAAATTATAGAAAGGATCTGTTTTTGGGAATGGTCTGCTCTCAAAAATGATCAGACCCATCTTTTAAAAGTATTCTGGGATGAAATGCAAAGCGCACCGGAAGAAAAACTGGAACTTAAAATGCCACGGGACCGGCGGTTTAAGAAAATTGTAGAAGACTGGACTCAGCGTAACTCTACACCTCCCATGTTGAAAAATCTTGCAGAAGAAGTAGGGGTTGTGGAAAAGACAATCAGCCGTATTTTTAAAAAAGAAACAGAATTGTCTTATCAGGACTGGAGACAGCAATGGAGGCTGCAACGCTCCATTGAACTTTTGGTAGAAGGCAATTCAATAGGAGAGGTGTCTCATATTCTTGATTTTTCTTCGGACAGTGCTTTTATTGAGTTTTTTAAAAAGCATACAGGATCTACTCCTTTACAATATCTGATGAAAAACGAATAGTCATCAAGTAAAAAGAGATTGAGAAAATAGGGTCTTTAATCAAAAGAAAGATTAAATTTTTTTTTTAGGTTGTTAACCATGTCAAGGTTTTAAACCTTGACATGGTTAATGATCTGCTTGTAAAAAAAATCAAAATGAATTCTACTACAAAAATCTCTGATTTTTCTTAACTTATCTTACCTCCTTAAAAACTCTTAATGGTTTAAAACTGGTAAACATTTCTTGCCCTATGCAAAGTCTATTGAAAAGTAATTTGCTTAAAATTGTATGAGTCAACAGAATAGCTTTACAAAAAATAAAGAATATGGACAATTATACTACTACAATTGAACTCAAGGCAGCGGCAGAGAAGACCTATGAAGCACTTGCTCATCAGATTCCTCTTTGGTGGTCTGAGCTATTTACCGGAGCATCAGCACAGGAAGGCGATGTTTTTACAGTAAGATTTGGAGACAATATTCATAAGACAATACGAATAAAAGAATCAATACCCAATTTGAGAATAATCTGGTTGGTTGAAGATTCTTTGATTGCCATTCCTGAATTAAAAAATCAGACTGAATGGATTGGGACAACTATCGTCTGGGAAATGGAACAAAAGGAAAACAGCAGCTTGCTGCAGCTTACCCATACAGGGTTGAATCCGGCTGTGGAATGCTATACTATTTGTTCTGGTGGCTGGAATCAGTTTGTCGGAAGTTTGAAACTCTTTCTGGAAACCGGCAACGGAACTCCGTATAAGAAATAAGATAAAAAATGTTTTAACAAAAAAAGAGACTGTTTACATGTAAACAGCCTCTTTTTGTATGTATTGTTGTCTGAATTATTTCTTCTTGTAAGCAGCGTCTTTGATTCTTGCTTTTTTACCTCTAAGGTCTCTGAAGTAGTAAATTCTAGCTCTTCTAACTCTACCTCTTCTATCAACCTCAATTTTTTGAAGTGCAGGTAAGTTAATAGGGAATACTCTTTCTACACCTACATCACCACTCATTTTTCTGATGGTAAAAGTTTTTGTAGATCCAGTACCTCTTAGTTGGATAACTGTTCCTTTGAAGAACTGAGTTCTAGTCTTTTGTCCTTCTTTAATTTCGTAATACACAGTAATTGTATCACCTGCTTTGAATTCAGGGAATTCTTTTTTCGCAATGTACTTGTCTTGTACGTACTTTAATAAATCCATTATTAATAAAATAAAATGTTAAAGCTAAGCAACTTACACGTTCTTCGTCAGAGGTTGAATAACAGGTTGCAAATGTACAAAATAGTTTTTGAATACGCCAAATAATTAATGTGCTAAAAACTATAATTTTTTCGTTCCGATTTTGCTGAAAAATTAACAGTTTCTTCAAAGTACCATCAGACTGAGTTTATATGGGAATTCTACTTTTGCCCGAAATAAAAAATCACAGCAATGATTTTTTAATTGACTGATTTACAATTCGAAATTCTATATGTTATTTTAAAACGAAAACGATTATGAAACATTATTTCTTCTTTTTTTGTTTCGCGGTCCAGATGGCTTTCGGGCAGGCTTTGTATCCTTATTTACAAAACCCGACTCCCAATTCTATGATCGTCAATTGGAAAACAGCTTCCAATAATGAAACAACAGTGATCTATGGAGATTCTCCAACCAACCTGAATGTAACGGTAACGGGAACCACCAATATCTTCTCAGATACAGGATACAACAACAACTATTATTATCACACGGCAAAGGTTAACAATCTGCAGCCGAATACAAAATACTATTATAAGATCAAAACAGGAACAAGTGAGTCTGCTATTTATAATTTCAGAACGCTTCCTTTACCTGGACAGCCTGTAACGGCTAATGGAAAAATCCGATTCCTTATCATGGGAGACAACCAGATCAAAGCAGAACCAAGATATGATACGCTTACTTTGAATGCTTATAAAAAATTAAAAGAAAAGTTCGGGGCAACTACCGATCCTTCTGATAATATTGCGCTTACTTTTATGGTGGGTGATCAGGTAGACGTTGGAACTCTGGATCACTATGAAAATGTTCACTTTAAAAAGAATATTAAATTATCGCCTTATCTGCCTATTCAGACAACGGTAGGAAACCATGAGACCTATGGAACGATGGGAATGAATTCTTACTATGCTCACTTTTATATTGATGAAATTAGTTATAAAGGAATAAGCTCAGGAAATGAAAATTATTATGCTCAACAGGCTGGTAATGTATTATTCGTAAGTTTAAGTTCAGAACATACAGGATCTGCACAGCAGACATGGCTTCAGCAAGTCTTAACAGCAGCCAACAATGATGCTACCGTAGACTGGATTATTTCTTTAAGCCACAGACCTTACCAGGCAGAGCAGTATGTAGGAGATATTTCTACATGGGTAAGAGAAAATGCAGTACCGCTTCTGGTAACTTCAGATAAATATCTGATGCACGTAGGAGCCCACCATCACCTGTATCACAGAGGCCAGCTTAAAAATACACCGAATTATCAGATCATTTCAGGAGGAACAGCCTGGGATCAATACTGGGGAATGTCTAATGAGCAGGATTTTGATGATGTTCAGAAAACATTGACAGACTGGACGTATCAGATTGTGGAAGTAGATATTCCGACAGGAAAAGTAGATATCGAATGTTATTCGATTGGTGGAGTGTACAACAAGAAAAATAATGTCCTGGTAGATTCTTTCCACAGATATAAAAACCAGCCTAAACCGGCAAAACCATCCATCACAAACAATTTCACAGGTACTATTACTTTGCCACTGACATTGAATGGAAGTGCATTTTCCTCTTCAAACGGAGAGCTTTTAAATACAACACAATTCCTGTTGAGTAAAACTTCTAATTTTTCTGTCATTGAAAAAGAATTCTACAGAGATTTTGAAAACTGGTTCGGAAAAGATGGAAACGGAACTCCGGATAAAACCAAAAACCTGAATGATGGAGTAGATATTACAAAAGTAACGCTGGCTTCGAATTCTATTCCAAATGGTATCTATTATGTGAAAACACGTTACAGAGACAGAAACCTTGAATGGAGTGAATGGAGTGATGTAAAGCAGTTCGAAATTACAGGAAGTGTAGTGTCAAATCCTACATTTACTTTAAATAAAACAGAATATGCTCAAAACGAAGCGATCACGGCTACTTATACAGGAGGTCCAGGAAATCAGCAAGATTGGGTAGGAATTTATAAGAAAGGACAAACTCCGGCTTCAACCACTTCACAAGGGTTTGTTTATACGAACGGACAGACTGCCGGAACAGCTACTTTCCCGAATGGTTTGGCTGCTAAAGGTCAGTATTTTGCAGGATTTTTTGCGAATGGCGGTTATACGGAAATTACGGCAAGAAAAAATTTCTATGTAGGACCGAAAGTGCAGCTTCAGGCTACAGCAGACACGTATCCGGTAGGAGGAACGGTTGTCATCAATTTTACAGACGGACCAAGCCTGCAGAAAGACTGGATCGGAATTTATAAAATGGGACAGACTCCGGGAACTACTGCTTCTATCAAATGGAGCTATGTGACAGCTGCTTCTGGAACCCTTAATTTCACAGGACTTCCAAAAGGATATTATTACGCTCAGTACTTATTGGAAGACGGATACAACGGAATCGGGGAGAAGGTATTCTTTAAAGTGGGAGACATTGTCACTGACCTGTGGATCAACAAACCGGTCTATACTTTAGGAGAAAATATTACGGCTTCATGGACGGATTCTCCTGGAATCATCAAAGACTGGCTGGGAATTTATCCTCAAAGTATTCAGACACCGGATGATAACTTTGTTTCTTATACGTATTTTGACGGTGTAACTCAGGGAACAAAGACAATTCAGGGAACAGCGGTACCTGCCACTCCAGGAAATTATTATATGGTCATGTTTACCAATGACTCTTATACGGAAGTTTCCAACAGAGTACAGTTTCAGGTGGCTTCTCCTACTTTAGGAACAGAAGAAACAAGAAGCACAGAGAAAAATGTAGTGTTGTATCCAAATCCAACGAAACCGGGACAACCTACTTTTATTAAAAGTGATTATCCAATTGAAAAAATTGAATTAGTTTCAGCTTCAGGAGAACTACTTTATGTATCGAAAAATATCAATAACCAGCGTTTCTCTTTGGTGAATGAAAACCTTCCGGCTGGTGTTTATTTTGTAAAAGTACACGGAAGAAAACTATTTACTTTAAAGCTGATTATTCAGTAAAATAAGCTAAATACAATGATAATTTTAGAGGCTGCCAGCAATGGCAGCCTCTTTTTTATTTAATTTTTCACAAAGTATACCCATAATCATCCGTGAAGATCTGCGCAATCTGTGGACAATATCATATATGAAGTTCATACAAATATCAGTTGAGTCAGCAAAATCTGCATTATATAAGGAATTCTACCAGAGTCAAAAATAAGCATAATCATTTGTGAAAATCTGTGTCATCTGTGGGCAAATAAAAAGCAGTTCCAAAAAATTGAAACTGCCTTAAATATATAGGTGGTGATTAGTCAAAATAGTACAGATCATCCTCGCTCATTGCTGCCGGATTTTCAGTAGAAGCATACTCTTCAGGGATATCGGCCAATGTTTTAGTTTCTTGAATAAGTTTTCCATCCGTACCATATAGTTTTAACAGTACCCACTTTCCACTGCGTTCAAGTTCTTTAGACCCGTTTAAGGTGGCTAATTTTATTTTTCCGGTTTGAAGGATACCTTTTTTTACAGAAGCTTTGTTGGCAGGTTTTCCTTTTACATACTGTATAATTTGTGCCGTAAAAAAGTAATTATCTTCGTCTTCATTTAAAGGCTGGTTGTAAGTGTATAAAAGAGTACCTTTATTATCATAGATATTGGCGTCATAAGCTGTTTGCTTAGAATTTAATTTTTTCTCAGATTTTAGCTTTTTCTCTTCATTATACATTTTGATATTCACTATAACGCCTTCCTTATATTGTGTTTCGGTAAGTCCTTCATAGGATGTACCGTTATAAGGCATCTCATCTTTATAAGTCAGTGTAGATTTCAGACTTCCTTCCGGGCTGTAATATTTGATCTCCTGTGTCTCACCATCTTTAAATGTTTTCTCTGAGGATAATTTTCCGGCTTCATCAAAAGATTTACTTAATACGATAGATCCGTTTTTATAAAAATCAATAGCCGAAATCTGGGTAGAATCATAATTAAACTGGTAATCTTCACCATCCATAGGTTTGAAGGTATCATTTTCTTTGTCAAACTGATAAACAAGATGTCCTATTTTCTTTCCGGATTCATCGTAAGTGGTTTTATAGCCATCTTTTTTACTGTTTTTTTGCTCTTGCAGCAGTTTCCCATTTTTGCCATAGATAACACCTTCCTTCACACTGCCATCGCTTTTATATTTTTCAATTTTAGAAACTCTCATCGGATTTGGATAATAATCTACCAGTAAAGTTTCTCCGGAGCCTGAAGGTGCAGTACCAATAAGCTTTCCTTTTTCGTCATAATATTTGGTTTCAGTACCGCCGTCTTTTGTAGCATAGTTTTCGTATCTAACTCCTTTTATATCTTCATCATAAACGATGGTCTTTGCAGGGATAGAATTCTCATAAGTGGTTATGCTGTTATAAAAATATTCACTTTCTATATCTTTATAAAGGAATGTCTTTCCATCGAAAGTGCCATCGGATTTATAATTGACATCTTCCGTAAGTCTTCCTTTTTCATCATAAGATTGAGAGGCTCCCAGCTGCTTGCCCTTGGAAAATGTGGTTACAGTCATTACTTTTCCTTCCGGAGTATACCAGGTTACTTTTCCGTCGAAAACCTCACTGTTAGGGGTAGTGTCAGAAGCCAGTCCTTCCATTTGAAGTTTTCCATCCTTGTAGAAATCTTTAATAAGGGTCAGTTTTCCTTTAGGAGTCATTTCACGGTAATATTCCATTTTATCCTGAGTGGTTTTCTCCCAGTTTTCATCGAAATACGTTTTTTCCTGAGCATATACATTAATGCTCAATACCAGGGCAAGTAATGCTGAGGTAAATAATTTTTTCATGTTTTTATTTAAGGTTTGATTTTGTATATAATTATGGTGATGGTGTATCTGTAGAAGATTAAATTATGCGAAAAGAGGTAGTAATAATTTACTAAAGAATAATTTTTACATTAAAATTGTGTTTAAATTACATCCGATAACAATAAAATATACTGTATTTTCGGCTTTGAGGGTTCAAATATAAATCAATTTGACGAGAAATAAAATAAAAAATGAACAGACTTGTTCGGTTTTAGGTGTAATGTTCTGATTATGATATTCTTAAATGTTATTTTTAAAAAGTATGAGATTCAGTACTGTTTCCGTTCATCAGATATACCGGAAAATTTATTAAATTTAGCCAACAGAAAAATCTAATATTTCATGATAGATAAAAGAGTAAAAAATGCGAAGGAGGCCATCGAAGGAATTAAAGATGGAATGACCCTGATGCTTGGCGGATTCGGACTTTGCGGAATCCCGGAAAACTCAATTAATGCTTTGGTAGAAAGCGATGTGAAAGATCTGACTTGTATTTCAAACAATGCAGGAGTAGATGATTTCGGGTTAGGATTATTGCTTCACAAAAGACAGATTAAGAAGATGATCTCTTCTTATGTAGGAGAAAATGCTGAATTTGAAAGACAGATGCTTTCAGGTGAACTGGATGTAGAGCTTACTCCACAAGGAACTTTAGCAGAAAAGTGCAGAGCCGCTCAGGCGGGAATTCCCGCTTTTTATACTCCTGCAGGCTACGGAACTGAAGTTGCAGAAGGAAAAGAAGTGAAAGATTTCAAAGGGAAGCCTCACATCCTGGAGCATGCTTACGATGCAGATTATTCTATCGTAAAAGCATGGAAAGGTGATCATGCAGGAAATCTTATTTTCAAAGGATCTGCAAGAAATTTCAACCATCCGATGGCGGGTGCAGCAAAAATTACCATTGCTGAAGTAGAAGAGCTGGTAGAACCGGGACAATTGGATCCAAATGAAATTCATATTCCGGGAATCATGATTCAGAGAATTTTCCAGGGAGAAAAATTTGAAAAAAGAATTGAGCAGAGAACAGTGAGAACTAAAGAATAAGCTCAAACGATAAAATAAAAAGCGCTGAACATACATTCAGCGCTTTTTTTATCATTGAGGAGTAAGTGTTTTTCTTTCTCCGATCTGTTGTCTCCACATAGCGTAGTAAAGTCCTTTTTCGTCAATAAGGTTGGCATGGGAACCTGTTTCTACCACCTGCCCGCGTTCAAGAACATAGATTTTATCAGCATGCATAATGGTACTTAAACGGTGTGCAATAAGCACGGTAATCTGTTCTCTTTCCTTCGAAATGTCTTTGATGGTAGTAGTAATTTCTTCTTCGGTAATACTGTCCAATGCAGAAGTTGCTTCGTCAAAAATCAACAGATGAGGTTTTCTAAGAAGAGCTCTTGCAATGGCAATTCTTTGCTTTTCACCACCACTCAGCTTCAGACCGCCTTCTCCAATAACTGTTTCTATTCCTTTTTCCGCTCTTTCCAGCAATGCCGTACAGCTTGATTTTTGTAAAGCAACTGCCAGCTCTTCTTCAGTAGCGGAAGGATTAACGAAAAGAAGGTTTTCTTTAATAGTTCCTGCAAATAACTGGGTATCTTGTGTTACGAAACCAATCTGATTTCTCAGTTCATCAAAATCAAATTCTTTTCCATTAATTCCATTATAGAAAATATTACCTTCCTGAGGTCTGTACAATCCCACCAACAGCTTTACCAATGTACTTTTTCCTGAACCACTCGGTCCTACAAAAGCAATGGTCTCACCATTTTTAAGATCAAAAGAGATATTATTTAAAGCTTTATACTGAGCGGACTGATGTTTGAAAGAAACGTGTTTAAATTCCAGTTCTTCAATCGCACCGATTTTCTTTGGATGAAGAGGTTTTTCTTCTACTTCTTTCTTCATCAAACGGTCAAAGTTTTGAAGAGAAGCTTCTGCTTCACGATAAGAAATGATAATATTCCCTATTTCCTGCATTGGCCCAAAAATAAAGAAACCATAAAACATCAGAGACAGATACTGACCTGGAGTAACAATGTTTTTAAAAATTAAATACAATAAAGTCAGTGTAATTAGCTGCTGAAGAAAATTAACCATAGTTCCCTGAATAAAACTCAAAGAACGGATGCTTTTTACCTTTCTCAATTCAAGACCAAGAATCTTATAGGTATTATTATTTAGACGGATCACTTCCTGATTGGTTAACCCTAAACTTTTAACAATCTCTATATTTCGAAGACTTTCTGTAGTACTTCCGGCTAAAGCAGTTGTTTCAGTCACAATATTTTTCTGAATCACTTTGATTCTCTTGCTCAATAAATTGGTAACAATAGCAATAAAGAAAATTCCACAGATATAAACAGGCATAATAGACCAGTGTAGACGAATAGCATAGACCGAAACGAAAATAATACTCACCAGAATCCCGAAGAAAATATTGATGAAATTAGTGATGAATTTTACTGTATCTTCTCTTACTTTCGTTAAAATAGAAAGGGTTTCACCGCTTCTCTGGTCTTCAAACTCCTGATAAGGCAAGGCCATAGAGTGCTTTAAGCCGTCTGTAAATATTTTGGCTCCAAACTTTTGGGTAATTACACTTACCACATAATCCTGAAAAGCTTTGGCAATTCTGCTCACCATTGCAGTTCCGATAAGCAACCCCAGAAAATAAAAAGCACCGTGATATACCGAACTTCCGTATAAATATTCATTCAGGTTTCTGGGCAATAACTTTTCTTTATCAAAAAAATTAGGGTGAGTAACCAGCTGATCAAGGATATTTCCTGTGATAGCCGGGGCAAATAAAGAAAAAACCTGATTGATAGTAGCCAAAAATAAAGAAATGAGAATCAGCCACTGATAAGGTTTAAGATATTTAAAAAGTATTTTCATTCTGTTAAAATAATGGGGCAAAATTACAGATATTATTTTAACTAACAGTGTTAATTATTGAATACAACAAAGCCCTTTTGTATTCAAGTGAAAATAATTAAATTGCAGTCTAAGTTTTTATTATGCTTACAAAAGAACAAATTGCCAAAAGAATTTCAAAAGAACTGAAAGATCGTTATTATGTAAACCTGGGAATTGGAATTCCTACTTTGGTTGCCAACTATGTTCCGGAAGGTATTTCCGTAGAATTCCAGAGTGAGAACGGAGTTTTGGGGATGGGACCTTTCCCTTTCGAAGGAGAAGAAGATGCTGATATCATCAATGCCGGAAAACAGACTATTACTATTCTGGAAGGAGGTTCATTCTTTGATTCTGCCTTTAGTTTCGGGATGATTCGTGGTCAGAAAGTAGACCTTACGATTCTTGGAGCCATGGAAGTTTCCGAAAATGGAGATATTGCCAACTGGAAAATTCCCGGAAAAATGGTGAAAGGAATGGGAGGAGCGATGGATCTTGTGGCTTCTGCTGAAAATATTATCGTAGCTATGATGCACGTAAACAAAGCAGGAGAAAGTAAAATCCTAAAAAAATGTACACTTCCTTTAACAGGTGTAAACTGTGTGAAAAAAGTGGTTACTGAACTAGCTGTTCTGGACGTTACTCCGGAAGGATTCAAGCTTGTAGAAAGAGCTCCGGGCGTTTCAGTAGAAGATATTATCAAAGCTACAGAAGCAGATCTGATTATTGAAGGAGAAATTCCTGAAATGCAGTTCTAATCTGATAAAAAATATACAAGTTTCGGCCTCACAAAGTGAGGCCGAAACTTTTTATAAGAAGTCAGAAATAAAGCGATATAGGAGCTCGCAGCGTCAAAAAAATAACTCCTGTGAACATTAAGAAAATTCTCCTGTCCGAAGCGCGAGACGAATTCAGAACCGATGAAGCAATATAGAAATCGCGCAAGTTTAGAATTTTTAGAGAACAGGAATTATTTTTAGCGGAGAGCTCCCGGTCTTGAACTTTTGTTTCTTTTGTTTGACTACGTCGAATCTTCGATTTCAAGACAAAAGAAATTAAAACCAAAAAAAGCTGTTTCATCATGAAACAGCTTTTATATCTAAACGATTAGTATGTCAATCTAACCTCTAATATCTAGCTTCTTATTTTATTTCCCATCCTGAGCCCCAAATACCTTCTGCAAAATACTTGTCGTTCTCATGGCTGGAGTATTTCTGATCCCGCTTTCTTTATCTGCTACCATTTTGAATACCCCATTGATGGTTTCTGTAGTAACATATTCGTTAAGATCAGTAGTTACAGCTTGCCCTGTAAATGTATTGTATTTTGAAATCAAATTTTTCCAAAGTGTATCAGCACCTACTTTTCCTAACGAAGCTTTTACTTTAGGCTGAAAAGCACTGAAAAGCTGAGTCTGGGTTTTTCCTTGCAAATAGCTTGTTGCAGCATTATTACTACCTAATAAGATGTTTTTGGCATCTGTAATTGTCATGGAAGTAATAGCATTCGCGAAAATAGGAGCAGCTTCTGTTACGGCATCTTCAGCAGCTCTGTTTAATAGTTTTACCCCTTCATCAGCAAGACTTCCCATTCCGATGGAACGTAAAGTGGTATCAATTTTTCTTAATTTTTCAGGCATTAAAATCTTTACGGCTTCATTTTTGAAGAAACCGTCCGTTACAGCAAGTTTTTTTACTCCATCTGTTACACCCATACTTAAAGCCTCTTTTAATCCTGAGGAAATCTGAGTAGAAGTAAGACTTCCAAGGTTGACAGGTGAATTATTGGTTTTGCCAGAAGTTGTCGTCGTAGTAGTGGCAGGTGTTGTTGCAGTACCGCTATTTTTTACGGGAACATTAAGGTCTACACCTGTTTTGCTCTTAACAGTAGATTTTATGATATCTAAAAATTGTGCCTGTGCTGACATTGAGAATAATAATCCAGCTGCAAGAAAAATGCTTTTTTTCATCTTATTTTTTTACAAATTTAAACCTTTTAATTTTTTTAAGTCAGCTAAATTGATCAAAAAGCAAACCATAATATAGAGGATGTTATAGAACAATTTCTAAGCATATGATTTGACAACTGTAAATTATTTCGCAGGAACTTAAATGACTTAAGATGTTTTAATTTTGTTTTTAAAAAGACTACAAGAGTTTTGAAAAATAATTATCTTAGCTCAAACCTTAACCATTTCCAATGATACGTACTTTTTTAGTGTTTTTTGTATTGATTTCAAACATGATTTTTGCTCAAAATACATTGAATCTAATTCCTTACCCTCAAAAAGTTGAATTTTCGCAGGGAGAATTTGTAATCCCTGAAACATTCATATTAAGTGGTGATCTGCCGAAAGAAGAGACAGAATATTTCAAAAAAAGAATAGGCTCTCAATTAGAATTTCAATATGCTCAGAAGGGTGGTGGAATTCATTTGTCAAACTCTATGATCCCTCCGGCTTTGGCAGAAGATGCAGGACTGAAGAAAGAATATTATTCAATAGAAATTTCTCCAAAACAGATTCATATTAAGTCTTATACCAAGCAAGGATATTTTCTGGCACTTCAAACCTTAATTCAGATTATTGAACAGTATAAAGAGGTGAAGAAAATTCCTTTAATGAAGATCGAAGATCAGCCAAAATTTGCATGGAGAGGAATGCATCTGGATGTCTGTCGTCACTTTTTCACAGTGGATGAGGTGAAACAATACATAGATTATCTAGCAATGTACAAGCTGAACACGTTCCATTGGCATTTGACGGATGATCAGGGATGGAGAATTGAAATAAAAAAGTATCCGAAACTTACTCAAATCGGCTCAAAACGTAAAGAGTCCATGATTGGGGCTTATGTTGACAATACCTTTGACGGCAAACCTTACGGACCTTATTTTTATACTCAGGAAGACATCAAAAATGTGGTGAAATATGCTCAGGAAAGGCATATCACAGTCGTTCCGGAAATAGAAATGCCGGGTCATGCTTTGGCCGCACTGTCAGCTTATCCTGAACTGGCATGTACAAAAGGACCTTTTGAAGCTGCTACAAAATGGGGCGTTTTTGATGATGTTTTCTGCCCGAAAGATGAAACATTTACCTTTCTGGAAAACGTTCTGGATGAAGTGATCCAATTATTCCCATCCAAATACATTCATATTGGCGGTGATGAGTGTCCGAAAACAAGATGGAAAGAATGTGCACACTGCCAGGAATTGATTAAGAAAAATAATTTAAAAGATGAACATGGCTTACAAAGCTATTTTATTCATAGAATTGAAAAATATGTCAACAGCAAAGGCCGAAAAATTATTGGCTGGGACGAAATTTTAGAAGGCGGATTAGCCCCGAATGCAGCCGTAATGAGCTGGACAGGTGTGAACGGCGGTATTGAAGCAGCAAAATCAAAACATTTTGCTGTAATGACCCCAGGTGCATATTGTTATTTTGATCATTATCAAGGAGATCCGCAGTCTGAACCTAATGCTTTCGGTGGTTTTACACCTTTAGAAAAAGTATACTCTTACGATCCTATTCCTTCTGAATTGAATGTAGAGCAATCTAAATACATCATGGGAGTTCAGGCGAATCTGTGGACAGAATATATTTTAGATTTTAAACAGGTACAGTACATGATTTTTCCAAGATTAATGGCGCTTTCTGAAGTGGGATGGGGAACATCGGACCCTAAAAAATATAAAGAATTTGAAAACAGAGTGATCAATCAGTTTAAAGTTCTGGATAAAATGAATGTTAATTATGCAAAAAGTATTTATAACATCACCGGAAAAGTAATTCCTTCTAATGGTGGAATTGCCTACGAACTTTCAACCTCACAAAACTCAAACGGTATCAGATATACGCTGGACGGAACCAATCCTTCTATCAATTCTAAAACCTATCAGAATGCAGTTCAGATTCCTAATTCTTTAACCATTAAATCGGCTTATTTCGAAGAAGGTCAGTTGAAGAGTGCGGTATCTACACAGGAATTTACTGTTTCAAAAACAACAGGGAAAAAGATAACCCTTGAGCAGCAGCCCAGTGAGAATTACTCTTTTGGAGGTGCTTTCACCTTGGTAGACGGTATCATTGGAAATGTAAAGCAATTAGGTAAAACATGGCTTGGCTTCCAGGGGAAAGATGTGGTGGCAACAATAGATTTGGGTCAGAAGACAGTCTTCTCTGAAGTTTATTTTAATACCCTTGAAAATAAAGGAAGCTGGATTCATCTGGCTAAATCTGCAAAGATTTTTGTTTCCGATAATAACAAAGACTTTAAACTGATTAAAGAAATCGGAACTGCAGAAATTCAAGGTGCCCACGGGAAAATGAAAGTAAATGTAGGAACGCATAATGCAAAATACCTGAAAGTAAATATCGAAAATGCAGGTATTATTCCGGCAGGAAATCCCGGAGCAGATTCAAAAGCGTGGTTGTTTGTTGATGAAATTGGCGTAAATTAGAATAAAAAATGCAGGACGACACCGTACTTTCTTCCGAATTCTCATCATCCCCGGAGCTGGTAGAAAAGCTGTATCATTATGGTACAGCAAAAAATTATCAGGAAGGAGATATTATTTTAGATGAAAATGCTTCCATCCGTTCCATTCCTATTGTGATGAAAGGAATGCTGAAAGTCATCAGAACTGAAGAAGACGGACGCGAAATTTTATTATACTATATCAAAGCTGGTGAAAGCTGTATCATGTCATTTCTGGGTGGAATGCATAATGAAAAAAGTATCGTAAAAGCAGAGATTGAAGAAGATGCAGAAATCCTTTTTCTACCAGTAGACAAAGTGTCTTTATTCATCAAAGAACATCCGGAGTGGCTGGATTATATCTTCAGACTGTATCATAAAAGATTTGAAGAGTTATTAGATATTATTAATGCTATCGCTTTCAAAAAAGTAGATGAAAGGCTTTTAAATCTTCTACAGAAAAAATCCGAGCTTACCGGCTCTGAAACCATTCATACAACCCACGAACAGCTGGCCAATGAACTGGGAACCGCAAGAGTAGTAGTATCAAGACTTCTGAAACAGTTAGAAGAAGATGGAAAACTTAAGCTGGGCAGAAACAAAATCACTCTACTGAAACCCCTGAACTCGTAAACTCCACTTCACTTCAATCAAAGGCACTCATATTACCCACTTTCGGAGTGGTGGCAAAAATTCAAAAAATTTTTGACGGGGTGGTAAAAGTCATTGAGAACCGTAGGTGAAGCAATCTCAAAATATAGCCTCCCAAAAAAACTTATTTGTGTTCTTTGTGAACCTATTCGTGTTCATTTGTGTTAAAAAATCTCCTTATGTAACAAAAGTAGCTGTAGCTTTCTTCTTACATTCCCATTTTTGCATCATAATTATTGAATAGCAAAATGGAAATTATAGGATATGCAGCAGCCGTTTTAATAGGAGTTTCTCTGGGCTTAATCGGAGGTGGAGGAAGTATTCTCACTGTTCCCGTACTCGTTTATCTCTTTGGAATGGATGCTTTTATGGCAACGGAATATTCTCTTTTTGTAATAGGGATAAGTAGTCTGGTAGGATCAGTATCGTATTTTAAAAAAGGATTAATCAATTTTAAGATAGCGATGATATTCGGAATTCCTTCCATTATTTCCATCTTTCTGACCAGACTATATCTTCTTCCCTTAATTCCTGAGGAAGTACTAAAAATACAGAACTTTACCATAACCAAAAATATTTTTTTACTCCTGATTTTTGCGGTCTTAATGATTTTTGCTTCTTATAAAATGATAATAAAAAGTATTTCAGAAAAGCCTTTAGAACATCAGACAGATCAGAATAGTGCTTTTCTGGCCGCAGGACAGGGCTTAATAGTGGGTGTTTTAACCGGATTGGTGGGAGCAGGAGGTGGTTTCATGATCATTCCGGCATTAGTCAATCTTTTAAAAATTCCAATGAAGGTTGCCATAGGAACTTCATTAGTCATCATTTCTATCAATTCTCTGATTGGTTTTCTTTCTTCCGTAAATCATGTGCAAATAGAATGGAAACTATTACTTTCTATTACAGCCATTGCCGTTGCAGGAATTATAATAGGCTCACAAGTATCAAAAAAGATTGATGGTAAAAAATTGAAACCCACATTTGGATGGTTTATTCTGATCATGGGTATTTATATCATTGCCAAAGAAATCTTCCTTTAATTTCCTTATGTAACAAAAGTGACTGTACAGGAAAAAGGAAAGCAGGAGATTTGTATCAGATAACAGAATCAAAAATAAAATACAATGAAAATAGAACAGATTTATACAGGATGTCTTGCACAGGGCGCTTATTATATCACCTCTGCCGGAGAAGCTGCAATTATTGATCCTTTAAGAGAAACACAACCTTATATCAACAGATTGAAAGAAGATGGAGTACAATTAAAATATATTTTTGAAACCCATTTTCATGCAGATTTCGTCAGTGGTCACCTTGATTTAAGCCATAAAACCGGAGCTCCAATTGTTTACGGTCCTACAGCCCATCCTGAATTTGAAGCCATCATTGCAGAAGATGAGCAGATATTCGAAATAGGAAATATTAAAATCAAAGTTCTTCATACACCAGGACACACCCTTGAAAGTTCATGTTACCTGTTAATTGATGAAAATGGAATTGAAAAAGTACTTTTCAGTGGTGATACTTTATTCCTTGGAGATGTAGGCCGCCCGGATCTTGCCCAAAAAGGAGCAAATATGACACAGGAAGAACTTGCCGGACTCTTATATGATAGTTTGTATAATAAGATAATGCCTTTACATGATGATATTACTGTCTATCCAGCGCACGGAGCTGGTTCTGCCTGCGGTAAAAATATGCAGAAAGAAACGTCAGACACACTGGGAAATCAGAAGAGAACCAATTATGCCTTGAATCAAAAGGATAAAAAGAGTTTCATCAATGAAGTGACTGACGGGCTTTTACCTCCACCAGCATATTTCGGGATGAATGTCATGATGAATAAAAAGGGGTATAGTAGTTTTGAAGAAGTCCTTTCCCAAGGATTGCATGCTCTTTCTCCCGAACAGTTTGAAGAAATTGCTGAAGCTTCAGGAGCTTTGATTTTAGATGTAAGAACCAGTAGTGAATTTGTCAGAGGATTTATTCCACAGTCTATCAATATAGGTCTGGATGGTGATTTTGCTCCTTGGGTAGGCGTTTTAATTGCAGATGTAAACCAGCCTATTCTATTGGTAACGGAAAATGGAAATGAAGAAGAAGCGGTGACGCGTTTGAGCAGAGTAGGATTTGACCATATTTTAGGATTTTTGGAAGGGAGTTTTGAAGCCTGGAAAAAGAGTGGAAAAGAAACAGATTTTGTCAATCGTATCTCTGCACAGCAGTTTGAAATCGAAATCAAAGAAAAAGAAGCAAAAATCATTGATATAAGAAAAGAAAGTGAATACCATGCAGAACATATTCATGAAGCCTACAGCAAACCTTTAGCCTATATCAATGAATGGATTCATCAGATAAATCCGAGGGAACATTTCTATATGCACTGTGGAAGCGGCTACAGAAGCACAATGGCAGCGAGCATCCTTCAGGCAAGAGGGTACAGAAATTTTTCGGAAATTGAAGGTGGTTTTAAAACGATTGTATCTACAGGTATTCCTAAAAGCGATTTTGTGTGTCAGACTAAAATTTTAAATAAATTAGATTAAAAATAAAAAATGTTGGAAATTATAAAAGAACCGTGGCCATGGTATATTGCCGGTCCGTTGATTGGTCTTACCGTTCCTGCTTTATTGATTATGGGAAATAAATCCTTTGGAATCAGTTCCTCATTGAGGCATATTTGTGCAGCCTGTATCCCTGCCAATGTGAATTTTTTCAAATACGACTGGAAAAAAGAAGTCTGGAATCTATTTTTTGTACTGGGAATATTCTTCGGAGGAATGATTGCTTCCCATTTTTTGGTGAACCCCAATGAAATAACAGTCAACCCCAATCTGAAAGCAGAGCTGGCAGGCTACGGAATTACAGATTACAGTAATCTGGTTCCTGTACAACTGATGAATTTTGAAAGTCTTTTAACCCTGAGAGGATTGATCACAATGGTAGTAGGCGGATTTTTAGTAGGTTTCGGAACGAGATATGCGGGAGGATGCACCAGCGGACACGCGATTATGGGACTTTCCAATCTGCAATGGCCTTCTTTGGTAGCAACAGTTTGTTTTATGATCGGTGGTTTCTTAATGGCGAATATTATTCTACCAATCATTCTTTCCCTATAATTTTAAAAGAAAAGTTTATATCATGATAAAAGAAAAAGAACAGAAAATCCGCCATCAGGATGCTCTTTGCGTGAACGAAAGTACCCTTACTCATCCATGGTATTACAATTTGAAATACCTCGCTGCAGGAGTTATATTCGGGATTATTTTTGTGAAAGCAGAAGTGATCAGCTGGTTCAGAATACAGGAAATGTTCCGCCTGCAGTCTTTCCATATGTACGGAATTATAGGAAGTGCTGTATTGGTGGGAATGATTTCAGTATGGCTGATCAAGAAATTCAATATAAAAACAATCCACGGTGAACCTATTACGCTGACTCCAAAAAAGTTTAATAAAGGTCAGATCTACGGAGGATTGATATTTGGTTTTGGATGGGCAATTACAGGAGCCTGTCCCGGACCTCTGTTTGCGCAGATCGGAACCGGAGTCTTAGCAGTATCAGTCACACTTTTGAGCGCTATTGCAGGAACATGGGTATATGGATATTTCAGAGATAAACTGCCTCATTAACTTATAAAAAAAGACTGCAGAATATTATTTGCAGTCTTTTTAAGTATAAAATTATGAATAAATGAAGTTCTCAGCTCCTAAAGCCATATAAAGATTAATACGCTCTATTCTGTACTGAAGTTCCAGATTGATGAGGTTCATTTCATTTTTCAGAAGATCCCTTTGTTTACGGATCAGTACAAAACTGTTGTTGATACCTACCTTTATTTGTTTTTCTGTAAGATTAATATTGTTTTTCAGTTCATTGACAGCTTGAGTGGTATAAGTCATCTGCTTTTCAATGGAATGGAGATTGGCTAAAGAAGATTCCACTTCGTTTAACGCATTCAGAACCGCCTTTGAATATTCTTCAACTATCTGCTTATGCTGAGAGTTTTTTATCTCAACATTCTTTTTAAGCTTTCCACTGTTGAACAATGGAGAAACCAATCCGCCACCCACTTTTAATAAAGGATTTGAAAATAAAGAATTAATAGATTCCACATTACTTCCTGCACTACCCAGCGAAGAGCTTATACTCAATGAAGGAAGCCTTGCCGCATTAGCCTGTTGTACTTCGTAGAAAGCCTTTTCAATCTGAAAATGACTGGCCTGTATATCTGATCTGTTCTCCAGAAGTTCAAGAGGAAAAGATTCAGGAATACGATTGCCTGCAGGATTGAAAAAGTTCTGGGTAGCCAGTTTTCCTTCCGGATACTTTCCGGAAAGCAGTTCCAATGATCGTTTGGATTGTGTATTGGCATTTTTCACCTTTTCCAGATACCCCTGCAAAGAAATAATCTCTGCTGAAATATTCGAAATATCTAAGGCATTTGCCGTACCCACTTTCTTTTGAATAGCATAGAGCTTTTCCAGATCTTTAGACTTTTGAATATAGCTTTCAATCTTATCTTCCTGAATATTTCCTGCAATATTCAGAAAATAGGCTTTAGTAATCATTCCTGCAATAGATTGGTGCAGCAATGTATTCTGATGTTTCGCAGAAAAATAACTGCTGGTACTTGCCATCTGTGAAGATTTATTCTTACCCCAAAGATCAATTTCCCAATTAGCTTTTAAAGCAAGACGCTGAATGTGGGTGTTACTTACCAGATTATTGGACGTATTGGCAACCGCATTTACACTAGGATAAAGATCACTTCCTGCAATTTCCATGGCCAGCTCAATCTGAGTAAGTTTTTCTCTGGCAATGATGAGATCAGCATTGTACAACATTCCTTCATTAATGAGGGTTTCCAGTTGAGGCGTTTTAAGATCATTTACCCAATCGTAGGAAATTGATCTTGAATTCGCTTTTCTGTCAAAGATCCATTCGTCCGGAATTTCTATATGAGAAACAATTTCACTCTTTTCTTTAAGCTGATTTATATTTTCCTTCGTAGGCTCTTTATATCCGATACATGAGCTTAAACTTACGGAAAGTATACCCAGTAAAATTAAATTTTTGTACATATTAATGAAGTTTAAGAACCAGATAATTGATTTTACTGTTAATACGCACCATTACTTTTCGGATGAGATGGAGAGGTTTGATATGATCAGAATAAATAACCGCTGTTCCTCTTGCCCCTACGGTAAGCTGTTTTTGATGGTCTTCCAAGACAAACTTGGCAATAAGCTTTCCGTCCGTTTCAGGTAATTGTCTGGCGGTATCGGGAAGTCCGGCTGTAGAACCGTTTCCTCCAAGCATACCGCCTGCATTATTCATAATTCCCTGGCTGGTAGCATCAATGACGTATTCCAGTTTCGCTTTTACTACTTTTCCCGGTGCTGTTTTAAGAGCAAGCTCTACTTCGTCGCCGTTTTTTACGGCTTCAAGCTCATTCTGGGCAAAAAATCCAATCACCGACTGCTGCTTTTGAATCAGAACAAATGCAGACTTGAAAGGTGCCATGATTGCTCCTTCATTCAGCTGGACGTTGGGAATTACACCATCTGTAGGAGCTACAACAACGGTTTGTGAAAGATTCCATTTTGCCTGATCCAGCTTAGCTTGAATTTCAGATACAGACGAATTTTCTCCATCATAAGAAGCATTGGATTTTGTTTCCAAAGACTGTTGCTGTGATTGTGCCGCACTGATTCTGGACTGAAGATCACGCACATTGGTAATAGCCTGTTCCAGATCAAATTTATTGGCTGCTCCGGCTTCCACCAGTTCCTTGTACTGTGCAGCTCTTTTATTAGCAAGATCCAGCTGTGACTGTAAACCTGCAATATTTTTTCTGGATGCTGAGATGTCCGTATTATAAGAGCTTACAGTAGCTTTCATATTGCTGAGCTTAGCTTCCAGAGATTTGATCTCTTGTAAATAAGGCTCTCTGTCCAGCACAAACAGCGTATCTCCTTTCTTTACTTCCTGATTGGTGCTCACATATACTTTTTTTACCCTTCCCAGAACCTGAGTGGTAATATCCACACTTCTGTTTCCCACTTTTACATCAGAGGTAATAGGGCAGTAAAAATTTAAGCTTAATATTAAAGCAATAGACCCAAAAATAGGAAGTGAATATACTACTACCTGAGTGGTAAATGTCCAGGGAATGAGTTTGAGTTTTTTGATAAGAAGCCAGCATATTCCGGCATATATTGCAACTAGTAATTCCAGCATTTTTTTTAATTTTCGATTGTTTTAAATTCTTCTTCAGTAAAATCTGTGTTCTCTGTTTCTTTTTCGGGAGGACTTTGATTCCCATAGTCATAGTTGGCCCAGATCAGGGCAATCGGCCATAAAAGGCCTCCAAAAACAAGGGAAAGGAGGCACATACTTTTTATGGCTTTCAGCTGAGGATGGTTCTTTTTCTCAGCTACCTTTTCCGGATAAATGTGAACTTTCCAGAAAAGATAAATTCCTGCTATAGGTAAAACAAGTAAAATGAACCAGGAAGCAGAATTTGCTGTAGTATCTTCTAAACTGCCTGTTGATGCCTGAACAAAATTGCATGATAATAACAGGCAAAGAAGTAATGATATTCTTTGCATAAAATAATTGTATAAGGTAATAATGAAGTGTAAACAAGGTGGTAACCCGGCCGTCAGTACTTATACGTTAGGTTACATTAAATCTTAATTGAGATTAAAGACAATTCAATAATAAGTTGTTTTTTCAGGTGATATTTTTCTCATTTTGCTTTTTAAATTTTGATATAATCGTGTTTTGAGTAAGCAAAAATAGAATGAATAAAATGAGAAAAAGTATTCCTAAGTTATTTTTTTCTTTCGTTCCTTTTTTTATGAATACGGGCTGTCATCCTCGAAAGAGAGTTGGGAGTAATACCCAGAAAATTAGCAATATACTTTCTGTTGGCATTCTGGGAAGTGAAAGGTCTTTTTTCCAGAAACTCTTCATACCGCGAGTGTGGAGAAGTAGAACAAAACTGTTCTATACGTGTTTTGGCTATGTTGATGATGAGCTTTAAAGATTTGAGGTATACATTATAAATACCTCTGTGCTGAAAGGCTATTTCCTCAAATTCACTTTTATTAAACAAAAAGATCTGGCTTTCTATTACCGCTTCTATGGTGTATTTTCTTTCATTGTCATTAGAATAGGATTCCGGGCTTTCCATGATGGCAGATTCCTTTTCGGAAGGTAAAAAAAGATTGCTTTCCACCCCGTTTTCATCATCAAAGAAAAACCTTAATAATCCATTGGAAAGAATGAATAAATGGTTGAAAGGTTTACCGGGTTCTGCCAGTTTTTCTTTTTTTTGAAGCAGTCTGGGGGTACTGATATTGACCAGAATAGTAATTTCCTCATCAGTGAGTTCCTGAAAGAAAGGTATATTTCTGAAAGTTTTAAAAGAGTCCATTACAGCAGTAAAGATAAATAAAAATAATACACGGATATTCGTTGAGCCGTCATGAGGATTTCATGGAAGTTTTTTTTAGATTTGTGGGTATTATACAATTTGAGATACCATGAACAATAACCGAAGAAGTTTTATTAAAAAACTGGGAATTGCAACAGCAGCACTTGCTGTAAACCCGCTGGATTTAATGGCTGCCGAATTACCTGAACCTACTGTAAAAACTGTCAACAAACCAATTGTCCTTTCAACCTGGAATTTTGGTTTAAAAGCCAACGAAGAAGCATGGACAATCCTTGGAAAAGGAGGAAAAGCTTTAGATGCCGTAGAAAAAGGAGTACGTCTCGTAGAATTGGATCCAAAAGAAAGAAGTGTAGGGTACGGAGGCCGTCCGGACAGAGATGGAAGAGTAACGCTGGATGCCTGTATCATGGATGAAAATTATAATATTGGTTCTGTTGCCTGTCTGGAACACGTTAAAAACCCAATTTCTGTTGCCAGAGCTGTTATGGAAAAAACACCCCACGTTATGTTGGTAGGAGATGGAGCATTACAGTTTGCCCTTTCACAGGGATTTAAAAAAGAAAATCTTCTCACTCCCGAATCAGAAAAAGAATGGAAAGAATGGTTAAAGACCAGCCAGTATAAACCTATCGCTAATATTGAAAACCACGATACCATAGGAATGATTGCTTTGGATGCACAGGGAAATCTTTCAGGTGCCTGTACAACGAGCGGAATGGCTTTCAAAATGCATGGTAGAGTAGGAGATTCCCCAATTATCGGAGCAGGTCTGTTTGTAGATAATGAAGTAGGAGCGGCTACAGCAACAGGTCATGGTGAAGAAGTGATAAGAACGGTGGGAACGCATCTCGTAGTGGAACTGATGAGACAAGGCAGAAATCCACAGGAAGCATGTAAAGAAGCGGTAGAAAGAATCGTAAAAATTACTCAGAGAAGAAACAAAAATCTAAAAGATATTCAGGTAGGTTTTATCGCCATCAACAAACAAGGAGAATATGGTTCTTATTGTATTCAGGACGGCTTCAACTTCGCCGTATATGACCAAAAAGGAAACCGCCTTGAAAAACCGGAATTTGCTTTAAAATAATTGCATGATGGAAATAATATCGTAAGGAGCTACGTATAAATTTTATTGAAGATAAAATCTTTGCGCTTTTGCGTTATTCCAACAAAAATTAAAAATTCAATAAAGATGGGCTTTAGCCCATTTAAACAAATCAATGACACCTATTGGCTTTAGCCAAAACATACAATATGAAAAGAACAATCATCGCTTCCTTATTTCTGATTATCGGATGTAAGGAAGAAAAGAAGGAGATTAAAACAGTAACAGAGCCACAGCAGACAGCAGAAAAAGCACTTCAGGATAATCAATCCAATGAAGCAGAAGATGCAAAAAAGTGGTTGGAAAGAAGTATTGTCGACTATTTTAAAGCAGATATCGGAATTGGAGAAAAGAATCTGCAGAAGATCACTACTAAAGACTATTTTGATTATAAAACGGATGCCACCAATGTTGATCTGGATGTAGACGGAAGCCTTACAGAAAAAGAATTTCAGAATAAATGGAAGTCGAAGTTTGATACCAGTAAAGCAGGTATTGGTATAGGATTTCTCATTCCTGCGCAGGATTGGATCAATATTGAAGTAGAAAGCTGTGATTTAAAATCCTCTACAAAAGATGGATATATCTTCAATGTTGTGTTGAGAGATGATGGTTATAAAGCTCACTATCCCTCTGTCATAAAAGTAATAAAAGAAAACGGTTCCTTTTTGATTGCAGATGTTTTGCAGGATGAGCCAAAGTAAAATTAAATAGATCATAGAATGTCAAAAATAGAAATAGCTTGTTTTAACCCTGAATCAGCGATAATTGCTTTTGAAAACGGAGCAGACAGAATAGAATTATGTGATGGGCTCAGTGAAGGCGGTACCACTCCGGACTTTGAAACAATGAAAAAACTTCGTGAGAAAATTACCATCCCAATTTTTGTGATGATCCGTCCCAGAGGTGGAGACTTCTCTTATTCAGATTCAGAATTTGAACAGATGAAAAATGATTTAGTTCATTTAAAAACTTTAAAGGCAGATGGTTTTGTATTCGGGATTTTAGATGAAAATGATGAGGTTAATATGAAGCAAAATAAAGCTTTAGTAGAACTGGCAGCACCGCTTCCATGTACTTTTCACCGTGCTTTTGACCGTGCTGCAAGTCTGGAAGATTCTTTAGAAAAAGTAATTGAATGCGGCTTTACAACCATCCTTACTTCAGGCCAGAAACCTAATGTATCTGAAGGAAAAGAGAATCTGAAAAAACTGGTTGAACTTTCTAATGGAAGAATCGGAATCCTTGTTGGAGGCGGACTTCGTTCATCCAATATTGAAGGAATAAGAGCTGTTACCAATGCTAATTATTTCCATTCTTCAGCGATTACTGATGGTGGGGCTTTTGCCAACCCTGATGAAGTGGTTGCGTTGAAAAGTAAATAGAATGAGTAATATTTAAACGCAAAGTTTAAAAAACAAACTGTATTATATTTTGAGTAAGCAAAGTGATGCGACTATGTCGCTAATTAAGCGTAAGGATAGAAACAGTCTGCTTCATCCAATCGAGTGAAAATCGATTCCATCTTTGCTTCCTTAAAATATTATGTAGCCAAATTTGAAACTTTGCGTTTAAAAACTACACAATAAAAATAAAGCACACAAATGAATGACAGAAAACGAAATATCCTACAAAATAATAGGAGCAGCTATAGAAGTGCATAAGAACTTAGGAGTTGGCCTTTTAGAAAATGCATATGAAACCGCTTTAGCTTATGAATTAAAGATGTTGGGACTAAATATTAAGCAACAACTATCTTTACCTTTAAAGTATAAAGAAGTATATATAGAAAATGCATTCAGAATTGATTTGATTGTAGAAGATAAAGTTATTGTAGAAGTGAAATCTGTATTAGAGTTGCATCCTATTTTTCACTCACAAGTATTGACATATCTGAAACAGACTAATATAAAATTGGGATTGCTTATTAATTTTAATAATGAACTTATTAAATATGGAATCCACAGAATTGTAAACAAAATTATTGATGAATAGAACGATCCTTTTTGCTTTCCTTTTCACACAGAATATCCTTTCCGCACAGTTTTCACAAAGGAATCTGTCTTCAGAGAACTGGCAGTTCAGAAATTCAAAAGACCAAAACTGGCTTCCTGCGAAAGTTCCGGGAACAGTGCATCTGGATTTAATGGATAATAAAGTTATACCTGATCCTTACAAAGATGAAAATGAAAAGAAAGTACAATGGATAGAAAATGAAGATTGGGACTATCAGACTGCATTTACGATTTCTTCTCAGGAATTAAAGAATGACAATATTGATCTTGTTTTTAACGGATTAGATACATTTTCAGAAATCTATCTTAACGGAAAACTGTTAAAGAAAACCGATAATATGTTCCGGAAATGGGAAATTCCGGTGAAACAATATCTGAAAACAGGAAAGAATACAATTCAGATTAACTTCAAATCTGCAGTGAATACAGGAAAGGAATTAGCCAAAAAAGTTCCGTTCACTATGCCGGAATCACCAAGAAGTTTTGTAAGAAAAGCACAATACCAGTTTGGATGGGATTGGGGGCCAAGATTGGTTACGGCAGGAATATGGAAAGACGTTCAGTTAGAATTCTGGAATAATGCCAAAATTATTACCGTTAAAGATATTCAGAAAAGAGCTGCTGATGGTTCTAATGATTTGCATTTTGATGTAGAGATTGATGCACAAAATGCCGGAAATTATACCTTAGATCTGAATAAAACCCACCAAAAAATATCTTTAAAAAAAGGAATAAATATAATATCGATTCCTTATGAAACAACCGGGATGAAGCTTTGGCAGCCTAACGGACGCGGTGAAGCTAACCTCTATGATTTTGAAGTAAAGCTTTCAAAAGATCAGAAAAAGATTGATAGTAAAAATATCAGGATAGGGTTAAGAACAGTTGAATTGGTTCAGGAAAAAGACGAAAAAGGAAAATCATTCTATTTTAAAGTGAATGGACAGCCATTGTATATCAAAGGAACCAACTGGATTCCGGGAGATAGCTTTTCGCCCAGAATGACCAAAGAAAAATACCGGAAGCTCATCAAAGATACCAAAGACGCCAATATGAATATGATCCGTATCTGGGGCGGAGGTATTTATGAAGATGATGAATTTTACAAAGCCTGCGACGAAAACGGAATTCTCGTGTGGCAGGATTTTATGTTTGCGGGAAGTTTTTATCCGGCAGATGAAGCATTTTTGAACAATGTAAAAGAAGAAGTAAAAGATCAGGTCAACAGGCTTCAGAATCATCCGTCTATTGCTTTGTGGTGCGGAAATAATGAAATTGATGAAGCCATTGTCAACTGGGGATATCAGAAGCAGTTCAACTATTCAAAAAACGACTCATTACAGGTTTGGAAAGATTATAAAAAGCTTTTCCATGATGTCATTCCCAATGCATTGGCAGAAAATCTGAAGTCTGATAAAAATATATACTGGCCAAGCTCTCCATCCATTGGCTGGGGGCATAAAGAAAGTTTAACAGAAGGAGATTCTCATTATTGGGGAGTCTGGTGGGGTGAGCAACCCTTTGAAATTTACAACGAAAAAGTAGGCCGTTTTATGTCTGAATATGGCTTTCAGGGCACACCCACTCTTGAAACCACAAAATCAATGTTCTCTGGAACTCCGGAATTAAGTCTTCAGAACCCAACGATTAAAGCTCACGAAAAGCATGCCCGTGGCTGGGACATCATTAATGAATATCTGAAACGGGATTATAAAATTCCGACCGATTTTGTACAATACAATTACGTTTCACAGCTGTCACAGGCAAGAGGAATGCAGATTGCCATTGAAGCTCACCGCCGCGCAAAACCTTATAACATGGGAACACTCTACTGGCAGCTCAACGATTGCTGGCCGGTGGTATCATGGTCGTCCATCGATTATCTTGGAAACTGGAAAGCTTTCCATTATCAGGCAAAAAGAAGCTTTGAACCTGTGTTGATATCAGTAGCAGAGACCGATAAAAGTTATGACGTTTATCTGATCAGTGATTTATTGAAGGAATTTAAAACAGATACAAAGTTTGAATTAATTGATTTTAAAGGAAAAACACTTTGGAAAGCGAATCAATCAGATGATATTAGAGCTGATGTAAGTAAGAAAATTCGAAATATCAGTAAGTCAGAACTGGCTCAATTTGATTTGTCCGGAGCAGTTTTAAAAATAAGTGCTGAAAAAGAAACAAAATTTGAAAAGCTGTTCTTCTTTAATAAACCTAAAGATTTAAAACTCTCAAAACCGGAGATTACAATCAAAAAAATATCACCCACTGAAATTGAAATATCAACGGATATCTTGGCAAAAGATATTTATCTGATCGGAGATACTCACTTCAGTGATAATTTCTTTGATCTGTTACCGGGAGCTTCAAAAAGGATTACGTTCTCAAAACCTATAGAAAAAATTGAAGTGATGAGTCTCTGGGATGTGATGAAGGAGTAAGATCTATTTTGAAAACTTTTCCAATTAGTCAACCATGTCAAGGTTCAAAACCTTGACATGGTTAATGGAAATTTTGCCAAAAAAATATAAATTTTACCCCTCCAACTCAAAAATCAGCCGTAAATTTGCACTATATTTCTTTATAGTTATGGTAAATTTTGTTCTGATTGCAGTGTGTATCATTGCAGGAATGATATTCAAAGCAACAAAATCTATCCACCCCGATGCCCATAAAGGTATCAACACCTGGATTCTTTATCTTGCTCTTCCGGCAGTTTCGTTTAAATATCTGCCTAAAGTAAAATGGACAACTGAAATGCTGTTCCCGATTGCGGCTACGTTCTTAATTTCAGTGTTCTGTTTCTTCTTTATGATGTTATACAGTAAGAGCAAAGGGTATTCAAGGCGATCCAGAAGTACTTTAGAATTGGCAAGTGGCTATAGTAATACTTCATTTATTGGATTTCCTTTAATCAGCGCCTTTTATGGTGAAGGACTTCTGAGTATTGCGATTATCTGTGACCAGACTATGTTTTTTTTCCTTTCTACCCTCGGAATTATTGCTGCAGTGAAAGGTGGAAGCAGGTCAGGAAAGGTAAGTGCACTATTTATTTTAAAAAGACTTGTTACATTTCCTCCGTTAATTGGGTGTATTTCGGCTTTAGTATTGTCGCAGTTTATTGATTTCACTGCTGCAGAACCGTTCTTTGATAAATTAGCTGCCACAGTAAGTCCATTAGCTTTATTTTCAGTCGGATTACAGTTGAAATTTAACGGATGGAAAAAACTGATCCCTCAGATGTCCATGTCGATGTTGTATAAATTGATTCTGGCACCGGCAATTGTTCTGGGAATGGCTTTGCTGTTCGGAATAAAAGGAGATGTGGCAAAAATTACAGTTTTTGAAGCCGCAATGCCTACACTCGTTACCTCAAGTATCATTGCAGAACAATTCAGGCTGAATACAAAACTGACCAACCTGATCATCGGAGTCAGTATTATTGTCGGATTTTTTACTTCTGCATTCTGGTATGAGATGACAGAATACTTTTTTTAGTTATCCATAAATTCTTTCTTCGATACTTTCGAATTTGTGCTGTTCTTTTATTCACACGCCTTGTCATTCCGTAGGAATCCAGCCTCTCATACCATTGTTTTTATCAATAAAATTCTGGACATTAAAAAATATCTGATTGTTTAGATTCCTACGGAATGGACAAAAGAAAAAAAAGTAGAGAATACAATACAGTTTTTGGTTTCCAGGCTTTGTTAAACATTACGAAAGAACTTCTGCAAAGTTGCAGTTCTCTCAGGAAAAATCTAATTTTACACTTTAAATATTTCCCTTGCAATACGCTCAAATTGTTTTACCCCTAAACCTAAAAGGATCTTTTACCTATAAAGTTCCCGAAGAAATGATGTCTGAAATCCAGCCTGGAATGCGTGTCCTGGTACCGTTTGGCGGAAAGAAAATCTATACAGGAATTGTCTTTGAGCTTCACGATAATGCACCGGAAAATTTTATCGCCAAGGAAGTGATCAGCATGCTGGATGATCAACCGATTATGCCTGAGGAACAGATTAATTTCTGGAACTGGCTTTCGGAATATTATCTGTGCAGCCTTGGTGAAATTTACCGGTTTTCATTTCCTTCTTCGTTAAAGCTGGAAAGTGAAACCTATTTAAAATTAAAACTGGGTGTAGTTGTTGATTTTGAAAATCTGGATGTCAACGAAATGTACCTGATTCAGGCGTTGGAAGTACGACAGCTGATCAATCTGACGGATATCGAGGCTTTTATTCCTAAAAAGGATATTATTAAAACCATCAATTCATTGATTGATCTTCAGTATATTGAAATTGATGAAAAAATTGCTGAGAAATATAAAGCGAAAGAAGTAGCATATGTAAGAATCAATGATGAGGTTTTGGTCAATCAGAATCTTACAGATGTACTTTTAAAACTGAACAGAGCTCAAAAACAGAAAGACCTGTTCCTTCTTATTTTAGAAAAACAGACAGAAAACCCTGATATTCCTATTAAAAAATCTGAACTGTTTGAAGATGGTTATTTCGGAAGTTCTCACTTCAAACCTTTGGCAGATAAAGGTCTTGTAGAGGAATATTACATGCAGAAAGACAGAATTGAAAGCTATGAAGGAGAAATTGAGGAGCTTGAAGAACTTTCCGAACAGCAGAAAATAGCAAAATCTGAAATTGATGAAGCTTTTGAAGAAGGGAAGAATGTGCTGCTTCACGGGGTTACTTCATCAGGAAAAACCCATATTTATTTAGAGAAAATTGATGAATGTATCAAAGAAGGAAAAAATGTTCTGTTTTTACTTCCTGAAATTTCTCTGACGAAACAGATCACCCAAAGATTAGAAAAAAAATACGGCAGGCAGCTCGGTTTTTATCATCAGAAACTGACAGATTTTGAAAGGGTAGAAGTATGGAGAAGAATTAAACAGAATGATATCCGTATCCTGATCGGAACACGTAACGCTTTGTTTTTACCTTATCAGAATCTCGGACTTATTGTGATAGATGAGGAGCATGATTCAGCGTACAGGCCAAGAGAAGTTTCTCCTTATTTTAATGCTAAAGATGCATCATTGGTTTTAGGTGGATTTTATAACGCGGGTGTGATTTTAGGATCAGCAACTCCTTCCGTGGAAAGCTACTACAGGGCCCGAAAAGATAAAATGAGATATGTTTTCCTGAATGAAAGATTTGGGAATGTCAATCTGCCGGAATATGAACTGATCAATTTCAAAGAAGCCCAGGAATCTAAAAAGGTTTCCGGAAATTTCTCTTTGAAGCTTGTTGAAGAGATCAAGAAAACAGTAGATGAAAAAAATCAGGCGATCGTTCTGCACAATCGTCGTGGTTATTCCAACGTCATAGAGTGTGAGAGCTGTGGTTATGTGAATTACTGTTCCAATTGTGATGTCGTGATGACCTATCATAAGGCTGCCAATGAAATGAAGTGCCACTATTGTGGACAAAGAGCTTCAAAACCAAGAACCTGTCCGAAATGTAATTCCGAAAAGCTGAATGAAAGAGGAGTTGGGGTAGAGCAGATTCATGAGGAAGTTTCTAAACTGTTCCCTGAAAATGAGGTGGACAGAATGGACGTAGATTCTATGCGTAAGAAATTTGCCTACGAAAAACTATATGAAAAGATTGAGGATGGAGAAACAGACATTATCGTAGGAACACAGATGATTTCTAAGGGGCTTGATTTTGATCATATCGAGCTGGTTACGATTCCCAAAGCAGACTCCTTATTATATGTACAGGATTTTCGGGCAGAAGAAAGAGCTTATCAATTGATCACGCAGGTGTCAGGTAGAGCGGGAAGGGTTTCCGGAAAAGGGAGAATCCTGATTCAGACTTATAATCCAGAGCATTCTGTATTTCAGCTGATCAAGATGAATAATCCAGCGAAGATCTATAAATATATTCTTACAGAGCGTCAGAAATTTCATTATCCGCCCTTTACCAAGCTGATTATGATTGAAATGAAGCACAGAAAGGAAGATAAAGTAGACCGTGCTTCTCAGTTTCTGGGCTCCATCCTTAGAAAATATCTTCCGGAAGATTGTGTTTTAGGCCCTGAAAGAGCTCAGATTGCAAGGCTGAATAACCTGTATCAATTCCAGATTATGCTGAAGCTTCCCCGTGGGAAAAACTATGAGAAATTCAAAAATATGGTTTTGATAAGTTTGAAAGAATTTGATGAAATTACTGCTTATCAAAGCATTAAAAAAGATGTTTTTGTGGATTTTTAACAATTTTTAACAAACTTTACACTCTTTTATAAGACGCTGATAGCTCGTTGTATAACAATAATTTCTACTTTTGGACGTTGATTAAGTGTTTGGCTTTTTAATTGAATGATTTAACCTCTCATTTTTTATAGAGTCAAAACTATAGAACTAAAAGAAGATAGATGGTAAATTTCAGAAAATATTTTTCAAGTGCGGCGGTGTTGGCTTCTGGTCTTTTCCTGGCTCAGTCTACCGTTTCTACCGTTCTTTATTCTCAGAATTATGACAGTCAGAAAAGCAGTTTAAACCTGCCTTCACCCGTTAGCACGATGGTGGAGAAAACTGTTTTGTCAGCAAAAGAACTGGTAGATATTAACGTAAACACAATGATGGCGGATCCTGTGCTGAAAAATGCAAGCTGGGGATTCGTAGTGTACGATCCGAAAACGAAGAAGGTAATCTCTTCGTACAATGAAAACACTCCTTTAGTACCTGCTTCTACTACAAAGCTCCTTACAACGGAAACAGCATTAAACCTTTTGGGTGAAAACTACCGTTGGATGACGCAGCTTGAGTATTCAGGGACTATAGATGAAAATGGAGTCTTAAATGGAAATCTTTATGTAATAGGAAGCGGTGACCCGTCTTTGGGAACCAATAAAGCTGGTGCTTCATCTTACAGAGATATCATTTCAGATTTCGTAGGCGGAGTTTCAAGAGAGGGAATCAAAAAGGTAAATGGTGATATTATCATTCAGACAGCGCTTTTCAAAGGCAATATTTCAGTGCTTCCGGAAAATGTTGTATGGTTGGAAAACAATAATTACTATCTGCCTGCAGGAAGTACCCGCGATATCAACCCGGCCAACGAAAAACTGATTGTTAAAAAAGGAAGTTTCTCTACAGATAAGAAGTTTTTCTATGTTTCTCCTTACAATCATCAGATGGTATATGCTGATAAATATGAAGGAAACGGAGCTTTAACAACCAAAGTTCCTGACGCTCCGGCATTTCTTGCCAACTCATTCAGAACTACACTGGTGAAAAGCGGAATCCCTGTTACCGGAAAAGTAACTCCGAAAATGACAGATTCAGCTCCGGAAGGCAGAAAAATGCTTTCAGCTTATAAATCTCCAACTTTAGGTGATATTATTTATTATACTAATCAGCATAGTGATAATTCATTAGCAGAAGCTTTATTAAGAACAGTAGGTTATCAGAAAATGGGTGACCAGACTTCAGAATCTGGAAGAGTCGTGGTGACCAATCACTTAAGAGAGGCAGGTTTTGATATGAATGGTCTTAATTATATGGATGGAAGTGGTCTTTCAAGAAGCAATAATGTAACTCCTATTTCCCAAGCGAAATTTCTTACCTCTTTGATGGATCAGAAATATTACAGATCTTATCTAACCTCTCTTCCCATCGGAGGACAATCCGGAACTTTAAAAAGAATGTTTATTGGAGGAGGTAATGGACAGGTTTTTGCTAAAACGGGAACTTTAAATAAAGTAAAAACATTAGCAGGTTATCTGAAAACAAATTCCGGGAAAACATTGGTGTTCTCTTTAATGGTGAATAACTATTCCGGATCTGTAGATATGGTGAAAAAGAGAATGGAGAAAATTCTTGAACCCGCACTGGATCTTTAAAAATCTTTTATTTTATATATTATAACAGCCTTTTAATCATTGATTAAAAGGTTTTTTTTATATTTGATTAAATTTTTCTAAACATGACAAAATTGTACCTTTTGGTGTTGGGATTTATATTATCCCAGCAGTTCTATGGCCAGAAGCATGAGCAAAACATAGATATGAAAGGATTGATCGAAAAAGAGAAACAATCCTTTACTCAGAAAATGAACATTGGGAATACGAATCCCAATACACTGAATTATGACTTGCAGTATCAGAGAATGGATGTCAGTCTGGATCCTGCAGTATATAATATCTCAGGTTCAGTAACTTCACATTTCAAACCTAACCAAAGTATGGGAAGTATTTATTTTGATCTTTCTAATTCTTTGACCGTTTCCCAGGTGAAATATCACGGAACTAACATTACAAGTTTTCAGCAACTTCCTTCAAAAGAATTGAAAATTGATTTTCCAGCTTCTATTCCTGCCAATACATTAGATTCACTTACTATTTATTATGCGGGAGCACCTTCTACAAGTAATGATGCTTTCAAAACAGCGCTTCAGAGCGGAACTCCGGTGCTTTCTACTTTGAATGAACCTTATGGTGCACAGGACTGGTTTCCAACAAAACAGAGTTTGAATGATAAAATTGAAAGATTTGATTTTAAAATTACAACTCCATCCAATTACAGTGTGGCTGCCAATGGAAAATTGATGTCTGAAACTTTTCCTACAGGATCCACAAAGCTTACCTTTTGGAGAACCATGTATCCTACACCGGCTTATCTGATCGCTCTTTCAATTACTAATTTTGTAAAACTTACCGATACTATTGGAAATCCACCTTTTCCTTTTGTAAACTATATTTATCCTTCCACTAATTCAAATGCCACCAGTATAGCGAATATTAACTGGACAAAGCAGGTAATGGATACTTTTGAGACCTATTTTGGTTCTTATCCTTTCCGTAATGAAAAATATGGTCATATGGAATTTATGTATGGAGGAGGAATGGAGCATCAGACTATGTCTTCTATGGGAGGGTGGAGCAAACAGCTTATTGCTCATGAACTTACCCACCAGTGGTTTGGCGATAAGGTAACTTGTGGTGCCTGGAATGATATCTGGCTGAATGAAGGTTTTGCTACTTTCGGAGAGCATGTTGCCAATGAAAAACTACTGATGACCAATACTGAATTTTTGAATTACTTACAAGGTCAGTCCAACTATATTACTGGAAGTGTAGGAGGGAGCGTTTATGTACCGGACAGTGGACTTAACAGCATCGGCAGAATATTTGACAGCAGGCTTTCTTATTCTAAGGGAGGTTATATCCTTAGAATGTTGAAATGGGCTTTAGGTGATACTGTTTTTTATCAGGCACTTAAAGATTATCATGCAAGACCGAATTTAGCATACAGCTATGCGCGTACAGCTGATTTTAATGCTTCTCTGCTTCAATCTACAGGCACAGATTTTACAGAATTTTTTAATGACTGGGTGTATGGAGAAGGATATCCTACTTACAATATAAAATGGATGCAAAGCGGTAATCAGGCTGTATTCAAAGTTTCTCAAACACAGAGCAGCTCTATGGTGAGTTTCTTTGAAATGCCTTTGCCTATTAAAGTAACCGGAACTGCAGGCCAGACTGCTTATTTGGTTTTAAACAATACTTCAAATAATCAATATTTCCTTCAATCGGTAACGTTTCCTATTGCAAGCATTCAGTTTAATTACGAATATCAGATTCTTGAGAAAAACTCTACCGTAACTCAGGATAATACTTTAAGTGTTTCTTCTGTTGAGAAAGAAGGTTTTGGTTTATATCCAAATCCTGCCAAAAATGAAATTAACCTTAAAGGTCTTAACAGAGCAGCAGATTATAGTATTCATGCTATAGATGGTAAACTGGTAGGAAAAGGAACTTATCTGCCAGGTAAAGCAATCGGAATTTCAGAATTGGTTCCTGGAGCTTATATTATTACTATTCAAGAAAAGAATATTAAATTTGTAAAATATTAAATTACAAATTATAATATTATAAACTAAACCATGAAAAAGAGAGTTCTTTATTTATTAGCTTTATTTCCTGTTGGATTAATGTTAAATGCCCAGACTCAGACAATCTCGTTTGAATCTTCTGAAGGGTATAATCAGGGAACAATTGTAGGACAGAATGGGTGGGAATTATGGAATGCGAATAATCCAACCTTGGATTTAAATTCTCTGAAAATAACTAATGATAAAGCAACTGATGGTATTAGCTCATTGGCTTTAGAGGGAGGTAATGGATATTCTGTCGAAATTAGAAAAGATATTTCTGCTATGATTGGAAGCAGCGATAGTGAAATCTCATTTGATTTTTATTATGTATTTGATTTTGTATCTTATCCTACGGATAATTTCAGATTCAATATTTCTAGCAATACACCGGGTGCCTTAGGACTTGGTGGTTTCGTATTAACCAATAATACCAAAAATATGAATTGGATAAAACCATATACTGGCGGAACTTTAGTGGGGTCTGTTCTTCAGCCTAATATGTGGCACAACATCAGATTTGTTCTAAAAAACTCTGAAAATTCATTAAATTGTTATGTTGATGGTGAGCTCAAATATTCATCGCCTTTTGTTTTAACAAGCAATGCTAATGCAGTTATTGGCACTGTTCATAAAATTAACTTCAGTTATGCTCCTTTCCCCAGAGGTTTTTACATTGATAATATGAAAATTACAAAGTTAGGAGAAACTTTAGCTGTAAATGAAACGCCTAAAGAAAAAGCGTTGAAAATATCACCCAACCCAGTTGCTGATCAACTGAATATTGAAAGTGATGAAAAGATCAGTTTGGTTTCAATTTTTGATGCAAAGGGAAGCCTTGTAAGAAATATTGCTGAACCAGGGAGGAATTTAAATATTTCTGATTTGAATTCAGGGAATTATATTGTCAGAATAAAAACAGATAAGTCTGAATACACACAAAAAATTATTAAGAAATAAATTTTAATAATTATTAAAATAACTTAAATAAAACGGGCATATAGCTCGTTTTATTTTGTTTTATATTTGAAAGCTTCTTTGTTTTCTCGCTGCTCTGGCGCCTCTTTTCCGGGCTATTTTTACTTTATAGCTAAACCATTTTTCTTTGAATATTCTCCGCATGAGATTATCAAAATGCCGTGTAATGACTAAGTTTTTGAAGCCACGCCATTTTTCAAGAGCACTCGATGGAAGTGCCCTTACTGATATAGAGTATCCTTCCGTATCATATTGAATATAATGCCACCATCCGGAAGGAATATAAAGCGTTTCTCCGGGATGAATAATGGCTTCATAACCATTTAAATAGAGTAGCGCCGGATATTTCCTGTAATCTGGATTTTTTATTTGAGTCAGACTATGGAAGTTGTAAGGCAGTTTGTACATGAAATCAGACTGCTCCCAAGGGAAGAGCCATACTCTTTTGATTCCTTGAAATTGAGTGATAAAAACATGAGACATGTCAATATCAATATGATTTCTCGTTACAGAGCCTTCGCCACCGAAAAACATAAAAGGAAGCCATTTTAATATTTTACCATTCGTAACATCGTTGTAGATGATATCATTCTTAAGCTCAGGTTTTATTTTTAATAGATTAAATAAGAAAAGTCTGTGTTCTGTAGGGACAGATTGTATCAGGTCAAGGTACTCTGAAAATGTGGATTGTGCGATAGGATCACTGGCTACTCTGTCCAGAGAATCAAGTTCACTACCATATATATTGACCACATGGCCGCCTGCAATTTCTTTGAAATACCCATAATTCCACTTTTTGAAAGCAGGACTTTCCGGATGCACAAAGTCTTCAAGAATAATCGGAATTCTCGGCTTCATATGAGTGTTAATAAAGGTTTCTGAACTGATTGTCTTTATTTTTTGTACCGGCTTTAGTCTCATGCATTAAAATTTTAAACAAATATAAATATTATCCTACTAAATTTGTAGACTAATAATGTTAAAACTTAAATCCATATTGATTTTTTAGAATTAAACTGATAAAAGGTTTTATTTTACTGCCTTTTTAGTAAATTAGCACATCTAAAAAATTACCAAAAATGATCTCTGAAAAATACCTTCAACATTTACAGAATGAGCTTCAGAATATTGAGAATGACGGACTTTACAAAAGAGAAAGAATCATCACTTCTCAACAAAGTGCAGAAATAGAAGCCAATGGAAAAAAGCTTTTGAACTTCTGTGCGAATAATTATCTGGGATTATCAAACCATCCGGAAGTAATGAAAGCTTCTCAGGAAATGATTCAATCTCATGGATATGGAATGTCTTCTGTACGTTTCATCTGTGGAACACAGGATATTCACAAAGATTTGGAGAAAAAAATCGCTGATTTCTTAGGTCTTGAAGATACTATTCTTTATGCAGCAGCATTTGACGCGAATGGTGGGGTTTTCGAACCTTTGTTTACAGAAGAGGATGCTATTATTTCAGATGAATTAAATCATGCATCCATTATTGATGGTGTTCGTTTGTGTAAAGCAGCGAGATACAGATATAAAAACAATAATATGGCTGATCTGGAAGCTCAGTTGATTGCTGCTTCTGAAAAAAATCACCGTTTCAAAATTATCGTTACAGATGGAGTATTCTCAATGGATGGTATCGTGGCAGACTTAAAAGGAGTTTGTGACCTTGCTGATAAATATGATGCTTTGGTAATGGTAGATGATTCTCACGCAACAGGTTTCATCGGGAAAACAGGCCGTGGAACTCACGAAGCTAATGAAGTAATGGGTAGAGTAGATATCATCACTTCTACTTTAGGAAAAGCTTTAGGAGGAGCTTTAGGAGGATTTACTTCCGGTAAAAAAGAGATCATTGATATGCTGAGACAGCGCTCAAGACCTTATTTATTCTCGAATTCTTTGGCACCAGGAATCGTAGGAGCTGCTTTGAAAGTATTGGATATGATTTCTGATGATACTTCCCTTCGTGATAAAGTAATGGAAAATGCAGAATATTTCAGAACAGAAATGAAAGCGAAAGGTTTCGATATTCCTGAAGGAGATGCTGCTATTGTTCCGGTAATGCTTTACGATGCACCACTTTCTCAGAAAATGGCTGAAAAGCTTATGGATGAAGGTATCTACGTAATCGGATTCTTCTATCCTGTAGTACCGAAAGGAAAAGCGAGAATCAGAGTACAGCTATCTGCGGCTCACACAAGAGAACATTTGGATAAAGCCATTGCTGCTTTTGAAAAAGTAGGAAAAGAATTAGGAGTGATCTCTTAATCGTTGAATTGGTTACAACAATGAAAATATAATGTTCGGCTCGGGCAGCTTTGCTGCCCCGAGCCGAACTATTTTTTATAGAAATCTATTTTACTTATATTTTCCTGATCAAAAGAAAATTATTTTTAACAATTATATAATAAGCTTATCTTTGCTGTTAATTTTTTCTGAATGCTTTATACAATAATCAAAGCGCTGCACATTATTTTTATGGTAAGCTACTTTGCGGGAATTTTTTATCTCGTGAGGATTTTCGTTTACTATAAGGATACCGATGAATTTCCTGAAGAAAAAAAGAAAATTTTGAGAGAGCAGTACACTTTTATGGCCAGAAGGCTGTGGAATATTATTACCGTTCCGGCGGGGGTAATTATGACGGTATGCGGATTGATCATGATCTTTTTAAATCCGGGGCTGATGAAAATGGGATGGTTTCATCTGAAACTTACCTTCCTTATCGGGCTTGCCATTTACCATTACTGGTGCTGGAAAAAAGTTCTTCACTTAAAAGTATTGAGTGGAAATACACTGCCAATTGCCAATATCAAACTGAGACAGGCTAATGAAATTGCAACTTTCATTCTGTTTCTGGTTGTATTTACGGTTATTTTAAAATCAATGGTGATCGAATACTGGTGGCAATTAATTGCAGGATTTTTCGTTCTTGTATTTCTGATCATGATGACGGTGAAACTGGTTAATAAAAATAAAAAAAACAAATAATTGTGGAGTAGGACGTATGCTTTAATACATTCATCCTTTTTACATCTTACAAAAAAACTATGATTGCAATTTTAAAGAAAGAACTGTGGAGTTACTTTGGAAACTGGAGTGCATGGGTGATCATTGCCGCTTTCAGTCTGATAGCAACTCTTTTCCTGTTCTTTTTCGACAACGATTCTAATATTTTTGAGATCGGAATGGCCTCACTTCAGAGCTATTTCGTTTTGGTGCCATGGCTGTTGATGTTTATCATTCCGGCACTTTCCATGAAAACTTTTGCGGAAGAACAGCAAACCGGAACATTAAACTGGCTTTTTTCACAACCATTAAAGGTTTCAGAACTGGTTACCGGAAAATTTCTTTCCGTATGGATTGTTGGTATTTTATGCCTTATTCCTTCATTAATTTACCTTTATACAGTGTATGTTTTGGGGGTTCCGACAGGGAATATCGACCTTGGAATGACCTTCGGAAGCTACCTTGGGCTAATCATGCTAATCGCAGCATTTTCAGCAGTAGGAATTCTGGCTTCTTCATTATCTCAAAACCAGATTATGGCCTATTTGTTAGGCGTTTTTATGTGCTTTATCATGTATTTTGGAATCGAGCAATTGGCAAGCTATAAACTATTGGGGGGAGCAGATTTTATTCTTCAGAATATCGGTTTCTATCAACATTTCTTAGGCTTTACAAGAGGGCTTATTGATTTTAAAGATGTAGCTTATTTTGTACTTGTTATCGGTGCTTCATTAGTATTGTCTAATCATTTTATTAACAAAAAGAAGTAGAATCATGAAGAAGTTCAATGCTAAATCTCCACTGGGAATTTTCTTAATTGTAATTGTTCCTTTAGTAATTATCCTGACCTATTCAGGAATCCGATTAGACTTAACAAAAGAAAAAAGATATACACTTTCAGATAACACCATCAAAGTTCTGGAGTCTGTGAAAAAGCCTCTGACTGTTGAAGTGTATCTGGAAGGTGACTTTCCTGCAAGTTTCAAACAGCTGCAAAGCGAAACGAAATTCATGCTGGAAGAGTTCAGAAAAATTAATCCGAAGATTGATTTTAAATTCATAGACCCGATCAAAACAAAAATGTCTCAGGATACCCTGATGGCAATGGGCATGCAGCCTTCTATTCTTCCGGATGTGAAAGATGGAAAAATCTCACAGATCACACTTTTCCCATACGCTGTGATCAAATATGGGGATGGCGGAGCTTCTATACCATTGGTAGTACAACAGGCGGGAATTGATGCCGATCAGCAGCTGACAAGATCTATTGAAGGATTAGAGTACAATCTTGTTTCCAATATCAAGAATATTGCAGCAGCAAAAAGAAAGAAAATCGGAATTCTGGTCAACCATGATGAATTGAATCCTGACGAATTCCAGGGATTTGTACAGTTGGCTATGGAAAATTATGATGCAGGACCTATTATTCCTAAAAATCAGACTGAGCTTTCATTGGAAGATATTCCACTGTTGAAGCAGATGAGTGCTCTGGTTATCGCAAAGCCAAGAAAAGCCTTTACAGATAACGAAAAAGTAATTCTTGACCAGTACATCATGAACGGAGGGAAAACCCTTTGGATGATTGATGCAGTAAATGCTGAAATGGATACTTTAACAAGATCTAAAAAAGTAATGCCTTTCCCGGTAGATATCAATATGACAGACTTCTTTTTCAATTATGGGTTGAGAATCAATCCTGCTTTGGTTAAAGATGTTAAAAAGTTTGCCCTTTTAAGACTGGTTACGGGTGAAGTAAGCGGAAATCCTCAGTATACAAGTTTACCTTGGCCCTATTATCCACTTGGAATTGCTGAAAATAACAACCCGATCACAAAAAACATAAATCCTGTAAAATTCGAATTCCCAACTTCCATTGATACATTAGGAGGAAGAAAGAATATCAAAACAAAAGTTCTTTTCGAATCCAGTGAAAGAACATTATTGAAACAGGTTCCGAACTATGTAGATTTGAAAGAAATTGCAAGCGTAGACAGCCTTGGACAAATGGAAAAACCAAGCACTCCAAAGATCTTCGCTGTAGCATTGGAAGGGAAATTTAACTCTGCGTATGCATCAAGAATTGAAAGAAAATCTTACCCGGGATTTAAAGCATCAAGCCCGGAAAATAAAATGATCGTTATTGCAGACGGGGATGTAGGAAGAAACAAAGTAATCAAAGGTAAACCGCTTCCATTGGGAGTAGACCTTTTAACCAACGAGCAGTTTGGAAACGAACAGTTCCTTAGAAACGCTCTGGATTATTTGTTGAATGACAGCAACCTGATGGAGTTGAGAAACAGAAACATTGAAGAAAGACTTCTTGACAGACAAAGAATTACCGAAGAGAAATCAACATGGCAGTGGCTGAATTTACTGCTTCCACTGGTAATTATTGGTCTTATCGGCGGATTGTTCTTCTGGTTAAGGAAAAAGAAATTTAGATAAAATATAAAACTCCCGGAAGGTTTTCTTCCGGGAGTTTTGTTAATATTGAAGTGATGATAAAAAATCTATCTAGACTTCAATTTTTTATTTTCTTCTTTCAAAGCTCCCACCTGCTCCTCCAAAACTTTAATATAGCTCTGCAAATTTTCTACAATAGAATTAGGAATGTTGTAATATTGATTGAAATTATTGTTCGCAGATTGGTCATTAAAGGTTAAATTATCATTATTAACTACTTTGGAAGGTCTTTCTTCCTTTATTTCCTCTACAGGGACATCAAGTGCTTTTGCAAGTTTTTCCCATTCATCATCAAATATTCTTACTTCATCATTCTCTTTTCGGGAGTAATTGGAGACGTCTGTCGAGATAATATTAGACATATATTCTTGTGTGTAGCCTCTTTGCTTTCTTAGATTTTTTAGCTTTTCCATAATCACTTTTATATTTGTGCCTTTATACAAATATAATAAAATGGAACAAAATTTTAAATCTATTTTTGAAAATGATTTTGATATATCTCCACTGCATTCCATATCTCATAAAAAAGCATCGTTTCCTTTATAAGGTTATAAAGTTGCTTTGCCGTGAATCCAATTTAGTATAGAGCAAAAAAGAAACCCGAAGGTTTCTCTTATTATAGCTGTAAATATACCTACTAGATTCGTAGATCAAGTGGGCATTGAGACTTTTTTGATTAAAAAAAATGAGATTTATTTCATTTAATAATTTTGATGTTAAAAAAGAATTTAAGTTATTGCTGATAAGCTTCTTTGGGAAGTAGAGCGGCAGTTCTGTAATAGCTGATATCCGTAGATGTTTGTGCCTGAAGGTCTGGAAAAGTATCATAATCATAATGAGACCAGTTTTCTTCGTGATCAGGATCTGAGGTTTTATTTACAGCCAGTTCCAGTTTTCCATCTTCCTGATAGCTGCATTCTATTGCTGCGTATTTCTCACCACTTTCGTCATTGGTATACCAGCATTTTATCGTTCTTTCAAGTTGCGGTTCATGGGTTTCGTTGTCTATAACCTGGGAACAGATAAAGTTTTCAGGATCATCAGTTTTGAAAACAGTTTTAGAAATTAAGGGCAGCTCGTCCACTGATAAGGAATACAATTTATTGGTAGAAATAATAAATCCGTCGCCTGTCTCTTTTTTTTCAATATCAAAAAAGTCAGATTTTTCCCTGAGATAATCTACTACCTTTGCTTCGTCTTCTTCGTCACTTAGAAAATAATTGATATTGTAAACACTGTCCTCGTTGATGAATTCGATTTCTTTTAGAAAATCAGAATCTTCCTCATAATAATACAGATGATATTCGTTTAGCTTCACAGCTTTACTTTTGGAGAGAATTTCTCCAAAAATGTTTTTGTACACTTTTCTCATTTTTAATCATGTTAGTTAGTTTCATCTATTAGTTTAAGTGGTGGAGCAAAGATAAGTTTTCTTTTTTTATATTAAGATGAAGTATAAAACAGTATTTATTTCGCAAGTATTCTATATATCCTTTATAAAATCCTCATATTCGTAATAAAACCTCTCGAAACCGTCCATTTTGTCCACAAAAAACTCAAAAATTTCTTGCCAGGTATTTTTATTAAAAATTGAAACTCCATGTTTTTGGATCCATATTCTGCTGATAATCTTGCCGTTTTCCAGCGTGAAATATTCTTCTTTTTGAAAATCTCCAATGAAATCTTTTAAAATATCTTCCAGGGACCAGATCTTTTCGTAGTAGGCATTTCGGAAAATTTCGTCTTTCATTTCGATATCCAGAGAAACTTCCGCTTTTTTGTTGTCCGCAGAAAATTTAAATGACATATCCTTGATTTTGGTATCATAAAGAATCCATTTTCTGGGAAATGATCTTCCAAAAGCAGTCCAAAATTCTTTTTTTAATTGCTGCGCCTCTTGTTTACTGAACATATCGCAAACATAACGATTTAATAGGAGAAAGGCAAAAATGTAGTAGTAAAAACCGTAAAATTACGGATAAGACAGATAAGATAAAAACCGAAAAGACAGAGGAATGAATTGGCAAAAATTGTCTTTTTTCAAATATTAAACAATTTTCTTATTTTTGCTGTAATGCTTTCAAAAAAATCTCAATATGCTTTTAAGGCGCTGTCATATCTTGTTGAAAAAAGAAATGATGGCCCGATTCTTATTTCTGAAATCGCGGAACACAAAAAGATTCCTTTAAAGTTTTTGGAAAATATCCTGCTTGAACTGAAAAAAGCGGAAATCCTTGATAGTAAAAAAGGAAAGGGTGGAGGATATTTTCTCAAAGAAAATCCTGAAAATGTGACATTGGCCAAGATCATTCGCCTCGTGAATGGTCCTATTGCCATGCTTCCATGTGTAAGCCTTAATTTCTATGAAAAATGTGATGACTGCAATGAAGATCACTGCGGGCTTCACGATGTGCTGATAGAGGTTCGGGATGCTTCACTGAATATTCTGGAAAGTAAAACTTTAATGGATCTGGTCGACTGACCTGATCCTTTTTTTTGAATTATTAGTCTACTTATTTTGTAGGATAAATATTTTTATCAGATATTTGCAATACTTCAAATGAATAAATTATGATTTCAAAAGAAGAAGCAAACCAAATACAAAAGTTTACAGATTCTATAATAACAGCAAATTCAGCTGTTGCATCCACTTTATACGGAAAGAAAACCATTTACAGTTCGGAGAAAGATACGCAGTCAGCTGTTTTTATAGTAGAAGCGCTTGTTAATGAAGAAAAAGATTCTGTGATATGGTGATTTCAAGAAAAATTCAAATAAGGCTTAATGTCCTTTTTGTGACAGCTGCCGTTATATTCATTTCAGTTTTTTCAATGTATGAACTGGGATATCTGGATGAACTTCTGAATATTTTGGCAAAAGATAATTACATTTTTTACTGGATGCTTCTGGTAGGTGTTTTTGCTGAAATTGTGGCAGGATCAATGGGAATGGGGTATGGTGTTATCTGTACTACCACACTCTTGCTTCTGAATATTCCTCCACATATTGTAAGTGCAAGTATTCATTCTGCGGAAAGTTTTACGACTGCTGCCGGAAGTCTCAGCCACATCAAATTGAAAAATGTAAGCAAAAGTCTGGTAAAAAAACTAGCCATTCCTGCGGTAATCGGAGCTGTTATCGGAGCTGTATCTCTGACCTATCTGGGAGAATATTATGCGAAAATCACCAAAACATTAATTGCTTTTTATACTTTATACCTCGGAATTCAAATCCTGTCTAATGCTTTTAAAGAAAAACAAAGCAAGGCCCTAAAAAGAAAAACCAATCTGACAAGGCTGGGAGTGATAGGAGGTTTTATAGACTCTTTTGCCGGTGGAGGATGGGGGCCTTTGGTTACCGGAACCCTGATTAAAAATGCTTTTACTCCAAGATTTGCTGTAGGAAGTTCTACTGTAGCAAAATTTATCCTTACCATTACCGCTGCTGTTACCTTTTTCTTTACTCTGGGAATCCAGCACTGGAACATTATTCTTGGTCTTTTAATAGGTGGAATTATTACCGCTCCTTTTTCTGCAATGCTTACGGCTAAACTTCCTGTAAAGAAAATGTTTGTGATTATCGGAACATTGGTGATTGTGATGAGTTCTATAACTATTTATAAATCAGTTTTTAATTAAAAATTATGCATTGTATTGAAAGATAAAGAGCTTAAAAAGATATTCGGTTTTGAAAATATTTTACTTTTACATCACTAAATATTAGAACATGAATTTACATATCATTGCACTTTTTAAGTTTAATGAAAATTATCTGATGGATGCCGTAGAGCTGTTTCAGAACCTTGTGAAAGAAACAAGAAAAGAAGAAGGCTGCCTGCAGTATGATCTTATTGAAGATAAAGATAACAAAGGCACATTCTTCCTGATCGAGCTTTGGGAAAGTGTGGAACACCACAACAGGCATAATGGTCAGGATCATCTTTTGGATTTCCGTAAAGACGCTTCCAAAATCATGGAAAGCTCTGCAGAGGTGTACAAAGGATTTAAGATATATTAAAATTTAAAAGAATAAAAGGCGGTTTCAATAGTTTGAAACCGCCTTTTTATTAGAAAAAATAGAAAGTATTAAAATAAAAATATTTATTTCACGATAAGCTTTTTCGTCTCCGAATGGCCACCGTAAGTAATTTTTACAAGGTAATTCCCTGAAGCAAGGGTAGAAAGGTTAAGGTCCTGTTTGTAGAATCCTGCCTGATTAGTAAGTTCCTTAGAATATACTTTTTTGCCGGTAAGATCATACACTTCCACACTTCCTTTGTTCCCTGATTTTTCTTTAACATCAAAAAGAACAGTCACTTTTTTATCAGCTGTCGCCGGGTTTGGATAAATACCGAAAGAAGCTTTTTTACTTACTTCAGTAATTCCAAGAGTTTCCGTAATCTTTTTGTATTTGAAATACATATTTCCCGTAGTGGCACCACCATTTGTAGTGAAGTACATTCTGTAGTAATCGTTTCCTTTTTTAACGTAGTATACAACATCACTTTTAACAGTTCCTATGCCTTTCCATGAATGTCCAACTGTTGTAATAGCTGATGAAAAACTTGTCGTGGCAGGAATGGTAGAAGTTGCCGTTCCTTGAGTTTCCGGCTGTACCATTGCTACTTTAATGTTTGGGCTCTGGATTGCTCCGGAAAGTGGATACATCTGTACCCCCATATAGAATGTATAATATTTAGTAAATATGAAATCCCATGCAGTTCTTGATGGTTCCAGACTAGGAACTTTTGCTCCGGTATCAAATGAGAAATAATTAAAATAAGAATCATCTGTTCCATTAGCAACGGTTCTTGTTTCTGTAGCTCCCCATGCAGTACCGTTCCATTTTGAATATTTGAAGGTATATCCGGCGAAAGCATCTTCAATTGCAAACTTAACATAAGTTCCTGAAGCGTATTTCAAAACAAAAATAGCTTTTCCTTCAATATGGTGATTTACAGGGTTGTAAATTCCCCATCCCGTTGAAGGAATATTTGGGTTTGTAGAGGTCACAGGTCCCTGTTCAAAGGCTCCCTGGCTCCAGTCAGTCGTTTGATCCGGGTTGTAAAGTGGTGCTCCCCATGAAGAGAGGTTGCTGATATTAATATTATCCCAGTCTGCAAGGTTTGTAGAAGCAGTATATACCTCTATATCTTTTGCATCATTTATTCTTGTTCCGGCTGTATAAGGTGAGTTTCTATAAAAAGCAATATCCCAGCTATTGGCAGGTTGAGAAACCATATTACCATCTGCAAGGTTTACGAACACTCTGTTTTGGTATCCGCTCCCCATTGTCATATTTACCTGTGAGTATCCCTGTGCATCAGTTTGTGCTAAAACAGTCTGCTGAACTGACATTGCCAATACTGAAGCCAATAATAGTTTTGTTTTCATAATCTATTTTTTAAATCCTTATTTAGAATGGTTCCACAAAAGTATATAATTATTTTTAATCAGTCTAAATAAAAACATGATTTTTATCGTGTTTTTATTTTAATTGTAGGTTTAAAACGGTAAAATAAGAGCACGAAAAAGCCGGAAGGAAGTAATCCCGCCGGCTTTATAAAGGCTGATAATAGTCTAATAAACCTTATTTCTTGATGAATTTTGATTGGATCAATTTTCCTTCTGCAGTTTCAATATTCATGAAATACACTCCTGTATGAAGTGCGCTGATATCAAATCTTTGTCCGTTCAGTTTTCCTTCAGCTGCTTTTTGACCAGCTGCAGAATAAATCTGGATATTCTTAGGATCTTTTTTGCTGATAAACTGCAATGCTGTATCATCTGAAGTCGTTGTAAACTTTATATTTTCTGCTGACTTTGAAGTGTCATTAACGCCTAATGAGCCTGCGGGAGTAAGAACTACATTGTCTAATCTCAAAGCCTGGTGGTTGGCTGTTGCCGAAAATTTAAATGCAATGTATTGATATGCTGAAGCAGGTACATTTATAGTAGTCACTACAGCCGTACCATTCGTCATCGGAACAGGGCTTCCTAATGAAGTAAAAGTGGACATGTCAGTAGGACTTACTACAAGACCCATTTCAACACTTCCTGAACCTGGAGCTCCTCCAATTCTTAATGTTGTAATAGATAATGTCTGACCTCCGGTTGGGGCAGCAATCTGAGGAGATACTAAATAAAAGGGTGTATTCGGTGAGAACAGAGAGTATGCCTGGATGTATTTGTCTGCAGCTCCGGGAGCTTCAACAGAAAGTCTGGGTGCTACGCTGGCATCTGTAACAGAAATTTGAGTAGTCCATCCATTCTGAGGTAGAGATCCATCTCCGGCATTCGCAAAAGAATCAAAGTTTTCATTAATGCTATTCATCTGTGCATTCATACCAAATGCTGTAAGCATTAAACCTCCAATAAGTAATCTTAGTGTCATAACTTTATTTTTATTTAGAATTATTATACAAAAATATGTAATTATTTTTAATGAGTCTAAATAAAGTTTTATATTTGCTGAAAATTTTTCTCAATAGTTATGAAGAAGAAAGTGATTACCGTTTTGTCACTGTCCATTACTTTTTGGATGAATGCACAACAAAAAGATTCTCTGAATAAAAATAATATTGATGAAGTTGTGATAACTGGTCAGTATATGCAACAGTCAATCAATAAATCAATATACAAAGTAGAGGTGATTGATGCACAGCAAATCAAAAATATGGCTGTTACCAATGTTGCCGAAGTTTTAAATCAAAATCTGAATATTTTAATAGAACCGAACAGAGGCTCAGGAAATTCCAGTGCCAATATTATGGGATTGAGTGGGGCTTATACCAAAATTCTTATTGACAATATTCCTGTTGTGAGTGATGAAGGGATGGGAAATCTGGTAGATCTTACCAAGATTAACGTTAATAATATTGAACGTATTGAGGTGGTAAAAGGTTCCATGGGTGTAGAATATGGTAATAATGCCTTAGCTGGTGTGATTAATATAATTACCAAGAAAAGCTATAGTAAAAAAGTTTCGATTCTGGCTTCTTTGCAGGAAGAAACAGTTAATAAAGATTATGACTGGTTTAAAAAAGGAAATGGCCGCCACATCCAATCATTAAATGTTGGATATAGAATAAATGACAACTGGTCTGTTTCTGCAGATATTAATCATAATGATTTTCAGGGTTATAAAGGAAACCTTCAGGGGTATAAATACTTTAGCGAAAGTAATGACGGACAGCGTGGTTATGACTGGCAGCCTAAAGATCAGATCACAACCAACGGCGTGATACGCTACAGTAAAAATAATACGAGTTTTTACTATAAAATGAATTTCCTTTCCGAAAAAATCAATTATTACAATCCGTTAGTAAGTGAACTTTACCTTGGAGGAGGTAACAGAACCTATACAGCACAAGATATTGATTATGATACCAAAAGATGGATTCATCAATTTAATATCCAGACTAAAATAGGAAGAATCAATTACAACGGAGATTTCTCTTATCAGACACAGGAAAGGAAGTCACAACACTATACTTACGATGTTCCGAGCAGACATGAACTGTCAAGAGATGAAAGCCAGACTTTCTATAAGTCTGATGTACTTTATTCCAGAGGGATGTTCAGTAACTTTTTGAACAGTGATAAAATTAATTTTCAGTTAGGATATGAGCTGGACAGAACAAAAGGTTTTGCTGGCGCTACCACATTTGAAAGCAACAATAACGGAAGAGATATTCAGCGTTCCATATTCAATTATGCTAATTTCTTATCTGCAGAATGGAATGTGAACAATTGGTTTTCCCTGCGTCCGGGGGTAAGACTCGCGTTGAGTGATAAATTCGATTCTCAGTATAATTATTCAACAACTCTAAGGTTTAAAACCACTGCAAAATCTGATATCCGTTTGGTCTTCGGTTCTGCAAACAGATTCCCTACCTACGATGAATTATACACTTTTGTAGTAGATAATAACCATGATATCAGAGGAAATGAAAATCTGAAACCTGAAACGGGATATTCAACATCTTTATTCTGGGATTATGCAACAGCTAATTCAAACGACTGGAAATTTAATTTCAGTGCTTCAGGAATGTTTTTAGATGTAAAAAACAGGATTGAAAGTGTAATTGTCAACAATAGTCCTCTACAAATTACCTATTTAAATGTTGATAATTATAAGTCTCTATTGTTCGGGGGAGGGGTAAATGTAAGAAAAGGAGACCTTTCTTTGAATGCAGGTGTTTCAGTAATGGGAGTTTCTCAAGTTCTTAATACCGGAAATATTACTTCACCGGATGATTACAATTTTTATGCTGAAGCGAATCTGGCAGCCAACTATACATTTCCTTATACGAAAACGTTATTTGCTCTTTATTACAAATATACAGGAGCTCAGAAACGATATACCCATAAGACAAACCTGCAGGATCCAAAAGATCCGGGACAATATGTGCTTGGAGAAATTGGTGATTATAATATGATGAACTTCACAGTAAGCCAGCCTTTCTTTAAAAATCATTTTGAAATCAGTGTAGGGGTTAAAAATATTTTTGATGTCACCTCTGTCAGAAATACAATACAGTCAGGCAATAGCCACAACGCTGCTGCAGATCAACAGAATCTATTCTATGGCAGAAGCTATTTTGCCAGATTAAATTATAATTTCTAAAGGATTAAAAATGAAAAAAATACTATTTTCCCTTTTAATAGGAGCTTCTTTTATATCTCAATCTTGTATTAATGATAATGAAGATGCTGTTATGGTAGCACCATCTGATGGAGCTGTTGTTAATCCAAATGTAGGAGGAGCCACTCAGCCCAATCAGGTTTGGATTGATTTAGGTACCAATACGGAGGCTACAACCAAAAGAACAGACTGGGATTTTGCATTCTATACAGGGAATTCGTTTAAAGTAGTTTTGAACTCGTCTATCATGATGGCGGCAGGTAAGATCCCTAATGCAACCAATATAGATTTGGTTACAGATGCAAGTGTTACTGCATTAAAAGAGCAGGTTCAGGTAGCGAACTTCAATCCTGCCAATGAAGCCTATATTGATGACGTAAAAGGTAATTTCCCTACAGGCAATACCGCAATAGAAGAAATCAAAGCTGATGATTCCCAAAATGGCGTTTATCTTGTTAATATGGGAAGAAAGATCTTTACAGGAAATGTTCCTACAGGATCAGTAACTACAGGAGGTGATAGTAGAGGATGGATGAAAGTTCAGGTGGTAAGATCAGGAGCTAACTACAAAATAAAATATGCTGAACTCAATGCTACAGAGCATAAAGAATTAACCATTACCAAAAACACAGCCTACAACTACAATTTTGTAAGCCTGGAAAAAAATAGTGAGGTAACAATACAGCCGGAAAAAAAGAAATGGGATCTGTGCTTCACCGTATTTACCAATCTGATTGCCGGAGCGGGAAGTTATATCTATGCAGATTTTGTGCTTTCGAATAATGTAGGTGGAGTAGGTGCTTATGAAGTAAAAGTAACTTCAGGATCAGGGGTAGAAGCATACAATAACTTCAAAACCTCAGATATTGATCCTTCCAAGTTTATTTATAATGACCAGAGAGTGATTGGAGGAAACTGGAGAAATCCTGTAGGTGCCAATGGGCTTGAAGTATATGGTGACCGATTCTATGTGATTAAAGATGCCGAAGGATATTATTTTAAATTAAGATTTACAAGAATAACCAATACGGCTGGAGAACGTGGAAGACCTCAATTTGAATACAAACCTTTATAAATAATCAAATAATAGTATATCATGAAAAAATTCATCCTTGCAGCATCTGTACTTGTAGCAGTCTATTCTTGCAAAAAAGCAGAAGCAGGAACAAAAGAAAATACAACAGAAGTTACTTCTGAAGCACCAAAAACCAACAATAAAATAGTAACATTAAACGGAGGAATTACTGAAATTGTAGCGGCTCTTGGCCACGAAAAAGAAATCGTAGCAACAGATGTTACAAGTACTTACCCTGCCTCTTTGAAAGCTACTGCTAAAGATTTAGGACACATGAGATCCATGACGATTGAGCCGATCATGGCGGTAAATCCTACATTGATTCTGGCTTCTGATAAAGATATCAACCCTGAATTAATGGGAAAAATCAAATCTTCCGGGATCAAAACTGAAGTTTTCAAACAGGAATATACTGTTGAAGGAACTAAAAAACTGATCGAACAGGTAGCAAAAACAATCGGAAATACAGATTATCAGAAATTAAATGATAAAATTGATGCTGACTTGAAACAGGTACAGCCTATTGCTAAAAAACCAAAAGTATTGTTCATCTATGCCAGAGGAAACATGCTGATGGTAAGCGGTAAAAATACCCCAATGGCTTCATTGATTACCCTTGCAGGCGGAGAAAATGCAGTCACTGATTTTGAAGATTTCAAACCTTTGACACCAGAAGCCGTAGTAAAAGCTAATCCTGACGTACTATTCTTCTTTGAAACTGGTCTACAGGGAGCAGGAGGAAATGAAGGAGCATTAAAAATGCCGGGAGTATCTCAAACCAATGCAGGTAAAAACAAAAAGATTATTGCAATGGACGGAGGTTTAGTATCAGGTTTTGGACCGAGAGTAGGAGAAGCAGCAGTAGGATTAAACAAACTTTTAATTGAAAGCACAAAGTAAACTATACTTTTATCTTATTATTAGTGCAGTACTGCTTGCTATTATAGCAGTACTGTCACTTAATACAGGCGTTTATGATTTTGGAGAAAAATCTCCGTTCATGGCACTGTGGCAATTTATAAAAGGAAATTCCGGTTTATCACTCAGTGATAAATATGTGATTTGGGACGTAAGAGCAGCCAGAATTATTATGGCCATTTTAGTAGGAAGTATGCTGTCGGTTTCAGGAACGAGTCTTCAGGGACTTTTCAAGAATCCGCTGGCAACGGGAGATTTAATAGGACTTACATCAGGAGCAACATTACTGGCAGCCATTGCGATTGTTTTAGGAGGACATTTCAAAGAATATCTTCCTGAAGCTGTACAATTTTCACTGGTAGGAATAGCGGCTTTTATCGGTTCTTTTTTATCAATGATGCTGGTTTACAGAATTTCAACAAGCGGAGGAAAAACAAATGTAGTCATGATGTTGCTTACCGGAGTTGCCATAACCGCTATTGGTTTTTCAATCACCGGATTTTTGATCTATATTTCAAAAGATGAACAGTTAAGAGATCTTACTTTCTGGAATTTAGGAAGTCTGGCAGCCGCTACATGGACGAAGAATATCATTCTGGCCGTTGTTGCGATCATTGCTTATATTATTTTACTTCCAAAAGGAAAAGCTTTGAATGCAATGATGCTGGGAGAGAAAGATGCGCAGCATCTGGGAATCAACGTGGAAAGACTGAAAAAGCAGATCATCATCATCGTAGCTTTAATGGTAGGAAGTTGTGTGGCATTCTCAGGAACCATTGGTTTTGTAGGTCTTATTGTACCTTATATTTTAAGATTGTTATTCAAATCCAATTACACATTTATTTTGCCATTATCAGCAATGTGTGGAAGCATTTTGTTATTAACGGCAGATACCTTCAGCAGAAGTATTGTGGAACCGTCAGAGCTGCCGATCGGAATTTTAACAGCCTTAATGGGAGGCCCTATTTTTATCGCTATTTTGGTTAAATTTAAAAAATCACTGTAATGATCAAGGCACACCAGATCAATTATAAACATAAAGAATTCAGAATTCTGGACGGGGTAGATGTCTCTCTGGAATACGGTGAATTTTTGGCCATTGTGGGACCCAACGGAGCAGGGAAGTCAAGTCTTCTGAGCGTATTGGCAGATGAAGTAAAATCCGGACATAACAAAGTCTTGTTTAAAGATAAACCCATCAGAGAATGGAATATACAAGAACTTTCAAAGCACAAAGCAAAGTTCTCACAGCATAACAGCAACGATATTCCGCTTGAGGTAAAAGATGTGATCATGATGGGAAGGTATCCATATTTCGATGCCCAGCCCGGAAAAGAAGATCTGGAAGCCATGAATAATATGATGTACGAAACGGATATTTTTCACCTGAAAGAAAGAGAATACAACACCCTTTCAGGAGGAGAAAAGCAACGTGTACATCTTTCAAGAGTTATGGCTCAGCTTGAAAATGATATTGCCCACAAACTCGTTTTTCTAGACGAGCCTTTGAATAATTTAGATATAAAACATCAGTATAAAGCGCTGGAAATCATCAAAAATTTCACAAAAAAAGCCAACAGTGCTATTGTTGTTTTGCATGATCTGAACCTGGCTGCACAATTTGCAGATAAGATTTTATTAATGAAATCAGGACAGGTTTCCGCCTATGGAACACCACAGGAAGTTTTTACTGCAGAAAATATAAGCAATGCCTATAATTTTCCCTGTACCATTTGCGAACATCCTATAACCAATAACCCAATGATCATTTTTGGATAACCATGGAAAAAGACGAACTCAAAATTCTTGCACAGAATCTTGCCAATCCTCAGGGTGAAAAAGGCATCGAGATTGGTGAAATGATGAATGCAACTAATATCAGCATGACGTTGGAAAGCATCAAAACATTGGTGATTGATGACGAGCAGCAGATCCTTGAAATAGGACACGGTAACGCCGCTCATCTGAAAAGTATAATGAGTCTTGCCAAAAACCTCAGATATACAGGAATTGATATTTCTGAAACCATGCACAATGAAGCCAAAAGACTCAATAAAGAATTTGAAAGCGAGGCAGATTTTGTTCTGTATGAAGGTAAAAAGCTCCCTTTTCGGGGTAGATCTTTTGATAAAATATTTACAGTAAACACAGTCTATTTCTGGGAAAATCCGGTAGAATTTCTAAATGAGATTTACAGAGTTTTGAAAGATGACGGAACGTTCGTCCTTACGTTTGGACAAAGAGAATTCATGGAAAAACTGCCGTTTACGGAGTATGATTTCACCTTATACAGCAACAGTGAAATGGAAGAACTCATCTCCAAAAGCCGCTTTAAAAGAATGAAAACTTCTGAAAAAGAAGAAGAAATAAAAAGTAAAACAGGAAACGAAACAATACGAAGAATTTATACAATTTTAACCATAAAAAAGTAAAGTAATGAGCACATTAGTTAATGATTTAAAGGAAAAATGGGAAGCTCTGAAAGCAGAAAATCCACATATCAGAATAAGAAATGCAGCAGCACAGTTAGAAGTAAGTGAGGCAGAATTATTGGCAACAAGCATAGGAGAAGGCGTTACTGTCCTGAACCCGGATTTCCAGGGAATCCTTACAGAAGCTGAGCAATTAGGAAAAGTAATGGCTCTTACCCGTAATGATGAGTGTGTTCATGAAAGAAAAGGAACGTATCTGAACGGAGACTTCAGCAGCCCGCATGCACAGCTTTTTGTGGGTGAAGATATTGACCTTAGAATTTTCCTTAACCACTGGAAATTTGCTTTTGCAGTACTGGAAGGTGACAAAAAGAGCCTTCAGTTTTTCGGAAAAGACGGATTGGCACTTCACAAGATTTATTTAACGAAAGACAGTAATGAAGCTGCTTTCGATGCGATTATAGAAAAATTCAAAGCAGAAGATCAGAATCAGGCATTGGCATTTGAAGCAGTAGCTCCAAAACAGGCTGAAAAAGCAGATTCAGACATTGATGTGGAAGGTTTCAAAAAAGCCTGGACAGAATTGAAAGATACTCACGATTTCTTCATGATGACCAGAAAATACGGAGTAAGCAGAACTCAGGCATTAAGATTAGCTCCGGAAGGATTTGCTAAGAAAATTGATAATGCAAAAGTAGTGAACATCCTTGAAGATGCTTCTGAGAAAAATACACCGATCATGGTTTTCGTTGGAAACAGAGGAATTATCCAGATCCACACAGGAAATGTGAAGAAAACACTTTGGCACCAGCAATGGTTCAATGTAATGGATCCAGATTTCAACCTACACCTTGATGTAACGAAAATTGCAGAAGCATGGATCGTTAAAAAACCAACTGAAGACGGAGAAGTAACCGCTATCGAAGTATTCAACAGTGAAGGAGACTTTATCGTTCAGTTCTTCGGAAAAAGAAAACCGGGAATTCCTGAACTTCAGGAGTGGAAGGATCTTGTAGCAGCATTAGAGAAATAATAATTAGATGATTTGAATGAGACCGTTTTGTTTGTAAAATTCAAAGCGGTCTTTTTTATTGCATGCGATCTGCAGGTGCCAGAATATTTGTGTAATTTGTGATTAAATATAAAAAAATGAAGAATATTTTCATAGCGATACTGCTTGCCGGTTTCTGTTCATTAAAGGCACAGGATTTTAAGGCGTATCAATTTTATGATAAAAAAGGAAAAGAAGTAAAGACAGAAAAGCTGGTAAAAGAACTGGCGGATTATGATGTGATCTTTTTTGGTGAAAATCATAACAGCTCCATCAATCACTGGCTTCAGCTTAAAATTACAGAAGCGCTGTTTGCAAAAAAGAACGGTCAGCTTATTTTAGGAGCAGAAATGTTTGAAAGGGACAATCAGGCTCAGCTGGCTCAGTATTTAAACGGAAAGTTTGATGCTAAAACATTGAAAGACTCTGCCCGTTTATGGAACAATTATGCAACAGATTACAAACCTTTGGTAGATTTTGCCAAAGATAAAAAACTGAATTTCATCGCAACCAATATTCCGAGAAGATATGCCTCTCAGACGGCAAAAGAAGGTCTTGAATCCTTGAATAAATTAAGCGAGAAAGAGAAAACCTATATTGCACAGCTGCCTATCAAAGTTACTTTAGATACTCCGGGATATCCGGAAATGAAAAAGATGATGGGAGATCATGCAGAAGGAACAAAAGTGATGAATTTCATTTCTGCTCAGGCTACAAAAGATGCTACGATGGCTGAATCTATTCTGAAAAGCTATCAGGCCGGAAAAACTTTCATCCATTACAACGGAAATTACCACAGCAAAGAATTTGGTGGAATTTATTGGTATATCAAACAGAAAAATCCTAGTCTGAAAATGGCAGTTATTTCCGTATTTGAATCAGACGATCCTGAACTGAAAGTACCATCCAAAGATTATATCCCGACAGACTTTAATCTGATTATTCCGGGAGATATGACGAAGACTTTTTAATCTTACAAAAATGTCATTCTGACGATGGAAGAATCTCGCTGTTAATTTGTTATGAGATTCTTTACTCCATTGCATTTCTTTCAGAATGACAAAAATCAAACTTACATTGCATTCAATAGAAACGGGCTATCATCCTGGGCGGAGACAAAGGAAGCCCGTTTTTTTATATCAAAACTCCATTGGCTTTAGCCAAAACATAAAATTCACTTATAAATAATCATTTTTACTCCACAATATTTACCTTTGTATCACATTCAAAAAACATGAAGAAATTACCCATCCTGCTGATCTTTTTTATCGGACTGTTCCATGCACAAAAATTGACTTCCCATGAAATTTCAATCATCAATCAGGGAGATATAAACACCGCATTGCCGATCTATCAGACAACGGATTCCAATCAGCATAAAACGTTGCTGAGCATTTCTTCAGAAGCAGATCCTCTTGATCCGAATACAGCTGTTCTGGTAAAAAGAATGAAAGAATCTCTCCTTTCAACAGATGGTGGAGTAGGCATTGCAGCTCCTCAGGTGGGAATCAACAGAAAGATCATCTGGGTACAGCGTTTTGATAAAGAAGGAACTCCATTGGAATACTTCATCAACCCGGTAATTGTATGGCGTTCCGATTTACAGAATCTTGGTCCTGAAGGCGATTTGTCTATTCCTGAGTTCAGAGATCAGTTCTACAGAAGCAAAGTCATTCAATTGGAATATGTGGATTTGAAAGGACAGAAATATTCAGAAATTGTAGAAGGTTTTACAGCAGTAATTTTCCAGCATGAAATCGACCATCTTTTCGGAATTCTGATTTCTGACAAAAAAGAAAAAGAGAAAAACGATTCTTATAAAAAAGTAGAAGCCTATCAGAAAAGCGATGTAAATAAAGATAGAAGGTAATATGGAATGATGAATTATAAATGATGAATGATGACAAGATTGAGTACTATCTATATTTTACAATAAAATCTTCTCCATTTTCATAATCTGCGGGATCTACATAAGTAATTACTCCAATATCAGATTGTAAAACTTCTTTGAGCTGATTAAAATACATGTTCTTTTTTTCTTCAGTAGTATCTACTGTTAAACTCATGATAAGTTTATCATCATCAGTAATATGGGCACCTACCATTATTCTGTCTGGATTATCATGATATTTATTCCAGTAAAAGGTTTGGGTAAGATTGCGTGTTTCAATGAAATAACTGATCATTTCATCCTCTGTTTTGAAAATATAATTTTTATCGTGTTTTGGGTAAGTATAATCGAGATTTAATTTTTTATATCCGGGAATAAATGTATTCAGAACCAAATCAATCGTCTTTCTTGATTTTTGGCCTGCATAAACCTGACATACAATATCTATAATGATTTCCATTACGTAAAATTACTCTATTTTTAAGATAATGATGAATGATAAATGATGAATGAAATTCTTAAGCATTATATAAAAAAATATCCTCAATCATCTGTGCTCATCTGCGAAATCTGTGGTTAAATCATATAATGAAAAAATTAAAAGGAGCTGTTTATACTGAAACAGCTCCTTTCGTTATAACTATGCTTAAAAAAATTGGATTAATTGTTGTTGGTTACTGAAAGTTTCACCTCCATATTATTTCTGGTAGCATTAGAATAAGGACAGATCTGGTGTGCCTTTTCTGTTAAAGCCTGTGCTTCCTCAAGAGAAACACCAGGAATGTTCACATCCAGTTCTGCTGCCAGTCCGAAACCGCCATTCTCAAGCTGACCGATGCTAACTTGAGCGGTTACTGTTGTTTCTCCGGTTTTTACTTTAGAAAGACTGATGACTCTGTTCAGAGCGCTGTCGAAACATGCGGAATATCCTGCTGCAAAAAGTATTTCAGGGTTGGCAAAATCGTCATTGGCTCCTCCTAAACCTTTCGGCATTCTTACATCAAGTTCCAACACTCCGTTTTCACTTTTTACATGTCCGTTTCTGCCTCCTTGAGCAGTGACTTTAGTGGTATATAACGTTTTCATTTATTTTTCTATTTTGTTTAATATTTTTAGTACCGTGTCTTTAAGGTGCAGCAGCTCTTCTGGTTGTATTCCCAGTTTTTCCTGGATTTTTCCTGGAATTTCACAAGCCCTTTGCTGAAGCTTTTTTCCAGCTTCGTCTAAAAATACTTCAACCACTCTTTCGTCCTCTTTTTTTCTTTTTCTGATGATGAATCCTTTAGACTCCAGTCTTTTAAGAAGAGGGGTCAAAGTACCGCTGTCCAGAAAAAGTTTTTCTCCGATGTGAGTCACCGTAAGCCCGTCACCGTCCCATAATATCATCATCACGAGATACTGCGGATACGTAATGCCCAGCTCATCAAGAAAAGGACGGTAAAGCCCAGTAATCTCTTTGGCAATGACATACAGCGGGAAGCAAATCTGGTTTTCTAGTTTGGGTGTTTTCGGATTTTCCATAATGTTTGAGTACGAAAGATTCGATGAAGGTATTACTTTTTTATGATAAATTCATCCATTGGAATTCTAACTTTTTTCATAGAAGAAAGCCAGTCATTAGCTTCGTCACGGTATCCAAGATATAAAAGAGTTACACTTTTTAATCCCAGTTCCTTTAATCCCAGTACTTCATCCACTACAGCATTGTTGAATCCTTCTGCCGGAGTACTGTCAATTTTAAGTTCTGCCGCCTGTGCAAGTGCAATTCCTAAGGCAATGTAAGTCTGACGAGCAGTATGTGCAAAATGTTCTTCAGCAGTTTGTGCTCCGTACATTTTTTTGATAGTATCGGTGTAGCTTCCGAAACGACCTCTTGGAAGATCTCTTACATCCGTGTGATAATCGTAAACTTTGTCAATTTTTTCATTAGAATAGCTGTCCCATGCTGCAAAAACCAAAACGTGAGAAGAATCTCTCATGACTTCAGGATTTAAAGCACCTGCTACCATTTTTTCTTTCAACTCCTGGTTTTCCACTACAATAATTCGGAATGGCTGCAGTCCGGATGAAGTAGGAGCCAGCCTTGCTGATTCAAGAATAGTATTAAGGTCTTCCTGTGATACTTTTTTGGTTGGGTCATAAGCTTTTACAGCATGTCTCCAGTTTAGATTTTCTATTAATGACATTTTCTTTTTGTTTTAAATTAAACTACTTGGTGACTATTAAACTTCATGATTTTTATATTGAAGTAAATTAACAGTACAAATGTACACTCAATTTAATTGTGTGCAATTTAATTTTGAAAGATTTTATTAATCGCGATTATTGATGAAATTTAAAAAGATAAATTATAGCTTCAATTTTGTTGATTTTCACATGATTCGGATTTTTTCAAAGCCTTTGTATTACAATCTTTGTAATAGAAATTTAAACTAAAAACAATGCAGAGATTTAAAAACAAAACCGCTTTAATAACCGGAGGAACTAATGGAATGGGCTTAGCTACTGCTCAGAAATTTGTCGAGGAAGGAGGAAAAGTTATCATCACAGGAAGAAGTGAAGAAACTGTAAATATAGCTTTGGAAAAGCTTGGAGAAAATGCCTTTGGAATCGTATCCAATGCCGGGAATATAAAAGATCTGATGAATATTCAGCAGGAAGTCAGAAAGTATACAGAACATATTGATGTGGTCTTTGCCAATGCAGGGTACGGAAGATTTGCACCTATTGAATACATTGACGAAAATCAGTTTGATGAACTCTTTAATATGTTGGTAAAAGGACCATTCTTTACTGTACAACAGGTATTACCATTGATGAAAAGCGGAAGTTCTGTTATTTTCAATACTTCAGTGGCAACGGAAATTGCAATGCACAATTTTTCGGTGTATTCTGCTGCCAAATCTGCAGTACAGTCATTCATCAAAACTTTTGCAGTAGAACTTACAGAACGTGGAATTCGTGTCAATGGAGTAAGTCCCGGACATATTAAAACCAATATTTTTAATAATACAGGCTTAACCGGTGAGCAGATAGAAAGTGCCATTGAAGATATTATCCTTACAATCCCTTTTAAAAGACAGGGCGAGCCTTCAGAAATAGCCAGTGCGGTTCTGTTTCTCGCTTCAGAAGAAGCTTCATATATTCATGGAGCCGAGCTCAAAGTAGATGCCGGAATTTCTGTAATCAGATAATACAGATTATTTGACCTCTTTAATTTCTTTGATGATATTGGTTTTATTTTCAATACCTATATTATAGGTCTTACTTTTTTTAAAGCTCTGAGTTGCTTTTTCCATAAGACTTTTGTAATCCGCTGATTTTTTTGAAAGATAAAAAACCTGAGCACTTATTCCAATGGAAACGCGTACAACCTCGTTCGGTTTGTCCGGATCTTCTGTGATATTTGAAATAGTGGCATTATTATACCAGGTTAAATTCTGTGAACTGGAATTACCGGAACAGGATGTAATCATAATAAAAAGTAATAGTAAATAGGACCAGGCTTTCATAGTAAAAAGTATTAATTAAAAAGCTCCTGCAATGTACCAAAATACAGGCAGGAGCTCTATATAAATTAGTTAAAATCCACAGCTTCCTACGCTAGGAGCAGGAGAAGGAGAACATCCTGAAAGGGATGAGAATATGTTCAATACACAGTTGGTATTTACATAGTTGTTATCATACAGTAAAGAACCTGATGGACTTCTGTAGTATACATTTCCTGCTGTATTAGCAAAAGAAGATACAGAAGCAGATCCACAGCCTGTATTCGTACAAGCAGCTCTCCATGCAGCGTCAGTTACAGGTCCGCTGGAGAATAATGATGGGTCAATAATTCTTTTTTCAACAATTCCGGAAGCATTTTTGAAGCTTACCAAAATTGCTACGTGATATACCCATGACACACAACATGTTCCTGTAGAAGCTCTAAGGTTACCATAAACGAATTGTTTTTCACAATCGTAACCTGCATTCAAAAGGATTTGTCTCATTTTGTGAGCTCTGGCATAGCATCCATCCACAGGATATCTGAAAGTAATACACGGTGAAGATGCCGTAGAAGTTCCGCAAGCCTGATTTTTGATCTGAGTGAATAAGCTGTTCAGCGTTGCAAGATTTGGAATAACGCTTACTGCTTTTTTACTGTCGCCTCTTTCTTCTTTATTGAATACTGATTTGAAATAACGGATGTCATCAGCAGTTGCTTTGTCTACCTTTGCGATTTCATTAGAATTGGCTTTCAGGAAAACCTGAACTGGAGTTTCATTTTCTACAGCTTCTTTGATCATAGAGATGAATCCCGCATTTTCCTTAGTATCTTTAATATGATACGGCTGCGCTGAAACCATAAAGGAAACTTTAAATTTTCCATCCTCTTTTTCTATCCCTACCGGAACAGTCTTACCGAAATCTTTCATCGAAACTTCGTTTGACTCTTTCGCTACTAAATTAGGATCCTGATTGGCGCTTGAATCTGAGCAGGCATTTAATGACAGCATCGTCACGAATACCATCATGGATAACAGAAATTTTTTCATAGTTTTTATATTTTGGTGGTTAATTTGTAGTGAACTTTTTAGTGGTGATAGTTCACTATTTTGTGATATTAAAAGTAATAAAAATTAAAATATATGCAAGCGTTTTTTCAAAAAAAATACATAATTGTATTATATTTTTGATTTTATGATATTAAAAAAGGTGTAAATCCTAGTGATTTAGATGGTGAATTAGGGAAAAACAGGAAAATTTTAAAATTGTTAAATCTGTTATTTTTTTGCGATTTGGATTCCTACGGAATGGACAAGGTGAATGGATATATCTGTTTTAGCTGACAAACACTTGTAATGTATTCATGATCTATCCATTACCTTGTCTATCCCGCAGAAATCTAGGCAATGCAGGAACGACAATACAGATTAATTTTGAAGTAATGAAATTTGTTATTTTACGGTTTGGATTCCTAGAGAATAGACAAGGTGGGGAGAAATATCCGTTTTAACTAACAAACCCTTCTAAGCTACCAATGCTTTTGTCAATTACGTAGGAATCCAGGCAATCCAAGAATAACAATACAATGTAAACTAAAAACCCAGTTTCAACTGATGAAACCGGGTTTATTATATTGTAAGTAAACTTGACTATTTGTAAATCAATTCTGCTTGAAACACATCGGCAAAATGTTTTCTGATCTTTGCTTTCAGTTCTTCCATTTCTACGGGTGTCAGTTCTCTTTCAAGTTCTCTTTTCAAAGAAGTAACCTGCTTGTCTTTTATACCACATGGAATAATGTATTCAAAATAACGCATATCCGTATTCACATTCAATGCAAAGCCGTGCAGCGTTACCCATCGGGAAGCTTTTACTCCCATCGCACACATTTTTCTGGCGTAAGGTTTTCCCACATCCAGCCATACTCCGGTTTCTCCTGGAGAACGTTCTCCTTTAATACCGTATTCGGCAATAGTTCTGATGATCACCTCTTCCAGATTCCTCATATATAAATGAATATCTGTGAAAAAGTTTTCCAAATCCAGAATAGGGTAGCCTACAACCTGTCCGTAGCCATGATAGGTAATATCTCCACCACGGTTTACTTTCACGAAAGTAGCATCAATTTCTTTCAATTTATCAATACCTGCAAGCATATTTTCTTCGTGTCCGCTTTTTCCTAAAGTATAAACGTGCGGATGTTCGACGAGAAGAAAATGGTTGGGAGTAGTAATATGTTGTTCTGCAGGAAGATCCCTGTTTTTTATTTTGGTATCAATGATGTTTTTCATCAGTTGTTCCTGATAATCCCAGGCTGGCTGATATTCTTTGACTCCTAAATCTTCAAATTCTACTGCTTTATTTTGATTTGTATTCATTTCAATTTTTGATATACAAATTTAGTGAATTTTACGCTTTTATGGAATGGATAAAATCTATGGCGCTTTTCTTCCAGTCTCTATCCTGAAGCAAAATATTCACAAAAGCTGTTCCGATGATACCTCCATCTGCTTTTTCCGTTACATTTTCAAAATCTTCTTTCGACTTGATTCCAAATCCAATCATCACCGGATTTTTAAGCGGGAGAGATGCTATTCTGGAAAGGTAGGATTCATTTTTCAAAACAGCGTTTTCATTTCCGGTAGTGGAAGAAGAGCTTACTGCATACAGAAAACCTGAGCTTAGGGAATCCAGATAGATCATCCTTTCATCAGATGTTTCCGGGGTTACGAGAAAGGTAAAATTAAGATGGTATTGCTTTAAAATCTGCTGGTAATTTTTTTCAAACTCGATAGGAGGGAGGTCTGGAAGAATGAGTCCAGAAACACCACTTTCCGAACACGCTGCACAAAATTTCTCAAACCCGAAACTTAAAACAGGATTGATGTACCCCATCAGGATAATCGGAATTCTGATTTCATCTTTGATAGCTTTCAGCTGAGACAATAGTTTTTCAATGGTCATTCCGTTTTGTAAAGCCAGTTCATGAGCTTTCTGGATCACAGGTCCATCTGCCACAGGATCAGAATAAGGCATTCCGATTTCAATCATATCCGCTCCGGAGTCCTGAATCAGTTTTATAATGTCAGCGGTATCTTCCAATTGAGGAATTCCTGCTGTGAAGTATATATTTAGTTTTTTCATTTTTTTATTGTATTGATATAGTCATGTAAAATGTATTCATCATTGGGTTTTACCCATTAAAATCATTTTGCATACATACTTTTTACATTTTACAAATTTTTGAGATATGTTTCCATATCCTTATCTCCACGGCCGCTCAGACAAATGACTACAACATCATTTTCATTGAATTTTTTCTTGTCTAAAACTGCCAGTGCATGTGAACTTTCCAGTGCCGGAATGATTCCTTCCAGTTTGGTAAGGTCAAAAGCACATTTTAAGGCTTCATCGTCATTAATACTAAAAAATTCTGCTCTTTTTTCTTTAAATAAATGCGCATGGAAAGGCCCTATTCCAGGATAATCTAATCCTGCGGAAATAGAATGAGGTTCTATAACCTGCCCGTCTTCTGTCTGCATTACAAGGCTTTTGCTTCCGTGAAGCACTCCAAGCGTTCCTAAAAAGGTAGTAGCCGCAGATTTTCCGGAATCTACTCCTAATCCTCCGGCTTCAGCAGCAATAATTTTCACCTCTTTTTCCTCCACAAAATGATAGAAAGTTCCTGCTGCATTACTTCCTCCACCTACACAGGCAATCACATAATCTGGGTTTTCTCTTCCGATTTTTTCTTTAAGCTGTTCTTTGATTTCTTTTGAAATAATACTCTGAAATCTTGCTACTAAATCAGGAAAAGGATGAGGCCCAACCACACTTCCAATCACATAATGAGTAGTCACAGGATTGTTGATCCAGTCTCTTAATGCTTCATTTACAGCGTCTTTTAGTGTTTTTGAACCTGATGTAGCTGCTACCACTTCTGCACCCAGCATTTTCATTCTTGCCACGTTTGGGGCTTGTCTCTGGATATCAATTTCACCCATGTAGACAATACATTCCAGACCTAATAAAGCACAGGCTGTAGCAGTAGCAACACCGTGTTGTCCCGCTCCGGTTTCAGCAATAATTCTTGTTTTTCCAAGACGCTTGGCCAATAAAACCTGTCCCAGAGCATTATTGATCTTATGAGCTCCGGTATGGTTGAGGTCTTCTCGTTTTAAGTAAATCTGAGTATTATATTTATTACTTAGATTTTTAGCAAAATATAAAGGAGTAGCGCGTCCCACATAGTTTTTAAGCAAATCCTGATATTCAGCCTGAAAATCTTCAGATGCTATGATGTCAAGATAGTTTTTTTGCAGTTCTTCTACATTAGGATAGAGCATTTCGGGGATAAAAGCACCTCCAAACTCTCCATAATATCCGTTTTCATCGGGGTTTTTATAATTCATTTTTTTATTCTTTAGTCATTAAATAAGCATTGTTTTGTGAACTTAGCTGATTGAGCAGTTCTTTTCTTTCCTGTGAGGTATGAAAAATCAAAATATCATCATCTTCAGAATTCACCCACCCGGAGCCGATACTTTCTTTGATCATTTTGGCTTTGTCATGGAGAATTTCTACATCACATTTTTCATAAAAGGGTCGAAGATCCGAATGACAAAAACCTATAGTTTCCATATTCCGCTGAATAGTATTTTCTTTGAAACTTCTGACCAACGCTGCACCATATCCTTTCTTTTTAGGAGCAGCTACAAGTCCTACGGCTTCCGCAAAACTATACTCTGAGTCTGCTATTTTTAAGGTAAAATCAAAATTTACTCTCATAATGGCCAGTATATTTTCATGGGCATCCATCAGAAAATGAAATTCTGAATTTTTGAAAAAAGTGCGAAAATAAGCGACTTTCATCGTATTCCAGGCAGAAATATCCCAAAGTTCCAGGATATGTTCTATCTCGGTTTCTGTTAGATTTTTCGTTTCTTTTATTTGATATTTCATGGGTTCAAACTATTAATAAATGCAAGGTTGTAATCGTACTGTTGCTTGGTAATCAATTTTTTATAATACAATAATTCTATTTTATGCATTAAATCAATTAAGGTTGCTTTATCTATTTTTGACTGATACATCGTGATTGCAATTTCCAGGTTGTCAATCAAATAATAAGAATCTGAATCTTCATACAGCAGAAATATTTTAGCATAAATCAGTCCTAAATCATATTTTACTACTGATCTTACATGATTCTCTAAAAATTTATCAGAGATAATAACCAGATAATAGCTGTTCCATAGGCTGATTCTCTCAAAAAAATACTGGATGTCACTTTCTTCAAAATCTTTAATAGTGCTAATGAATTTAGACAATAATCCACCCACTTCCCAATGTTCTATATTGCTGTCATTCTCGGCAATAAAGTGATACAGATTCTGGATTTTCTCATTTCCAAATTTAGGTGGAAATAAGGTTTTATAAAATGTCTTCTTTAGCAAATGTATATTCATCATCATTGTGTATTTTTTATTGATTACCTATTTTTAATGGTATAAAGTTTTGAATTTTTTTATTCTGTCAATATTTTTATTTCCGGGCTCTGTTTCAAATTTTGAATTGATATCTAAAGCGAAAGGCTGTTGCTTCAATGTTTTCATATTCCCAATATTTTCTTCAGAAATACCACCGCTTAGAAAGTAGGGAATGGGAATCTGGAATTCATTCAGAATATTCCAGTCGAATTGTTTTCCTGTTCCTCCAAAGGCTTTGCTGTCAGTATCAAAAAGGTAAAAGGTAATAGGTTGCAGGTTGTAGGTAGTTTGTTGCAGATCAAAAATTTGTCTTATTTTATTTTGATTTTCTGTTGTATTATTTCCTACTCTTATTGCTTTAATAATTCCAACTTCAGGATTCAGTTTTTGTTTCAATTCAGTAATAAAATCATTACTTTCATCACCATGAAGCTGTACGAAATTTAAATCTGCCTGTTGAACAATCCTTAAAATTTTATCCATTTCTTCATTCACAAAAACACCTACTTTTCCATGATGATCAATCATTGAGATTTCTTTCAGATTCAGATGATTCAAAACATATCTCGGTGATTTTTCATAGAAGATGAAACCAAGAAAATCTGTATTCATAGAAATTAGTTCCTGAATCTGGTCCGGTTTTGTAAGACCGCAGACTTTGAGTTGAGGAGGCAGGTTTGAAGTTGTAGGTTGCAGGCTCATTATGATTGATTTTAAATTTGAGAAGTGAATTCTTCAAAAGCTTTTGCCGGATGAGTGTTTTTCATGAAATATTCTCCCATCAGGAAACCGTCAAATCCTTTTTCCTTTAAAAATTTGAAGTCTTCAAGACTGTAAATACCGCTTTCTGCAACGGACAAAACTTCTTTCGGAAGCTGGTTTTTCAACTGAAGGGAATGCTGCAGATCTACCTTAAAATCTTTAAGGTTCCTGTTATTGATTCCTACCAAGTCGATTTCTGAATTGAAATGCTTTAGTTCATCTTCTGTATGAATTTCCAGCAAAACTTCCAATTTCAGCTCATGAGCGAGTTCTGTAAATTCCTGTACCTGCGCAGGAGAAAGACATGAAGCAATCAACAGAACGACATCGGCTCCGATGCTTTTGGCTTCATAGAACTGATATTCATCAATCATGAAATCTTTTCGCAGAATCGGAATGTTAATCTCATTTCTTACCCCTAGAACATCATTTAAGTTTCCTCCGAAGAAATCATAATCTGTCAGGATAGAGATTCCGCTGGCTCCAAAATTTTCGTAAGCAGAAACTACCTCTAAAGGCTCCACACTATTGTTGATAATCCCTTTTGAAGGCGATTGTCTTTTGAACTCAGCGATAATTCCGCTTTTATTTTTGATAGATTCTTTCAGGGAATAGGTTTTTCTTCCAAAAAAATCCGTGTTTTTTAAATGATCAAGAGAAATGCGTGATTTTGCCGCTGTAACTTCCTCTTTTTTTCGTTCAATAATTTTATCGAGTATCGTCATTTTTTTGTGTTTAAAATTTAATCAATGATTATTTTATTTGAACCTGTTTAAATTTTTTTCTTTTTGAAACATTAAGATTGTAGTAAGATGTTAAGATAAGCTTCACTTTAACTTACAATCAGAATGATTAATCTTAACGATTATTCATTACTTAAAATTTCTTAACGGTTAAAAAAATAATAAGATTAATGAATTAAAAGATTAAAACTATTCAATGCTTTTCCGCTTTGCAGACTTTCTTTAGCCAGCAGAAGACAATCTTCATACGTCCCGAATTTGTTGGTGTTGTGCAGCGCTACTGAGGCGTTGGCAAGAATCACAGAGTTCTGTTGTTCTGTACCTTTTCCTTCTAAAATATCCATAAATATTTTTGCTGTTTCCTGAATAGAACTTCCGGCTTTGATGTCTTCCAGTGTTACGGGATTGAAGCCTAAATCTTCCGCAGAATATATTTCTTCCCCATTTTTTGTGATGATTTTGCTGTCGTCCGTAAGGCTTATTTCATCATATCCGTCAAGACCATGTACCAGCATAAACTCGCGTTCTTCCTTTTGAAGGAGGTACTGATAAATTCTTGCAATTTCCAGATTATAAACCCCAATCATTGAATATTTAGGTTTTGCCGGATTCACTAAAGGTCCTAATAGGTTAAAGAATGTTCTTAATCCCAGAGATTTTCTCAATAACCCAACTGATTGCAGTGCAGGGTGAAAATGAGGAGCATGCAAAAAGCAGATATTGGCTCTTTCAAGATCTTCATTCAATTGTTCTGAATTGCTTTTAAACTGATAGCCCAGTTCTTCAAGCACATTAGATGAACCTGTAGTTGTGGAAGCTCCGTAATTTCCATGTTTGGTTACCTTCTGTCCGGCTCCGGCTACTACAAAACTGGCTAGCGTTGATATATTGATGGTGTCTTTTCCGTCACCTCCGGTTCCTACAATATCGATGGCATCACTTGCATCAATATTTACAGTAACAGCCATCTGTAATAATGCTTCTCTGAAACCTTCCAGCTCTTTCAGGGTGATATTCCGCATCAGGAAAACACTCATGAAAGCCGTAACCTCTGCAGCATTGAACTTATTCTGTGCAATCTCAATCATCATAGCCTTAGCTTCTGATTTGGAGAGCGTATTATGATTGAACAGGTATTGTAATATTTCTTTCATTTGTGGCGTTTTTATGGTTGTTGAAGGGGTTTCTAAGGTTTTCATGACAATAGAAAGTTTTTAATGATGACTTCTCCTTCTGGCGTTAAAATGCTTTCAGGGTGAAATTGTACTCCGTGTACATCATACGTTTTGTGCTGCAAAGCCATGATCATTCCATCTTTATCTACAGCGGTGATTTCCAGTTCTTCCGGGAAACCTTGCGGATTGACTGCCCAGCTGTGGTATCTTCCCACTTCCAGTCCTGAACTTAAATTGTTGAAAATCTTGGTGTTTTCTTTTACAATTTCAGTAGTAGTTGCTACTCCATGGAAAATTTCAGACAGGTTGATCAGAGTTCCTCCGAAAGCTTCAGCGATAGCCTGCTGGCCAAGGCATACCCCAAGAATGCTTTTTGTAGGCGCATATTCTTTAATAAGGTCTAATAAAATACCTGCTTCTTCAGGAATTCCGGGACCGGGAGAGAGGATAATTTTGTCATATTTTCCAATCTCTTCAAGGGTAATTTTATCATTTCTTACTACATCCACTTTCTGATCCAGAATTCTTTCAATAATCTGGACAAGGTTATACGTAAAGCTGTCATAGTTGTCAAAAACGAGAACTTTAAGCTGTGGCTGTTGGGTGTTTATATTGTTGTTCATTTCTTTTTTTGTTAGAGAGTTGCGGGTTGTTTTTTGTTGCTGGTTGCAGGTTGTTTTTGTTGCAAGTTGATAGTTGATGGGTTTATTTTTCAACTATTTTTTCTGCTTTTTCTACAGCTTTTTTCAGAGCATTTAGTTTGTTGTTGACTTCCTGCAGCTCACTTTCAGGGACGGATTTTGCTACAAGTCCGGCACCTGCCTGATAAAACAGCGTGTTGTTTTTGCTTAAGAATGTTCTGATCATGATGGCCTGGTTGCAGGTTCCGTTCAATCCAATAATTCCTATACATCCGCCGTAATATCCGCGGGAATCTTTTTCATATTGATTGATCAGTTGAAGGGCTTTATGCTTCGGTGCACCGCTCAGCGTTCCCTGAGGGAAAGTGGCAGAAACCATTTCAAGAGGATTGATATTATCTTCAACATCTGCTGTCACTTCACTTACCATATGAATAACATGAGAGAACAGCTGAATCTCCTTAAGTTTAGTAACGGTTACATTTTTTCCAAGCTTCCCAAGATCATTTCTTGCCAGATCCACCAGCATGGTATGTTCTGCATTTTCTTTAGGATCAGCCTTTAAAACTTCAATAGCTTCAAGGTCAGCTTCAAAGTTCCCTGTTCTTTTGGAAGTTCCGGCGATCGGGTGAATGATTGCTTTATTGTTTTTGATAATTAATTGGCTTTCAGGGCTTGATCCGAATAATTTGTAATTTCCGTAATCAAAATAGAATAGGTAAGGAGAAGGATTGATATTTCTCAAAGCACGGTATACATTAAACTCATCTCCTTTGAATTTCTGTTCAAATCTTCTGCTTAGAACCAGCTGGAAAACGTCTCCACGCATACAGTGTTTCTGAGCTGTTTTTACCAGTTCCAGATACTCTTCATTGGTAATATTAGATGTTTCCTCGCTTGTTTTTTCAAAAGGATAAACCGGAGTATTCTGATTTTTAATAAGATTCTCTAAAAGATGAAGTTCAGATTTTACCCCATCAATAAAGTTTTCAATAATATGCATTTCATCATTGAAATGATTGATAGCGATCACATATTGGTATAATCTGTATCGCATAACAGGAATTTCAACTTCCTTGCTTTGTGCTTTAAGATTGATGTTTTCAAAAAACTGTACCGCTTCGAAGCTTGTATAGCCAAAAAGGCTCTGAGCCGTTTGCTCTATGGGATCATTCGTTTCTTCACATTTAAAAATGTTTCTGAAGTTTTCAAATATATCTGTAATCTTTTGATCATTAATCAATTGTTTTACAGGAGCGGAAGCTGGAAGCTTAATTTCAAATTCGTTGAGGTTTTTCACTTCAATTCCCGCAATGGCATTTACCGCGATAAAGGAAAAATTATTATCAATACTTTTTGAATCCGAGCTTTCCAGAAGAATGGTATCCCGGAATTTATCCCTGATCTTAAGATAAATATTCATAGGAGTATGAAGATCTCCCAGTGTTTTTTTCGAAACAGTTTTTATTTTAATTGTGTTTGTAAACATCGTGTTGTTTTTTGTAAGATTAAGGAATAAAAAAAGGCTTTAACGGTATCCGTCAAAGCCTATATATTGTTTTTTGATTATTTCTGCTGTGATTAACAACATGACAATACCTCCAGACCCGACGAAGAGTTTGAAAGCCACCACCAAATATTGTTGTTCATTTTTAACATGGGACAAATGTAGAAATTTTTTTAATACCAAGACTAAAAAATATCAAAAAATAAATAAACTTAATATAGAAATCTACTATTTAAGATGGTTAAGCTCTAGTTTTAATTCCTTGATTTTTTCTTTGTAAGTTTCGTTATCATCATATTCTACATAACTTTCCAGAGCAGAAATATATTCTTCAATGAACTCTTTATTCGTTCGGTCTGCTTCATATTTGATTCTTGCAGAGTTGACAGGAGCCAGTTTTGAATACTTAAGATTGGCTTGTCCCTCATCAGACTGATAGTAGAGAATGACCATATTTTTTTCATATCCCGGAATATATTTTACAGGAAAAGAAACTTCCTTTTGCGGAATGCGGATTGCATTTTCAATCGGATAGATGGCAGCAGAAGTAGTGGAGAAGAAAGTTGAAGTGTATTTTCCATCCTGCTTTTTCACAATAGCCTCATAATCGTGGATATACATATCATTCAGCGTAGAGTTGGTTTCTACATCAGATGTGATAATGGCTGTGCTCTCAACACCATATTTATTTAAAAACCATGCATTCAAAAACTGTCCGCCAACTCCGTTTAATATAGCCAGTGGAATGATCGGAATCAATAACCATGCTTTTTTGGTCAGATAGGAGAGAAGTCCAAAAAACACAAACAGTAGAACCACCGTATAAAAACCGTGATGACTGGTGAAAAACAGAATTTTTGAAATTAAAACCATAGTTTAAATATAATTATTTTATTTAAACGCTGAGGTCGCAAAGATATATTTAACACAAATGTATAAAACGATCGCAAAGGCGCTTCACTCAGCAAATTCGGCTATCATTAGCTAAACGAAGTGGCCTTGCGAACAAAAAATAGAGATTTATAATAATTACTTTGCGAACATAGCGTTTAAAAACAACTATTTTACTGGTTCAGACAAAGGAATATCAGGAGTTCCGCTATAGAAAACAATCAGAGTTACTCCTTTATCTCCTGTTTTTCCTCGATGGGCGATGTTCACCATTTCCGGAAGAACCTGACCTTTACGGATCCATTGTGTTTTACCGTCTTCTTTTCTCTCCACCTGAATTTCCCCTTTTTCTACATAAGCTGCATTAATCACAGGATGTTTATGCCAGTCTAAAGCTTTATTGGGAGGTACAGCAATCTTAAGAACAGAAATTTCCGGTTGTGTAGCAGGATAGGCCGGATATAAAGTTCCATCCCATGATTTGGTTGTTTTTAATAAAGTCACCGATTCAATTTTATCAGAATATTCTGAATGAGAATCGTCTGATGAATTGTTACAGGAGAGAACAAGAGTAAAGGATATTACAAAGTAAGCAACACTTAGTAAACTTTTTGTAGTCATAAGTTTCATATTAATAGATTGATTTTGTTTTGATAATTCGGTATACAAAAATAACTAAGCTTATTTAATTTCTCCAATGTTTGAATTATTTTTTTATTGATTGGATTAAAACTCAATCCTTAAAAAATATTTATCAAAGAAAACATTTGTCATAAGTTTAAAAGGTTATTTTTTATATTTTTGCTTCCAAATTAGAAAAAAATGAAAAAAGTATTAGCAATCGCATTTATCGGAGGTTTATTATTAGCAAGCTGTTCAAAAAAAGCAGATCACTCTTTACAGGATAGCAACACGATGCTTGAAGAGCCAGAAGCAACTACAGTTGTAGATTCTACTGCTAAAACTGCTGCTCCAGCTGCTGCAACTCCGGCTGCTCCAGCACCTGAAGCTGCTAAAACAGATTCTACAGCGAAGAAATAATGAAAAAAATACTTTTAGCAGGAACTCTTGGTCTTATGATCGTTTCCTGTTCTAAAAAAGAAAATACAGCAGAAGTGGCACCTTCTTCTGAAACAACTGCTGTTTCAGAGCCTGCAAAATCTAATCTTTCCGGTGATCAGATTATGGAAACATTAGATTGTTCAGGATGCCACGCTGTTAATGAGAGAATGATAGGACCTTCTTATAAGGAAATTGCAGAAAAGTACTCTGAAAAGGATACAGAATTGCTGGCTTCCAAAATTATAGAAGGCGGAAGTGGAGTATGGGGAAGTGTGCCTATGGCCGCCCATCCACAGGTATCTAAAGAAGATGCCAAAAAAATGGTGGAATATATTTTAAGTCAGAAGAAATAAAATATGTCCGCTGAAAAATCCAGTCTGCACACAAGAAATCTGCATCGTAATCCCTATGATTTCGATCAGCTTATTTCTTGTGTGCCGGAACTGAAACACTATGTTTTCGTTAATGCTTATCAGACGGTAACCATTAATTTCAGCATTCCACAAGCAGTCAAATTGCTCAACAAAGCCTTGCTCTTACATTTTTATAACATTAAAGGCTGGGATATTCCTGATACCAACCTTTGTCCACCCATTCCCGGAAGGGCAGATTATGTACATTATATTGCTGATCTCCTAGCCGAACAGTTTAATAAAGTTCCGACAGGAAATTCTGTAAAAGGGTTGGATATAGGAACAGGAGCCAATCTAGTATATCCTTTAATCAGTCACAGGTCTTATGGCTGGACGATATTGGGAACAGATATCAATCAGGATTCTTTGAAAAATGCTCAGCATATTCTGGACCAAAATGAAGATCTGACTTCTGTTATTCAGTTAAAAAATCAGCTGGAAACTGATCATATTTTTAAAAATATCATAAATCCTGACGACAGGTTTACCTTTACCATGTGTAATCCTCCTTTTCATGATTCTGAAGAGTCTGCCATGAAAGGGAATGTCAGGAAAACAAAGAACCTTAGTAAATCAAAGAAAAGTAAACCTCTTCTTAACTTTAGTGGTCAGCAGTCTGAGCTATGGTGTGAAGGAGGTGAACTGGCTTTTATTACAAAAATGATTAATGAAAGTGCATTATTTTCAACCCAAGTTCTTTGGTTCACGTGCCTGGTTTCCAAAAAAGAAAATCTCAGTAAACTAACCCATCTTTTAAAGAAAATAAAAGCTATAGAAGTGAAAACCATTGATATGGCTCAGGGACAAAAGGTAAGCAGAATGCTGGCCTGGACATTTATTCCTAAAAAAGACAGGAAAACCTGGCTTATTTAATATTCAAAGTTTAAAGTTTCTAGCACGATAGCTCAATTACGAGACTAAATTAACTAATAATAGGGTGCCCTACTAAGTGAAACGGCTTTGCAATCATTTTTTTACCATTATATTAATAATAATCTTTGCGACCCCAGCGTTTAAATACTTCAATTATTGGTTCTAATACCTTATATCCCTTATCTCAACTCCATTCCTTGTTCACTTTTTAAAATTTCTGCAAAAACCCATTGATGATCAGGTCAAAAATGCCTAAATTTGTACGCTTTTAGAAAAATAAGAAATGCAATTATCAGAACAAGAAATCATTAGAAGAGAAAAGCTGAATAAGCTTACTGAAATGGGGATTAATGCGTTCCCTGCGGATGAGTATACAATTACAGATACTACAGAATCTATAAAACAGGACTTTTCTGAAAGTAAACAGGTGAAGATCGCTGGTAGATTAATGTCCCGCAGAATTCAAGGAAAGGCTTCTTTTGCAGAATTGCAGGATTCTAAAGGAAAAATCCAGGTTTACTTCAACAGAGACGAGATCTGTCCGGGTGAAGATAAAGAACTATATAATGAAGTATACAAGCACCTTTTAGATATTGGTGATATTATCGGTATTGAGGGAGAATTGTTTACGACTCAGGTAGGAGAGAAGACGGTTTTAGTAAAAAACTTTATCCTTCTTACGAAGGCTTTACGTCCGTTACCTCAGGCTAAAACTGACGAAAATGGTGTTGTACACGATGGATTTACAGATCCTGAATTAAGATACAGACAGCGTTATGTAGATTTAACCGTAAATCCACAGGTAAAAGAAATTTTCGTGAAAAGAACAAAATTGTTCAATGCCATGAGAACATTCTTTAATGATGCAGGATATTTTGAAGTGGAAACTCCAATCTTACAGTCTATCCCTGGTGGAGCAGCAGCAAAACCGTTTATCACGCACCACAATGCGCTGGACATTCCATTGTATTTAAGAATTGCCAACGAATTATATCTGAAAAGATTGATCGTAGGTGGTTTTGACGGGGTATATGAGTTCTCAAAAAACTTCAGAAATGAAGGGATGGACAGAACACACAACCCGGAGTTTACCGCTATGGAAATCTATGTAGCGTACAAAGATTACAACTGGATGATGGATTTCACTGAGAAATTATTGGAATTCTGTGCTATCCAGGTAAACGGAACTACAACGGCTACATTCGGAGAACACAATGTAGATTTCAAAGCTCCTTATCCAAGAGTTTCCATGACAGAAGCGATCCTGAAATTTACAGGATTCGATATCACTGGAAAAACAGAGAAGGAATTATATGATTTTGCCAAGTCTATCGGAATTGAAGTAAATGAGACGATGGGGAAAGGAAAACTGATTGATGAGATCTTCGGTGAGAAATGTGAAGGAAACTTCATCCAGCCGACTTTCATTACAGATTATCCTATTGAAATGTCTCCATTGACAAAGAAACACAGAAGCAAAGAAGGCTTAACAGAGCGTTTTGAATTAATGGTATGCGGTAAAGAAATCGCTAACGCTTATTCAGAGCTTAATGATCCTATTGATCAGAGAGAGCGTTTTGAAGCACAGATGGCGTTATCTGAAAGAGGAGATGATGAAGCAATGTTCATCGATCAGGATTTCTTGAGAGCATTGGAATATGGTATGCCGCCAACTTCAGGATTAGGAATCGGTATGGACAGATTAATTATGTTCTTAACGAATAATGCCTCTATTCAGGAAGTACTATTCTTCCCTCAGATGAGACCAGAGAAAGCGGTTCCACAAATTGAACTAGGAGAGGATGAACATATTATTCTTGATATTTTGAAATCAGGTGAACAGTTTCCTCTAAGTGAAGTGAAAGAAAAATCTAAACTTTCCGGTAAAAAATGGGATAAAGCTTCCAAAACTTTAACAAAAAATAATATTGTGAAAGTAGAGAAGATTGACGAAAATCTTTTGATGAAATTGGCTTAAAATTTCTCAGAAAATACAAATAAAAAAGGTACAGAGCTATTCTGTACCTTTTTCTTTTTTCCATTTCCGAAGCTGTATCCTGAAATTCTTAAACGGAGCAACAGTATTGATATGAATCCATTTCCAGACTGGCCATTGGGCGGGAGTAGTTGCCCATTTTCTCTGCCCAGGAACAAAAAGGATGTCGTCATCGAGGCTTTCTATCCAGTTAACAATTTCATCAACCTTACCTCGCAATAGCTCTTTTTGCTGTTGTAAACTATAAAAACCGTATTCATGATAAAAAGATTGATATAATCCTCCCAGATTATTCCATTTGTATTCTGGAGTAGGAGTTTTTACATCAATTCCTTTTTGCTCATCAGCTTCCCATTGCAAAAGCAGGTGAATCCAGCCTAACTGATAAGAAATATTTTGCGATGGAGTTTTGTCAATTCCAGCCATAAAAAGATCTTTATTCTCCTCGTTAATATCATTAAATTCCTCATCATACATTAGATGTCTTTTCCTGATCTCCTCAATAAGCGCTGCTTTATCTTCATAAGTCTGCATATTTCATCTATTTTCTCAACTTACTGAAAGAAGCCATCAGATAAAATAAAAACGGAAGAATAAATAATGAACCCAGCATCAATGCCCATCCCAATGCCGCAATAGTCTTTTCAGGAGCCATATGTTCCAGCAATGAAAGATGCTGTCCGTTTCCTAATAAAATAATATCCGGATTATGCTGATACGTTGCGGCTACCAGAATCATCACCATCTGGAATCCTGCCAAAGCACGTACAGGAAGAAGTTTTTGGCGGTTTAATGCTCTTAAAATAAGCAATAATGCAACTGTAGCAAAGGCTATGGACATCATCCCCAAAGGCTTAGAAAATACCCACATCAAAAGAGGAATATCTGAAATATAAGCGGTCGCAAATACCAAAATTCCTGTAATTACTACAAAGATCATGGTCTGCTTGGATTTTCTGATCATTAATAAAAGATCAGCTTTATCACGGGTTTCTCTTAATGAAAATATAGAAGCAAGGTAAGCACAAAGTGCTACTGTAAATAAACCTACGGAAACTCCAAACCAGTTCAGCCAGCTGAATACATACAAATCCAGAAATCCTACAGCATCAGGATTGATAGAATGTGAAACGGTTGCAGCAGCAATTAATCCCAAAAAGAAAGGAGTCAAAAGACTTGCATAGTAGAAAATCTGAGTATATAAAACCTGCCAGTTATCCTTTACCGCATCATAATGTCTGAACGTAAATGCTGTTCCTCTTGCAATAATTCCCAGAAGCATCAATACCAAAGGAATATGAAGATAAGTAGACATGGTAGTATAAATTTCAGGAAAACCTACAAAGAGAATTACAATCGCAATGATCAGCCACATATGATTGGCTTCCCAAACGGGAGCAATAGACTCATACATGATTTCCTGGGTCTTATTTCTGGCTTTTTTATGCGTGAAAAGTTCTACAATTCCAGCTCCGAAATCAGCACCTCCCAGAATAATATAAAGGCATATGGATAGCCAGAGAAAACCTATTACAACGTAGATCATGATTTTTTGTTTTTATCGTTAAACTGAGAATCGGTAGGATCGTAAAGCTTTGGTACCATTTGGATCTGTCTCTTTAAAAGGAAAACAAGAATCAATGATAATGAGATGAAAATAGCCGTAAAGAAGTAGAAAGAATACTGTATTCCCGGCATGGGAGTCACGGCATCTATTGTTCTCATAACGCCATAAATGATCCATGGCTGTCTTCCGACTTCGGTCACTGTCCATCCGGCTTCCAACGCAATATATCCGAATGGTGTTGCTATTAAGAACGTTTTTAACAGCCAGTTTTTACTCAGCCATTCCTTTCTGAAGAAGAAAGAATATAAATAAATGACTCCAATACCAATCATGACCATTCCGAAGAAAATCATGATCTGAAAAGCATAATGAACAACTGCAATCGGAGGCCATTCATCTCTCGGGAAATCTTTAAGACCTTTTACTTCAGCATTGAAATCATTACTCACCAGAAAACTTAAAACCTTCGGAATTTTTACAGCATATTTTACCTCTTCTTTTTCTTCATCAGGAATTCCCCCAATAATAAATGAAGCTCCTTTTTCGGTTTCAAAATGAGCTTCCATGGCTGCCAGTTTAATAGGCTGGCGTTCTGCTACCGATTTTGCAGCAATATCACCGCTTAAAGGCGCTCCAAATGCTCCGATAAGAGCAAAACCTACCGCAATTCTAAAAGCTTTGGTATGAAATTCAATATTCCTTTTTCGAATAATCATAAAGGCATGCACTCCGGCCACCGCAAATCCTGTCGCACAAAATGCCGCAACAGTCATGTGAAGAGCCTGCGGAAACCATGCATCATTGAGCATTGCTTTAATAGGATCTATATTAAGATACTGTCCATTGATATAATCAAAACCCGTTGGAGAATTCATCCATGAGTTGGCTGCCACTACCAGAATTCCGGAGGCCAGCCCGCTTACCCCAACCAGGAATCCGCAAAACCAGTGAAACCATTTGTTGAATTTATCCCATCCATATAAAAAGAAACCAATAGCAATAGCCTCAATGAAAAAGGCAGTTCCTTCAAGTGAAAACGGCATTCCGAAAATAGGACCTGCATGTTTCATAAAACCAGGCCATAAAAGCCCCAGTTCAAAAGAAAGCATTGTTCCTGAAACAGCTCCTGTAGCAAAAAGGATGGCTACACCCTTGCTCCATGCTTTTGTAAGCCCTTTATATACTTCATTTTTAGTTTTTAGGTATTTCCAATGGGCAAAAGCCATGAGAAAAGGCATCACCATACCCACACAGGAGAATATGATATGAAAGCCCAAAGAAAGTGCCATCTGGGCACGGGCAGCAATAAAATCATCCATAATATCAACTTTTCAGTAAATAAATTTACGCATAAATTATTGATGTTGAGTATGATTTACAACAGTTGATATTTCAGGAATACCAATTAATTTTGATTCTTTTATGAATTGCTGTTCCTTATGTTTTCAATAAGAAAACTCTACATTTTTTTGACACTTTTTAACTTTCATACCTCGAAAAAAATCACGATATTTGTAAGTCTTTGCATAGAGCAAGATTTTTAATATTTAATATGAGTCAAAAACAATATACAGCTAGTAGTATTCAGGCATTGGAAGGAATGGAGCACGTTCGTATGCGTCCTTCAATGTACATTGGTGATGTAGGAACAAGAGGTCTTCACCATTTGGTTTATGAAGTAGTAGATAACTCTATTGACGAGGCATTGGCAGGATACTGCGACACAATCTTCGTTAGCATCAAGGAAGGAAACGGAATTGAAGTAAGTGATAACGGTAGAGGTATCCCGGTTGATTTCCACGAAAAAGAGCAGAAATCAGCCCTTGAAGTTGTAATGACAAAAATTGGAGCCGGAGGTAAGTTTGATAAAGATTCTTACAAAGTTTCAGGAGGTCTTCACGGAGTTGGGGTATCATGTGTGAATGCACTTTCCAATGAAATGGTTACTACTGTTTACAGAGATGGGAATGTTTATCAACAAATCTATTCTAAAGGAAAAGCACAGACTCAGGTTGAAGAGATCGGACATAGTGATAAAAGAGGAACAAAGCAGTTTTTCCAGCCGGATGATACCATTTTTACGGAACTGATTTACAACTATGATACATTAGCAAGCCGTTTAAGAGAACTTTCTTACCTTAATAAAGGAATTACAATTACGCTTACTGATGAAAGAGAAAAACTGGAAGATGGTTCTTTCCGTTCAGAAATTTTTCATTCTCAGGGAGGATTGAAAGAATTTGTTGCTTATATCGATGGTAGCCGTGAATCTATCATGGAGCACGTGATTTTCATGGAAGGCGAAAGAGATGATATTCCTGTTGAGGTGGCGATGCGTTATAATACGTCATTCAACGAAAATCTTCACTCTTATGTTAATAATATTAATACCCACGAAGGAGGTACTCACCTTGCTGGTTTCAGAAGAGCTTTAACAAGAACTTTAAAGAAGTATGCAGACGAATTAGGACTTCCTGCAAAAGAAAAAGTAGAAATTACCGGTGATGACTTCCGTGAAGGATTAACAGCTGTAATTTCTGTAAAAGTAATGGAACCTCAGTTTGAAGGACAGACCAAAACAAAATTAGGAAACTCCGAAGTTTCTGGTGCTGTTGATAAAATTGTAGGGGAAATGCTTACGAACTTCCTGGAAGAGAACCCTAATGAAGCGAAGGTAATCGTTCAAAAAGTTGTTTTAGCTGCTAAGGCAAGACAGGCTGCGAAAAAAGCGCGTGAAATGGTTCAGAGAAAATCTCCAATGGGAGGTTCTGGTCTTCCCGGGAAACTTTCTGATTGTTCATCCAAAGATCCGGCTGAATCTGAACTATTCCTTGTAGAGGGAGATTCCGCAGGTGGAACAGCAAAACAGGGAAGAGACAGACACTTCCAGGCTATTCTTCCGTTAAGAGGTAAAATTTTGAACGTAGAGAAATCTATGCTTCATAAAGTATATGACAACGAGGAAATCAGAAATATCTATACTGCCCTTGGAGTATCGGTAGGTACTGAAGAAGACAGCAAAGCTTTGAATATGGCGAAGCTTAGATATCATAAAATTGTGATTATGACCGATGCTGATATCGATGGTTCTCACATCTCTACTCTGATTCTTACTTTCTTCTTCAGATATATGAAAGAGCTTATTGAGAACGGATATATCTATATCGCTCAACCTCCTTTGTACCTGTTAAAGAGAGGGAATAAAAAAGTATATGCGTACAATGAAAAAGAACGTGAAGAGTTTACTTTAGAAATGTCTCCGGATGGAAAAGGAGTAGAAGTACAACGTTATAAAGGTCTTGGGGAAATGAACCCTGAACAGCTTTGGGAAACAACTCTGAACCCTGAACACAGAATTCTGAAGCAGGTAACCATTGATAATGCAGTGGAGGCAGACAGCGTTTTCTCAATGTTAATGGGAGATGAGGTTCCGCCGAGAAGAGAATTTATCGAGAAAAATGCGAAATATGCAAAAATTGATGCATAAACGTTTTTAAAAATATAATAAAAAAAGCTTCTAATTATTTAGAAGCTTTTTTTATATTTGGAGAAACCAAAAAAACAATAATATGTTAACTCTTTTACAAACAGACCCTTACAATGGGACGGATGCCGTGTCTGGCGCCGCCGCAGCCGGATTAGGAATCGGAACAATGTTCTTCGGCTTACTATGCTATATTTTCTATGGATACTGCATGTACAAAATCTTTCAGAAAGCAGGAAGACAAGATGCCTGGGCTGCTTTTATCCCGATTTACAATTCAATAGTTCTGCTTGAAATTGTGAAGAAACCGATATGGTGGATTATTCTTTTCTGTATTCCATTGGTAAACATTTATGCCTTCTGGGTTGTATATGACAGACTGGCCAAAGGATTCTCCAAAGAAACACCCCTTTACACTATTCTGATCTTCTTCTTAGGATTTATTTTTATTCCTGTATTGGGGCTTGGAAGTGATCAGTATGATAGTAAGCTGGTTCCAAATGATTAAAAACAAGATTAAAAAAATTAAAGACCTCAGAAATGAGGTCTTTTTTTATTTCTAATTGGGAAATATGGACTCCTGGATGATGTTAAGTTCTAAATAAAATATCTTCATAAACTGTTAAATATTTATATGTGAAAAAAAATATACAATTAATTATCTCATTTTTAATTGATTATGTTTTGTGTTGTATATTTGTTGTAGTCAGTTTTTTTGTTTCGAAATTGTATTATTCTCATTTTGTGCCACAAAATAACTAAAACACAAGTGATAAAAAAAGAGTTATTGTGATACTAAATATAGTATATCATGAGCCTTTTTCTAATGGGCTAATATTCCTAATTCTATAGCGGTTAAAAAAATAATTGTAGCATTTATTTTAAAATTAAAAATTGATAATAATTAATTTTTAATTTATTATTTTTGTTAAATATATTTATTTATATGTATATTTTAACTATTTATTTAATTTATATGTGTTTTTGTTAAGATTGGTAATTATTCAATTTTAAATTTAATATGAAAAAAAAAATCCTCATTATGATCTTTTTGGTGATGAACTTTTCATTATATAATGCGCAGCAATATACTGTAAAACAGATAGATAGTTTAATTAGTTGTATTGCTGAAAGAGCACATACTGAAAAAAATGAGAATAATATCATTGCATTAAGTAACAGAAACTACAAAATTTCTCAAAAAGCAAATTATCCTAAAGGGATGGTAAGAAGCAGGATTATTCTTTCTGAATATTATTTTAATACGGGTAATTATGAAAAGGCTATTCAATATGCTCAACAAATTGAAGACGAGGCTTCGAATATAAATGATTATAAAAGTATTTGCACAGGATTAAGAATTGCTGCGATCACTTATCATATTGTGTTGGGATTTGATAAAGAGGCACAGGAAATGATAACCAGAGCCTTTTCTATTGCCGATAAAATATCTGAACCTGATGATTTTTATCAGACAAGAGGAGATTTATACCGGGCTAAAGGTGACATTGCTTATTATAGTAATACTAAAAATAGGATTCCAGATTTTTTTAACTATACTAAGAAAGCATTAATCGAATTTTCAAAAATTAAAAATATTCAAACCCGTAATAATTCTTTGGGTGAAGCCTATTCAGATTTGGGGGTTGTTTATATTGAAAAAAAAATGTTTGATTCTGCTTATCATTACTTGAATATATCTCTAGATCTGGCTAGAATTGATAAAAACTACTATAATGAATGTGTTGCGTTAAACGGATTAGCTCTTGCTTCATCTAAGCAGAAAAATTATCAGCAGACAATTAGTTACCTGGAAACATTAATAGCCATTTCTAAGAAAGTTAATCAGCCTGTTATTTTAAAACTCGCATATAAGAGTATGGAAACTTCCTATAATCATTTAGGAAACAAAGAAAAAGAACTGGAGTATCTGGCTAAATATACTAAACCAAGTGATAGCATAGCCTCAGTGGATAAATTAATGAAAGATGTATCTATCCGAAAAATTAAAGATAGCGTGAGCAAAAATGAGATATATAAGCCGTATATGTAATTTTTTAAATTGTACAGAAAAAGAAGTACTCGAAATGTTTTCAAAAATACAATTGCGAGTTGGAAAAAATAATTTGTTTAAATAAGTAGGCAATGATAATTAGATTCCAAATAATTAATTGTAAGTAAAACATTATAGACTTCAGAAATGAAGTCTTTTTATATTCCAAATAGGAATTTTTAACTTATGAGAAGATTAAATCATAAAGAAATTACGTGTTATATTCATATTTTTTATAAAAACATTGAAATAAAGAAATGTTTTCTTTGTAAATGATTAAATATTTCCTTTTCTAAGAACCTTAATAAATGAATGGTTAATTCTTAGTTTTTAAGTTTAATGCTTTGTATTCCAGTGTGTTATTTAAGGTGTTGTATATTTGTGTTATCTGTTTTTTTGGATTTTTTTTTTATTTTTTTTTGCTTTGTGACCTTAAAATTTACAAAAGTTGAAAAAAAGCAGTTACAATATGCATTCATTAATTTTCGAATAAGTAGGGGTTAAACTAAAAATTCTGTGAGAATTCTATAGATGATTAGTAAGCATGTTGTTAATCCGGATGTAGAGCATTTAATTATCCAAGAATACGGAAGATCAATTGGCTTTACTGATAAATACATAGCCTATTGAATTTTAATGCCTTCTGTGGCTGAAAAGATATGAAAAATCTATCCTATCTTACTTTTTAACTTTTTCAAATTTTAATAAATAAAAAAACAAAGAAAATCAGGCAAGGCTTAATTTATATTACAGGTTCCCTTTGTTTCTAAACCTGTAATATGTGACATTATATAATTGTTACTAGTAAGTTCAGAATCTTATAAAGTAGTTCATCCAATTATATATTGAATTAGGTGAAAAAATTTTAAAAACACATTAATGAAAAGCAATAAGACAAGTAGATTTTTTCATTCCCTCCATTAAAATTTGTCTTGTTGCTTTTTCTAACAAATGAAAGAAAGTAATTATTAATCAGTTGGTTTTAGAAATAAACCATACATAATCTAAATCTATGAATCTGAAAAATCTGAATATTGGATCACTCATTAAAGATAGTGTGAGCAAAAATGAGATAGATATAAGCCGTATATGTAATTTTTTTAATTGTACAGAAAAGGAAGTACTCGAAATGTATTCTTCACCTTCTTTAGATACAGAAGTATTATTGCGTTGGTCAAAACTTCTTGAATATGACTTCTTTAGACTCTATTCTCAGCATTTGATTTTATACGCACCTCAGTCTTCCATGGAATATGTACAAAAGAAAAAAGTAGATAGCTCACTTCCTGCTTTTCGGAAAAATCTTTATACTAAAGAAATTGTAGAATTTGTATTGGAAAAAATTAAAAAAGGAGAAATGACCAAATCAGAAGTGATTACAAAATATAAGATACCTAGAAATACATTGTATAATTGGTTAGTAAAATATAATGAATAAGAAAAACAACAAATGATATGACAAAATGTATCCCGGATTATAAAAAGATCTATACAGATCTTATTAATGAAAAATACCCAGAGAAAAAAGAGGCATTTAAAATTATATTTTCTAAAAAAGACTTTTCATTACTCGATGTGATGACCTGTAGCAAGATGCTTTTGGGAAAAGAAGATGAAGATACTTTTATATTTAATCAGAAACTTCACTCCTTTGATCAGGAATCTATCCTGAAAATACTGGATTACCAAAAAAGACATAAGTGTAACAATACTGAACTTGCCCGACATTTTAAAATAAGCAGAAATACAGTTGCAAGTTGGAAAAAGAGATTTGTTTAAATAGAAGTCATCTTGACTTTTTCAAAAATTATATTTTTTATTTGAAATAAAAAAAGGGATTAGGAAATTAGAGTCGCTAA
>NZ_PCOU01000002.1 GCF_002979455.1 Chryseobacterium sp. MYb7
CTGGATCGGATTCAATTATTTAGCTTTTATTGTTATTGCTTGTAAAAAATTCATAAAAAGAAAGTCAAGATGAGTTCTATATATGCTTTTCATATTATTTTTTTGTAAAGCACAGAACTATACAGAAACTGAAATTTTAAATCAATTGGATTTAGCTTTCAATGGTAACCCCAGTTCATATTTCCCTCAAAAAAAATCAAATGAAATTCAATATAATTTTTTCTTGGATTTGGAACATGGTTATTTTATGACAGCAGGAAATCGAATACATTTATATGGAAATGATGAAGGACAGTGGGCAATAGTTTTTGAAAAAAACGGATATCAAAATAGAGCAACAAGAGCAGAAATAGAGCTTAATTATATTGGTAATTGTATTAGTTACTCCAAAGAAAAATATGAAGAGATAAATTATATCAGTAACACTAACTATATTGTTTTAATTGATAATGATGAATTCATAAGAATTGAAAATAAAGAAGGACGTGATTTAGAAACATTTGAACATATTGGAGAACATATTAAAGAAATAAAAATTCGGAATCAATTTCTTCCTTTTAATCATAATTATAGAGATTATGAAAAAGTAGGAATTAAAATAGAAAACCTTGATAGTGGTAGGAGGCTGATAGGGTTTGGAGATTTAATAAGATATTACAATGAAATAAATCCTTCATTACTCTATGCTTCAGAAGATGAAATAAAAATGCATATTCCCAGGAAACTAAAAAAAATAATGACCATAGACAAGTTTCATTATGACAGAGAAATTTTACCAAGCAAGCAGGAAACCTATAAGATGATAGCCAAGGTTTTGGTTACCAGGGATTCTTCTTATTGGAAGCCTGCATTGCCTTTTAACAATCATTGGAGTAATTGGGAATCTGGGAACATGTAACTTTAATCCTTCTCAGCCAGAGTAATCCTCAATTTATTCAAAGTATTTATCAGCGTTATACTTGCCGTAAGTTCTACAATTTCACGCTCTGTAAATTGGTCTATTAGTTTTGCTTTGGTACTTTTCCAATCCTCTTTGTTGTAAATAACGGATTCTGCCCATTCCAAAACAAGCTTTTGTTGATCATTAAAAACTTGCGTATGTTTCCAACCCGGAAGCCTGTTGATGATATCCTGTTCAAAGCCAAAATCTGAGAGTTCTTTAGCATGATAGCTGCAGCAATAGGCACAGCCATTGATTTGAGAGACACGTAACTCCACCAATGCAATCAGTTTTTCATCAATACCGGATTTTCGAATGCTGTTATGGGCTCTATACAGATTTCCAATCGTTTCCTTTGCAATTTCTTTGTAATTCATAATGAATATTTTTCTGCAAATTTGCATCAGAAATTGCTTTGGACCTATATACTTACATTTTGGTGATATACTTACCTTTTGGAAAGTGAGTCTATGTAATGGTGTATTTTTTTAAAACAAAAAAGCTATCAAACATTGACAGCCTTTTTATTTTTCTTATCCTCATTCAAGAGAGCACAATCTTTATCTTCATGCTGCCCTTTTACCTGATATTTTGCTTCCCATTCTTCCAATAAATAAAGAATAGGCAACAGAGCTAATCCCTTTTCTGTAAGAGAATATTCTACTCGAGGAGGAAGTTCTTTAAATTCTTCACGGATCACCAATCCATCAGTTTCCATCTCCCTCAGCTGATCGGTCAGTACCTTTCTGGAAATGACATTAATGCGTACTGCCAGTTCTCCAAAACGTAACTTCCTGTCCTTGATAACCAGAACTATAATGGGTTTCCATTTGCTTCCCAAAGCGGCCATTGCCTTGCCCAGAGGACAGCTGTATTGCATTAATTCATTCTTTTTCATAAGGAGAAATTTATTTTAAATAATCGTAAGGAACATAAGTTTCATACGTTACTTTGATGTTACTAATGTAAGTTACTGCGAAGTTACCACTATTTTTTCAATAAAAGATACAAAAGTGAACTATTATTAGTTACTTTGTGTAACAATTATAAAATATAAATTTAAATATGAGCACATCATCATTATTTAAACCGTTTCAATACAAAAATTTACAGCTTAAAAATAGAATTGTAATGGCTCCAATGACCAGAGCACAATCTGATAATGGAGTTCCTACACAGAATATTGCAGACTATTACGGAAGAAGAGCCGCTTCAGAAGTGGGATTAATTCTTTCCGAAGGAACTGTGATCAACAGACCGGGATCAAAAAATATGCAGAATATTCCTGATTTCTATGGAACTGAAGCTTTAAACGGATGGAAAAACGTTATTGATACCGTTCATCAGAATGGAGGTAAAATGGGACCTCAGATCTGGCACGTGGGAGATACAAGAATGTCAGAAGAATATCCATTAGTTCAAATGGAAAAGGCTTCAACAATGACTATTGAAGATATTCAGGATACGATTGCTCAGTTTGCAGCCTCTGCAAAAGCAGCAAAAGATCTTGGTTTCGACTGTATTGAAATTCATGGAGCTCACGGATATCTTATCGACCAGTTTTTCTGGGAAGTAACCAATACAAGAACTGATGAATACGGTGGTAAAACACTAAAAGAAAGAAGCAGATTTGCTGTAGAAGTAGTAAAAGCGATCAGAGCAGCGGTAGGAGAGGAGTTCACTATTATTATCCGTCTTTCACAATGGAAACAGCAGGATTATAAAACCAGGCTGGCATTCACTCCAAATGAAATGGAAGAATGGTTACTGCCATTAAAAGAAGCTGGAGTAGATATTTTCCACTGTTCACAACGTCGTTTCTGGGAGCCGGAATTTGAAGGTTCTGACTTAAACTTTGCAGGATGGGCTAAAAAAATTACCGGACAGTCAACCATTACAGTAGGTTCTGTAGGCTTAAACGGAGATTTCCTGAATGCTTTTGCAGGACAGGGAACAGAGAAAAAAGATCTTACGGAACTGATCAGAAGACTTGACAATGAAGAATTTGATCTTGTTGCAGTAGGAAGAGCCATCTTACAGGATCACCAGTGGGTACAGAAGATCAAAGAAGGGAATACTGAAAGCCTTCTTGACTTTTCGGCAGAAAGTATGGGCGTTTTATTTTAATATCAATAATGAATCGAAATTCGCTTCGTAGTTAATTTTTTTTACAGCATAATTTAATCACTGCGAAGTAAAATTGACGATGCAACCAGATATTAAATCAGCATAATTCACTTTATTTTATATTTAATTTTCACCTATTTATTAAAGAACCCGATTTCAGAATTTCTGAAATCGGGTTTTTGTTGGCTTTTTTTTAAACAATTTCTAAAAGCTTTGAATTCCTTTTATAAGAATCTACATCCTGTTGCAGCGGGTTCGCATGACCAATAGGCAGGAACACCATTTTCGGCTTTATGTCGGCAGGCAACAGTATCGCCTTCACATTGTGGAGCATTTCCTCCGATGATGTTCTTTAATGTTGATTTTGTTAATTTCTTTAGATTTTTCATGTTAATTAGTTTGTTGATTCATACAAATATAATATTTTTTGTAAATCAAACAATACTTTGCACTAAAATGGGAAATATATTTTTTCAAATAGCATATTCTAAAAACAAACCCGCTTCCGGAATTTCCAGGAGCGGGTTTTAACAGATTTAAATATCTAAAACTGCCTTTAAATCGGCAGAAATGATTTCTTTATCTTATAAACCAATATTCTTATTTGGTTTCAATTGTTTTAAGATGCTTTTTGGAATTGCATTTTTGTGAACAAGGATTGCTGTTGATTTGTATTCAACATAAGGTCTTGTTACATAAATATATCCGGCGAAATCATTGGTAACTCCCCATGAGTTTTTCACCATATAATACTCTTTACCAGTCTGGTCTTTTGCCAAACCTACGATATGCATACCGTGATCATCCGTTGTAGAAAGGTTGTTCAATGCTTTCTGACGCATGTCTTCAGTGATGGTTTTATCTTTTTTAGGCTCTGTAAACAAAGTCTGCTTGTTTTCTGCAGTAATCTGATCAAGCTCCATATCCGGAACGTAAGCTACCCCGTTTTTATAAGAAAAATAAGGCTCAGAAACATCAGTTGCCCAACCTACAGAATATCCTTTAGTTACAGCATTGTCAATGATTGCGGTAAGATCTTTCATCGGAACATTCCAGTCAGAATCGTGGCTCCAGTTATCAGGAATCGGAACTACGAATTTCTCATAATAAGCATAATCTTTATAAGAAGATAACTCTACATAATCTTCAGGATTGATTCCTACTACTTCTTTAGCAAATGTTTTCGGAGTGTAGTTTTTTCCTTCATACGTAAAGTTAGCAGGTACTTTTCCTAAATATTCATCAAGAATAACATCTACAGAATCCATCCAGTTGTCTGTCAGTTTTCCTTTTGAAGAAGCCTGAACAAGACTGTCAAGAACGGGCTTTAGTTTCCCCTGCATTTCTTTGAAGTTGTTCGTAGTCTGTCCGGATTTTAGTCCCGTATAAACATCCTGAGGAACCGCTCCGTACTTTTTGTACATATTGATTACATCGTGAAGTTCTCCTCCGTCACCCCAGCTGATAGCGCCATTATTCAAAACGTATAATTTCGCTTTATCATGATAAGAGTTTCTTGCTGTAAAGATTTCGGCAAGATCCACAGGTTTTTTGCCCATTCTCTGCATTTCAGATTCAAGGAAAGAGTTTCCTGAATAGCTCCAGCAAGTTCCTGATGAACCCTGGTTCTTTACAGAAGTTGCTCCAACATCTTTTAACGTTGTGAACTGAAAATTAGCATTTTGTGATTGATTGTTTTTTAACTTGTTGATTAAGTCATCTTGGGCAAACATCATACTTCCTGCAGACAAAACAAAAAGTAATGATGCAATTTTGGCATTTTTCATTACTATAAAAAGATTATTTATATTAAGAGTCGTTGATAATAGAGATTTGTTACACAAGGAAAAGTTAAATTTGAAATTTAAAAAAATGCTAAAAAACTGACTTTTAAATTTATTTTTTCTCATTTTAATAAAAAAGTTGATCATGTTTCCAACCCTTTTTAAAGTTTCTGCATCTATAATAATATAACTCCTGACTATGGAACAAGAATTATTATTGGAATGCCAGCGTAGCGACCGTAATGCCCAGCGGAAAGTTTACGAGAAAATGGCGGGCAGGCTCTACTCAGTCTGCAGACGCTATTTGAAAAACGATGAAGATATAGAAGAAGTATTAGCCGATACGTTCTATAAAATCTTTACGAAAATTACTCAGCTTCAGAATGCTGATACCTTTGAAGCATGGGCAAGAAAAATTGCGGTAAACGAATGCCTGCAGAAATTAAGAACCAACAAAGGACTGTTTATTTCCCTGGAAGAAAACTTTATTGATCATTCTGAAGGAAATACAGAAAGCCTTTCCCTGGAAAAAGATATTTTGAGTTTACTGAACTTTCTCCCGGAAGGCTGCAGAGCAATTTTTAATCTTTTCGCTATTGAAGGATATCCTCATAAGGAAATAGCTGCCATGCTTTCCATCAGTGAGGGAACTTCAAAATCCCAGCTCAATTTTGCAAGAAAGAAGCTGCAGGAACTTTTAGTGAATCAAAACATTTAAACTTTTACAACAATGGAAAATAATCATATAGACCAACAATTCAATGAAGCTTCTAAGCTTTCAGAAGAACCAACAGTTTTTCCTGGTTTTGAAAAAGTATGGGAAAAAGTTGAAGAGAAACTAGATAAAAAAGAAGATAAAAAGAGAATAATTCCTTTTTGGCTGCCGTATGGTATTGCTGCAAGTCTGGTGATTGGCCTGGGGGCTTTTTATTTTATGAATAAAAAAGAAGCTGCAGAACCTTTAAAACCAATAATAGCAGAGAATACAACGTCAAGAGAACCTATTAGCAAAACAGATATTGCAAAAATTGACCGTACCATAAAAGAAAATATCAGGAAAGAAGAATTGCCTGGATCTGTACCTCTTCCTTTACCGAATCAACCTTCATCTATTGTAGGAATAGATGTATACAAGTCTCCACCTACCTGCAATTTACCGCCAATACAAGCTCCTGATAGAATAACAACATCTTTACCCCAAATATATAATGACACTTTAAAAACACAAAGTATTGATGAGGTTGTTGTCACTGCATTAGGGATTAAAAAGAGTTATAAATCTGTTACTGCATCTTCAACGGTTATGATTGCTTCTACAGATAAACCTTCTGTACGTCTTCCGGCTGCAGTATCTTCATTGTCAGGAAGTGTTGCTGGGATAAAAGTAACAAGTAGGACTAAAGGATCTGGTGAAATACTGATTAGAGGAGCTAAGAGTATAGACGGTCGTTCGATAAGCCCTTTATATGTAGTTGACGGAGTTATAATAGGAAGGAAATCTGATTTTTTTAATACACTTGATCCTAAAAAGATCAAAGAGGTAAAAGTAATAAAAGATGCAGAAGCTACAGCCTTATATGGAAGTAAAGCAACGAATGGGGTGGTGGTGATCACAACCAAAGGATTATCCAGAGCTGAAATAGAAAACTTTAAAAAAATATCTTCAGATAGCATAAAAGAACCCTCAAAAGAAGATGAAGAACCTGAAAAAATACTTCCTAAAGCAGGTCAGCTGACAGCCGGAGAGGTAAATGATTTTTCTAAATGGGAGTATTGGAAAGATATTGCAGTTCCAATTCTTGATCAATATAAAAATACCTGGAAGTTTTTTCCTGATAACAGGGTTTCTGTTCAATTGGTAAACCGGGATAAAAGACCAGTGGTGGGCGAAAAGGTAAAACTGTTGGATGATAAGAAAAATGTTATTTGGGAAGCCGTTTCAGATAACCTGGGCAATGTAGAACTATGGATATCACCAATGACGGATGAAAGCACAGACTCGGGGAAATATTATTTATCTGATGGTTCAGGACAGGTAATCAGTAGTAACCTCAGAACATTTAAAAATGGACAAAACCTGATAATAGTAGATAAGCAATGTCTGCAAAAACGTGTACTGGATCTTGCTTTTGTGGTGGATGCAACAGGTTCTATGGGTGATGAAATTTCTTATCTTCAATCTGAGCTTTTGGATGTGTTAAAAAAGATAGAAAGACAACTTAAGAATACTACAGTAAGATATGGTTCTGTTTTCTATAGAGACGAAGGGGATGATTATGTAACCAGGAAATTTGATTTTTCAGATAAAGCAGAAGATCTTATTGGATTTATAAAAAAACAGAGTGCCGGAGGTGGAGGAGACACACCTGAAGCTGTTGTGGAAGCTATGAAAGTTTCTGTTGACGAGTTGAAATGGAGTAATGAAAATTCAACTAAAATTATGTTTTTAATTCTGGACGCACCACCACACCATTCAGAACAGAATATAAAGGAACTTTATAGTAAAATAAAGGCTGCAGCAAAAAAAGGTATAACCATTATTCCACTGGCTGCCAGTGATACAGATAAACAAACAGAATACCTGATGCGGACATTTGCTTTACTTACAAATGGTACCTATACCTTCCTTACAGATGACAGTGGAATAGGAAACAGCCATATAAAACCTACTATAGATTCTTATGAGGTTGAAAAGCTGAATGATTTATTATTAAGATTAATCCTTCAAAGAGCCGTTTTGCCAGAATGCAGCGAAGGAATTTCAAATGATAATATCAATAAAAAAATGCAGACAGAAGTTGACAGTCAGACGGATAGTAAAACTGTTATATTTCCAAATCCAACAAAAGGCTTGCTACAGATAAAGACGAGAAAAGAAATTGATGAATTATTTCTTTATGATCTTGCAGGAAAAATTATTATGAGAAAAGAAAAATTGCCAGAAGGTAAAAACACGATTGATTTAACTTATTATCCTCAAGGAATTTATCTTGTACGTATTAAGAACAATGATCAATGGGAAACGTTTAAGGTCATTAAAAATTAACTGTATTTTTTATTTAAAGAATAAGTTTTATTTAACAATTATTAACAGGATTGAATTTATTTTAATAATTTCCTGTCGAAATTTTAAAAGATGAAAAAAATTGTAATAACCATGCTAGCGCTTGTTGCATTGACAAGTTGTAAAACTCAAAAAAATACTGAAACAGTCAACGAACCAAAGACTTATAGTGTCAGGAAAGATAAAGATCAGGATGGGATTCCTAATAAATTAGATAAATGTCCTGATATTGCCGGTCCGGTAGAAAATGAAGGTTGTCCGTGGGTAGAGTCGGATGGAGATGGTGTTATTGATAAAGATGACGCATGTCCTACAGTAGCAGGACCTCCTGAAAATAATGGCTGCCCATGGCCGGACACAGATGGAGATGGTATTTTGGATAAAGACGATGCCTGTCCTACGGTTCCAGGATTACCGGAATATAATGGCTGCCCAAAACCAAAGTCAATTACTGCAATGGAAGTAGAAAGTTCCATAAGATTCCCTAAATCAGGAAGAGTTTATGACCATCAGGTAGGTGACAAAAAAAATGTTAAAAAGACTACAAAAAAAGCTGATCAGGATATTGATTTTAACAATGAAGAATATGCAGCGTTAGTTGAAAATGCATTTGAATTAACCCGCAATCAACCTGTTTCTACATTCTCTATTGATGTGGACAATGCTTCTTATTCTAATGTCAGAAGAATGATTAATTATGGAAATAAAGTAGATCCAAATTCAGTAAGAGTGGAAGAGATGATCAATTATTTTAAATATGATTATCCACAGCCTGAAACGGGTAATCCTTTCTCGATTAATACTGAATATGGTAATTCTCCATGGAATCCTAAACATAAATTACTTAAAATAGGGCTTCAGGGAAAAAATATTCCAATGGATAAACTACCAGCCTCTAATATTGTTTTTCTTATTGATGTGTCAGGTTCAATGAGTGAGGAAAATAAGCTGCCGTTGCTGAAGTCTTCTCTTAAAGTTTTACTGAAACAGCTCAGACCTAAAGATAAAGTAGGAATCGTAGTATATGCAGGAAGTGCAGGAATGGTTCTTCCCCCTACATCAGCGGGAGAAAAAGAAAAAATCATTAAAGCACTAGATAATCTTCAGGCAGGAGGAAGCACTGCAGGAGGGGCAGGAATAGAGCTTGCTTATAAGCTGGCTAAGGAAAACTTTATCAAAGGAGGAAATAACAGGGTAGTTCTGGCAACAGACGGAGACTTTAATGTAGGTGCTTCTTCAACAACTGATATTGAAACTTTAATTACACAAAAAAGGAAAACAGGGATCTTCCTTACCTGCCTTGGCTATGGGATGGGTAATTATAAAGATAATACTATGGAAACTCTTGCAGATAAAGGAAATGGAAATTATGCCTATATCGATAATATGCAGGAAGCCGAAAAGTTTTTGGGAAAAGAATTTGCAGGAAATATTTATACCATTGCTAAAGATGTAAAAATCCAGATTGAATTTAATCCTAAGTTTGTAAAATCTTACCGTTTGATAGGATACGAAAACAGGAAACTGAGAAACGAAGACTTTATCAATGATAAAATAGATGCAGGAGAATTAGGAAGCGGACATACAGTAACTTCTTTATATGAAGTTATCCCGGCAAATGTAGCTTCTGAATTTATCCCAAAGGAAACAAAATTGAAATATTCTGAAATTTCTAAGAAGAAGAACTTTGGAGATGAAATGGCAACAATCAAGTTCAGGTACAAAAAACCTGATGGAGACAAGAGCATGGAGATAACTAAAGTGATTAAAAAAGAAGATAAATCTTCAGTAAGTCCGGATTTTAAATTTGCATCTTCTGTAGCTTGGTTCGGTTTAGTACTAAGAAACTCAGAACTGATTACAAAAAAAGATCTTTCCGATATTGAAAACCTCGCTAAGCAGGGCAAAAGTAAGGATGAAGAAGGCTATCGGTCAGAATTTATAAGGCTGATAGAGAGCTATAAAACAATTCAAAAATAATTCATAAAAAAAGAAATTTCCCCGGAAATTTCTTTTTTTATATTTTTAAGCATACTAATAACTGATGAAAAAGAATTATTTGCTGTTATTGCCATTTACCATTACCATTACCATTTTACAGGCACAAAACTCACAATTATACTACTCCGGAAAATTTTTAACATCTAAAAATAAGGCACAGAATTTTTTAAAGGTTTATAATAAAAACAGTGGGGTCTATGAACTTACTGATGATAAGGGATTTGCAATTATTGCCGCCAAACCGTATGATACACTCGTATGGAACCAAGGGAAGAATAGCCATGTTATTGCTGCCTACGAAGTGAGAGAATTAAAATCAATTCTGGAAAATCAAACGGCAAAGAAAAGTGTAGAGAATATTTACAGCAAAGCTTATGACAGTCTGGTTTCAAAAGAAACTAAAGATGAGTTCAGTATTGAAAAGACGAAGGCACGTTTAAGTAAAAAGTCCTATCCTTATTTTAGTGAAATAAGAAAATTAAGGCGGAAGAATGACAGTATTTATACCTTAAAAAGCCTCAGTCAGAGAACATTCGTGTTGAATGGAAACTTTACCACCTCTCTTGATATTAAAAGCAGAAATGCCATTCCCGGAACTCAAAATAAGTATGTACAGGGAAGATCAGAAAATGGAAACCTTATCTGGAAAGGCCCGGAAACTAATGAAATGTTCAGTTTTGGACCCGATATTTCTATGTTGGGGTTTAATGGATTACCTTATGAATATGATAGGAACGGAAGATTAATCCCCTGGGTTGACGGACTTCAGCATGCCCAAAAATATAATAACAACATTTTTAAAACTACAGTTGGTTACAATAATCAGCTCAATGTAAGTGCTTTTATAAAAGAAGGTTATGATGAGAAAATTCGTCTTTCTTTCAATATAGGACAGCAAAAGAATCAGATGTATTTCATCGATCAGTTTGATATTGCCAATACCTTTAAAACAAAGCTGAATACAAATTTTGCCGGATATTTTCTCAATCTTACTTTTAATTACGAAGAAGATAAAGCTACAAATACCAACAGAATAGGGCTGTTCAACAGAGCCTATCAGAATTCATTGCTTACCCCTATTTCTTTTTCAAATGAACAGAATGCTTTCCTAAATAATGGTCTGCAGAGAAGTTACAGCCAATATGCAGACAATCCTTCGTTTCTTTTTGATCAGGACAGCAAATACCGATATCAAAACCGGCAGAGACAGTTTAGCCTTAATCTTGTTAAAGCATGGGGAGATTTTAGGTTAAACCTTAACCAGTCGTATGAAAACGATAATATCCGAAACTGGGATCAGTATAAACCTTCCACCTATGGCTTCAGCAGCGGATCTTTTAATGAGAGGATTCAAAATAATGGTTTGTATCAATCTAATATATTGGGAACATATACATTAGGGGATTATAATTTTAAAAATACATTCAGTCTGAATTTTATTTTAAACGATAGAAAATCAGATGTTTATAATAGTCTTGTCAATCAAAAGTATCTCTACCAGAGAACTTCACAGGATCATATTTTTAATTATAATATGGATATTCAGGATCGTGACTTTGAAGCAGGTTTTAACCTTGGAAATTCATTCTACATCTCTAATACCTCCCTTAAAAACAGCTACTGGCTGCCAAGAACTAATTTCTATGTGAAATTCAAAGATATCTTTTGGAATAATTACGATATTAAGCTGCTTGGAAGTTATACACAATTAAGCTCCGAACCTGATATTACAAGATCATATGCGTCGTATGCCACAACATTATTGAACGCAGCAGATTATAATCAATATTTTCCGGTACAGGAAGTGGAAAATTTCAGAGGATTATCCAATATCAATACTAAAGAATGGAAAATAGGAGCGAAACTCAACCTTGGCTATAACATAAGCGTAGATGGAGAGTATTTCAATAAAAAGAATACAGACGATATATTTCCTGTTTTTGAAAACAATCAGTTAAAACTAAAAAACATTGCCGATCACACGTACAGTGGGTATGAGTTCAATTTTACCTATGAACACCTACGTCTTGGATATGAGGTAAATACAACTCATAAAGTCTCCTTTTTCAAGTATAAAGATATCGTAGACAGGATAACCCCCGGATATCAGAATCTGGCAGTTTCAGGATTCAAAGATATTTACAAAACATTGTCGGAAGGACAGGTTTTGGGCGCTGTAATGGGAACTTATTTTGAAAGAAATGCTGCCGGGCAATTGATTATTGATGAGTTCGGATTCCCGAAAAAAGCAGACGGAATGAAAATTATTGCAGATCCTACACCGGATTTTGTCATGAAGTTCAATCATAATTTTGTGTATAAAAATCTTTCCTTAGACATCAATTGGGAATGGAAAAAAGGCGGTCAGCTCTGGAACGGAACTCAAGCCGTTCTCGATTATTACGGCCGCTCTGAAAGTTCTGGTGAAGAAAGGAATATTAAAAACTATATTTTCGAAGGTTTTCAGGCGAACGGAACGGTCAATCAGATTCCTGTAGATTTTTATGATCCCAATCGCAATGTTCAGGAAAACAGATGGTCAAGGTATGGTTATCTTGGTGTGGCAGAAAATTATGTTCAGAAGGCAGATTATATCAGAATCAATAATATTTCACTGTCTTCCAATTTTCCGATTAACTATGGAAAACAGAATCTCAAACTGACCTTTTACGTCAATAATATAATGCTTTGGCAGGCCAATAAAGGCGTAGATCCTAATCAGAATTTTTATGATATGGACCATGGAAGAGGACTGGATTTTTTCAACCTTCCGTCTTTTAAAACTTTTGGATGTATTGTTTCACTTAGATTTTAACCTATGAATTTCAAATTTATATCAGCCTATATCATCCTGCTGAGTTTTTTATTGTCAACGATTTCTCTGAAAGCTCAACAATCATTTCAGGATTTTGAAAAAGAGAAAACCTACATTCAGACCAATCATGTTTTTTATAAACCTGGAGAGGGAATGTACTTTAAAATGTACGTGGTAAAAGGAAATAACAACCTCCCGACAGATGCCAGCAGGGTTGTTAATGTTGAAATTATTGATCCGGCAGGAAGTGTTGTGAAAAAATTAAAATATGAAATTACCAACGGCTATGCCCAGGGCTATTTCTATTTTGATGAAGACATGAAAGGCGCGATTTATAAAATCAGAGCCTATACCAACTGGATGCAGAATGAAGAAGAGAAAAATGCTTTCGAAAAAGAAATTACCCTCCAGAAAATAGTATCCCCAAGGATTCTCATGAAACTGGATTTTCCTAAAAAAGGATATGGTCCGGGAGATGAGGTGACGGCCGACTTTTCAATGAGAAGTCTTAGCAGTCTTCCGATTCCTTTTTATGAAGCAGATTATACGGTAATGTGTGATGGAGAAACCATTTCTGCTGGAAAACTGATTACAGATAAAGAAGGCAAAAAACTGTTGACCTTTAAGCTTCCTGAAGTATTGAAATCCTCTGATGCCCTTTTGAATATCAAAGTGAATTTTGACGGATTTACAGAATCTATTTCCAGAAATATTCCCATTGTTCTGAATAATCTGGATGTGAAATTTTTACCTGAAGGAGGAACATTTATCAATGGAATAGAACAAAATATCGCATTTAAAATCCTTGATGAGTTTGAAAAACCCGTAGATGCTGCTTTGGCTGTTTACAACCAGAATCATGAAAAAATAAAAGAAATTTCGGCCTATAATTTCGGGATGGGAAGCTTTCGTTTTACCCCTAAAAAAGGAGAAAATTATTATGCTAAAGTTATACAACCAGACAATATAGCCCAGATTTTTAACTTACCAGTAGCAAAAAATGAAGGATTGGTGTTGAATGTTCAAAATGAGAATACAAAACTGAGTTTCACCATCATTTCAACAGATGAAAAAACGATTACCCTGAAAGGAAGTTTCCGCGGAAAAGAATTGTACAGCAAAGAAATTCTGTTAAAAAAAGGAATGAATTCTTTGGAAATTGAAGTGAAAGACTTTCCGACAGGAATTTGCAGATTTACTGTTCTGGAGAATAATATTCCAGTTGCAGAACGTATTGTTTTCACCAATAAGAAGAACCTGCTTAATGTAAAGATTACTCCGGTGAAAAAGCATTATCAGCCAAGAGAAAAAGTTATTCTGAATATTGAAACTACCGATGAAAATAATAAACCCGTTCCTGCCAACCTCGGAATGAGCGTGGTAGATGATAAGCTTTGGACCTATGCAGACGATAAGCAGAATCATCTCATCTCATGGCTATTGATGGACTCTGAACTGAAAGGGAAAATTGAAAAACCTCAGTTTTATTTCGATACAAAAGAAGAAAAAGCCGATAGAAGCCTTGATCTTGTTATGCTGACGAATGGTTACAGATATTTCGAATTGATCCCCGAAATACTGAAGACCAACAAATACAAATACCTTCCCGAAAAGAAAAATACAATTTATGGAGTAGTGGAAGATGAAAACAAAAAAACAGTGAAAGCTGATGTTTTCCTTGTAAGTACGAACAATAAAAAGATCCTTAAACAAACCGTTGCAGAAAACGGAAAGTTTTATTTTTCAGATTTAAATGTTGGAAATTCATACAAAATTATTGCAAAATCTTATCAGCCAAAACAGAAACTGAAAATCAGAATTTTATCTTATAATCTGGACATTAATCCTTTAGAAAAACAAAAGCTATCCAATATAGATGTTGAAGAAATTATAAAGGAAGCCGAAAAAAAAGAAGAAATAAAAACAGAAAACAGAAACAATACCAGCCCATTGAGTAAACCTGTCTACTCAAAAACCGATACTGTTAAAAATAAAAGTATTGAAGAGGTTGTGGTATTAGGATATAGTTCAATAGCTAAGAGCAAAAGTATCGTGGCATCCAATACCATAACATCTTCTTTAGAAATTCAGAACCCCAATATACCTTCATTATTAAACGGAAAAGCTGCCGGAATAATAATAACCCCAGTGGGACAGGCTGGCGCAAGTGCACAAATCAGAATTCGGGGAGAAGCCTCTGTTACAAATAAAAATCCGTTGTTTATTGTGGATGGAGCTCCTGTAGAAAATTTCAATACCACGATTAATCCTAATGATATCAACAGTATTACCATTCTTAAAGACGCAGCCGCTACTGCCCTTTATGGAAGCAGAGCTTCAAATGGAGTGGTGATAATTAACTCATACAAAAGTGGAAGTTCACAAATTAAGTTGGATATCACCCCAAAATCTTATATTGCTGTAGAAAGTTTACCATCCGGAAGATTGTTATCATATGCTCCTGCAAGAGAATTTGCCTATCCGGAATATGAAACTACCAACACTTCCTATCGCTTCGATTACAGAGAAGCACTTTACTGGAATCCGGTGATAGAAACCGATAAAAACGGTAAAGCGACGGTGGCGTTTTATAATTCAGATGCCAATTCTACGTTTAGAGTAATGACAGAAGGTATTTCTGCAACAGGGCTTTTAGGAAGAGATGAAACCACCTATGCTGCGCAAAGCCTTATTTCATTGGATGCAAAAATTCCGCAATACCTGACGAGAACAGATCAGATGATGATTCCTGTGGTGATAAAAAATAATTCTTCTGAAACCCGTAAAATGACTATGGATGTGATTGTTCCCAACCATGTAAAACTAGTCAGTTCTGACAGTATTATTACCCTAAAACCACTGGAATCAGGAAGATTATTTGTTAAAATACAGACTGATGAGATCGTGAATTCTGATATTCAGTTTTCTGTGAGATCCGGAGATTTCAGAGAAACAATGATTCTTCCTTTTAAAGTAGAAGAAAAGGGATTTCCACATCAGTTTTCCATTATTAATAATAAAACAGAGGATATCAAAATCAATATTCCGGAATACATCAACGGAACGCTGTATTCATCCTATTATGTATTTGAAAATACCGCATTGAAGTTATTTGAAGATCTGGAACAACTGAAAAGAGAACCTTACGGATGCTTTGAACAGCTTTCTTCAACAGTATATCCTAATATTTTTATCCTTGATTATTTAAAATCAACTAAAAAAATAAATACGGCAACGGAAAATCTGGTGATTAAAAACCTGAAAAAAGGTTTCCAGAAAATGCTGAGCTATAAAAATAAAGATGGAGGGATCGGGTATTTCAGCTCTGAAGAATCAGATGTGGCACTTTCTGCATTTGCATTACTGGAATTTACGGAATTAAAGAAATATGTAAACCCGGATGCTAAAATTATTCAGGGACTTTCTTCATTTATTTTATCCAGAAAAAACGGAAACGGATTATTTGAAGTCAGAAGACCCTATGAATCCAAAAAAGCATATTCTGAATATTCCTGGTCGAGAAATATGTACGTTGTCTATGCTTTATCCAAACTGGGCTTCAAAAATGAAATTGAAGATACCTTTCAGGTAACACTGAAAAGAGCTTTGACTACAAAAGATACGTATCAGCTGGCTTTACTTGCCAATGCGGCTGCAGATCTTGGAAAACAACAGGAATATGACGATCTGATGAAAATTCTGGACAAGCAGTATGAAGCGAAGAATATAAAATCTGAAATCACTTTTACAGGTTCATGGGGAAGGTCTGCAGAGGCGGAAACCCTTTCATTGTATATTATGGCACTTCAGAAAGATGAAAAACTAAACCAGTTGAAAATTGCAGAGGCAGTAGATATGCTGATTGCTTTCGATGGGTATTTTGGATTCGGTTCTACCCAGGCAACTACACTGGCAATACAGGCGCTGTCTGACTTTTTCTCTAAAAATGAAAAAATATATGGAACTGAAAAGCCTGTTATCAGGATTAATCAGGCACAAATTTCTCCTATGCTCAGTTTTTCGTCAGCATTTAAAGCTGGAGGAAATGATATCAGTATTCATTATCCGTCGCAAAAAGGACTGCCTTATAAACTGGGATACCAGTATTATACCCTGCAGGCTCCGGAAAGTAAAGATATTCCTCTTACTATGGAAACAAAACTGAAATCCGGGATATCAAAAGTAGGGGAGACCAACAGAATGACTGTTAGCATTAAAAATAAAATAAATGGTCAGCTGCCGATGACGATCGCGAAAATAGGTATTCCTGCAGGGCTAACCCTTCAAAATGCCTTATTAAAAGATCTGATTGATAAAAAGCAGATCTCTTATTATGAGATTTTCGACAACTATTTAGTTCTGTACTGGGAACATTTTGATGCTGAGGAAACGAAAACCATTAATCTTGACCTCAAAGTAGAATTTGCAGGAATTTATACCGGAAAATCAAGCAACGCATATCTGTACTACATGCCGGAAGCAAAATACTGGAACCAGGGAATAACTACGAAAATAGAACCTTAATTTTAAATTTTATAAACCTAAACAGGCATTATCAGGAATGTCTGTTTTATTTTGGAAATTAATTTTCAAAAATTATTGAAAATTCAAAAAATATAATTACATTTGTTACAGAAATTAAAAAGGGAAATACAATGCAACTTTCAGAAGCAAAAGAAAAATATATTCAGACCTGGGGAACCTTTGCTACCAATTGGGGAATCAACCGTACGATGGCACAGGTACATGCGCTGCTTTTGGCTAGTGGAAGACCCCTTTCTACCGATGAGGTAATGGAACAGCTGGAGATTTCAAGAGGAAATGCCAATATGAATCTTCGTGCCCTGATAGATTGGGGAATCGTGAAGAAAGAATTTGTGAAAGGTGACCGTAAAGAATATTTTGTAGCCGAGAAAGATGTCTGGTACCTGTTCAAACAGATTACGAAAGAACGCAGAAAGAGAGAAATTGAGCCTGTCATTTCCTTTCTTGAAGAGTTAAAAAATATTGAAGATAAAGATTCGGAAGAAGCTCAGGAATTTATCAAGCTGATGAACGATTTCAGTTCTGTAACCGGAAAAATCAATAATATCATGGATCTGGCGATAAAAAGTGATGACCATTGGCTGGTAGGGAAGATTACCAATCTGTTGAAATAAAGAACAAAAGAGGATACAAATCCTTTTTTATTTGAATTTAATTTTCAAAAATTACTGAAAATATAAAATTTATAATATCATGAAGAAATTTTTCAAAAAATACCTTTATTTAAGCCTGTTTCTAACGGTCGTTTTAATTGCTGGTATATGGTTTTTTCTGGTTGCCGAAGGCGAGTACGGCGTAACTCTATTTTTTACTATTCCGGTTTCTATAGGATTTATCATCGGATATGTAAAGTATTTTAAAAAAATTGGATTGATGAATGTCCTGAAAACTATTTTAAAAATCGTTTTAGGGCTGGTCATTTTCTCTGTGATCTTGATAGCAGCCGGAACAGAAGGAGCTCTTTGTATTATTATGGCTATTCCATTTATTGGCTTTGCCATGTTTGTGGGCTTCACTATTGGTTTTATTATTGGGGTTCTTGATGAGAAAAGACATATGGGGAGTGTTATTGCATTTCTTCTTTTCATCAATCCGGCATCTTATATTTTTGATACCTATACAAAGCCCATTGAGGAGACTATTACAACAGAAATGATTGTAAACTCATCAAACGAGAAGGTCTGGAAGCTTTTAAATACACAAATCAATTTCAATACCCCTGATTTTATACTGTTTGAAAAAGGAGTCAGTTATCCAAAGAATATAAAGCTGATAAATAAAAACGGAAAATTGGGGTATAGCTGTCAGACTAACAATGATCAACTACAGCTTAATATTGATGAGTTGATAGAAAATAAAAAAGTAAAATTCTCTCTGGAAAATCAAACTGTTCCTATGAAAGAGATCACCCCTTATAAAGATATTGATGCCAGGCATTTACATGATTACTTTATTGTGAAGTATGGCGAGATTACTTTAGATAAACTGTCAGAAAATAAAACAAAGATCATTGCGAAAACAAAATACAGTTATAAAATAGCACCCACATGGTATTGGAAAAAATGGTCTGGCTATATCATTGATAAAATGCAAACCCATGTATTACAATCTATAAAAACACAATCTGAAAATGAATGATCTGCAACAATATTTTGACCGCCTGCAGCCAAGGTATTATATTAATGAAATTGCATCTTTAGGATTTACCAGACTGTTCAGAAAGATGGCCGTTCAAAAGGTAAAAAGCTATGGAGACAAAAGAGTTTTGGATCTGATGAGCGGGCAGGGAGAAAATCTGGAATTTATACAATCTCACAATAAAAATACAGCAATTGTAGCACTGGATTATTCTTCAGCAATGCATATGAAACTGGCTGCAACATTTGGTAATAAGCTATCAATACAACAGATCCAGAAAGATTTTTTTGAAAGTCAAATTCCAGATCATTCTATGGACATCATACTTTGCTCTTACGGAACAAAGACAATAGAAGAAGATCAGAAACCAATTTTTGCCGACAGACTGTCAAGAATCATTGATGAAAAAGGAGAAATCATCATTGTAGAATTTGTAAAACCGAAAACAAAGTGGAGATTCAGCTGTGTGAAATGGTATATCGAAGTACTTGTTTCAAAGCTTTTTGGAAACGAATTTGGAAAACTGTTTCACTATATCAACAAAAATGAAAGCCTTGAAGATCTTAAAAATCAATTTAGCAAAAACAGGCTTTCTATCATATCTCACAAAAGATATCTTGATTTAGTTGAAATCCTTCATGTGAGAAGAAACTAGTTTTTTATTTGAATTTATATTTCAAAAATTACTGAACATTTTAAATAAATAATAATCATGAAAAATTTAATCATTCACTTATTCCTGATTATTTATTTCAGAAAAAAAGGATCACTTTAAACTATAGTTAACCACTTTAAAACCTTTTAAAAAATGTCAACAATCTATTTAAACACAGTCATCAAAGCAGATATTCACTATGTCTTTGATCTGGCAAGGAATATTGATCTGCATCAGCAGTCTACCTCAAAATCTCATGAAAAAGCAATTGCAGGGCGTACCTCAGGGCTGATTGAAGAAAATGAAACCGTGACCTGGCGTGCAAAACATCTGGGAGTATACCAAAACCTCACCACGAAAATTGTCAGCATGGAGAAACCGGTTCAGTTCATTGATGTGATGCAGAAAGGAGCTTTCAAATCTATACGTCACCGACATATTTTTAAAACGGTAAACGGGAAAACACTTATGACCGATATTTTCGAGTTTGAATCTCCGCTGGGCATCATTGGAAAATTATTTAATGCTATTTTTCTTACCGGATATCTCAGAAAGTTTCTGCTCAAAAGAAACGAAATGATCAAAACGATTGCAGAATCTTCTACCCATGACGGAATAGCCATTTTTTAATCCAAAAAATACACAATTATGAATTTTTTACAAGCAGAATGGCGAAAACTGGCCATCATCAATTACGAAATCAATCCTAATATTTTACTGCCATACCTGCCAAAAGGGACGGAACTTGATTTTTACGAAGGCAAATGCTATGTAAGTCTGGTCGGGTTTATGTTTTTAAATACTAAATTATTAGGACTGCCAATCCCTTTTCACCGGAATTTCGAAGAAGTAAACCTAAGATTTTATGTAAAGAAAAAAGAAAATGGAATCTGGAAAAGGGGAGTTGTATTCATCAAAGAGATTGTTCCAAAACCTGCATTAAGCTTTGTAGCAAACTCCATTTACAAAGAAAATTATCACACTATGCCGATGAAAAATCAGATTCATGAAAAAGAAGATGAACTGTTGATCCGGTATTTTTGGAAAGATAAAAGCTGGCATTCCATTCAGATTATAGCGGAAAATACACCAAAACCTATGGAAGAAAATTCAGAATTTGAATTTATCACAGAACATTATTTTGGCTTTACAAAAAAAGAAAATACAACCTCTGAATACGAAGTATGTCATCCAAAATGGGAATATTACCCTGTAAAAGAGTACTATTTAGAAGTTGATTTTCACAAGACCTATGGAAATGATTTTGAATGCCTGAATCACCAGCAACCCATTTCTGTAATGTTGGCCGAAGGCTCAGAAATTCAGGTCAAAACCAAAAAACACATCAGCTAAAATAAAAAACTCCTGCCACAAAAATCTGTGCGATCAGTAGGCTAATCCCTTAAATTTAAAAACAATGAAAATAATCATAGCCGGAGGTTCCGGATTCCTCGGCGAAAACTTAGAAAAATACTTTACAGAAAAAGGAAATCAGGTCTACATTCTTACCCGTAATCCCAAACGTAAAAATGAAATATTTTGGAATGCTCAAACAATAGGCGAATGGAAAAGCAGTCTTGAAAAATCAGATGTTCTCATCAACCTTACAGGAAAATCTGTCGATTGCCGCTATAACGAGAAAAATAAAAATGAAATCTACTCCTCAAGAATCGAGAGCACAAGAATATTACAGAAAGCCATAGATCAATGCTCTGATAAGCCAAAAATTTGGCTGAATGCCAGTTCGACAACTATTTATGTTCATTCTGAAAAACATATCAATACAGAAGAAAACGGAATTATCGGAGATGATTTTTCTATGAATATCTGTAAGAGCTGGGAAAGAGAATTTTTTAAAGTTAAAAATGAAGAAATACGAAAAGTTGCTCTTCGTACTTCTATTGTTTTAGGAAATAACGGTGGTGCCTTTCCAAAACTCAAAATGATTACAAAGCTGGGATTAGGTGGAAAACAAGGAAGAGGAAATCAAATGGTAAGCTGGATTCATATTGACGATTTCTGCAAAGCAGTAGAATGGATTATTCAGAATGAAACTATTTCAGGAACTATTAACATAACTGCTCCAGAGGCTGTTTCCAATGAAAATATGATGAAAAAGCTTAGAAATAAAATGAAAATACCCTTTGGACTCAATGCACCTGTGTGGCAGCTGGAAGTTGCATCAGTATTCCTGAATACAGAAACGGAATTACTCTTAAAAAGCAGAAACGTTTATCCTGAAAAACTCATTAAAAACGAATTTCAGTTTACCTATCCAGGATTTGATGACGCAATTCTTAATCTCTTGGAAGCCTAATGTTTGCGGGTTTCCCAAAGGATAATTAAATTAGCGGAAAACTATTCCATATGCCGGTTACATCCAAAGTAAAACCCCTTTTTCTTTCATACTTTTTGATAAGTTCAATAGCATTTTCGCAGGCTCATAATGTGTCTGACGGCTATCAGAAGCCTACAGATCCCTTGGTTGCCCAAAATCTGGAGCAGTGGCAGGATATGAAATTCGGGCTGTTTATGCATTGGGGAACCTACAGCCAATGGGGAATTGTAGAAAGCTGGAGTTTATGTCCTGAAGACGAATCATGGACGCAGAGAAAACCTGAGCACGGAAAATCTTACTACGAATATGTGAAAAATTATGAAAACCTTCAGACAACTTTCAATCCAACCCAGTTCAATCCCCAAAAATGGGCTGATGCTGTAAAAAAAGCAGGAATGAAATACGTGGTTTTTACCACCAAGCATCATGATGGGTTTGCCATGTTTGATACCCAGCAGTCGGATTATAAAATAACATCTTCCAAGATCCCATTTTCAAAAAATCCAAAATCCGACGTGACGAAAGAAATTTTCAATATATTCAGAAAAGAAGGATTTAAAATAGGAGCTTACTTCTCAAAACCTGACTGGCACTCTGATGATTACTGGTGGTCTTACTTTCCGCCCAAAGACAGAAATGTGAATTATGATCCAAAGAAATATCCGGAAAGATGGGATAACTTTAAGAAATTTACCTTTAACCAACTGAACGAAATCACTTCCAATTATGGTAAAGTGGATATTCTTTGGCTGGATGGTGGCTGGGTACGTCCTTTTCACACCATAGATCCGAAAGTTGAATGGCAGCGCACCATTAAAGTAGAACAGGATATTGATATGGACAAAATAGGGACGATGGCCAGAAAAAATCAACCGGGGATTATCATTGTAGACCGTACCGTTCCCGGCAAATGGGAAAATTATGTAACTCCCGAGCAGGCAGTTCCTGAGCATGCTCTTTCCATTCCCTGGGAAAGCTGTATTACAATGGGAGATTCCTTTTCCTATGTTCCGAATGACAACTATAAAACCTCCCAGAAGATCATTGAAACCTTGGTTAAAATCATTTCAAGAGGTGGAAATTATCTTATGAATATCGCTCCCGGACCTAATGGAGATTATGACCCAATAGTCTATGAAAGATTACAGCAGATTTCAGGCTGGATGGAGAAAAATCAGTCAGCAGTTTTTGCGACCAGAAGCATTATACCTTACCACGAAGGAAATTACTATTATACTCAAAGCAAGGATCACCATACAGTAAATGTATTTCATCTTAGTGAACAGTCGGAATATCAGGCTCCAGCCGTTCTTACCTTTTCCATTTCCGAAACTTTTAAACCAAAATCTTTAAAAGTTTTAGGATTATCAAGCAAAATTCAATGGAAGAAAACAGCAGAAAATATCATTGAAATCAAATTACCTGAAGAAAGGAAAAATCTGAAATATGCTACTGTAATTCAAATCGTTCAATAATGAGATGTATTAGTTTTAAACTTGCTGGAGTCACATTATTGTTGAATGTTGTGATTACTTTTGCTCAAAAACCTTTATATAAAGACCCAAAGCAGCCTATTGAAACCAGAGTTCAGGACCTGTTAAAGAGAATGACTCCGGAAGAAAAATTCTGGCAGTGTTTCATGATTCCCGGAGATTTGGATAACGTCCCGAAAGCACAATATTCCCATGGGATTTTTGGATTGCAGGTAAGCGCAGGAAATCAAGGAGGTGGAGCAGCAGGGCAACTATTGAAATATAATGCCAACGAAGATGCTGAGAGACTGGTGAAAAAAATCAATGCCATTCAGAAATATTTTGTGGAAGAATCAAGATTAGGAATTCCTATTATTCCTTTTGATGAAGCCTTACATGGGTTGGTTCGGGAAGGTGCTACAGCTTTTCCGCAGGCAATTGGTTTAGCTGCTACTTTTAATCCGGAATTGATGGCTCAGGTTTCAACAGCGATTGCTACAGAGTCAAAACTGAGAGGAATTCGTCAGATTCTGACACCCGTGGTCAATCTTGCAAACGATGTACGATGGGGAAGAACAGAAGAAACCTATGGTGAAGATCCTTTTTTGACATCCGTAATGGGAGTCAGCTTTGTCAGTTCATTTGAAAATAAGGGAATTATTACCACTCCAAAGCACTTCTTATAACTTACTTGACGGAAGACCGTCAACAGCAAGCCATTGGCTGTTAACAGAGAAATTAAAAAATGACTGGAACTTCAAAGGCTTCGTGATCAGCGATGCAAGTGCAGTTGGTGGAGCGAATGTGCTTCATTTTACAGCAAAAGATTATGATGATGCCTCTGCACAAGCAATAAATGCCGGGCTTGACGTGATTTTTCAGACAGAATACAAACATTATGAGCTTTTTATGCCACCATTTTTGGATGGAAGAATATCGAAAGAAAGAATTGATGATGCCGTTTCAAGAGTATTGAAAGCCAAATTTGAGCTCGGATTATTTGAAAATCCTTATGTTTCGGCTAAGGAAATTGAAGAATTAAAGAAATTGAATCATAAATCTTTAGCAGAAAAAGCAGCTTTAGAATCTTTCGTTTTGCTGCAGAACAATAATAACACACTTCCTCTTTCTGAGAATATAAAAAAGATTCTGGTAGTGGGTACAGATGCTACAGACGCCAGATTAGGCGGCTATTCCGGGCCTGGAAATAAGAAAATAAATATTCTGGATGGACTTAAAAATTATGCCAGGAATAAAGGAGTTGAAATCATGTACTCAAAAGGAATTGACTGGAATGTAAAAGATTTTACCACCATTCCAAATGAATATTTGTCCTCAGACAACAAAAAGGGATTAAAAGGAAGCTATTTTTCTAATACAGATTTAAAAGGAAACCCAGCCTTCGAAAAACAGGATGAACAGCTTAATTTCAAATGGACCTTATATTCTCCTGATCCTGAAAAACTTCAGCCCGATCAATACAGTGTTCGCTGGACAGGGAAATTAGAAGCGCCGGAATCAGGGAAGTATCAATTGGGGTTACGAGGAAATGACGGTTTCAGGCTTTATCTTGACGGGAAATTAATCATTGATCAATGGGAAAAACTGAGCTATTCCACAAAAACGATTGCTTTAGATTTCTTAAAAGGAAAAAAATATGATCTTAAGATTGAATTTCATGAAAATCGTGGTGAAGCCAATCTGGAACTGATCTGGAACTACGGCCTGCACAATTATCAGAAAGATTTTAAAGAAGCTTTGGACCTTGCTCAAAAAGCAGACTATATCATTGTTACAGCCGGAATTCATGAAGGGGAATTTCAGGACCGCTCATCATTAAGTCTGCCGGGAAACCAGGAATCATTTATTCACGAAGTTTCAAAATTAAATAAACCAACTACAGTTGTTTTGATAGGTGGCTCAGCCATAAAAACAACAGCATGGAAAGATAAAGTAGGAGCCATCTTAGATATCTGGTATCCGGGTGAAGAAGGCGGGAATGCCGTTGCCAAAACGCTTTTCGGAGTTGAAAACCCGTCAGGAAAACTTCCTGTTACTTTTCCGATTGAAGAAGGACAATTACCTTTAACTTACAATCATCATCCAACAGGAAGAGGGAATGATTATCATGACCTGAGCGGAGAACCATTATATCCGTTTGGCTTTGGACTGAGTTATACCACCTTTGAAATCTCCGGTTTACAGTTGAATAAAACTCAGTATTCAGAAAATGATACCATCATTGCAAAAGTAAATGTAAAAAATACAGGTTCAAAAATAGGAAGCGAAGTTGTTCAGTTATATGTAAAAGACCTGTTAGCTTCTGTTTCAAGACCCATTATTGAACTCAAAGGGTTTCAGAAAATAGAATTACAGCCTGGAGAATCAAAATCTGTGACAATCGAATTCCCTATAAAACAACTGCAATTTTTAAACGAAAAAATGAAATGGGTAGTTGAAAAAGGAACATACAGAATCATGGTAGGGAACTCTTCAAAAAACCTTTCTTTAAAACAAAATATTGAAATATTATAACAATAAAAAGAGCAGAAAAAATCTGCTCTTTTTTGAATATATTGTAAGAATCTCTAGTATTTTCTAGCCAAAAGAACATTCAGTAAGAAAGTTCCTGTCCAGTTACTGTTATTGGATCCGTTATTTCCCATAAAATCAACACGTGCTACAGACACTGTAAGTCTCGTTCTTCCCGCAGTCCCATTATTGGCAAGACTCACAAACGAAGCAGTAAATACATCAGGAAAACTCGAGTTATTTCCTGCCGTAAGGATAGGATACATATTCGTAACATTAAACGGTGTGCCCTGATATTCATAAACAAGAGTCATTCTACTGGCATTGGTATAAAGCGAAGAATGAGCATTATCTACAGACGCCTTACTCACAATCCACCATCTGTCAGTAGCAGAACCAGAGTCATAGGCAGGATTAAAATGGTTCGTCCAGTCTGCAATAGCTGTCGTTCCCAAAGCATGAGGCGGAATAAAAAGCTGCGTACCATAAATTTCCACGTTACTTGGTTTAGGAAGAACAGTAAAAGATAAATCCCAGGTTCCTCCCGTAGTATTGCTATTATTTACCACTTCAGCATAAGCCCCCGTAGGAATTACAAAAGACGCAACAGGAGTATTATCAATCCTTAAGGTATTGCCACTGGAAGCCTGGAGTGTAATGGCATTCGCGGAGATATTTTTGATTTTATAAATTCTCCCGGTAAAACTTGTAGTTCCTGCTCCAACAACAGGAAGTGTAAATGTAGCATCAGCCGTCCCGTTATAGGTAATGTAATGATCAGTTGTCAGAATGCTATAAGTGGTGGCAGTGACCTCTTTGTACCCAGCCCTTAAGGAACCGTTGATGGCGAGAGTACTGTTTGGAGTTAAGGTATTAATACCTACTTGTGCAGACAAGGGCAGAGCCCCAAATAAAAGAATTGAGATGTATTTTTTCATATTCTATAAAATTGGTTTCAAACAAAAATATAAAAAATATGATGCAAAAATCACCTTATAAAGAATTATTTGTATGTTTTTAATACGAATAATCCTTTATGCTTTTTAATAATAGTAATAATATTTTAGATCAGACGACAAGGTACTTCCAGATCCTCAGTAAGATAGTAGCTGCAGCATAGCCGGTGATAACCATCAGCAATGATGAGTTCATGCTGGCCTCTTACAAGCAGTATAGGGGAAAGCTTCTTATTTTTTTGTACTTTTTTCAGATTCTCCTTTACATGAATATTGGTTTCCGGAAGCAAAGCAAGCTTACTGGCTCTTAAGATGTCTTTTGACTTTTTGGTAATAGTAGGAGCGGTCTTAAGTTTTTCAACCATTTTTTTGGCTTCATCCGGTTCGAAAAGGAGTTCCAGATAATCCTGCGCTGCAGGAAAATCGTGATCTTCCGGTTCTTTCATCCAGATACTGTCTTTAGTTTGATTGTTTTTTTTCGTGGAAGTCTTCATAAACGCTTATTTAAAGGATAAATAAATGTATGAAAAATAGAGCATCTTTTAATATTACATTGTGTTTTTTACGGGTTATAAAAAAATATTGGTATGATATATGCAAGATTGATAATGAACCGGAATGAATTTAATTAAATGATATTGAATTAATTGAAATCATTCAAAAATATGAGCATTATGAAAAAGTTATTAATTTCAACAGTACTGTTACTAGGTTTATCCATGAATGTTTCTGCACAGAAACATCCACCCGTTCCTCCACATCCTTCAAAAAGTGAGTTGGTGAATATTAAAATGCAGGAGCTTACCAAAAAATATAATACAGAGAAAAAACTCATCCTTAATCATCCTCTTGCCACTAAACAGATGAAAAGAGATCAGATGAAAGCCTTAAACCAAAGGTATGCGACTGAAAAACGATTACTTAGACAGGCAAAATAATAAAGAATTCTTGCAGTTATAAAAATTGAAAAAGCCAATTTTCATATGCTGTGTTTTGAAGAATTTTTAATATATGATAAAAAATATTGAAAGAGAATGCGTTTTGTGTTCTCTTTCTTTGTTTAAAATTGAATGAAAATAGCTTTATTGATGCATTTTAAGATCAGTTTACAGAAACATGAAACATCCAATATTTTTCCTTAAATTCGCATAAAAATTTTTAAAGTAATGAATTACGATATTATTGTCATTGGAAGTGGTCCTGGTGGATATGTTACTGCGATCAGAGCAGCGCAATTAGGTTTCAAAACCGCAATTATCGAGAAAGAAAATTTAGGAGGAATTTGCCTTAACTGGGGATGTATTCCAACTAAAGCTTTATTGAAATCTGCTCAGGTTTTTCATTATATCAACCACGCTGAAGATTATGGTTTGAATAAAGTGGAGGCAAGCTTTGAATTCCCAAATGTAATTCAGAGAAGCCGTGGTGTTGCCAGCAAAATGAGCAAAGGAATCGAATTCTTGATGAAAAAGAATAAGATTGACGTAATTCTTGGTACTGCAAAAGTACAGAAAGGTAAAAAAGTTTCTGTTACGGATAAAGAAGGTAAAGTAACTGAATATACAGGTACTCACATCATTATTGCAACTGGAGCTCGTTCAAGAGAATTACCAAACTTGCCACAGGATGGTAAAAAAGTAATCGGATACAGACAGGCATTATCTCTTCCTGAGCAGCCAAAATCTATGATCGTTGTAGGTTCTGGAGCTATCGGGGTAGAATTTGCTGACTTCTATAACACAATGGGAACTAAAGTAACTGTTGTTGAATTTATGCCAAACATCGTTCCTGTAGAGGATGAAGAAATCTCTAAACACTTAGAGAAATCTCTGAAAAAGACAGGAATCGAGATCATGACCAACGCATCTGTAGAAAGCGTTGATACAAGTGGAGAAGGCGTAAAAGCTACTGTGAAAACAGCTAACGGAAATATTACTCTTGAAGCTGATATCTTATTATCTGCTGTAGGTATTGCTGCTAACATCGAGAACATCGGTTTAGAAGAAGTAGGAATCCAGACAGATAAAGGAAGAGTATTGGTAAACGAATGGTATGAAACTTCAGTACCTGGTTACTATGCCATTGGAGATATCATCCCAACTCAGGCATTGGCACACGTAGCTTCTGCAGAAGGAATCACTTGTGTTGAGAAAATCAAAGGAATGCACGTTGAAAAAATCGACTATGGCAATATCCCAGGATGTACTTACTGCCACCCTGAAGTAGCTTCTGTAGGTCTTACTGAAAAGCAGGCTAAAGAAAAAGGATACGAAATCAAAGTAGGTAAATTCCCTCTTTCTGCAAGTGGTAAAGCTACTGCAAACGGAAATACAGACGGATTTATCAAAGTAATTTTTGATGCTAAATATGGTGAGTGGTTAGGATGCCACATGATTGGTGAAGGAGTAACGGATATGGTTGCTGAAGCTGTTGTTGCTAGAAAACTAGAAACTACAGGTCACGAGATCATCAAATCTATCCACCCGCACCCAACAGTTTCTGAAGCCATTATGGAAGCTGCTGCTGCTGCTTACGGTGAAGTGATTCACATTTAATCAATTATTTTAAATATATAAAAGCTCAGATTTTTCTGGGCTTTTTTTAATAATTAACTATGAAGAAAATATTTTTTTTATTTGCAATCCTTTGTTCCTCCTTCATTTTTTCTCAAGAAAAAGAAAACAAAAGATATTTTCCAGCGGAATATGTTTTAAAAAAGTCCGGAGATACCATAAAGGCTAGAGTGAGAAATACTGGTATGTATACTAATAAAAAATATTCATTTGCTACTGTTTTATTTAAAATGAAGATGATGGATGAAAAAGGAAATACAACCTGGGTCCCCATTAATGAAGTAAGATATATTAAAATTTTGGATGAGGATAAGCAGAAGCATGAATATTTTGCATCAACGGATAAATTTATTAAAGAGAAAGGGCTGGTTGAGGTAGTTTATGAAGGAAAGAATATAAATTGGTATAAGGCTTTTAGTAACTCGATTTTGTCACAAGGTATCCAAATTGTGAATTATTTGGTGGATAAGGATAAAAATATTCTTTATAAAGAGATGCTTTTAGATGGCTTCAGTCGGAATTTAAAGAAGTTATTTAAAGAAGATTTGGATTTGACGGAAAAACTAAAGCAAGCTAAAATAGAGAAAGATTACATCAAGCTTTTACAATTATATGATAGTAAACTAAAATAAGATTTAAATGAGGCTGTCTTCCTGTCTGACAACTTTTGTCATGTAAGGAATTCTCAGAGCGTTGGTTTACCTTTTGAAACAGCCTCTTCTTTTTTATGTAACAATAAACCTAATATATTTCAAAAACCTGTTAGTTTTATTGTTTACTCTATATTCTTCTTAAATGAAGTTTTTAGATGAATTTTTAATTTATATACAGTGGATTTTCTTAAAATAATTTTAAAATTAACATATTTATAAAAATTAACTTAATTATCTCATACCGTTTTCATACATTTATTCAATGAATTTTGAGAGAGTAGGACTTGTTTTATCAGGAGGCGGTACCAAAGGAATCGCTCATGCAGGAGTATTAAAATTCTTACAGGAAAAAGGAATTGAAATTGATATCCTTTCCTGCTGCAGTGCCGGATCTATCGTAGGATGTCTTCATGCTATAGGAAAAACTCCGGAAGAAATCCTGGAATTTTTCAATTCTGTGTATTTTTTCAACTGGAAGCACTTTACCTTCAATCAGCCGGGACTTGTTTCTTCAGTGATCTTCAGAAACTATCTGAAACCTATTTTCCATGAAATGAAATTGGGTGACCTTGATATCGAGGTGAAAATTGTAGCGACTGAGCTTGTTGCCGGAACGCAGAAGATTTTTGATAAAGATTTTGAGATCGTGGATGCCATCATTGCTTCATGTTCCATTCCGGGAATTACAACACCTTATATCATTGGGGATGAAATGTATTGTGATGGGGGAGTCTTGAATAATTTTCCGGCAGATATCATCAGAGAGGATTGTGAAAAGCTTATCGGTGTATTTGTCTCTCCTCCCAACGAAGCCAAGATTAAAGATCTGAACTCCATTAAAGCGATTGTTTCCCGTTCTTACGATTTGCTTTCCTACAGGATAGAAAAAGTAAAATTTGATTACTGTGACTGGTTCATTTCGTCCCAGAAATTATCTTCTTATGGAACTTTTGAACGCAGAAAAGACAGATTGGAAGAGATTTTTAATATCGGTTACAAAGCAGCAAAAGAAAGCTATGAGGAAAGTACCTTTTTTACAGAATTAAGACAATCCGGAACATAAAAAAATCCCGCATCAATATGCAGGATTTTTATTTTATAAGAAAGGAAAGCAAATTTGAATTCTTAAAGATATGTTGTAGACAAACTACAGCACCTTCCATCTTCTATCCTCCAGCTTCCAGCCTTTATACTTAATTTTTAACCACATATCCGTCCTGACGAACAATTTCACGGTCATTAGCATCGTTGACAACCAATGTGTAAGGAGCTTTTTTTGCAGAATCTGTAAGGTAATTTCTCCAAACCTGATAGCTGTGTCCTTCATTATTGAAGTTGATGTAATAATTCCCTCCTGAACCGTCAGGAATCAGTTCCCCATCACTGATGATCATGCTTGGTTTAGCCGTAATCTTTGCATTGGCATTCCATGATTGGTAAAGGTACTTGCCATTCGGCTGCTTGTCTATTCTGATCTTGAATTTTTTGGTTTTGATAATAACAGTCTTCGGGACCTGCTGAAGGATAGAAGAGGTTATAAAACCTTCTGTTTTTGGACTAGGAACTTCTTTGGCATAAACGAAAGAAAACTGAGCTAAGCAGAAAGTTCCTAATAAAATATGCTTTATCATATTGAGTGGTTATTGGTTAACATTTCAGACTCTATCAAATATGAAGCCATTTTTTATTAAAGAGAAGACTTATCGTTCTGGAAAATAAGTCCTTAAGGCTTTTGTATAGAGGTTCTGAAAAATAATAATATTGATTTTCAATTGATTACCATTTTGTTTGTGAAATATTATCAAATTCTGAAACAACTGAATACTTTTCTTATGTACATTTGTACCATCAAAGGATCTCGTTCCTTTATTATCAAAATGAAACTAATTAACTTTAAGTTTTTTCTATTAAAAGTATCAGAAATCATCTTCACGATTTTTAATACTTCTCCTCCTGTAATTTCTTAATTTTTTTCGAAAGAATTATCACATAATTCGTACTCTGTTTTTTCATATTCTGAAGAATCAGAGCACAATCCTTGTTTTAAAATTTAATCAAAAACAAAAAAAAACAAACTATGGAATTAGCTTTTCATGGCTGGATGGTTCCGGCCGTAATTGCGCTTTTGTGCGTACTTTTTTACAAATTCATCTTAAGAATTTTCTTTGGATTAATCATTGTTCCCCAGGACAAAATAGGTTTGGTTACCAAAAAATTTGTGTTGGTAGGTAAACAGGAACTTCCTGAGGGAAGGATTATCGCCACCAATGGAGAAGCAGGTTTTCAGGCTCAGACATTAGCTCCGGGAGTCTATTTTGGGAAATGGATATGGCAGTATTCTATCGATTTTCAATCTTTTACAGTGATCCCGACCGGTAAAATAGGATTATTACTGGCAAAAGATGGTGTAGAGCTGGAAACCGGAAGAATTTTAGCCAGAAAAGTGGACTGTGATTCTTTTCAGGATGCTGAAGCTTTTTTAAAAAACGGAGGAAGAAAAGGCCGTCAGACCGCAATCATTGCACCGGGATCTTACAGAATCAATACATTGTTGTTTGAAATCGAATTAACGGATATGACTCAGATTCCTGATAATGCGGTAGGAATTATTACAACCATGGAAGGAAGTCCTCTGGAAGAAGGTCAGATTGCCGGTAAAATTATCAGTGATCATAATAAATTTCAGGATGTTGATACCTTTTTAAACAATGGAGGATATAAAGGTCTTCAGGAGCAGGTAATCCTTGCCGGATCTTATTTCCTGAACCCTTGGTTCACAAAAGTAGAAATGGTAAAAATGACGGAAATCCCGATTGGCCATGTGGGCGTTATTATCAGCTATGTGGGAGAAGATGGAAAAGATCTGAGCGGTGTTGATTTTAAACATGGAAATATTGTGGAGAAAGGTCATAAAGGAGTTTGGGCGGAGCCTATTGGTCCCGGAAAATATCCTATCAATCCATACATTATGAAAGTTGAGCTTGTTCCTACAACCAATTTAGTATTGAACTGGGCTTATGAAAGAAGTGAATCTCATCAGCTTGATAAGAACCTTTCAACCATTACAGTACGAAGTAAAGATGGTTTCCCTTTCAACCTTGATGTTTCGCAAATCATTCATATTCCAACTTATGAAGCTCCAAAAGTGATCGCCCGTTTCGGAAATATGATCAATCTTGTGAGCCAGGTTTTAGAGCCAACGATTGGAAATTATTTCAGAAACTCAGCACAGGACAGTGATGTGATTGCATTTTTAGGAAGCAGAAAAGAAAGACAGCAATCTGCCAAAGACCATATCAGCAGTGTTCTAGAACAGTATAACGTAAACGCTGTTGATACTTTGATAGGCGCGATCGTTCCTCCTGAAAGTTTAATGAAAACTTTGACAGACAGAAAATTAGCGGAAGAACAGAAAATAACTTATGAAACTGAAATGCTGGCTCAGGAAACGCGCCAAGCTCTTGAAAAAGAAACAGCCGTTGCTGATATGCAGAAGGAAATTGTAAAAGCGGATCAAGGGGTTGTGATTGCAGAAAGAATTGCTGATGCATCGGTGAAAAAGGCAACCGGAGATGCCAATTCTGTAAGATTGCAGGCGAATGCAGAAGGAGACAGATTGAAGCTATTAGCAACCGGAGAAGCTGAGAAAACAAGACTTCTGGCAAAAGCTGAAGCTGAAAAAATTGAATTGCTGGCAAAAGCAAGTGCTGAACAGATTTCATTAACTGGTAATGCTGAAGCAGAGAAAATTCTGGCCATTGGTAAATCTAATGCGGAATCCTATAAACTGTCTGTAGAAGCAATGGGCGGAAATAATTTCACCCAATTAAAGATTATGGAAAATATAGCGAGTCAGAATGTAAGAATAATGCCTGAAGTATTAATCGGGGGAAGCGGAGATTCTGCCAATGGAGGAATCAGTGGACTTTTAGGACTTCAGCTGTTGGAACAGATTCAGAAGAAAAATGTAGAAACGGTTCCTGTCACTGAAGAAAAAACGGATAATGATTCTTAACTCAATTGGCCAATAACTTACACTTAACTCAAATTTTGAATTTTTAAAATGATTTATATCGTTCAGCTCATTATAGCACTACTGATTATTAGTTTTTTTGTTTTCTCCATTATTGAAATCTATTGTGAAATTGTGAAAAAGAGTTCTAAAGCCTTTTTTGGCATGCTTATCAGCCTGATTTTATTTTTTCTAATGATTACAGTACGCAATCATTTGGTTAAAAATGAACTTGTAGAAAATATCAAAACTTCAAAAATAGAACAAAGCAATTCATCTTTTTCAAAAAGAGAATTGTCTGATATTCATATTGTAAGTGAGAAAATGAGAGTTGTTGATAAGGATATTTATATTGTGCTTATGCCTCAAAAAGATACGCTTTATATGAATCAGGATTTTCATGATAAAAATAAATTCTGGGTTCACTATAAAAAGTATGAGATTTTAAAAATTACAGCACCAGTAGGATATATCATTAAAAACTAAAAAAATCGCCCGAAAAACTTTCGGGCGATTTCATATTCTTTATGCGGTATAACTTGCAAAAGCGTCTTCCAGACTTTCAAACTTACCTTTAAACTCATCAATAGGGCAGTCCTGAAGAATATTTCCTTTGTGTATAAGAATTACTCTTGAACAAAGGGCTTCTACTTCCTGCATAATATGTGTTGATAATAAAACCGTCTTTTGCTGTCCGATTTCCTTTACTACATTACGGATTTCTATGATTTGGTTAGGATCCAGACCATTGGTAGGTTCATCCAGAATCAATAGATCCGGCTGATGAATAATAGCCTGTGCAAGCCCTACACGTTGTTTGTACCCTTTAGACAACTGACCAATTTTTTTTGATTTTTCGGGGGTAATTCCTACCAATTCTATGACCTCATCTACTCTGGATTCAGAGATTTTATGGATGTTGGCTATAAACTGAAGGTATTCTTTCACATACATTTCCAGATAAAGCGGGTTGTTTTCAGGAAGAAAACCTATTTTCTTTTTGCTTTCAATCTCATGGTCAGAGATATTCATCCCATTGAAAATAATTTCACCCTGATCAATTTTCAGTGCTCCGACAATGGATTTCATCAAGGTAGATTTTCCGGCACCGTTTGGACCAAGAAGACCAATGATTTCATTTTTATCAATAGAAATATTGATATTGTCTAGGGCAGTCTGCTCACCAAATTTTTTGGTTAAATTGATTATCTGAAGCGGCATATGTTTTACGATGTTTTTGCAAAAATAAAATAAAAAAACTCATCCGATAGAATGAGTTTCGCAATATTTATAAAATATAATTATTTTCTTGATTTTTTCTTGGTTCCGCCAGTTGCAGGTGCTGCAGTAGATGCTGTATTTCCATTTCCTTTACTCGCTGCAGGATTTACAGAAGCAGGTTTGTCATACATTGCATACTTTCCATTGGTTCTTCCGAAAACTTTCTCCACCTGTTTTTGAGTTAAAAACTGTGATTTTCCAATGTATTTTCGGTTTTTGTTGATCACCTGGATAAACTGTACGGTCTGCTGGCCGTAATTCTTTTCATAATGAAGTTCAATAATGTCATTAGGAAGTTCCAATACAATATTCTCCTCCGGAGGAGTAACAAAGCCATCCATGATCATTTTATATAATCCGGCAACATCCCCATTAAGGTTCTGAAAAGAAAAAGATCGGATTGTATTCAGGTTACTGGTGTTCAGATCCTGGTAGTTGACTGTAAATTTATCTTCCTTTTTATATAGACCAACGGAATTATCTTTACCAATTTCCACCAAACTTTCATTCTTCAACACTTTAATCTGTGAGAAAACTGAAATACCGAACATACATGTAATAAGTAGAATTATTTTTCTCATAAAATCAATTTTAATGTTTTATTACTTGGTGTACATAAATTTACTAATAAAAAAGCAAAAAACAACTTTATTAGTTCAAGCAAAAGTAACATTTTTTTTTAATATCAATAGGAGATTATCTGTGGATACTATGGATTTCATTGTTTATTTAATAAATTGATAATCATTTGATTAATGGTTTTTTGCGCGAAAGTGTTGATTCTGATTAAATTCAGATTGACAATAATTAATATGATGTAATGTGCTGAAATACAGATTGAATATTGCTCAAATACGTTGGAGTTGAAAATTAATTTGAAATAAATGTTAAAAATGCGGCTTTATAGATTAAATTCTAAAAAAGAAGTGAGAAATTCAATATTGAAGTTTTCATAAATAGTTTCATAACAGTTTTCTTCTGGAAACAGAAGATATGAAGGTTTCAAACTCTTGCTTATAGCTTCTTCCCACAGGAATCTGATGATGGCATACCACAATCTCATTATTACTGAAAGCAGTTACAAAAGCAGAATTGATGATAAAAGACCTGTGAATTCTTACAAAACCTTTACCTGATAAAGTTTTTTCCAGATCAGCAATCTTATTTTTGGAAACACAATTTTCCTGATTGGTAAGTACTATTTTGATGTCATTTCCCTGGCTTTCAAAATAAGCAATCTCCGAAAGGGAAAGTTTACGGTGCATTCCTTCAGTTTTGATGATGATAAAATCTTCGTTACTGTCCTGTGTATTTCTGAGTATACGTTCTACAGATTTGAAGAACCGTTCAAAAGTAATAGGTTTAAGAAGATAATCTACTGCTTCCAGCTCGAAACCTTCAATGGCAAAATCCCGGTAGGCTGTCGTGAAAATGGTTTTAGGTTTCTGCGGCAGTGATTTTAAAAAATCTATTCCGTTCAAATGAGGCATTTGTATATCCAGAAACATCAAATCTACAGTCTGATTCTGTAGTATTTTATAAGCTTGCATTGCATTTTGGGCTTTTCCTGTCAGCTTTAAATCGTCAATCTTAGAGATATGGTTTTCCAGCAATGAGGCAGCCAGAGGTTCATCATCTACAATAATACAGTTAATCATAATGGGAAGGAGTGGTTATTTCAACTTTAAAAATATTGTTTTCCTGTGAAACCCGAAAGGTAGATTTTCCTTGATAATGAAATTGTAATTGTCTTTGTATATTCTGCAGTCCAATTCCTTTTTCGTTATCTGCCGGGCTTTCAAAAAAAGTATTTTCAATTTTAAAAACAGAAGACTGCTTACTCGTTTCTATTTCAATCTTTATTTCTGTTGTTTCTGAATTTTTTCCTGCTCCGTGTTTAAAAGCATTTTCTACTAAAGTGAGATATAGCAGTGGTGGAATTGTGTTCTGGGAGCCTAATAGAAAATGTTTCTCAATTTTTAATCTTTCATCATGATAGCGGAGACTTTCCAGAGCTATATAATGATCGATAATATTCAGTTCATTAGAGATTGCTACCCATTTTTTTTGCCCTTTGTACAGAATATAATCCAGAATATCAGAAAGCTGGCTGATAGATTGAGGGGTTTTATCAGAATGATTAACAGACAGGGAATAAATATTATTCAGGGTATTAAAAAGAAAATGAGGATTGAGCTGGGATTTGAGTGATTGGAGTTCCAGTTCGGTTTTTTCCTTCTGCAGTTTGATAGTACGTTCCTTTTCATCTTTATACCTTATGATAAACATGATTGAGATAAAAATAAATGCACCGCTGATAATCGGAAAGGTATAATGAAGAAGCAGGTAAGGAATATCTGTGAAAATTTCAAAAGGGGTATCTTTCAATAATTCATTAATGAATAGTGGTTCTGCAATATAAACGATAAAAAACCGATTAATGACAGAAATAATATAAAGGCTGAGAAGAATAGACAGTATTAATTCAGCATACTTTTTCTGATCAAAGAAATGACGGATCAGAACAAAATAAATAAAATTGGCTCCCGCAATCTGGAAAATCCAATGGCAAAAATTATAAATAATCAATCCTTTGGTAGCTTCACTATCATAGTCTTCAGACATTCTTACCGTTCCGAATAAAAATAAAGCCGTCCAGAAAAGCAGCTGGAAGTATAGTGTTTGTCTGATCTGAATTTCTGACGGAGTTTTCATCATCCTCAAAAATATAAAATCTTAAGTAACATCAGAAAGCGGTCGTCTTAAATGCTTTAAAATAATGGCAGATGACATCATTTATTATATAGACTGCTTATTTTGCTGTTGATTCTGAATAAGCTGTAGTCTGGATCCCATATCAGAAAGCAGTCTGAAATTTGTCAACATTTGCATAAAAAAATAATGACAGAACGTTCTGAAAGGCTTTACGGATTGGATCATCTGAGAGCTGCCGCTATTTTACTCGTATTAATGTACCATTACCGTGCTTTTAAACATCCGGATTGGATTGACAGTATCGGAAGATTTGGATGGACGGGTGTGGATCTCTTTTTTGTTTTAAGTGGTTTTCTGATTTCAGGCCGGCTATTTAAAGAAATAGAAATTAAAGGGAAAATCCATCTGAATACATTTTATATAAAACGTTTTTTCAGGATTATTCCGGCTTATTTTTTTACACTTTTTCTGTATTTTACATTTCCTTTTTTCAGGGAAAGAGAAGCTTTATCTCCATTGTGGAAGTTTATGAGTTTTACTCAAAATTATGGTCTGGACGTAATCAACCGGGGAACATTTTCTCATGCATGGTCATTATGTATCGAAGAGCAGTTTTATCTCATTCTTCCTTTATTCCTTTTGATAGTGATGCCAACAAAACTGTTCAGGTATATGGCAGTTCTGATGATGACGGTTATAGGATTTTCTATGATAGCCAGACTAATGGTATGGAATGAATGTATAACAGGAGTGGATACTGCTTCCTCAGATTTCTGGAAATTCTGGTATATGAAAATATATTACCCTACCCATACAAGGCTGGCTGGACTTGGAACAGGGGTTTTGATCGGATTTCTAATGCAATATTCTTCAAAGTTCAAAAAAATAGTGAATCACAACGGAAATAAACTTTTCTTTTTGGGAATTATACTGTTGGGAATTTCTTTCTGGGTATGTGATGAGCAGGCTTCAAAAACAGCTTCTCTATTTGGATTTACACTGGTGGCAGTAAGCTATGGAATTATCCTTATGGCTGCGGTTTCCCAATCGTCTTTCCTGTACAAATCGAAGTCTTATATTACCGCTCAACTGGCCGCTTTATCTTATGCTGTTTATCTTTCACATAAAGGAATTATTCATATGGTGCAGGAGAGTTTTGATTATTTTAAACTGGAAACGTCAGATAATATAAGCCTTATGATTTGCCTTTTCGCCTGTATTTTGGGAGGTTTATTCTACAGATTTTTGATAGAAAAACCTTTTTCTATTGTTAAAACAAGAATTTTAAAAGAATCTGAGTAATCTACTAAAGCTGTTACAAAGATTATTTACAAAAAGATCTTAATTTATTTTTAACGCAAAGCTTTATCTTCTCGATCATAAAATTATAAGGAAGCTAAGCTGGAATCAATTGCATTGATTCTGATTAAGCGAACACCTATCATTTAGCTTCATCGCGACTTTGTCGCATTTCTTTTGCTTTCTTCAATATATTTTATTTGAATTATTAAACTTTGCGTTTAAATTTTTATGGAACTTAAATAGTAAAGCAAGATCCACTTCTGAAACTATTCATAAATGAAATTATTGTCCGTTTGTAATTGCTTTCAGAACTACATTCTTTATTGCAGCTTCTTTAAAACTCCAGTATTCGCGGTTTTCAGGCATTTGATTTTCAAGGATAACCAAAGTAGTATCTGTGGAAGGGAAGTGCACATTAAGGCAGGTGAAGCCATCACCAAGGCCTGTCACTGCATAATAATTCAGCCCAGCTTCTTTGATAAACCTCACATTATACCCGAATCCCATGCTTTCTTTTCCAAATACATCATGCTGAGAGCTGGTGGAAGGGGTCAGCATCTGTTTTTGAAACTCTGGAGACAGAAGTTTTCCTTTAAATAATGCCTGATCCCATTTTGCAAGATCCTGTACCGTAGAAATAATTCCTGCAGCAGGAGCAATATCGTCATTCAGAAAAGACTCTTTTACTTTTTCAAACTGATTGTTTTCGTTCATATAACCGGGAACGAGAGATTGATTATTATTTGTATTGTAAACAAAAGTATGATCCATTTTCAGTTTTTTGAAAAGAGAATTGGCCAGTTCTGTGAAGCTTTTTCCAGTTGTATTTTTAAGGATTTCTCCAAGCATCATGTAGGAAAGATTTCCATATTTGAACTGGGAACCCGTTTTGAAGATTGTGGGTTTTTCCTTATCTGTAATCCCATGGGTATGGTTCAGGAGATGATGGATCGTAACTGTATCTGCCCAGGTTTGAGTAAGAGAAGGAAGATATTTTTTGATAGGAGTATGAAGATCCAGTTTTCCCTGTTCGGCAACCTGCAGAACCAAAACAGCGGTCACCTGCTTGGAGTTTGACATGATTTCAAACTGATCATCTGTTTTCAACGGAATTTTTTTCTCAAAATCTTTGTAGCCATTGGTTTTCAAGTATTGTGTTTTTCCTTTTTGGGCCACCAAAACCACTCCGTTGAATTCTATCGGACTGGAAGCTGTGATAATGCTGTCAATTTTATGAGTATAAGCGTCTTTTTTCTGAGCTGTTACGGTAATAGACAGTAGGGTGGAAAATACACCAGTGAAGAGTAATTTTTTTATGGTCATTATATATTTTTATTATTGAAAAAAGTAAGGGATGTAAGAAATGAAAATGATTTTCAAATATATGTATTTCCTCTTTTTCTTTTATTCCAAATATTATAATAATTTAGCCTCTATGAAAATTAAAACTATTAGCCTTTCTATCATTTTTTTCTCTGTTGTTTCCTGTAAAAAAGATAAAGAATACCCAAAATATGTCGAACTGGAATCTGGAAATGGAACCTATTCACTTTATATAAAAGATGGAACTTTTGAGTTTTTAAAAACAGAACATGTAAGTTATGATCAAATCGTAACAGCAACTTTCTCTGAAGGGAAATATAAAATATCAGGTGATGAATTGATGTTGAATAGTGATAAAGGGAAAAAATATATTTTCAAGATTGGAAATGAATCTGAACTGATCCCGGAAAAAATGGATTCTTTAAAAGATTTGAAAGGATTATATCCTGTTCAAATTCTTCATAACAATAAAATGCCAAAAGAAATGGGACGTCTGGATTCTTTAGGAAGAAAAAATGCTTTGTGGCTTTATTTTAATGAAAAAGGGAAGGTGATTAACCAGCGGTTGTATAAAAATGGCGAGCTGGTGAAAGATCATTACAAATCTGATATTGTTATAAAATAAATAATCTGCAAGATTTTTTTAACGCAAAGCTTCTTTGATGCTTTTATAATTTTTAAGGAAGCAAAAAGCTGGAATCAATAAATTGATTCTTTCTGAGCAGACGTATCATCATCCACCTTCATAGGCGACAAAGTCGTACTCCTTTGCCTCCTTAAAAATGAACGTTTGAATAACTCTTACTTTGCATTTTAAATTAAACATAAAAAAGGAGCCATTTACAAGTAAATGGCTCCTCGTCACTGAATATATTTGAATGTAAAATTGTTTCTGTTTATCTACTCATTCTGTTTGATTTGTGGGTTATTATTAATCTCTTTATTAGGAATCTGGAATCTGAATTTATCCGGTGTCAGGTTGAATCTTCCAAAAGTATGATTCGTTCCTGTGTATACTCTTTCTAAAGGAGTATTTAATCTCTTCATATCAAACCAGGCGTAGCCTTCACCCCAAAGTTCTATCCTCTTTTGCAATACAATTTCATTGATCAGCTCACTGCCTGACTTTGTAGATATCGTATAAGCTTTATCTCTTTTGGAGGTAATGTCGAATAATACCTGTCTGGCTTCCGTTTCTCTTCCTTGTCTGGCAAGGGCTTCAGCTTGTATGTAATACAGTGAAGAAGCTCTGATGTAAATATAATCTCCTTCAAAAAGGGTAGGATCTTTAAACTTCCAGCTTACGTAAGGCGGATAATTTTTCGTTTTTCCATTAAAAGTATATGTTGCATTCTGGCTTCCATTAAATACTTTCTTACGGTAATCCGTTGCCGGAATAGCTTCGTAAAGACGCTTGTCTATCAGTTTACGGATCTGTGCAGCTCCCGCATATCCTTCATTGGTATTATCAAACATCGAAAAGAAAGAAGCATAATAATTCCCGATACTCATGGTGGAAATCGTATTATGAAAACCCCATATTACCTCAGGATTATTGATGTTGGAGAATCCGGTATTGGTATAATCATCTTCAGTCATAAGGACTACTCCCTGCTTACTTTCCTCAGCATATTTGGCCGCTTTGATATAATCTCTTGTTTCCAGAAATACTTCTGCAGCAATAGCTTTAGCAGTTCTTTGGTCGATCTGAGCTCTGGATGGACGGGAATAAGTATCCAAAAGGGAAACAGATTCTTCAATATCTTTCTTGATTTGTGTATACACTTCAGCAACCGTTGATCTCGGAAGTCCCTGGCTTGGGTTATTGGCTGTAAGAACCAATGGGAGTCCTGGTTCAGATTGATGTCCGTTATAATCATTAGCGTAGAAACGAACCAGATAAAAGTAAGAATAAGCTCTTAAAGCGAGAAGCTGCCCTGCTATAGCTCTGTTTTTTGCGTTTGCATTTTTATCCAGGTTATCAAGAAGTTTGTTGATGATAAATATTCTAGCATAAAAAGTGGTCCATACAATCTCAGATGCAATATTGCTGGCATTGGTAGCCTCATAATTATAAAACATTCCCAAATGCTGGTTGGTAGATTGGATGACATCATTGGACATCAGATCTGCACCCGCCTTGATTCCCATGATTCCGAAATCTGAGTGAACGGTAGTACCGCCGGCACCATTGCTGCGAAGGTCAAGATAGATTCCACCCAGTATTTTTTCCGGGCTGTTGGCGTCGTTATTCAACTGTTCACCGGAAATATCTCCGTCCGGTAATGTGTTGAGATCATTGGAACAACTAGTAGCAATGAAACTTATGGTTGCAGCTGTTATAATGTATTTTATTTTTTTCATTCCTGTTCTTTTAAAAATTAAGTTTAAAGCCTAAAGAGACGCTCGATAACAGAGAATAACGGTAGGCGTCAGAAACTCCCGTAAGTGAAGCTCTCGGATCATATCCTTTTCTCTTGGACCATAGGTATAAGTTGTTTCCAGTCACATAAACTTTCAGACCTGATAAACCTGCCTGCTTTGCAAAACCGTCAGGAAGCTGATAGGAGAGAGTAACGTCCTGAAGACTGATATAATTTGATTTGATCAGATAAAGCGTTGAGTTTCCGTTCTGATTCGTAGCGGTAAGATCTACTCTTGGTAATGCAGTCGTAGGATTTTCCGGAGTCCATGTTTTATCCAGATCCGTAGAATAGTTAGAACCATAGCTGTCGGAATGGAATAAACTTCTGTAAATATCATCATATCCATATCCTCCGAACTGGTAAGCAAAATTCACTGCCAGATTAAATCTTTTATAGCTGAAATCTGTTCCGAATCCACCATATACTTTTGGAATTGCTGATTTTCCAGTGTTATAATCAGTGGCATCCTTATAATTGCTGGTAACTGTTCTTTCTTCCTTTTGAGTGGTAGGATTTATGGATGTACGGTACCACAAAGCATCACCATTCTCAGGATTTACTCCGGCAAATTCTTTCAGGAAATAAGTGTAACGGTCTCCGCCTTCTGCAAGAATAAACAAGCCACTAACCAGCCCTGTATTCCTTTGTTCAGCCGGTAATCGGGTAATCTTATTTTTATAATGGGTGGCATTGGCATAAAAGTTCCACTGGAACTCATCACCACGAAGAATATCCACACTTATGTTGGCTTGAACACCTCTGTTGGTCATATCTCCAATGTTGCCATATTTTACATAAGATCCTGCATTGGATGGAGGAAGAGGAAGAGCGTAGATCATATCCGATACTTTCCTTTCAAAATAATCTGCATTCAGGGTGATTCTGCTTTTTAAAAGTGAAATCTCAAAACCGGCATTCAGGTTTTTGGAAGTTTCCCATTTTAAATCTTTGTTTCCCTGTTTTTTTAGAGACAGAACAGGTTTGTCATTTCCGAAGTTATTAATCCCGTAGATATCCTGATAAGCATAATAGTCTCTGGTAGATCCGCTTAAAAGAATGTTGTCATTTCCCTGCTGACCGTAAGAGGCTTTTAATTTTAAAGAATTAATCACGCTGTTGTCCTTAAGGAAATCTTCTTTTGCAATATTCCACGCCAGTCCTAATCCATAGAAATTCCCCCATCTGCTTTCAGGAGAAAATACTGAAGAACCGTCTCTACGGATATTGGCATTGAAGAAATACTTACCGTCATAGTTATACAATAACCTTGTGAAATACCCTTCTACAGCATATTCATAACCGCTTCCCGATAAACCTGTAATTTTTACCGCATTATCAAAAGCTTGAGAATCCGGTAATAAAAGCTGTTGTTTGGATCCTGATAATCCATCATCTTTTATCTTATTCAGTTCATGTCCTACAAGGAGGTTGAAGCTGTGATTTCCCAGTTTTTTCTGGTAAGTAAGCAATTGCTGGTGGTTCAGTGTATATTTAAAGTTCGAACTCTGCGAAATAGTTCCCCCTACAGAAGAAGATGTTCCTCCTTCCGTATTTCCGAACTGCAGGTTTCTTGTATTTTCAAGATAGGCTCCGAAATTATAGGTGAAATCAAGTCCTTTGATGATTTCATAATTTAAACCAAGATTAAGATTGGTCACATTACTTACGATCTGTGATTTATTCTTTTGAAGGTTACCTACTGGGTTTTCAAAAACGGCATAAGATCTGGTGGCTCCGTTAGGTCCCTGACCGTCTCCATAATCATATAAAGCATTCCCATAGCTGTCATAAAGCCTTTGGTAGTTATTATCCCTCAGGAAAACAGGATAGAAAGGCGCAATATTTCGGGCAAACTGGAAAGGGTTGGAGAATCCGCCGGTCTCACCAAAATCCTGCTTACTATAGGTATAAGACAAAGCACTGGTTAATTTCAGTTTTGAGGTGATAGAGTAGTCTACATTAGACCGAATCCCGAACCTTTCAAAACCTGAAGAAATCAAATATCCTTTGTCATCCAGATAGTTAAGTGAAGTATATGATTTTACCTGATCACCATTGGCATTGATGCCTACAGTGGCTTCTCTTCTCAAAGCAGGTCTGAAAAGTAGTTTCTTCCAATCGTCCTGATATAACAATTTTGCATCCGGATTAAAAGAACCATCCTTTGATATTAGTTGATTAAAAGGAACATTATAAGCATCATATCCCAGTTTGGTTAACGCTGCAAGCCCTACATCATGCGGAGAAGGACCGGAAGGAACTGCTCCCGGTTGTTTCATCCTCGCAATTTCACCAATTCTGGCTCTGTTGTAATATGCACTATAATAATCCTGCGGAGAAGTATAAACTGAATAATCTTCAATTGATCTGAAATTAACTCCTGTTTTTACATCGGCCTCAATACTTATGCCCTTGTTTTTACCTCTTTTTGTATTCACAATAATAACTCCATTGGCTCCTCTGGAACCGTATAAAGCATTTGAAGAAGCATCTTCAAGGAAAGAAATACTTTCGATGTCTGATGAGGCAATACTGTTCAGGTTTCCACTGTACGGAATACCATCCAGAACAATTAATGGATCACTTGAAGCATTGATGGAACCTATTCCTCTCATTCTGATCGTTGGCTGGGAACCCGGCTGACCTGATGAAATTACTTGTACCCCAGCTACTTTTCCTCCAATTCCCTGAAGAATATTTCCGTTTTGAAGATTAGAAAGGTCCTTGGCCTTCAAGGACTGTACAGATCCTGTGATCTCTTCTTTTTTCTGCTTTCCAAAGGCCACTACTACCACTTCTTTGATGGAAGTTTCGTTGGAAAGGCTGTCCTTACTTTGTGCAAAACCATATTCCGCGAATAGGAGTAAGGCCAATACACCAAGCTTGCATTGTTTCTTTTTCATTATATTAATCTAGGTTTAAAACTGAACTGTGTATTACTGCTGATCTCTCTGTAAGAAATAATAATTTCCTGCCTCCTTTTTCAGGGAGGATATAACAAATAGAAAATTAAATTTACAGGAGATGTACCCGGATGAAAGAAGCCTTGAACTCTTTGGCTTTAATTCCTACAGTAATGAATGTATCTCTTAAAAAAGTTAGTACATCATCATGCACATCATATCAAAGCACATGTTTTGAGAAATACTGTTGTGCTGTGAAAGGGCAGGCATTCCACAACAATTTTGCTGTTCAGAAGCTGCCACCGTAATGGTGCATAGGTAAGAATTAAAGGTATTCTTATTCATGAGAATAAAGTTTATGATTTTTTTAACTGGGTCAAAATTATTTAATAAAAGGTAAACCCCTATAAAAAGAGAGTATGAGATAAATCATATTAGTCTACTAAATTAGTAGGTTATTAAATTAAATTTAAATTATAATGATATAAAATATTGATTATCAATTTATTTTTTAGAATGTTGTAAATGTTAAAAAATGATAAAAAAGTTAATTTTCAGGTGTGAATTAAAATTAAAATTATAAGTCTATTTGTTTTGTAGACTTTTTATTTATTTTATAGCTCTACAATGTTCAAGAAAGAAATATGATAAGAAGAAATGCTATTGATAGAGTTTGGTTTTGGCTAAGAAGAAGATAGATTCGGCGAAGTTTTCCTCATAGGCAATTCGGAATTTTACATCAACAAAAAAATAAAGAAATGAATATTGTTTTAACAGGCTCCATCGGGAACATCGGAAAGCCGCTTACAAAAGAATTAGTAGACAAAGGACACTCGGTAACGGTGATCAGCAGTAATAAAGAAAGAAAGGCAGCTATTGAAGCTTTAGGAGCAAAAGCTGCTATAGGCAGTATGTTTGATCCTGATTTTCTTACTGAAACATTTACAGGAGCAGATGTTGTTTATCTCATGGAAACCATGGAGGCAGCAGGAGATTTATTTGATAAAAATGTTGATTTTATCGAAAAGATCAGTGAAATTGGTCATCACTATAAAACTGCTGTGGAGCGCTCAGGAGTGAAGAAAATTATCCATCTCAGCAGTATTGGAGCTCATACGGATAGAGGTACGGGGATTATTGTATTTCATTACCATGTAGAGCAGATTCTGAAACAGCTTCCGAATGATGTTGCCATTAAATTTATTCGTCCGGTAGGCATCTATTTCAATATGTTTTCATTCATCAATACGATTAAGAACAAAGGGGCTATTATTTCCAACTGGGGAGGAGATAAAAAAGAACCGTGGGTTTCTCCGTTGGATATTGCAGGCGTTGTAGCGGAAGAAATTGAAAAGCCATTTGAGGGAAGAACAGTACGTTATGTAGCCAGTGATGTGGTTTCTCCTAATGAAATTGCAAAAACTTTGGGTGAAGCAATCGGTAAGCCGAATCTTGAGTGGAAAGTGATTTCAGATGAAGAATTATTGAAAAACTGGCTTGATATCGGTTTCAATGAACAGGTGGCTAAAGGCTTTGTAGAAACTCAGGCAAGCCAGGGAAGCGGAGTTGTGTATGAAGATTATTATCAGAATCAGCCTGTTTTAGGAAAAGTAAAATTGGCAGACTTTGCAAAGGAATTTGCTGCTGCCTATCAAAATGATGAAGCGTAAATATCAAACCACAAACGTCACAAATGTTTAAGAATAAACAAAGCACTACTTTAGCCACAAGCATCTGTGAAAATCTGTGCCATCCGTGGTAAAAAAAAACTCTACAACAAAAGTTTACTGTAAAAACAATTTGTAATTTTATAGATATGGAAAAGCGGGCAATTAAAAGAATAAAATCCATTACAGAATTTCACCGCTCAAGAGGGCTTCCTCCTCCTGAACATCCGTTGATCAGTGTGATTGACTATAAAGAGGTAAAACGGCCTGCCGATATCGGAGAGTTCAACTGGATGCTGGATTTTTACCAGATTTCTTTAAAAATAGGTATGAATGGAAAGTTGAAGTATGGCCAGCAGGAATATGACTTTGATGAAGGAACTCTGTTTTTTATTTCCCCGAACCAGGTTTTCAGAATTGAATCAGATCCCGGCGGACAGGAAAAACAATCCGGCTGGATGCTGTTGATTCACCCTGACTTTCTGTGGAATACTTCTCTTGCAAAGACCATAAAACAGTATGACTTTTTTGACTATTCTGTGAATGAAGCCTTGTTTCTTTCAAAAAAAGAAGAACTTACCATCAATGGAATTATAGAAAATATTGAGCAGGAATATCACGCAGTTATCGATAAATTCAGTCAGAATATCATCATTTCCCATATTGAAACACTGCTCAATTATTCCGAAAGATTCTACGAAAGACAGTTTATCACCAGAAAAATGACTAATCACTCCATCCTCAATCGATTGGAAGATTTGCTGAGGGATTATTTCAATGATAATAATCTGATATCAAAAGGATTACCGACAGTACAGTTTGTTACCGATGAAGTTGGAATCTCTCCCAATTACCTCAGTCGGTTATTAAAAAACCTTACCGGACAAAGTACACAGCAGTTTATTCATGATAAACTGATTGAAAAAGCAAAAGAAAAGCTCTCTACAACAAATTTATCCGTAAGTGAAATTGCTTATGAATTAGGCTTTGAGCATCCACAGTCTTTTACAAAACTGTTTAAAAATAAAACCCAGTGCTCTCCATTGGAATTCAGAACCTCTTTTCAGTAAAAAATGAAAAATCATTTATAGTAGATAAGAAAAAGAAATATTGAAGGTTTTTCACAGAAAAATTAATCTTATTTTTGAAATATCTTTATTTTGCACAATTTTTGCTGTAACAAGCTACTTTTGTCGGTTAAGACATAACCGATAGTACAAACTCCACCAATATTATGATGAAAAAATACCTTATCTATATATCACTTTTGGGAGCACCCTTATTTTTGGGACAAAATAAAGTGAATGAAAAATCTGTATACCAGCAGAATCTGACACTATCAGAGAAAGAAAACGAGGCGATGGCATTTGATGCTGATATACAATTATCCGATGCAGAAATGGCTTTGGACAAAAAGCTATTCCAGCTTCATAAACAGCTTCTCAGTGATACGGATACAAAGAAAATATCTTTATATAACAGTTCTTTTAATGAATTAAAACCATTAATAGAAGGCAGTAAGATGTTTGAAATTCTTCAGACCATGCCGAAAGGAGGTTTATTGCATACCCACAGCGGAGGAATAACCGATGTGAAATGGATTATTTCGGCTGCCAGAAAATATCAGGAATGCTATGTTTTCGATCGGGAGGATAATGATCAGTTTATTTTCGGACAGCTTGGATTTTTTGAAAAAGGAAAAGTTCCGGCTGGATTTGTAAGCCTTGATAAAAAGCTGACTTCAACCCCGGATTTTGAAAATAAGCTGTCGGATCTTCTTACCTTAAAACGTGACAATCTTTGCTCTTATACAGATTATTGGATTGAATTTGAAAAACGTTTTAAGCGCATCAGCCTGTTGCTTCCATACCGTCCTTTCTTTAAAGAATATTATCTGAAAGGATTTCAGGATTTAATAAAAGACAAAGTACAGCATGTAGAAATCAGATACATCTTTGATGAACTTTACGATTTTCAACATGGGAAATATCCTTTGAAAACGTCCATCACAGATCTGCAGGATATTCTTAAAGAAATACACAAATCTGATCCGCAATTTACCCTGAAACTGATCTATTCAAGCTTTAAATTCTTAGATAATGAAAGTATTGGGAAACAGCTGCAAACAGCTTTTGAAATGAAAAAAGAATTTCCGGATATGATCTCAGGTTTTGATCTTGTGGCAGATGAAGCTGCAGGACATAACATTAATTTTTTTGAGAAAAACTGGACAAAAATGAGCGAACTTAGTAAAAAGTACGGAGTGGAATTACCTCTTTTCCTTCATGCCGGAGAAAGCAATTCTGCCCTGAATAAAAATGTTCTGGATGTTGCCCTGTTAAATAATAAAAGAATTGGTCACGGACTTAATCTGATTTACTTCCCTAAAACAATGGAACAAATCAGAAAACAGAACAAACTGGTAGAAGTAAGCCCAATCAGTAATCAAATTTTGGGATATGTAAGTGATTTAAGAAATCATCCTGCAAGAGTTTTATTGAGCAATGGGATACAGTGTTCCATCAGCAGTGATGATCCTTCTGTATATGGGTACACAGGTTTGAGCTATGATTTCTGGGTAACACAGGTCTATTGGGAGCTGGATGTGAAAGCATTGAAAAAACTGGTTTTCAATTCTATTAATTACTCTTCTTTGAATGACAATGAGAAAAAGAAAGCAGTAACTTATCTGAATCAGCAATGGAATGATTTTGTTCAGAAAACAAATCAGAAATTAAACTAATCAGGATCATTCTGGAAAAATAAAATCGCATTATTGACTTCAATAATGCGATTTGTCTTTTAAATAGCTATCAATTACTATTTAAATTTTAATCTTGATAATTCTTTTTTTGCAACAGCACCTAATTTTGACGGATTCACCTTTGTCAGAACCAGGGATTCGCAGTTATTGAAAATGGCAAAACGTTTTATAGTTTCTACAAAAGGGTTAAGCCATAGCTCAGGTTCTATAGTACTGTTTTCAATATGTAAATGAATAAGTTCCAGCTTTTTTTCTTTTCTGTGCGCTTTACAGTCAACCCTTCCAATAAACTGATCTCCAAACAGGATGGGCAGACAGAAATAGCCGTACTGTCTTTTTTCTTTCGGAGTATAGCATTCCAGGCGGAAATCAAAATCAAAGACCTGTTTGATCCGATCCCGATGAATAATAGCGTTGTCAAACGGAGATAACAGCCAGACACCAGAATTTTTAACATTAAATGTGTTTTCAAAAACATCATTCTGAACAAAAGCAGAAGATAATCCTTCTATTTTGACTTGAGATATTGATCCCTCTTCCAGCATAGTCTGTAAAACCTGGTTGACATTTTTCTTTAAATCATTTCCTTTCCGAAGATGGGTGATCTGTTTCAATGTAGTAAATCCATAAGCCCGCAGATTGGTTTTCACGAGATATTCAGCCAGCTCAAGTGGAGTAGGTTCTGTGGTATCAATGAAAGACGGCAGAACTCTCTCTGCAAGATCATACGTTTTCTGCATTCCGGAACGTCCGCTGATCATCAGGTCTCCCTGCATAAAAAGTCTTTCTAGCGCTAATTTGGCAGGTTTCCAGTTCCACCAGCTTCCTGCTTTATAGCTTTCATTTTCAAAATCCCTTGCTCTTTTTGGACCTTCATTACGGATGTTGTCTACTACATATTCCATCACTTTAGGATCAGCGTTGTAATATCGGGATTCTCCTCGTTTGATTGTCAGCATTTGAGGTAAAACATATCGAAAATCCTGCATAGGAAGATAAGAAGCTGCATGGAACCAGTATTCAAATACTTTACGATCTTCTACCAGTTCTTCCAGATCATCTGCCTGAAAATCCGGGATTCTCGTCCAAAGGGTATGATGATGAGCTCGTTCTACTATCGATAAAGTATCAATCTGTATATATCCGAGATGTTCCAAAGCATTCAGAACCGCAGTTTTTCCGGTTCCGAAAGGAGTATTTTGTGTTAATCCCTGACTTTCTAAAGTTACAAGCTTTAATTGTTCTTGCGTCAGCGTCTTTTCCATATGTTAATTTGAAGAAAACAGATTTTATGATCCTCTTTCAAATATAATGATTTAACGGAAAATGCATTGAACAGTATCTGTTTTAAATATTCTGGGTAAGTTGGTCAGAAGTCAGTTATTTTGACGATTATCCCGTTTTAGTTCTCTTTCGATTTCATTCACAAAAGGAAGAGGTGTAAGATAGCTTTCTTCTATGTATTTTCTGATATTTTCGTCCGTTTTTTTGTTAAATTTTCTGATAAAAAGCTGATTGCCGGATTTTAAAGATTCAATATAATTGAAGGTATTCTGTGCTGTTTGAAAAATAGATTTCTCAAGTACCGCTCTTTTATCATCATTGATAATAATATCACTGAATGATGTATTCATAAGGACAGTCTGAAAAAAAGATTCTGCAGGTAAAAAAGTGTGGAGATAGTAATCCTCAAAATCCATAACGATTTTGTTATTGGTTAAAAATGCACAGGTTTCTCTTGTGAAAATAAACCATTTTCCACCAATATAAGGTGTCACATCCTTCATGAATGATCTTCTGTAGATGAAAGTAGAAATAATATAAGCTAATTCCGTAAAATGATTTTGTATTCTTTGCAGGGTATCTGGCCTGTAAAACTTCTGATCATAGTAAAAAAGATAATTACGCCCCTTATTGAGCGTAAGAAATTTACGGATAATATTTTGTGATTTCAGGGGATAATCTTCACCGCTTAGATTAATAAAATAATCCCATTCTTTGCTTACATTTAAAAGAAATTCCATAGCATTCAGCTCAGCCTGAACCATATTGAAGCCTCCTGAAACAATATTCATACTGTCCAGAATATAGGCATTGGGAAAGTGAACAATATACTGCTGTATTTCTTCTATGAAATCAGGTTTTGCTTTTCTGTCAATATGAATAAGATAAAACTGATCCCTTGTATAGATCTTCTGAAACATGTCTTTAAATATTTCAGGCTTATGGTGTACCATGATAAAATAAGCAATTCTTACATGCGGTGCAGTGCGTGATTCTAGTGTTTTGGGGTAGGGGGCTGCTAGTGGGGAAGAAGTTTGCATGTTTCGGAGTTTAAAATCATCCGCGCTACCAAATAATTCGGTTTATTTGCAGAAGGTACGAATATATTTTTGATAATCAATCAATTAAATGAAATTGTGTTTGTTTTTTTTATTGTAGGTTTGCAGAACATTTATAAAACAGGTCACTGCCTTTGCTATTCTGCATAGTTTAAAATCACATTTTTTCTTTCAGTCTTGCTTTTTCAGCTACCAATTTATAGTCTTGGGTTCCATAGTGGAAGTAAGAGATTATGAAGTTGTATTGTAGATAAGAGTGACAAGTCATTGCCGGTAATTTGTAATCTATTGAAAAATAGTATAGTAGCCGAAACAAGAAAAAGATGAGCAGAAAAAGAACATTCCTTATTTGTTTATCATTATAATACACCAATTCAAATTCTGATCAGCAGATTTGTTTGCAAAATACCGGAAAAACCGGAATTTATAATGAATTTTAAAAATTTAAATTTAATCAATCCTATTATCCGTGCAGTGACAGAAGCAGGATACTCCAGGCCTACTGAAATACAGTATACTGCGATTCCGTATATTTTATCGGGAAGAGATGTTGCAGCATGTGCGAAGACAGGTGCCGGAAAAACAGCCGCATTTGCTATGCCTATTTTGCAGCTGCTGAAAAGACATACTCCGGATCATAAAGAAATACGGACTTTAATTCTTACACCTACACCGGAACTGGCAGTACAGATAGAAGAAAATCTTAAAATTTACAGTAAATATTTACCATTATCTCTGCTTTCCATTTATGAAGGGGTTTCCATTGGAAGCCAGCTTGCAGCACTGAGAAAAAGAGTAGATGTTCTTGTGGCAACACCCGGAGGGCTGCTTGATGTAGAAAATCAGAGACATATTGATCTTTCTAAAATTGAGTTGCTTGTTTTGGATGATGCAGATAAGATGCTTGATATGGGATTGATTAATCATATAAAGAAAATATTGAATCTGGCTTCCCACAGAAGACAAAATCTGCTTTTTTCTGCTACAATGCCGGGAAGTTTAAAATATTTTGCCAAAACAATCCTGAATAATCCTGTAGAGATTATTGTAGATCCCGCTTCTTCAGTACCCCAGACGGTAAAGCTTCCGGATCTTAAAAATATTCAACCGCTGGTAGGAAACATAATGCCTGCCAGAATATCATAAATACAATCTGTAGCGTTTACAGATCATAATACACAATTTTTAATACCAATTACAATGCAAGAAGGCACCGTAAAATTTTTTAATGAAGCAAAAGGCTTCGGTTTTATTACTCCGGCAGACGGAAGTAAAGACATATTTGTACATTCTTCAGGATTAAATACAAGAGCAATCCGTGAGAATGATAAAGTAGTTTTTGATGTACAAAAAAGCGATAAAGGTTTAAATGCTGTTAACGTAAAGTTAGCGTAATTAAAATCTTAATTGCAGGGATGTTAGAATGACATTCTTTGCCATATCAAGTCTCATATTTTTATATTTTTTTTTTAAAATTCAAAAATCCATGGAACTTTAGGATCTGGATATATTGTTTGAAAGAACATTGATGTAATGTAAATTACTTTTTATTTTTTATTTTCATTATGTTCATTAGCCTCTTACTTTTATGTGAGAGGTTTTTCAGGGATTTAAGAAAATAAGGCAGCAATTGGTCTGAATATTGAAAGACTAAGACTGGATGTCTGGAAAATAAATATGCAGACTTGATATACACTTATTACAGTGATGATAACATCTGTACATATTTTAATCCCTCAAAAGGTTCAGAAAAGGATATGATTATTATTAATAATTTTAATGAGTATAAATCTCTTGAAGGACAGGTGCTGGGAGATTCTGCATGGCATACGATCAGCCAGGAACAGATCAACAGATTTGCAGATGCTACTTTAGATCATCAGTGGATCCATACAGATCAGGAAAAAGCTGAGAAAGAAGGTCCTTTTAAATCAACCATTGCTCATGGTTATTTAACATTATCATTGATTCCCTATCTCTGGAAACAGATTGCGGATGTGAGAAATGTAAAAATGGAGATCAATTACGGAATAGAAAACCTTAAATTCGGAGAAGCTGTTCCGGTAAATAGCGATGTAAAGCTGCGGGCAACTGTAAAATCTGTGATTAACCTCAGAGGAACTGTAAAAGCAATCGTGGAAGCCAAACTCTTAATTAAAGACCATGCAAAACCTGCTTATACAGGAGATGTTATTTTCCTTTATCATTTTAAAGATTAATTTACTTTCGGAGTATACAAATTCCCAACATTTAGTATTTCACAAATAAAAAAGCATCATTGAATGCAATGATACTTTCACATTATAAAGAGCTTACACGGTTAGAACAATTTTCCCGAATAAAGGCCTTTTTCGTTTGGAATTCTCAATTCTCCGATGCGCTTCCTGAACGTCTTCAAGCTGATATATACTGTCTATAACAGGTTTTACATGTCCGTCTTCAATTAATTCAGTAATATGATCAAGCTCATCTCTGCTTTGCCGCGTGAAAACAAAATGATAGGTAGCATTTTTTTCCCAGGCATTAATGAGGTTTTGTGGTTGTGGAATATCAACCAGGGTTACAACAGAACCATAGTCAGCTAAAACAAGCGGGCTGTCTGAAAGTGTGCTTCCTCCCACGGTATCAATAATTACGTCTACACCTTTTCCATGCGTATGTAATTGTATTTTTTCAATCCAGTTTTCTTTATGATGATCAATCACTACATCTGCTCCGAGATTTTTTAGTTTTTCATGTAAAATACTTTGTCCTGTTGTATAGACAAAAGCCCCCAGAGATTTAGCTACCTGTATAGCAAGTGTTCCTACACCTCCTGCGCCGCCAAGAATGAGAATACGATCTCCCTTTTTTAGTTTTGCCCGTACAACAAGCATTTCCCAAACCGTTCCTCCAATAAGCGGAATGGAAGCAGCTTCCTCATAGCTAATATTATCAGGCATTCTTGATAATGAAGACTTGTCGGTAAGATGATATTCAGAATAACTGCCAGGGCTGCCAAAACGTGGAGAATAATAAACCTTATCACCAGCTTTCCATTTTTTAACAGCTTCACCTACTTCAACAATATCGCCAGCAATATCGTGACCTGTTATAATAGGTAAGTCGAAAAATGAGGCATAATCACCTCGTCTAATCTGGTAATCAAGAGGATTAATAGAGGTTGCTCTTACTTTTACCAAAACCTGAGACGGATCTTCTATAACAGGAACAGGCATTTCCTCTAGCTGCAGAACTTCCGGTCCGCCATAGTTTTTAATAACAATTGTTTTCATATTTCTTAGCAATTGATTATATGCTCTATTGAGGCAATTTTCCCATAAATTCAACTATTTCAGCACCTATTTCTTCAGCGTTGGTCTCAAGGGCAAAATGTCCGGTATCATAAAATTTTAATTGAGCATCCGGAATATCCTTTTTATAAGCTTCAGCTCCGGCAGGAAGGAAATATGGATCTTTGTTTCCCCATACTAATAATAATTTGGGTTGGTATTTTCTGAAATATTCATGAAATTTTGGATATAAGGCTACATTGGTTCTGTAATCTCTCATCAGATCCAATTGGATTTCTACATTTCCCGGTCTGTCAAGAAATTTCTGATCAAGGGTATAGGCTTCCGGCGCAATCAAAGAAAGATCAGAAACACCATGTTGATATTGAAATAAGGTAATTTCTTTAGAAACAAAGCCTTTTAAAGCAAGGCGGTTTGCCTGTGATGGGTCTTTCCAGTATTTCTGGATCGGATTCCATTCATTGCTTAGTCCTTCTTCATAAGCATTCCCGTTTTGGGAAACGATACCCGTAATTTTCTCAGGATTGTTCATAGCAAGACGTAAACCTACAGGAGCTCCATAATCAAAGATATAAACCGCAAAACGTTTCATTTTCAGCTTATCTACAAATTTTTGTATCGTTCCTGCAAGATTGTCGAAAGTATAAGAGAACTCTTTATGATCCGGAGCATCAGAATAACCGAATCCCGGAAGATCCGGAGCGATAACATGGTATTTTTTACTCAAAATCGGGATTAGGTTCCTGAACATATGAGATGAGGTAGGATATCCGTGTAGAAGAAGTATTGTAGGTGCATTGACAGGACCTGCTTCTCTGTAAAACAGATTTAAATCATTTACGTTGATGTTGCGGTAATGAGTGGGATGGTTTTCCATAATGTGATTATTTAGATTTAAGTTTTGATGAGATTGAGCGATTGTCATATTGCCTGTGAATAAAGCAACCGACAGACTTGTAATGAATTGTCTTGAATTTATTTTCATTTATTTTTTTTGACAGTTCAAAATTAATACGGATATTTGATTATTAAAAACGATTAATTATAATCAATTAAATCACTTTTAATGATTAATTAAAATGAATATACATGATTTGAAAATATTTGAAGCCGTTGCAGAAACCGGAAGTTTTACAAAAGCAGCCACTATGATGTTTACGGTTCAGTCCAATGTTACAGCAAGAATAAAAAGTCTGGAAGAAGAGTTTAATACAAAGCTTTTCTCCCGTACATCCAGAAGAGTAGAGCTTACTTCCGAAGGGATGATTCTGATGCAGTATTCTAAACAGATTCAGCATTTGGTGGAAGAAGCCAAGAATAATATCCAAAGTGGTGACAATATCAGAGGATGTCTGAAGATAGGCTGTATAGAAACAACGATGGCTTTGAAAGTACCTGAAATCCTCAATACTTTTGATGAAAAATACCCCGGTATTGAGCTGGAGTTTAAATCAGATACCAGAGATTCAGTGCTTTCTGACGTCGTAAATTACAATCTGGATGCGGCCTTTGTTTCTGCTCCTGTAAACGCTAAAGGCCTGGAAAAAATTTGTATTAAAGAAGAGCAGCTAGTTATTCTTGCTTCCTCAAAAGGCCCGAATCTGCAGACACTCATCGCGAATGAACCACTGAAAATAGTAGTATTTGATGAAGGATGTATTTTCAGGGAAAGATTAGAATCATGGTTAAGCCATAAAGGAATTCTGAATTACAAAAGTACAGTGCTGAACTCTATTGAAGGAGTGATTAACTTTGTGGAAGCAGGTTTGGGAATCAGCATATTGCCGGAAGAAATTGTGTCTAAATATTACGCTGGAAGAGAACTTAAAACCTACGGACTGAACAAACAACTGGGAACTATGAATACGATTCTTGTTTTTAGAAAGGATGGGCCACAGTCACGAGCTTTACAATGCTTTATTGATATGTATGCAGAAATGGCGTGATAATGGCGTGATTCTCATAAAACGTATGAAAACTGCCTCACTTTTGAGGCAGCTTATTTAGATCTTAAAAGATTTACTTTTTAGGTGTTAATGAGAAATTATCTACATAAACAGCCTGGTGTACACCGTTCAGTAAAACTTTCAGTGCCAAGTGCGTATCTTTTTTGATAGAAATGGTATAAGTTTTCTTTTCTCCCGAAATTTTTGAAGCTTTAGCAATGGAAGTGTAAGATTTTGCATCAGAAGCATTACCTACTGAGAAAATTTCCAGTGAAGTTTCTCCACCGTTATCTGAAATATCAAGGTTCAATGTATAAATACCCGCTTTTATTTCCGGAGTTACCAGATACATATTCTCTCCAGGATTGTTCATGGAATAGAAAATGATTTTCTTATCACTTGCATAAAGCATTGCTTTTCCTCCTTGGGCAGTCCAGCATTTGTTAATGTCTTTCCATGTATCAAAATTTTCTGTGAGTGCTGTTACAGGTTTACACTGTGCGTTTGCAGTAAGAAACCCTCCTAAAGTAACTATTCCCGCCAATATGAATCTTTTCATAAGTTATTTATATTATTATGTAAAAATACTTAAAAAGTGTTGGTTCTGCCGGGTTTTGAGGTGATTTTAGGAAAATAAAAACTGTAAGAAAAAAATGAAGATTGTTTTTTGCCTGTAAAGCTTTAGTCGGGCGTAAAAAAGGATAACAAGGGTGAAAATCTCCGAAGTCGGGAGACTTCGGAGAGCAGGAATTGATGAACGGAAATTAATTTTTTAAACAATTAAAAGCCGGAAGGTTTGCTCAATACTTGTGCGGATCCGTTTGTACCGCCCAGATCCTTTGTATCATCATTAATATTCTGTTTTGTGATAAGGTATTTATAGGCCATTAAATAAAGATCAACTTTAAAACTATTGTAAGTGCCGTTCGGGTTGGTATAACGTTCTAATCTGCTATTCGTAAAATTTGCTCTGATGTGCCAGGTTCCGTTACTTTTAAAGGTATTTACATTGGGAGACCCCTGTTTGTTATCATTAACGCCGTTACTGCCATAGTCAAGAGCAACTTTTGTAGAACCATTACTAAGCTGGAATGAATAATTATGCACTACTACCAGAAATTTAGTAGCATCTATTTTAGTGTCATAATCTGCGATTCCTGTGGAAGGAACTCCTGAAATGGTTAGCTTGATATAATTAAATAATCCGCTGGTTTCAAGTGCTGGATTATACACATCCAGGGTATTTTTAGAAGTAGCAAGAAAACGGCCTCCCGTTTTATCCGGCTCACCAAGGTTTCTTAAGTATAAAGAATTGGTAAAGCTTGAACCGTTTACATCCAGTGTTTCGGATGGTGTTGAGGTATTGATTCCTATTTTTGTATTTTGAGCATTAATAAATATTCCCAAAAGAAATACAATTGTGCTGTAAATTACTCTTTTCATATTAGTTTATTGAAGTCCTGTTGGTGTATTTGTTGAAGTTCCTGTAAATGAACCGTTTACGCTTCCTGTGTAAGTTCCCCAGTCTTTAATGAGTGCTTTTTCATAGACACAAAGTGTAAGGGTCCAGGTTCCGTTCTGTGCAGATGTTGTGCCCGCTCCCTTAAAGCTCAGGTTAACAGCATTATAAATTTTTCCTCCACTTGACACATGAGTTATTTCTGTAGAATACGCTCCATATGATGGAAAGCTTGTTGTAGTATTGACACCCGCTGTAGCATCTGTGAAAACGGCTCCCGTAATGGCAACAATGTATTTTTCTGTTTCCAGTCCTGTGTTAAGACTAACAACATCTGTCTGGCTCACATTTTTGAGGGTAATAGTATACGTATTAACAGGAGCTACATTTCGAAGGGAAATATCAAGAAGCTTGACCTTTCCTACTGGCGTTGTATCTTTTGAACGCGTAAGCAGATAATAGTTGCCGGTTGCATCTGAATTAGCAGTATCAATGATATAAGATTCAACAAGTGTTCCCCCTTGAACATCCAGCATCCCCTGAGGATTTTTTGTGTTTATTCCCACTTGTGCATTGGCTCCAAAATAAGTAAATGCTGTCGATAAAAGCGCGGCTATTTTTTTCATATTCTCTTTTTATTATTGGATTAAAGGAACAGAAGCGGCACCTGTTCCGGAGGTAACGGATTGTGCAGAGGTAAATTCCTTGGTATAAGCTCTGTCAAAAACCAGTAAATTGAGTGTCCAGACCCCATCAGGTAAAGAATCATCTGTTGAGAACCCTACATAATCAGCTTTGAGTTTCCATGTGCCGTTGGTATTGTAGGCAAAAACTTCGGGTACAGGAGTAATTACACTTGAGGTATAAGTAAATACGGGCTGTGTAAAACCATATGAGGCAATAACAACTAAAAATTTATTTGAATTAATTTTAGTATCATATTCATCTACCCAATCTTTGTCTGCACTATTACAAGTGATCTTATATTGGATAAGGTTAATAGGAGCCGGAGTGGCGGGCACAAAAGACTCATTATAAGAGGTGATTTTGTTTTGGGGAGCCGGAGATTTGATTAAAAAAGAATAATTTTCATCTGCTCCAAGTTTTTCCAGAGGATCCTTCAGGGTCATACCGGATGTCTTCATCGTACCATTTACCGTGAGCTCTTTTTCGGGGTTGGGTGTATTGATTCCTACGTTTCCTGTATTTTGTGCGCACACAGGAATAAGAGCACCGGTGAGCAGTACTGTCAAAATAATTTTATTCATTAATGTTGTGTTAAATGTATGATATAGTTTGCATGGAAATTAGTAAGCTGAAGCTAAATTTTATAACAGTTTTTCCATTTTGTAATGGTATTTCTACTGAGTTTATAGTGGTTAGACAGCTGGGTATTATTAAGTTTATATTTCTTCTGATATTCTAATATCTGTATAATGGTCTCATCATCATAAGAACGCAGCCGCTGATTCTCAGACGAAATTTCTTCAGATCCAAAAATCTTCTGATTGAGCTGAATAATATCCAAAACACTCAGCTTTTCTTTTGAGAGTAGGGATTTACATTCATCAAGCTTTTCCGGAAACTTGATGAGAAGAATATCTGTATAGATTTTTTTATAGTAAGGTTGTTCTATTTTTTGTTTTTTTCTATCCATTTGTATAAAGTAGTTTTAGGAATATTATATTCCCTTATAACCTGACTTTTGGTTTTTTTTCCGGATTCAATCATTTCCAGCATAAAATTGATGACTTCTTTGGTGTAAATATTCTTACGGAAATAAGGCATCTCTGAGTTTGGCCTATTTTTCTTGTTTTTTACATCAGGTGACGCTGGAGAATAGAAGATCAGGTTTTGAGAATAGAATCGGAAGAAATCATATTCCAAAATTTTGCTCCATTTCAGGAGAATTTCTGTATCCAGACTTTTGGAAGTATACATTTCCGAAATATCCTCTTCAGTACAGTTGAAAAATTTACAAATTCTCGGTATAGGAGTTTCACACTCTTTCACACGCTTATTGATCATTGCGCCAATGTGTATGTTCTTGAACTTCATCTAAGAGGGGGTATGCAGGAGTGTGATAGAATAGTTGAGAGTCTCGAAATCGTGTTTTTTTATCATAATTTTTAAATTTTTTAAATCCTTTGTGTGTTTGAAAAACGGCAGACATAAACCAACTTGATCGTTTGTTAAATTATCTCAAATTGATGTTTTTTTATCTTTTTTACTAAATATGTTATTCTCTGATGTAAATATTACTTTTCTGTATGGTTTGTAATAAATTCTCAAAAATTATCTTTATATAATTATTTATATGTATTAAATTGAAAATTGATTTATATTTTCCATCATTTTGAATATGATCATATATTATTAAATTTGTAACTTACTTTAGCAAAATTAACAGATAAAAACAATCAAAAATTGAAAGCTTAAATTGAATTTTTAAATTCATTTAATTTTTCAATATTCTGATAATCAGTTTTTTGCATAAGTTATTTTTTGAAAAACATTAGGATGACAGCTGATAAAGAATTCATGGATAAATCTGTAGATGCGCTCAAGAGAAAACTTATTTCACAATATGTTTATCTTATGTCCGGCATATTGCTGGCTTATTCTCTTGTATTCTACTTTATTATCAAAGATATTTTTTTTGCAGCATGTACACTTACCTATGCTGTTACCATGTTTTATACATTTATGGTGATCCGGAAAAGCTATAATATAAAGTTTTTGGTACATCTCTATATTTCTTATGCACCCTTATTTGCCGGATTTGTCATGCTGGATTTCTGGAAATTTTCTGCCGCTACTGCTATGTGGCTTCTCCCTGTTCCTTTGGGGGCTCACATTTTTCTGCCGAAAAAGTATATCTACATTTATACCTTATATATTTTACTGATTATAGTAGCTGTAAGCATTCTTACTAAGTTTTTTGTATTTGATTATTTTGCCCTCAATGATGTGAAGGTGATTGTAGCTTCTGATACTTTTGTAGGCGTTTCCAATATAGCTGTATTTGCTCTTTTGCTGTATTATAATGAAAAAATAAGGAAGGTTGAAATAGAAGGAAATATTTTGACCAAACTAGGGTTTTCCGAACAGCAGGAGATGTACGTTATACCCGAAGAAGAAGCTGTTGAAAAAGAAAAGCAGGTTTTGCAAACCTTGAAAATACAGAAAAATACAACCTTCTGTTTAACGAGATAAGAGATATTGTAGAAGACAAAGCCTATTATAAAGATGTAGGATTTACCATTTCTCAATTATCCAATATTTTGAAATCCAATAATTTGTATATTTCTAAAGCTATTAAATTAAATGGATTTTCAAACTTCAGCCATTATCTTAACACCTGCCGAATAGAGAATGTAAAGAAACTCCTTCAGGAAAATGATATCAGCAAAGTAACCCTTATGTATATCTATACGGAATCAGGATTTTCCAATCAATCAACCTTTAACAGGGTATTTAAACAGATTGAAGGAGTTACTCCATCAGAATATCTGACTAATTTAAACATTGAAGAATAGAAATAAATTCAATAGTAAATTAATATAAAAAAAGCCCGGCACCTTTGGTGCCGGACTCCATCATTAATCTATCAAAATTTACTATTTCCAGAAACTCCAATTAATGCCGTCAAATACAGCCATTGTTTTGCTTACGGTATCATAGCAGATGGTTCCTGCTACCGGACTTTTCATATTCGCTACCGGATCATTCACCTTAGGTAAAACCAACGCTTTACTGGTGGATTCCAGAACCAGTACTCCCTGTGCAGGTGAGCTTCCGGCGCCAATAATTACCCCACCTCCTGTTTCTGCAGAAGTATTGGGCATTGTTCCAGTGAGGTTTCCTGCATCAGATAAAGGTACCCAAAGATTATTTTCACGCATCTTTATTGTCATATCGGTTTTATCCAGAAGAAACGTTCCGTTGGTGGCTGCTGCACCCGTAGGAAGTGCTTCCACTATAGGAAGAATAATTCCGGTTTTAGAAACGGGAAAATCTAAAATAGCATCTCCGTCTACAGAGGCCTTACCCATACCCACTTGTGCCTTAAGAGAAGAAAGGCCGGTGAAAATAAGGGTTAATATGATTACTTTTTTCATTTTTGATGTATTAAAATTATTATTGATTACAGCTTCTTACTACACAGTTCCAGCTGGTTCCGTTATAAAGCTTCATACATTTACTTACCGTATCATAAATAAGCATACCTTCTACAGGGTTTGCAATAGCTGAGCTTTGGGCACGGGTAATAACAAAACCTTTGGTTTTAGACTCCAGAGCAACAGCACCGTTAGGAATACCTTCAGGCCATCCGTTTTGCTTAGACAGAGTCGTAATACCTATTTTGGTAACCATATCAGCAGGGGAGTTATTAGGGGTATGGGTACAGTAGGTAAATTTTCCAAACGTGAAAAATTTCCCATTCGGAATCTGAATACCAGGAGTAGAGCCGCCTGTAAGATGAACGTTCACGACATTGGTAGTCATCGCTGCATCATCAGCATACACAAGATAGGTCGCTTGGCTGTCAGAAGTCTTAATAAATAGATTCTGTGCCGTACCCGTAGACTGTACTTTCCATCTGCGCAGTATTAAGTTTTGAGCATTATATGTGGTTGCAGCACCATTATTCCCGGTTATAAAATAAAATTGATCATTAGTAATATTGGAATGACCTGCACCTGTATTAGTGCTTGTAAAATCATTATTCGTACTGATGGTAATAATATCTGCCACAGCATCCTGTGATTTTGCAATTCTCTGGTGCAAAGCTTCTGCATCATCTCTTGCGATACCTATTACATTAGTCTGGTAGGTGCTTACCGCTGTAGACCACACTGTTGTACCATTAGTACTTGTATAGTTCACCGGGACAGCAAATGTACCTAATGTTACACCATATTTAATGGCCATGTAGGATACTACCTTGTTATAATCTGCAGCATTCAGTACGGAATTGTACATAATGTTTTCAGGCATAATAATGTCTATACCATCATCAGATCCACCATCAGCATCTACGCCTATCACTAAATTGGTTCCGTTTTTTGAAAGACTGGTGCCGCTGCCTTTGGATATACTATTTACCTGATAAGCAATTGTTCCTGTTCCCGTAGCTGAAAATGTAGTGACTGCAGGAATGTTTACAGTATATGCGGATGTTCCGGCAGCACTTGGCCACGCAATAGGAGAATTAGTATAAGTCCCAAACCAGCTGCTAGAGGTACTTACTGTATTTAGGCTTGCATTATCATGGAAACTAAACATATTTCTAAATCCTGCAAAAGGAAGAGTGGGGTTTTTATGCAAGGCAATCATCGTATAATCATCCCCGATAGTGGCAAACGCATTTTGCATACCAAGCCCGGAGGTGGAAGTAGATTGTGCCACAGGATTGAAATTGATATTCATTGCTGAAGAATTTCGATACAATGGACCGGTAGTTTGTAATGCAATGGTATTGGGAAACGCAGCCCCTCCAATCAAATTTCCACCAATTGGCGATCTGTTCGGCCAGGTGCTTATTGCTACGTTATCCGTAGTATTTCCGTTGGGATTATCATCTGCTTTTATCCAGACGCGCAGATTGTTTAAAATTCCTCCCGGAGCCTGAGCGAAAGATGCGAATGTAAAAAATTGCCCGTTTGCAAGGGAAACATCGGCATAATTATATACAATTCCATTAATAGTCTGTGTGTTGGCAGACATATCAGTCACGGTATTTCCGGAAGCAAAAGTAGGATCCGAATTGTTCTGAATCAATTTTAAATTATTCAGCCCTTGAGGCCACATTACCCTTATTGTTCCTACAGAGCCTGTATTTTGAACCTTCCACACAGAACCGAAAAGGAAATTAGCTCCCGGAATGTTGTTTACAAGGGTTGTAGGCGCTTTTGAAAGACCATTATCCCCAACGACAAGTGACTGCAGGTTGGCTAATGTTCCCGAATTGGAAGCGTTAGTATTAGCCATTCCTGTAAGCCCAATCAAAAGCTGCTGTCCGGGATTAATACTCATCGACTGTTTTTGGTACAAAGCTGAATTATCATCTCTGGCAATACCTGTTATATTGTTGCTATAGGCACTATTCGTTGCGGAATTCCAATAGGTTGTTCCGTCTGAAGCAATATAATCACCAAATTTTGTAATTCCGTATTTCAGAGAAAGGTAACTTTCTATCTGAGGACGTTCTAAGGTCTTCGTGGTATTGTAAATAACGATTTCAGCGATATCGACATTCACGAAATTATTAAGTCCCTGGCCTCCTACCCAAACAGGCTGTGTACCTGAAGTAGAAACAGCATTACCATTGGAAAAGGCAGAAGACTTAAATTGGCCATTCACATACACATTCATTAAACTTGAAGTTCCATCCGTTGACTGTAACCTAATTTCATTGATTGCAGGAGTTGTAGAACCTACACTACGGTTCGTAATAAGCATGCCTCCATTGGAATTTCCTCCCACATTCCATGTTCCTCCAAAACCATTAGAATGGTTGTATAAGGAGTTTGCAATACTTCCTACTTTTCTGTATACCACATATTGTGATGACTGATAAGGAGATGGTGAACTAACTGTTACATTTTGTGGAACACTGGGTGCTGCCAAACGGTCATCAACCCCATCAAATCTTATTGATGGGTTAAAGTTAATCTGGCTTGTATTATAAGCAGGCAAAGTACTGGTTGCTGCTGCCTGTTGGATAAGATCATAAGTTCCCGGAGAAGCACTGTTATTCCATTGATTTACAATTCCTGATGAAGAATTAACCCCTGCATCGGCTTTGTACCACAGCTGAGGAGTAATTCCTCCCGGGCTTTGGGCATTTGTAAACATGAATATATTCGTTATCAGGAATATACTCATTAATATATTGTGTTTTTTCACTTTAGTATGTTTAAAATTTAAATATTATATCGATTCTTTTACACCAATGAAGATGGCGGAGGACGGGTTTTGCACTGAAACCAGTAATAGTCTTTAAAGAAAATAAAGCTATTGCTTACGATCTTATGATTAATCTTGTTGGGATATTCATGGGTAATCCTTAGTTTTTTATTCTCAATTGAATAATGGGTCTGGTCATGAACTGTTATTGATGCTGAAATTGCTTCTCCTTTCGAATATGATAGAAAAAAATCATCAGGTTGAGGCACTGCAAATACTATCGACTGTACCTTTGGATATGTTTTTGTTTTTGCTGCCGGATGTCCGGCTAATGTTTTCTCAGCATTGAATGCAGATTTCTTTTGTTTTCTGGATTTCAGTACCCCTTTCTTTTCCGAAGTTTTTCCCTCAAAATCCTTTAGATCCTCCTGATGTATTTCTTCTGAATGGGCAATATAAACCGTTGTATTTTCCCCAATAGTAATGCTGGTGCCCTTTACATAATAGAGACTCTGTGCATGTATTTTGAAGGGTACGAAAAATAAAAACAACAGCAATGAAGCCCTCTTATATAAAGGGAGAAAAAGCTTCAGTTGCTGTTGTAGGGATCTCATTGTGTGTGTTTTATGTTGATAAGAAACAAGAGTTTTGTTTCAATACTTTTCCTGGTTCAGAAAAAATCTGAATCATATATAATGAGGGATTAAGGTTTTAATTAGAAATTGAAGTGTATATAACTGGTTGAAATTCAGTTATGCTTTCTGTGGTCGGGGAATGATAAGTTGAAGAATATTTTTCATGAAATCATAAAAAGAATAATTTTTTTACATAATGAATGGACTTATGATAAACATTATTAGTAGGTGTTTTGTTGAATATAAATTCTTATTTGTTGAACATTTTAATCTAAAATACCATTGATTTTATGTTTTGTTTTCTGGGGTAAAATTAGATTAATATTAATGTTTTTTGTAGATTTTATTTATAACATTAAGTCATTTTAGTAAAATCATTGATTTTTCATATGTGTTTGCTTTTCATTGTTTTAGGTAAGTTAAAAAACAAATTTTGTAGAATAAGTCGAATAATAGAATCCCTGATTTTTCAAAGAATATAAAATAAGTCTCCTTCTACCTTCCTGAGAAGAGAAAAAGTAGAATTAATTTAAAATAAAGAATACTCTGAATATCTTAATAAAAACAGATCAAGACTGCAAATAGAAAATGGTAGAATGTAAATTTTACTTCTAATTGGATTAAATATGAAAAATATTACATTTTTTGGTTGATCAATTAGGAGTATCAAAATAAAGATCCTCAATTCGCCTACAAAGGTCTGCGATTAGCCTACAATTCCGGAAGACAGGCTGTATAACTTTGCTTAGTAAATAAAAACATTTAAAATTATGATACAGCAAAATAGAATCTGGTTCATTACCGGAGCATCAAGAGGTTTCGGACGAATCTGGACTGAAGCAGCATTAGAACGTGGTGATAAAGTGGTGGCAACCGCAAGAAAACTGGAAAGTATTGCCGATTTTAAAGAAAAATATGGCGATAATGTGCTGACTTTAGAACTTGATGTTACCAATCCAAATCAGGTGAAAGAAGCCGTAAATAAAGCACATCAGCATTTTGGAAAACTGGATATTGTACTGAATAACGCAGGATATTCACTAGTGGGAACCATAGAGGAGGCCAGTGCAGATGAAATACGTGCTTTATATGAAACCAATATTCTGGGTCCCGTAAGTGTCATTCAGGCGGCACTGCCGATCTTGAGAGAACAGGGGTATGGACATATTTTGGGGACTTCAAGTAATCTGGGACATTTCACACTGCCTGTCATTGGCTATTACAGCTCTTCTAAATGGGCTTTTGAAGCCATCCATGAAAGTCTTGCAGAAGAAATAAAACAATTCGGGATTAAAGTAACCATTATAGAGCCGGGAGCTTATGCAACAGAATTTGGAAGTCAGGACTCTCTGAAGTTTTCTCAAAACCTGGAGGTGTACAATGACTTCAAAGCAGAGTTTGTAAAGACCATTCAATCTTATGAAAGAGGAAATCCTAATGCAACCCCACAGGCACTTTTCAAAGTTGTAGATGCTGAAAACCCACCGTTACGTTTTCATTTGGGAAGTCATAATCTTCCACAGGTGAAGTCTGTATATGCTGACAGAATCAGTCTTTGGGAAGCATGGGACGAGGTTTCCAGTGCTGCGCAAGGGTAATAACAACCATAAAAACCGGTTATCCATGTATAGCCGGTTTTTTGTACCTTTAAAATACTATTTATGAAAAAGACAGATCAAACTCCATTAAAATTTGGATCCCTATTTGAAGCGAGTCAGTTTTTTGGACTGCCCAAACCCAAACATCCTCTCATTAGCTTAATGAATGGGGCACACAATATGGTGCTGACCGATAAATTGTCTCAAAGACATGTTTTGAGCTTCTATAAGATCTCTTATAAACCCAAATTAGAGGGTAAAATAGAATACGGGCAGGGCTATTATGATTTTAATGAGGGTGGATTATTATTTGCAGCACCCGGCCAGGTAATAGGAGGGAACGGAAACAGTGATACAGTCTGTTCACAATATTCTCTGCTTATTCATCCTGATTTCTTTTTGGGATATCCAATCATGAGGAAGATCAGGCAGTATGGCTTTTTCTCCTATTCCACAAAGGAAACACTTCATCTTTCTGAAGAAGAAAAAAATACGGTAATTTCTATCTTCAATTTTATTGAATCTGAGCTCAACAGCCGGATTGATGATTTCAGCCATGATGTGATGATTTCTCAGATAGAACTGCTTCTTAACTACGCCAATCGTTTTTACAAACGCCAGTTTATTACCCGTAAAGCAACAAGCAGTACCCTTTTACAGAAATTTGAAGATTTGCTGGATGCTTATTTTAAAGATGAAATATCTCTTAACAAAGGAATACCCACGGTGAGTTATTTTGCAGAAAACCTTCATCTTTCACCCAGCTATTTGAGTGATATGCTGCGTTCTTTAACAGGGCAGAGTACCCAGCAGCATATTCATGATAAACTGATCAGTGAGGCTAAAGAAATGCTTTCCACTACCAACCTATCTGTGAGCGAAGTAGCGTATGCCCTGGGATTTGAGCATTCCCAGTCTTTCAGCAATTTATTTAAAACAAAAACCAAACTTTCTCCTTTAGAATTCAGGAAGTCTTTCAATTAATAATATTCAAATATTCTTTCTGTTTTCTGCTGCATTGTTCCCTGATCATCAACTAATTCTTCATAAACAGGATTGGCATGAAGGTCAAGTTTCACATTTTTATAAATAAGCTTAGACTTTTTGTCGCTCGTGAGATCTTCAAGAAGCGTTTCACTTTTTACCCCATTGATATAGGTATAAAGAATGACATTATTAACGGGAGTTTCGAAGAAATTTCCGGTTTCTTCTGTTTTGATAAGGCGGTTGTTTTTGTCAAAATAAAACAGCTTGCTGAGTGATATACTGTGAACAGAATTATGGGAAACTCTTTTGTACAGAGAATCAGAAATTTTTTCAAAACTGCCTGTCGTTTCTATCTTCTTATTTCCGGGGTTAATGGCTTCAAAATGGCGTTTGGCTTTGTCTTTTGAATTGTAGCTGATAATTTTATTGAGAGATCTTTCATTAGAAGATCCGGTTCCGATAGCGTTATAATATTCTATTTTTGTCAGAAAGCCCTCTCTGTCATAATAAGAAATATTTTTACTGATATTTTCCGGTGAAAAGGTGATGATCTCTGTAATTGTTTTGGGATTCCAGGAATAGTTAGAAAACTGAAGGTCATTCATAACAGATTTTCCCTGACCATTTATAAGGGCGCATAATAGAATAAACAGATAGCTAAGTTTTGTTTTCATAGGGTAAGTGTTGCGGTTCCATAATTTCGCTCCTCTCAAATATAGGCAACTCTTCCCGATATAGACAATTCCATTAATGTTTTGTCAGTTCTTTTATGTTTTCAAACACCCAGCTGCGTAAAGTTTACTGACTTGGAAATCATCAATTAACAAATTCTTTGAAGAGTCCCCAGAGTCTGAGATTTTGAAGTTCCGGTAATGGTATAAATAAATACGATTTATCACTGTACCCCGTTCGTAACCCCCTCGAGGGGGTATCATAAGGGTCTCGAGCCCGTTGGATAAGGGTCTCTACCCGGTTATATAACCCTCTCTACCCCCTTGCATAACCCCCTTTACCCCCTTACCCAAGGGGGTAGAGACCCTTGGGTAAGGGGGGGGTAGACCGTTGCTTAAGGGGGTGGAGACCGTTCGGAAGGCCCTGGAGGGGGTTGTAGAAGTACCTGGAGACCCTTCGGAAGGGGCTGCAGGCTATTTTTTAAGTTTTTTAGTCACTGAAATAGAGCTTTCGAAGTCAGGAGACTTTGGAGAGCCGGAAAGTTTAAAAACTAGCGGACAAGAAGATAGATTCCAACACCAATGGCAGTATAGGCTGTCACCGTAAGAATATCTGCAATGGGTTGTGAGAAACGTTTTTCTGCAATTTTTTCGCTGTTGATCTGGTTCTTATGGAACTTCAGACTTGTTTTAGCATTGCGAACAGGATGGGCTACCAGGCTGTCGCTTTCCCATCGGTCAACGATTACTTTATAACTCTTACCATTGACCTCAATTTTAACATTCTTACCAGGGGCAAGCTTCTCCTGAACATTCACCGGAGTAGGTGCCTGTACTGCATTCAGGTTTTGAGGTGCCGCTCCTGTACTGTTCATTTGCGGGGAAGCAGTATTGGCAGGAGCTGTATTGTTTTTAGGATCTTGCTTGTTGTTGGCTGCCGGATCTACTGGCTTTTTTACCTGATAGGTATAGCAGCTGGTAAGGGAAAATAAGATAATGATGAGATAAAAATTCTTTCGCATGAACCAAATTTAAGAATTAAACGGAATATTTAGAAGTTTCTTTTGAAAGATGATGTTTTTTTTGAAATTTCTGGGGAATGTTTTGGCTTTGAAGCTATGAAAAATGATTCTTTTAAAAATACTCCGAAATTGGGAGACTTTGGAAAGGGGAGATGTTGGTTGATATCCTTGTCAAGGTTTTAAACCTTGACAAGGATATTTATATTGTTGCTTTTAGAATGTTTGATTTTAATATTGAAACCACACGAAAGGATTCGTGCGGTAGCGGGGGGATTTAAATAATTACTTAATAGCAGGCAAATATTCCGTAGAAATAAAATTTTATTTATTCTTAACATTTATACAAGTTTAATCATTTATTTTACATTATGATACTATTCTATAATAAATTAATAAGTAAGTTTTTTAACTCTTCTCTAATTGATTGATAGTATGATTGCAGTCTTTGCTTATCAAAATAGATATAAATATCTTCATCATTCATTTTATCTTTAATATGGAGTAAAGTATTTTGACCTTTTGGAAAATTTTTAATATGATTCTCAATTTTTAATATTGAGTATTGTAATAGCAGTTGCTGATCCCAAGCCCCGTGTTCATTTTTTAATACTTGTAGTAATTGGCTTGAGGTGTAGTATGATGCTGCTTCTAAATTAATCTCATATGGTAAGGCGGTAACTGTTTTAACTCTGTAATCTAATATAGAATAGATTTCATCGTCAGAATAGTTCTCTCCTTTTATTAATCCTTTGATTTCTCTTTCACAAAACTTTTTTAATTTAGTAATATCAAATTTCTTGCTTACATTTAGCAACTGAACTATGATTTTTGATAGTGGAATACTATCATCTAGAATTTCGAGTAAGTGTTTATTAATAATTTCTTCAAAGGAAATGTATTCTGTAGATAGAGAGTTTAACCAGTTATTAATGTGAATAATTTCTGATGCATTGGCCTCATCATTGCTTGAATTTCTTCTAAAATATACCATGCCAGGCTGTAATCCTTTTAGTTTTACTGTAGGAGTAATAGGTCTTTCATACTTTTTAATAGGAAATTCAATAATGCCAAATAACATATTTTTGTAAAGGAAAGAATAATATCTAAAGGTTGGTATTGGAAAGACATTGACTTTAACTTTTTGTTGAAGAATACTGTCATCTGTAATTTGCGTGATACCTTTTAATTCTATTTTTTTATTATTTTCTTCAATCCCGATAATGATATATGATGTTTCATTTCTGATGGTATTGGAAAATGATATAATATCCTTTATAAATTCAGATTTTTTAGGTTCTGGTGCATTACTTGAAAAATCATATTCTGATCTTTTAAAATCCAGAATATCTGATTCACTTTGCTTAATTAGTTTTTCAAAAATTTCCGTAGTCATATTATTTTTAGCAATAGTACTTATTTTCAAATATATGTAATTAATTCAATTCTGATTTAGTTTGTTTTAATCCTAAATAATAATTTTAGTGAAATATTCCCATATTATTAAACTATATTCCGGCCAATTTTCCTTGAATTTCAGAGTAGAATTGATGGATTTATATTTTTGTTTTTAGAATGTTAATTTATAATGCTAAGAATCAGAAAGTATTTATATGATAGGGGAATTAATTCTGCATTATGTAAACATTTTTTATGTATTTCTAGTAATTTCCAGATTTTATTAAAAATTTTGCCTCTTCCAAGAGCTTGTCATAGTGAGTTAAAATAATATTTTGTTTAGATAATTCTCTTACTTTACGATATGTTTTTTCTTTGTAGTTTTCTCTTCTCCCTGCAACTACGCAATATATAAATCTGGTTGAGTCATAATCATTAAATTCATCTGGTAGAGTTTTATATTTATTATTAAATCTTTTTAAGTTACTTGAAAATGATTGGAAATTTTTATCCATCCAAATTTTCCAATCATCAATTTGATTTAGGCCTTTTCTTATAGTTGTTCCAAAATCTCCATCAGAAATTGTTATATTATTATATATATTTTCAAATTCAATCAATAGAAAATGATAGCCATGAGAATTTTTACCAATAATTAAATAATCACAGACATGATGGGGTGGTAATTCAAACTCTTTAAAAATATATCTGTCATGATGTCCAAATAGAGTAAAGTTTTTTAAAATTGATGTTGCAATAAAAAGTTTATTATTAGAAATGAAATTTAATATATCTCTTTCTGTACTATTTTTATTATCAATTATTAATTTTAAATCATCAAGATATTTATTATATTCAATATGATGATTTTTTAGATCGAAATCACTAAGAAAATTATCAGGAAAATATGAGTCAGTATACCATAAAAATGGATTATCATTCGTTATTTTACACCAAGCTTCAATATCAATTTCATAGGAACTTGTGATTTTTTTAAATTCTTTGAATTTTTCTTTTTGTTCTAAGCTTAATTCATCAAAGTGATACATATTATTGGTATTGAATTGTACATAACTTTCAAATATACAAAATACATTATTTAGTAACTTTACTGTTTTCCGTAAGAATAAATCCCAACTTTCGTCAGGATTTGTTTGATAGTTTAATGTATTTTTTCATATCAAAATCAAAGAGCTCTTGTATTGTGACATTAAGTTCTTTGCTTATTATAAGTAAGGTATCATATCGTGGATTAGTATTTCCTCTTTCCAATTCTCCTATTGTCTTTTTTGCATGTCCGGTTCTTAATCCCAGTTCTTCTTGTGAGATAGGTTTATTAGTCTCTGGGTTTATAACTTTCTTTCTTAATTCAGAAATTCTATAACCAAGAGCTTTTTTACAGTTATTAAGTTCAATATCATTCATTAACTGTAAAATTCTAAGATTAGAGTTAAAATTTAGGATACTTATATGTATCCTTTTTGTTTTTTTTTATTACTTTTATAAAAAAATACAAACACATGAAAAAAAGCAGAACAAACTTTGAAACCCGTTTTTGGGCAGTTGATAAGAAGCGTTCCGGATTACAGCTGATAGAGACCTTCTTCCAGTTCAATGATCTGACAGCATCTAAAGAGATGTTAAACAACATTATGAATTATGCCATCAAGAGAAATAGCTGGATTGATGAAGACCCGTCTGTGATCTATCAGTTTCATCAGGCGGTGCGGTCTTTTGTGCGTGCCGGTTATCTCATTCATCTGAAGGAAAAGAAACGGATTGCCCATGCTCATTTAGAAAATCCTTCTCCATGGGTTCTTGGCTTGCTTTCGGAGAAAGAATACCAAAATCCTCTGTTGGTTTTTAAAAAAGCATTCAAAGAATACAGTGTCAAGGAGTTTGATTATTTTATGTCCGGTATTGTCTATTTCTCAATGGTAATGTATGATAATCTGCCGGAAAGAAATATCGTCAATCCCTACATCCATCTGACCAAAATGCTGGATGCTGCCCACCTGATTCTTGAAAGGAGAGGGAAGAGAGTTGTGGAGTAGGAGGTTGGAAGATGGAAGTTATTATGAGTCGTGGTGACGGGTGGTTGGTATGATAATATCTTGATTCCAACGCTGTCATTCTGAATGAAATGGAATGTAATGAAGAATCTCAAATATTTCAGAGAGATTCTTCCTTCGTCAGAATGACAATGCTGGGCTAAGGTTTTTTAACGCAAAGGTTTACTATTAACATTGTTCTATTACAAGGGAGCAAAGGTGGAATCAATTTCATTGATTTTTCTAAGCGGACGCATAGCCATGTGGCTTCATCTGCGACTTTGTCGCCCTCTTAGCTCCCTTAAAGATAAAACGGTTTGAACTTGATCTTTGCGTTTTAAAGAAATAAAAGTCTGCAAACATAGCTCAGGAATGTAGTGAAGAATCTTATATATTTTAAAGAGATTCTTCCTTCGTCAGAATGACAGTGTTAAGCTAAAAATTTAACGCAAAGGTTTACTATTATCATTATCCTATTACAAGGGAGCAAAGGTGGAATCAATTTCATTGATTTTTCTAAGCGGACGCATAGCCATGTGGCTTCATCTGCGACTTTGTCGCCCTCTTAGCTCCCTTAAAGATAAAACGGTTTGAACTTGATCTTTGCGTTTTTAAAGAAATAAAAGGCCTCCTTCATTCAATTGAGAAAAAACTCAGTCAGTATCAATCTAATTTTTATATTTGCACATCTTGGGGGATAACCAAAATATGGAAAAACCCCAATAAAAAAGACTAAAAATAAAATAACCAAAAACAAAGAAGAATCAGGAATGGATAAGAGTAATTTATTAATTATTGTGGCTTCGGTTTCCGTATTCATTTCAGTGCTTCTTGCTATTTTCCTTGTTACCGTAGAGACAAAACATAAAGTAAGCAATAGGTTGTTTGCTGTTTTTCTGATCATCAATGCTATCGATATTAGCGAACCATTGTTTAATATGATGGTTGATGGGCCCTCTAACCTTGGAATGCTTAGAAATACATTTGCTTACCTGCAAATTCCGGTTTTTTATCTCTATGTCTTATCTGTTTGCTATTCCGATTTCAAACTTAGGCCTCAATATATCCTGCATGCGCTTCCGTTTTTAATTGCTAATCTGGCTTTAGTGCCTCGTTTTTATGGGGTAGATACAGCTGCAAAAATCAGCTTTATTCAAAATCGCCAAAGCATGATAGAATTGCAGTTTAATCATATCCTGATTCATGTTCAGATGATTGCGTATTTCGTTGGTGTTTTCAGGGTATTAAGAAAATCAAAGACGCTTTATCTTGAAAATTATGCAGGGAAAAGTATAAATTCTTACAATTGGCTCTTCCAGTTTACGATTGTTTTGTGCATTGTATATGCTATAGCTCTTTTGAAAAATATTTTTAAGTTTTCAGATTATCCCTATATTTCTGAGTGGATGAAGGTTGGGCTTTTATTACTGTCGCTCTTTATTATTTGCTGGTATCTTTTCAAAGCATTAAATAATCCGGAGCTGTTCAGAAACGTTGATTCAAAATTAAAACTGGTGTCTGAGATTATTTCAGAGGAGAAAAACAGTGATGAATCAGTGTCCAGTAACAAGGAATATAATGAAGAGCTTTTGAGGTTAAAAAATTATATGATTGAGAAAAAACCTTTTCTTAATTCCTCACTTACCATTCAGGATGTTTCCAGTGAAATACAAATTCCTGTCCGGGATTTATCTCTTTTGATCAACCACCAATTAGGCCAGCATTTTTATGATTTTATAAATACCTATCGGATAGAAAATGCGATGAATATTTTAAAAGATGCTACAAAAAGCAAGGTGACGATCCTTGAAATTCTATATGAAGTGGGTTTTAATTCAAAATCATCCTTTAATACTGCCTTTAAAAAACATACCGGGAATACGCCAACTTATTACCGTAAGAATTTGTAATACAGTTGTTTGTAATTACTCGTACTCTTTTTTTGAAAGATTCTAACCTATTTTTCTGAGCAAATGGGATCGATTACTTTTATTCGGTCGCATAGCTTCAGCGTCTTCCACATCTTTGTATCGAAATAAATTTTTAACATTTAAAAAACGATACAATGAAAACTTCATTCTCACTTTTAGCAGTACTTTTATTCATCAGCAGCTTTTCTTTTGGGCAAAAATTTTCCACCAAGATTGATTCTATCATACAGGATAATTATAAAAAAAATCCTAATGTTGGGATCAGTGTTGGCTTCATCAGTAACAACGAAGAATATTATACTGCATATGGTAATCTGAATGCGGAAAGCCAGACTAAAATTGACAAAAATTCTCTATTCGAAATTGCATCAATCACTAAAATTTTAACCTCAAATTTAATTGCTCAGGCAGTTATTGACCATAAAATAAAACTGGATGATTATATAGACAGCTACCTTCCGAAGGAATATGTATTGAACCAGAATCTTAAAAACAAAATCAGAGTTTCAGATCTCGCATCCCATCAATCTGGTTTACCTGACATCGATTTTCCAAAATTGATTGAGCAGAATCCACAGCAGCCAGTAAGCGGTGTTACTCAAAATACATTGAGCTCAATTATCAATAACTGCAGTGAGCTGAAAGATTATGGTAAATACCGATATTCTACCATTGGCTATACTTTGCTGGGACAGATTCTGGAAAAAATATATGGTAAAAGCTATGATGTCATTATCAGAGATCAACTTATTCAGCCGTTGAAAATGACAACTACATTCACTAAAGATTTTAATGTGAAAAACAGAACAACGGCTCACAATCCGGAAGGAGGAATTCAGGAATTCTTCAATTGGAATATTACAGCACCTGCAGGATTAGTGAAATCTAATGCGGTTGATATGGTTAAGTTTCTAAAAGCTGTATTAAATAATAGAACCAGAGTAGGGCAGGCTGCCATCATTGAGGAAAAAATCTTTTATAAAGATGAAAAAAGAGAAATGGGGCTAGGTTTAGGAATCTCAACAGATGATAAAAATACAATTTATTATAAATCAGGAGATTCTATGGGGCAGTCTTCCATTATATGTTACAACAGAGCAAAAAAATGGGGGTTCATTATCCTTCTTGATCAGAGAAACTCAAAAATGAGACAGGATCTGATGAACAAAATTTATGATACTGTTCTGAAATAAATACAAATAATAAGTCTTTTACCACCAAAGAGTATCCCGGTTTATTAAAATAAATACCAATTTCCATGAAAAAAATAGTAATCGGAATTGTTCTTTTTCATTCCCTGTTATCGTATGCACAGAAGGATGATAAGACAATCGTTCTTTCTGAAATTACAGAAAAAGTAAAGCGTTATTATATCGATAAAGAAGCTTACAAAAAAGTAGATTCTTCATTTCAAAGCGACCTTAAAAAAGGAGTATTTAATAAGCTGAATAAAAATGATTTTGCAGCGCTTCTTGCTAAGAAACTGAGATCGGATGTAAAAGACTACCATTTTTCTTTCAGATATCTGGAAAACTATAGCCCTGAAAAGGTAGTTGATGAGAAAGAAAAGGAGAAGCTGCATGATTTTCACAACAGTCTTGAGAATTTTGGTTTTGAAAGTGTTCAGCGATTGGAGGGCAATATAGGATACATTAATTATAAAGGCTTTGCTTCATCAAAGTCCAGCGCGGCTACATTGTCTGCTGCCATGAATTTTGTTGCCAATACGAGCGCCTTGATCATTGATCTCAGAGAAAATCAAGGGGGAGATAATGAAATGCTTCTCCTGTTCTGCAGTTATTTTTTTGATAAAAAAACAGACCTTTATACCACCTACTTCAGACATAATGACAGCACTGTAGTAAACAGCACACAATCTGATGTTTTGGGGGCAAAATATCTCCATAAAAAAATCTATATCCTTACCAGCAAAAGTACTTTTTCTGCAGCAGAAGCGCTTGCTTATTTTTTGCAGCAACATAAACTGGCTGAAGTAATAGGTGAGAAAACACCTGGAGCAGCCAATCCGGTAGATCATTTTGTTATTCAAAATCAATATCTGTTACTTGTTCCGACAGGAAAAGTAAGTTCTTTGGTCAATCAGAAAAACTGGGAACATATCGGTATAAGCCCTGATCAGGAGGTAAAAGCCAAAGATGCTTTAAAAGCGGCTCATAGTAAAATTTTAAAAAATATTGTAAAAACAGAAACAAAAACAGAGCTAAGCCCAGCTGAAATAAAAAAGCTTGTTCATCAATTAGAACAAGAGATTAATTGAAGTGACTTTTGATAGTGTGCTGTTTTTTTAGAATCTATCAATAAAAAGGGACAGATCTGGATTTAGACTTGTCCCTTTATGTGGTTAAAATAAGATTGTTTTCAGTACCTTTTTGTAATTCTGATGGTATGAAAAAGGTTATTTTAAAATTTGCTGATCATAAAGAATATTGTCGTATTCATCAAAGCTTATGATCAGGACTTTATATTGTTTTGCACTGTCATTATTAAAGAATTTAATTCTTGGAGGAACATAATCGCTGTCAAATAAATTAGGATTCCAATACAGTGTTTCTCTGGTGTCATTTTCAATTTTTTCCGGAGCGTCATCATCGATCATTTCAATAGGGAATTCCGAAGGTCTGTCATATCCTTTTATGATAGCCGAGTTATTGTTAGGAGTTTCTTTTTCAGTGCTTTTAGATTTCATATTGCCTTTCATTGTATAGATGGCTACTGCATCACCTATTAATCCTGCTCCTTTAATGATTTTTACCATCGCAATATTGTTGATGGGAAGGTTGGAGATCATGGTAGGATCAGTTTGTACTTCATCTAAATAGAGCTTAGCCTGCTGACCACGGATATAAGGTACATTTACCCCTGAATTGTTTCTCTGAAACGTTAATCCGGCAGTTCTTCCCTGAAGCCAGTCTAAGATATTATTGGACCCTCCGGCATTTTGGTTTTCATTAACGAAGTCAAATACCGTAGAATTGACAGAACTGAACATTCCGGTAGACAGTTGTTTGTCTAACTCTTCTTTCGGATCTTTCTTTTTTCCTACCAAGGCTACTTCCTGAATCTGGATATCAGCACTTTCTTTCTTTTTAATGTTTTTCTGCGTGTTGATGGCTCTGGCAATGGCTGGAGGAAGGGTTTTGTTTTCACCAGATTTTACTAATGTATATTTTGTGCTCGGGAAATTCCCTTTAAATGTGGTAGGATTCACTAGAGGTTCCACTGTAACGAATAAATTATCACTACTGGCATCTTTATCTTTTTCCGCGTTCACAAATAATGAAACGTTCAAAGGCTCATCAGTATTGATATTGTTCAGATAGACATATCCGTTCTGATCTGTTTGAAACTGATTGATGGCAGGATCTCCTTTACCAGCTCTCAATACCAGGTTTACTGTGCTATTGACTAGCAGAGCATTGTTTTTAATGGGTTTTACCCTATAGGAAAGAAACTGTTGAGAATTGTTTTTAATGGCTGGGGTAGATCCGCTAAGAACAGAATTCCAATCGAATCTTTTCCAGGTTTCAGAAATAAGCAGCGCGTCCAGTGCTTCAGTATTGGCCGTTTTAGAAAAATATTGTGCAGGACTGTCTATTTTTGAAGTAAAATCTCCTGTTAACCAAAGCCCGCTCAGTAGATTCTCATCTTCCGTATCTGGAGTGCCGTTGTCCTCTTTTACGAGAACTGTATAGTTTTTAAAATTGGATTCCGGGGAAAGATCAATGCTGTTGAAGGCTCTTGGAGTAGGTTTCAGGCTCTGACCTACTATTTCTGCTTTCTCCACCTTTAAATTGCCGGGTTTTATAAAACAAAGTCTCTTGGCAACAAGATTATCCTGCTCATCAAAAATGGCCAGCTGCAAAACAGCATTAGCTCCATTGCTTACTTTTGTAGGGATAAGACTGGATGCCTCATTGGTCAGATGATTGATATTGGCTCTGTAAGCAAGGTGGTTATTGATAATTCCGACAATTTTATAGCCCTGAAGCTGTTGTTTTAGGTTAACGCCCTTCAATGTATATTTAACACCTTCCTTAGAGCTGCTGACTTCTACACTAAGGCCGCTGTCTGCAGCCTGCGGCAGGTCGATTGTCTGGATTTTTCCGGAATTATCCTGAATGACAGCCTGGTATTTTTTTCCTGATGTTGCAGTGAATGTAAAAGAGGCTACATTTTTATCAAAAGATTTAAATGTAGCGACAGGAGTTTTAGGATTTTGGATATCTATTACTTTTCCGGACCAGTTATCCGGGAGAGAAGTGTTGCTGGATAACCTTACAGCAAATTTCGTGGGCATACCATTAATGAAAGTTCCTCCTTCAGGAAAAGCTTTTGCAGACCAGTCAGAACTTTTGGAAATGACTAATGATTGCTTAGATTTTGGATTGTAAACCGGAAGTGTTTTGACAATTTGGAAATCTTCATTAAAATTGGTCATGTAAGGAGTATAAGCTCTTACAAAGTACACCTGCTCAGGAAGATCTTCTTTTAGTTGAAAATCTCCGCAGCCTTCACCATTGGTCAGAAGTGTTGTTTTCCAGTCTATTAATTTTTTATCAGCATCATACAATTCAACAAATAGGGTAGTAGATAATGCAGAACGGTTATAGCCATCAAATACAAAACTTTTAAACCAAATCTTGTCACCTGCTGCATATTGTGATTTGTCTGTAAGTAAGTATACTTTTTCTTGTTCGTAATTGTCCTCAAGATTGGTAAGTGCTTTTTCCAGTTTAGCTTGTGCCAGTACGGGTTGTACCATGGAAAGAAGCAACACACAGAATATATTTTTCATAGAAATCTTAACGCATTTAATTCTGTGCTAATGTAATGATTTAAAGACTTTGAAAATTGATATTTAACGTCTTATTTCAGAAGAAATGAATTAAGATGAGAATATTTCCTTACTATAATTTCTGCATCAGAAAATAGTATTGCCCGAAAGTGCTCACCGTTAAATGTTGAGAGAAACAGATGTTATAAGTGTGAACTTAATGGAAACGTTTTGTGAATTAAAGTTTTAGGTTATAAAAATTAATCAATATCCGGTGAAAAAAAGTGTATTGAATGAATATTTTTATTATTTTTATAAAATAAACTAATACATGAAAATAAATGAAAAATATTTTCACATAAATATTTATGTAAATATAATTTACTAAAAATTATCTATTTTTATTTCAATAATATATTGTATTTGCTTGTTCGTAGGCTTTTGTTTCTGTGGGTACAAAAGCAATATGTAATTGAAAATAAATACAGATAGAATTACAATTAAACATACAATCAAACCCAATCATTCTTATGGAAAAACCACACCAACACACACATGGCTGTACACACTGCTCTTGCAACAATCCTGTTTTGGAAGTTCTCAAAGAAGAGCTTTTCAGTGCAGAAAATCTAACAAAAATAAATCCAGGTTCAGGAAAAGCAACCCACGAAAAACCACAAACTCTGATGGTCAGTGGAGGAATTATTCGTCCTATGATTGGCGGATCAACAGATACCGTTGAAGCCATTGGTTTTGCTGATGGAAAAGTGGTGGTAACCGGTGAGAAAAAAGAGGTGGCAAAATATATGACGAAACACCATCCGAAACATCAAAAAAAGGAATTAACAGGAACTCAAACCTTACTTCCAGGTCTGATAGAGCCCCATGTTCATATGGTTCCTACAGCAATGATGCATGGCTGGCTGGATCTAAGCCCTTTTGAAGGACAGAATTTAAAGGCTGTATATGATCTGAACTCAGTTGGAGCTATCATCAATGCACACATTCCCCCTAAAGTTCTCGGAGCTGTTATCTTAGGAAGAGGGTTGGATCCGTCACTTATGCCTTTTAAGGAAAAAGACGGTAAAAAAGAACTAATAACGATCGATAATGCGGTACTTGATAGTATTAATGCTAAAACACCTATGATGTTATTAAGTGCTTCCATGCATACGCTTTATCTGAATACAATGGCATTGGAGCATGTATTCAAGAATAATTCTGACATACAGGCCGAATATAAAACCGTTGAAAAATATATTATTGAAACCAAAGGCCAGCTGCAGGAAGGCTTGCAGATGACCCCAGCATTGAAGACGGTAAAGCTGCAGATTATTGCCATGAGCATAGAGATCAATAGATATCTGACGGATCTTTTTAATACAGCCAATTCAAGAGGCGTTACTTTTATGTATGATGCCGGATTGAATAAAGGATCAGAAACACTTTTAACCAAATATTTTGAGACGCATCCTGAATTGGTAAGAACAGGCGGAGCATATCTTTGTTCCAGCCAGGAAGATGTAGATAAACTGGATCATTATAAAGAGCCTGATCACTATAAGCCGGTATATAATGGACATATTAAAGTGGTTTCAGATGGTTCCAATCAAGGTTTGACGGGTTATCAGAGTGCTCCTTATCTGTGTAATCCTGCCGATAATACGGGAGTATTTAATTTCCCGCAGTCAGGTATTCCGGCGCATACGATTCCGCCAAGTTATAATACCTTAATCAATACGGTTGTAGCTGTAAAAGGATGGCCATTGATGGTTCATGCTAATGGGGATCAGGCGGTAACATTTGCTATCAATGCTTATCAACGTACGCTTGCTCAATATAGAGGTCCGGAACTTCGCAACCGTATAGAACACTGCTCGCTTCTGACATCGGATCAAATTACCAATATGCTCCAAATGGGTGTTTCACCAAGTTTCCTTATCGGACATGTTGGCTATTGGGGATATGCTTTTAAGGAAGTGATATTCGGGGAAAAGGCACAAATGCTTGATCTTTGTGGTTCCACACTTGCTGCGGGTATGAGAATTACCCTTCACAGTGACAATGAAGTAAGTCCATTGGGTCCTTTAAGAATGATGGAGCAATCGATTACCAGAATCATGGAAAAAAATCCGAAGGATATTGAAGTTTTAAATAGTGCCGAACGTATTACCCCTGAACAGGCTTTAATTGCTGTTACTTATGATGCTGCCTGGCAGTGTTATGCTGACAAATGGGTGGGATCGTTAAATGAAGGGTATTTTGCTGATTTTGTTATATTGGAACAAGATCCTCTTTCATTAAATACTCCATCATTACAGTATATGAAAATGAGAGATATTCCCGTATTGGAAACATGGGTGGGTGGTATACCTGTTTATGTAAATAATAAGAGTACAGAAGAAGTAGCTGGAAAAAAAGTGTTTTTTTCAGATAACGTATAATTTATTTCTGAGAAGAATTAAATAGTTGCTAATCAAACCCGATCAGAGTAGATGATTTCTACTCTGATTTTTTTATGGCTTTGATTGTATATGTTGTAACTCAATAAGGAAATATTTTTGAAAATATTGATCCTGAAGTTTTCCTAATTTTCTTTTCTTTCCAGGTTATTTTGAACAAAAGGTACCACAACCAATGGGTATTGTTCCATTTGTAAATGACTTACATCCAATCCAAAATTGATATGATCTTTTATGGATAAGTGGAGTAAATTATAATAAGATCTCATAATAAAATTCTTCCAGATAGGCATTTTGTTGTCGTAAGAAAGGAAGCTGTCCATCAATACAAATTTAAAATCACCAATTTTATTTTGCTGGTAGGCCTGCTCTAAAGAATCCATAACGTCTATCTCATTTCTTTCAATCATGTCATTCACTACCTGTTTAAAGTAATAACCAATTCTAGGCTCTTCACGGAATCCCAAATCAAATTCTACATAATAAACATCATTTTTTATAATGGTATTAACTGAATATTTTTGAGCATAAGGTTCATCCAAAATATTGACATGAACAAACCAGTAGATGTCTGCCCGTTTTGGCAATCCTATCTTTAATATTGAATCAATAATTGTTTTTTCAATTTTCTTTTCAGAGTTGGAAGTAGTGAGATATACCAGATTCGTAGCATATTTAGGGAGATTTTCATCCAAACTTAGCTTATTCAGCATTGGAATATAATCTGATAATTTTACAAATGGCTGAATACTGGATTTTATTTCTCTTCCTCTCCACCAGATATACATCATGGCAAATAAAGAGAATCCAATAATTAAGGTAATCCATCCTCCTTCTTTTACTTTTTGAAGGTTTGCTGCCAAAAAGCTGATTTCGATGGCTAAAAAGATTCCTGTAATTAGGAAATTAAAAATCAGAGGAACTCTTTTTATTCTTAGATATGAATTGATCAAAATTGTACTCATCAGCATAGTCAATGTAACGCTGAGCCCAAATGCAGCTTCCATTTTAGTACTCTCCTTAAAATGTAAAACCATACTTACGCAACCAACCATTAAAAACCAATTAATAGCCGGAATATATAATTGCCCTTTCACATTACTGGGAAACAAAACCAGATGTTTAGGCCAGATATTGAGTCTGATTGCTTCATTGATTAAAGTAAAACAGCCGCTTATTAAAGCCTGTGAAGCAATAATAGTAGCCAATGTTGCAATGACTAATGCAAACCAAAAAATAGATGGGGGTACTATATGGTAAAATGGACTTAAGTTTCCAACTTCTTCACCTACATGATTCATTAACCATGTTGTCTGTCCTGCATAGCTTAATATTAAAGCTACCTTGATAAAAAGCCAGCTTATTCTTATATTGTTTCTTCCACAATGTCCCATGTCACTGTATAAAGCCTCTGCACCCGTGGTACAAAGTAAAATACTGCCTAGCAGCCAGAATCCTTTGGGCTCGTTTACTAACATTTGATAAGCGTAATAAGGATTTAAAGCTTTTAAAACACTCCAGTTTTCACTTAAAGACATAGCTCCCAAGACTCCGATGAATCCAAACCAGATTACCATTGCCGGCCCGAAGACTTTCCCTATTTTGTCTGTTCCAAATTGCTGAAAGATAAATAAAACAATTAAAATTCCAACAATGATGGGGACTGTATTGAATCCGGGGACAACTGCCTGAACACCTTCCACTGCAGAAGCAACGGAAATGGGAGGGGTGATAATGCCGTCTGCCATAAGAAAAGCTCCTCCGGCCATCGCAATAAAAATGAGCCATTTTTTGCTGAATCTCCTTACCAGAGCATAGAGTGAGAAAATTCCGCCTTCGCCTTTGTTGTCAGCCTGTAAAGTGATTAAAACATATTTAATAGTCGTTTGAAAAACAAGGGTCCAGAAAATACAACTCAAGCTTCCAAGTGCAATGGCCTCTGTGATGATTCTGTGATGAAAAACTGCATTTAAAGTATAGAGGGGAGAGGTTCCAATGTCTCCAAATACAATGCCTATGGCAATTAAAGAACCTCCTAATGTTATTCTTTTGTGGAACTCAGAAGTATTTTGTCCAGTCATAAAATGTTTTGCTGCAAAGTAAAATAAATTTTAGAATGTATGTACAAAAACTTATTGATATTCTTTACATGTGTCAATGTAAGACATCTTAGAAATTTGGACCATCGTAATTTGAATAAAAAAGAGACAGTTGTTAAATATCTCTTTAAAGGAGTGAGACCAGATTATCTTCAAACCATTTATTAAAATCGGTAGCCAATACTTAATCCGAGTTTTATAACCTGATCATGATCTGTTTTATCTGCATTGAATAGAAGTCTTCCATAAGCTGCATTGGCTTCAAAAACAAATCCTTTCTTTGTCACCAGTTTCCAGCCAAGACCTGCTCCTAATGCAAGATCATAAACATCTTTACCTTCAGTGAATGCTACGTTATCTGCTGCATATATTTTTTTACCATCAATGGAAGTGAACATTCCAAATCCTTCAACAAAAAAACCGGCAGTATATTTCTTTCCAAAATAATGTCTGTAATAGGGAGAGATGAAGTAATTCATGTCCTCATTTGCTGAATGGTTATAAACCTTAAATGCAGAAATTCCGAGTGATGAATTTTTGTTAAGAAACCGTTCATAACCTACTTCAAAAGCACCCATTAAAGGAGATAATAAATTCAGTTTAATTTCATTTTTTTTCTCATATGAATCCGCGTTGTTTTCGTTGCTTTGAGCCTTGACAGAATAAAAAGCACATAAAGTGATGATGAGTAAAAAGATTTTTTTCATAAAAAAGTTATTTGAATTATTTAAGTGCAAAACTCAATGAATTCAAATTGGAACAGGTTTCAAAAGCTTAAAAATGGAGAAAATGGTACTTATTTGAGGGCGTTTTTGTATTCATTAGGTGTTTGGCCGGTCACTTTTTTAAAGGCTTTATAAAAAGTTGTTTTTGAAGTAAACCCAGATTCTAAGCCCATCGTCAGCAAAGTATAGTTGTCATATTCTGAATCTGATATCATTTCCTTTACTGCTTCCACCCGATATTGATTGATATAATGAGCAAAGTTGTCACCTGTTATTGTGTTTACAATTTCCTGCACTTATGCCTAGTTTTTCAGCTACTTTTTCTCTGTTTAATGTGCTGTCGGTATAAATGTGCTGTTCTTTGCAAAGAAGTTCCAGTTTTTGAAAATAAAGATTATCCACGGTAATAGACTCCTTATATTCCTGGGGTGTACTACTTTCTACAATTTGCAGATCAGGGTACGAAATAGCTGAATCTGGATTTAAAAAATTGTAGATAGCCTCTCTGTTTTTGGCAAGTTTATATTTGTAAATGCCTATATAAGCTGTCCAATGAATGATGAATGTAGCCAATAAAGCTATGACACGCATTGTTGAAGATATATCATAGTTAAAAAATAAGCCGGCTAGAGCGGTAATAAGCCAAACAAACAGAACAGAAGAAACAATTGTCAAAAAGGTTAGTATCCATTTTTTTTCCTGTGAATCTTTTAAATGTCTTATCATAAAATAAGAGTAAATTGGAAGGAATGGGATGAATGTAATAGCTAAAAAAATTTGAATCAGATTCAATATTTGGATGATAGTGATGCCGGTCTCAGAAAAAGTATAAACTCCTGCAACATGATCAAGATCGTTGATGATGTTAAGGATAGCGGAAAAAGCAAATGGGATAAAACACAAATATTTTTTTTGTTTGTATTTTCTGGTATGATCAATCCGGTTTATGATAAACAGGAATAGGAAAGCAGGCATTAGAAATACCCAATTGATATTGTCTGTAAAATGGAGAAGAGGATAGGAGGCAAATACGTGATGAAGCTCAAAAACATAATTCAGTAAAATAATTGAAAGGGTAAATAGTAAGTATGCTAAATATTTGTTTGAATTACTGTTGAATAAGGAAGATTTTAAGATCACTAAACCTAAGATGATTCCCTGGAAAACCGCAATATTTAAAAGTGTTGTATAAATCAATTTTTTATAAAAGTTGTTGTAAAGATTTGCTTTGGCTTATCCTGAGAATTATAGTTTAAATATAATTCTTTCATACGAATTGATAAAACGGATTGATATCAATACAGATGGCCGTTTATTTTTTATTTTACATTGATGTCATCATACAGATTATCAACTGTTTTTTCTAAAATTTCTCCCGTTTCATTAAAGCTGGTGTTGGTCAATATGGATATTCCTATGCTTTGTTTAGGATAAATCACAAACCAATTCTGCATTCCGTATATCCCTCCATGATGTCTGTATAGTAATTGATTATCATTTTCTATGATGTACCAATGATAACCTTCCCAAAAATCAGAACCTTCTTTGTATAATCTTTTATGAGATTCTTTGACAATAGGATTTGATGGGTCAAGCTGCAGTTTCATATATTTCACTAAATCCGTGGTCGTGGAGTGCAATCCTGAAATTCCGCCCCACAACGTTCTGTTGAAATTAGGCATTATCTCGTTTTTATCGTTATAGCCTTTTACCAATCTTGTTCTGTCACTTTTATTGAGTGTAAACTTTGTCTGGTTCATATTATTGGGCTTCAGAATAAATTCAATGACCAGTTCTTCAAAAGGTTTTTGATATACTTTTTCAAGGATATAGGCGGTCAGCTCCGGTGCTGTGTTGGAATAGGAATAGACTTCTCCGGGTTTCGTTCCAATTTTGATGATTTTTAATCCTTCAAAAAAAGCTTTTTTATTTTCGCTTTTTATGGGGAAATTAGGAAATCCACCAGTATGGGTGATGAGGTGTTTGATTTTAATAGGTTCCCCTTTATATTCTAAATTGGGATAACGTTCGTCCAGATAGATTCTGATATCATCTTCTAAATGTATTTTTTGATCAAGTACAGCTTTAGCGGCGATATAACCTGTAAAGGTTTTGGTTACAGAAGCTAATTCATAAAGAGTAGAATCGTTGGGTTTGTTTCCTTTTCCAATTGTCAATTCTCCAAAATGTTTTGTGGTGGATTTTCCATCTTTAAGCACAGCAATAGAAACAGAATGAAATCTTTTGTCCTCTAACAACTTCAGCGCATTTTTTGTAATTGCATTTTCAACATTTTGTTGATGGGTTGGGTGGACACTTTTGCATCCAAGTAAGGCAAAAAATATAATAAGGGTTACATATTTCATGGTCAGAATTTTAATTTGATGCAAATATGCTGTAGAGAATCTTGAAAAAAGTCCGTGTAAAAAAGTCGGACGCATTGTAATGAATAAAATGAGTCCGATTATTTACAATCCAAAGTTTGATTATTTGCAATTATTTAATTATCAGTTGTTTCTGAATGCTGTTGGTGTTTGGTTCGTATATTTTTTAAAATAGGTATGAAAAGAAGATTTTGAATTAAAACCCACTTCATATAAAATTTCTAACACCGTATATTCTTTCCTCGCGGGATCTTTCAATAGGGTCATTGCTTTTTTAATGCGGTATTCATTTACGAAATCAAAAAAGTGCTGATTGAGATGATGGTTAATTAATACAGACAGCTCACGAACGGGAATATTCACCTGATCTGCCAATTCCTGAATCGTTAATGAAGGATCTAAGAAAGGTTCTTTCTCAATCATGAATTTTCTAAGCTGTTCAATCTGAGAATTTTTTGTTTCGTCGGTTGTATTTTCAGTTTCTAATGTTTCGGCAAAATCTTCTGTTGGTTGTAAGGTAGAATCAATTCTTCGAAAAAGTTCAGGATAATGTAATGCCTTTAAGATAAACCAGCAGGCGGCCAATAAAAATGAAGCTCCCGCTGCAATATGGATCCAGATAAACAAGTCGTTATATGCGGTATATCGGATGATATTTTTAAAAATAATACATAGATGAATGAACAGAAATATGAGGGTAAGCTGAGACAGCCATTGGTATAATAAGGTGTTGGGATTCGTATAATTTTCAAGATAAATCTTCTTATATTTTCTAAGGATAAGGAATATGCCAACGATATAAAAGAAAAACTGCAGTTCCCCGATGAGTTGATAAATAAACATTTCAGGAGAACTCCACATCGTTGTAAAGAAATTTTCTTTTGCAGTACCTTCCGCCAGATAAAGCCTTGGAACTAAAATTAAGTTGGCAACAATAAAAGGAATAAGATGCAGCAAATGCTTTCTTTTTAAAGTGAAATCAGAATAACAAACAGCATTCACATACAGATAGAAAAGAGGCATTACCAATAAGTAAGCAGATATTTTGAACGCTTTCAGATTGTAACTATCCACAAAAAGGTGCATGAAAATTCCGCTGATATCAATAGCATTAATGATAAGGAATGCTGCAAATAATCTGTTTTCCAGTTTTCTTTCTGTTTTTACCGTTACTAAAAATATGGCAAGCAGCAGCGATACAAAAACGGCAATCGCAGCAATAACTTCCAGAAAACTTAATTTGTCCATTAGTTTTTTTACAAAAATAGGATATAAGTCATAAAGAGAAATGATTGTCAATCATCATTTTTCAAATATTGTATTTCATCATCATCAGTCCTCAAATTTTATTAATCCATTCTTTCGCAATCCAAAGCTTTAAGTGGGTTGAGAATGTTTTTATTTTATTATTTTCAATAAAAGTAGTTTAAATTTCGTATATTTATAAAAATGTCTATTAATACTTTATGAAATAAGTTGTAAACATTAGTAATTTTTAAACAAAATAAAATGAAAAGTGTTTATGTAAGCGAAAGCGACGGACATAGAATTGGTGAAACTCCAATGAAATCAATTAGTATAGCATACTTAATTTTAGTACATCGCTTACCGAATCAATTTAAGAAGCTTTTTAAAGCCATCTACGATTCTACTAATTTCTACCTTATTCATATTGACAAAAAAGCCAATCAGGAAATTGGGAAAGATGTAAAGGATTTTTTAGAACAATATCCGAACGTACATATCCTAAACAGTGAAAATGTTATTTGGGGAGGATATAGTATGGTTCAGGCTGAGTTGGATGGTATAAAATACCTGTTGAGCATGAATGCAAAATGGGATTATTTTATAAACCTAAGCGGGCAGGATTATCCGTTAAAATCACAAAAAATCATCAAAGAGTTTTTATCGAAAAATAATGGTAAAAGCTATATTAAAATTGACAATCAGGAAAAAATAAGACCTGAAACGATGAACAGAATTGAGAACTATTTTGAAGAGTTGGAAGATCGTATTTCTGACAAAACCCATAAAAGAGGCTTCATGAAAGATGTCATACCTTATATCGGAGGGCAATGGATGATTTTGACGAGAGATTGCTGTGAATTTATAAACAACAATGCTGAGGTTAAAAAATTTGAAGAGTATTATTTAAATACACTCATTGCTGATGAATCTTTCTTTCAAACCGTTTTGATGAATACTTCATTTAGAGGTACTTTAGTCAATGATGACAAAAGAGCAATTATCTGGATTCCTGACGGAGACATCAAATTACGTCCTAAAACATTCACCAAAACAGATATAAGCTTTCTCCAAACAGGAAATCATCTTTTTGCCAGGAAGTTCGATGATAATGTTGACAATAAAATAATTGATTATATTAAGATGAAATATGATGAGCCTTTTAAAACATCAGTAAAAATAACCCATGTGAAAAATATGGACAGAAATTTTAATCATCTCAACTAAAAAGATTATTGAAATTGTAATAAAAAACCTTTATCAAACTTGATAGAGGTTTTTTTATTGCTGGTAAAAACGGGTAGATCTAGTATCCAGACTTTGAGCTGGTAAATAAGATTATTTTCTTTAAACTTGCTGCAAAGTTGGGAGAACTTCGGGGAGCGGGGAGAAGATGATGGTTAGTAATTAAGTTTTTTGTTATGGTTTGATTGAATGAAAACTTTGAAATCGATAAAATTTGAATAACATGAGTTATTCTTTGAATTTTATAAGGTTGTCAGGCATATTAAATAAAAAATCTGTGTATTTCTGATTTGGGGTAAGATCAAGTAGATTCCTAATTTCCCTGCCAGCTCTTGTTAAATCTATTATGTTTACTCCCTTACCAAAATTAAATTCAACTTTGTGTCCAGCATAGTTTGCTTCGACCAATCCCTGTTGTGATCCTATTTGAAGACTTACTGAATTTATTGACCTAATAAGTCCTAGACTTTCTAATTCCATTTGCTCACTAATACTAATTCCATATTCTGATAACTCTCCATAATTATTAAACAAAGTATTAGCCTTTGGATGGACAACAAATGTAAAGTTTCCAATATCAATTGATAAGTTGCAAAGTCTTGTAAATGTTTCTCCTATATCACTGTTTATTGCCGCTATTAATTGAAGAGTTGTAGGACTAATACTTTTTGGGTTAGTAACTTCTTGAGCAAGAAGCTTCCCAAAGATAATTTTCAAATTTTCATTTGTTTTTGTTTCAGCAACGCTCCAAAAAATGTCAAGCCAATCTTCATCAATACTATTTTGGTTTTCATCATTAATTTTATGGGTTTGTATTTGTTTGATAAAATTAGTTGCTATATCTTCTCTATTACTTTGATAACTAACAATTTTCTCAGCATAATAATGTAATGCTCTGTTAGTAAGTTCAGAGTCTGCTTTAAATAGTTCAGAAGCATTTTTTGCAGCTTCAATTTGTATTATTCTATTTCCTTCTGCTTTTGTTCTTATGCTTAATGATTTGGATTCCAAATAGGCTGTTGGCCAATCAAAGCTAGAAATAATTAACTTACCAATTCCCTTTCCTAATGCTATTAGGATATTATTTTTAATCCATCCAGGAAGAGGAATTTTATTTAATTCTTCAAAGAATATAATAAATTTGTTGTCTTTATCATTTTGTTCATTCATGATATCTAGTTACTTTTCAATTAATAAATCGATGTTTTTATCTTAATGTGTTTGAGTAATTTATACGCCCTTAAAATAAAAATCATCTTAAAATTTTCAATCAGTATTTTCACGGAATTCCTTAAAGATTTTGCAAATTTTCTCACAAAAAAATCCCAACTTTCGTCAGGACTATTCATTTATAAGTTTAAAAAAATCAGATAAACTAATTTTTCTTGCTTCACATATTTTAAAAAGTGTTTCAACTGGTATTCTGTAAGTTTCTTCACTTTTAATTTTTCTAATGGTACTTTCTTCCACACCATGATTTTTGGCAAAAGAATTTTGTGACTTGCCTTCTTGAAGCCAAGGTATCAACCATTTTTTTGTAATGTATAAACAAATTTTTTCGTTTATATCTGTCATGGAACAAATGAAATAATTAAATAATAAAAAATTACGGTCGATCGACCGTAATTGAATTTCTTTTCTTACATTTATAAAAAAATACAAACAATGAAAAAGATAAAAAAAGATTTTGCTCCCCAGTTTTGGGCAGACAAGAAGCACTCCGGGTTGCAGCTGATGGAAACTTTCTTTCAGTTCAATGAGCTGGATGCTTCCAAAGAAAGACTCAGCAACATTATGAATTATGCAGTAAAGAGAAATAGTTGGATCAATGAAGATCCGGCGGTGATCTTCCAGTTTCATCAATCGATGCGGTCGTTGATCCGGGCAGGCTATCTCATCATGCTGAAGGAAAGAAAATGGACGGTAGATACCCAACCGGAAAAGATTTCCCCATGGGTTCTTGGCCTGCTTTCGGAGAAGGAATACCGGAATCCTCTGCTGGTTTTCAGAAACGCATTCAGAGAATACACCCTCAAAGAATTTGATTATTTTATGTCCGGAATTGTCTATTTCTCAATGGGTGTCTATGAAAATCTACCGGAAAGGAATATCGTGATGCCGTACATCCACACAGTTAAAATGCTGGATGCCGCGCACCTTATCCTTCAAAGAAAGAGAGAAAAGAAAATGGCTGAAACTAATTCAGGATCAGGAGATTAAACGTAAGTAAAAGGTGGGGAGTTGTGAATCAGCTGGTCTTCCTTTAAACCTGCTCCAAAGTCAGGAGACTTCAGAGAGCAGGTACATTTTTAGGAAGTGCTGGACTTTATAATATTTATTTTTTATTCTGTAGCAGCCGACAGAGCATAAATTGAATTCAGAAGAACAGAGATAGGAACAGTGTGACCTGTTTAAACTTCGTATTTCTCCTGCTGCTGCAAATATTCTGTTGCAGTACAGCCCGTAACCTGTTTAAACACTCTGTTAAAACTTGCCTGATAGGCAAAGCCTGCTTTCTGGAAAATGGATGAAATTTTGTAATTTTTATGTTCCATACTGTCAAAATCTTCCAGTACCTGTTTAATCCTGTAGTGATTCAACAGATTGTTGAAATTAGTATTTCCTTTTTCCTTCAATGCTTTAGAAAGATAAGTACGGTTGGTATTAAGCATTTCTGCAAGCTGATTGAGCGAGAAGCTGGGATCCTGCCAGAGTTTCTTTTCTTCTAAACACTTGATGGCATTCTGATAAAGCTCGTCAAATTTGTCCTGGTAGGGTTTACTTTTGTTTACCGTGGTAATCGCCGCATTATTTGGATGGATGTCTGCAGCTGGTACCTGAGGTTGTAATAAATTTTCATTTTGAATTTGCAGAATCTTATTCTCTTTTATTTTATTAAATATTTTCAGATAATGCAGCACAAAGAATATGCAGAACAGCACAGTTATTATTGTCGAAATATTCTGAACCATATCTTCCGTTCTGCTAAGTTGAAGAGGATGCGAAATATTGATGTATCTGGATAAGAGGAATGGACTAAGAAAAGAAATCATGATATAGATGGCCCATAAAATTAATGTCCGCATCTTATAATGATAATTTAAAATAAGAAAAACAGGAATATAGTAAAGAGCCTGTATTAAAACAGAATTATAGATAAGATAGAAAGAATATTGAAAAATAGAATACGCAACCACATACATAGTGGTAAGGACCTTAAAACTTAATTTTTTCTTTAATCCAATCATCCAGCCAGCCACCACACAGGGGAAAAACGAGAAAATAATCAAATAACCAATTCCTTCCGGATCAACAATAAAATAGAAACAACCCATAAAGAAATAAAACGGGGATGTAAATAATATAAAATTTTTCATGAACTCCTTTTCCTTGAGGAGTAAAAGTTGATTTGTTTCCATTTGTAAAATTAATAAAAATAACGGCATGAATCAATAAATAAATTTAGGGTCATCATAAAGATCAATTTAACAAAAAACAGTTTTTTTTGAAGTTTTATTTATTTTATTTTCAGTTAGTTATGTTGTTTTTCTTGGTTTTTTACAATTTGATGACTGTTGTTGTTATTAAGATTTTAGGTAACCTATACATTTGCCAAGTACAATCTTATACATCTGTTTTTTGCTTTATTATCAAAGCTTTTTAAGAAATAGTTTTAAAGTATTGTCTGAAAATTACAAGATAAGTTTAACCATTAAAATATTCAACAAAATGAAGAAAAATGTATTACTAGTTTTAATTTCTATTTCGAGTTTTTCTGCAGCACAGGTAGGTATCAATACTCAGAATCCTCAGGGCGTGTTAGATATAAAAAACAAGAATGGCGTCAAAAACGGTCTGGTTCTGCCGGTCGTTGATGATGCTAATAACACCGTAACACCATCCGGAAGCACTGCTGTAGAAAGTACTTTGGTATATGACCAGACCAGCCAGTGTATCCGTGTAAAGACAGGCGCCGGGTGGTCCAACTGTTTAATTGATCAATCCAATGTAAGTATTACGGCTTTAGGAAATACCTTTTGGGTAGCGAGTTCTTTTTCCACATTGACGGAGCCGTTAATGCAGAAAAAGTTCAGCGGAACTCAGTATGCTACTGTATTTGGCAATGCAGCAGATAAGGATTATTCTACTGGTGCAGGATACCCCGCATATGGTTTGGAGTACCCGGACCGCCGGTAGCTGTATCTCCTGCCAAAAGAGTCTATAAAAGCAATATATTGACAGTAAACGGTAGTTATCAATCCAGCATTCTGATCAATACGGATGGAAAAATTTTTGTTACGGGAGTTAATACTAACGGGAAATTGGGAACAGGAAATTTTTCAAATCTTGATACATGGCAGGAGGTTACATTAAGTGGTGCTGCCGCAGATGAGAAAGCAATACAGGTACAAATGTCACCTTATGCATCCATTATTCTTACCAATAAAGGATATGTATACGCTGCAGGGAATAATGGTTTTGGACAAACGGGTCTGGGAACTGTAAATGGATATACAACAAGTTTTACAAAAATAGCCTCTTTAAGTAATGTAAAATCCATCTGGGGCGGGGATGATGTTGATGCCAATGATATGTTTACTGCTATTACCAATAATAATAAAATTTATGCCTGGGGAAATTACAGTAATGCAGGGCTAAGCTCAAGTCTTGGAGCTAACGGGGTGAAATCAACTCCAATAGAAATTACATCTTCTTTTGCAGCAGCTACCGCATCAGGCGGTGTTGTAAAAAAAGTAATGATTGGTAATAATGGAAGTTTTGCATTGCTAAGTAACGGGACAATATGGGCTGCGCAATCTGTTGGAATTTCAAAATCTTATATCGGCCTGGGAACCGCAGCTTCAACTTCATCAGATTTACAGGATATTACAGGTTATATTACGATGGCTGCTGGTGAAAAAATTGTTGATTTTGACTTTAGTGATCTGGGTGGGGCAATCATAACCAATCATTATATGTGGAGATTCGGTGTGGACACAGCTTACAGATTTTCTAATGGTGGTGCACAAATTACTACCTGGGCTAAATTAAACAGTGAAATATATGACGGTGACATTATCCTTACTTCTCTTGATCTGGATTATTCAGGTCTGCTTGTAGGAACAGATCTTGAAAACTCCAATAGAATCATAGTTTGCGGATATAATGCTTATCGTCAATTGGGGACAACAAACAATGATAATATTTTAACCCCGACTTATGGTAGGTATTAATTGTCATTATTAGAACTTTATCTTTAAGTTCTTTGTGTATAAAACACAATATCTATATACTACATTATATGAACAATCCTCAATTTCGATTGTTCATATAATTTGTGAATCAAAATCGCTCTCAAAAAATTATTATTAAAGGCGTAACGCCAATCTTATTTATGAATTTTAAGACTATAAATATAGGATCTTTGATCCGGCAAAGAGTGGAAGACTACGGAATAGAAAAGGAACGCATAGGTAAATACTTTAAATGTAGTGAAGGAAAAATTGAAGAAATGTACCAGTCAGAAAATCTGAATACTGATATTTTGCTTAAATGGAGTAAATTATTAAAATATGATTTCTTCAGAATATACACTCAACACATTATTTTGTTTGCTCCCCAAAACGTAAATCATATTTCAGACCTCAATACGAACCATTCTAAAATGCCGGAGTTCCGGAAGAATATCTATACCAAAGACTTGATAGATTTTATTTTGGAAATCATTGAAACGGGTGAAAAGAGTATTAATGATGTGATTAATGAATATAAAATTCCGAAAACAACGGTAAACAGGTGGTTATATAAGTATAGTAAAAGACTGGGCAGGCCGTAGTCTAAGTCATAGAAAAATCAATCTTATAATGGAAAAGATAAATTACCCTAATTATAATGATATATACATGGATCTTATTAAAAAAAAGTTTCCGCAAAGAAGTGAAGAATTTAAGCCTTTATTGAAAAATAATCTGGATATTCTCAGTGTAATAAAGGTTAATAAGATGTTATTTGGTGAAGAGGATAGCTCTGATACGCAGAATAGTCAAAAATACCGGTCATATGATAAGGAAGCTATCCTAAGAATTTTAAATTATCAGAAAATATATCGTCTGAATAATGTTCAGACAGCAAAAGTGTTTAATGTAAGTAGAAACAGTTTAACGAAATGGAAAAGGTTGTTTTTGAAATGAGACTTTTATGGTTACAGGGTATTTTAAATTATAGGACGTGATGTTAATATTTAGAATGCTTGTAAATTGTATTTGATTATTTTTAAAAGTTAGAGGTGTTTGGGAACCCTTAGATTTAATTCAATTAGTTTATTTTCATTACAAAAGTGGGAATTAAGTAATAAGAAAGAGGCTGTATCAAAGTATAAAAACTTTCAATACAGCCTCTTGTTTCATTTGTGCTGTTAGAATCGAATCACTGAATGAAAAAGCATTCAAAAGTTTTCAATACATTTATCCGTGTAGATTCATATCATTATATCATTATTGTGCTTTTACCTGCTCTATCTTTATGAATACTTTAGAAAGGTTAGGTTGAGCGCTACCTGTAGTAGGGGCTCCTACCATAATGGTTGCAGTATAAGCCGTTTTTGAAGAAGGGTTACTGTCTATCCAGGTATATCTTCTGTGTTCAGGTCCACTGGATCCGTCTATAATCCCTAGGTTTCCCCAGTAAGCAGATCCTACTGCCCCTGTGCCCTGAGGAAACCAGCTAGTTGATGAGTCTGCCATACCGCCCCATACTCCTGAAGTAATATTATTTGTGGTTACAGCTGAACCAATATAACCACCATATTCGGTATTGTAATTCCAATACAGATTAACGGTAGAACCTGTATTATTATACAATTGTACATTAGGAATTGCAGCGGTTGTACCACTTGTGGTATCAAATATTACCCTGATCGAATATTTACCATCTGAAGTAGCAAGAGGTAAAGTATAAGCTTGTTTCCCGTTGGGATCGGTTGTTAGGGTAGGATATCCCATCACAGCGAGAGATGAAATGTCTGCACGGCTGCTATTTCCCACTATAGCGGTACAGTTCTGTCCTGATGTTAAGAAAGGAATTGCAGTGCTGTTCAGAGGAAGAGTCATATCATTAGCAGTGGTAGGTGTTCCCGTTACTGAGAATACCAGTTCGCCGTCACCAAACTCTAAAGTTCCGGGTCTTAGCTGGAAGGTTAATCCATTTACAGTAAAAGGAGCTCCTGAATTATAGGTACCACCGTTTCCCTGGCTATAGGTAACTTTTAGGTTTCCGGTGAAAGGTGTACCGGCAGTATAAGTAGAAGGACTTAAGTAAGCTGAAGTACATTGTAATGCAGAAATTGCTGGAGAGATGGCGTTTGTTGCTTGTGTAAGTCTCTGCCACACAGATCCATCAAAATAATAATAGCCCATAGCAGTAACATTGACACGTTGTCCCGTAGCGTCTCCGCCAGTAACGTCAGTAATGTAAATTAATGCTCCACTCTGATCGCTGCTGTAGGTTGCCGTATTGGCTGTAAGCTCAGCTCTTGTAAGCCTCGGAGCCTGTAATCCGAATGTTTGTGTGTTATCCGTAATCACTCCTGAAGTATCTCTTTTAGCAGATACATCCACTATTGTTTTTGGCGAGGTTGTATTGAAACCTACTTGGGCAAATGAGAATCCAGAAATAAGGATAACACTGAGTTGTGCAAATTTTGTTTTCATATTAAGGTGATTTATGTTGTAGGTCAAATATAACTTTTTTTATGGAAAATAAAAAATAATGACTTTAAAATTGATGAAAGTTAATTAATTGGTAATGTTTTATTTGATTTCAGTATTTTATTTTCGATTAAAATTATTTATATTGAATTCTGTTTTTATATGAATAACATACTTTGATTGTTCTTTTATTGAAAAAATAAAATGTTGTTTGTGATTTTATGGTGTAAAACTTTCATTTTTGAAATTATTGGTTTTAGGAGAGCAGAAGATAGCATCAACTTTGTTGATTTGCCGGTGACAAAGTCGCATCGCTTTGCCTGCTTACAATAAATGAAATTATTAATAAACTTTGCGTTCATCTTTTTAATCAATAAATAATCAATCTGGTTTATGGGTATAAGAAGTAGAATTAACATTTTTATAAAATACAATCGGGCATGTCCAGGTATATAATGCCATAATTTTTTCTATATTTAGAAGAAGATTAGTATATGTTTTACTAATGTTTACTAAAATGGCTTGTGTTTGTATTTTGCACTCTAAAACATGCCTATCAATATAATATTAAAAAAAGACAATGCCGATAAACCCAATACCTCCGGACGGAGGCATGTTATATAAAGAAACGGATATGGCCCAGTTTTTCCCTGAGCCATTAAATGCAGTAACTGCTATATTATTTTTAGCCTTAGCCATTTTTTGGACCATTAAAATAAAGGGTAATTTTAAAGAATATCCTTTTTTAACCTACTGCCTGGTTTTATTATACATTGGTGCCATAGGGGGAACTATTTACCATTCATTCAGACAATGGTCGGTATTTATCATGATGGATTGGCTGCCCATTATGTTATTATGCTTGTCTGCCGGATTTTATTTTGTCGCTCAGAGCACCAGATGGTACTATGCTGTTTTAATGGTTCTCATATATCCGGTACTTATGTTTGCTTTGAGAAATTGGATTTTGGTAGATAATACTTCTCTTTTTATCAACGTAAATTATGCAATCATGGCTTCATTTGTATTTTTTTCGGTAGTAAGTTATTTAATCTATACCCAATGGAAAGTCGGCAAATGGGTAGGCTTTGCTTTATTATCGTTTGTTTTTGCACTGACCTTCCGTATCGCTGATAAATGGGAATTGTTTAGCTTCGGAACACACTTTTTATGGCATACTTTCGGAGCGGCAGCAACATTTTGCATGTTTAATTATATCTATCTTACACGGAATACAATTAGAAAAACATAAGTGGTTTTTGTTTTCTTTGAATCCCTAAATCATACATAAAGTGGGTTTAAACTTAACCACAAAGTCACAAAAGCTTTTGAAACACTTAAGCTATTTAAGTTATATACTTTGTGTATAAGAAGTACACTAAAGTCTTGTTGAAATCTTTGATTCTCATCTTATATGAACTTAATTGTGCGGTATTTTCTTACACTTTCCACAGTTTAAAAAAATAAAATTTTGTGCCTTTTGTGGTTTAATGAAAAAATTAAACAGTTTTTTTGCGAAATTAGGAGTCTAATTCTTTTAATGTTGAAAGAAAGATGATTTACTTATATTTGTCCTGCAAAGCAAATCTAAATGTTCAAAAAAGTAAGTACAGTATTTATCCTCGGATTTTATACGGTTTTTTGTTCGGCCCAACAGGTCCGGCCTTCCAAATCATCTGAAATTTACCGCGAAATCAAAACCCTTAAACAGCTGCCTAAAGTTTTATACCTTGCAGCTCATCCCGATGATGAAAATACAGGATTGCTCTCCTGGTTAATCAACGACCAAAATGCAGAAACAGGTTATTTGTCTTTAACCAGAGGTGATGGCGGTCAGAATTTATTAGGTACAGAGCAAGGTGCTGCATTGGGCTTGATCAGAACACACGAGCTTTTAGAGGCAAGAAAGTTAGACGGCGCCCAACAGTTTTTTACCCGCGCGATTGATTTCGGGTTTTCTAAAAATACTACCGATACTTTTAAACAATGGAATGCAGACAGCATTACAGCAGATGTAGTTTGGGTAATCCGCAAATTCCGCCCGGATGTTATCATCTGTCGTTTTCCTCCTACTGCAGCAGCAGGACACGGGCAACACGCCGCTTCGGCTGTGGTTGCAGAAAAAGCTTTTAAGCTGGCAGGTGATAAAACAGCTTTCCCGGATCAACTGAAATATGTGAATGTATGGCAGCCAAAGCGGGTATTGTGGAATACTTTCCGATTTGGAGGGGTCAATACAACTGCCGAAAATCAACTGAAAGTCACGGTTGGGCAATATGACGCGCAACTAGGTATGGGCTATGGTGAATTGGCAGGATTAAGCAGAAGTTTACATAAAAGCCAGGGTGCAGGAACACAGTCTGTAGCCGGGATAAGAACTGAATATTTTTCCCACGTTATGGGCGAGCCTGCAAAAACGACACTTTTTGACGGAGTAGTTAAAACCTGGACTACAAAAGGAAACACTGATATTGACCAGTCATTAGATCAGATTATTTCATCTTTCAATTTTAATAATCCTGACCTAAGCTTACCTGCTTTACTTGCTTTGCGGAAAAAGGTTATCGCGCTGCAGGATGTAAACCTAAAAAAGGATAAAATTAAATCTCTTGACAATATCATTTTAAGCTGTGCCGGATTTATGGGCGAGATCGTTACCAATCAGGCTGAAGCTGTTGCAGGGGATCATTATAATTTCAGATTAAATTTGATTTCAAGAGCTGCAAATCCTGTTGTTTTAGAAGATGTCAAATGGTTAAGTCAATCAGAAAACTTCAACAGAAAACTATCAAAAGATTCTTTAATTACCATTCAGCATGACATTCAGATTCCTGCAGATGCAGCACTCACAGAACCTTACTGGTTGGCAAAACCTCCTGCGAACGCAGCAACTTTCTCTGTTCCGAATGATACATTAATCGGTTTGCCAGAGGCAGAATCACCATTAAATGTTTTGCTTGGTTTAAAAATCGGCTCGGAAAAGTTTCAGGTTAAACTTCCATTATCTTTCAAAAAATTAGATCCGGTGCGTGGTGATGTGGTCGAAGCCTTGCGCATAGTTCCTGCATTAGAACTGAAATTTACACAACCCCTTTATTTAATCAAAGAAAATGAAGATTTACATTTGAGTTTAAATGTTAAGGTTAATTCTAACAGAAAGTACAGTAATGGTAAGCTTAACCTGATGTACAACGGAGAACGATTAGGAGGCGCTGATGTAAGTTCGTTCAATGGAAAGGATACTACCATCGATTATGTTATTCCAAAAAATAAGCTTGCTGCAATACATTTATCCCGCTTGCAATTGGATGCCAATTTTGTTGCAGATGGAGTCACTTATAATAAAAAACAAATATTAATTCAGTACCCGCATTTACCCTCCTTACAATATTTTGCACCCGCCACTGTAACTGTAATGAAAGGCGATATACAGGCGAAGGTTAAAAAAGTGGGGTACATAGAAGGTGCGGGCGATTTCATTCCTGAATTCCTACGCATTGCCGGTATTCAGGTAGATGTTTTGAAAGACGGAGATTTTTATGGAAACCTAGATGAATCCGGTGGAAACGGTAACTCAAACAAGCTATCGCAATATGACGCCATCGTATTGGGTGTCCGGGCCAATAATACAGAGAAAAAGCTGGGCCGCTGGATGCCTTTTTTATGGTCTTATGTAAAAGCTGGAGGTAATTTGGTGATGCAGTATAACACCAATCAGGATACAACCGTGGACCAATTGGGGATGTACAATTTCAGCATTGCCAACAAGCGTGTTACCGAAGAAAATGCTGCAGTTACGTTTTTAAATCCAAATCATAAACTACTGAACTTTCCGAATAAAATTACTGCTGATGATTTTAAAGGCTGGGTACAGGAGCGTGGTGCCTATTTTCCTGCTCAATGGGATGCTGCGTATGAACCGCTTTTTGAAATGCACGATACAGATGAAGAACCACTGCAGGGATCAACTTTATATGCCAAATACGGGAAGGGTAATTTTATTTATACACCATTGGCGTTTTTCAGACAGCTGCCTGCAGGAAATGTGGGTGCAGCACGTTTATTTTTAAACTTTTTATCTGCACAGAAAAACTGATGAACAAGAAACTTAAAAACTGGAATATCTGGTACATACTATTGGCAGTTGCATTAGTATTGCAGATCGTATTTTATTATTGGTTTACTAAATTCTGGGCATGAGTAATATAGATTGGACAGTTCTCATTTTTACACTTGTTGCAGTGGTTGTTTACGGCGTATTCATCGGCCGCGGCCAAAAAAGCAACGAATCCTACCTGAAAGCAGATAACAAAATGCCCTGGTACATTGTACTTATAGGGATTATGGCTACACAGGCAAGTGCCATTACATTTCTTTCTGCACCGGGACAGGCTTATACGGACGGTATGCGTTTCGTTCAGTATTATTTTGGTCTGCCTTTGGCGATGATTGTGATCTGTATTACTTTCATCCCGATTTTTCAGCGCTTAAATGTTTACACCGCCTATGAATATTTAGAAAACCGTTTTGATAAAAAAACAAGAGTACTCACTTCACTGCTTTTTCTTTTTTCCAGAGGCTTATCAACGGGAATCAGCATTTACGCTCCGAGTATCATCTTATCAAGCGTTTTAAACTGGAATATTTATTTGACGAATGTTTTAACAGGTGGTATTCTGTTGATTTACACCTATGTTGGCGGAGCAAAAGCAATCGCTCACACCCAAAAATTACAGTTTCTTATTATTCTGGGAACAATGGCTTTTGCAGGGTATCTGCTTATTGAAAATATGCCGAATGGAATTGGTTTTAATGATGCACTGTATCTGGCAGGGAAATCCGGAAAGCTGAATGTAATCACCACAGAATTCGATTGGAAGGATAAATACAATATTTGGAGCGGTTTAATCGGCGGTTTTTTTCTGGCGCTTTCTTACTTTGGTACGGATCAGAGCCAAGTCGGGCGGTATATTACGGCGAAAGACAATACCAATGCAAAAATGGGATTGCTGTTGAACGGATTGGTTAAAATTCCAATGCAGTTTGCTATTCTTCTGATCGGTGCTTTGCTTTTTGCATTCTTTTCTCTAAAACCGGCTCCGATTTATTTTAACGAACGCTCTTATCAATATTTAAAGGAAACAAAACCAGAACAGGCTGCGGTTTTTGAAAAAGAACATCAGGATTTACAACTCAAATTTAATGCAGAATCAAAAGAAATTTTAAAGTTGAAAGAAACTCATTCTCCCCGACTTAAAAAAACGATTCAGGATTTTAAAAATACACAAACCGAAGTAAAAGCACTGCACGGAAGGGTAGAAGAAGCGATCAATCAATCAAACTATAACGCGGAGAAAACGGATACGAATTATATTTTCCTGTATTTCGTAAAAAACACTTTGCCTGTAGGGATGATCGGTTTACTGTTTGCCGTCATTTTTCTGGCCAGCTGGGGTTCCATTTCTGCTGCGTTAAATTCCCTTGCTGCCTGCTCATTAAAAGATATTCATTTAATATTCAAAAAAGAGCTTCCTGATGAGAAAACCGAATTGAAGTACAGCCGTCTGCACACCTTAGCCTGGGGGATCTTCTCAATCGGCGTAGCCATGTTTGCAACCCAAATGGGTTCCCTTATTGAAGCGGTGAATGTATTGGGTTCTCTTTTCTATGGTCCGATATTGGGAATTTTTCTGGTTGCATTTTACTATAAAAAAATCGACGGTCCGAATGTATTTATTGCTGTCATTTTATCAGAAATTACGGTTATTGCCGTGTATCAGTTTGATATCGTTTCTTTCCTTTGGCTTAATGTAATTGGGGCAGCAGCAGTCATTATATTTTCTGCAATTGGATTGCTGTTTTATAAACAGAAAGAAGTAAATTCGTAATCAAATAATAATAAAAACAAACAAATAAAAATAATATGAAAACTATCATGAAATCTGCTGCCGTACTTGTTGCGACAATGACAATCTCCTTGAATGCCTTTGCACAGGACACTAAAAAACCTGCCAGCCCTCCAGCTACTGCTACGGGAAAAATTAAAGATGCAACCATTACCATAGCCTACAGCAGTCCTTCAGTAAAAGGGCGTACCATCTGGGGCGGTTTAGAAGCTTATGATAAAGTTTGGCGTGCGGGAGCCAATGAAGCAACTACTTTTGAAACGGATAAAGACATTACTGTTCAGGGTAAAAAACTTCCTGCAGGTAAATACAGCTTTTTCTTAATCCCTAAACAAAGCGGAACCTGGACTGCCATTTTTAATAAAGAGCCCAAACAATGGGGCGCTTATAAATACGAACAAGCAAAAGATGCTTTACGTGTTGATATAAAAACAAAGACTTTACCAGCTACACAGGAAACTTTAGTGTATAAAATAAACAATAATGGATTTACAATGGATTGGGATAAAATCTCAGTTCCTGTAGAGATCAAATAAATTTGAAGATCAAAAATCAAAATCCCGTATTAACGGGATTTTTTTGTTTACAATTATAAGGTATAACAACTATTGGAGTTGCTAACTTTGTTAGGACACAATTCTTATACTCTTTATCTTTAAGAGTATGAAAAAGATCAGAAAAAATTACAGTTTAGAGTTCAAGATTGGGGCAGTATCTTTAAGTGAGCAGCGAGGCAATGTATCCTCGGTAGCTGAAGAGTTGGGGATCTGTAAAGAAAGTCTAGTTAATTGGCGAAAACTTCACAAAGAAGGAAAACTTAGTAAGGAAAAACAAATATCCTCTGATCCGATAAGGGAAGAGTTATTGAGACTACGCAAGGAACTAGAAGAAACAAAGCTTGAACGTGACATCTTAAAAAAGGCGGTAGGCATCTTCTCCAAGAGAGACGGGTAAGATCTAAATTTATCAAAGAACACGCTGGGGTGTTTCCTGTCGGGAAGATGTGCGAAGTATTAAAGGTAAGCAGGAGCAGTTTTTATTATTGGAAGAAAAGAAAGCCTAGTAAGCGATCTGAAAGAAGAACCATTTTATAAGCAGAAATCTTCAGTATTTATCATTGGAGCCGTGGGAGGTATGGAAGCCCTCGTATTGCCAGAGAACTAGAAGCAAAAGGAATGAGAGCTTCACGTCCTTTAGTGGCTAGATTAATGAGAGAACGCAACCTGAGAAGTATTGTAAAGAAAAAATTAAAAAAAACTACCAACTCATCCCATCGATACCCTGTTGTAAAGAATTATTTGAATCAAAATTTTCAGGTTAAAAACAGTAAAGAGGTCTGGGTGTCTGATATTACGTATATCCGCACAGGTCAGGGTTGTTGTATCTTACTATAGTCATTGATTTGTTTGACAGAAAGGTTATCGGCTGGTCATTAAGTGAGACGATGAAGGCTCAGGACACTAGTATTGCTGCCTTGAAAATGGCAAGACTCCATCGTCCTTTACAGGATCATGGCAGCTTGATTTTCCATTCAGATAGAGGGATACAATATGCGTGTACAGAATTTACGTCAATAGTCGGGAAAAACATTACCCGAAGTATGAGTGGAAAAGGAAATTGCTATGACAATGCCGTAGCGGAGAGTTTTTTCAAGACTCTGAAAACCGAACTTGTTTATCAAAATAAATATGAAACTAGAGAACCATGCCAAAAACTCTGTGTTTGAATATATAGAAACATTTACAACACTCACAGAAGGCATTCAGCTTTAGGGAATTTAACCATAAGAGAGTATCAAAATTTAATGTCTAATCAATCTAAAAATGTAGCATAATGAGTATATAAATTTTGTCTCAAAAATAGTTGCAAGTTCAGCAGAAAACGTATTTGTAAATAAAACAGTGGCTAATAATAGGAAAAATCGGTTCTTCATTGTAATTAATTTTTCGGAGATAGAATTTGACTGATTTTTAAAAGCATTTCTTTGGCATTTGTATTTTCAGGATTTAACTCCAAAGATTTCAGATAATTTTGCTTAGAAAGTGTATATTCTTTATTATTGAAATAGGCTTCTGCTAAGCTATCATAAGGATTAGCTGAGTTTGGGAATTCAGAAACATACAGTTGAAACAGTTTGATGGATGAAATTATGTTTCCGCTTCTCATTAATTTGTAGCCTAAATTATTCAATTCAGATTCATCAGAAAAATTGAAAGAATCAGGCTTGTTTTTCTTTAATTCTTTGTAATAAGCAATTCCGGAATCGATATTTTCAAAACATTTTTTATCGATTTCTCTCCCTATTAATTTTTGTCCAAACGGTTTCAAATCGTCTACCAGATTTTGAACAGCATGGTATAAATTTTCATAAGTATTTTCTCCTCCTTGATTGGTAATCACAGAAATCCCGATGTTATAATCTGGGAAAACCCAAAATAAATTCTGTGTCCCAAAAGCACCACCGTGTTTCCTTGCATTTCGCCCGTTGTGATTTACAGTAACTTCATCCCAAAAATAGGCGTTCCAATAGTTTTTATTATTAAGTAAATCTCTTTGTGATTCCTGAACCAGCTGATTCTTTTTATCCATTTCAAATTTTAAAAATGTGGTTAAATCTGTCAGAGTTGATTTCATATAACCCGAAGCTCCCCAGAGTGAGTATGGTAAAAACGGCATCAAAACCCCGTTTCCGTCATAACCATTTGCAATAGTTTCGTTTGGGTTGATATGAAGTTTTGTGTGAGTTAATTGTAAAGGAATCAGCATGTTTTCTTTCAATAATGTCTCAAAGCTTTTTCCATAAACATTTTCAAGAATATGTGCTGCCAGCTGTAAAGTTCCGTTATTATAATTATAGACTGTCCCTGGCAAAGTCTCCACTTTAATTGCTTTCAAATCTTTGAAAAATTGCTCTTTCGTATACGCTTTTTCCAATTTTTCAACTTTGAAAGCAGTACTATCATTTCTTACTTTCAACAATTCACTTCTGTCTGGTAAATCTTTATTGAAACCGGATTTCAATGAAACCAAATCTTTAATCGTTACAGGTGTTCCATTAAACTGAAGATTCGGATAAGATCCTGTAATGTATTTTCTGATGTCATCATCCAGATTGATCTTTCCGTCCAAAACAGCTTTTGCCATCAATGTTCCTGTAAATAATTTGGTAATGGAAGCGATTTCAAATAATGTATAATTATTGGCTTTATTTCCTTTTCCTTTATCCATTTCACCGTAATGCCTGGTGTACGTTTTCCCGTCTTTCACGATTCCGATAGAGAACGAATTCGCCTTTGTTGCTTTTAAAAATATTTCTGCCTGAGAATCCATTGCAGCAAAAATTTGTTTTTCAGTGATGGTTTTTTGGGCAAAAGCAAAAAATCCGGATATGATTAGGATGATGGTCAGTAGTTTTTTCATTTTTTTAATTTAATTATTTTACTTTGAAGTTTCTTTATCAATTTTCTGTGGAAAAGTATGAATTGACAATAGCAATAAAAAGATAATGTTTAGTTTTTTCATTTAGGTGTTATTAGTTTCTAATTAAGACAACTCAAAAAAAGTATTTGTTACATTGAGAATTATATTGTTTCCTAAGTTTCTTTTTGAATTTCCATAAACATTTGTTTTCGATTTTTAATTTCTATTCTTTGCTTCTTTGAAATTATTGGTGATAAATGTAGTCGTGGAGCTAATTTGAATGGGCTAAAAGTACATTCTGTGAGACGTCCCGGATATGTTATTTCTATAGAGTCTGTTTTTGGACTAAAAGATGAGAGATTAACAATTCGCCACGATTCAGGTACAGGAGCAGAACCTTATATCAATGAAGCTCTTCTTGCTATAAAAAGTGAATACATTTACCGGCTTAAAGAGAGGTTTAGATAGGGTTATGGAATTTTAATCATTGGTTTAACCATTAGATTCAACTCTATATTTCATTGTCGCAGAACTCTTTTAAAATAAAATATTTGAACTTATTATTGAGTTCTATAAATTAATTTAATATGAAATTAAATTAACATGTATTTGGGTCGTGATCAGTATCTATAATTAAAATATTATAAAATATTGTATTGCCTAATATGAAAAAAGATATAAATTTGCCCAAACAAATGAAATTTTATGAAAAATAATTATATCGGCAAAATTGTACTTTTATTAGTCTCAATAAATTCAGCAAATTTCTTAAATGCGCAAGTTGGGGTTGGTACAACTAATCCTAATTCAAATGCTGTATTAGAGCTTTCTTCTACTTCAAAAGGATTACTCTTATCACGTGTGGCACTTACAAATACTACTTCATCTTCACCTCTTTCTGCCCATGAAAAAGGAATGGTTGTATACAATACAGCTGTAATAAATGATGTTGTGGAAGGGATGTATGAAAATGACGGAACAAAATGGAACAGACTATATACCAACCAACCCAATGTAGGAGATGTATATTATAGTTTTGTAGCATCGGATCATCAGGGATGGTATTTATTGGATGGCCGAAATATTACTTCATTACCTGCTGCGGCCCAGACAAATGCAGCTAAAATTGGTATAACAACTTCACTTCCTAATGCGGCAGACAGATATTTAAAACAAAAAGGAGCTTCTGCATTACTAAGTACAGCTGGTACACAAACTACAACACTTTTACAGCAAAACCTACCCAATATTACTTATACAGGGACAACTTCCAGCAATGGTAATCATAGCCACCAATATGTAGATAGAGGTCAAACAACGTGGAATCATGGAACTGGTACTGCAACATTTGCAAACACAGCGCAGCTTACCAATCAAAATACTGGTTCTGCAGGCAATCACTCTCATACTGTACAGGTAAGTTCAGGCGGATCCGGAACAGCTATTGATACCGAACCCAAAAATCTTGCAGCGAATACTTTTATCTATCTAGGCCTTTAAAAAAAACATATTATGAGAAATAAATTATTTTATCTACTACCTGTCTTAATTACAATTAGTATGAGTGGTCAGGTTGGTATAGGAACAAACTCTCCCAGCTTAAATTCTATTTTGGACCTGACTACAACAAATAAAGGAATGCTTTTGATGAGAAACAATCTTACGAATACAGGTTCTCCTGCCCCTTTATCTGCCCATGTAAAAGGAATGATCACCTACAATCTGGCCAATGTTAATGATGTTTCTGAAGGTCTTTATCAGAATAACGGAACAAGCTGGTCTGCTGTTTCCCGTGATTATCCTTATGGTACAATTTCAAATAGTTTTGCCACTGCAGACAATAATGGATGGTATCTGTTAAATGGAAGAGCAGTTTCTTCACTTCCATCCAATATTCAGGCAAGAGCAATCAGCCTTGGGTTTGCAACCAATTTACCTAATGCAGATGACAGAATTATTAAAACTAAGGACACATCGGAAACAGTAGGTGCTTTAAGTGGTAACTCTAGTATCGTTTTATCACAGGCTAATCTGCCAAATGTTGTATTTAACGGCACTACATCCACTGACGGAGCTCACACGCATACTTATACAGATAGAGGAGCAGGTTCTTCTGTTAACAGTGGAACTGGGGCTACCAATCCGATAGCCGATGATACTTCAGCCACATTTAATACAACAACTGATGGTGCACACACTCATACCGTATCATTCAGTTCCGGTGGAACTTCCCAACCAGTTAATATTACGCCAAGTTATTTGGTAACAAATGTTTTTATCTATTTAGGAAATTAGCACATTATGAAAAATATAATTATTACTTTAATTTTAACTACGGCTATTTGGAATGGCAATATTTTGAAAGGTCAGGTAGGCATTGATACACCTAACCCCAATGCCAATGCTTTATTAGAATTAAATTCTACCAATAAAGGTTGGTTACCTCCAAGAATATCTTTGGTTAATACTACAAGTGCATCTCCTCTTTCCCAACATGTTAAAGGAATGATCGTTTATAATACAGTAAGTAATGCATTAGTATCAGAAGGTCTTTATATGAATAACGGAGCCCAATGGTTTCGGTTATCTACTTCAGATATTCCTAAAGGGCACATAAAATATAGTGTGCAGACGGGTGACCACAACGGATGGTATTTATTGAATGGAAGAGCAGTATCTTCCCTTCCAGCTGCTGTACAGGCAACTGCTGTATCTCTAGGCTTTCCTGCAAATATTCCTGATGCTTCAAATAGGTATTTGAAGGCAAAAACGGGTGCCGAAGTTTTGGGAGCATCAGGTGGAAATTCAAGTTTTGTACTTACACAGACTAATTTACCAGCCGTTACCTTCAATGGTACAGCACTTTCAGCCGGTAATCACTCTCATACCTATGTGGACAGAGGGAGTTCTTCAGTAAACGGGGGAGGTGCTGGCAATGATAATGCTGATGACACTTCAGGAACTTTCACTACAAGTACTGCCGGTGCACATACCCATACTTTTACAGTACCTACCGGAGGAACGAATACACCAGTATCTATTGATCCCAAACACCTTAATCTTAATGTTTTTGTTTACTTAGGATCATAAAAAATATATTTATTCGGTTCTTTTGATTTAAATCAAAAGAACCGAATAATGTTATGAAAGTCAAGTGCAATTGATTGAATATCTAATTCAAACTTCTATATTCATTAGGAGTAACACCTGTTCTTTGTTTAAAAAGACGATTAAAGTGCTGTGGATACTTAAATCCCAGCTCGTAAGCAATCTGAGCAATAGATTTATCAACATTGAAAACTCTTTGCTTGGCTACATCAATAATTTTATTCTGAATATATTCCTGTGCTGTTTTTCCCGTTTCTTTGTTGATGAGGTCTCCAAAATAATTTGGAGAAAAATGTAATTCTTCGGCACAGTAGGCTACAGGCAGCTGAATTTAAAGAATTAAGTAATGAGCTGGATGTTATTAAAATAACAGGAGATAGATTACCACCTTTTGTACAACAATTTTCCTATGTGGAAGCACCTTTGAAAAAGAAATAAACTTGATAAGCACAATTAGAAAAATTGAGATCTTTTAATAAAAAATACGTCAGTTTAGTGACGTATTTTGGCTATTTGTGAATAAGACGAGTGTATCTTCAAACACTTTTATCGATGATTTGGTTCGTTTGAGCAAGATTAGGGGGGAATTATAAGGTTATTTTGATCAAGAAACTTTTATTAGAATAAAAATGTTATAAACTCAAAACAATTTAATTTCAAAAATTAAACATAAGCGAACTTGGCTTAGTTTATCTTTAATTGGTTTTATTTGTCTTGTTTCTTTTAATAAGATATTTAGTAAAGACATCACTTTTATAGTAACTCAACAATTTTATTGAGTAGAAAGCTCTTGAGTACAATAAATAACAGTTTTAAATTGTGCTATAACAATAGATTCGCTACAAATTAAGAGAGGGTTTTCTTAGCCATAAAAAGATACCGGAAATAAAAAGAGGAGACCTTTTCGGTCTCCCTTTCCGTATATCTAAAAGCCTATTGCTGGTAGGTTGCTCCCCAGCAGAGCCTACTTCCTCTTGGGCTTTGAGACTAAATTAGTATTTTTTTGTCTTATGTAATTTAAATACGTATAATTTCTGGGCAATATTTCTTCATTTGAGTCCCAAAATTTAGCGGTAACATCAGGCTGAATAGGGATAAGATGTTCCAAAGACTGTAATTTTTCCCAAGGCGTTTTTCCATTCAAAGAAGAGTGTGGTCTTTTCTTATTGTAAAACTCCTGCCATTCAATAGCTAAAGTATTTAAATTGAGATCTGGATCAGATAAATCCACTAGTGACCAGAGTTCAGATTTGTCAGTCTGTTGGGTTCTTTCTACTTTACCATTTAAATGAGGGGATCTGGGCTTGATGGGTCTGTATTTGATAAAATGTTCATGCAGCTCATATTGGAAGGAGTAATTAAAAAATTCCGTACCCCAATCGGTTTGAATATGCTGTATAGGAAAATAGAATGTATCCAAAATTTCACCTAAAAAATGTATCGTACTTTCTGCTTTTTTATTAGGGTAAACTCTAATAACTTTCATTCTTGTGCAGTCATCAATAGCTGTAAATTGATAAGCCTTACTCCTGATTTTAGTAACATCCAGCTGAACTCTATCCCCTGGAACTTCTTTGCTGTATCTTTTGTAATCAGATTTTTTACGTCTTTTTACTACAGGATTAACTTTGTGTTTAAAGAGTACCCGCCAAACAGTCATTGCAGATAATGAAGTTCCCGTTCTGAGTAGATGGGTTGAGATTCTTGCAGCTCCCCATCTTTTTTTCTCTCTTAAATCGAGGATAATAGATTCAGTTTCTTTTGTAACCTTAGTATTGGTAAGGGTTTTAGGACGTCTTGACTTATCTGACAGTCCTTGTTCTCCTTCTTCTTTATACCTTTTTATCCATCGGTGAAGTGTTGATCTTGCAATTCCACAACGTAAAGCCGTTTTCGTTACAGATCCCGATTCTAAATAGATTTTAAGCCAATCTTTGCGAGCCTTGACTTGCTGTTGCTGTTTATTCATGGATAAAGGTTTTAAACTTTACACCATAAATTTAAGTCATTTTTGTAGCGGATCTATTGATACTTTACATTTAAATAAAATCATAATGATCTAATTTTATTACAAAGTAATGTTCAATTGTTTTTTGAGCTTTTTTACACATGGATAAAAGATCATTTCCTGATGTGTTGTCGAAACTAAAGTCATCATGGGTTTTCACGATATATTCGGTTACTATTTCAATATTCATTAAATCGATGTCCGCTACATCGGTTTTCAACCTATGTTCTTCTTTGAAGAAAGGAATTTTACGGAAAATAGAATCGTTAAACCGAAAGAGATGTAATGTTTTCATTGGAAAAATATTTAATAAAAATGAAAAATTTAGGTTGAAGTTTATTAAGAAAGCTTATCTTTAATTCTTCTGTTGATCCTTCTTTTGGATAAAGTACGTTCTGATGGTAGTGCGTACATGCCACCTGAAAGCATATATAATAAGTTGTTCCAAAAGTTATTTTTTTTATAGAATTCATGACTGTAGTTAGTTAATACTTTTAAGTATTCATGTTCGTATTCCTTTGCTTCCTGTAATGTGTAGTTTTTCGGAATATCTTTAATAATATCCATAGCAGTTTGGTTAAAGATTTTTGGTGAGTGTTTTTCTATAAAGTCCAATTCAAGCCTGCACATCCCGATAAGTGGGATGAGTAAAGAAAAAATTTCATCATAAAAATTGCAAATAGTGGCCTTCCATGATAATCTTTCTTCTTCCGGTAAAACCTGAACAGCCAATTGGGTGATTTTTTTATGGCTCACTTCCAGTTCATCTGTATAGACTTTGTTTTGCTGCCAGAATATGGGTGAATTGATTGTATTTTTTTTAATAATATTCTCAAGTATAAATTCAAACTGCATTCTAATATTTTTGATATTCTCGCTCATGTCTTCTAAAACAGACTGCCACAAATTATGTTGGCTTAAGCTACAGTACGTGCTGAATACTAATCTTGATTTGTTAGTAAGCTGCTGTAATTCTTTTAACATTCTAAGAACCTCTGTTGCATCCCTTTCCAGGGTGATATTGGCATTCCTGATATAGAATAAAGCAACAAACTGTGAGTAATAGGCTCTTCTTGTAATGTTTTTTTTATTTCGGAATCCTAATCTCTTCTTGGGATGTTTAGTTAACTTTTTCATTAGAGTTTTATTGTAAATCATTTTTTGTATTCCTTTTTTCAAAATACTTTTTTTGCATAATAAGTGAAATAAGGTATTGTCTTAAGTCCTTGATTGTGATATCTTTTTCTGTAAAAGAAAAAAATAGCGGTGTTTCGTCTAAAAGCTCATACAATTCAGGGTAATTTTTCTGAATTTCAAGCGTCTTTTTAAAAATCCTCTTTGTTAAAATGGATGTGATTTCTACTTTATTCATAGCCGCTTTTTATTATGGTTAATATCATTTTAAAACGTTTATTTCCTTTTATGGAATTAGGCTGATGAGCAGGAATGATAATACATTCGCCTTCTTCCACAAAATAAGAAGCTCCATCTATGATGATTTCCGCCTTACCTTCGATAATCTGTATAACAGTGTCAAAAGGGGATATTTTCTCGGGAAGTCCTTCCTTTTCATCAAAAGCCAGGACATTGATAGTACCTGTTAATTTCCCCAGTATGGTTCTGCTGATTACAGAATTTGAGATATATTCTACCATCTTGCTGATAACATATATTTTGGATTTCTCAAGTTCTTTATGATTCATCACAGTCTGTTTATGGGTAAGGAGTCGGTATGTTGTAAACAAAAGGGATGAAATGTCTGATTTTTCATCCCTTTTTTCAGTTAAAATTTTTTTAACATATATTCACTGTATTGGTGAAAAGTTTATGAAAGATTGATTTCTTTTAAAATATTAAGAACCTCTTCACGGTTTTTTCTTAGTCTGTTTTCAATTCTTTCAAGCATTTCTTTTTCTTTACCTTCTTCAAGTTTCAGATCATAATCTGTTAATGTTGAAAATTTTTCTTTTAATTGTTTTGACTGTTCAATCCAGTCTCCAGGAGTTTTGAAAAATTTGTCGCCTTTGTTGTGGTTTGTGTCCATAAGGTGGATTTTAGAGTAACTTCATTGCTACAGTACAAAGTTGGGCGTTTAATAATCTATTGTATTACATATTGTTTCTTTTATGTTGCACATATCACACTTTTACAAAATTGCCGCTTGTTTTGTGTATCTGAAATCCAGGTTTTTCATAAAAGCACTGGTTTGATCACTCTGATGAAGTAATGGAAGTTATTAAGCCTAGGAAATGATTACAAACTTAAAATACTAATATATAATTCAAATAAGTGATTGATTATTCGTATATTGCTGAATAACTACATTGAACTGATAATCCGGACTCTAGGTTCGCGTATATTCTCTTCTTTTCATTATTCAATATTTTCGGGTATATTTTCATCTCTAGTCTGTTTCAAACCATTAATAAGACTGTTTTGAAAAGAGAATATAACTATTGGTTTTCTCCAAAGTACACTTCACTTGTAAAATTATTAATGCTTTTATGTATATAAAAAAATATTTAAGAATGTGGACGTTTTTGATTCCTATTCTGGCGTGGCTCTCTTATATTGGAAATACTGTTTTTTCTTCAGGGTATTACTCTGTGATTCTTACTTTATTTTTGATAGGAAGTGTTTTGGCTGCAGTGTATCATTCTGAAGTCATTGCCCATCGTTTGGGGGAACCATTTGGAACTTTACTTCTGGCATTTGCCATTACGGTCATAGAAGTAGGGCTTATTATTTCTATCATGATGGGAGCGAAAGGGTTGGAAACTATTACTCTCGCCAGAGATACGGTTTTTGCTGCAGTAATGATCATCCTTACCGGAATCATCGGAAGCTGTATTGTAATAGGCTCTTTAAGATATAGAGAACAAAGCTTTACACTACAGGGGGTAAGTACTGCACTAATTACGCTTACCTCAGTTATTATTTTTGTGCTTATCTTGCCCAATTATACAGTAAGCCATCTCGGAGGGGAATATACTTCCTTTCAGTTGCTTTTTATTGCTTTGATTTCTTTGGGTCTTTACCTCGGCTTTACCATGATCCAAACACTTAGGCACCGAAGTTTTTTCATTTCCCCACAAAACAAGCTATCCGAAAATCAGCCTTTACAAATTAGTCATGAACTGATTTCCCGAAAACAATTGTATATCAGTTGTATATTGTTAATATTATCCCTGGGGATAGTTGTCTTATTGGCAAAGCTCCTTTCAAAAGATGTTGAGCATATAGTGGTTTCAGCGGGCGCTCCAAGGTCTCTGGTAGGTATCATTATTGCCGGTATTGTCCTACTTCCGGAAGGCCTGGCTGCATTCAGAGCTGCAAAAAATGATCAGATTCAGACCTCATTAAATCTGGCTTTTGGTTCTGCTTTGGCAAGTATCGGATTGAGCATTCCTGCCATAGCCATTATATCTGTAATAACCGGTATAAGAATGTCATTAGGAATAGATATCAAATCAACAATACTTTTAGGACTATCACTTTTTATTATTACAGTCTCACTGGCAACAGGCAGAACCAATATCATGCAGGGAATTGTACTGATTGCTATTTTTTTAATTTACCTTTTTATTACGATAGTTCCATAAACTGCTGTTTATTAGAAAGGTATAAAAATGTCGTAATCAAGGGTTGTTATTTAGGAAAACAGAGCCTTGCCATGAGATAGCTTACTGTGGATTCCGCACCCTGATTGAGATTGACATTTTTCTCTTCAAGACCGTCATAACATCCACCCGTTGCAGGGTTGTAAATAATCTGATGTAAATAATTTTTTCCTAAAAACCAGCTAAAAGCATTTCTCATCATCTGCAAATATTTTTCATCCTTTAAAACCTTGTAGAATGTAGATAAGGCTAGTATAGTATACGCAACATCAATAGGCTGCTCACCACCAATTGATTCAGGACTTTTAATCGTTTCTTTGTGCAACCATCCTTTATTGGATATTACTTTGATGCCTCCCTTAATAAATATTTTAGAAAGCAGAAATTTGAATGATTCATTGGCGACCTGCTTATACATTTCGTCTTGGGTCGTAATCCATGCACACAATAAAGCTTCAGGGATTACACTGTTTCCATAGGTCAGATAATTCTCAAACCAATGCCAATCGTCTTTTGCTTCGTGTTGATACATTTTCACTAGACGATTCGCTAATTCTTTTAATAAGGGAAGATTTTTTTCTGAGTTTTGATAATGCAATCCTTTAATAATAAAAGCCATTGCTCTTGTAGAATGGATTTTTTCTGCCCAGACAAGATTTTTCTGAATGATTTCCTCCGCATTCTCAGACAATTTCTGTGGCAAAATTTCTTTTAATGAAATTAAATAACCTAAAGCCCAGATTGCTCTTCCGTTGGAGTCGTCGAGATTAGTTTCATAGTTTTGATTAGTGAATTGTTTTTGTTCATTTACATAGTTTAGGAAACTCCCGTCATTATGCTGGCAAAATTTAATAAAGTTTAAATAAATTGAAATCAATTGCAGATCTGCTTTGTCTTTACTGATTTGAAAATGCTTGCAAATAGCAATCATCGCCCGCGCATTATCATCCAGCGTATATCCTGAATTAATATCCGGTCTACTGATCTTTGAAAACTGAATCATCCCGAAATCTGTTGTCATATTTTGAATATGCCCAAGATTGATTTCCGGTAGAGTATAATTGAGTTCTGTTCTATTATTTCTGAATTTTTGAAATAATAAAGCGTGTAAAATAGATGAATTTTCCCAAGCTGTCGGAGCCATTTTTTCCAATGCTTTCTGACGTAGCTCCTCTCGTTTGCTTTCATTTTCTAATAAGGTATTTACAGCGACAGACAACTGATTTGGAGCTTCAAAATCAATAATAATTCCGGTATCTTCCTTTAAAACTTCCAGAGCGTGTGGAATTGGAGTGGAAACAATAGCGCATCCGCAGCTGATTGCATAGGAAAATGTTCCGCTCACTGCCTGGTTTCTGTCTTTTGACGTGAAAAGATAAACGTCGGTAAGCTGAAGATATTCTAGTAATTCCGGGAGTGGCAGATAATCATTGATAAAGCGGATGTTGTTTTCCAAATGAAGTTTACAAGTGAGATCTTCCAAAAAATCACGATATTTTTCGCCTTCGTGCCTTACTATTGCAGGATGTGTTTTGCCAAGAATTAAAAAAATTACATCAAGATTTTTAGCAACAATTTCCGGTAAGGCTTTCAGTGTCGTTTCAATATTTTTTCCGGAACCTAATAATCCGAAAGTTGAAAGAACCTTTTTGTTTTTAAGATTATACTTTTCTTTCAACGCAATTTTATCTGTGAATGGCAAAAGGTGTGTTCCATGGGGTATTACCGTAATTTTATCGAAAGGAATTTCATAATCATTCGAAAGAATTTCCGCAGAAATACTAGTCATTACGACAAGAGATTTTGCAAAATCGGCAATTTCTTTCACCTTTTCCTTTAGCTCTTTATCCGGTTTTGGCAAAACAGTGTGAAAAGTTATGATAACATCTTTTTTTAAGTTCTTGAGAAAAAGATACAAACCATTTCGGGTTTCATTAAAAAAGCCGAATTCGTGCTGAAGCATCACCAACTCAACTGTATCGTTTTTATTGATCTTTGCAGCCAATTCCAAATAAGAAACAGCATCTGAGATATTTAATTTATACTCGGTATATTCATTATATTCATAGTTTTCCTCTTCTGTTTCTATCGGGCAAATTATCGTATTGAAAGATTCTCCGAATTTCGAACGAAGAGATTTTATAAGATCCTGTGTATAAGTAGCAATTCCGCATACTTTTGGAGGAAAAGTGCTTACAAAGACAATGTTGGTTATATTATTGGTTTTGTGCTTTTTGTCATTATAAGATTGTCTAATTGCTTTATCCTCCACGTCTGAATTGATATTTTTATTCATAATTTACTTTAATTTTAATCGGATAATTCTTAATGGATTATCTTTATACCGCGTACATCATCAACTCTTTCAATAATTTTGAAATACTAACTGATGCAACAGCTATCCTTTCGTCGGCAGCTCCATAATAGATATGCAGTCTGTCATTTTCTACAATGGTTCCTGTCGGGAAACATACATTGTTAACTTCACCCTTCAGTTCCCATTCTTCTTCGGGTTTGAAAAGCGGATAAGGAAGTCGGGAAATTTCTTTTTCCGGATTTTCAAGGTCCAATAAAGCTGCACAGGCGTTGTAAACATAACCGTTAACGGTATCATAAACACCGTGATAAATCATCAGCCAGCCATATTCTGTTTCTATTGGTGGACAACCTCCTCCGATATAACTTGATTCGTGATCGTATTTAGGTGATAAAAGAATATGGTCTTTCAAATGTGAAAAGTAATCCTGCCAGAAATCAGAATTCAGATCTTCTATATTTTTTATGCTGACAATCTGAATTTCAGGTCTTATCCTGTGAAGGAAATAAAATTTATCGTTTATTTTTCTGGGGAAGAAAATAAGATTTTTATCCCATAAAAAAATAGGATCAATGTCAGTATGACTAATTTGAAATTCATTGTATCTTCTATATTTATCAGGTATTAAACCCTCTGATTCTGATAAAAGCTTAAACTCTTCATAAGAAATTTTAGGAACAATGATTCCTTCATTTTTCCAGAGTTTAAAGTCTTTTGAAGTCGTTAATGTTCCTAAAGCATTGATGCCGTCATAACTGGTGTAAGTAAGATAAAATAAATCATCTATTTTTACAATTCGAGGATCTTCCACACCGTGTTTTTCGTACTCAAATTCAGGGACTATGATGGGTGAATCTGACCGTTTTTCTACCGTAAGGGGATCTGACAATACACAATGCCCGACAGTTGAAAAATTACCCTTAGCCACGGCACGGTAAAACAAATGTATTTTTCCGTTTACTTTAATAACGGCAGGATTTAGAACGCCTTTGTTCTCAAAATTCAAGTTGGTTTTCCTGAGTATAATTCCTTCTTTTTTTATTTCTACCATTTAGGTTGTTGCGTTGCGACTTTCATTTTCTTTTTCTTTCCTTTTATTTTGTTTGTCTTCCCGCTTCTCTTTTAATGATTTTGCCGCAGGTGTTTTATCTGTTTTTTTCTTTGTATCCTTTTCTTTTGACATTTTAAAAAAAATTTATTATATGTAAAGGTCATCTATTAAAAAAAGAAAGGGTTGTAATAGTCTTTCAATTTGTTACATAAATCATAGTTATTAAAATTTAAAAGACTAACTTTGAAAGAGTGGCTGTCAACATATAGATTGACAAACTCGAAATACGGTAAGGATTATGAAGTTATATATAAAATATATGGTAAGCCTGCGCTGCAAAATGGTGGTTCATCAGGAGCTTGAAAAACTGAATATCAGGAATGCCGTAGTAGATTTAGGACTTGTAGAAATATTGGATGATATTACGGATGAACAGCAAAAGTTGTTAAAAGAAAATCTCCTTAAAACCGGACTTGAATTACTGGATGATAAAAAAAGCATTCTGATCGAAAAAATAAAAAATGCAGTCACAGAAATGATCCATTATTCCGAATCTCTTCCTAAAGAAAATTTCTCAGATTATATAAGTGAAAAGCTTGGTTATGATTACACTTACCTTGCCAATACATTTTCCGAAGTGAAAGGGATGACTTTACAGCATTTCATCATTATCAATAAAGTAGAAAGGGTAAAAGAGCTCCTTTTGTATGATGAACTCAATCTTACTGAAATCTCTTATAAACTCAATTACAGCAGTGTTGCACATCTTTCCAACCAGTTTAAAAAAATAACCGGACTTTCTCCTTCTTTCTATAAGCAACTGAAGCAAAAACGGCTGAAAAATTTAGAAGACTTATAAAAAGTATGATATATGCAAATCTACTTTAGAAATGTATAACAGGATAAGATTAAAATAGATCATCTTTGGATTGTAATAATTCTGTTACATATAAATTCGAATTATGAATACAAGTCACAATAAAGCTAATGAGGCTTTTAAAATTACAGGAGATTGGAAAGAACAATCGAAACAATTAAAAGAAAAATTTTCACAGCTTAAAGATTCAGATTTAGTGCTTGAAAAAGGAAAAGAAAATGAATTGCTGGGAAGATTAGAAAATAAACTAAGCAAAAGCCGTGAAGAGGTTATTAAGATTCTTAATAATACTCAACTTTCATAATGAGCATATTAAATCCTGAGAAATAGTACATATGTTTTGATGGATTTAATAGAAAAAGGGGCAGGTGCTTTTAAAGCCCCTGTCCTTTTTTATTTGAAAATACCCTACAATTTTATGCTCCATTTAAATAAAAAAATATGAGACCAACGGATAATTTGCAGAATCTTACAAGAAAGATTTTTAAAGTGACGGGTAAAATTCAGTCTTCACATCCAGAATTATATTTCCTGTTGAATGAAACGCCTCTGTTTATGTCTATAAATCAGGAAGATATTACGGTTCAGGATATAATGCAATATCTTTCGTCTATTAGAATGCAGCTTGTTACCTTCGAGAAAGAAAAAATAAAAAAATGAAAACAATTATATTATATAAATTTAAAAACTCTGTCACGCAGAAAATGCCTCTTCTGAAAGAAAAAAGTCTGCTTAGTTCACTTAATGATCTGATGGCAATTGATCTTCTGGATACAGAAATAATAACGGAATATACAATTGATGTTCCTGACGATTTTAACTTTGAATACCACACCGATGAAGAATTGTTAGAATTATGCAGGACTTCTAAAAGTTTTATTGATTATCATTTTGTAACAACTTTGAACGACTATAATGTTATCTGATTTTACCCACCAAAGTTTTCAATCATCAGATAATTAAAATATATGAAAAAAAAGATCTATCTTTTAGGCTGGACGATAATTGTTCCTATATTGGCTTGGATAGCCTATTTGCTACATTATTCGCTAACGGGACATTTATATTCTTTAGTCCTTACATTCTTTCTTGTAGGAGCCGTTTTAGCAGCGGTTTATCATTCGGAAATCATTGCTTATCGGGTAGGTGAGCCTTATGGAACTTTACTTTTGGCTTTTGCGATAACCGTGATAGAAGTTTCTCTTATTATTTCTATAATGCTGAGTGCAAAAGGGTTGGAAACAATCAACCTTGCAAGAGATACGGTCTTTGCTGCTGTGATGATTATTCTTACAGGGATTATTGGTATTTGTATTGTTGTTGGATCAATCCGTTATAAACAACAGGTTTTTACGCTGCAGGGTGTGAGTACTGCTATGATTACACTTGTTGTGATTGTTGTATTTATTCTTATTTTACCCAATTACACGACAAGTCACAGTGAAGGAGAATATACGTCTTTGCAGCTTATCTTTATATCTCTTATCTGTCTATTACTGTATATAGGTTTTACAATGGTTCAGACGATTAGACACTGTGCTTTTTTCATTGCGCCTATTCCTAAAAATAGTGATGATGAGAATGAAGAGAATGAGATCCTTCCTGAAAAGCCCACTCGAAAGATGATGTTTTACAGCATTATATTTTTGATTTTATGTCTTGGAATTGTCGTTCTCTTAGCTAAATATCTTTCAAAAGATGTTGATAATCTTGTATTCAAAGTCGGAGCTCCCAAATCTATCGTTGGAATTATTATAGCCGGAATTGTTTTATTACCGGAAGGAGTTGCCGCAATCCGTGCTGCATATAATAATCGTCTACAAACGAGCCTTAATTTGGCTTTTGGATCTGCATTGGCAAGTATTGGTCTCAGTATTCCGGCTGTAGCTGTGTCTTCAGTGATAGGTGATTTCAGGATGACATTAGGTGTAGATTTAAAATCGATGCTTTTGTTAGGATTATCTTTATTTATCATTACGATTTCGCTGGCAACAGGACGTACCAATATTATGCAGGGATTAGTTTTGATTTCGATTTTTCTCCTTTATCTTTTTACGACACTTGTTCCTTAAGAATTTTGATAACTATATTTTTTGATGTGTCAAATAAAAAAAATGCAAGTGGTTATTATTTTAAAATCAATGCAGTTATCAGCATACAAATATTTATTTCTATTCTAAAGTAAAAGCGCGATCTGATTATTCATTATATGCCAAACTAAGAAATATCAAAATGGCGCCAACTAAAGATAGTTGGCGCCATTTGGCTGTTTGTGACCTCTAGGAGCGTATCTTCAAACACTTTTATAGATGATTTGGTTAGGTTGGGCCAAATTACACAAGAATTACAAAAGTTTAATTTTATAGTATACTAAATTTCTTGCAATTTTAGTTTCAGACATTTGAAGTGAGCAATATGTTTATGAATTTTCCATTTGTTTGATGTTATTTTTCCAGGTTAAAAAAAGATTGATCGTTTTGATCAGCTTAAATATTAGGATGAAAGCAAGGAAGGATAATAGTATGGTATAAACTGAATAGTTTTTGAAAAAGATGACTTGAATAGCAAGAACGATAACATTGATTGATACAAAGACCAAAGTAATTTTTTTGTGAGACAGACCCAATTGTAAAAGATGATGATGGATGTGTGTTTTATCTGCTTTGAAGGCAGATTTTCCTCTTAAAATTCTATCAGTATATACTCTTACAGAATCTATCACCGGGATGGTAAATACAAACAGAATGAAGAAGATACCATAAGGGAAATGAGCTGTATTGTGATCAAACTTCGTAATGTAAATACCTAGGCAAATTAATAGATATCCTAAAAATAATGCCCCGGAGTTCCCTAAAAATATTTTGTTTTTTTGTGAAAAATTGTACTTGAGAAAAGCCAGGATACTGCCAATGAACAAAATGCCAATTCTTGCAAGGCTAATTTTGCCTTCTATAAGTGTGATAATGAAAAAAACACTAAAACCTATTCCTGCAACGCTTCCTGCTAATCCGTCTATTCCATCAATCAGATTAAAGGAGTTCACTGCAGTGGTAATAACTAAAATGGTAAGAATGTATTGCAGGTAAATGCTGATTTCATAAACTCCGAACAGTCCGTACAAAGAAGATATTCTGATTCCGGATGTTGCTATTATTACACTCACACAAAGTTGTATCCCCAGCTTATAGATTGCCTTGATGTCCGTTTTATCATCTAAAGTTCCTACCAAAAGCATAATGTATGATGTGATGATGATGGGAAGTATCTCTTTCAGGCTGGTATTGATGGTAACACCCATTAGCAAAATTACAACAATGCCTATGACTAAGCCTCCAATTAAAGGAATTGCCGTGTGATGAATCTTTCTTGAATTGGGAACATCTACTAATTTAAGTTTTTGGGCAGCAGTTCTCATCAGCGGAATGATACACATGGATAAAATGAAGGCAAGAATTCCCAGTATGGATAGTTCTATTAAATTTTTCATGGCGTTTGGTTTTAAGCGGTTTTATTTGAACTGTTGAACAGTTGTAGATTTTTTAAATGTCCTACATGATACTTTTCAAGAACTTTTTTGTCTAACTTTGAAATCACAGGGTAAACATTGGTTTTCTTATTGATTGTAAATGTTTCTTCAATTAGCTGACTGTATTTTTTTGCGATTTTTTTCCAGGTATATCTTCTTTCTGCTATTTTCTTCATCTGTATGGCACAATTCTGCAGATCTTCTTTTTTAATTTCAGTTAAAATATTTTTAAGATCTTCCTCATTGGAGAAATAAAAAGCCTGATGCTCTGTTGTGGTTCTGTTGTAAGAAACTCCATTGCTTATAATAGGCAGCCCTAAGAACATAGCTTCTACTAAAGAAGGATTGGTGCCGCCTGCAGAATGCCCATGAATATAGACAGAAGCATTTCCGCGAATGAGGTCTATGAGCTCCTGATCATAAATAGGATCGAGAAGATGAATGTTTTCGTAGCCTGAATATTGCTGCTTGATATCAATACCATACTGGCTGTTTTTCCAGTTGCCCACCAATACCAGCTTTCGGTCAGGAAGTTCACTGAAAACTTTTACAATAGTATGAACGTTATTTTCCGGTTCTATTCTGCATACTTTTACAGCATATTCTTTTGATAAGAACGGATATTTTTCTATATTTTCAGAAGTTGGGATCAAGTTTACTTTCGCATGGTCGGCACCATATTCTATGACTCTGCTGATCGTTTTATATCGTAATGAAGTATAATCCTGGATAGATTCATTATCAGAAATATCAATATGAGAAAATCTCACGGCCAGTTTTTCTGCCCACCACAGGTATAATTTTGCAGGTAAAGACCATTTGTCTCTTTTCCATTCTATACCGTCAATCGAAATGATAATTTTTTTACGGGTAAACAATTTTACAAATGGTAATAACCAGGCACCTGCAACCCCTAGAACCAATAGAACATCACTACAAAATAATGCGTGAAGAATAGACCAGGTATCATAAGGGATGCTTTGAATTCCGTTGGCATCAAGAGGAAGATATTTTAGTTTTGCCCCTTTCCAGCTTTCGGTTCTCTCATCTTTCGTATATTTTTTTGATGAGCAGTAGACTGTAAAATCATAAGTATCAGCAAGCTCTTCTACAAGGTGAGCGGTTAACGTTTCGAATCCTCCATATTTAGCGGGTAAACCCACAGTTCCGATGATGGCTACTTTTGTCTTCATAATAGATGTATTTGATAACAGTATTACTATTCACATTCCAAAAGCAGAATTGCTTTTAAATGATTGATAATCATTAACTTGTGTTTATTTGGCTATGGTGCCAAGTTCCAAAAAATGGAAAATAAATTATAAATTGGAAATAATCTGTAGAGATTCCTTTTCAAAATAAGTTTCTGAAAACAAAAGACTTGTCTGATAAGATGCCTCACTGAGCGACTGGTATATGTGTGCATTGCTCAATATATAAGTAATCTTTTCAGATAATTCGTCGACATTTTTAGAGTTGATCAAAAATCCGTTTTTGCCGTCTTTTACCAATTCGGTCACCCCGCCAACCGGAGGAACAATTGCCGGAAGACGGTAACGCATTCCTTCCAGAATTGTCAGTCCGAAAGTTTCTATCCAAAGATCAGGATGAGACAAATTGACGATGATGCTTGCTTCCTGATAAAAAGGATGGGTATTGGTTTGTGTAGGATAGATGGTAAGGTTATCCGGAATTGTTTTTCCTCTGAAATAATCCTGTATTTCTTCTTCAGATGCATTCACAACCAATTTGAACAGGTAGCTGTTGTTTTTTTCTGCTAATTTTAAAAATTCGTCAACGCCTTTGTATATTTTTAAAGAACAGATCATCAGGACAATCGGAAGAGGCTTTTCCACATATTGGAACTGATCTGCCTGATCTGTAAAATCACTTTCCAAAACATTATAGAGAAGGACCTGATGATTTATCAGAGATTCCTGTTGTAAAAGATAATCTGAAACAAAAACGATCTTATCAGCAGCGCGTTTTGCCATTCCGAAAAGAAAATTTTTAAATATTTTAGGTTTAACGGAGGTTTCGTGGATATGATAAATGATTTTGCAGCCTTTTATTTTTCCGGCAATAGCTGCCCCAAAAGGAAGTACCGTATTAATATAGACGATGTCTTGCTTTTTTAGAAAAAACAAAAGCTTGATCATTAAAAGAAACTGACTCACAAAAAAAATAGCTATTCTAATCCATGAGCTTTGAGAAAACTGATACCAGAAGAAGTGATTTTTAACGTTTGGTATATCGGAAAGAAATCCTGCTCTTCCCCCGGAAGTAAAAAGATGGGTGTCAATTCCGTTTTTTGTCCAGGCTTTCAAAAGCTGCATCAGTACTTTCGGACTTCCGCTGTAATCATTCAGTAGATGGATAGCAACAATTCTTTTCATCTTAGTTGGTTATAAATGCTGTTGAGATGTTCTCCTCTTTTTTCCCAGGAAAATCTTTTAAGATAATGTTTTCTGGCTCCGGTACTCATTTCTTTCTGAAGATTTTTATCCAAAAATAATCTGAGCAATGCGTCGCTTAAGCCCTGTATAGTCTGGTTATATTCCTGATGGAGAACTGTAATACCACATTGATGATTCACAAATTCTCCTGGACCTTCATTTTGAAGGCATACCACCGGTAATCCAAAAGAAAGTGCTTCCGGAACCACCATTCCTGCTCCTTCATGCGAAGGAAAAAGAAATATGGAAGCTTTTTGGTACATTTTCATCAGGTCTCTGCGGTCGATCCATTCAATGATTTCAATATAATCATTCATCTGGTTTTCGGTAATAAGACGCAGGTAAAATTCTTTTTGTTCACCTGTCCCTACCAGGATCAGCCTGCATTGTGCCCTGTTTTTTTCCGGAAGGCTATTGATAAACCCTACAAATGATCTTATGGTTAAATCAAAGCCTTTTAACGGAACAAATCTTCCCACGCTTATCACCGTAAAATCAGATTTTACAGCCATCTCATTGCTTTGGAAAAAGTCTTCGGAAGCTACGGATGGATATAGGGAATATTGATGTTCAGAAAGACTGAGCTTTTCAGGGACTCCGGTATTCATACACCAGATATGATCTGAATGTTTGATAGTGTTTCTTAATGAAGGTGAAAAGTTCCAGAAGAAATTTTTCACCATCCATGTGAGACGGTCTTTTATAAAATATTTTTTGGAATAATCTTGCAGATACTGTTTGGGAATCAGTGGATGATGTCCTACAGGGCCCCAGACCATTAGCTTATTAAGCTTCCATAAAAAACTGGGCGTCCAGTCGTTATGAAAATTGACGTTATGAACAATATCAAAATCCAGTTTTTGTTTTTTAATAAACGAAATAATTCCTTTCTGCCAAAGATAGTAATACAGCACTGCTCCCCGGTTTCCCTTTTTCCAGAAACGCATCCAATAGGGAAGATCAAAATAGAGAAAATGCATATTCTGATAAATGGTATCAGGATTTTCTGCCATATATTTATCGATATGTACTCTGTTATTTTCCCTTGTGATAGCGATCACTTTTCGGAATCTGGCAATTTGATACACAAAATTCCAGCCCATCGCATCTTCAGAACCTTTATAAGGATTCACTGCGTAGCAAGTTGCCAGTACAGATTGATTGGTTGTCATGAGTTCTTGTTTTTAATAGTTTTGCAGGAATGCCTCCTATAATACTGTTGTTGGGGAAAGATTTTGTAATGACACTTCCTGCCGCTAAAATGCAGCCATCACCAATCTCTACACCGTCCAAAATGGTAACTTTGCTACCGATCCAGCAGTTTTTCCCGATTTTGATTCCTTTTCTGTTAACCCCCTGATGTCTTATCGAAATATCTAAATCTTCATAATGATGATTCTCGGGATGACAGCTCAGGTACTGCCCAACGATGCATTCATCACCGATTTCCAGTCCTCCGGAACCTCCCAGATAGGCAAATTCTCCGATGCCTACATTATTTCCTATCTTTATCTTTTCTCCGATATTATTAAAGGAAGTGGAAACAATAATTCTGCTAAAAGCTCCGATAGAAACATTATTTCCGAACTCTATTCCCTGTTTTGACAATGCAGAAACATAGACATCATTTCCCAGTCTCAGAAATTTCCCCCATTTCATTTTTGAGGGATTAAAAAAGCTGACTCTTTTCCCTAAAAGCATTCCTTTTGGATTCTTAAAGAAGAAAATAACCTTTAATCCCCTGATGATGTTCCAGAGCTGAATCCATATCAGCTGAAGAACAGCTCCGGAGTTCAATGCATCATCTATCGTAAAATCAGGGTTTCTAAGTCTTATGATTTTTTCAACAATTGGTTTCATTTTGCAGTAATTATGGTGTTCATTATGGTATCCAAAGTCGTATCAAGATCATTGTTTTCAATGGAAAGATATTTTACATTCTGGTCTTTCTTATTCAGTTTTGAAAACAATGTGCTGTATTCTGTGGTCAAATCCACTATAGAACGATAAGAAAGTTCTCTTTTTCTGCTGAGGATTTTTTCGGGAGCCGCATAGAGGAAGAAATTGAATTTCGGCTTCATCAACAGATGATATCCACTTTCAGTAACAGCCTTTGGAAGTTGGATATTACTTCGTTTAGCATCTGCAATAAAGTCGAAGTAATATCTGTCATATAGTACTATTTTTCCTCTTAAGACATATTTGAGGTAAATAATAAACTGTCCTAAAATATAATCTGTGTAATAATACCCGAATCTGAATAAAGAAGAAACAGAACTCTTATTGTTCCCTTGTCTTGGCAGAGAATTCACTGCATCCTGATGGGCTTTTTCTTTACCTTTGGTCCATACACTCAGAATAGGAAGAAGTGAGGGTCTGTGTCTCAATACTTTTACAGGTCTTCGATACCGTTTTTCTATCAGTTCAGAAACTTCAGAAATAACAGTGGATTTTCCTGCTCCGTCCACACCACTGAATGTCATGATAAAACCTTTTTCTGAGAAAGAATCTTTCAGATAATGGTATATATTTTTCAGAAATCGAAACCCTTTGTTGTAATTTTTTGTTTTCAGAACTTTTATGATTGTTTTTTTATCATTTGTTTTTTTTGAATCCACATGTTCTGAAACAAGATTTTTATACAGATCCGGAATTTCTGATTCATTAAGATGATAAAACAGGGCAATAAACAGGGCAGTGTCTTTTTCAGAAACTTTATAGATTCCAAAATTGTTTTTAAATTTGTTTGCCAGAACTTCATTCGTATCCATGATCTGCAGGTATTTCCATTTCAACTGAGAGATGAGGTCAAGGTTAAGAATTTCATGATGCTTTGTGATAATTCTTAAAGAGTACATAAACGATTTTTTAACGGTTGTAACGTTTTGTACGAGACTGCTGGCAGATAAAAAAGCGATCATCTTTTTTGCATTCCGGGAAGATATAATCATATCAATATCAGAATTTAATTTCAGATTTTCAGGAGCTTCGTTATGAAATTTTAAAGTGGCATAAGGGGTATGATACAGCTGATCAAAAATATCCATGATCAAAAGTTCTCTTTCTGTATTATTTTCTGCAAGAAAAACATTCAAAGCTTCAGTCCAGGTCTGTAAAAGCCAGTGAATCTGTACATGCCATTTGTCTTGTTCAGAGTATATTTTAAGGTATGATAATGTATTGGTAAGAAGATAGAATTTTAAATACTTTTCAAGTTCTTTATCGTCATCCTGAAAGTCTATTGCGTTTTTTTCCTTGATCTCTTTAAAAATATTCTTCCAGGATTTTTTCTGAATTAAAATACTGTTTTGAATGATGAAATGGAAAAAATCAAATCCTTTTGGTCTTTCAAAGGATGCCAGTTCCCAATCATAGATTGCCAGTGTATGATCTTTTATATAGCAGTTCCAGGAAGTAAAATCACCATGAGAAAAAGAAAGATCTACTTTTTCGTTTTCATTGATGCCACTTAGGACAAGCTTTAATTTCCGTAATAAGTTTTTAGGAATCCGCTCATCATTTAGGCTTTCAAAATCAGTTTTTAGATCCTGAAAATATCTCCAATCTGCTACTTTTGTACTTTGTGTTTTCTTTTTTGCAATGTCTAGTACTGTCTTTGCATGTATAAGTGTCAATTCATTCACTCTCTCTCCGCCAGCGGAAATATCTGAAAGCTGTAGAACATATTCATTTACCATTTTTGAAGATGGGGTAATATATTTTGCATTGTTTTTGGATATTTTTAGGCTTTGAAATTCATTATGGATGAGTTGTTTTGCCTGCTCTGTACTTGCAATTTTATAAAAATATCCATCTGAAAATAACAGACATTTATTATTAGGACCTACAGTTCCTGTAAAAATGGCCCAATCACTTTCAATGTCGAAAATAGGCTTTTCACCTGCTATATAGTACAATGCTTCTTTCTTGAAAATCAGTTTCTGTAGATGCAGTACAAATAGTAATTGTACAAACAATGAGAACATTTTTGCCTTAAAGGTGGCTATATTATAGAACTTTAAAAATAATGGCCTTTTTGAATTTGAGTTCCAAAACCATCTCACACTCCCATCAGGGTTGGGGATGTAAGAAAAAGAAATTTTCACACCTCCAGGCTGTTGTTTTGTAAACAATCTGTATCCTGTATTTTTAAATATATTTTTCATGGCATTTCTTGTATAGTAAATAAGGATATAAATAGTCTGCCAAGTATTTAAATGTTTGTAATTCAGTATTTTATGATTAATTGTTTGATTTTTATTTTCCAAAAAATGGAAAAATAGTGTAAGGGCTGGAATTTCAGACTGTAAGATCCGGCCGTTTTTTTCTTAATATAATTTTTTGTAGGCGGGTAAGATGATTGCTGTTCCTGAAGGCAATGGAAAAAATGATGATCTGGTAAAACATGATGCCATAATTACTCTCACCAAAGATTCCAAATTCTGTAAAAGAATTAATAACAACAGGAATCAAAATTCCGATCAGCATGAGTTTAATTTCTTTTTGTTCGGATAAAATAGATTTCACTGTAAAAAATACCTGAAATAAAACAATCGTAAAGCCAATAAATCCGAGATTCATCAATACCTGCATAAAGGTATTATGGGTCATTTTTCCGGGATAGGTATGGGCGCTCTGGAAAAATTCTTTGTAATCGATCCGCATAAAACCGAAGCCTAAAAGCGGTTCTCTTGGTAAGCCTTCTGTTATCAGTGCCTTCCAGAAAGGAAGTCTTCCTGTAAGACTCATTACTTCTTCCAGACGGGATTGGTCTCCTCCTTTCAAAATGATACTGTATACCGCAAATGGTGCTACCGTAGCTACGACGGCTATAATGCCGAATTTAAGGGTTTTTCTTTTCGTTTGGTTCACATGAAAAAATATGATGAGTAATACTCCGATAAGCGAAGATCTGGAGCCTGTCATATATAGGGCATACATGATGATAAGAATTTTGATGATGGTCCATACTTTATTTTTAAAGCGGTAAAGGTCAAAAATAAGACAGGCACATCCCACACCGGCTAACATTCCCAGTTCGTTGGGATTCATTAAAGTTCCGCCAAGTCTTGCTTCCTCACCACCATCTGTGAGACGGAAAAAAACATCAGGAGACACCCACATTCCTATGACGAAAATCAATTGAAGGATAAAGACTGAATTACCAAGCAAGTGATAGAGCCTGATATTATGTCCTTCAAAATAGATATCCAGAATTTTAATGCTTTTAACAAAAAAATAGGCAAAAACAAAACTCTGGAAAGTCATAAACCATTGGAGAGCGCTAAAACCGGGGTTAGTACTCCACGAAAAGGAAATAAATCCCAACGTAAGATAACCCATATAGAGAATAGGAGAGAAAATATTTTTGTAAGCCAACGAATTAATACTGCCATATCTGATTATTTTCTGATAAATAAGTATAGCTGAAAACATAACGCCCATTCTTCCCACTACTTTTATGGCTCTTGTAATCGCAACATTCTCACTCCATGTAAAAAAGCAGGCAATCATTAATAAAAGGACAATAAAAAGCTTGCTGTTTATTGTTTTTAAAAATTTTTGATGGGATATAGTAAGTGTTTCCATATTCTATAGATGATAAATCCCAGAATTCATTTCAGTGATAATATGTTCCCAATCGAATGCTTTTTCAACCATTTTCAAAGCATTCTGAGAAGCTGTATTGTATTGGTTTTTGTCTGTCCATATTGCGTACATATCCTGCATAGCCTGAAGTAATAATTTCCGGTCAGGGTAGGGAATGGTAATACCGGCACCATATTCCTCAATTAAATAACCGATATTGGTATTTTTGGTGACGATACAAGGTTTTCCAAAATTGGCGGCTTCTATGACCGAAACAGGGAGGCCTTCATTTCTGGAGGGGTGCACAAAGACATCCATCTGATTCAGCAGAGAATTCTTTTCATCTCCGAATTTACTTCCCAGCAGTTCCACTTTTTTTTCAAGCTGAAGTTCTTTTATTTTTTGCTGAAGTTGATGCTTTTCATTGCTGTCTCCAATGATCCAAAGCTTTGCATCAGGAATTTCTTTGATAAAATCTGAAAAGCTGTCCATGAGAATATCCAGCCCTTTGGTGAAAATATCCAGTCTTCCGATAAAGCCGAACAGGAGAGTGCTGTCGTGTGCTTTTTCAGAAAAGCTGTTTACTATTTTGTCAAATCCATAAGGGATAAGAACGGTTTTGTCTGTCGGAAATATAGATTGGAGTCCCTCTATTTCACTTTCGCCGATGCAGTGTATTTTGGTTGCATTTCCGATTACCTTCTTTTCACAAAACCTTAAATAGATTTTTTTTACCCATTTGTTTTTGTTCATGGCAATGATATTATAAGCGCCGTGAGGGGTAATTACAAATCTGCGCTGATGTTTTTTCAGGAATTCACTTAAAGAATAATATACCGGAATCCATCCTCCATGAAGGTGAAAAATAGTGTTATCATCTGCATTCAGAATTTCTTTTTTAAGATTTTGAGGAATAGAAAAAGGGTTCTTACTTTTTTGAAAAACTTTGGTTTTAAAATTTCTTGCAGGATAGTTGATCTTGGTATTTTCAGCAATTCCCCACACTTCTACCTTCCCGGATTTTTCTGCCTGCTGAGTCGCCAGATTGTACACGACTTTATTCACCCCGTTCATTTTTTCGGGATTGGCTTTACCTAATATAATATGCACTATGCCCATACAGAAATATTTTTTTTGTTAAGAAGAATCTTCCAGTACATGATCATTAGAATCTGATTGATCACAAGTCCTGAAACGGCTCCGTACAGTTCAAAATATTTTAAGAGGAAATGAAAACTCAGGAGGGAGAAAACAAAAGAGATGCAATAACCTATAAAGAAGGCTTTATTTTGCTCCAAAACCCTGATGGCGATGCGGGTAGGGTAGCCATAAAGGATAATGATATACAAAACAGAGATTAACCTGATAACAAAAGCATACTGATGATATTTCTGCCCTCCGAGAAAAGTAATAAGAGGTTCTGAAAAGATAAAGAAGCCGGCAATAAGAATTCCCAGTACTGCCATTCCTTTCGACATATTTTTAAGAAGTTCTTTTTTTTCCTGTCCTTTATTCTGATAATGAAGCTGAGCCGTTTTCGGAAGATAATAATTTTCAACAGTCTGTAGAACAATATTGATAACTCCAAAAAAAGACTGCACAAGCCTCAATGCTCCCAATGCATTAATACCAAGATAAATACCTGCGACCAAAGTAAAGAAGTTATTTGAAAACCACTGTATAACAGAGGCGCTCAGGAGCCATTTCCCTTCTATAAAATGATAGCGGAAGAGTGAACTGTTTTTGAAGCTAAAGTCTGAATTTCTTATACAGTAGATGATTCCCGGAATGGATGCTGAAAAATTAATAATACCTATGATATATAGGCTTATAAATAAATTAAGGCTCTGTTCAAACCAGATTATAGGGAAAACAGTCAGAAAAATGCTGTCAATAAAAAGGACAAGGTAAATGCGATCAACCGTCAATAAGATCTTTCTGATAAAATCCTGAAAAATATAGGCCGTTATAAAAAGAATAACCTCTGATAAGTTTTTCTTAAAAAAATCTATGGATGAAATAGGTAAAAACTTCGTGATAAGCAATAGCAAAGCAAAAATAAAAATCAACAGCAGAGCAGTCTGAAAAACAAATCCCAGCGATTTTCGGCTGAATTCTTTTGCTGCTGAAATCTGAAACGGCTGTACAATAATTGCATTACAAATTCCAACTAAAAGATAGGTTGCCAAAAGAATGGAAGAAAAGAAACCAAAATCTGAAATACTCAGTTTCCTGGCCAGCAAAAAAGTAAGCAGAAAGTTGGATCCACTAAATATCAGCTGATCTGTAAAGACCAGAGATGATTGTTTGGACGCTATTTCTTTCAGCTTTTTCACCGTTTATTTTTTTGGGATTAATCTTTTTACAGTTGTGAGAATACTCGGATTGTACCCTTCTTTATTAAGGATGAACCATAGATTATCAAGCTTATATTCATCTTTTAGCAGTTCTACATTCATAATGCTCTTGGTGGCGGTTTTCCGACTGTCTAAAAGGAAAAGATTCTGATCAGCAATTTTCAGAAAAAGCAGAGGCATTTTCCCTTGTCTTATGGCCTGATTATTAACAATACAAACATCCGTACTTTTTATTTTTTCGCGGATCATGTTTTGAATATCCGTTGAGGTAAGTCTAAGATTTTCATCTCCGGAAAAATTGATATAATGCTCTGCCTGAATATCTTTCAAGGTATTGGAAACATCCACCACCAGAACTTTTTTTGATTGCAGCTGAAGCGCTTTGATGAGGTTTTTGGCGTGGAAGGTGTGATGTTCGGGATTGTCATAGGAAGTGATACAGATGACATTTTTTTCCGCAATGATGCCTTTGAGTTCCAATTCAAGAATATTCTCAAGAAAATAATAAGGTATTCTTTCTCTTTTTTTAATAAATGGTGTTGTGAAAGCGATGGGGATGGAACTGTTTTTCTCGATCGTATAGACATCATTTACTTTTGCTTTGGCAAAATGGATGGCATAGATTAGAGCAATAGATCCAATCATGCTCATCATAGCAGCCACAATGATAATGATGGAACGCATGGGAGATACGGGATGGGTAGAAATTTCTCCTCGAGTAATAATTTTGTGAAATGAAATTTTCGCTGCTTTGGCAATCTCGGCGTCTATTCTCTTTTCATTAAGGAAATTGTAATTTTTTTCATACAGATTAAACTCTCTGTTCATGATGTTGAGGAGCTTTTCTTTTTCCGGTAAGCCTATAAAAGACTGTTCAGCGACACGGATATCCTGATCAATATCATTGTATTTGATCTGTAGGTTTTTTTGGGTATTCCTGATACTTTCGGTTTGATAGTCCGTAAGATCTTTGATTTTGGTATCTATTATTTTTACCTTTTCGTGTTCCGGGGTGTAGGTGAGGAGAAGATCTTTTTTTTCTGCCTGTAATTGCTTTATATTTTTCATCATTTCCGTAGAAAGAAGATCGTTAAAGGCTTCAAAATTGGTGGCAAGATCCAGATAATTATCTTTACCCTGCGCAATATATCCGTTAAGATCCTTTATGGCATCCAGGTTCATTTTCAGATTGCTTTTCTGGATTTTGAGCTGGGCTATTTTCCTAAGATCGGTCTCTGTTTCCTGTGGAATATTGATGATGTTTTCCTTATTTTTGTAGTCTTCAATTTTATTTTCTACATCAGAAAGTTTATGATTGGCCTGTCCAATCTCTCCTTTAAGGAAATCTACAGTGGTGTTGGCAGCGCGGTATTTATTTTCAATATAATCCTGAATGTAGGTTTCTGCAAGGGTATTGACTATCAATGCCGCTTTTTCAGGTACATTGCTTTTATAATTGATCCTGATCACCGGAACGTCTTTGTCCACAGAGACGATATCCAGATTTTTATTGATGTTGTCCAGAAGTTTTTGTCTGCTTAAAAATTCAATCTCATATTGATCGATAATTTTAACATCTGGTCTGGACCGGATGTAATTTTCATTAAGGCTGACGAGTATTTGTCCATTGGCTATATGAACCGGAGTTCCGAAGTTTCCCTTTTTCGGTGTGGTAGTACCGGGAACGGTAATAGAGTAGGTTTGTTTGGATAGGACGTTTAACAGGAATTTTTTATCATTATTTTTATCATCACTGAAGGTTGCTGCTGCTTTAATAGGCGAATCATTAAAAAGCTCAACCGACTGAACCTTTCCCTTTCTGTAAATTTCTGTGGATAAAGGGAGCTTCGAGAGTGTTTTTTCAATCAGCGAGGTCGATTTCAAAACCTCAATCTCTGTACTTATTTTATTGGCAGAAGCAAATACATCAAAATCTTTGAAAAGATTGGCACTCGGGACCCCTTCCTGAGTGTCAGCAAGTTTGAGTTTTGCTGTACTTTCGTACATTGGCGTGACATAGTTGAGGTATTTTTTGGCAGCCAATATAGAAATGACCATTGCAATGATTACAATGGGCAAGCCTCTCAATAAAGGTTTCAGAAACCGTATATTTTCGTTGTTCATGATCTTTTTTTATAAAAGCCCAATTAATATTCCTGCAGCGGAAGTAACTGTTGTAAAAGGAATGATTGTGGAAACTCTTTTATCAAAGTCCTTACTTTTCTTAGAGGGTACAATAACATAGTCTCCCGGATGGAGCATAATATTCTGATTGGGAACATCTTTCATTTTGGTGAGGTTTATGTTGGTAACCCTTACGTTTTCTCCTTCCTGTCTTAAAATTTTCACTGATTTTAAATTGGCATACATTTCAAAACCTCCTGTTTTTGAGATAATCTCAAGTAATGTATTCTGATCCTTATCGACCTGAATCACTGCAGGATTTCGTACTTCACCCATCACGGCAATTTCTTTGTTAAGAACTTTCACATCAACAATAGGGTTCACAAGCCATTTTTTAAGTTTTGTTTTTATGTCTTCCTTCAGCTCGGGCAAAGATTTCCCGATTACAGAAGTTGTTCCTAATTTTGGAATTTCAATATTTCCGTTAATATCCACCAAAAGCCATTTTCCATAAACCTCGTTAGAATTATAGATTCCATAGACGGATCCCACACTCAGATCATCCTGTCCCCAAACTGAAAGCGTTATTTTGTCATCTTTGCGAATTCTGTATTCGTAGTTGGGGTCGAAACTGAAATCCTGCATACCTCGGGATGGCTGTTCTTCTTCCAGTACATTATATGTTTTACAGGAAAGGAGTAAAAGCATGAAAATGGATGATATGATGAATTTTTTTGCCATAGTTTTTTAAAATAGAATTGAAAAGAATTTGCGGAAACCTTTTAATTTGTTTTGAGACATTTCTTCTCTTATTTTCAAGATCTTGTCTATAGTTTCTGTCATTTTTTTGGAAACATTCCCATCTTTTACCAGATAGTCAAATGCTCCGTATTTAAGTGCGTTTACAGCAGTATCGATGTTTTCCTGTGCAGAGACCATGATCACATAAATGTTGGGATCAAAACGTTTGATTTTCTTTAGAACCTCAAAGCCGTTCAGGTCTTCCATATTGTGATCCAGAAAAATGATGTTTGGTTTCTGATGAAGTTCATCCAAGCATTCTTCGCCACTGCTGAAGCAAATAATGTCTTCATAATGATGATTTTTCAAATACTGCTCATACACACTTGCGCAGAATCTGTCATCATCTACAATAAAAAACTTTAAATTTTGTTTATTTGTTTCCATATTTTTAATTTGAAAACAATAAGTCTATTATTGTGCCTGTATTTAATTATTTGAAAATCAATTATTTAAATATTGTCTTTTTCCAAAATATGGAATTGAGTCTTGATTTTGGATGGTTTCTCTTTATTTAATCTTCTCCTTCAGCTGGATTATTACGGTAGTAAGAGTTTTTTTTATGTTTTCAAATAGAGTATACAGTTCAGTAAGATCTGTATGCTGTTCTTTTGCTGATACTTCCAACTGCTTTACTTCTTCTTTAATGGAATAGATACCTATGCCTTCTATACTGGGCTTGATCTTATGGATGAGCCTGGCTATTTCTGCATAGTCTTTCTCCTCAAATGCTTTTTCTACCAAAGGAATTGTTTCCTGGGTCTGCGAAATGAATATGGAAAGCATTTTCTGAATAAAATCCTCATCTCCTCTGCTGAGCATCTGTATATTTTTAAGATCATAAAGTGTTTTGTTCATATTGGATATCGTTGTGTTGGTTCTTTTTTGAATTTTGGTGTATTTGTGAATAATATTGAGCAGATTCTCTTCAATAAACGGTTTGGTAATATAGTCATCCATTCCTGCACTAATACAATTGTCTATCTCTGTTTTGAAAGCGTTTGCGGTAAGGGCGATGATAGGGGTTTCGATTCGAAGTTCTTCCCGTATTATTTTGGTGGCTTCTATACCATCCATCTCAGGCATCTGGATATCCATCAGGATAATATCAAACTTTTCCTTTCTTAGTAGATCTACTGCCATTCTGCCATTGTCAGCTTTTGTAACACTGCACTTAAAATGGGTCAGTGAATTTTCTGCAACCAGCTGATTCAGCTCATTATCTTCAACTAGCAAGATATGAACTCCCCGAATAGAAATTTTCTGTTTCTTTTGGGAAGATTTTGAAGATGATTCTTCATTTCCTTTGTCAACATTGAAAGTGATGGTAATAGCAGTTCCTTTATTTTTCTCACTATTTACTTCTATTTTTCCTTTCATTAATGAGACCAACTCTTTGGTAATTGTCATTCCGAGACCTGTACCGCCATATTTTCTGGAAATAGAGCTGTCTTCCTGATTGAATTTTTTAAAGATACTATTTACATACTCTTCACTCATTCCGATTCCAGTATCAGTAATGCAGATAGAGACTGTCTGATAACGGGAAAAGTCTTTAAGAACATTACAATCCACCTTTATTTCACCTTTATCTGTAAATTTTAATGAATTGCCCATAATATTATACAGAATCTGTTCTATCTTTAAGGAGTCACCTTTTTGAGTAGGGGCGAGGGATTTTGAAAAAATAGCGTATAGTTGTAACTTTTTTTGTTTTGCTTTAGGTTGGAGAATGGTAATAACGTTTTCGATACTTTCTTGTAATGAAAAGCTTTTGCTTTCCAGAGACATTTCGCCGGATTCGATTTTGGAGATATCAAGAATATTGTTAATAATTGATAACAAATGTTGTGAAGCATTATAGCTGTTTTCTACAAACTGTTTTTGGGTGGCATTAAGGTTTATTCTTTTTAACTCTCGTAGAAAACCTATAATAGCATTAAGAGGTGTTCTTATCTCATGGCTCATATTGGCGAGGAAAACTTCCTTGGCTTTGGATGCCTCCAATGCTTTAGCTTTTTCCTGTTTTAGTTCTTCTTCCAGTTTTTTTTGGTCTGTAACATCAAGGTGGATTCCTATCGAACCAAGTTGATTACCGTTATCATCATAATTGGGCGCTCCGCTTATTGCCCACCATCTAATTTCTCCTCTCTTATTTTTTACAGGAAGCTGGTATACGCTTGAAACTCCTTTTTTTCTTAATAGGATCTGCTCTTTTACAAACTCAAGATTATTGTCTCCGTATACAAATAGCTGTGAAGGACTTTTGCCAATTAACTCATCCGGATCATAGCCGGATACATTACAAAAACTTTGATTGGCATAGCGGATGGTTTCGTTGTTGTCTACTTCCAGCAAGCCCAAATTCATATTGGCAATGATGTTCCGGTATTTTTCCTCTTGTCTCTTGATGCGATCTTCCGCTCTTTTTCTTTCAGAAATATCTTTAATGAAGTAGCAGTAATATTTGTTATCATCCTGTTCTACGGCAATAACTGATATTTCTACCGTAAGTTCTTCTCCGTTTTTTTTGATAACGTTTCGTTCCACTTGTTTATTCAGCATTGATGTGTAGAGCGTTTTATCTGCTTTCGGAATAATTTTTTCAAGAATTTTTTTACCTTCTACTTCTTCTTTTGTCCAGCCGAAGGTATTGACCGCACTTTTATTCCAAAAAGTAATTTGCCCCTTGTGGTTGGTAATGATGATGGCACTCATGGCAGAATCCATGATCATTCTGTTGCGTTCTTCACTTTGTTTGAGCTGGTTTTGGGTAACAACACGTTCCGTTACATCATTATACTTCCAGAGATGTCCTTTGTAATGATCCTTAATGAAAATGGGAATATAATGTCTTTCTAAAAACTTCCCATTCCTGGTTTCCAGGAGTTCATTGGTTACGATTTTCTTTTCTTTAAGTATTTCATTAATTCTCTGGACAAAATAATCTTCATTCTTAAAAAGAGCTTTAGATTCTTCTGCAGAATTTGTACAATCTATTCCGATCATATCATCTGCGGAAATTGGAATATTAAACATTTTGCAAAACAAATCATTGGTAAATATAATTTGTCTGTTCTCATCTTCCATTAATATTCCGGACTGTAAATTCGCCAGTAGCTTTTTCAGGATTTCTACTGTTCTGGAAAGATTTCTCTCAAGAACGAGGCGCTCACGTACATTGACAAGAACCTGAGTAAAAATGGTGAGCAAATTTTTCTCCGTGTCAGATAGCTCATAGTAATTTCTCACAAAATCAAATCCCACAAAACCTAAGCATTCATTTTGTATCATGGCAGGAATCACAAAAAGACTTTTGATTTCTTGTTCCTTTAAAAGATATTTAAGATCGCTTTCCGGCAGTTCCTGAATATTTGGATAATAGATGCTTTCTCCTTTTTTATTGATTTCCACCCATTCACTGATGATATCAAGTGGTACATTCTGCAAGTTGTCTATTTGAGGAGTTATTCCCTCATTGCAGTACTCATAAACATTGGAACAGGTGTTTTCTGCAAAATCATATCTGAAAATATAGCTCCTGTCTGCATTTACAAATTCTGACATCTCTTTAAGAGACTTATTCACACTTTCGGATACCTCTTCTATAGGAATATTAATATACTCTGAAGATATATTCATAAGCAGTTTCTGAAACTCTAGTTGCTTGTTAAGCTGTTCCTGCAAAAAAAACCTTTTTCTCAACTGTTCAGATACATAAGATGACAGCTCTGTAAGATCCTCAGAATCCAGATATTCAATCGCAGGATCAAGAATTTTGATGGACTCATAAAGATTGGAGATCGACTTTTGCTTTAAAATATTTTCATTTTTAAGGTTGATGTAGATTTCCTGATACTCTTCCTCACTTTGTTTAAAAGCATGATCCATGAGTTCTTTATCCCTTTCAAAAGATTGATAAGACTGATTCACAGCATTGATGAAATTTTTGAACTGCGGATGAGACTTACAGTCTTCTGTAAGATACTTGTTGATCTGTCTTTTTAATAGGTTGTGAAATTCCGGTTCCATTTCATTCAGTTTCGTTAATGGTGGTAATGGTAATAGTCTGGTTGTGTAAGGCACAATCATCAAAAGGCTTCAGAGGGGATATCTCTCCATATGAATAGAAACCTGTAATGATGGTGTCAGGGCCAAAAACATCTCTTACCATTTCCACTTCTTCAGCAGTCCGGTCTCCTAAAACTAATTTTCTTCCTACACAGCTTACAATAATTCCCATTTTAGGCTTATTATGAATTATTTCAAGGCATTCACTGGCTGCATCACTGGCTGCATCAATCAACCGGTCCATGTTGGCCTTCATAAATCTTACTTTACTTCCTTCGGGAAGGTCGCCTGCAAAGACCATCATATTATCTTTCTCATTAATAGAAAGGATGGTACGTACAACAGAAGAGGAGGTGTTGTCAGATTTAAGAGAAAGAGGGAAAAGAAGTGCTGAACCCGGGAGTTCTTCTGCATATTTTCCGAGATATTTTTTATAAAGATCAAGGGCATTTTTATGATCGATTTCACATAGGATGTTATGATGAGAACGGGTAACTGTTCTCTCAAGTCCGAAGCTTTCCCAACCTCCGTATGAAGCATGAGATAATTCCAAATTTTTTCCATAAAAACCAATTACTACAATCTGATTAGATGCAGGAACCTGGTTTAGGCCAACTGCTGTTTTTTCAAATTTGTCCCCATCACCTGCCAATCCTCCTGAAATTAACACATGATCAGGGCGTCCGGAGTTCAGTCCCTGAACCAGCTGACTGCCGTTGACACGACTGCCATCTGATAAAACAAATACCCATTTGAGGTTTTCTTTAGGAAGTTTTTCCATTAGGGTTCTCCCGGCTTCGTAGCTGCTAGGAAAATCATCTATATTAATCTGTGAAGTTTTAATATAAGATGTTGAGAAACTGATAATGGTAACGGTTACCGTATTATCATATACTTCATTACAGAAAATTTCTCCGGACGATGATGATAAGGTAATCTCTGCATGGGGGAATTTCTCTTTGAGCTGTAAGAAAAAATGATTGTCTTCAATAAGATTTCTGGCTCCATATCCTAGGACGAGCTGAGCTTTCTGATAGTCAAGATTTTCATCATTTCTTTCATATCTGAATTCTCCGTTTATAAAAAGTAATTTGGCAACTTTCATCTAATTGTTATTTAGTTTTTTAGTTTCAGCATGACTAATCAGGTTGTAAATTGTTGATTTGCCTATATCCAGAAACTTTGCTGTTTTAATCACATCATTATTATTTTTTTTCAGAAAATGTAGGATGATATCTGTAGTATATTGTTTTAATGTTTTTTGCTCGCCGAGAAAAGACTCTGAATCTTTTTCAAGGCTATAAAAACTAATATCATCTGCCATTATCTCAGAATGGTCAGACATTACACATGCCAGATCAATGATAGATTTCAATTCTCTTACATTTCCGGGGAAATTATAAGCAAGAAGTTTTTTCTTAGCTTCAGCAGATAACCCTAAAGGTTTGATTTTATTTTCCTTTGAAAATAAGTCTATAAAATGCCTGGAAAGAATTAAAGTATCCTGTTCTCTTTCACGTAAGGGTGGGAGTTCAATAGGGAGGCCTATAATTCTGTAATACAGATCCTCCCGGAAAGTGCCCTTTTTTACTTCCTGGGCGAGATTTTTATGGGTTGCTGTAATCACTCTTACATCCAGCTTTATTTTCTGGTTTCCGCCTACTCTTGTAATTTCCCTTTCTTGTAGAGCTCGGAGCAGTTTACTTTGGATATTGAGATCAAGCTCTGCGATCTCATCCAAAAAAATGGTTCCTCCATTAGCCTGCTCAAACTTTCCGGAAGCTCTTTCCGCTGCTCCCGTAAATGCCCCTTTTTCATGACCGAAAAATTCGCTTTCTACAAGTTCTTTAGGAATAGCAGCCATATTTACCGCTACAAAGGGCTTGTTCTTTCTGGGTGAATTATAATGAATGGCTTTCGCGACCACTTCTTTTCCTGTACCCGTTTCCCCGGTAATTGAAACATTAATACTGGATTTTAGCGCTTTATTTATTTTTGAAAATATACCTTTTATAGATTCGCTTTGTCCAATGATGGTGTTCTCAAAAGTGTATTTTTTTTCAAGTTCATCTTTCAGGTCTTCCACCTCCTGTTTCAGCGAGATATTTTCTTTCAACCTGATAATAGAGCTCCACAGAAGCTCTTTTGTATGCTCATTTTTTACGATATAATCTTTTGCTCCCTGTTTGAGAAAATTGATTGCTACCTCTATGTTTTCCTGTCCGCTGATAACGATAATGGGAAGATCAGGATACAGATTTTTGATCTGTTTAAAAAGCTCATCACCTTGAATATCCGGAAGTCCAAAATCTATACAGATAATATCAGGATTAAGAAAAAGCGCTGAAAGACAGTTTTTTGCTGTGCTGAAAAGTTGTACTTCGTAGTCAGGATTTAGCTGGAGATGGTATTTTAACATTTCTCCGAAAAAAGGGTCATCGTCAACTATGAAAATTTTGAAAGTCCCCATTTGGTTTTAGTTTTTAATTTATTACTAAAATAATGATTTTTCATTATAAAATGCGTAATAAATAATAATAACTAAATATAAGTATAATGTTTTAATTAAAATGATTATACTTATATGTTCTGGTATTATATATTGGTTTATGTTAATATATTGATTAATAACTGTCCGCCCCATAATTGTTTTATATATATTGTTGTAAACATTTACCGGGCCGTTCAATAATTTCCTTAAGTATTATGATACTGATAACAGTAAAAGATCGTAATAAGAATTAGCTATAGATTGAAATATCCGTAAACTTTATGATGACAATATGTAGCCAATGATGAAAAAGGCTTTGGTAATGTTGGATAATGTTATTAGATTTATAATTGATTCTGAATGACAATATTTTATACACCTCTTTAAATTTATTAATCATGAAAAAACAAATCTCTATCGTTGCGCTGTCTCTGGGAGCAATCGCCTTAGGAACCAAACAGGTTATGGCACAAAATTCAGAGCAGGTGAGTACATCAGTAAATATTATTTTATCAGACGTTATTGCAATGGACATTGGCTCTGTTGCTTCAGAAGGCGCTGTAGATTTTAATTATGGGAACACAAAAGACTATAATTCAGCAAAAAATGTGACCGTTCCCAATAGTTTAGTCATTATTTCCTCCAAAAATTTTGATGTAAAAGTAAAATCTGAAGGTACACACTTTGTAAGTGGTGCAAACGTAATTCCTGTAGATATATTACAGGTAAAAGCAATACCGGGCGGAAGTTTGGAGGGAACCCTGAATCAGGTCACTTTATCTACAACTGATCAGGTGCTGGTGAGTAATGCAAGTTTAGGTAACAAACATTCTTTAAATATTGCCTATTCTATTTCAGCGGAAAATGCTTCCAAGGTACTTCTGGGAAAACCACAGGGAACGTACACCCAAAAAATAACTTATACTGCCACTGCATTGTAAGTAAACACCAATTTTTTAAATAGAAAAGCCCTTAATATGCAAAAGTATTGGGGGCTTTTCTATTTAAACCCAATGAGTAATCCTGTAGTTATTTTACTACATGAACTTCCTTTTTCCACTACAAAGAAACTTTTATCGCCGCTGTAGATTTGTAATGTTCAAAAGAGAACAATTAAATAAGAATAACAATTAAATATTACTATCATGACAAAACAAATCGTAATCACAGCCTTCACTATTGGAGCAATGATGCTAGGAACTAACAATGTTCAAGCACAAAATACAACCGCAACAACAACCGTGAACATTACCCTGAACGATGTAATTTCTATCGACGCAGGAAGTACAGCAATTGGTAATACGGTTGACTTTAACTATGTTACTGCTACAGACTATAACTCTGATCAAACAATTACTAAAGCCAACTCTTTAAAAGTTACTTCCACAAAGAACTTTAATGTTAAAGTAAAAGCAGGGGGTGCTAATTTTATGAATGGAACCAACTTAATCCCTGTAAATGTTTTGACTATCAAAGCAGCTACGGCTGCCGGAACAATGGGCGGAACAAAAAGCGCTGTAGTTTTATCCGCTACGGATCAAACCTTAGTAGCCAATGCTCCTCTTGGAAGTGCATTAACATTGAATTTGGACTACACCATTCCAGCGGCAAAATCATCATCTTCTGATATTTTAGGTAAGCCTGCCGGAACGTATACACAAACGGTAACTTATACCGCGACTGCTTTATAATAAAAAAACACATCAATATATATGCCCTCAGTACTTTCCAAGTATTGAGGGTTTTTCTATTTAAACCAAATGAGTAATCCTGTAGTTATTTTACTACATGAACTTCCTTTTTCCACTACAAAGAAACTTTTACCGCCGTTGTAGATTTGTAATGTTCAAAAGAGAACAATTAAACAGAATAACAATTAAATATTACTACCATGACAAAACAAATCGTAATCTCAGCCTTCACTATTGGAGCAATCATATTAGGAACTAATAATGTTCAGGCTCAAAATACAACCGCAACCACAACCGCAACCATTACCCTGAACGATGTCATCTCTATAGATGCAGGAAGTACTGCAATTGGTGGTACAGTTACCTTTAACTATGTTACTGCAATGGACTATAACTCTGATCAGACGATTACTAAAGCCAACTCTTTGAAGGTTACTTCAACGAAGAACTTTAATGTTAAAGTAAAAGCAGGTGGCCCGAATTTCGTCAATGTTTCAAACTCAATCCCTGTAAATGTTTTGACTATCAAAGCTTCCCCAGCTGCTGGAACAATGGGAGGAACAAAAAATGATGTAGTTTTATCTGCAGGAGAAAAAACCTTGGTTGCAAATGCTCCGCTTGGAAGTGCATTAACACTGAATCTGGACTACACCATTCCCGCGGCGAAATCATCATCATCTGATATTTTAGGTAAACCTGCCGGAACGTATACGCAAACAGTAATTTATACCGCGACTGCTTTATAATAAAATTTTAGTTTGCAAAGGTTCCTTTTGCTACGTTTTCAGTCTTATATTATTAAACTATTTACACCATGCACAAGTTTATCCACCTTTTCATTTTCTTTATCCTCACAGGGGTTTCCTCACTTCTGGCACAAAGTATTTCTATGTCGCCTACACGCTTGTTTTTCACCGGTAACCCAGGAGAAAAAGTAACAAAGACAGTTACGCTTCAAAACAGCTCGGATAAGGATTATGTTTTTAATCTCAACTATAAAGATTGGGTTAGAGAAGAAGACGGAAATAAGGTTTATCTTGAAGCAGGCAGTTCAAAAACTTCCAATGCCTCCTGGGTATCCACCTTAGAAAACACCGTAACAGTTCCTGCGAAAAGTACAAAGGAAATTGCAGTAAACATGCAGATTCCGGCAAACGTATCAAATTCTGCCGTTACAAACAGCATGCTGTTTTTTACCCAGCTTCCCCAGCAGGCAGATAAGACACGTATTCAGAATGGTATTGGTATTATCACATTATTTGAGGTGGGGCTTCACATCTTTTATACTCCACCGGGAAACCATGTAAAAAGTTTGGATATTACCAATATTTCAGAGGTGAGTACTGAGAATACAGCGAACAGAAAAGTTGCAGTAAGCATCCATAATGATGGAAACACTATCAATGATGCCACCGTTGCGTTTGAACTTACCGACAAAGACAGTGGTAAGGAAATAAAATTACCCGCAATTTCGATCTCGATGCTTCCGGATACTAATCAGGTTGTTCGGTTTTCCTTACCAGAGAAAATTTTAGGAAACTTCCTTGGCGTGGTTATTATTAAAATGGCAGAATCCAATGATTTACGTGTAGGAGAAAAAAACTTTAAATTTTAAAATTACGTTTTGAAAACACAGAATAGAATATCGATATCAATCCTAAGAAGAACAATCTTATTTTTTGTATTTGTTCTTCTGCACTTTTCGTTGGCTTTTGCGCAGGAAAAGAAGGATATCCGAATCTATTTTGAAAATGACAGTGTAGCTGTTGAGAAGGGGTCTACTTTTACTAATTTCCTGGTTATTGAGAATAAAAGTTCTGAAGAGATTATCATTCAGAATATCTTCCCTCAGGAAAAATATCCGGGATTGCTTTTCTATTCCCAAAATGACTTTACTCTAGTTGCGGGGCAGTCTAAAAAACTTCCCGTGAAATTGATCGCCAACATGGACTTTATGAAACTGAGATCCAATCAGATTCAATTCCAGGTTTCTTACGCCACCCCAACGGCCACCAGAACTGAAAGCGCTTCCTTCCTCGTTGCTAAAGGCGAGAATAAAAACATTGCAATTTATACCGCCACATACGAAAATTTCATTAACCCTGCTTTACCCCAATCCTCAATTCTGCTGATTGTAGAAAACCAAGGTTATAGTAAACGAACCGTTAAGATTGATTTGCAATCCATTCCTGATGGTCTGGAAATTTTGCCAAAACAACAAACTGTTTCTCTGGAAGGTTTAGAAAAGCAAACGATTGAGATCAAAATTGTAGTCAGAAAACAGAATACACTTTATCCGGAATTTAATATTAATGCAATTGTGACAGATCTGCTTGACAATAAAATCGTGGGAAGCAACACGCTCTACTTAGTCGTTTTATCACATAATAGACAAATTGCCCGGGGAAATGAAGAGGTGAGTGGAAATAATTTTGCAGAAATTAGTTATAATGAAAACAGTTCACGTCTCAATTATCTTCAATTGAGAGGAAACACAGCATTTCGGGTGACAGAGAATTTAAAATCACGCTTCAATATTGGCGCAGATTACTATCTTGAAGACGGTCGTTATAATCTGTATGATACCTGGCTGGAACTGGAGAGAAAGAATACGGTATTACGGGTGGGAAATGTTAATAGCAGCGATTACGATTACCCGGTTTTCGGAAGAGGAGGGAAGGTTTCTACCAAATTTGGTAAAAATAATCAGATTGAAATTCTTGCACTTGAAAACAATTATAATCTGTATGGTACTTATTTCCAGCAAACAGAAGGATCTATCATGGGGGGAGCAAAATATGCTTTTGGGAATGCTAAATCTTTCAATGGGAAAGTGTCCTATATTTTCGACCATGATCCGCATCTTAAGATAGATACGCAGGTAGCGAACGCGGTAACATCATTGTTAATTAACGATAAACATACAATCCGTACGGAGGTGGGCCTGAGCCAGGAAAAAGGTCTTTCGAACAACGATGAAAACGCAGGGGCTTCAATGGGAGCCAATTACGAGGGGAAAATAGGAAAATGGGATATACAATCTGTCAATTCCTTTGCGACCAAAAGTTATGCAGGGATCAAACGGGGATCCTTTTTCTTAAATCAGCGGATTGGTCTCCAATTTTCTGTTTCTCAGCGCGCTTTTATACAATATCAGAATTCGCAGGTAGAACCTGAATTCCTGAGTTTCCAGAGTGAGCCAATCCAACCTGAGAATACAGCTAATTTGCGTTATTATTTCAACAGTACAGAAGCTTTGGGACTAGGTTATCAGTTTTCTTTAAAGAAGTGGAATTTCCTACTTTATCCAAAGGTTGAAAAACAAAAAACAGCTAATTTTTACACATCACAGGAACTTTTTTCTTACCGGCTGGAAGCCAACATCAGTACTACATTAGGAGCACACGGATTGAACCTGACGGCAGAATATTCTTATTCAAAAGAAAACAATAAACCAGACTGGTTCAACAGTTTGAAAACAACTTTATCTTACAGATATAAAACATTCTCCCTCAATGGAACAGCCCAATGGAATGCAACCAGTGTCTTTGATTTAAATTCTTATTATGATGTAAACCATAATTTCGCCAACTATAATGTATACGCCTCATATAATTTCCAGATGCTAAATCATAGTCTGACCGGATCTTTTTCAGTAGGAGCCTTCTATTCGGAACTTTATAAAAATCTAAACAGCAATATCACCGGTAATCTGGAATATAAGATTTCACCTTCATGGTCCACCACGGGGTATTTTAATCTTTCCGGTTATAAATCTACGGCTGAATATGCAAGCAGTGGCAGTTATTACCAGTTCAGAGTGGGGATTAAAAAATATTTTACCACAGCTACGGCTCTCGGAAATCATAAAGTGGCGCTCCAGTTCTTTGAAGATAAAAATTTCAATGGACTTCTGGAGTCCGGTGAATCTGTACTTGCTAATGAAATTGTAAAACTGGACAATTATGTAGCGATGACGGATAAGAATGGAAAAGTAATTTTTCAGAATGTGCCTGAAGGTACTTACACACTGAAGGTGAACGAAAGTGCGGGTTCCCGGTTGATGATGGATCCTGTCATTATGGTACATAACAATATCAACCGTAAAGTGGGCTTGGTAAAAAACATCAGGGTAAGCGGGAAATTAACTGAGATCAAACAAGCTTACGATACTGTAGATACGGATGTAACAGGAATTTTGGTATATGCAAAAGCTGAAGATGGTAAAATTTACACCGTAGTGGTTAATCAAAAAAATGAGTTTGAGTTTTTCCTGAAAGATGGAAAATACAACCTCTATATTGAAAATGACAAATTCAGCTATACACAACCCGCCCAAACTATTCAGGTGACAAAAGAAGGTTACTCGAAAACCGTGGTTTTTGAATATAAGAAGAAAGACACCACCATTAAGGTGAAAAAGTTTTAAATTTAAAAGTATGAAAAAGATGAGGACTTTTCTAATAGGAATTTTTACCGTGTTTTGCGGGTCTGCAGCTACGAAAGCTCAGGATGTGTACCTGTCGGTTCCTGAAAATAATATTTTTAACAGGAGCGAATTTACTTCAGTACCTACAAGGGTAATGACGAATGGCAACAGAACAAACTGGGATTATGCCTTTTTGGGATTACTCCCAACAGCTCCTACATTTACCTCTGTTTCCGGACCAGCTTTTACTCATTCTTCTTCCTCACTTACTTTACCCGGTTCCACTCTTCTGTGGCAGTTAGAAAGTATGGGCGGGCAGTTGCCGTCTACTGGATTTTCAGGTTATTTACCAGGTTTTCAGTCGTTCAGTACAAGCTCTGTAAAATGGTTTGAACCGCCATCCATCAGTATCGGGGGCGGATTCAACCGGGGAAATATCAATTTTACATTTAAAATTCCTGCCACCCAATTTAGTGCCAATGCCTTCCGGGCAGGGAATTACTCCATGGATATCACTCAGAATTATAATGACTTCACACCACGTAATTTTAAAACAATTTTAGTCATTCCTTCAGCTATACGATGGGTAGCAAACTCTTTAACAAAATACATAGAAATCTCTTCTTTGAATGACTACCGCAGTACAAGCACGAGGGTGTGGGATTTGGGGAATACGGAAATCGCAAATACGGTTGATTTTAATTTTTGGGCGAAAGCTACTGCCACAACAGTTCAGTTTACGTCCTCTAAAGGTGTTCCGGGAACCAGAAATATAGCAAGCATTAAATTGGGCAGTAACGGATCTTCACTCACAACCAAAGCCTTATCTTCCGATTTTCAGAATTTTTCAGCTGCTAATTTCAGTGTTGTAGCAGGAAACAGAAACAATTTTGTTCCGCAACTTTATGTGTCTGCGGAAGATTTTAAAAACTTTTTTTTTGAAGCCGGAACATATACGTTTGATTTGAACTTCAATGCCAGCAGTACAGATAACTCAATTAACAGTTTGCAAAATACGGCTGTTCAGTTAAAGGTACTTCCTTTGTCTGAGATCACCATCCCAAGTTCCGGGCGCAATGTAAACTTCAATTTTAATACTGCTGCCCATTACACCGATGGTCAGTCACAAATGATTCCAAACCAAATTATGTTGTCAAATAATGAAAATTTTGAGCTCTATGTAAAATCGGACGAAAATTATTTCAAGAAAGGCGGCCTGCAGACCGATATCAATTCCAACATATTACAAATTGGCGTGGATGGAAGTTCTGTAAATGTGCCCTTATCTAAAACTCCCCAAAAAATACTCTTTAACGGAACACCGGTTTTGGACCGGGGACTGAACGTAAGATACACCATACCATCTGCAGGTGCTCAAAGTTTGGTAGGGAAGGAAAATACGACTTACTCTATCAATGTTTATTATAGCTTTACGTCAATTTAACAATATTTTCTGAAATAGCTCCTCCTTATGGACTATTTTAATAGGAATAATCAAGCGCCGGATCAGCAAGATATTGATAAATTAAATGTATTTAGAAAAAATAAATTTCAATTTTGCCTTTTAGTGTAATCGGGATTTTAGGTATTTCCACTTCGATCTCATATTTTGTTTTCATTTGCTTACGAAAAGTTCCTCCAAAATCCATCGGCATAAATAAGCTGTATGTCTTCCAATAATTTCTTTTCTGAGTCCATTTTATGCCAATGTTTTACAGCTGTGGTTCCATTATAGCAATTGGCCCAAACATACAAAACGGTCCAAAAGATTTCCTAGGTATCTCTATATAGAAACGTTTTCTTCCTTTGAATCAATGCTGGCTATCTTCAGGTTGCCATTTTTCATCTTGCATCATTCGGCTGCTTGCAATCAGTAACCTGGTGATGTTGTCCCATGTCCCATGTTCCATCTTTCACCATTTCGGTAATGCCGGTAAACGATTTGCCAGGGCGGGAACCCTCCCGGAATGTCACGTTAGACACAGCTGTTTTTAGTGGATCAAATATGGTATTTATTATTTCAAGTAAATCCCATTTGATTTTTCTTTTTACTAATATGATATTTTTTATAACTTGCCAACTCCTGGAAGAAAGGTCTGAACCATATGTTTTTTCGAGTTTAAACAATATAACCTTTTCTACCTTTTTTAAAAAAAATAATTCAAACAACTTCTAAAACCATGATACTGAATTTATGAATGATTTTATCAACGAACTACAATTAAAAATTGAAAGACTGGAAAACGAAATCAATTTCAAGAACGGACTGATCTCGATATTGTCTCATGACTCAAAAGAACTGTTTGGAATTTTTGTGTGGCTTATAGAAGGGCTAGAGCAAAAGACCATAAGTGAGGAAGATTTTTTTAAGTTGTTGCCACAGGTAAAACGTGATACCCTGAAGAATCTGCAAACGATCCAGGACAGCATTACTTGGATAAAAACACAATACGGAGGTTTCAAGATTAAACCCGTTAAAATCATGGTGATGGATCTTTTTCACTATTTAGAAGAAAAATATGCTACAAAATTAGAAGAAAAAAACATTAAATTTTATTTTAAAGGTGATCACAATGTATTTCTTACAAGCGATCGCCTGTTGCTCGAATACGTTTTAGACAAAATTTTTAATAATGCGCTAAAATATTCCTTTCCGGGGCAAGATATTTATTTACAGATGATTACGAAAGGTGATGAGATTGTACTTTCTATAATTGATTTTGGGACAGGAATGAATGAAAAGTATTTATCTGCGATCTACACTTATGATAATCCCATATTCCTGGGAACTGCGGGCGAGAAAGGAGTTGGATTAAGCTTGAAAATTGTAAAAAACTTTATATCCTTGTTGTATGGAAACGTACAAATCATTTCCACTGAAAATAAAGGCACTACGGTTTCCCTTTTTTTACGTAAATTTATAGAATGATGGGTTTAAAAGTAAACATTCGCATTGTTGTGGCAGATGATCATGGTATCGTCCGGATGGGTTTGATACAAACAATCAAACGATTCAAACCCGATGCCATAATTTCAGAAGTAGAAGATTATAAATCGCTGTACAAATTAATTCTGAAAGAAGAATTTGATCTGGCCATCATGGATGTTAATATGCCTAATGGTACTGTTCAGGAAGCAATAGATTACATAAAAATTCACCAACCTGAATTAAAAATTCTAATATTTTCTTCACAGGATGAAGAGTTGTATGGAATGCGTTATCTGAAAATGGGTGCTGGTGGCTATCTAAGCAAGCTAAGCTCCACTGAAGTAATTGAGACTGCTTTAACGGCGATGCTTAGTAAGGGCAGATATGTCAGTGATAATATAAAAGAAACGATTTTTTTAGAATCATTAACTGGTGCAACAAAAAATTCTCCCTTTGAAGCACTATCAGACCGCGAATTGCAAATTGCCAATAAGATTGCAGAAGGTCTTCCCCTCAAAGAAATTTCTAATCAACTGAATCTCCATTCATCGACGATCAGTACTTACAAAAACAGATTGTTTGAGAAGCTGAAAATACGATCCATACCTGAATTGGTGAAGATTCTCAGGTTGTATAATCAGTAAATTTTATATCATATATCGTAAAAAAATGATTGTGATTCAATGAAATTATGCAATGCGTTGATTTTCTGGCTCCTTATCTGCTTCTTTTAGGTTCAAAATCGTATACGGAAGTATCTTTGTATATCGCTTACTGGATATTACTTTGATTATTTGCTTTAAATGATCAACAGAATTTATCAATTCTACAAAAACACCGGAATATCTTACAGTAAGAAATATCTACTGCCAAAACAATTGGCTTATTTTGGAATCGAGGATAAAATAAACGGCGCCACTTGTCTTAAAGTGGCGCCGTTTGGCTGTTTGTGACCTTGACGAGCGTATTTTCAAACACTTTTGTCGATGATTTGGTTCGTCTGAGCCAAATTAAACAAGAGTTACAAGCTTCATTTATATCAACAAATTCCTTTCCTTTATGATTATGTAATTTAACTTTAAAAATTAATAACAATCAGCCTTGGAATAATAAATCTTTAGTTGGCTTTGCTTATCTTTTATACTTGGATAAAGAAATAATGAAATATTTATTGGAACATTTAAAAAAAATTCAATTACCAGGAATGAAATAATAAACTTTTGTAAATTATTTGTAACAGCGAAGATATAAGACATATTTAATTTTTATGACGGATTTACAAATACCAGCCACCTTAATAAATATTTTATAAAGAGTATAGGGATAATTCCAATAGTGTTTCGAAAAGGCTAACCACCAACAATAGAAAGTTAAAAATGTTATAGAGTGCTTATTTTTTTGTTGGTTTCAAGTAATCTGTCATCTTTGATTTTAGCATTTTAAATGAACATAAATATTAAGATAACAAGAAAGAAAGGGTTTTAGTTCTAATTTGAAAATGGACTCTAAATTAGATCGTGAATAGTTGGTTGATTTTCAGTGGTTTTATAGATTTAAATAACTTAAATTAATACAATGAGAAGTGCTTCTATTTATTTTAAAGTAATTCTATTTCATCTCTGTAGTATGGTGCTCTTTGCAATTTCAAACGCAATTTGTAAAACCATTAGTTTCCCTGAATTATTTTCATTAGTAATGGCAACTTTATTAACAGCCGGATTGATCTATATATTCACGCATCGGGATAAGATTTCATTGAATCGTATAGGTCTCTGTTTTAAGAAAAATGATATTTCAAAATTTTTTTTGGGGGATTTGTATCGGGATGCTGATGGTAACGGTGATGACTTTAATTATTACAAATTTAACCCGTATAGATTTTCAACGGTCTTCTATATTTCAATTTCATCAACTGGCTTTATATATTCCACTTTTCTTCTTTGTAGCTATTAGGGAAGAGCTAGTCTTTAGAACGTATATGTTATGGCGGTTGAATGATAAAATTGGACCAGTAGTAAGTATGGTTTGTGTTACTGTAATATTTATAGCAGAGCATATAATCGGCGGTTCAACGTTAAAAAACTCAATATTAGGAGCTGGATTAGGAGCTGTACTTTTTGGTATTGCTACATTAAAGACTGGAAATATAGCCCTGTCTACAGGATTACATTTTGCATGGAACTTACTACATTGGATGTTATTTGTTGAAGTAGTTTCTAAGGAAAATGGTAGGCAAGGCGAAATTGTTTCCTATGCTGCTTACATTGTAGTTATGCTATTGGGAATTCTAACAGTTTCTCAATTAATCAAATCTCAAAAAAGATATAACTCAATATGATACTCAGATCTTGCAGATGTAAATTTAGTATCTAATTATACAAAAATGGTCAATATTAGCGGTTTCATTATTTACTGAAGTATTTACTGATCTATTTAGATCGTAAAAAACATTGCAACTGCTGCCGCCGCCATAAAAAAAAATGTTGCCCATAATAAACTTTTTGATAACCACTTACTTTTAAATTCTCCCATAATATTTTCACTTGCAGATATCCGGATAATCAGAAACAAGAGAGGTACGGCAGCTACACCATTGAGAACTGCTGTGTAAACAAGGGCTTTCACTGGATTAATTCCAATAAAATTCATGCACAGGCCAATAAGTGTAGAGATAATAATGACCATATAAAAGCCTTTTGCTTTTGTAAATTTAAGATCTAAACTTGCATTCCAGTTGAGAGCTTCCGAAACTGCATAAGATGCTGATCCTGATAGAACTGGAACAGCAAGAAGTCCCAAGCCAATGATACCAATTGCAAATATAATTTTTGATATCAATCCGGAATTTGGAAATGATTGAACTAAAGGTTCTAAAGCCTTAGCTGCATCAGCGGCAGTATTAATATCTGTTATATGAGCGCTGTGTAAAACGGTTCCTCCGACCAAAATAATACACCATGTAGTAAATTCAGAGATAATCATGCCTATATTATTATCTTTTCTCATCGCATGAATATGACGCCACCCGATTCTGGGTTTTCCATCTTGAATCAGACCTCTTTTATTTTCTTCTTCCACTTCTTGAGATGCTTGCCAAAAGAACATATAGGGCGTAATCGTCGTCCCAAATACACCAGTGATTATGAACAGAAAATTGAAAGAAAATTCAAAATGAGGAACCATAGAGGCTTTTAATATTTCTTTCCACGGCTGATCAATCATGAAAGCTGTAAGAGGGTAGGCAAGGAGTGATAATGCCAGCCATTTGAGAACTTTTGAATATACGCGATAACTGGTGAAAACCTCCAAAGTAAGTATGCTAACAGTAAAAAACAACATTAGTACAACAATATCAGCAGGAATAATTAATTGTGCCGCCGCCGCCATGGCTCCGATATCCGCTCCTATATTAATTGTATTAGCAATGACAACCAATCCTACAGAACTATAGAGTATTTTTTTACTATAATGCTCTTTGATAACTCCTGTTAATCCTTTACCAGTAACCATTCCTATTCTTGCACAGGCTTCCTGTACTGCAGTCATAAATGGGAGCATATAGAGTGCGGTCCATAGCTGCCCATAACCGAATTGAGCCCCGGTCTGGGAGTATGTAGCAATTCCCGAAGGATCATCATCAGCAGCCCCTGTTGTCAGTCCAGGACCTAGTAGTCCGAAAAATTTTTTGATTTTTTTGCTTTGGTTTTGAACATTATGCTTAGCGGACATAATTAAATAGTTTTTAGGGATACAATATACTATTAAAGAGAATTAATTGGTATATTTTTTATAGCAAATCGCAGTCCTTAATTTTATATAGCAAAATAGCTCTTTCATAGTTGAGAAGACCTTCCCGATGTCCATAACAATCTTTTTATTTGATCTCTGAGGTAAATTTTTCAAAGAAAGAATTTTTCATGTATGGTAATTGAAATAGCCGCGGCTCAGATTGAACTGCTCCTGTATAGGAATGATATTTTCTCTGCAGACATTTAGCAGACAGAATAGTCGATTCTAAAAACATATAATGATGTGTCAGAAGTAAAACTTTGCTTTTTATTCTATAATGTTTAGTCTGTGGAATGTTATGTATCAAGTGTCCATGCGAATCTTATGCTGTACCCTTTCTAAATTATTACCTAATTGAAGATTATATTGTTTACATCATAGAGCAAAAGAACTTGGATATATATTGTTGATACTGCATTTTAAAATAACAGCTCACACATAAGATAATGTATAAAGGATGCTGCTATATATCCTTAATAAGAAGAATTGATGGAATTTACTTTTTAACATTTTATGTATACCCCAATATACTTGTGATTTGTTAATTTTTATTATTAAAAAAAAATAATTTAAAATCATCATTATTTAGAATAAAATTAATTTATAATATTTTTTTAATGAATAGAATAATATGAATTGAAAACAAAGTAAAACATTATATATTTAAGGTCAAAAAGTGTATGAAAAAAATAATACTATCTTCTATTAGTAACTATAAATATTGTTCAGAATCAACAGTACTGGATAAACATTCCTTATCAATAAATGGAGGAAAAACAATTTTGTAAGGTATGAATTCAACTTTATTTATTGGTATGATTTATTTTAGAAAAGTATTTTTTTTAGGTATCATTTTTTCTTTTTTAGAGTATAAGTCACAATCCAAGATACATGAAATTGATAGTTTGCAGACAGAGGCTTTTGGCAGACTTTTAAGAAATGGTGATTTTAAAAAAATAATTTTGCAAGAAAGAAAGTATCTTGAAGTAGCTAGGAAACAGAACTATAAAAAAGGAAAAATAAGAGGGAACATTAATATTGCTTATGCTCTGACTGTATTTAAGAAAAACAAAACGAGTCTAGATTTTTTAGAAATTGCTAAAAAAGAGCTCGACAAAGATCAGGATAATAATCTTTTAGAGTACCTATATTTTGTCTATGGAGTCAATTATAATTCACTTCATATGCATTCACAAGCAATAAGAAGTTTTGATGTTGCATTTGAATATGCACAAAGAATCGAAGATAAAAAGACGAGAGAGAAGAGATTATATAATATCTATGATTGGAAAAGAAATAGCTTTCAGGTGTTAGGGATGATGGATTCAGTATATAGTAATGAAAAAAAGTGCATGCAGTCTCCAATGCCCATGCTGTTTATAACTATTGCCAACAGACATTTTCAAAAACAAAATATTGATTCAGCTGAATTTTTTATTAATAAAGCTAATGACTTATTGTTGGTAAAAGAGATTCCCATCGAAGGAAAGGCTAATGTCTTGCGGGCCTTCGGCAAACTCAACATCAAAAAAAAACATTATGATAAAGCGTTGAGTTATCTGTTTAATTCATTAAAAATTACTAGTAAAGCCAATCTACGAAAAAGAAATTTGGAATCATATGAATTAATTTCTGAAGCTTATAAAGGACTTAATGATAAGGAAAAAGAACAAGAATTTGTATTGAAGTACTCTCAGCTACGTGATAGTCTAAGAACTGAGGAAGAAACTGTTACCAACATTGTAATTGAAAAAATTCTTGATGAGGAGTTGAAAAAAGAAAAGGGTAATAAATATTATTTTTACTATATTATTATAAGTATTTTAATCATGAGTATCGTAGCTATTTACTTGATTCGTGATGAGTTAAAAAAACGAGAAAAGCTAAAAGATTTTTTAATAGATCAAAAAGTGCAGGAATCTCAAGAACTCAGAAAAAAGCTTAGCAATGTCCATGATGAACTGATTCAACTTGTAAAAAATGCTGATCCTTCTTTTATGAATCGTTTTAGGGAATTGTATCCGGAATTTTGTAATAATCTAACTTCGAAGTATAATCATCTTACTTTAAATGATTTAAGATTATGTGCTTTTATCAAATTAAACTTTTCCAATAAGCAAATTGCTGATTATGACCATATATCACTAAGGACTGTTGAATCTAAAAAATACAGGCTAAGAAAGAAACTTGAGCTACCAAAGGAGATAGATTTTAATAAATGGATTTTGGAACATTAATTTTATCAATGCAACGGTTCATGTCTCACGTGTAAAACTGTATGAAGAATTGTATCTTAGGCAAGATCAGTTTTTGACTAAACGTTTTACCGATGCTTCCCGCATTACTTTTGGTCTACTCAGACTGAGATAGATTATATTGCTTCATAAAATATTCAGTATATACTTATCTATTTCATATTTTGTAGAAACTATATTTCGATCATACAATGTATTAATTTGTAACCTTACTGCTGCAATTATGTAGTTTGGGGTATTCCTTCTATTGAATTAATCCTTACAATTTGAAAAGAAAGTATTCAATGGCTTAAGTGTAAATTTTACATATTCAGTTATTTATTCATTGCAGTGCAAATGCAGTGCAGATCTTTTTGTGATATTACAATACATTTGGCAAGAAAATGTAAACATGTCATTAGGTTCCTTTTTCCATATCTATTCTATAATATTTTTATATAAATAGACCAAGATAGATTTACTTTTTTATATCCCATATTTTACAAACTCTAAAACAGCATATATGAAAAAAACAGTATTTTTTGCAAGTATATTATTGTCAGCTACTACACTTGCACAAGTTGGTATTAATGAGGTAACTCCTAGTGCCATGTTAGATATTAGATCTAAGGGAAATACAAATACAACTAAAGCACTTGAAGTAAGTAATTCCAATGGAACAGAACTCCTGACAATTCTTGATAATGGAAATGTCGGTATCAATGTTTCTACTCCTACTGCAAAACTGCATACCAACGGAAGTGTAAGATATGAAAACCTACCTATTGTTTCCGGAAGTTTATCGCCTCTTGCTATCAAGGATGATGGTACAGTTGGAACCTACGTTCCAGAGCCTACTAAATATCTTTATATGGCAATGGCGTCAACAGTTACTACTTCTGGTTTCCCACTTTCAGATACTGGTGTTTATACCAATATCCCTCTTACTTCTGCACAGGCTGTTACCAATACTATTAATACTGGATTTGGTACTGATGCTTCTGCCTCTTTAAATGTTAACAGTACCGTAATTTCATCCTCAAATGTAAGATATATCACTTTTCCGGAACCTGGGGTTTATAAAATAAATTTAAATTACTATACCAATTGCACTGGAAGTCCTACTGATTCATCCAATGGGATGTTGGGAATAGGAACAGCTCTATTCAAAGCATCTTCAGCTAGTACGAGCTACAATAGGTTAGCAGTAGTCCGTTACAATGGTTTACCCAGAAGAAATGATACCGGTGCGGTAATTGCCGGCCCTTATAATTTTCCACTTCCCCACACTGTTTTTCTAATATTTGAAACTACAGCAGCAAATGAAAAAATTGCCCTTTTTGTAAATTATGGTTTTGGTGATAGCTTTCCCACAAATGTGTGTGCCTTTGCTACTCCTCCTGGTTTATCCAATAAAATAACAATGAATATTTCCAAATTATGATTCACTAATTATGAAAAAGATATTTTTAATAATTTTAACTTCAGTCAGTGCTGAAGTTTGGGGGCAGGTGGGTATCAATACCAGTAATCCTTCAGCAACATTAGATATTATTTCAAAAGGAAATGATTTGACAACTAAAGCTCTGGAAATTAATAACTCAGACGGATCAGAATTATTTAAACTCCAAAATAATGGGTACCTAGGAATTAATACAGGTACATCTCTACCGACTGATTTACTGCATGTAAAAACTGAGGTGAAACATGAAAATCTGCCTGTTTTGTCTTCTCCTTACAGTCCTCTTGCTGTTGATGCTAGTGGTGCTGCTAAGGTTAAGCCTGCAACAATTCAGTATTTTTACTTTAAACGCAGTTCATCCTTTGGTAACTTTTCGCTTTATAATACAAATATGTATACCAATATTCCTTTTCCTGCAGGAGGAGATGTTCAAGGTAATACAACAGGTTTTGGATTCGGAACAGATGTTTCGGGAACTGTCAATTCACAATCTGCCAGCAATATAAGTTATCTAACGATTCCCGAACCTGGTGTATATCTTTTTGAGATGTATCAGACGGCATTTTGTACCGGACTGCCAACAACATCATCTAATACTGGTCAAATTGCTATCAATACCATATTTGCTACAGCCAGTAATGGAAGTTCAGTTTATTCTACCAATACAATTTTCAGAGATTATGCGGTTGCTCGAAGAAATGGGACAGGAGGAATTCATGTCAGCAGTTATGCGTATGCTAATCCACAGAAGCTTATTATTGCTTATCAAAGTACGGCAGTAAATGAAAAAGTGGCGTTGTTTGTTAATTATGCTGGAGGAGACAGCTATAATACACAAACGTGTCAAATGAATATTCCAAATGGAAGTGATAATTATGGTTACTTAATTGTCACCAAACTTTAGATGGGCTAAAATCACACTTCAAGATTCTAAAAACAAAAATAAAGAAAAACTATTCCCAGGAACTCCTGCAACTTTACTCTATCCAGAGAACAGAAGCAGGAGTTTTTAAATACAGAATTTAGAAAAAAGAGTAATTCTATTCATATTTTACCTTCTGAATTCCTTATATATTACCAATTGCAATATTTATTTGGAGGATTAGTCTTCCTTTGCATGGAAAATGATATTTCCCCGATAGATATTAATTAATGCAGTGAGATCTTCGGTGAATGGTATTGTAGCACCAGCTGATGTTATGCTGATATTTCGGCAGACAAAAATAACAAATACAGGGACTTCCAGAAGTGCATCTGCAGCAAGAACCGGAGGTTTATGTTAATTTTAAGTTAATTAAGAAAGGGATAATACTTTGAATTTTTTTTTTGGTTTTAACCAATTATAATTAGTTTGCTGAACCTTGGTATTCTTTATCAAGGTTTTTTATAATATCAAACAATAAGCAGCATATCAGTAAAGTGTAGTTTTGAATTAAATTTATTCGGCAGAACCAACAAGTGTTTATTTGTTCTAATACTTAATGATATGATAAAAGACAATACGCTAATAAATACTCACGATGTAATAATATCTTCTGTACTTTTTTTCGTGGCTCATTGTCCTCAAACATTAAAAGAGAAATAGGTACCCAAACGGGCCATAGAATCTCTGCAAAAAATAGAAATATAAAAGTTGCAGCCCGTTGCATAATGATATGTTCTTGCTGGGAAAGGGCTAACCAAAGTATTCCTTCTGTTAGCTGTTGGACTCCAAAAATAAATGGAATACATGCAAAAAGATGTTGTGAAGGATGGCGTGTTTTTTTTATACATGCTATGCCAACAGCCGTGAGTGCTATACCTGCTGAAAAACTTGAAATTGCTGAAAAACACATTTGCTTTGGATTTTAGAAGTTATTTTTCGTGACTCTTTTACAGAATAATATTAAACTTACTTGTTATTGATGCGCTGCCTTGCGTTATAAAGTTAATGTCCACTGTAATTTTTTAATATTCTGTTATCTCGATGGAATTGAAGTCTTACAATTAGGATGATAAACTATTGTTTGAATATTCATAATCTACCAATAGCCTATTATCTACATGTTTTATCCCTGGAGTTTTCCATGCAATGTGGCCGGCTTCTTCTTTTTGATACCATGAATTTACGGTTCCTGTTAAAATCACTGTAGCACAGGATACTTGGATGTGAATATCACTATTATAAAGTGCCCAGTTCATGTTCATTGCATGTTCAATATCTTTTTGTTTGATATCATCCATTATTTCTGATGTGATTTTAATATGATTGATGATCTCTTTTACACCTGGTAGATACCGGATTGCATTTTTAGTAATTTCCCGTTGATAATCCCATGGCAGTTCACCTTCTAAAGTCACCTGACCATTTTCTACAATTACTTTGATTTTGTTTTCTGGAATTAATGCATTGGATTTAAAAGTTTTTAAAATCTCTTCAGCAATTTCATCATCAGTTTTTGATAAGGAATCTGGAGATTTAACGGTAATGTTTTCCACTAAAATTTTTACTCCAATAACTTTTTTTTAGCATTTTCGGCTTCTATCTTTTTTGCATAATGATCAACTACCCCAGTAAGGGCAACGACACCGTCTTTTGCGGTCACCCCTATTTCTGCTGCATGTAGTAATGGTTCCCTTTTAATGGCATCCTGAACATTTTTTTGTAATTCTGTATTTGTCTTCATGATAACGTAATTTATTAATCAAAATTCCAGAAACTTTGGAGAAAGCACTATGATATACATCACATTGAAACCTGATACTGGTCAAGAAGGGAAATTGAATTTGTATATAATAATTGCTTATTTTTAGATAACCTATTTATTTGTTATGTCTTACAATATACCCGAAGGTCTTACAGGTCTTACACATGATGAAGTGGTAGCTTCCCGGCAACGAAATGGATATAATCGTTTGGAAGGGGTCCATAAAAATACATGGTTTGATCTTGTCATTAATATTTTAAAAGAACCTATGCTGATCTTGCTTATCATTATTTCTGTCATTTATGTGATAGTGGAGGATTATGGTGAGGCTGCCTTTATGTTTGTGGCTATTGTTGCGGTAACTGCTATTTCTTTTTATCAGGATAATCGCAGTAAAAAAGCTCTGGAGGAACTTGAGAAGCTGAACGAACCTTTAAGTAAGGTCATCAGAAACTCGCAAATAATAGAAATTCCAACCCATGAAATTGTTGTAGGTGATTTATGTGTTACTGAAGAAGGAAAGAATATAAATGCTGATGGAATGATTGTGCACAGCAATGATTTCTCTGTGAATGAATCATCTCTTACGGGCGAAAGTTTTTCAGTTTTTAAGGATCGTAAATCCGAGGACAATCTTGTATATAGCGGTACAGTTACAGTTTCAGGTTTGGCGGTTTTTAAAGTTGAAAAAATAGGCTCAGAAACCCGTGTAGGAAAAATTGGGGAATCTATATTGAATATAAAAGAAGAAATATCACCGTTACAGATCCAGATCCGAAAGTTTGTAAAATGGATGGCTGTTATTGGAATCATTATTTTTCTTATGGTTTGTATCTTCAGCTATATTAAAACCGGAGACCTCATAACGAGTCTTATTAGTGGATTAACCCTGGCAATGTCTGTATTACCTGAGGAAATCCCTGTAGCATTTACAACCTTTATGGCGTTGGGAGCATGGAAGCTTATGCGTGAGGGAATTATCATTAAGCGGAGCAGTATTGTAGAAACTTTAGGAAGTACTACCGTTATCTGTACTGATAAAACCGGAACCATTACTGAGAATTCGATGAAGCTTCAACATTTATATAATTACCTATCCGATAAAATTTATGAAGAAAAAGAATTTAAAAATAATAATTTAAGTGAACTTATTGATTATGCAATGTGGAGTAGTGAACCAGTCCCTTTTGACCCTATGGAAATCACTCTGCATAAAACGTATGACGAAACTCAAAAGAATGATTTACGAAAAGAATATAAAATGTTTCATGAATATCCGCTTGAAGGCAAGCCACCCATGATGACTCATCTTTTTGAGAATGAAAATAAAGATAGAATTATTGCAGCAAAAGGAGCTCCGGAAGCAATTTTGAATGTTTCCCGCCTTTCAGAGACAGAGAAAGAAAAGATAAGGGACATTATAAAAACATTTGGACAGCAAGGTTACCGCGTTTTGGGAGTTGCGAAGTCACATTTTGAAGGGAACAATTTTCCCAAAAGACAGCAGGATTTTGTATTTGAATTTTTAGGGCTGACTGTATTTTATGATCCTCCTAAAAAAGGAATAGAAGAGGTCTTTCAAAGTATTTATGATGCCGGTATTAAGGTAAAGGTTATAACGGGAGATAATGAAGATACAACCAAAGCAATTGCAATACAGGCAGGAATTATCAACATGGCTCCTGCCCTCAATGGTAGTGAAATAATGAATAATACTGAAGAAGCATTAATGGAAATCTCGGAAAAAACTACTTTATTTACCAGGATGTTTCCGGATGCGAAACTTGCAATAGTACATGCGCTGAAAAAGAAAGGCGAAGTGGTAGCCATGCTTGGAGATGGTGTTAATGATGGCCCTGCCTTAAAAGCGGCGCATATTGGAGTTGCCATGGGAAGTAAAGGAACCGAAATTGCCAAATCAGCCGCTGCATTGGTTATAACGAATGATGATTTAGAAAAACTGATTGTGGGAATTGCTGCAGGAAGGAGAATTTATAACAATATTAAAAAGGCGGTTCAGTATATTATTTCCATTCATATTCCTATTATACTGACGGTTTCTATGCCCCTGTTTTTTGGATGGATATTTCCACACATATTTACTCCGGTTCACGTTATTTTCCTTGAATTAGTGATGGGGCCGACCTGTTCTATTGTTTATGAGAATGAGCCCATGGAAAAAAACACAATGAAGCAGCCGCCACGAGCCATCGGAGATACTTTTTTAAGTTTGAGTGAGCTAGGAATCAGCTTTATTCAGGGGGTAGTGATAACCCTCGGAGTTTTATTTGTATATCAGTTTACCGTTCAAAATGGAGGTGATGAAGCCAAGACAAGGGCAATGGTATTCAGTACATTGATCTTTGCCAATATATTACTGAGTTTTGTTAACAGATCATTCTTTTATAGTGTGTTGGAAAGTTTCAGAAACCGTAATCCCTTGCTTATTGGTATTTCCATCTTAGTTCTGGGATTACTTTTTGCAATATTATACGTAAAGCCTGTCTCTCTATTCTTTAAGGTAACAGCACTTAATATAGGTGAATTGGGATTCACTGTTTTCATCGCAGCGGTTTCTGTTTTATGGTTTGAGATTTATAAGTATGTAAGAAGAATAAGAATAGGAAAAGCAAAAGCATAGTGACTACCACCCATTCTTAAGAATACTATATTCTTGAAACTTATAGGAATAAATTAAGAACAGTAGAAATAAATAATTAAAACTTAAATAATGATAGGAAACCAACATCCGTGGCATGATGTTTCACCAGGAGAGCATCTGCCACAAATAGTTACAGCAGTTATTGAGATTCCCACCGGCAGCCGTACAAAATATGAAATAGACAAACTCTCGGGATTAATAAGATTGGATAGGATTCTTTTATCTTCCATGTATTATCCTGCCAATTACGGGATCATACCACAGACCTATTACAGTGATGGAGATCCGTTGGATATTCTTGTGCTATGTTCGGAAAGCCTCGTTCCCCTTACTCTGGTTAATGCGAGGGTGATAGGAATAATGGAGATGATAGACGAAGATAAAAAAGATCATAAAATAATAGCAATAGCTGAAAATGATTCTTCTATGCTGCATATCCATGATATTGAAGAACTGCCGGCTTATACAGTTAATGAGATTCGGAATTTTTTTGAAGAATATAAAAAATTAGAAGGGAAAACGGTACAGGTATTTGGTTTCAAAAATAAGAAAGAAGCTTTCAACTGTATTGAAGAAAGCTTAATGATGTATGCCAAAGAAATCAAACCTAAAATAAAAAATATTTAACCTGATTTCATTTCTGTGTATATTATAGTAGGTTGGTACGAATAAATGAATCATACCTTTTTGAATGGATTAGGCAGCAATCATCTTTTTTGTTTTTCGTTTTCTTTTTTCTTTTTATTAAAATAACCTCTCAGCAAAAAATTGTTCTTAGCGGCGGCCTCTATTTCTCTCAGTTCACCAACACCTTTTTCAATATTAACAATAGTGGAATCTACAGATTTCCCTAATTTAGGATTGTTGGTAAGTTTCGATAATACATTCTCATCATTATTTATTTTCGAAGTAAATTGAATTAGATCATCAGAGCTTTTTTCAAGATTGCGCAGTGTCTTTTCTATTGAAGGAGCTAAAGAATCGTTGGAAGATAATTGAGAAAACACATTATTTTTGTCGTTTAGTTTTGTTGTAAACCTATTAATTTCTTGGGAGCTGTTCCGCAAATTAGAAATGCTGCTTTCAATATTATCTGACCATTTCTTATCGGTAAATATTTTTGATGCAAATCCATTTTATTATTCATAAAAGATGTGAATTTTGCCAGTTCTCGGGAGCTTAGTTGCAGGTTTTCTATGGTCTTGTCAATTCTCGAAGCAAAATCTTTATTGGTCATTATTTTTGTCAATAAACTATTCTTGTTATTCATTTTACCGCTGAACTCCACGAGTTCGTTGGTAATTGTTTTGGCATTATCGGTACTTTGTTTTACACTCGAGAGTATATCATCTATCTCGATGGTTTTATAAGAAGTAATGAAGTCATTATCCTTCACTATAGTGTTAGATTGTGGACCGGGGGTAATAATAAGTATTTTATCACCCATTAATCCGTCAGATGCAATGCTGGCAACTGCATCAGTTTTGATATATTTTTGAACATCCTTTCTAATTAATATCTTTACCAAAACCAATGAATCTGAAATAAAATTTATTTTGCTGACTGTTCCAATGTTAATTCCGGAAAGGCGGACATTACTGCCTTGCTTTAATCCGCTGACGTTTTTAAACTCAGAACGAAGAGCGAAGTTAGAGCCAAACAAATTTCTGTTGACCCCAATAAAGTATATGGTTGTTATGAAAAGAAGGATGCCAACTGTGACAAAAATTCCCAATTTCCAGTTGTTTGATGACTCATTGTTCATGATTGTTCTATTTATTTTTCAAAAAAAGATTTTACCCAATCATCGGCATTATTTTCTATGTCTTTATAGCTGCCCTCAGCCTTAATTAGACCGTCCTTAAGGACGATGACTCTGTCACCGGTATATTTTGCACAGGTTAAATCATGTGTTATGATTATGGATGAGGTATTGTATTGTAGTTTGATATTTCGAATGAGCCCGATAATTTCACGAGCTGTGATGGTATCAAGACCTCCTGTCGGCTCATCATATATGATAATTTCCGGTTTAATGATTAGTGCTCTCGCCAGCCCAATTCTCTTTCTCATTCCTCCGGACAGTTCTGCCGGCAATAGGTCAATCACTTCCTCCAGTCCTACATTTTGTAAAGCTTCTTTAACAGCTGTTTCTATTTCCTGTTCGGTAAGCATTTTATTATTGTGCTGCAATGTAAAAACTAAATTCTCTCTGACCGTCATTGAATCATATAAGGCCCCATTTTGGAATAAAAAACCAATTTTCATTCGGATCCGGTTGAGTCCTTCCTCATCCAATTTTGTTATATCCTTTCCCGATATAAATATTTCTCCTTTATCAACTTTTGTAAGGCCAACAAGGCATTTAACCGTAACTGACTTCCCCGAGCCCGATTTTCCTAAAATGACCAGGTTTTCTCCTCTTCCAACGGTAAAGCTGATTCCATTGAGTACCTTATTACTGCCATATGATTTGTAAACATTTTTAAATTCTATCAATGTTTCGCAGTTTTGTAATTCATTATACTCGGCTGTAAATTTTTCCCTATTTTCCATCATAATTCAAAAAATAAGTCGGTTATCTGTACGGCTATAAGATCAATGATAAAAATGATCAATGATGCTGAAACTACGGCTGAATTTGCCGCTTTTCCTACACTTTTAGTTCCCCCCGAAGCATTAAATCCTTCATAACAACCAATAATACCAATAAAAAATCCAAAAAAGAAGGTTTTAATGATAGCCGGTAAAATATCTTCATATTCTAACGATTGAAATACATGAGAAAAATAATGTTCAAGATTGCTTTCGCTGTGCATATTGATGCCGATAAAGCCACCGATAATCCCAATCAGATCGGCATATAGTACTAAAACAGGAATCATTAATGTCGTAGCAAGAGTTCTGGTTATCACCAGATACCGATAAGGATTGATCGCTGAAACCTCCATGGCATCAATTTGTTCTGTGACTTTCATAGAACCCAGTTCTGCTCCAATTCCTGACGAAACTCTTCCTGCACAAATCAAAGCCGTAATGACCGGTGCAATTTCTCTTATTAATGACAGTGAAACCATACCGGGTATCATAGATTCTGCACCGAACCTTGCCATAGCCGGACGTGACTGTATAGTGAGCACCAATCCCATGATAAAAGCTGTTATCGTTACTAAAGGCAATGACTGGTAACCAACAACAAAACACTGTCGTATAAACTCTTTAAACTCAAATCCCGGTTTTAAAATTTCTTTAAAAAAGCGACGGGAGAATAAAGCTATATTGCCTGCGATGCTAAGATAATTTTTAAAATAGGTTTTCACGATGTTGGATTTAAAATATTCCAGTGCATTTTGTTTATAATCTATAGGATTAAACCTATCAAGAAAACCGGTGGCTTGCAATGCTTAGAAATGGGGTAAAGGTTTATTAGTTATAAATCATACTCATAATCCACTTCTAACTTATTTTTTACATCCTGTATACCAGGCGTTTTCCAGGCAATACGACCAGCCTCTTCCTTTTGATGCCAGGTATGTACTGTCCCTGTTAATGTGGCAGTAGTTCCGGTTACGGACACCCTGATTTCACTATTATCGATTGAACTTCTGTCAAGTGCCCTCTCAATATCACTCTTTTCAACAGCGTCCCGGATTTCTGGGTTAATGGTGATATTATTGTAAATACCTTTGACGCCAGGTAGATACTTGACCGAATTTTCTGTAATTTCCCTTAAGTACTCCCAAGATACTTCACCATCCAGATCCACCCAGCCATCTTCTACTTTTACTGTTATTTTTTCTTGTGGAATAAATGAGTTTGCATTAAATGCGGTTATAATTTCACTGGCGATTTCGACATCGGTTTTTGAGCGGGGGGCTGGTAATTTTACTTCAATATCTTCTACCAAAACCCTTACCCCTGTAACATTTTTTGCGGCATGTTCAGCCTGCAGCTTTTTTGCATAACTGTCTACATTACCTGTAAGGGAAACAATTCCGTTATTTACAACAACACCAATTTCTGCTGAATACAGCAAAGGTTCCCATTGAATGGCATCCTGAACATCTTTTTGTAATTCTGCATTTGTTTTCATTTTTTATACAGTTTTATACTTCAAAGTTCCAGCAACTTCACAAAATATAAGATGACCAACATCACAATCAATCATGATGTTAATCAGGATAAATGCTTGGTGGTGTGTGTTTTATTGTTGAAATTTGGATAGCTATGTACGTGTGTAGCTTAAAAAAAATAAAAATGGACAAAACTATTTTAACAATAACACTGAACCCATCAGTAGACAAAAGCAGCAGTGTTCAGAGCGTCGTTCCCGAAAAGAAATTGCGTTGTAATTCTCCTATATATGAACCGGGTGGGGGCGGAGTTAATGTATCGAGAGCCTTAAAAAGATTGGGAGTAGTCTCAGATATTTTTTTTACTTCAGGGGGAAGGACCGGAAGATTGCTTGAAAAGTTGCTTAAGGGCGAGAAGCTGAATATATTCCCTTCCCATATTACTTCAGAAACGCGGGAAAATTTCATTGTTTTGGATATCTCCACCAACAAACAGTATCGATTTGGATTTCCCGGAGAAGAGCTGACGCAGGAACAGCAAAAAGAAATTCTAAGCATTTTGCCTACCATAAATCCCTGTCCGGATTTTGTCGTCATCAGTGGTAGTTTACCAACAAATACAAATCCGAATTTTCTAAGAAGACTTGTTAATATCTATAAGGCAATGGGAACTAAGGTAATTATCGATACATCAGGAGAAGCTCTTAGAACAGCGGTAGAAGAAGGGGTGTTTTTATTAAAACCTAATATTGGAGAACTTGCCTTTTTAGTGGGAAAAGAAAAACTGGAAGAAACTGATATAGATCAAGCTGCCCGGCTTATCATTTCACAGGGTAAAGCTGAGATTGTGGTAGTATCATTGGGCTCTCAGGGTGCTGTCTTATTTTCAGGAAGTGAAAAAATTAAGATTGAGGCACCGGTTGTTGAAGTAAAAAGCACTGTTGGCGCTGGAGACAGCATGGTTGCAGGAATGGTTTCGGTTTTGGTAAAGGGAGGTGATTATAAAGAAGTCCTTTCCATGGGAATTGCTTGTGGATCTGCCACTACAATGACCGAAGGAACAGGACTTTTTACCAGGGAAAATGCGAAGCACTTATTTTATAAAATTTGGAAATAACTTTTACTTAAAAATGATATCATAGTTAGCTCCAATTTTTGTCTGCGAAATTATTCTACTATATGTGAACGTAAAGGCCAAGCCATTTTCTGATGTATTTCTAAGAGGCGCGTTATAAAATGACTTGTTGCTACGTCGTGTAAGTCATCCTTACAGTTCATGGTATATTCACAAAGTCTAAGAATAAGACTTTCATGATCTTGTAATAATTCTGTAATAAAAGCATGGCTGTTATGTCTCTCCCCATTTTGTTCTGTAAAATGTGTTGAACTTACGTACGATTTTAGAGTTGCCGGTACATACTGACCGAGAGAACGTATTCTTTCTGCAATACTGTTGATGATATCATCCAATTGTTTGCATTGAGTATCAAAAAAAGTACGTTTGTCATGATAGTCAGCTCCCTCAACATTCCAATGGGCATTTTTTGTTTTTATATATAAAACGTTTTCATCTGCCAATATTTTTATGAGCTGATCCGCGATTGCCTGCCGATGATTGTCTGCTATTCCTATTTGTATTTTCATTTTAATTTTAATTGGTTTTATTGTTTTTTAGTATCCCAGAGAAATACATATTACTATTTTGCAGACATTCCACCATCAATGATCTGAGTTGTTCCTGTAATGAACTGACTGTCTTCGCTTGCAAGAAATAAAGCCAGTTTTGCAATTTCAATAGGTTCAGCATAACGTCCTAATGGTATTGCCGCCTCAAATTGCTTCTTAACCTCTTCACCATGTCCTGCAGATGAGCTTTCTTCTATAGAACGCATCATTCTGTTATTTACCGGAGAAGGGTGAATTGTATTCACTCTGATTTTTCGCGAAGATGCTTCAAGGGCTGTAGTTCTCATAATGCCAACTACGGCATGTTTACTGGTGACATAAGCACTTAACCCTGCAAACCCCAATATTCCAGCCACAGATGAAGTTATAATGATGCTTCCACCATCATTCATTTGAGGTAAAACATATTTATTGCCCAGCCATACCCCTTTGACATTGACGGATATAATTGTATCAAAAATATCTTCAGGATAGTGCTCAATTGGCTTCACAACTCCTTCAATACCGGCATTGTTGAAAAACACATCTATTTTTCCAAATAGTTTTATGGTCTCCGCAACATAGTGTTTAACATCAGCAGCTTTTGAAACATCAGCAACTGCATATCTTATATGCTCGCTATTTAATTCGTAGGCAGCTTCTTGTAATTCTTTTTCAGAGAGGTCGACGAGCATTACTTTTGCTCCCTCTTCTAAAAATAGTTTAGCTGTAATTTTGCCAATGCTTCCGGAGCCGCCTGTTATAATGGCTATTTTATTTTCTAATTTGCTCATGAGTTCAGATTTATTTAATGAATAGATTTTGGTAATTTTTTAATAGTAATCTATATTGAACTGAAATTGACCTGCAGAAAAAGTTATCTTCCACAGGTCAAAGATTAAATCCGGGATTAATAAAAATCATACTCATAATTAACTTCCAGTTCATTCTTTACATTCCATATACCCGGAGTTTTCCAGGCAATACGACCGGCTTCTTCTTTCTGATACAGTGAATTTGCAGTTCCCGTTAAAGTTACTGTTGTTCCCAAAACGGATACTTTAATATCATTATCATAAATTGAGCTTCTTTTCAATGCGTCCTGAATGTCTTTTTTTTGTATCGCATCGTCTAATTCTGATTTAATTGTAATTTTATTGATCAAACCTTTTACACCGGTAAGATATTTTACTACACTTGCTGCTTCCTCTTTTTGGTAATGCCACGGTAATTCACCTTCTAAGGTTACCCATCCATCTTCAACTTTTACCATTATTTTATCATCGGGAACAGAGTAATTAGATTGTAAGGCATCCAGTGCTTCCTTGGCTACTTCGGCATCAGCCTTTTTCAATGAGCTTGGAAATTTTACTTCAATGTTTTCAACTAAAGCCTTAACACCTGCAACTTTTTTCGCAGCATTTTCTGCTTCTGCTTTTTTCGCATAATTGTCAACTATGCCGGTAAGAGAGATCACACCGTCTTTTGCAATAACGCCAATTTCTGCAGCATGCAGTAATGGCTCCCATTTAATGGCATTTTGAACATCTCTTTGTAATTTTGCATTTGTTTTCATTTCAATTTTTTTTGGATTAATAAATGTTTAAAGTTTGCTCATTGCAAGAATTTTATAGTTGCATCTAATTCTTAGAGTACTTTTTGCTTAAGTCAATGCTGTATGTTAATTCATCCCAAAGGTCACGAACCTGCATGAGAAATAATATGACAGGTATCACTGCAAAAAATGATACTGATCAGTTCAACACTTCAATCTTTTAAACGCATAAAATTTTAAATCGATTTGCTTTTAGTAAGTATTTGGAAAGCGTTGAAAAAAACAGATTAAAGTATAGCGATATCATTATTTTTAGTGATGGCAGTCATTATTTGACAGTATGGTAATTTGGAAATTTGTAGCATAAACTTCAGATTATGAAAGCTTTTTTAACATTCACCATTATTCTTTGCTTTACAATAATTACACAAGCTCAGGATTTGAAAACAACAAACGAGATTACTTCTTTACTTAAAGACAATGGTAAGCTCTCAAAGCTGCATTATCCGCAATCGGTTATTAGGTTTTATACCGGAAATAATTCTGAATATGCGTGGATAACTCCAGAGAAATCAGATCAGCCTGAAACTGCAATGTTACTGTTGGAATATTCCTATCGATTTGGTCTTTCTTTATCTGATTATCATTGGGATGCCATTTCTCTTCAGAAATTAAGAAAATTGCGAGATACTCCTGTTGAAGAAAATCAAAAGGAAAAAGCTGAGTTCGATATTCTGATGACGGACGCCCTTCTCACATTCATCAATAACATGCATTTAGGGAAATACAACCCTTTGTATAAATCATCATATATTGATTCCAATGATATAAATGGATTTCGATCCGACCATATACTGCTGAATGCAAGACAGCAGACAGATTTTCTTAAGACAATCCTTGAGGTTCAGCCTAAAATAAAAGAATACACGAATTTCCAGAACTATTTAAATACTCTCTATGAGGAAGATGATTGTATAGCTCCACAAAGGGAATCTGAAAAAATCATCATCAATATGGAGCGCTTACGGTGGATTGATACCCATGATACTTCCTATATCCTGGTCAATATTCCTTCCTATACATTGAAACTTTATCACCAGGATGATGTATCTGATTTTAAAGTGATTATAGGAAAGCCAACCACCAAAACGCCAGTTTTGAGCAGCAGTATTCGTTATTTTACAACAGCGCCTGACTGGAAGGTTCCCCAAAGTATTTTCATAAAAGAAATGCTGCCTAAAATCTTAAAAAGTCCTCAGTATTTAGAGAACCATCATTATTCAGTTTATGATAAAAATGGAAATCAGGTTGAAATAAGTTCATCAAAACTAAAAGAGATCCGTCAAAACCCTTACCGATATAGTATAAGACAATCATCCGGATGTGATAATGCATTGGGGGCGGTGGTTTTTAGATTTGACAACTCTTATGGGATATATCTTCATGATACTTCTCAAAAACAATTGTTTAGTAAAGATGAAAGAGCTTTGAGTCACGGGTGTATTCGTGTTGAGAATGCTAAAGAGCTGGCAGCTCTCCTATTAAAAAACGATGGTTTAGGAAACAAGATTCCTGTTTTGGAAAATGCAATGTCAGAGTATAAAAGAAAAGATTTTGTTCTAAAGCAACCTGTTCCGATTATTATAACCTATCTGACCTGTCTTATAACGGATGGAAAGCCTGTATTATATAAGGATATTTACCATTTAGATGATTCATTAGAAAATATGTTTAACCAAAATAAATAATCAGATTATGAGAACGATTTTAGTCGCTACAGACTACTCAAAGTCAGCGCGAAATGCTGCTTTTTATGCACTTCACTTGGCTCATGCCCTGAAAGCCAACATCGATTTATGCCATGCCTTTGGGTTACCGATTGAAAGTCCAATGCTTGGGCAGATCGCGTGGTCTGTATACGAATATCCAGATTTATATGAAGAAAATACAAAAGAGCTTAAAAAGTTGGTAAAGGCACTGGAAGACAGAGAAAAAGTTGTATGGGGAGATGAAGCTTTCCCATTTCATCCTTCAATACATTATGGAAGTGAGGGAGGCGATGCAGTTCATGTGATTAACAATATGGCAGCCGAGAAAAAACCGCTTCTTATCGTCATGGGTATGCAAGGAGCAGGGATGCTTACCCGTTTTATTTTCGGAAGCAACAGCATACAGATGATTGAAAACACAAAGTATCCGCTTCTTTTAGTTCCCTTAAACCATAAATATAATGGGCTTAAGAAGATTTCTTTCGCTACAGATCTGAATAAAAAAGACATAAAAACAGCCCAATTATTAATTGAATTTGCCAAATACTTTGATGCTGAGCTTTTAATTACCCATATTATTCAGAGTGATAATGATGTGATCCAGGATGCCACTTATGAACATAAGAAAGAGGCATTTCTAAAGAACCTTAATGGTAAAATTTGCTACAACTGTATATACAGTGAAAATATAGATTATGGCTTGGAAATATTAAAATACAAAGACATCGATATGTTAGTGATGGGCCATCATGACAAAAGTTTTTTCAAAAGACTATTTTTGGGAAGTCATGCCGCAAGACAGGCTGTAGAATTGGAAATTCCACTATTAACGATTCCTGAAAATGGTCATATTCATTTTTGAATTAATTATTATATATAATTATAATTGTTTATAATAAAAATAATATTGAATACGAAAACATTTTCATAGATCATATATGTTCATTATGCTAAAATGTATAACTTTATATATCTGCATAATACGATAACTATGGAAAGTGCCAAACTGTTGCAAGCCATTATTGAAACGGCTATTGACGGTATTATAACCATTGATGACAGGGGGAAAATAGAAAGCCTGAATCCCTCTGCACTAAAAATATTTGGCTACAAAGAGGAAGAATTAATCGGAAAAAATATTTCAGTATTAATGCCGGAACCCGATAAAAGCAGACATGATGGTTACCTTATTCATTATCAGACTACCGGAGAAAAGAAAATCATTGGAAAAGGAAGGGAAGTCAGAGGATTAAGAAAGGATGGGACACAATTTCCTTTTAGGCTTGCTGTAAGCGAAGTACAATATCAGGATAGGATGATTTATACAGGTTTTATCCACGATCTTTCCAAAGAAAAAGAAGCGGAAGAATCTCTTAAAAGGTATGCTGGTGAGCTGGAAGAATTAGTCGAAAACCGTACAAAATCACTAAAAGAAATGCTTTATGAATTGGAGGTGGCCAAGGAAGAAGCTAATATATCGCTGGAAAAAGAAAAGGATCTTAACAAAATGAAAAGCCGGTTCGTATCAATGGCATCACACGAGTTTCGAACCCCTTTAAGTTCTATGCAGCTTTCTGCCGTACTTATTGAAAAATATCTTCAAACTTCAGACAATATCCAAATATTAAAACATCTCCATAAGATAAAAAATGCAATTGCCAGTTTGAACTCCATCCTCAATGATTTTCTTTCCTTAGAAAAATTGGATACCGGAATTGTAAAACCCCATTATGATTCATTTGATATTGTTAAGTTTTCAGAAGAACTTACAGAAGAAATGCAGCTTATCACCAAAGAAGACCAAATTATAATTTACCAGCACACAGGATCAGAGAGTGAAATAAATCTGGATCAAAACTTATTAAGAAATTGTTTAATGAACTTAATGAGCAATGCTATAAAATATTCAGGAGAACATACGTTGATTGAATTCTCTACAGAAATAAATGAAGATAGGTATGTGTTTTCAGTAAAGGATAATGGAATAGGAATACCCGAAGGAGACCAATCCGGTCTTTTTCAGCCATTTTTCAGGGCACATAATATAGGAAATATTCCCGGAACAGGTTTAGGTCTCAATATTGTTCAGCGGTATGTAAATCTCATGGATGGTCGGGTTCATTTTGAAAGTAAATCAGATAAAGGTACTGAGTTTACCTTATCATTTCATAAAAATTCAGCTAACAACACTCCAATTTAGTACCAATGGAAAAGACACGCCTACTGATAATCGAAGATAATGACGATATCCGCGAAAGCACTTCGGAGATTCTTCAGCTTGCCAGTTATGAAGTATTTCAGGCTTCTAATGGTAAACAGGGAGTAGATCTGGCCATTAAGCATATACCGGATGTGATATTATGTGATATTATGATGCCGGAGCTTGACGGATATGGGGTTTTACATCTTTTAAGCAAAAGAGAGGATACTGCGCTTATCCCTTTTATTTTTATAACGGCAAAAACGGATCGGATAGAAATCCGAAAAGGAATAGAAATGGGGGCGGATGACTACCTTACTAAGCCATTTGATGATATAGAACTCCTCAGTGCTATTGAAAGCCGATTGAAAAAGAAAGAACGTCAGAAAAGCCTTTATAGCAATATTCTTAGTCAAATGACCAATTTATTTCATGGTTCGCACGGACTTGATGAATTAAAGAAAGCTTTTGATGAACGAAAAGTCAAATCTTTTAAAAAGAAACAGATTATCTATTATGAGGGTGATACTGCAAATGCTGTTTATCTTATTATATCAGGCTCGGTGAAAACAACAAAAATGACAGAAGACGGAAAAGAATTCATGACAGCAGTCTACAGTCCGGAAGAATATTTTGGAATCACTTCATTATTTGCAGGAAAAGAATATAAAGAGACAGCTGAAGTATTGGAGGATACTAACTTATGCTCAGTTCCCAGAGAAGTTATTGATCAACTACTGTATAAATATCCGGACATAGCGGAAAAATTCATCAAAATTCTTGCCCAGAATGTTATTACCCACGAAGAGCAGCTATTGCAGCTTGCTTATTTTTCTGTGAGAAAAAGAATGGCGGAAGTTTTACTTAAGCTGCATACAAAACATCCTCACACTGAAAATTTTGAAATTTCAAGAGAAAACCTTGCTTCTATGGCTGGAATGGCTATTGAGACGGTAAGCAGAATTCTGAGTGATTTTAAAGAAGAAAATTTAATAGATAGAAATGCAGGCAGGATTACGATATTGGATGTTCCCCGTCTTCAAAAATTAAAAAACTAATCTCTGTCACTTTTTATAATGATTTTATACATTGAATAGTGATAATGGGATCTATACATTTGATGATTCAAAAGACAGTATGAAAGTCATCGTTTATCATATCAGCCAGGAAGATAAAAAGCTTCTGGCTTTGGCTAATCGTAAAAAACATAAAATTACGATCATAATAAATCCTTTAAGTGAAGCTACCGTTCATTTTGCAGAAGCAAAAGATACTGCCATAATCATTGATCAGGAAAACCTAGTTTCAAACAGGCTTATTTTTAAACTTATATCCTTTGGGATTAGATATTTTATCTTCAGATTCCAGGAACAGGCTCCTGTGGATGTATCAATAATTCAGGATGCCGGATTGAAATACATTACCATAACAGATTCAACATTGAAGATTTCCTCAATAATTAAAATTCTCGATGCCTGGGAAAAAAGTGATTAGTATCATTTCAAAACGCAACGATCGTCATAATTTAAAAATTATTTCTCTTATACCTTTGAAGTATAAACCTTAAAATAATTGTGTTATGAAAACTTTGGAAAAAACCAATCCATCAAATGGATCTCAATCATTAGAATCTCTGGTAGAAGATTTTTGGAAGAATGATGAATTTGGCTAAAACGGAGCCAACAGTTAACATTATTGATAAAAATGGTGTTTATAAGCTTAAAGTATCAGCTCCGGGATTTAAGAAAAAGGATTTCAAAGTTGCAGTTGAGGACGGAACATTGATCATCAGTGCTGCAACCAGTGCAGAGAAAAAAGAAGAAAAAGAAAATTATGTCAGAAAAGAGTTTTCAGCTTCCTCGTTTGTCCGCAGTTTCCGCTTACCGGATAGTATTAGTTTAGGCCATATAAAAGCCAATTATAAAGGGGGATTATTAAATATTACCATTAATAAATCTAATCTGGATAAAAAAGAAGTAAAAGAGATCAAAATACGCTAAAATTTTTCAGTATTAATTCATAAAAACCTATTACTATTATCACTGTCATTACAAATATGGATTCAGATTTGATTCGGACAAATTAAACGAACTTTTTGAACTGGAAATTTCTAAGTTGGAATATAATCCAATCATTAAAGAGCTTATGAAAGAAATACTTTTAGATAACTATAAACAATTCACTTGCGATATAGAGGCTAAGAGGAAGTCAATTTCAAAAGAGATTAATTTGCTTGAAGAAAAAGTTGCTAGTGCAAGAGATAAATACCTTGAAGATAAACTTGATGAAGAAGATTATAAAGAGATCAAAAAAATTACCAAATGCAAAATAGAACAACTTGAACAGGAGATTCAACAGATGGTCTCAGAAAGTAAAGAACTTGACATAAAGACAAAAATAGAAAATGCACTAGATTCAATGGAAAACCTTGTAAACCTTTACCAGCAGGGCGATCTTCAAACGAAAAGAACGATAGGGTGTTTGATATTCCCCCAAAAAGTCGAATTTGACGGAAAAAGTTTTCAAACACCTAAAATGAATATTGTTGCTCAGTGTATCTACCAGTATAACAACGGATTAGGAAATAAAAAAAACCGACATCAAAGAGTGAAATCTTCAAATGTCGGTCTTGTGAACTTAACAGGACGCTATCCAAACTCTTTTTTTACAGATATAGAAAATATTTTAGTTTTAACTCATTGATAATCATTCATTTAAAAATATTTTGATTTTGTTTGAATTCTGTTAGGTATTCCACTATTACTATATTTAGTGACATATCTAAATTACACATTATATTTACATATATTGTATAAATTTAATTGATAATATTTATAGCTGGCCTGTTATGTCTTAGTATTTCCGCAAATAATATAAAAAACAGTACTTATTGCAAAAGCTTAAAACGTATCTCTAACAGGCTAGGATGGTCTAGCCTTAAGGATAGGAGGAGGAAGATGCTACCGCTAGTTTTTATCAGCAGAAGTTTTTAAAGGTTTATCGTAATTTTATACCCCAGAGATTTAATATCTTTGTTTTTAGCCCTTACCGATAAACTGTTACGCATATTATGGCAATATCTGAAAAATAGCCTCTTTTGCTGCACAATGCTTCAGCTTATCAAATGTAATGTGGAAGTTGCAGTTAATGTTTATGAAACATGTGAATTTTAGTTATAATTGTTTTAGCGAAAAAGGAGAAGTTAGTTTACCCGATAAGGTATTTACGGCCTCCTGTTTGGAAGATGGCTTCCAGCCCATTGTTTTTCTTGACAGCTGTGTCTGTTTGCATATCATTAAAGTGGTAGAACATAAGAGAAAAGCACAAGGGGTCAATATCCAGAGAATATTAGCATTGAAAGAGTATATAACCAAATATCCCGAAACCAGGATCGATCCTTTTTTTGCATTTTTAGAGCTCTGCTCACAAAAAGAAAGTTTCGATTTTGAAAAATTCGAGGATTTTAGACACCGGATTGATTTCTTTACTCAAGTCCCCATTAAAATTTTTAAAAGCTTTAATTACGATTTTTACCGTGACTTTTTTGTGTTCCGAAGAATACCTCCCATGAAGGGAGATCCAATGGAGCCTGTGAACCAGATTCTGAAAAATTCTTATTGTACGTTACTTAAAATAAGAAGCCTGGCAACAAAAGGTCTGACAAAAAGTAATGCCGAATATAATATAGATGCACTGGCAGACTGGATGACCAATGAACTTAACATCTTTCGCGGTGCCGAGTATAAGTTGGGAATGAATATTTTTGGCGGAAATACGGAGTTTAGGAAAATGATAGGGTTGAATAAGCCTAAGGATGTCAAAAAAAAGCTTAAAGGAACTGCGTGGGATATGTTTCATTCCAAATTTACAGCAAACAGCTTTCGTATATCAGAAATACTCCAGAAAGCTATTTATCCGTTTTTTTTAACCAGTGATGCCAATCTGTTTAAAATATTTCAAAATTTTAGTATAGAGATCGTGAAAGACGGAGGAGAAAATTTCGTCACTTCTTTCGTAATGACTTCTGATTTCTCATATCCCCATCTTGATGATACTTTTATTGAAAAAAATAATAAAAAACTTTTTTACTTATTTGTGAACAGAAGTAATCATCAGCATCTCTTTAATGAAGAAAAGGTCGACAGGATGATTTCAGAGCTTGAGGCCGAAAATAACATTCCATTCTGATGTTTATCCACTAGTTTCGGGAATGCATGGTCTAATTCTTTTCCAAATCACATTTCTTTACTGCGCCAACAGCAGAAAAAAGTGCGGTCTCCATAAAAAAGACAATCCGAAACATGTCGTAGCCTTAATGGCTGGAATAGCAATATTAAAGCCAATGTTTAAATATAGCCCCGTAGAAAAGAATAATTAGACAGTTAATTATGTTCCTATTTTTATGTAAATACGGAAATTCATAAGGGTATATTTATATCTTTGCATAAATTATAGCCTTTTAAAAATTATATGGATAACAAAGAGAAATATGTTAAGTTGATCACCAGGAGACTTACCTATCTAAAAACAGAGGTAATGATTTTAAATGCCCTAAACCTGACCGACATTAACATCTTTGCAGAAAATTTTTATAGGGATCTTTTCAACCTGATTGGCTATAGTTTCACCAATACGAATTTTGAATCCAATAACTACGCTTTTATTGACCTGATAGATCATGTGGATAAGATAGCAATCCAAGTGACCTCCCAAAATGATAACGTCAAGATTAAGGAAGCTATCGATGGATTTTATAGTAAGCCGGAAAATAAAGATTATAAATTAAAGCTGATGCTGATATCCAAAGATGCTAAGGACTATAGAACGAAATTCGGACATGATTTCAAACACAAGGACGATGTTTTGGATATCACAAGACTTCTTGCCTTGATCAATGATATCTCTGATCTGGATCAGGTTAAGAAGATTGCAGAATTCTTAGACAAGCACATTGTCCCGGAAAGAAATAAGACGGAATCCAATGAAGTTGAAACCATAATGGCACTGATAGGGTATTTAAGTAATGAAGATAATTTGGCAGTCTCTGAGAGGCCTGGAAACGTTGATCCGGACTTTAAAATTTTCAACAGATTTGCTGATCATAGCAAATTTTTAATAAGTTTGTATTCGGAATTATGTATGTTGTATCAGCAGCCCTTGGCTGAGGCAAGAAAGGAAGTAGACGCTGTGAAAGCGATTAAAATTTCCACTTATCTTAAATATGAAAGTGATATGGTGCTAACTAGGGAAAATAATGATCCCAGAGCAGCTCTTGATCAACTCGCTGATATCTTTAATAATAAATTGTCAGTAAACGGACTTACATTCGATAAGCAGGCCATCAGGTTTTATTTGCTCGATGAGCTCATTAATTGTAACGTATTTCCAAATTAATAGAACATGTTGGTAAGTAAAGACGAAAATATAAAAACATCATCGGTATATGTCGCCTCGCTGATACTGAAATCCATTCAGCGTCGAAGAGCCGACAAGATATCTATTTTCGATGTTGCGAAAGATCTTAAGAAATACAATATTACCCGTTACAGGCATCTTTTCTTCGGTCTTGCATTTTTGTACTCCTCAGGGATCATCGACTTTAATGCCCCATTTATATATGTTAATAAACAGAAATGATTAAGTTAAATAGATTATATAGTGAACCTAAAATATTCGAACCCATCTCTTTCGATTATGGGATCAATATTATCATGGGGGAATCTGCCGAAAGCACAGATAAAAAAATTGGTGTCGGAAAATCTATTTGCATCGAATTTATTAATTTTTGTTTATTAAAGCGGTTTTCTGACAGTAGGTTAAGCCTCATACCCAAAAGTTCCATCGATATTATCGAAAGTGATATCAAGTTGGATCTAGACTTTAATGGGAAAAAAATGACCATTGCAAGGTCCATAAGAAATCCGGAAACCATAACGCTATACTTGGATCAAAGGGAGACTGTTTTCGACCGTCTTGAAGATGCCTCTGATTATCTGGGTAAACTATATTTTGATTCTTTTCCTGCCAATTTGAAGAGACTAAGTTTCAGAAATCTGCTTCAACCCATCATTAGGGATGAAAGGTCTGAATTTAAAGATCTGATCCAATCCCATGACACGAGCAAGAGGATTCCACCTGACTATAGTCCCCATTTATTTTATCTTAATCTTGGACTTGAGAAGTATTCCGATCTTAAGGTGGTAAATGAAAATCTCAAGAAAAAATCGGCATATTTTTCAGAAATAAAAAAAATTGTAACCCGCAACAACGAGATCAAAATTCCCGATGCTAAAGCGCATCTCAATGAACTTGATAGTGAGGTACATAAAATCAACAAAGCGATCGAAGCGCTCAAAGGTAATGCTTCTTTTGAAGCCCTGCAGGATGACCTTGTTAAACTGGAGGAGAGGATGCATACCCTTAGGGTGAGGCAGCAGGCTGTAAAATATGAAATTAAGCAGATCGATTCTCTGCCGGCACCTGAAAATATCAATGAACAGGAAATGGCCATCATTTTTAACCAGTTCAAACAGGGCCTGGGTGACCTTGTCGAAAAATCACTGGATGAACTTAAGGAATTTAAAAACAAAATTGATGGATTTCGTTCTTCTATTGTCAATGACCGTCTACAGTCACTTAAAGAAGAGCTGAGCTTGTTGAACGAAACCCTACGGAAATTGGATGACGATTATTCCAGGAAAGTAGGTCTGATTGATAACGGCGAAATTCTGAAAGATCTAAAGACTTCAATCAAGGTTTTTAATGAAAAGAACAGTGAACTGAGCAGTCTTAGGTCCTTAATAGAACGACATGACACCGCAGAAAGGGAAACAAAACTTCTAAAAGCTGAAAAGACCGCCTTGTTGGCCAAATTTGATGAAGAGCTCTATCAGAAAACTGAAATTATCAAAAGTTTTAGGGAGACAATCCTAGAGATCCACGAACAGATCATGGGCAATAGGGAAGCACATTTCGATATCATTACTACAAAGAACAATAGTATTGTGGAATTCATTATGAGAACCGATGATGACGGGAGCCATTCCACAGAACGTATGAAAATCTTCATTTATGACGTTTCTCTTATGTTCAATGAATATACAAAAAAATACCACCCAGGATTTTTGATCCACGACAATATCTTTGAAGATGATGATTCCATCGAAAAGAGTCTTAATTATCTCTATTCTTATAATGAAAAGAGTCCAAACGAGTTTCAGTATATCGTTACTTTGAATAGGGACCTTATAGAACTTGCTGACAAGAAAGGAAAATTGGTATTTGATATCGATTCTGTCAAACGTGCTTCCTTTACAAAAGAAAAGCGGTTTCTGGGACTTAAATACAATGAAACGAAATAATACGGGATTCGAAATTTTCCGCTTCTTCGGTGTATTTATCAGGTTTTTCAGTGGTCGAGGCTATGTTTGCCACGATTTTGCCACACTTTATAAAAACCCTTCGTTTAAACGTCTTCAAAGCGCATTTGCGGAAAGTGAGGGATTCGAACCTAATGATTTAAGTAATTGAAAATCAAATGATTTAAAATTTACTTTTCAAAAGTGCCACGAATTTGCCACAACTCCAATATCTTATGGATTAAGCTACAAAATCTGAACAACTCAACTAAAATACACTTTAGTTTCGATATGCAAATTAGATATTTAGTTATTATGAAATAATAACAGCTTGATCTATTGTTTAAAATATGAGTTATTTTATTTTTTGAAGGGAGAAATACTAATCGATACAAAATGTGAATTAAATTGATAATCAATAATTTAATTCACCATAAGGGGCAAATAGTGTTTAACTTTTTTCCAACTATTAATAACTATAACAAATATACAAATATCTGAAAACTAACTAATTACAATAGAATAGGGGAATAATTCACTTTCCTAACCGTACTCAAAAATTTTCGTCTAAATTTTCTGTACCTGAAAGTTCAAGAAGCTAAAAAATACCCGGTAATCCCAAAATACTTCAAATAATGGTATAAGACTTGCAAAATTGTCGGCTAGATATCCTAATAAAGCACCTATGGTTTCTTAATGCGACATTAATCCTGTTGCTCTTTTAATGTGTGTTTAACTACAGCAATTTTCGGGCGTTGGACTTCGATATCAAGCCTATTATTCCCAAAGAGATTATGTGTTTTTTTCAAGTAATTTCTGCACAAATTTTAATTTTCTGCTTCGTGAAAAATCGCTCTTAGCCTCCACTAAAAGAATATCATAAGTTGTTTGTACAAGCTGCGAGGTTTTATTTAAATAATCAGCTGTACAAACAGCATCATGTTCGGCGATATACCAATGAGTACTTAACAGTTCTTCAAGGGCATTTTTTGCACTGTCTGATAAAAAGATTCTACTTATACTAATATGATCTCGTATGTTTTGATAAGCGGCTTCGCCTTTAACACAATTTTCTTTGAAACTTGCTGCATTAGGATCATCTCTATACCAAGACCCAGGCTCTTGGTAATAACTTAATCGATCAGACAGGCTATTGTTCCAAGTGCCGAGATTTTGGAGCAACGTAATATAGCTTTGTTCCCGTACTGACCATTTTGTCGATGAAGCAGTAATAATTTTGTAAATAATGTAAAGTAAACAACCTAATATTCCGGTTATACCATATTTATTTATTTGATCTAGAATTATTTTAAAAATATCTGTCATATAAAGGATATAAAATTAGAAGTATCTGCGTAACGGTTCGACTTGTTTTTCTGGTAGTTCATAAATTGTGTTTTTTACTATTATTTCTTCTTCTGAGACGTCTAAAATATGTTCATCTAAAGTAAGAATATCTTCGAAAGTAAGACCATATCTCAATAAAAGAATATGCCTTTCATTGTCAGTCCCATACTTTATATATTTTGAAAGCTTTATAGCTCTTGGATCTTCATACTGCTCATAATATTTGATAAATGCAGCATAAAATACATCTGACAATTTAAAACCTATCAATTTATCAATGTAGTCATAAGTATCACTAATGATAAAATCGTAATCTACATCCCTTGCTAATATGTTTTTACCATCAAGATTTAATGCATTATAAGGTTGAAGATTTTTATTAGGAAATTCAGTGGGACATTCAGTATACCACTTAGATTGAAGGCGATCTAAAAATATGCGATTATTTTTTTGGAGCCGCCTTAAGTTCGATAAACTAGTGTAACTATACCTATACCAGCAGATATTTTTAAATGTTTTACCATGGACTTTCCAAATAATAATTTTTATTGCAGTATTAAAAACATTTTGTTCACCATGACTTAGTTCACGCCCTAGATAGTTTGAATATATTTCTTCAAACTTATCATATAAGGAATGCTTTTCATTTATATCCTCATTTAAAGTCTCTAAAGATATAATATCATCACCTTCAAAAATGGAGTTTAATAGCTGTTCAATCGTGGTGAAGATATCTTGTGAACTCAGTCTCCTAACCTGATTTTCTGTAAGATTTAGTTCATCATCAAAAGCTTCATTTAAAATTGCATCCTTGAAATCGTTATAATCGTCATCTTTTTCAGGCTCTTCAATATCAAGCAATGATGTGGTTTCCAATTCTTCGTCTTGTACCATTATATTTCTAAAATTTCGTATATTTTTAACTACCACAAAACCATAATCGAATTTATATTCCATTGTTGACCGGCCAGCTCTACCAATTAAGTTTTTCACCGAAAGAGGTTTTGAACCTTCTAATTTATTTAGATAAACAAGATCAAATGGCATATTTACACCTTGCTCCAATGTTGAAGTTGCAAAGCAAATTTTACATAAGCCTGCATTTGTGTATTTTTCAAGGATACTTCTTATTTTTAAAGGCAGAGAGCCATGGTGAATTACAATACCTCGTTTTAAGTAGCTAATAAGTTTGGAATAGTAATCCTTATTTTTATCCGTGTTCCCTCCGGTGTATTCAGTAAGATCTTGTATGTAATCACTTACTATTTCGTCACTGTATTCATTACATAACTTTATGTAATCCTGAAATTCTATAAATACTTTGTTATTTTTTATTGATGCCTTTGAGACATAAAAAAGTACAGACCCGTTAGCCTTCAGAATAGTTTCAATGGGATCAAAGGGAGACAAGACTTTGAAATTTCCCATAACGAACTTGTCAATACCAAAATGATAGAAACTAGAAGATGATTTTTCATGATGAAAAAAAATTTGACCAACATTCTTCTGAACAAATTGCTTAAAATTTCCGATATTAAATTCGATATTGTTTTTTAGAAATTGAGCTTCGGGGTTTTTAACAAAAGGATGTGCGAATACAAAAGTAGAATCTGGAAAATTTTTATAACAACGTCTTACCATACCGTCAAATAATAGGCCTCGTGTAGATTCTTCATTGGACAATTGGGCTTCGTCGAAAAGAAACAAGTCAATCTTGAATTGTAATTTAAGCCTAAATAATTCCCTACATCTTTCGGGAGTTACAATAAAGATATTTCGAATAGCTTTTTTTGTATTTATCTTATCAATAAAGGTCAATATATTTATTGACTTATCTTGAAGTGCATGATCTAATTTGATAAGATATTCGTTAATTAGTGCTCTTGAAGGTACAATGATTACGACATCATTTTTGGATTCTTTGATCTGATTTAGAAAAACAAATGATTTTCCAGTACTGGTTGGGGCTGAAAAACTAAAGCATTTCTTATTTTGAATACTGTACAGAATTTTTGCTTGGACTGGGGTATAATAGTGATGATACTCCTGTTTAATATGCCTGCGATATTGACCGAAAATTACCTCTTCAAGTGAATTAGCCTGTAGATTATGCTTATAAAATATACCTATAAAATATAATACTTTGCCCAGATGTTCAGCGAATTCTTGAGGATGATAAATACGAAGTAGAGTTAATATTTCAAGATCTGACGTTCGATTAGGACCACTTCTAAATAAATTGTTGAGAACAAAGGAGAATATGTCACTAATATTTTCATTTTCCTGAATTCTGCGTATAAAATTATGGCTCATATGTTAACTGCAACTAAAATGATCTCTTTAGAAGAGCAAAGAGATAAATAAGACTTATTTTTTTTGATATTTTCGATTAACAAATCTGTTGTTATATCTTTAGAAGAAAATGCTGCAATAAAGCCTACCTCATCATTGTGGCAATTTTGCAGTGATTCATCACAAAAAAAATTTTGAATGTCTGCAATGTCGGTAATATGTTGTTTGTCTTTATAAAATTGGGAAATTTGTGTTAAAGCGCTTCCATAAGCATTTTGACTGGCAATATATTTGGCTTCTCCGAAGAGAATATTTTTGTTTAAATTCAAGGAATAAAAGTCGAAGCCGTGGTTTCCAATTACTTTTTTCTTAAATAACTCAGCGAGAGGAATATCTAAATATGCATAACTTTCAATTATGGATTGGCGAGCAAGTTCTGAAACGACATATTCTCCGGAGCTAGTTGTAACAGTATCATCGTCCTTCTTAATAATTTTTGTAGCAATATAAGCTATCGTTGGCTTAGATCGTTCTTCATAACTGGATCTTAGGAATTCCCTATCGAATGTTGATATCCAGCTTAGGTTCATTAATGAATCAAGTATATGTTTGAGAGTAAGCTTAAGATCTGTCGGGTTAATCCTTAAAAATTTAATATGTGGTTTAATGGCCTGGCAATCCACAATTGTGTATCCCTTCATAGTTATTGGTTTGACTAAATATAATAAATATTTTGGTAAGAGAAATCTACGATATATTAAAATATTAGCATTATGGATTTCCGTAATAAAGAGAATAATATTGTGTAAATCGGGAAGGTATTTTAACTTTGCTTTAGAAGACCATTAATATTATTATTTAAACTTAATGATTGTTTGTAACTAAAAACAAACAATATAACATCCACGAATTACAAGGCATGTCAATTGGAGTTTAATTTGGTTGGAATTATTATTCTAAGAGAGAGTAAAAAGTTGATAAGGCTTGTATTTGCTTGGTGAAAATTTTTGATAGACTTTGATTATGAGTGTGTTAAAATAGGTGTTGTGATTCTGCTAATAATATCTACTTTGGATTAAGGATGAAATATTAAAATAGATTTTATGCTATTAAATCATTATTGCTGTAATATTTCCTTTTTGCTGCGGTATCCTTAATGACAGGAAGATGTGTATTTATTATAATCAAAATTTTGCAGTTCCTTAAAAATACTTCTGATATGTAGGTGTCATATTGATGTGACAATGTCATTAATTACTGCTGTTACTATGAAAGTTTCTACTGAATTTCCCTTTTTAATTGATATAGCGTAAACTGCTTTTTGTTTATCATTTCATATGATTAAAAATATTAATTTGTAAATCAAATAAATACATTAATTATATGAAGTCAGCCTATTTATATGTCCGCGTAAGTACAGATGAACAAAAAAGAAAAGGTTACTCTCTGCCTGAGCAAGAGGATAGATTATTGAAATATTGTAAATATAACAATATAGAAGTAAAAGGCATTTATCGGGAAGACTATTCTGCCAAAAATTTCAACCGACCTGAGTGGAAAGAATTGTTTTCAGAAATTAAAAAGAAATCATCAGGAGAAGATAAAAACATACTATTTATAAAATGGGACAGATTCAGTCGTAATGTTGAATATGCTTATGAAATGATTGGAAAGCTTCGGAAATATAAAACAATAGCCATGGCTATTGATCAACCAATAGATTTTTCTGTTCCGGAAAGTACTGTTATGTTAGCTGTATATTTAGCCGTTCCGGAGGCGGAAAATACTCGGAGGGCTCAAAATACAGCAAATGGTATTCGTCGAGCGAAGCTGATGGGTAGATATCCTAATAAAGCACCTATTGGATTTATTAATTTGACATTAATGGATGGTAAAAAAGTTATTGCTCCTAAAGAGCCTGAAGCTGATATTATAAAGTGGTCTTTTCATCAAGCTGCCCAGAACGATCATAAGATTTCCGAAATAATGAAAATGGCTAATGAAAAAGGATTGATATGTTCACGGTCACACTTCTTTAGAATTTTACGGAATCCAATTTATTGTGGGCTTATATCAGTCAAACTTAAATCTAATGAAGAACAAATGATAAAAGGTTTGCATGAACCTTTAATATCTGAATCGTTATTTTATCAAGTTCAGTCTGTTATTAATACAAAAAGAAAAACTACTTCAAAAAAAGATGATTTAAAAGAGCTGTTTTTTCTTAGAGGTTTTTTGACTTGTCCTGTTTGCGATCGAAAACTCAGTGGAAGTATTGCACAAGGAAGCTCAAAAAAATACCCATATTATCATTGTCATGATCGCTGTAGAACAAGGATAAACGCAATTTTACTGAATGATTGCTATCAAAATAAGCTTCAGCAATTAATACTATCAAATAATACAATTGACTTATTTAAATGTATTTTACAAGACCAGAATATAAAGACACTGAAAGCAAGTTATTTGTACAATCAAAATTTAATTGAGAGAAAAATAAAAGAAGAGGGGCAAGTTCTTTCTAGAGGCAGAAAGTTGTTTTTAGCAGGAGTATTAAAAATTGATGACTACAATGAATTAAAAAAAGAGAATCAAGTTAACATTAGGCATCTTAAGAAGGAAGCGCGTGATATTTTTCTTAAATTAAAAGCTATTGATAAAAAGGATCAAATAGAAGATAAAGAAATAGTCGAAGTTTTTCGAAAATTTTCCGAGTTTGACACCTCAGATAAAAAAAGTCTTGTGAGTCTTATTCCACCAGTTGATATTGATTATAAAACAGGAGATCTTTCTTTGGACTTGAATCAAGCATTTTTAAAAATATTATCAAAAAAAAGTAACCGAAAAACTAATAAGAAAAATGAATTTTATTGATAAGAATGTTTCAGTTGAACAAGCAATTATTCTTCTTGCCAAGAATGGAGTTCAGGTAAATGAGAAAGAAGCTAAAATTATATTAGAATTACTATATTTAGTATCAAAAAGTTACAATAAGCCAAAAGAGGAAAAAATACTAGAACCTTAATGGGATTTCAAACTACGCTTCAATACCGATGAAATCTCTGATAGAGCACTTTTAGACTGTCTGTTTCAGGTGGACTAGGGATTTCACATCAAAAAATTCAAATTATAAAATGTCAGGCTGTAAAAGCTTGATATAGAGATTTTTATGTGTAAAAAAAGAGAGACAACTATCAAATAGTTGTCTCCTTAAGTGACCTCGACAGGACTACACTAGGTTAATTTATATTATTCTCTTAAACTATAAATGTATCTGTAAATCACTTGTAGTAGGGGGATTTAATTAAATTGAATTTAGAGAAATTTTGATAGAATAAATAATTTGGATACAAAATCGGATACATTTCATTATTTTAGAAAACGAAAAACTTATTTTAATTATGGCATCAGTAATATTTTTTTTGAGAAGTAATATTAAGAATAAACCTAGCAGTATTTGGATTAGGTTCAAAGATAAAGACATTGATATTAGTCTATCCATGAAAGAATTAAAATGTAGTGTCGATGAATGGAAAAATGGGAAATGTAAAAATGCTAATAAAAAAATGTTTGATGCGGATTTAGAGCCCATCAATACCAAGTTACTAAAAATAGAAGGATATGTTTTACAAGAATATAACAACCTAAACTCTGTTTTGGATTTAAAAGTTTGGTTAAAATCTTGTGTAAATAATATTTTGAATCCTAAAGAAAAAAGCATCTATTCATCCAATATAATTGATTTTATTGATACTTATTTAGAAATTAGACAAAACTCAATCACGAAAAGAACAAATTATAAAATTAAAGTATTGAAAAGTATGTTAATAGATTTCTGTAATTTCAACAAGAAACCACCTATCATACAGTTTAAAGACATGGATAACTATTTTAAAGATAGTTTTGAAAAATATTGTTTAAATATAAATTACAAACACGAAACAATATACAGTAAATTAAAAGATGCTAAAGCTATATCCAAATTTGCTGAAAATTATGATATTGAAACCCATCCACATACGAAAGAATGGAAACTTGGAGTTACAAAGTTTGTAAAAGATAAGCCCAAACATATATATCTGAATTTTGAAGAATTAGAACAAATTAAAAAATGCAAATTAGCTCAGGAGGATTTAGATATTGCAAGAGATTGGTTAATTATTGCCTGTTTTACAGGTCAAAGAGTGAGTGATTTTTTGAGATTTGAAAAATCTATGATTGTGGAAGATAAAGATATGAGGTATATAGAGTTCAGGCAGGAAAAGACAAGAAAATTAATGCAAATTCCATTACTTATAGAAGTACAAAAAATACTGGATAAAAGAGGTGGAGAGTTTCCGAAGAAAATATCAGATGTTAGACTTAATCAGGATATAAAAATTGTATGTAAACATGCTAAAATAAATGAACTCGTTTATGGTAGTAAATCTCAGGTCTTGGAAGATAAAACCAAAAGAGGAGTTTTAGGAGATTATCCAAAATATAAACTTGTTGCAAGTCATATAGGTAGAAGGAGTTTTGCAACTAATTTTCATACTCTGTTACCTACGGCTGATGTTATGTATGTAACAGGTCATTCAACTGAAAAGCAATTCTTAATGTATATTGGTAAAACAGAAAAAGAAATGGCAGTACGAACAGCAAATAGTTTTGCTAAAATTGGGTTTTAATAATTTACGCTATCAAATATGATTAACATAGAATCCAAAAGAGGAATAGCATTAGATTTCATTGTTTATGTAATAGCTATGGAAGACCCTGTTTCATATCATGGCATACATGAGTTCTTTTTACAAAATTTTAAAATAGATAAACCTACATATATACCTGATATAGGAGATATAAAGGCTAGATTGGACAATATAGAAGGAGACTTAATCATTGAGGTTAAAAATATAATTATTGCGGAAATCATACAAGATTTAGCGTCCTATTATCCGAAGGAACTATCACCTCAAAAAGTAGAAAGCTCAGATGAATTAATAACAGATTATTTCGAGTATATAAACCGTTTTGTAAATATAAATGCAGTAATTGTTAATGATGGAACAATAGATTTTCCTAATATTGGGTCAATTGATGAAATTTACAATGATGAAGAAATTAATAGTATTGTAAGTGTAATCAAGACTATAATTATCATTACAACTAATATAGTACAGCAACTTCAAAAACATAAATCTGAAAGTTTAACAATTAATCAAAACGAAATTAATTCTGCTGTCATATCAGAACACTTTCAAAATTACTTACTTCTTAAAATTATATCTCCAAATATTTATATAAGTTATTATGCTTCGCTTGTATTCTCTTTACAAAAAAGGGCATCAAACTTTTTAAGTCGTTTTATAAGGGAAGTTAGTGGGGTATCAGAATCAATACTTATCAATAAATATTCTAGTCGTGAAAAATATCTGGATTATCAAATAAATGAAAATGAAAAATTACTCTTTGAGCATTCATTTCAGACTCCGCAACTTGATGGTTCTTTTTTTACTAATACCGAATCTTCAATTATATCTTTACAATCATCTTTTATCTCTTTGGAAGAATCTCTTAAAAACTACCTTAACATATTAAGCGCATCAGAACTATTACGATTTGCAGACTTTACAGGAGTCAATTTATATCAGTATTTAGAATTAAATGCAGAACATTCTCTTTACGGAATGAAGCTGAAATATCTGAATTTACAGCGATATGGAGAAAAAGTGCATTCACAGGAAAGTAAGTTCCTTGAGAATGAATTAGATGTTTTTATGAAAGAAAAATCCGCTTTTGTTGATTATCTACAATCAAAATCCTTTGATAACGATGCTGTAAAAATTATTTTAAATGCACTTTCAGAAAATAAATATAGTAGTAACGGTATTAAAGGAGTAGAATTCAAAAATGATATTTATTTTTTTAGGTTTTGTTACTTCTTCTATATTTTCGATTATTTCTCTGAGGTCGAAGGAAAGAAATTTGATACTATTGCTTCCTTTGAAAAAATTACTAAATTCAATACAGATAATAAAAGAGAGGTAAAACAACAATATCTTAAAAATTTTATTGACATTGATAATACACAAGGTAAACACTATCCTTTCACTTTTAAGACTACTAATGCTTTTCTTACAGAAGTTGAATATTCATTAGGAATTAATAGGGAAAAATTAAAACCGATTCCAGGATAAAAAATGATTAAAATTTTTACAACTGATAATCAGCAAGTTAAATTGTTTTATCTGAAAAATATTTTCCCTGTTTTTTCCCTGTTTTCCCTATCTGAACCTTTGCATCATAATCTTAAAAAAATAAAAATTATGACAACTTCAGCCATTCAATTGATGCAGATAGATTTAGAATCTTTTGGTCAATACATTCAAAAATTAGTTAGAGAGGAATTAGAAAAACATATTCCTGCTCAATCAGCGGAAAAAGAGTTTTATACTCGTGAAGAAACAGCAAAACTTTTAGATGTAAGTTTGACAACATTATTTCATTGGAATAATGACGGTACATTGAAAAATACCAAAATCGGCAACAGAGTGTATTACTCAAAAGATGAAGTATTCTCAAAATTGAACCAAGCTTCTTAAAACTCAGGGAACTTCTTCCCAATCCAGTTATTTCTTAACCATTTACCACACTTTTATGTTTAATCAAAGCACAGTTGAGTATTGTGTGGGTATCTCTTGTGCCAAATTTAAAATAACAATTATCATGTCAAATATAATTCAATTATTAGGTCAAAGCTATAACATAAGTCACCATTATGAAGGTTTAACGACAATTTCAGAACTAGAATCCTATCTTACCCTTGCAGATATAAATAGATATAGCCAGTTAAAAGCAGATATTGAAAAAAATGGAATTAACGACCCAATCCTATATCATACAACTGCAAACGGAATCAAGCTCGTTATTGACGGTCATATACGCTTAAAAGCCTGTATAGAGTTGGAAATATCGGATATTCTAACAAAAGAAATCAAAGAAGACTTTGAAACTCTTTCTGATATTCAGTTCTGGATGGTTAAAAATCAGTGTCAAAGAAGGAATCTTACACAAATACATAAAATTCAACTTGCCTGTTTACATGAAGAAAAAATACAACAAACTGCAAAAGATAATCTTGTCAATGCAGGTAAAGGTAATAACGTTGAAAAAGCAGTTGATACTCTTTTAGAAATAGCAAAAATCGCCAATGTTGGCAGAACAACTGTTGCCAGATATAAGAAAGTCGTAAGCAGTGGTTTAGTAGATATTATTGAAAAAATGATTACGGAAGATTTGAGTATTTCTTCCGCATATAAACAGGTTCAAAAAGCTATAAAAAACGAATTAAATGCAACCATGAAAACTGAGGTTCAGGAAGAAACTCAAATTGAATCTGAAGTAACCGAAACTGAAATCCATAAGCCACAATATGTGAATGATATAAATGCTGGCATGCATCTTTTAAGGGGCAATGAAGTTGAATGTTTAATTATGACAAAAGATGAAAATAAAGTAAATGACTTTGTTTCTCAACAGCCTAATGTTAAATATGCTGTATTTATAATTGAAGACTAACCTTATACACACGGGTACAAGGCTCTCGGGAAGGCAGAATCTTTACTACTCCCGCACCCTGCATACGCACACCTTAAAAGCCTTATAAACGCCCGAAAAATCAACTAAAAATCTTTTTATAATCAACTAGGCATAGTAAAAATAGCTATGTACAGACCTTGCTATGCCTTTTTTAAATAAGAGAAGCAATGAAACTACAACAATATAAAACAAAAAGTTCAGACCATAAAATCAATGCGACAGCCTTTTATCACAAAGATTTTAAATGGAAGGTAATATTACCTACAAACGTTTATAACTATCTGGTAGATATGGTTGAAAAAAAACCGCCTTTCAAAACGTTCAAATTAGCGCTGGCAATGTATTACTTGAGCCTAATTATCAGTATTCCTGCACGTAAAAAAGATAAAGTCTATAAATGGGGGTATGTCCCGATGAGTTCAAGAGCATTAGAGCAAAAATATTATGAATACAATCTATACTTTGACTATTTTCTCGATATTGAAATTGTTCAAAAGAAAAATTATTCAACATTTACCCATAAAAGTAATAGTTACAGATTCAATTATTCTGCAATTAAAGCTGAGGGCACGGAATGTCTGGATTTTGAAATTTATGAGATTTCAGATAAAAAACTAAATGAGAAAATTTTGAATGAAAACTTTTCAAATAACTGTCCCCATCTAACAAAATGGTTTAATCAGGGACTTGTTATTGATTTTGATAGTTTAATTGCAAGTTTGGAAAGTAAGTTTTGTTATAATAAATATAATACAGTATATAACAGACCTCATCCAATGATAGCAAATGTTTATAATTATTGGCATAGTGCATTAATGATGAAAAATCAAATTTTTAGAGCAACTAGAGACATTAACACGGATAACCGACTGCATACAAACCTTACTAATCTTCCAAAATCATTTAGACCTTTTTTGAGCTACAGTGGTGGAGCTATGGCGAGTTTAGACATTAAAAACTCACAGCCTTATTTTATGGTTTTGTTGTTGGAAAGATATAATGATGAAAAAATAAAAAATATTATTCAGTCGATTTATCATTCTAAAACTGATAGTCTACTAAATGAATTATCAGAGATTGTTAGTACTCAGGAATTTCAAGAAGAATTCAAGGACGTAAAAGAATCAATCTTATCAGGAACATTTTATGAGTATTTAGGAGAGGTTGTGTTTAATGAGATTAAACCACATAAAATTATTTGTGATGATAAGGATGGAGAAAAAATAGAAATATACAAATCTTCTTTTTACAACAGGGACACTGAATATATTGAAATCAAAGAGTTCAGAGGTAAAAGAAATCTAATGAAAAAACTTACATTGCAGCTTTTATACACCCCGCTAAAAAGACCTGCCAAAGAATATGAAGTTTTTAAAAATCATTTGCCGACACTGTGCAGATGTATGGAGCTTTTTAAGACACAATTTGATAGCAAGGATTCTTATAAAAATTTCCCAAAATTACTGCAACATATTGAAGCCGATTGCATTTTGGATTTTATTACTACTAAACTTGCGGAAAGATACTCTGATATGCCACTTTGGACGATACATGATTCAATATGTACTACTTTGGAATGGTTCCCATCTATGAAAACAGAATCAGAATCATTATTTTTAGAGTATTCTCAGGGTTTGAACCCAAAATTTGAAAGTGAAAACTGGCTTTGAGAACCCTGAAAACTTACCTAATATGGATTATATGAGAGTAATAGAGATATAAATAATAAGTAGTAAATATTTATAGTACTATGGTATTATCTTCGAGGTTTTTGCTTAAACTGTCTGTTCATGGTAGTTACGACATCTTTTTTCATACTGCAATATAAGGTTGGTTTCCTGTTCTGGAATCTATGGTACAAGAACTGTTTTTAAGCTATTCTGAGGGTGTTTTGCCGAGTTTTAAATCGGAATTATGGTGTAATAGTGATGAGTGCCTTAAAGTGGCTTAAAATCAAAATGATTGGCTTTACCTGTATGTGGTAGAACCAATCATTTTATCAAAGTGCTAAACTTTGCTTTTCCCACATTGACTTGTAAACAGACTCTTTGGAAATAAGCTCCTTATGATTGCCTTGTTCTATAATTTGTCCCTCTTTCATCACAAGAATAGTATCAGCATTAGCAACCGTACTCAGCCTGTGAGCAATAACAATCATTGTTTTACCCTCATTTTTGAAGTCTTGCAGTGTTTTCTGTATAATAATCTCTGCTTCGGTGTCTAATGAGGAAGTTGCTTCATCTAAAATCAAAATTTCAGGATTTTTATACAAAGCTCTGGCAATAGCAATTCTTTGTTTTTGACCACCTGACAATAAAGCTCCGTTTTCTCCTAAATAAGTCTGGAAACCACTTGGCAGCTTCTCAATAAAATTAAGTATACCTAGATTTTTAGTGATTTGTAAAATCCTTTGCATATCTGGAAAATCTTCTCCCAATGCAATATTCTCAATTACATTGCCAGAAAACAAATCTATTTGTTGTGGTACTACTGAAACTAAGTTCCTTAGTGAATAATTTGAAATATAATTGATGTCATAATCTCCAATAAGGATTTTACCTGATTTTAATGAGTATAAATTTTGGATTAAAGCTGCTAAAGTCGTTTTTCCACTTCCACTCTCACCAACAATAGCTGTTGTTTGCCCTTTTTTTATCGCACAATTAAAATCTGTAAAAACATCAACCCTGCTTCCGTAACTAAAATTAACTTCTTTAAACTGAATATCCCCGATATTTTCAGCTACAAGTTCTATTTTTTCTGTGATTTCCTCCCTTTCCAAATCCATAATCTCAAAAAGACGGTCTGAGGCTATTAAAGCATTTTGTATGGTTTTGTTCATATCAATCAGTTGAGCGACAGGGCTTGTAAAATAGCCTATCAAAGCATAAAACGATAAAAGTTCTCCTGGAGTAATAATTCTATCTATAACATATCCTGAACCTACCCAGAGCAATATAATGGTAAATATTCTGGATAAAAACTCTGATGAATTGCCTGAAAATAAAGCATTCAGTACAGATTTATATATTGTTTTTAATAGCGTTGTGAATGCATTATCAGTTTTATTATTAGCAAATGTTTCTATTCCAAATTGTTTGATAGTTCGGACTGAATTGAGGGATTCTACTAAATGAGATTCTAATTCTGCATTTTCTTCCATTAGTTTTCTTTCTACCTTTTTGTTTAGCTTATTTGTAATCCAATAAACAAAAAAATACAACGGAATAACTAAAGCTGTTATAATTGCAAGTTTCCAATAATAGGTAAACATTAAAACAAATGAAAAAATGATAATAAAAATATTTACAAATATTTGAATAGCAGCATCATTAATAAATGTTCTAATCTTTACTGCATCATTTACCCTTGAAATGATTTCTCCCACTTTCATGGTATCAAAAAAACGTTGTGGGAGTTTCAATAAATGCTTATAGTAGCCTAGTATAAGGTGCTTATCCATTTTTTGTCCCGTTTGCAGAACAAGAATACTTTTCATAGCTCCTATAAAAATTTGAAATAGCAAAATAACAATCATTCCCACAGATAGTAGGTTTAAAAGTCTTCTGTTTCCATCTATCAGAACATAATCCGTAATCTTTTCTATATAAATTGATGTGGATAATCCTAAAATAGTATACACCAAAGCCCCTAACAAAGCCTGAATCAAGATACTTTTGTGGGGTTGTACCAAATTCCAGAATCTTTTATATAAGCTGGTTTTTTCGTTTTTTTGCTCAAAGTATTGATTAGGCTCTAACAAAACCAAAACACCAGTCCATATTTTGGAAAACTCTTCGATGGTGTGTTCTTCGATTTTACCAAAAGCTGGGTCCATCACAGAAATTTTGCCTTTATTTACCTTGTAGATAACAACATAATGATGATATTGTTCTTTACTTACAATGTGAGCAATAGCAGGTAATGGAATGTCTGGCAACACATCTGCTCCTCCTTTTACACCTTTAGCATTGAATCCCATTGCTTCCAAGCCTTGTACAAGCCCTAATACATTAGTTCCTCTGGTATCGGTATGGCTCAACTGTCTGATTTTTGCAATAGGCATTTTTAGCCCATAGTGAGAAGAAACAGAAGCCAAACATGCAGCACCACAATCTTTTAAATCATGTTGCTTAATCAATATATCTTTTTTCATTATTTCAGTTTCGGATTAAACCAATCATCTGCTTTGTCAAATAGCAATTGCCATAGAGTGCGGTCTATAAGGTGGAAACGAGCTGTGAGAGTCATTCCTTTTCCTATTTGTCCTTTGTATCCGTTTTTTAGTTTCAGATAGTTTTTATCCATTCTACAAAGAACCCTGAAGTAAGCTTCTCCTGTTTGTTCATTTACTTTTATATTCTGGTCTATTTCCTGTACTTTACCATCTAAAAGTCCCCATTGGTTATAATTGTAAGTATCTACCTGAAATTTTACATTTTGTCCTATTTGGATAAATCCTATATCTTTTGGAGAAACCAAACATTCTATAATTAAAGATTGTTCGGGAGAAATTTCTCCTATAGTTTGTCCCTGAACTAAAAAGTTTCCTTTTTGTATTCCTGAAAAATTTACCAATCTTCCCGAAATGGGAGCAGTGATAATGTAATTTTTTTGTTCTTGATTGATACGTTGAATTTCTGAACTGAAAGAACGTAACTGTCTCTCAACCTCTCGTTTTTGTGTCTGCCATTGTGCAATTTGCTGTTCTTTAATATTGGCAATTTGTTTAGAAAAGCCCTGATGGTCATAATAATACTTGTCATATTCTGCTTTGGGGATAACCCCTTGCTTATAAAGTAGCACAGCCCTGTCTAAATCTTTTTGAGCTAACGATAATTGAGTTTGAACCTGCGCAATTTTTTCCTGCATGGCAGAAAGTTCCCTTTGGTATTGCCCTGTCTGTAAGCTACTATATTGTCCTTTGGTAAGTCTGTTTAAATCCTGTAGCTGTGCTGTATAATCTTCACTCTGGCTATTTTGTAGATGTTTCTGAGTATCTAATTGTTCTGCTGTTATAACAAGCAATATATCTCCTTGTTTTAGAAATTGATTATTCTTTTTTAATTTGGTTTCTATGATTCTACCATTTACTACAGAATTAAGTTTAGTATTTTCTGTTATAGAACGAACTACACCTTTTGAGGAAGAAGAAATGGGAATTTTAACAATTGGTAATGCTAAAATTATGATAAAGACAAAAAAAATAATACTGATATACAGAATGTTTTTAACCATTCCACAAATTTTTCATTTCTTGTTGATACATTTCTGCTAATCTAATTTCATAAATACTCTTTGCTTCATTAATTGCTTCATTTAATAAGGGAATTATGTGAGTAATATCTACACTTGCAGTAGTGTTAATTTCCTTAATATTTCCTAAAATAGAAATCTTTATTTCTATACTTTTATCACTTGATGAATGAGTAATAAATTCTTGATTTAATTTTGTTTTAAAATCTTCTGTTTTTTGTTTTAAAATCTTTGCCTTTTCGATGGGTAAATCAAACATTATAATTAGTAATTATTTAGTTAATATTGTGAAAAACTATAGCTCCAATAAACTATTGAAGCTATATTATTTAATATTATGGTTGTAAAATGCTTATTTTGAGGCTTCTATAAGGAAATATAGTGCCAAATAGCAGCAAATGCTAAAATGAAAAGAATAGTCAATGGTGCAAAATAATCTGCATTATTATCTTTATTATCCATAATATATTACTATACTTTTAAAACTAATCTAGTCCTCCAGCAGCATAGTGAGCATACATCATTCCTCCGATGATTCCTAAAAGTAAAAGTGGATATAGACCTCCTTCAACTTCTCTCATTTCGTTTGTACTTAGTTCTTGTACGTTTAATTTCGATAAATTCATTTTTTTTCGATTTTAAAATTAATATTTATTTAATTCTAAAAAAACATTTGTGCACTCGTGTTTTTTATTGAATTGCTAATCTATAAATAAAAAAATAATTAATCAAGTGTTTTTTTTTATTTTTAACGATATTTAACGTTGTCATTTGGTTTTTACAATCTATACCTGCAGGGCGACAAAAACTTGACGTATTTTTTTTTTCAAATTTTCCCGATTAAGAGTGTTTGAATTGGTTTGATAATGATTAGAGTATGATTAATTATGAGATAAATTAAGAGTATGTATTGGTACTATCTTGCAGATTCTTTGTTAACCCCTCTTTTCATCGGTGTTTACAGAGATTAAAACACAAGCCCCAACCCATAAGGTCAAGGCTCTGTTTTTTACTACATTTTTACTAAGTCAAACCATGTTCCGTTACTGTTGTCTTTCCACTGTATGTGGGTTGCAGAAACTTTCCTGAACTCAAAACTTTGTGTTGTGGTTGTGATGTTGTATTTAACAGTAAAGTTATACTGCGTACTGCTGTTAATAGTCTCATCAACATTTCCACCGTTCGGACTTGATTTGATTGTTCCCGTCATGCTCTGTTCGCTTACACCTGTTACGAGTAGTATAAAATCATCTGCTGTAAACTTATACAGTTTATTTGAGGTTGTCCCATTTGTAACGCCCCATGTTCCCTGAATCCATGTTGGCGGATGAAAATATTGAGTTGTTGCAGGTTGTTGATTGGTTGGGGGGTTATCATCGTCATTGTTGTTTGAGCAACTTACAGTTAATAATGTTGCTGTTAGTGATAATGTTGTAAAAAGTATTCTTTTTGCTGTTTTTTTCATAATTGAAATTTTGATGTTAATTATAGTTTTGATTGTTTCTTTTTTGTTCCTCAACCCACATTTCATGCTCCATTTGTAGCTGTCGGGCTTGTTCGTGTTCTTCGGGAGTAATGCTTTTCCATTCTCTGATAATCTGCTCCTTTTCTTCTTTGGTCAAGGTTTTTGGAGTAGATGTTTGATTATTAGATACGGTGGTGTTACGGATTTTAGAGATTCGTTCTTTTTCCTGACTTGCTTGTGCGTAGCTGTCGAATCTCATCATATATCTTTCAAGAATGTTTTTGTCAAACAGATAGGCATTGCATTTAGCCTGTGTATCGTCTAAAATCATATACTCTTCATCCGTGTTAATGATGTAAGGTGTGTTAAATATTCCTGTTACAATTACAGATTCTTTCCCGAAATATTTGTCTTTTACCTTGAAGACTACAAATGAGTGTTTTACGGCTGTTTCAGGTGGGTTTTGAGGGATTGGTATATTTGGGTTGTTTAAGGCTGTTTTTGTTGTGTCTATAACTGTTTTAGAGGTTGTGATTGGTTCTTGTTTAGTTTTGTCACAACTGATACCTAATATTGGCAGAATCAGAATCAAAACCTTTAGACGGTATCTTTTAAAAAACAGTGCGATGAGTGTGTATGCTAACCAAAACAACAGGAGATATTTGTAATCGCTAAAAACAGATTTTGCGTATAACACGCCTTTATTAGAGTAGCTCTTGAACTCAGAATCATACAGTAGCTCACTACACATCATTCCGTTTGTAGGTAAGTCTATCTTTGTTCCGAATGGCGTTGTTTGGTACAATGCGCCTACGGGAGTTGTTCGGGTATCATATTCCTGACTTAAAATTATTTTCCCATCAGGAGTATAATTAGACAAGTTACTAGTATTTGGAATGTATGAAAATATACTGAAATGTTGAACTGCAAAAACTGTTACAAATGCTAGTACAGAACCTATCAGCACTGATTTAGGTATATTGCGGTCAACGTGAATAGTTTTCTTTTCCATGATTATCTAGCTTTTCTATAATTGGAATTGTTTTCCAAGTCCGCAATCATGGTCATGAATATCATAAAATAGTCAGAATCTTTCATAAATGTTTCTTTGGATATATTTTGGATATTCTCATAATACAGTTTGTAACTGCTCTCAGTTCCAAGTTTATGGTCAAGGTAAGCGGAATTAATACAATTTTGTCTTAGTGCGTTTTCATTATAGATTTTTGAAATCAGCACGGGAATTACTTCTGTGCCGTCTTTGAACTTGTAATTTAACCCGTAGTTTCGGAGTTGGTAATACTTATTTAGATAATCTGTTTTAGAAAGATTGTTGCAATCAAATTTTTCTTGTGAGAATACTGTTACACCTGTTAACAGTACGAGAGAAATAAAGACTTTTTTCATAGTGATTTATTGTATCACTCAGTCCCTAAAGTGAAAGGTTATTAATGCAGAAAGCGTGGGACTAAGCCTTATTGGTCTCAGGCATCGCCAAACGCCCCACCCCAAAATAAGTTTAGCCCACGCCATAGCGTGAGCATTAACCTATTATTCATTTGAGGTGTGTACTTTAAAATTGGCGATTTTGAGACACTCAAATAATAGCTAACGCTTTATATTTTTTCGATAAAATTCAGCTACAAATATATAAAATTTGCAGTTCTATAAAACTGAATTGCTTATTTTTTATACCTTATCATTAAAAGTTTTGTATCGGTCTTTTCGATATTAAGTTCATTTCTTAAATCACTTCTCAAGTCTTCTAATATTTTATTGAGATTTGCGTTACCTTCAACTTTGATTGCATTAGCGATTTGTTCTGCATATTTAATTTGAGTATTTGTGCCAAATAATTGAATTAAAGCAATTGGTTTTTCCATAAACTCAATAAATTCCTCTTCATTTATATTTCTGTTTGAAGCATATTCTAATTTTTTCCACGCCTCAATCAAATAGTTTATTCGTAAATCTTTTTTTTTATTTTCTAAATCTCTACGTTGGGTAAATCTATGCAACATAAACCAACCTATTATTGTAGTTAAAGATGTTATTAGTAAAGGAAGTAATAGTTGTAAATTCATGTAATGTTTTTTTGATTAGCAGCTATATGACAAAAGTAGAGATTTTCATTTGTAAATTTTATAATAAAAAACGGTTGCAGGGTGGTAAGTAATCTTTACGGTTTGGTCGGGATGTAAAAAAGCTGTAATCATAGCAAGTGTACTTTTGTCAATATGTATCTACCTATTTACCCCAAAACAAAAAAGTCCCTCGATGAAACGAAAGACTTAAAAACACAAATGATGAAAAAAAAATATTTTTCAGGTACTAATCTATCACTTTTTGTTGGTTCATACAAAGCATTTCGGAAAACTAAGGTAAACGGTTTGTGGTACTTTGGTTGATTGATATTTTTTTTAGCAGACTTACAGGGAAAATGTATAATACTTGGGTTACTATTTACACCAACCCCGTCAAATTTTAATGTAAAAACATCCCCCTATGTCAAATCTCAAAATTTTCATATAGGCATCCCGACAATCCCTACTATACAAAGAGTGGATATAGGTCGATACGTTTTTTTCCAACCGCCCCTATCAAGGATTTTAGATTTTTGGCAACTGTTTTTGTTTCTCCTACACTCGGAGTGGTTAAAAAGTTTTTAACTAACCTCGGAAGTATTGATTTTTTTGAGTAAAAAGTACCTGAAACACTTGTGTTTATGGGCTTTTTGTTGTATATTTATACATCTTTACAAGCTACTTTTAGCCTTGTGTCTTTGGGTACAAGGTTCAATATAAAAAACAAAAATGCCTAGAAGTACGGGAATACAACTAGGCGTATCAATAAATTTTAACTCATCTAAAACTTATTAACATGACAAATTTACGAAATTGTCTTGATACTACGAGTATCTATGTATCAACGTACGCTAAGTACAATAATTCAAGCCTGTATGGCAAATGGCTTAACCTCGGAGATTATTCTGATTTTGAAGAATTACGACAGGTAATGTATGAACTGCATTCTGATGAATCTGACCCTGAATTTTTATTTTCCGATTATGAGGGTTGTTCTCTATTTGAAAAATTGAGATTGATAGGGGAAAGTTTTTTATCTCCCGAAATTTACGATATTGCAGAGCAAATAAATGAATCTGAGTATGATTCAGAAGTTTTTGAAGCCTGTTTAGATTGCTTAGGGAGTATAGATTTTCAAAGTCTCCTTGAATATGTAAATAACTTCTATTACGGTGAATATGCAAATGATATTGAGTTCGTGGAATATTTATATGAAAATGATATACCGTTCAATCTGCCTAGCTTTGTTGTGATTGATTGGGAAGCCACGGCACGTAATATTATGTATGATTATTTTGAATCGAACGGACATTACTTTAAATCGTAGTATTTGTATTACAGTAAACGGTTTACAATTCAGATAGATTTAATTAAGTTTAAATAGCTTTTAAAAAGCGTATTTTGGAAATTCGGATACAAAAACGGATACAAAAATAAAAAAGAGAATTTGTAATTAATTGGTTTCCAATGTTTTACAAAATTCTCTTTTAAAATTTAGTGACCTCGACAGGATTCAAACCTGTAACCTTCTGAGCCGTAATCAGATGCGCTATTCAGTTGCGCCACGAGGCCTTGTGTTACCTTGTTGTTTAAAGGTTTGCAAATATAGCACTTTTTTCCGTTCTTTGAAAGATGAAACAAAGAATTTTACTTTTATTTACGGTTTTCGCGCTAACAGCTTGTAAAAGAGAATCAAAAATTTCGTCCTCAGATTGGACTAATATCTCTGCCCGTACGCAATTTAAGGAACATGACGGAGTTCTGGATCTAAAATCGGGAAATTTCACGTATAATTTTAAGCAAAATCAAACTCCATTTAAGAAAATCATCCTGCTTAATGCAAGTATGGCCGGATATATTTCAGAGCTTGGAGCAGAAAGTTTGATTATAGGGGTTTCAAGTCCGGAGTATATTTATTCCGAAAAAATCCAGAACCTGATTAAAGAAGGAAAAATTCAAAACGTAGGAAGTGAACAGAAATATGATGTGGAAAAGATCATTTCGATGAAGCCGGATGCTATTTTTACCAATCATATTGCCAGTTTTGATAATACCTATGAACTGTTGAAAAACAATGGAATTCAAGTGATATTTCTGGATGAATATATGGAGCAGAAGCCTTTGGAAAAAACAGCTTACATTAAGCTTTTCGGAGAATTATTAGGAAAAGAGAAAGAAGCTGATACTAAATATAAGGAAGTTGAGAAAAACTATAATGATTTGAAGAAGCTTGCTTCCACAGCTAAAGAAAAACCTGTTGTTCTTGCCAACGAAATATATGGCGATGTCTGGTACCTGCCTGGCGGAAATACTTCCGTTGCCCACTATATTTCTGATGCCAATGCCAATTATATCATGAAGGATAATAAAGATGAAAAAGCTTTGACAATGAGTTTTGAAGAAGTATATGCCAAAGCCGGAGGGGTACAGTACTGGGTGAATGCAGGAAGTCACACTTCAAAAAAAGAAATGCTGGGCATGAATCCTTTCTATGGAAAGCTGGATGTATTCAATAAAGGGAAGATCTATACCATAGCTGGAAAAGAAAATTTAAAAGCAAATGATTTCTTCGAAAGTGGCGTTGTAAGAGCAGATTTGATCCTTAAAGACTATATCAAGATCTTTCATCCTGAACTTTTACCGGAATATCAGCTTACTTATATGAAAGAATTGCAGTAAATCGTAGTATTTGCTTATTTTTGCCTTTCCTTGTTATCAAATTATGTGGAAAAAAATTAAACAGCTTATCTTCATCATTCTTGTTTTGAATGTAGTCTTTATTATCTGGGGCAGATTCTTTAATCCGCCAATCACACTTACCCAGATAGGAGGGCTTTTTGAATATGGAAAACTGCACAGGGATTATATTTCCTATGACGAGATGGGAAGCAATGTGAAAAAGGCAGTAATAGCCTCTGAAGATCAGAAATTCTTTGATCATGACGGCTTTGATTATACAGCCATCGAAAAAGCGATGAAAAACAATGAGAAAGGCAAAAAAATAAGAGGCGGAAGCACCATTTCCCAGCAGACCGCAAAAAATGTATTTCTTTGGCAGGGCAGAAGCTGGGTAAGAAAAGGGTTGGAAGCAGTCTATACCTTTATCATCGAGAAAGTATGGACTAAAGATATTATCCTTGAAAGATACCTGAACTCCATTGAAATGGGGCGGGGAGTATTTGGAGTGGAAGCTGCTGCACAATATTATTTTGGAAAATCATCCAAAGAGCTAAGTACTTCAGATGCAGCATGGATTGCCGCTGTATTGCCTAATCCGAAGAAATATGATCCTAAAAATCCGTCCCCTTATTTAAGAAAGAAACACAATTGGATCATGAGACAGATGAGGAATGTGAGTTTGAAATAGTATCTTTGTACTAATGAAATTTTTTAATTCCAGCACAAACTTTGAGTCAGTTCTTAAAAAATACTTTTCTTTTAAGAATGAAACGCTTTCTTTAGAACCCTTTGCAGAGTTTTTAGAGGCGATCAAAGAAGCAGACTTTACAGATGTGCTCAATTTCTTAAGAAGCAACCCTAATTTTGCTGAAAACTTTAAATATTATATTCACAATATTTTTAAAGGACGACCTTTCAATCTTTCTCTGACAGAAGCTAATATTCTCTCGGAAAATGCTTTCTTTCCGGAACTTAAAAAAAGAATCCTGAACAAGGTTTTACCACCCGTTGAAAATGAAAAGACGGTGTGGTATATGATTGACAATGTCAGCCTGAGACCCCAAAAGGATCTGAAATATCTTCACAATCTTCCGGAAAATGAGATTGATGAGTTTTTAAATATATTGGGAGCTTCAGATTTTATTGTGAAGCCTAATGTGAAAAAAGAACTCATTTTCTCCATGAATATTCTTTCCTGGAGGGTTACAGGGATGGCCATGGAAGTGGAAGTGGTAAGAATGGCACCACAGTACAGAAATCTGGATAATCCGTTTCTTGCCCTTCAGAATGAGTTGGAAACATTAGCAGAAGATCTTGTAAAGGACCCCGAACTTCAACTGCACTCCAAAGACAGCAGATATAAGCAGATTAAAATTTATGCAGAACAATGCCAGGAATTTGTAAATATTGCTTTTAAAAATTCCGCCAAATATGGTATTTCTGGAAAAATTAATCAATCTCTGTTAAAAATCCGACAGCAGACCGAAAGAATATATGATATCGTTCAGTTATTGGTTATTGATACCGATGAAGATGTTCAGATAAAATCTAAACAGCTGGTATTTAATATTCTGAACTATAAATCTCATAAAAATAATATCTCAGACCTGATCAATGACAGTACGAGATTGATTTCACATCTTATTACCAACCACACCGCAGAAACCGGAACTCACTATATTACTTCTACCCGAAAAGAATATATGACCATGTTCTACAAAGCGAGTGGTGGTGGAATCATTGTAGGAGCACTTTGTGTGTTGAAAATGCTCTACGGATATATTCCAGGGAGTGATTTCTCCCATGCTTTCTTGTACTCCATGAACTATGCAATGGGATTCGTGATGATCTATCTGATGGGGTTTACTTTGGCTACAAAACAGCCGGCAATGACTGCTGCTACGATGACCAAAGTATTATCCGAAGAAGGAAATGCCCAAAGAAACAATACAGAATTTGCCCATTTGGTTTCTAAACTATTCAGAAGTCAGTTCATTGCCTTTGTTGGAAATGTACTGCTTGCCTTTCCGGTGGCACTTGCCATCATTTACGGGCTGGATGTGTTTTTCTCGCAAAACCTTGCTGTAGAACGTTCTGATAAATTATTAAAAGATCTTGATCCCTTTAAATCAAAAGCAATTCTGCATGCAAGTATTGCCGGATTCTATCTTTTTATTTCCGGAATTATTTCTGGGAATATTGGTAACAACTCCGTGTTTTATCAGATTCCGGAAAGAATTGCCAAAAACCTTTCTATCAGAAGCTTTTTTGGGAAAAAATTTGCAAAAGGACTTTCAAAATATTATGCTAAAAACTGGCCGGGAATTATTTCCAATTTCTGGTTTGGAGTTTTCCTTGGAGCAACGGCTCCGGTAGGAATGTTTTTCGGACTGGATCTGGACATCAGGCACATCACTTTCGCAGCGGGTAACTTTGCTTTAGGATTATATGGAAAAGACTTCTCTGTAGATTCCTATACATTCTGGATGTCTTTTATTACGGTATTCCTGATTGGTTTCTTCAACTTTTTAGTAAGTTTCAGTTTGTCTATGTTCCTGGCATTCAGGTCAAGAAAAATGAATTTCGGACAGGTAAGTGAGATTTATAAAGAAATTTTCAGATACTTTACAAAGCATCCGCTGAAATTCTTTCTGCCATTAAGTTCCAGACTGGATAAAAAAGCAGATGATTTGATGAGTAGTACCATTTCCAATAAATCAGGAGAACATTAATAATAAAAACAAAAAATGCTACCTCCTCGGGTAGCATTTTTTATTTTATTACATTTTAAAGGCAAATAGGAAGCAGTGGACATTTAGTTGGCAAAGTTGTCCAATAAGCACATTCGTTCTCATTAGCACAGCTTACAGCACAGCAGATTTGTCCAACACCTCCTCCTTGTATTGTTTTTAAAGTTTTTCTTGTCAGTTTTTTAGATGCAATTGATTTTTTCATAGTATTAATTTTTTGAATGATAAATATATCAATTAATATTGAATTATACTTGAATTATATCAAAAAATGCTACCCGAGGATAGCATTTTTCTATAGTTAACTTTTAAAGACAGTATGGAAGTTCCGGGCATTCTGCAGGAAGTTGCTCCCAAAAAACACATTGACTAAGATCTCCACAGCTTACAGCACAGCAAACCATTTGTCCCGCACCTTGAGTTATCTTTAACGTTTCTCTTGATAATTTCTTTGATTTAAGTATCTTTTTCATAGTTAAAAATGAGTTATTAATGAGTACTAAAGATACATATTAAATCCAATGAATTCAAAATAATTTCAACATTAGTGAATTATTTTATATGGATATAATCCCTTTATTCCTATAAAATCTGAAGATCCCTAAAATTCTCAATTCCAAATTTATCCTGAAATTTTTTGAGATAAAAGCTTTTACGCATCTTAAAATCATGCTTCAGTAAAGGAGAATCAATTTTAATTACGATACACTTATTTTCAATATTGACGCTTCTTATTTCCTTAAAAAGGCTTTCATCAAGATATTCTTCAAGGAAATCTTTAATGTCAAAAGCAATAAGTTTGTGCTCAAAGCCATAAATTCTGGCAAAAGATTTGACCAGTTCAGAGGATTGATATTCACGTTTTTTCTTATTCATAAAGTAGGCTTTCGGCATGTAGGTTTCATGTCTGCTTTTCATTCAGATAAATGAAATCCTTCAACCATCAATTTGATAAATAATGTTTTAATACTATTGTTATCATTAACAAATATTCAATTTATTCTTAGTGCTGATACATCATTACCTGATTCCATCCCATATAGAACGTTCATCAGACCTGTCATCAACAGTAATTTGTGATACAACATCAAAACGCATAGATATACGGTTATGAGTATCATAAATATCCCAACCAGGATTACCATTAGTGGCAAAATCCACCCATGCTTTATGAACAGTAGTGGCCAATTGTTGTGGAGGATGATTACCTAACATTTTGGTAAAACCGGTATTTGTTAGATTGTCAAATACGAAACCAAGCTCAACGCCATGGCAGGCACCAAGCAAATTATTGCATGCAGGCGAACCCCATGCAAATTCGTATACGTATGTTTTCTCATGTTTTTCAGCAACCCGTAATGCTGGTATACGGTAAAACCAATCTGTAATAATAGCACTTAGAACATCACCAGGAGAACTATCAGGACGATTAGTTCGGTAGGTTTGAATAGATTTTTCGGATAGTCCATAAGCGGAAGCGGCAATATTCAAAGCAGAATCTGTAACCTTAGAAAGGATACCATCAGGGACAAGAAATAACCTGAACTCCTCACTATTGGTACCAATAAGAATCTCCACATCCTTACCAGCTCCATTGGCAATGCATTCTATTGGAGTTGCAGTTAATAAATGGCCATCAACAACCGGTTCAAAGGGCATTAAGTTGAATGCAACCTCACCCCATAATTCCACTAAAGGTTTTGCCATAATTTCAGATGACAATTGATCTTGTGCAGCAAAAACCTTTTCAATATCTACCTCTCCAATTGCTTCTCGTGTGGGTGCCACACCAAGTATTTCTGCAAGCCTCGTACCAATAAGCTTTGCTGAGGAAGGGCTGATGACTGAATGTCCTGCCCCTGATTCTGCAATTGCCCGTCTAAACAGACCCTGTGCTTCTTTCATAGCGAGTAATGTACAAACACTCATTCCGCCTGCAGATTCACCAAAGATGGTGACATTATCAGGATCACCACCAAAGTTGGAAATATTGTCCCTGATCCACTTTAGAGCGGCAATTTGATCAAGCATTCCAAGATTGGGCACTCCATCGCCAAACCACAAAAAACCTTCAATACCAATTCTATAGTTTATTGTTACCAAAACAACACCATCCCGAGCAAAATTACTACCATCATAAGCTGGAACTGCACCTGAGCCAAGAACAAAAGCACCCCCATAAATAAAAACCATTACAGGTTTTTTTTCGGTGGTGTCCGAAGTCCAGATATTAAGATTCAAATAATCATCTCCGGGAATTACCACATTGGGCAGCAATTCTGCAAATGGTCCGGCTTTAGGCGTTAATTGAGGTGGAGTAGCTCCATATTTTGTTGCGTCCTTTACACCAGTCCATGGCATCGGAGGCTTTGGGGGTTGAAAACGATTTGCGGCTACTGGTGGGGCAGCATACGGTATACCTTTAAATGTTAATATACCATTGCTGGTTTTAATACCGCTAACACCTCCATATTGAGTAGTAACTGTGTGTAAAGATTGCATAATAATTGTAAAAAATGTTTTTGTAAGTTAACAATATTCGAGGATAAAAAATTAATTAAATTTTTTTATTGCAAGGTGATAAAAAACAATTTGGTTTCCAAAAAAAACATATCACAGATATATCACACGTTTTGTAATTGATTGATAGTTAGGTTTAAAATTTATTCAAAGAATTGATGAAGGTATAGATAATATAGCTGTACAAATATATATTAGGGATTGCTTAGTTTAAAGAATTTAGTGTCAATTATAGGTGATATTATAATCTATAAATCCGCATATAAATTCTGGATTACACTTCAAAAATTATACTTTCCTCATTAATTTTTTTCACCACACTTTCAGTGCGCTCTCTATGAGTATCCGTGATGAAAATCTGTCCAAAACTTTCTTTGTTGACAAGTTCTATCAATTGTGAAACTCTGGTATCATCAAGCTTATCAAAAATATCATCAAGCAAGAGGATAGGAGTCTTTTTGGTGAGTTCTTTTACAAGACTCATCTGAGCCAGTTTTAAAGAAATCAGGAAGGATTTTTGCTGTCCCTGAGAGCCTATTTTTTTGATTAAAACATGATCCATTTCAAAAAGAAGATCATCCTTATGAATTCCTTTTGAAGTATAAGTCAGCATGCGGTCTCTTTCAAGGCTGCCTTTTAAAAGATTTTCAAAAAAATCTTCCAGCAAATGAGATTCATAAATTACTGATACAGTTTCCTTTCCACCGGAAATAATCTGATAGAAATTCTGAACAATAGGGTTGAGTTGTTCTACAAACTTTTTTCTTTTCTTAAAAATTTTTGTCCCAAATCTGGTGATCGGGTCATCATAAATTTCCAAAGAATCTTTGTCCCATGTTCTGTTTTTGGCAAAATATTTCAATAAAGCATTTCGCTGCTGAATCGTTTTCTGATATTGGATAAGATCAAAAAGATATTCCGAATCTGTTTGAGAAATCATTGCATCCAGAAACTTACGTCTGCTTTCCCCGGAATCTGAAATAAGATTAGAATCATAGGGCGAAATCATCACACTTGGAAGGTAGCCAATATGATCAGCAAGTCTATCATAACTTTTATCGTTTTTCTTGATCACTTTTTTAGCCTCTTTGGGCTGGGTAATCCTGATGATATCTTCACTGTCTTCATTCAGAATTTCAGCATCAATGGTAAAAAAGTCTTCTTCTTTTTTAATATTGTTAAAATCTGTATTTCCTAAGAAGCTTTTTCCTACCGACAAATAATGCAAAGCATCCAGAATATTGGTTTTTCCCACACCGTTATTACCCACAAAACAGTTGATCTGCGGGGAAAATTCAAAGTTTTTCTCAGAGTGATTTTTGAAATTGTAGAGGGAAAGCTTTTTGATAATCATTCGTCAAAAATACTCCATTATTAGTAAAAATAAAAAAGGAAGTGCCGAACAAGTTTCTACCCCGAATGAATAATAAGCGTCATCTCTTTTATTATCAGAGAAATAGATAAGAATATAAGTTGCAATGCTGGCCATAAAAAAAGAAATGGCATAAGATAAGTCAAGATAGAAGATCCCGATCATATTGCTGATGAAAACAAGGGTGTAAGCAATGTATTTGGTGTTGTCCACGCCTATCAGCATAGGAAAAGTTTTTACGGTATCACTGTTCATATCCCGAATATCAAAGGGAAGAACAAGAGCAGTAATGAAGAAGAAGCTGATCAGAAAAATAGGTATACTGAATTCTGGAAGAGTAAGCCAACAATTGACCAACGCCCATACCAATCCTACATAAAAAACTTTCAGCAAAGGAATTTTCCGGATATAAACATCAAGAAAAAAACTGTTGTAAAGCAATCCCAAAACTACAATAATGAACCATTTCAAAAGTCTTATTTCATTATGATTATGAATGATTAAAAAAGCACAGATGATTCCTGCAATGGCATTGATGACCACTATTTTGAAAAAATGCATGGTGTATTGGTATTTAGTATACAGATAACCACTGAAATAAGTGATGAAAATAAGTGCAAAAGTAGGGAAACGGAATGTGTTTTGCTCTTTCATGAAAAATACTGCAAAAAGAGTTCCCATAAGAGAGACATAAATCTGGCTGTCTATGACAGTTTTTTTCAGTATTTTTAAGATGTTCATTTATCAAAATTAATATATATGAAAAGATTTTCCAAGATTTTTCTGCTTTTGCTTGTAATGCTGAGCTTTTCAACGGTATCCGCACAGAAATATTATGATACCCAATGGAAAAAAGTGGCTGATAACAGTACAAAAGGAGCTTATAAATCTAATCTTCCCATTATTTTAGACATACAAAAACAAGCCATGAAAGAAAATAATGCGTTCGAGCTGATCCGTTCTTTGAAAGCGGAGTTCAGTATTGTAAACCAAACTGTGGATGACGATCAGAATGATGCCGCTTCTCAGTTCTTCAAAAAACTTAAAGATGCAGAGGGCAAGATAAACGGTGAAGGAAAGCTGGTTTACAAAGTCCTGTTGAATGGTTTCTTCATGGATTATTACAATCAGAATTCATGGAAAATAAACGGAAGAACCAATATCAATTCTCAGGATGTTTCACAGATTGAAACCTGGAGCAAGCTTGATTTCAAAAACTATTTAACGAAAAATTATCAGGATCTTGATCAGGAGAAACCTGAAATGAAAAAAATCTCTCTGGAAAAATATAAGAATGTTTTTTCCGGAACAGATGATATCTCTTATTTCCCAACGCTATCGGAGTGGTATGCAGTAAAAAAAATAGCGTTTTTGTCTGAAAATAATATCTTCACTAAAAATGAACTGACAGCAAACCGTACAACAATTAATGCAATTTATGATGAACTGATTGCACAGAACAGCGGGAATACGAAACTCTATTTCATGAAAGAGAAGATTACAGAAAGCTGTAATTTCAATCATTGTAAAGATAAGCTTCAACAGCTTCAGAATCTGATAAAATCTAATGTGGATGGAGATTATAAGGTAACGATCATGGGAGATATCATGGATGAACTTATTAATCAGAAGAAGCCTAAAGAAGCTCTTGCAGTAGCTTCACAGGCAAAAAGTGAATATCCAAAATCTCTTTTCCTTGGAAATATCAAAAGTAAAGAAGCTCAGATTGTCAACCCATATCTGAACTTAAAATACGAATCTCAGACTCAGAATAATCTGCCGATTCATTTTGTGGCAGAATACCAGAATGTATCAGAATTTACATTGAATATTTATGAAGTAAAAGATGATTTTATCTCATTACTTCAATATGTTCAGGATTCTTACTCCAATACTTTTGGAAAATTAAAAAAGAACTTGGTAAGGAAAGAAACATTCCAGCTTCCGGATCCTAAGGATTATCAGAATCATAAAACTTCATTGGAGGTAAAACCGCTTCCTTCCGGAGTGTATGTTGCAGAATTTACCGTTGCAGGAGCGGATATGAAAGATACAGATTCCAGACAAAATTTTTATTTTCTGGTTTCAGGAAACAGAATCATCTATCAATCTAAAACAGACAGAAAACCTCTTTCTGATGAATTGAAATTGGTGAACAGTGAAAATGGGAAACCTTTAGCCAATGAAGGTCTTCAGTTTTATGAATTTGTTTCCAATAAAACATTAACTAAAATTGATGGAACAACTAATGCCAACGGAGTATTTAAGTTTCCTTCTTCTGAAAATAAAGACTACTACAGAACTTTCCTGATTCACCAGCCTAAAACCAATGATTTTCAGATCATGCAGGTCTATGGAAACAGAGGGTATGCTGATGATTATAATCCTAATAAACAAACACGCTCAACAGCTCAGATTTTCATAGACAGAGGAATCTATCGTCCCGGACAGATTGTTTATTTCAAGGTGATCAATACAAGAATGAATAAGGAGATTGAATCAGTACTTTCGGGATTAAAGCAAAAAATAACTTTGTTGAATACCAATAGCGAAGAGGTGTCTTCGCAGGAATTCACCACCAATGAATTTGGTTCTTATCACGGAAGTTTCATCCTTCCGAAAGGAAAACTGAACGGTAACTTTTATCTGAGAATAGATGGTGAAAGCCAGGGGTATAAAAATTTCAGAGTAGAAGAATACAAAAGACCTAAGTTTGAAGTAACCTTTGATCCTGTAAAAGAGGAGTATAAATACGGTCAGACTATAGAACTAAAAGGAAAAGCTGTCATGTTCTCCGGTGTTCCGTTGAGCAATACGACAGTGAACTACGAAATCAAAAAACAAAATATCAGATGGAGATATTTCAGCTGGTACCCGCAGAATGATGAGAATGAAAATTCCATTTTGGGTGAAGCAAAAACCAATGAAAAAGGAGAGTTTATCATTCATTTGGAGCTTAAAAAAGATGAAAAACTGGAAGGAATACAGATTGATAATTATGCGATCAATGCTTCTGTTACAGATATTAACGGAGAAACACAAACTGCCAATACACAATTAAAAGTAGCTTCGGTTTCTCACTACATCCAGGCAGAAAACATCAGCAATATTTTTGCAGATGAAAATGTGAACGTAAAGGTAGAAACCAAAAATTACAACGATCAGAATCTTAAGAAAGCCTATCAGGTTAAGTTGTCAAAACTGACAGCTCCTGATAGAATTTTCAGAGATAATTTCAAATCTGATGTTCAGAATCTGCCGAAATATTCAAAAGAAGAATTTATCAGCAAATTCCCACATGATCTTTTTGATAAAAATGATGAGATCAAAAACTGGAAAACCGAAAAAGTACTGATTGAAAGACAACAGCAGCCGTCCGCTGACAATGCTCAGCTTTCAACCAATCTTGATTTAGGAAAACTGGAAACAGGAGATTACCAGCTGGAGCTTTTCAATATGGAAGGAAAAGATACGATCAAAACTTCACAGTATTTCAGCGTTTGGGATAAAACAGCGTTAAAATCAACTCAAAAAACATTCCTTACAGTCATTGCTCCAAAAGAAGAATTGTCAAGAGGAGAAAAAGCGAAAGTTTATGTTTACTCAGCAGTTCCTGATGCTTTGGTAAATGTTTTTGTACAGGACGGATCAGGAAAAACGGTTTCAGAGGTTCATCAGATGAAAAAAGGAGTATTAGAATATATTGCTGAAATTTCTAAAGATAAAAGTGTATCAAATCTGAACCTTCAGTTTCAGCTGGTAGCATTCAATGACGTGAATACAGAATCTGTTTCCTTAAAAATAAAAGACCCAGAAAAACCTTTAAAAATAGAAACAGTAACCTTCAGAGATAAGCTTGAACCAAATGCAAAAGAAAAATGGACGGTAAAAGTAACCGGAAATGACAAAGAAAAGATCAATGCAGAAGTATTAGCCAATATGTATGATATGTCTCTGGATCAGTTTGCAGCAAACACATACAGTTGGAGAAAATTGTACACCCCATTTGTAATTGTTACTTCTTATGGAATCAAAAATTATCTGCAACAGGAAAGTTATCAGAAGAGACTAAGATATTTCGAAGGCAGAGAAGTACAGATTCCGCAGTTTAACTGGTTTGATGGCAACCTTTTCTACACATTGCAGGGACAGGCAGCCGGAGTGATGGTTGAAAGTAATATGGCTCCACCATCACCAATTGCTGGGAAGGCAATGGGAATTAGGAGAAAAGCTATCGCAGAAAATAGAATGGAGGTTATTCAGAATGTAGTTCCCGAACCTTTAAAAGCCCCAAAGATGGCAGCAGATGCAGACGGTGTTTTAGATCATGATGATGTAGAAAAAGACCTGGAAAAAGTAGCTGTTCGTAAGAATTTGAACGAAACTGCATTCTTCTATCCGGATTTGAAAACCGATACAGAAGGAAATGTAAGTTTTGAATTCACTTCTCCGGAAGCGTTGACAAAATGGAAATTAATGTTCCTTGCCCACACTCAGGATGCAAGAGCGACTACGTTGGAAAAAGAAGTGGTAACCCAGAAAGAATTCTCGGTAACGCCAAACTATCCGAGATTCCTGAGAGAAGGAGACGAACTGAATCTACAGTCGAAACTGTCAAACCTTACCGATAAAAAACTAAACGGTTCTGCCGAATTACAGATTCTGGATGCCTTTACCAATGAAAATATATCTTCAAAATTCGGAATCATTTCAGGAGTACAAAACTTCAACTTAAATGAAAATGGAAGCAGTGCATTGACGTGGAAATTGAAGGTGCCGGATAATGTTTCTTCAGTTATTTTCAAAGTGGTTGCCAAAGCAGGAGTTTATTCTGATGGAGAACAACAGGCTGTTGCCGTATTACCCAACAGAATGCTGGTGACTGATGCCGTTCCGGTTTTTGTAAAAGAGGGCGAAACCAAAACATTTGTCTTGGATAACCTTAAAAATAATACTTCTACAACAGCTTCTAATGTTTCCAATACGTTAGAACTGACAACCAATCCGATCTGGGAAATCATGTTTGCCCTTCCAAGTCTGAAAAATGATCAGAATAACTCTGCGGATGTAATCTTTAATAAATGGTTTGCAGATGTGCTGGCTTCAGAAATATTCAAAGCCAATCCGAAAATGAAAACTATTTTCGAGGAATATCAGAACAAAGGATTATTGAATTCAAATCTTGAGAAAAATCAGGAATTGAAGCAATTGTTGCTGGAAGAAACTCCTTGGGTATTGGAAAGTAAAAATGAGGGTGAGCAGATGCAGAAACTGGTATTACTATTTGATGTCAATACCATGAAAAACTCTATCAATCAGGATTGGGATGATTTCAAAAAATTGCAGAACCCTGACGGTGGATTTTCTTGGTATCCTGGTTATCCAAGTTCTTACGGAACATCATTGTATATCCTTAAAAACCTTGGAAAAATCAATTCTTGGTTAAAAGATAATGTGAAAGACTATCAAAGTTCAGAACAGAAAACGATGGTAACCAAATTGATTCAGTATGTAGACAATGAGGTGAACAAATATTTCGATGTGAAGAAAGGGGATGTCTGGAACAATTGGGCTATGGATTATTTGGATACCAGAAACTATTGGGAACAACAATATCCTTTAAAAGGAAAAGGTGCCACTCTGAAAACACTGGTGAAACAGAAAGCAAAAACCGCGAAGATCACAGATTTTACATTCTTTGGACTTCACCGTGCTGCATTATTAATGAACGATTACGGTCTGAAAGATGTTTCTTCTAAATTAATGACCTACCTTAAAGAAACTTCCACAGATACCAAAACACAAGGTGTCTATTGGAAACAAAACTTAAATGATTGGGGATGGTTCGGTTCAAAAGTAGTAAACCATGCCGGAGCACTGGAAGCATTCAATAAGTTGCAATCTAACGATCAAAACTTTATTGAAGACGTGAAAATCTGGCTGGTAACCCAAAAAGAAGTCAACTCGTGGGGAAGCTCAAGAGGTACTGCAGAAGTGATCTTTACCATTTTGAATTCAGGAAAATCATGGACCGGAACAGAAAGTGATAAAGCCACCATTGTTTGGGGCGGAAAAGAATTAGCTCCTCAGACACAAGCTACAGGCTATGTGAAATCAACATTGAAACCAGAAGCTGTAGATAAAAACTTAGCAACTGTAACGGTTACCAAACCTGGTCCGGGAATTGTTCAGGGAGGATTATTCTGGCAGTATTATGAAGATTTGGATAAAATCAAATCTTCTGAAAATTATATCTCTGTAACAAAAGAACTTTATAAAAAAGTAAAAACGGTGAACGGAGAAGAACTTCAGAAAATCTCAACCGAAACACCATTGAAAGTAGGAGACAAAGTAACGGTAAGAATGATTCTGAACACAGACAGAGCTATGGAGTTTATTCATATTAAAGATATGCGTGCAGCAGGATTTGAGCCGGTAGATACACTTTCAGGATATCAATGGAAAAATAACCTCGGATATTATCAATCGACTAAAGATGCCTCTACCAATTTCTATATTCAATATATTCCGAAAGGAAAATATGTTTTTGAATATGATGTGGTAGCCAATGCATCCGGTAAATTCTCCAACGGAATTACAACGATGCAGAATTATTACGCACCACAGATGAATGCCCATACAAAAGGAAGTAATGTTGCTATTTCAGAATAAATGATAAACAAAAAACTGTAGTAATTTTTTTACTGCAGTTTTTTTGTGGAAAGATTTCAAATAAAAATAGAATCAAATCAAAAAAACCAAACAAATGTTTAATTTTGGAATGGTTTTTGGAATTAAGATAGTATCAATTAAAAAAATTATTAAAAGATGAAATTTTCTAAAACTTTAATCACAGGATTAGTATTAATGGCTGGAGTAAATGCTTTCGCACAAAAGAAAGCAGAAAAGTTTGAAAAACTACAGATTGAAATGTTCCCAAAAGCAAAAGAAGGATATAAGCAAGTATATATTCAGCTTCCCGTAGCCAAAAACGAAAACGATTTAAAAGTTGAGCTTTTTGTAGGCGCTGAGAAAATGGTAGACTGTAACAATTATTTCTTAATGGGAGAAATGAAAACTCAGGATCTTCAGGGATGGGGATACAACTATTATGAAGTAGAATCTAAAGGTGAAACAGCCGGAACATTGATGGGATGCCCTGGCCAAAAACAGACTAAGAAGTTTGTTACCCTAAAACCCGAAACCGTAAGATACAACAGTAAACTTCCATTGGTATTTTACGTACCAAAAGATATCGAAGTTCGTTACAGAATTTTACGTCCTGACGCTAATATGAAAAAAGCAGTTCAAAGATAGATCAGCTTATTATCGTAATAAAATAGAAAGTTCCTCACAGTGATGTGGGGAGCTTTTGTTTTTAATTGATAGTATCTCTCACAGATTTTGTTGATTGAGCAGATAATTATTCCCAAAGTATATCCATCTAGTCTGTCATTCCGCAGGAATCCAGTCTCCAAAATTCAGAATAGAAATAAAGATAATATGCACGATTTTATTCAATAGGAACGGGCTTTAGCCCGTTTGATAAAATGATTTAATTCCTTAGGCTTTACCCAAAACATAAACTCATGAGCGACTTGATAACAATAAATAAGTATTTCATTTTTTACAAATTTTGCTGATCGTACAAATCGTTTTATCAAAATCATATCCACTGAGCAGGAATCCAAATTTTAAAGTTTAGAATAAAATATTACAGATTATTTTTCTGGAATAATGCTCTTAAATCCTTTTATTTCCTGATAAAAATGCTTTATAAGTAGTATGAAAAAAGTAGAGTTAAATATTTTTTCGAAATTTTTTAAGTTTTAATTAACATTTAAACACTTCGGGCAAAACTGTATTTTATAAGGCTTTATACTTAAACGTATTTTAAACTTACTTTAAATTCACTACTTTGTAGAATTATCTTTAAGTATTTTACCTTTTTTTGCATTATATTTGTTATAAACATAAACCATGAAAAACAATTTATTGATTTTTACGTTTAGTTTTTTTGCTTTCCCTGCTTTTGGCTGGGCACAGTCTGCGCCGGATTTTAAAGAACTTCTGGATAGTGCTATGGTTCGGGATCCGAACCTTAAAATGCAGATTACCCAAAATAAACTTACTGATCTTGACGAACATAAACTGAAAGACATCTTTCTTCCAACTTTGGAATTGAGTGGTAAGGCCGGTTATCTCAATGGAACAGCAAGACTGACGTCACCTGAATTCAATCTCGCTCCCTTTATCAATATTCCTGAAGGGGCTTTCAACAATAATTTCAACGTATCAGGATTTTCAGGTATTGCCAAGGCAGATGCCAAAATGCTTCTGTATTCAGGAGGAAAGGTCAAGTACATGAAAAAAGCGGTGGAAGAAAAGAAAAAGTCTGAAGATATCCTTCTGGAGAAAACAAAAGATGAAGTCATTGCCACTATTTCTAAAGCATATGACCAGTTAGCTTTGATTCATCAGTCTAAAAAAGTACTTGACGAAAGTAAAAAAAGACTGGATATCAACAGAAAAACAGCTGACAAAGCTCTTGGTTACGGCTTGATTACACCTTACGATCATAAGAAAATCGAATTGGCTCAGGCAACTTTAGATGCTAAAATGGTAGAATATGAAGGAAAAAAAGAACTCCTTCTTACCCAGCTTTATATTTTAACAGGGATTCAAAGAGATAGGCTTAGAATGATTGATCCGGTGCTATCTCCGGTAGAATTACTTGCAGCAGAAAAAGGAATAGAGCAAAGAGCTGAAATCCGTGCATTGGAACATGGGATTAGCGCTGCAGATTATAAAATAAAAGCAGAAAGAACGTGGATGATTCCTAAAGTACAGCTGATGGCTTCCGCATATTATATCGGTTTGTATGGGAATAGAATAAAATCTTCAGAAAACGTTATTCCCGCAGTGCCAATCCTTGGATATGAAGGCAAAAAACTGGACTGGAGACCTAATAATATCAATGTATTTCCGTTGATCACGGCTGGAGTAGGTTTTAAATGGGAGATTTTCGATGGTAAAGAAGGAAAACATGCCGAAGAAACCGCCAAAGTAGGGAAAGAAGTACTACAAAACCAGAAAGAAGATGCTTTGAAAAAACTGACCTTAAATCTGGCCAATAATCAAACCAATTATGATATTGCTTCTGCACAGATCACCTTGAAAGCTAAAGAAAAAGAATTGGCAAAAAATGCATTGGTACAGGCAGAAAAAGAATTCAGATACGGAATGAGTAAATCTTCACAGCTTATTGATGCAGAAAATGATCTTGAAGCCTCAGAACTGGAGTATCAGAATGCCATTTTCAACCAGAGAAGAGCGGGAATAGAACTGATGAGGTCTACCCAGGAGCTGGATATCACCAAATTTTATTTAATCCCTTAAAAATTTAAATGATGCATAAAAATATATTTATACTCTTCGCTGCTCTGTTTTTGCTGGGGAGCTGTGATAAAAAAAATGAAAAAATTAAAGAACCTGAAGGAAAAACTAAAAAGGATGTGATCTCTTTCGCTCCTAAAGTTACCGGAAGGATTGTAAAAATATATGTTTCCGAAGGTCAGACCGTGAAAAAAGGAGATACTCTGGCTCAGCTTGATGTTCCGGAGGTTTCTGCGAAAATAGCACAGGCTCAAGGAGCTGTAAACGCTGCTTCAGCTCAGGAGCAGATGGCTAAAAACGGAGCAACAGCCGATCAGCTGAGACAACTTCAGGCCAAATATAAAGGATTGAAGGAACAATATGAATTCGCCCAGAAATCTTACAAAAGAGCCAATAATATGTTTCGTGACAGCTTAATGTCTCCGCAGGCTCATGACGAAATTTATGCAAAATTACAAGGTGCAAAAGCTCAGTATGATGCTGTGGTAGCAGAACTCGACGACGTAAACAGAGGAACCCGTTTCGAAAAAATTGAAATGGCTGCAGGGCAGGCTTCACAAGCCAAAGGAGCTTTACAGGAAGCCAATGTAGCCTATTCTGAAAGATATATCATCGCCACCAATGACATGGAAATAGAAACAATCAGCTTAAATACGGGTGAATTGGCAACAGCTGGTTTTGCTTTGTTTAACGGATATATTCCGGAAAGTACTTATTTCAGATTTACCATCCCGGAAAGTGCCATTTCAAAATACAAAAAAGGGCAGGAGGTGACCATGCAGGTGGTGTATAACAAAGAAAACCTGACAGGAAATATTGTATACATCAAACAGCTTACAAAGTATGCAGATATCACAACAGCTTACCCTGACTATCAGCTGCAGGATGCGATTTACGAGATCAAAGTAAAGCCCAAAGACATGAATAAGGCTAAAAGTATTTTAGTCAATGCCAACGTAATCCTGAAATAAATTGAAAAGAAGGGATGGAGCTTGTATTGAGCTTCATTTTGTTCTTCAACACATAAAAATATACAGATGAAAGAATTTTTCCGTCTTTTGAAACGTGAGTTCAAACTTTTTATTGGCAATTCTACCTTAAGAACAGTGTTCTTTTTGGCACCGGTTTTCTATGCGACTTTGCTGGGGTTTGTCTACAAAAGCGGAAAAGTTGAAAATACGCCTGTATTGGTCGTGGATAGAGATAATACACCTTTGTCCAATCAATTGACGGAAATGCTGTCTGATAATAAAAGCATTAAAATTATCAGATATCTGCAGGAACCTCTGAGCATCAAAGATGAGGTGATCAGACATGAAGCAGCAGCTGTGGTGATTATTCCATCAAGATTTGAAGGAGATATGCTTCAGAAAAAATATCCTGAACTGAATGTTTATATCAATACAGGAAATGTTTTAACGGCCAATTTTGCTTCCAAAGCACTTCAGCTCACCATAGGAACATTTTCTGCCGGAGCTTCCATTAAAGCCCTTCAAAAAGCAGGAATGCCCGCTGCAAAAGCTGCTACACAATATGAACCTTTCAAAGCCAATTATATTACCCTTTTTAATACTACCGGAAACTATCTGATTTTTATGTGGCCTGCGATGCTGGCTGTGGTATTACAACAGGTAATTCTGTTGGCAATGGCAGTAAGTTTTGCCGCCGAATTTGAAAGAGGATCTTTCGTAAAAGAATACCTGAAAATGAAAAAATGGGCTTTCCCAACCATGCTGATAAAAGTGATTCCAATCTGGGTATTTTCTATTCTTATTGTAGGTGTTTACTACTTTATGCATATGATTTTCAGGGTTCCGATGCCGGAAGGGATTCTTAATTTTATTCTTCTGACAGCCGTTTTCGTAGGATCCGTTTCATTTTTAGGGGTATTCATCAGTATTCTGATTCCGGATGCTTTGAAAGCTACACAAATCCTGATGGTTATTGCATCCCCGGCCTTCATTATCAGTGGTTTTACATGGCCTTTGAGTGCAATGCCTGCTTTTGTACAATTTATCGCGAATATTATTCCCTTAACTCCCTTTTTACAGGCTTTCAAAATTTTATTGATTCAAAAAGGCTCTGTGGAACTTACTTTCCCTTATTTGAAACATTTAAGCATTCTTTTAGTGGTATACGCCATTATAGGCTGGATTGCTTTAAAGATCAAACTCTGGTTTATTTTCAAAAAATCTGCGTCACAGGAAATCGAGGTTGAGAATATTTCTGAGGAGATTGAGTAGTTTTTTTGTTTCTAGTTGCTGGTTGCTGGTTAATTTGTTGCTGGTTTCTGGTTGATTGGATGCTAGTTTCTAGTTGATAGTTGAATTAGTTGAATGGTTATTAATATTTACATGAAGCCATTCAAAATAATAACATCAAGAAATAATTCAAAAAACAAAACAACCTGTATCAACCAAACTCTACATTTTCACACCCCAAAGTTCCGCATCCCAAAACCCCAAAACCCCGAAACCCCGAAACCCCGAAACCCGCATCCCGTAGCTTATCGACATAAAACCCTCAACCTTTATCCCTACACTTAATCACAAACTAGCAACTCGCAACTCGAACCCCGCAACAATAACCCACAACTCGAACCTCGCATCACACCCCTCAATTTTTTAACTCAACGATAAAATCAAACAAAAAAACTGATATATTTGTCCATAGTAAAATAGAAATTATATGGAAAATGTATTTGATGCAAAAGATGCTCAAAACTATATTGATAGAATCAACAGACTGGTAGAAGATACCCATGGTTTGTGGGGGAAAATGACAGTGGACCAAATGCTGGCACACTGTTCTATCACCTATGAAATGATCTACGAACCGGAAAAGCACAAAAAGCCGGGAGCTATTGCAAAATTTATATTAAAAACTTTCGTAAAACCAAAAGTAGTAGGAGAAAAAGCTTATCCAAGAGATTCCCCTACGGCTCCACAGTTTTTGATTACCACCAGAAAGAATTTTCATGAAGAAAAAACAAGGTTGATTGGTTTTATTCAGAAGACACAACAGTTGGGAGCAGATGCGTTCGATGGTAAAGAATCTTTTTCTTTCGGAAAACTAAATTCCCAGGAATGGAATAATATGTTTGCCAAACATTTGAACCACCATCTGGCACAATTTGGCGTTTAAAAATCACACACTATGAAAAAACTTTTATTACTCCTCATTCTTGTGGCCAATTTTGCATTGGGGCAGATGCCGGATATCTCCAATACCTGGCTCAATAATAGCAAACCTTACATAGGAACCATTGGAAACAAAGGTCAGGAACTGAAACTGAAGATCAATATTTCTGAACAAAATAAAAAGAATGATCAGGAATATTTTGTTTCAGGATATTCTCTCGTGGATACCAGCTATGCCAAATTTGAAGGGAAGATTACCATTTCAAAATATAAAGATTCCAAGAAGCAGGGAACCGTGTTTGGAGAATATGAACTGGCAGAAGAAAATAAAGGAAAACATTCCGGACTTTTTAAAGGAAAGTTTGTTTATAACTTCAAATGGAATAAAAAAACAGAAAAGATTGAAGGACAGTACATCGAACTTATAGGTGACTGGAAAAGTTATGATGGAACGATAAACTTTAAGACCCATTTAAAAAACCAATAAGTATGCTGAGAAGAATATTAGCGGTATTGGCTGGGATTATTGTGGGTTCTCTCTGTATTACCGGGGTAGAAAATATAGGACATTATCTGTATCCTCCTCCTGCAGAAGCAGGGGCCGGAGATATGAATGCGCTGAAAGTCTACGTAAGTGAAGCTCCTTTTATGGCTCTGTTTTTTATCATTCTGGCGTATGCTTTGGCAGCAGTTGCTTCCGGGTTTACAGCTTCAAAAATTTCAAATAACGGAAAATATACTGCAGCCGTAATCTGTGGAATCATTTTTTTACTGATCACCATTTACATGATGATGTCTTTGCCTACGCCAATCTGGTTCTGGATTTTGGGAATCCTTGTTTGGGGACTGGTTTTCGTAGGACATCAACTCGCTTTAAAAACAAAAAAAATATGAAATTAGGAGCTTTTTCAATCAGCTTAAGTGTAAAAGATCTTCAGAAATCCAGAGACTTTTATGAGAAACTTGGGTTTACAACCATGGCAGGAACTGCAGAAAGCAATTATCTGATCATGAAAAACGGTTCTACGTTGATAGGGCTCTTTCAGGCAATGTTTGACGGAAATATGCTTACTTTCAATCCTGGATGGGACGAAAATGCACAGAATCTTGAATCTTTTGATGATGTGCGCGAAATTCAGAGAAAATTAAAAGAAAGCGGAATAGAAATCGGAAAAGAAGCTGATGAAACCACTTCAGGACCAGAACATATTTATCTGAAAGATCCCGATGGAAATATGATTCTTATAGATCAACACAGATAACACTAAAACACATTCATGATGAAAACATTTAAAAGAATTATTTTATTTTTAGCCGCATTACTAATCATTTTGTTAGTTGTGGCTGCTTTTATTTCAGGGGATTGCAAATATGAAAAAACAATTTCTATCAACGCTCCGGTAGAGAAAGTATGGCAAAATACCAATTCCCTCAAAGCAATGGATCAATGGAGCCCTTGGAATGAGCTTGATCCCAATATGAAAAAGGACTGGACTGGTACAGCAGGACAACCCGGAGAAAAAGTTTGCTGGGACAGTAAAAATGAAAATGCAGGAAAAGGATGTCAGGAAGTAAAAAAAGTAGATGAAGCAGGTAAAAGAATAGAAACGGAAATCAAATTTCTTACTCCATATGAAAGTGAAGCAAACGCTTATGTAACAATAGTACCCGAAGGAAACGGAAGCAAGGCAACATGGGGATTTACATCACAGATTCCTTATCCGTTTACACTGATAAAGCTGTTTATGAATATGGACAATGCTATTGGAAAAGACTATCAGAAAGGACTTTCAAAATTAAAAGCTTTATCTGAAAAACCTCAATAAAAAATACAAAACTAAACTTAAAAAAACAAAACAATTATGGCAACAGTAAACGTTTACCTGACATTCAACGGAAATTGCAAAGAAGCATTCGACTTCTATAAATCTGTTTTCGGAGGAGAATATCCTTACATCGGAACATTTGGAGAAATGCCTCCAATGGAAGGAAAAGAAACTTCGGAAGAAGACAAAAACAAGATCATGCACGTTTCACTTCCAATCTCTAAAGAAACAATTTTGATGGGAAGCGATACAGGAGGCGAGTGGTCTTCCAACTTCAAGGCTGGAAATAACTTCTCTATTTCTGTAAATGCAGAATCTAAAGAAGAAGCTGATAAATTATTTGCAGGCCTTTCTACAGGAGGACAGGTGACAATGCCAATGGCAGATACCTTCTGGGGAGCTTATTTCGGAATGTTTTCTGATAAATTCGGAATCAACTGGATGGTAAACTATGACGATCCAGCTAAAATGCAGCAACACCCATAAGATTTATATTTTGTATTCGAAATATAGTTAAAACTTACCGACAATGATCTTGTCGGTTTTTTATTTGGTATATATTTGCATCCCGAAAATTTTTAAATTTGATGAAAAAGAAACTGCTCATCAATAATAAAAATAGTATTCTTTAAACATAAAAAAACATAAAAAATGAAATTTACAATCGAGAACATTAAAGCTGAACATCAAAAAGTAAAAAGCGGAGCCGATTTTCCTCAATATATTCAGGCTATAAAAGCGCTGGGAGTTTCTCATTACAAAGCCTATGTTTCAGACGGAAATACCGAGTATTTTAATAACCAAAACGAATCTGTTCAAACAGGAAGAAAATATGATACCCTTACCGTTTCCGATACTTTAAACCTTGACCATTTTAAAACAAGATTGAAACTCCACCAGCAGGGAGGAACAGATTATATGACTTTCTGTAAAGACTGTGCAGAAAACGGAATCAAAGGCTGGACAATGGATCTTCATGTGATGACCTGTACTTATTTTGATCAAAATGAAACTGATGTACTTGCAGAACAGGTTCCAGGATAATACTTTAGAAAAAACCGGGTGAAATATAATTCATCAGGTTTTCTTTAAATCATGTTATAAAATATTGCTTGCTATTATTGATTAAAATTATTAATTTTGTTAAAAACGATAGATAATAGTAATTAATAAACATGAGAAAGGTTTTTACGAAGTTGGCATTCACCGTATTAAGTTTGGGATCCATATTCACATTTGCTCAGAAAAATGATCTGGGAGCATGGTATATGTATTTCGGAAATAATAAAATCAGCAAGAAACTGAACTGGCATAATGAAATTCAGTACCGTAATTTCGATGCCGTTGGAGACCTGGAACAACTGCTGATCCGTACAGGAATTGGGTATGATCTTACCGAAAATAACAATAATGTTTTATTGGGATACGGTTTCATTCTCAGCCAGCCTTATGTAAACGGAGAGAAAAAAGAGAATATAGAACACCGAATTTTTCAGCAATATATTACCAAGCAGAAATTTGGACGTTTCTATCTTCAGCACCGTTACCGTTTGGAAGAACGTTTTCTGCAGGATGACTTTAGAATGAGATTCCGATATATGCTTGGAGTTAATATCCCGATCACCCAAAAGGAAATGCTGCCAAAAACCCTTTATGCTTCAGTATATAATGAGATTTTTCTACACTTTGACAGTCCGGTTTTCGACAGAAACAGAGTATATGGAGCTTTAGGATATGTTATTAATAAAAACATGAGGATTGAAGCCGGTTATATGAACCAGATTCAGGAGAACAGAAACCGTGGACAGATTCAGATTGGTTTTTATAACAATATTCCATTTACTAAAAACTGATCATAACCGCAGCTGAATGCCCTGAGGAAAACCATTATTTGAAAAAATAAAAAATAATAAACACCACAAAAAATAAACACCTATGCATTCAGGAAAAAGATTTGGAGCCCGTGAGTTCATTATCTGGACCAGACGGAGTATTTATGCGCTGCTTGTATTATCAGCCATTCCTACAACCCTGTACTTTTTTGGCTGGAAATTTCTCTCAGTTCCATGGCAGCCGATTGCCATCATGGGAACAGCGGTTGCTTTTATCGTAGGATTTAAAAACAACGCCAGCTACAGCAGACTCTGGGAAGCAAGACAGATCTATGGCGCGATTATCAATGACAGCCGCAGCTTTGGATATATTCTGAGAGATGCACTGTCTTCGAAAGATCCGGGTAAAGTGAAAGAAATGTTCCTGCGCCATTATGCGTGGCTTACAGCGTTGAGATTTCAGCTTCGTGAGCCAAGAGCATGGGAAAACATGGGGACAGAGCAATATGATGAATATGCTAAAAAATATGACATTCCGGAGAGGCTTACCAAACTGGATGACGAATTGAAAAAATACCTTTCCGAACCTGAACTACAGTATATTTTAAGCAAAAAGAACAGAGCAACACAATTGATGGCGAAACAGAGCCAAGCATTGTCTGAAGCTTATGAAAAAGGAGAACTTAATGATTTTCAATGGACACAAATCAATCAGCAATTGGTGAAGTTTACTGATGATCAGGGGAAAGCTGAAAGAATTAAAAACTTTCCGTATCCAAGAAACTTTTCTTCAATTACTACTTATCTTTTGCTTTTATTCATCGTTTTTGTGCCTTTCGGATTGTTGAAAGAACTTGATAAATTAGGAGACGGAACTATCGTAGAAGGCTGGACATTATGGTTTAATATTCCGTTTTCTTTACTGGTAACATGGTGCTTTCATACTTTAGACAGTGTAGGTGAAGCTTCTGTAAACCCATTTGAAGGAAGTCCTAACGATGTTCCGATCACTCAGATCAGCCGAACCATAGAGATTGATATGAGAGATATGCTGGATGAATCTGATCTTCCGCCTGCTATCACGCCGAAGAATAATATTGTGCTTTAATTCAATTGATTAGTGCCTGAAATTAGAGGATAAATTAAACCTATAAGGTTTGGATAGTAATAAAATGATTATCCGGAAATAAAAAATAACACTTAAAAAACTTACTTAAAATGATTCACAGCTATGTTATAATATCGATTGCAGTACTGCTGTCTGTGATGATATTGGTAATGATCGGCCAGAAATTAAAAGTAGCTTATCCCATTTTTCTTGTGATTGCAGGATTGCTGATAAGCTTTATACCAGGAATGCCGCGTATTGAAATAGAACCGGATCTTGTTTTCCTAATCTTTCTGCCTCCTATTTTGTTTGAGGCCGCCTGGTTCACTTCATGGCAGGACTTTCATAAATGGAGAAAGCAGATTTTTTCAATGGCTTTCGGATTGGTATTTTTAACTTCAATAGTCGTAGCTTATCTTTCATCTTCCATTATTCCTGGGCTTACAGTAGCCATGGGATTCTTATTAGGAGGTGTAAATTCTCCACCGGATGCAGTGGCCGCTACTTCAGTTCTGAAGCATATGAAAATTCCTAAAAAGATCACCAGTATTCTGGAAGGGGAGAGTTTGATCAATGATGCGTCCAGTTTGATTGTCTTTAAATTTGCCCTTGCAGCCGTTATTTCAGGGCAGTTTATCTGGAGAGATGCCGTTCAGGATTTCTTTACTATGGCTATTGGAGGGATTGCCGTAGGAGTTGCCGTTGGTTTTTTATTTGGAGCGTTGCTTAGGATTATTCCTACCAATTCCAATATAGATACCATTATTACCCTTATTGTACCTTACATTATGTATGTAGGTGCAGAACATTTCCATTTTTCAGGAGTATTGGCAGTAGTTGCCGGAGGTTTACTGATGTCATACAATTCACATTGCTATCTGAGTCATACCTCGAGGATACAGTCCGGAAATGTGTGGAGTGTTCTCATATTCCTGATGAATACCATCATTTTTATCTTGATTGGTCTTGAACTTCCTATTGTAGTGGAAGGGATGAAAGAATATACGATCTCTGAAGGTATTTTCTACAGTGTTGTGATTGGTGGTGCAATTATAGGTACAAGAATTCTGTACAGTTACGCATTAATGTATTTCCCTAGAGTCTGCTCTAAAGAATTAAGATTAAAAGTTCCCAAACCGGATTGGAGAGAACCTTTCATCATCAGTTTTGCTGCCATGAGGGGAGTGGTTTCACTGGCTGCAGCTTTGTCGATTCCCGCTTTTTTACCTAACGGAGAAGCATTCCCACACAGAAATATTATTTTATTTGTCACATTTGTTATCATATTGATTACCCTGGTAGGACAAGGATTATTGTTGAGTCCGATTCTGAAATTATTGAATATTCAGGATGCAGGAAGTGAGCTGCCGGAAGAAAAACAGGAAGTAATCCTTATGCGAAAATTGAAAGAAACAGCTTTGCACAAATTGGATAATGATTTTTCTGAATTAGCCGTAACAAACAGCCTGGTGCGTCATCAAAAGCACAAGTTGGAAAATGAAATGATGCTGATGGCAGATAAAGCCCAATGTATGGCTTCTACAGGAGATTATGTATCGGCTATTAATGAGAACAAAGACGTCTTGCGACAGATCATTCAGGCACAGAGAAATGAACTGCACAGAATGAAAAGAGAAAAAATATTTGATGACCACGTGATGAGAACCATTGAAATGCAGCTGGATTTTGATGAAGCGAAGATCACAGGTTTTTCCCATGGGTAATTAAAAAATAAACCACAAAAGCCACAAAAGGATAGAAGTTAAAATGAACTTGTATAATAAAAAGTTCACCAAATAAAAATTCTGAAATTTTAAAGGCTTAAGTATACTTTTCACAAGTAGAAACTTAAACTTTGACTAATTCAGAGATATAACTTTTGTGACTTTTGTGGTTAAATAGTAAGAACAAAATGTGTACATTTAAACCTATTAAACCCATAATATGAGTACACCAATCATTGTTCAGTACACCATAAATGCTCCCGCTGAAAAAGTCTGGAAAGCATTAACCGATAAAAATGAAATGAAATCCTGGTATTTTGATATCCAGGATTTTGTATTGGAGACAGGAAAAGAATTCAATTTCTATGAACCCGGAGGTGCTAATGAATATCATCATCATAGTGAGATTTTAGAAATAATCCCGAATCAGAAATTGAAACACACATGGTCTTATCCGGATTTTTCAACACTGAAAACTATTGTGACTTGGGAATTGTTACCTGAAAATGGACAAACCTTAGTAAAGCTAACCCATGAAGACATTGAAAACTTCAAAGACTTAGGAGAAGGTTTTTCAAGAGAAAACTTTACAGAAGGCTGGAACACCATTTTGGGACAGAGTCTAAAAGAATATTTAGAAAAATAGACGATGATTACATTACAGCCTTTTACAGCAGAGGATACTTCACAACTGATTTCAAAGATAAAAGACGAAAGAATGCTGCTTCAGTTCGCCGGACCCGTATATCGTTTTCCACTTACAGAAGAGCAACTGGAAACCGATTTGTCTGATGAGAAAAGAACCTTGTTTAAAATTACAGATCAAACCGGAAATACCATTGGTCATGCTCAGATTTACTTAAAAGAAAAAACATTCCTGCTGGGAAGAATTCTGATCTGGGATGAAAACAACAGAGGAAAGGGATATGGTAAGAAAGTAATGCAGCAACTTCTGAAATACGGTTTCAGTCACTTTGATAAAGAAACTGCAGAGCTAAATGTCTACGACTGGAATACCGGAGCTATCGAATGCTACAGGAAAGTAGGATTTGCTTTTGATCCGGACGTTAAAAGCGAAGCAAAGATTGATCAGGAAACATGGGTTTCTCTTAATATGAAAATCCAAAGAAACACTTTTGAATTACAGGAATCATGACACAGTTTACCGCCCTTCGTCCTATTTTCTGGACAGAAAATCTGGATGAAACTATAGTATTTTACATGAATATTCTAGGATTTACTCTCATGGGCAGGAATGATGACTGGCAATGGGCTTCCCTTAGAAAAGATAATGTATATATTATGCTCTCTCAGCCTAATGAACATGAGAACAATACTTCAATCGGATTTTCCGGTTCATTTTATTTCAACGTAAATAAAGTGGATGATCTTTGGGAAGACCTTAAGACAAAGGCAAAAGTATGCTATGAAATTGAAACTTTTGAATGGGGAATGAGAGAATTTGCTATCTATGATAACAACGGTTATATATTACAATTTGGTGAAGCAGCAGATAATGTTGGCAATACGGAATAAAATTTGCTATTTTTGGAGAAATATTTAGAAATTCAATGAAAAAAAGTATAATAGCGGGTTTCGCAGCGATTTTATTATTAGCGTCTTGTAATAAGGATAAAGAGATTCTTAATACATTAAGCACTTATAATATTTCTATGGAGGCGAAGGGATACCATTTCGGAGATAAGCTTGAGCTTCCGAAAGAGGTAACAGACAATACAGAAAGCGTAACCATCAGCTTTGGAGATAAAGAAACAACAGACTTAGCAATTGATCCTAAATTTTTTACATTAGGTGATAATGCCGTTACATTTAATATCAAAACAAAAGGCGGTGAAGTCCTGAATCAGGATGCTACCATCAATGTATTTGCAAAAAATCCTGAAAAAAATATCGCTTATCAGATTGTAGCAGAATATCCTCATGATCCTAAAAACTTTGTACAGGGATTCCAGATTGAAGGAAATACCATCTATGAAAGTGACGGACAGAACGGATCTTCTCAGATTTTAAAATATACCCTTGGAACAACCACTCCGCTTGCTTCTACAAAACAGGCTAAAGAAGACTTTTCGGAAGGAAGTACCATTGTTGGGGATAAAGTGTATCAGCTGACATGGCAGAGTAAAAAAGGATATATCTATGATAAAAGCTCTTTAAAACTGTTGTCAGAATTCCCTTATCCTAACGTATTAGGTGAGGGCTGGGGATTGACGTATGACGGGAAAAACCTGATTGCTTCTGACGGAAGTAAGCTTTTATATTTTCTTGACGCAAATGATCCTTCAAAATTAATTAAATATATCGGTGTTGCAGGGAGCTCTCAGGTGTATGACCAATTGAACGAGCTTGAATTCCACAACGGATTTATCTATGCCAACGTATGGCAAAAACCTATTATTCTAAAAATCAACCCTGTTAACGGAGAAGTTGTAGGAACTTTTGATTTTACTGAAATTGCAAAACAGAATACCAAAGGAAGTGATGACGTACTGAATGGAATTACTTTCAAAGGTGATAACATGCTTGTAACAGGTAAAAACTGGCCGAAAATTTATGAAGTTCAGATCAAGTAATCTGATTTATTAATAAAATACATAAATAGCGTTCCTTTGGGAGCGCTATTTTCGTTTTAAGGACTAAAATTTAGTATTTTTGAGTCATGATTAATAACTTTATTAAGCGAAATATCAACATTGGCTTTGCTGCATTTCTTTTACTTGCCTCTTGCAGCAACAATGAAAAAATGCTCGATTCTTTGGCAGATTACAATAATGCAAAAGAAGAAAAAGGCTATCATTTTGGAGATAAAATTGAATTACCAGAAGAAATTACAGAAAATACAGAAAGCATAGCAGTCAGCCAGGGAGATAAAGAAACTACAGATTTAACGATTAATCCGAAGTTTTTCACCTTGGGAGATAACAATGTCATCTTTATTATCAAAACAAAAGGCGGTGAAGTCCTGAATCAGGATGCTACCATCAATATATTCTCAAAAATCAAGGAACAGGACATTCCATATAAAATAATAGCTGATTACCCTCACGATCCAAAAAACTTTATTGAGGGTTTTGTAGTGGAAGGAAATACTGTATATGAAAGTGACGGGATGAACAATGCCTCGCAATTGATCAAATATACATTAGGATCTTCTGCTCCTAAAATCGTTGCCAGGCAGCCTGCTGAGATTTTCTCTGAAGGCTGTACCATTGCCGAAGATAAAATATATCAGCTGACTTACCGGAATAAACTTGGTTTTATTTACGATAAAAACACGTTAAAGAAAATATCCGAATTTCCTTTGCCTAATATCATCGGAGAAGGATGGGGGCTTACGTATGACGGAAAAAATCTGATTGCTACAGATGGTACAAAGAATCTTTATTTTCTGGATGTTGATAATCCGTCAAAAGTAGTAAAAACTGTTTGTGTTGCCGGAAGCAAAAATATTTATGATCAGCTTAATGAACTAGAATACCACAATGGCTTTATCTATGCAAATGTCTGGCATAAACCTGTCATTCTGAAAATTAATCCCAAAACCGGAGATGTAGTAGGGAAGTTTGATTTTACCCAGCTTACAAAGGAGAATAGCCGCGGCGATAGCGAACATGTTTTGAATGGAATTGCCTTTAAAGGCGAAAATATGCTTATAACAGGAAAGAACTGGCCGAAAATCTATGAAATTTCTTTTCAATAAATTAAATTATACTTCTCAATGTTAAAATTGGGGGAAAAAGTTCTTTTTTCAACAGCAAGATGGTCTCGATTTTGATTACTATTAAAGAAGATTTTACTGGATTTAATCCTCTTTTGGATGAAATTATTTTTCAGTATCTTGACCCCATTAAAAAAGCAGAGTGAAGTTTTTAAACATACTATTTTTTCTCCTTTTCTGTACAGCCTCAGCACAGAATATGATTCCTTTAGATACCTTGAAACTCAAGGAAGCTAAAGACATGCTTGCCGATGACTATGGAAGTCTGTATATCTATAAAAACAAGGATTTTAGTTTTACCAAATATGATTCTTTAGGAAAGCAGATCGGGAAAATGATGCTTACTGTTCCTTATAAAGTACAATCCGTACAAAACCCTCTCAACGTACCTTTGTTTTCTGAAAATGCTCAGGAAATGAAGTTTGTAGATCAGAATATGAATGAAATTCAAAAGCTTGATTTTAAACAAAAATTTGGGTTCATCAGAATGGCATATGCCGAAGATCTGCAGCAACTTTGGCTTCTGGATGACAGTACAAAACGTTTGATACAGTATAATTTCAGAAATGATACGACCATCAATTCATATCCTTTTGATATCAGTTTCGAAGATCTGATGGATATGCTGGTCTATGAAAATAAGGTCTATATTTTAACAAGAAAACACATCAGAATTTATACCCTGAAATTTGAAAAACTGTTTGAAGCCCCTTTAGATAACGGGAAGCGATTTAGAAGAGAGAATGATGCCATTCTTGTGGTGGCTAATAATTTCATTTCACAATATATTCCTGAAAAAGGAATGTCTACTATTTTTGAAGATCAGGATGCACAAATTGTGGATAAAAATATCCTCTCTTATTTTGAAATCAAGGGTAACAAACTCTATCTTTACAGCCTTGAAAAAGTAAAGAAAGCCAAACAGCAAAAACAGCTTGAAGCTCAGCCGGAACCTCTACAGCAGCCTACAGAAAAACCTGTAGAAAAAGTTGAAGAAAAACCAAAAGAGACTTTGGCAGAGAAACCTTCAGACAATACATTACAGAAATTGATTGAAGATGTTTCTGAAGTTCAGACTGACGGGTTAGAAAAACTTATCAATTAATCAGTAAATACAAGGAAAAAGAATATTATGCATATTGCAGTTACAGGAAACATCGGAGCTGGAAAAACAACTTTGACAACGATGCTTTCCAAGCATTACGGATGGGATGCACAATTTGAAGACGTAGATCATAACCCTTATCTGGAGGATTTTTATTCAGATATGAGCAAGTGGAGCTTTGCATTGCAGGTGTATTTCCTGGGAAGCAGATTCCGTCAGGTGAAGGAAATCAGAGAAAGTGGTAAAAACATTATTCAGGATCGTACCATTTATGAAGATGCGCACATTTTTGCAGAAAACTTAAATGATATGAACCTTCTTTCAGACAGAGACTTCAATAACTATTCATCAGTTTTTGATTTGATGAAATCTTTTGTTTCTGCTCCGGATCTGTTGATTTACTTAAAATCAGACGTTCCCAATCTGGTTAAAAAAATCTACAAAAGAGGTCGTGAATATGAAGCATCAATCAGTATTGAATACCTTTCCAAACTCAATCAGAAGTACGAAAAATGGATTTCCAATTATACGGAAGGAAAGCTTCTGATCGTAGAAGTGGATGATCTTGATTTCGTAGAAAAACCGGAAGATTTCGGATTTATTCTGGAAAAAATTGAAGCTGAACTTCACGGGTTGTTTTAACATATTTTTATCAGTACATTAAGACATACTCAGGGTAATTCTTTTTAAATTTGTTGAAAGCAAGTTTAATTTTTTGAATAATAGATCATGGTAGTTAAAGTTTTACATAACGGAAATTGTTCAAAGTCAAATGCTGTATTAGAGTATCTTGACGAAAACGGAGTGACTTTTGAGATCATTAATATTGTTGAAGATCCGCTAAGTATTCTTGAGATCAAAACTGTGCTGAAAAAACTCAATCAGAGTGTTTTTCACATCATCCGTAAAACAGATAAGCTGTATCTTGAAAATTATGCAGATAAAAATTACTCAGAAGAAGAATGGCTCAAGATTCTGTCAGAAAACCCATCTCTGATACAAAGGCCTATTTTAGTAAAAGGTTCAGTAGCAATGCTGGGAAGACCTATTGAAAATGTGAAATTCTTTATTGAAAAATAAATACGTAAAAAAATCCACTCGGTAAAGAGCGGATTTTTTATTTTATCGGGTTTTGTCTTTAGTCTTATCAGATCCGATTATTGCATTGTATAACGCTTCCAGTTCCTTTGGAGGATTACCGGAGTCAAAACTTGAAGAGGTATACTCAGTTCCATTGGAAGTGATTATAAGATTGCTTGCCAATGCACGGTCAGAGTGTCGGCCTGTAGTAGGAGATGGGAGACCTGCTATTTTGGATAGATCAATAGTTTCGGCCAGCTTAGAAACCGTACTCCATTCTGAAGGAGATATCTTAGCATTAACAACTTCTCCATTGGTGTTTGTTGTCTTTGAAGATGGGGTGTAGATAATGCTTTTTCTGAACCCTCTTGTCATTTCAGTTAATTGAATTTGTTCAATCTTTTGCTTTTGAACTGCGTTGGTGATATTGGTTGTATTATCACTATTATTTTTATGCATACAGCTCGTTGCAGTGGTGGCCGTTAAAATAACATTAAATAAGATCAGTTGGATGTTCATTGTGCTTTGGTTTATATTTTTTGGATAATAAAAAACCGCTTCATGACATGATGAAACGGCTTTTGCTTTTACAATAGAATAACGCCTTCTATTTTTGCTACTTCTTTATAAATATTCACAACCTGATTGGCATCTAAAACAAATGCATTGATGTTGCAGGCTGTGTATTTTCCATTTTTACTTTCTCGGTTTCCCAGTGTAAATTTAATACCATCAAAAACTCTGTAAATTTCAGTAAGTTTTGATTGGTCAGTAGGAATAATAAATTTAAATAAATAATCCTCCGGAAAATCATGATGATCTTCCAGTTTGTCCTTCAAAGACTTGTAAAAATCCTCAGGATTTGCGTGTTGATTTCCTTGTAATATATCCATCTCCAATTATTAATATAATATAAATATAACGAAATTTTTCCTATTTTCCAAATGGTCCAAGAAGGGCTTTGGAGTTCTGATGCTCATAATCTTCAATGATATTGAACAGCCCGTTTACCAGTTGCTCTGAAGCAAGTTGACTCAATCCACCGGAATTGACTGTATTTTTATTTCCTCCTAAAAGACTTCCCAAAAAGTTACTTCCCGATAATGCAGTGTTAATGGTTTTTACAATTCCATATTCATTCAGTTTTTCGTCTACTTTGGGAGCAATGGCTGCAATAAGCTGCTGGGATGTTTTTTCTTTCAGAACCTGTGTAGCCGTAGTTCCCTGCATGATTCTCGTTACATCCTGAGCATTCAGACTGTTTACAGCACCTTCTAAAATCGGTTTCGAGGTATTTACCGTATAAACTGCTGCCTGTGCAATATAATCTCTTTCTTTGGCGACCAATGACGGAGCTACCTTCTCCAGCATAGAGTTGATATCTCTCAATTCTTTTGGAAGAGCCTTATCTACCATATTATTCTGCAGAAAAGCTTCTTTGTTTCCGTAGATGCCCATTCCCTTATCAATACCATTAAGCAGAATTCTTTTTATAATAGAGAGCCCCATGTCTGATGTGGCCAATGTTGTGCACGATTGTACACTCGTGGTAATGACAGCACCGGTCCCGATCATAAGAGCGGCTGCAATGATATATTTTTTCATTGATCTTTTTATTGATTATTGTCTAAATCCTTTTCTCAAAAACTGCACCAAAGGTAATTACTATTCTCTATTTAACAAAATATTAAATTGAAGGTCAGATTTGGTGAATTTTTAGAGTTGAAATGTTAATTTAACATTAATGAAATAATGGTTAATTGATCATTATATTGAGTATAAAATTATAATATTTGAATATTTGTCATTTTAAATACAATAAAACAGGTGAATATTTAAATGTTTAAGATAATTTAACATTGTTCAATATTTTTTATATTTTTGGCTAATGTCTTTTTTTGAGATTTTAAATAACTCCACTATTTAGGGACAAAAAAAGATTGAATTTATTTGAATAAAATTGAAACTATATGAAACAAAGTAATTTAAAGTATTCATGTCTGATTGCTGTTCTATACTTCGGTATGAATGTCAATGCGCAGACTGCTAGAAAAGATACTACTGCCAAAGAGCAGAAGATCGAAGAAGTGGTTCTGATTGGATATGGAGCTCAGAAAAAAGAAAACGTTACCGGAAGTATCGGAATGGTTTCTGCAAAAGATCTTGCCGACAAACCGAATGCCAACCCAATAAGTTCTATACAGGGTAGGCTTGCAGGGGTGAACATTACCAATACAGGTACTCCTGGGGGATCTCCGCGAGTAGACATCAGAGGAGTTGGTTCCTTAACAGGAAATACAGTTTTTATTGTAGATGGTATGATAACGACTGATATCTCTTTCCTTAATCCTCAGGATATTGAATCAATGAGTGTACTGAAAGATCCATCGAGTTTGGCCATTTTTGGAGCTCAGGCTGCCAATGGGGCTGTTATCATCAAGACCAAGACTGGAAAAGGAAAGCCTATTTTTAACGTAAATTCATATTTAGGGTTTAAAAAGGTGACCAATATTCCTAAAATGGTTAATTCTGATCAATACATTGAGCTTTACAATGAGAAGCTCATGAATGATAACGGAAACCTTAATGGAGCCATTTCCAGAGCCAATTTCCCTGCTGATACAAATTGGTATAATGAAATTTTCCGTACCAGTATTATTAATTCTAATGATTTTTCTGCTACAGGAAGTATAGGAAAACTGAATTATTATGGGAGTATAGGATATCTTCAGGATGAAGGTAACCTTGCAGCAGGCCACGGAATTAATTCCGGAAGTGGTTTTAACAGATTTAATACAAAATTAAACCTTAGCTATAAAATTACAGATAACATTACCATTGGAGATAACTTCAGTTTTTCCAAAATGCGTACTGATGTAGCACAAAATCCTTTGTTAGATGCATATAATGCTCCTCCTATATTTTCAGTAATGAATCCTAGTACAGGAGATTATCAGTTTTTCAATGGGTATTCTATACCTAACCCAAGAGCAAAACTGGATATGTACCGTTCTCAGGTAAGACAGGAAAGATTGCTTAATAACATCTGGGGAGAACTAAAATTCCTGAAAGATTTTACATTCAGAATCAGCTATTCTAGTGATAATTATAATCCTAGCCAATATGAATATACTCCAACATTAGGTTATGTTCCTGTTGCTAACCAAGTAAAATCTACATTGGTTACAAGGAATTTCAGAAACAGTAATTATGTTTGGGACAATACGATCAACTGGAAGAAGAAATTTGGTAATCATAATCTTGATGTACTAGCTGGTTTTTCAAGAACGAGAACTACCTTATCACAAGATTATTGGTCTGCAAGAAGTGTTAATTATGATGGAACCAATGGTTCTTTAAATATTGCCAATGGAACAGACCTTGTTCATGTGGAAGGTGTAGATAGAGATGATGCTCTTGTTTCCGGAGTTTTTCAGGATCAGCAAAGAATTGAATCTTTCTTTGGAAGGTTAAATTACGATTACAAAGGAAAGTACTTATTAAATGCATCCATACGTAGAGATGCCAGTTCACAAATCAGTGTTGATAGATCCAAAACCTTTCCGGCAATTAGTGCAGGTTGGGTAATATCTAAAGAAGACTTTATGAGTGAGCAGAATGTTTTTAATTTATTAAAATTGAGAGCCAGTTATGGTGAGCTTGGAAACCCGACTGTACAAAGGAAGTTTAATGCAAATACGACTATTATAGGAGGAGGAGCATATTTTGGCAATACTGGTTACCCGGCTCAGACTATTACAGAGTTTATTAATCCGAATATTGGCTGGGAAACTACAACAGGTAAAGATGTAGGGTTGGAAATGGCATTGTTTAATAATAAACTTAAAATTGATGCCGCTTATTATGATAAAGACTCTAAAGATGTAGTTTATAGTATATTTCAGGGAACGGTATCCGGTGCAAGCAACTGGAATAGTTTTTTTACTAATGCTTACTCTTTTAACAATAGAGGTTTTGAAGTTTCTGTTAATTATAATACCAAAATTAATGAGAATATTACTTTTGGTATTTATGGTAACTTCACATCCCTTAAAAATGAGATTACATCAGTGTATGGTGGATCTTATTTAGAAACAGGAGCTAGTTTATTCGGAAATTCAATTGTAAGATTGCAGAGTGGTCAGCCAGTAGGTTCTTACTATGGTTATCAGGTGGCAGGTGTTTTCCAGACTGATGCAGAAGCAGCTGCTTCAGGACAGCCTGGAGCAAAAGCAGGATGGTTCAAATTTGCAGATCAGGATGGTAACGGAACTATTGACTCAAGAGATAAAACATTCTTAGGAAGCCCAATTCCTAAAGGAACTTATGGGTTTGGAGTTAATTTTAATGTATATGATTTTGATATTGCGGTTGATTTCCAAGGCGTATTTGGTAATAAAATATACAACTATAACCGTGAACAGCGTTTTGGAAATGAAACATGGGATTTAGATATGTATAATAACAGATGGCATGGAGCGGGTACTTCTAATACCAATGCCATGATTACCTCCAACCAATCTATTATTTTACCAAACAGTTTCTATGTGGAAGACGGCAGCTACATCAGATTAAGAAATGTTCAGATCGGATATAACTTGCCAAAAACATTTGCAAAAGCTCTTTCAATCACAAAATTGAGATTATATGTGAGTGCGCAGAATCCATGGACAAGTTTTAAATATCATGGTTTCTCTCCAGAGATTACAAATACAGATAGAGTACAGATGGGAATTGATAATAATATTTACCCAATCTCTGCAATTTATACATTCGGTATGAACTTAACATTTTAATTAAAAAATCATGAAAAAAATATTTTTAACAATCTCTTTGGTTTCACTAATGGTAAGTTGTAATAACGATTTTGTGGATATTAAAGACGAAGGACGAACTGATGCTGCTGCTTTTTTTACAACGCAGGAAGATGCAATGCAGGCAACAAGCGCCATATATAGCTTTTTAAGAAGCTGGGAAAACTCAGGTTTTCCTGCACAATATGTATTTGGGGTTCCTGGTGATGATGTAGAAAAGGGATCTAATCCTGGGGATGCCTCTTTTATTAATGCGTATGACAATTTTACCTATACAGTAAGTGATGAAGGAGTAAGAGGATATTGGATCGGACAATGGCAGGCTGTAAACAGAGCCAATCAGGTGATTACCAATGTTCCGAAAATAAATATGGATGCTACGCTTAAAAATAGATTGGTAGCTGAAGCCAGAATGCTAAGAGCTTACTTCTATTTCAATCTGGTAAGAATCTATGGAGGAGTTCCCATCTTTGATGGATTACCTGCAGATGGCAACTATCTGAAACCTAGAAATTCTACAGCAGAAGTTTATAACTTTATCGTTTCGGATCTTATTGCTGCTTCTGAAGTACTGCCTCAGACTTATTCTGCAGCAGACCGTGGAAGAGTAACAAAAGGAGGAGCTTTAGGATTGCTTTCAAAAGTATATCTTTATATGAAAGATTACCAAAAAGCTTATGATACTTCTAACCAGGTTATTGGTATGGGATATTCATTAGATCCGGATTTTAACCATTTGTTCAGACCAGCTGGAGAATTTGGGTCAGAATCTGTTTTTGAAGTGAACTGTGACTGCTCTGCAGCATTTGGAGGAAGTCAGTATGCAGAAGTTCAAGGGGTAAGAAATCAGTTTGGATGGGGATTCTTTACACCTACTCAGGCATTAGAAAATGCATTTGAGCCAGGAGATATCAGAAAAGAATTAAGCATTCTTAGAGAAGGAGAAACAACACTTGAAGGAGATTTGATCAAAAAAGGTGATCCTCAGGCAGGTAATATGTGGAACCAAAAAGTATATGTGCCAACATCTTTAAATAATAATGCATGTGGCTATGGTTCTATCCAGAATATAAGAATCTTAAGATTTGCTGATATTCTTTTAATCAATGCAGAAGCGGCGAATGAATTAGGAAATACAGCTGCTGCCATTACGGGTATTAACAAAGTAAGAAACAGAGCTCAGCTTGGAAATACTACAGCTTCCAGTCAGGGTGCTCTCAGAACTGCAATCTGGCAGGAGAGAAGGGTAGAGCTGGCTATGGAAATGGATAGATTCCCGGATTTAGTAAGAACAGGTCAGGCTGCTACTTATTTAGGTCCTAAAGGATTTAAAACAGGGAAGAATGAACTTTTCCCAATTCCTTTGGATGCTATGAACCAGAGTAACGGACTTTTCGTTCAGAACCCTGGCTATTAAAATAAATCATAAACATTAGAGGAGAATGAAAGTTCTCCTCTTCTTTTAGAAACCTACTAACAAGAGATCTCATGAAAAGGAACATATTATCAATCGCTGTCACCTCTTTATTCTTTGTATATTCCTGTAAAAATACTCCTGTAGCCCAACAGGAAGCCGGAAAAGTTGAAGCGGTAAAAAGTAATATTACAGATGAACAGCTGATGGACAAAGTACAGAAAGATGCCCTTAAATACTTTTGGGATTATGCTGAGCCTAACTCAATGCTGGGAAGAGAACGTTATCATGAAGACAATGTCTATCCGGATAATGACAAGCATGTAATCACTACAGGAGGTTCAGGATTCGGATTGGCAACTATTCTCGTAGGGGTAGAAAGAGGATTTGTTCCAAGAAAAGAAGCTGTAAAAAGGCTTACTCATATCATGGATTTTCTTGCAAAGGCAGACCGCCACAAAGGAGCATGGTCACATTGGATCAATGGAGAAACCGGAAAAGCCGTTCCTTTTGGTAAAAAAGATAATGGCGGGGATCTTGTGGAAACCGCTTTCCTTACTTCAGGAATTCTGATGGTTCGTGAATACTTCAAAAACGGAACTACGGAAGAAAAAGCCCTCGCAGCAAAATGTGATGAGCTATGGAAAGGAATTCAGTGGAACTGGTACACCAAAGGAGGGCAAAAAGTCCTTTACTGGCACTGGTCACCAGAATATCAATGGGAAATGAACTTTCCTCTGGAGGGCTATAACGAATGTCTGATTACCTATATTCTGGCAGCATCTTCACCTACCTATTCCATTGATGCCGAAACCTATTACAAAGGCTGGACGAGAAACGGAACCTACCTTACAGACAAAACAAAATATGGGTTACCCCTGTATGTAAAACACAATTATGCCGAAGAATATGGAGGACCGCTTTTCTGGGCACAATATTCATATATCGGGCTTGATCCTACAGGACTATCCGATAAACTTGTGAAAAACTTCTTTGATATCAATAAAAACCAAACCCTCATCGATTACAAATACTGTGTTGAAAATCCAAAACAATGGAAAGGATATGGACCTAACTATTGGGGACTGACAGCCGGTTATACCAGAAATGAGGATGGAAGTGCAGGATATACCGCTCATATGCCGAGCAATGATAACGGAGTCATAACGCCTACAGCAGCATTGAGCAGCTTTCCCTATACTCCAAAAGAATCAATGGCTTTCCTGAGATTTATTTATACTCAAAAACCGGAATTTATAGGATCAGCTGGTCCTTATGATGCCACTTCAATCAACTATAACAACTGGTTTACTCCAAGATACCTAGCCATTGATCAGGGAACTATTGCTCCAATGATTGAAAACTACAGATCCGGATTTCTTTGGAAACTATTTATGAATGCGCCTGAAATTCAGCAGGGATTGAAAAAGCTAAGCTTTCAGTCAACAAAATATGGAATAAAATAATTCAATAGGAATGGGCTTTAGCCAAAACCAATTAACAATATGAAAATAAAATTAAAACATATTCTCCTTTTACTACTGCCGTTTTCATTACAAATGAATGCTCAGGAAATAAAAGCAGAACTGAATAAAGAAATTAAAAGACAGGAAAAAATGTCTTATATTCTGGACTATCCCCAGAATGCAAAAGGAAATGTTCCTTTGATCGTTTTTCTTCATGGTTCGGGAGAGCGCGGAACCAATCTTGATCTGGTAAAGGCACACAGCCCTTTTACCTATAAAAACCTGATCAAAGAACCCGTGGCTATTCTCGCTCCACAATGTCCGGAAGGAGCATGGTGGGATACCGTTACTATATATAATCTGATCCAGGAAATTCAGAAAAAATATAAAATTGATGCTTCCCGTATTTATCTTACAGGACTTTCTATGGGAGGATGGGGAACTTTGAAACTGGCGATGGAGCATCCGGAAATGTTTGCCGCTGTAGCTTCAGTTTGTGCACCTACAGATCAGGTCATGACAGCGAATATTGAGCAATTTAAAGATTTGAACATGAAAATATTTCATGGCGGAATGGATGATATTGTACTTCCTGCCAATGCTTTGAATTTTTACCAAAAGCTGCACCCTGTGAATCCGAACGCAGAATTGGTGATTTTCCCGAATGATAATCATAATTCATGGGATTCTGCCTACTCAAATCCGAAGTTCTATGAATGGATGTTATCTAAGAAGAAAGGGAAATAATGGAATTAATTTTTATTGGATTAGATGAATCTGATGATAATAGTCTATTGGATGAAAATAGGTTTTTTGAAAAATGTACGACGGAAAACCTACTATTTGAAAACAAAGTAATAAATGATCAGAATTTTTTTAATTTATTAAATTTTATTTTTCAAACAGAGGTTAAAATAGAACACATTAAAGAATTCGGAATTAGAAAATTAATTAATTTATCCCAATACAAAGGGAAACATCTTCATCCGAATGATCTTGAAAAAAAATATCTTGAATGGTTGGACATTTCCCAAAACGATAATAGCATGAATGAGTATGGGAGTTTAATTTGTGTTTTGGGATATTTGGAATCAAATAAAAATAAGAACGAATTGTACTTGATTGTAGAATAGTTTAAATATTAAAACTAAAAAATATAAAAACAATAATTTAAGAAGATAGATTTATGAAAAAGTTAATTGTAATCGCCACTTTAGCATTGGCTCCTGTATTTTCTGCACAGGAAATGGTAGATAAGCCCGTTCAGTCTTATCAGACGGCTCAGTATCAGGCTAAAAAGAAAGCTTTTGTAGACAATCTTTTATCTAAAATGACATTGGATGAAAAGATTGGTCAGCTGAATTTACCCAGTTCCGGTGATTTTACTACAGGTCTGGCTAAAAGTTCAGACATCGGTAAAAAAGTGGAACAAGGTTTAGTAGGTGGACTATTCAATATAAAAGGTGCTGAGAAAATCAGAGCCGTTCAAAAAGTAGCAGTAGAAAACAGCCGTCTGAAAATTCCTTTGATTTTCGGGATGGATGTTATCCATGGTTATGAAACAACATTTCCTATTCCATTAGGTTTAGCCGCTTCATGGGACATGAATCTGGTTCAGCAGTCAGCAAGAGTGGCTGCCAAAGAAGCGTCTTCTGATGGGATCAACTGGACGTTCTCTCCAATGGTGGATATTTCCCGCGAACCAAGATGGGGGAGAGTTTCCGAAGGTTCCGGTGAAGATCCTTATTTAGGAAGTGAAATTGCAAAAAATATGGTCTATGGGTATCAAGGGAAAGATTTATCCGTTGGAAATACCATTCTGGCTTGTGTGAAGCACTTTGCACTATACGGAGCCGGTGAAGCCGGAAGAGATTACAATACTGTTGATATGAGCCATGTGAGAATGTTCAACGAATATTTTCCACCTTACAAAGCGGCTGTTGATGCGGGGGTAGCTTCCGTGATGGCTTCTTTCAACGAAGTGGACGGAGTTCCGGCAACAGGAAACAGATGGCTTCAAACCGAAGTTTTAAGAAACAAATGGAACTTTAAAGGGTTCGTTGTAACAGATTATACCGGAATTAACGAAATGGTTGATCATGGTATGGGAGATCTTCAGCAGGTTTCTGCATTAGCTTTGAAAGCAGGTGTGGATATGGATATGGTAGGTGAAGGTTTTTTAACCACATTAAAAGAATCTTTATCTGAAGGAAAAGTAACACAGGCTGAAATAGATCTGGCAGCTAAAAGAATCCTTGAAGCAAAATATGATTTAGGATTATTTACAGATCCATACAAATACGGAGATGTAAAACTGGCTGCAAAAGAAGTTTTCAGCATGGAAAATCGAAATATTGCTAGAAGTGCTGCTGCTCAGTCGATGGTTTTGATGAAAAATGAAAACCAGGTTCTTCCTTTGAAAAAATCAGGAACTGTTGCGGTAATCGGACCATTGGTGAATAATTCATTAAACATGGCCGGAACCTGGAGTGTTGCTGCAAAACATGATAAAGCAGTAAACCTGATGCAGGGGCTTCAGGCTAACTATGGCAAAGAAGTAAAGTTCCTTTCTGCTAAAGGTGCCAATATTGATTATGATGCTAAATTAGAAGACATTTATGCTGCTCATGGCAAAAAAACTGATAGAGATAACCGTTTTAAAGACGAATTGTTAAAAGAAGCTGTAGATGTTGCCAATAAAGCAGATGTTATTGTTCTGGCAATCGGAGAATCTGCAGAAATGAGCGGAGAATCATCTTCAAGAACTGAAATTACCATTCCTCAGTCTCAGGTTGATCTTTTAAATGAATTAAAGAAAACCGGAAAACCTATTGCTGTGGTTCTTTTCACAGGCCGTCCATTGGCTTTAACGAATGTAAAAGATACTCCGGATGCTATTCTTAATGCGTGGTTTGCAGGTTCAGAAGCTGGAAATGCCATTGCAGATGTTCTTTTCGGAAAAGTGAACCCATCAGGAAAACTTCCGATGACTTTCCCAAGAAGTCTTGGACAGGTTCCAATTTACTATAATGCTAAAAATACTGGCCGCCCATTAAGTCAGGAATTAACAGATAAATGTGAGTATCAAAGATTCCGTTCCAATTATATGGATGAGTGTAATACGCCATTGTATCCGTTTGGGTTTGGTTTAAGCTATACAAAATTTGGGTACTCTGATGTTGCAGTATCTAATGCCAATCCAAAAGGAAATCAGACGGTTCAAGCATCTGTTACAGTGACCAACAATGGTAATTATGATGGGGCAGAAGTGGTTCAGCTATATATCAGAGACATGGTAGGAAGCATTACAAGACCGGTAAAAGAACTAAAAGGTTTCCAGAAAGTATTTTTGAAAAAAGGAGAATCTAAAAAAGTTACTTTTGATATTACCCCTGAAACGCTTAAATTCTACAACGGAGATTTGAAATACGACTGGGAATCAGGTGAGTTTGATGTTATGATTGGTACAAGTTCTGCTGATGTAAAGCATTCAAAGATCAATTGGACTAAGTAATAAAAAAGAAATTTATTCACAGAAATGTGTGTTATGGTTTATTTGGCATGATTTTTAATAATAACTCGGTAACTATTATTATATAAAAAAATCAATATGAAAAAAACAATTTTCCTTAGCGCAATGTTCCTGGGTTCATTAGTATTTGCACAACAAACACCTATTAAAGGTGGAGACAGAGATGCACATGGATGTATCGGTTCAGCAGGATATACCTATTCTCAAATTAAAAAGGATTGTGTAAGAACTTTTGAACAAAAAATTAAGTTAACAGAAGTAGCTCCGAAAGAAAGCTATACTTCAATAGCTGCAGTAATCTTCAGCAAAGACATGAAAAAAGCTGAGGTTTTCGTTAAAGATGCCGAGTCAGGAAGTATCATCCTAACCAGAGCCGGAGGTAAAGCCAAAGCCTGGAAAAAAGATGGCTATGTATTGGTTCCTTTCAAGAAAAACGGATACCAGCTTAAAAAAGATAATATTGTAATCTATCAATAGGATCAAATTTTAAAGATGAAAAGCCACTCGAAAGAGTGGTTTTTTGTAACTTAGAGAGAAATTAATTGATGTCACATTTTTGTGATATCTTTAACCAGTCAGAAAACAAAAATTTAACCTATGAAAAAAACTATTTTATTCAGTGCAATGCTCCTTGGTACATGTATTTTTGCTCAAAAATCTCCTGTTTTAGGAGGTGATAGAGATGTACATGGTTGTATTGGCTCAGCAGGGTATACCTATTCTCAGATTAAAAATAACTGTATAAGAACTTTTGATCAGAAAATAAAACTTAAAGAAGTCAGTACAGATAAAAGTTATATTTCAGGCACCGCAGTGATTTTCAATAAAAGCATGACAAAAGCTGAAATATTTATTCCGGATGGAGCGGCAAAAAGTATCATTCTGGACAAACAGGGAAAAGAAAAAGTCTGGAAAAGCGGAACTCATGTTAAAGATACTTATATTTTAACTCCGTACAAAAAAAGTTATCAGATCAAAAAAAATGATGAAGTCATTTATCAATAAGATCAGATTCTCAAAAATAGGAAGCCACTCGGAAGAGTGGCTTTTTTATTATATTAGAAATTTCAAATAGACCTGATAATATTGATTGAATATGCAAATATTAATAATCATTCCCCCAAAAATAATAACCTGGAAAATAAAATTTTATATTTTTGAACTTTTTTAATTCAATTAAACTAATGATCAGATAAACTATGTTATCACTCAATATTCATCTTATTCTAAAACTTGTGGGGAGATTTTTGTTTCATACATTAATCATTTTTCAGTATAAATATTTTATATTTTTTAATAATATATTATAATGTTTTTAAACTGGACAGATTTATAAACATGTATAAAGTTAAAAATAGTGTTGCTGCGATGGAAAATATGATGATCATTGTATATTTTATTCCTGTTTTACTTTCTTACATGTACTATGCTATTTTTATTTATTGTAAAGAGAACTTATTTTTTAAAATTAGTTTTTTTATTTTGGCATTTGCATTATCTCAACAGCCTTACTCTTACTGGATAAAAGATGTATTAGGTAAATAATTAATCAATGAAAACAGGATTGAAAATAGTACAGTTTATTTGTATTGTCAGTACTTTATTTTTCGGGTTGTATTTATTAACGGCACTTAGCAGCAGCCACAACATCCCCTTTCAGACTTATTTAGCAATAGGGATTTCAATAATGTTGTCCATCGGTCTTTATTTTTTTATTGGATTTATTAGAAGAAGAAAGGGTCTTTAATTAATATTAAAAAAATCCTAAAAAGTATCTTGCATGTAAGGTTTTTAGAGATATAATATAGTTTTTGTTTGTAATGTGGACAAAATATAAAATACACATATGGAAAGTATTTTTGAATTGGATAAATCCAGTAAAAAAGCACTGATTATTTTGGGTTTAATATTCGGATCAATTGTGTTTCTTGTAATTTTTTATTTGAGTTATAATTCTAATAATCTGACAAAGCAGCAGATATTAGAAATTAATAGACATGAAAAAGTTATTGATATTTATAGGGATAAGAATGAACATAATTTCTTATTTGTAAAATATTCTAATGGATCAGTAGAGTTGTTAGATTATCCATACAAAATTGGCGATTCTATTTCAAAAAATAGAGGTGATTCAATAGAATATATTTTTAGAAATGATAGTGTTTTAAAAAATAATTTAATTCAGCAAATTAGAAAATACAATTTAAACAATTAAACGAGAAGTAATCCTTGCACCTGCAGATGGAGTATCTGGAATGGGATCAGACTAATATGAAATTAAAAAGAAGAAATATAATTATTATAATTATTTGTATAAGTGTATTATTTGTGATTTTCTGGAATGTTAATAAGCACAATAAATTTTATACTTCGGGGCTAAATGGTATAATTAAAGATATAAAATCCAATAGAAAGTTTGAAAACTCTAAGGTTGCAAAATTTGTTGGAGATTCTGATTTTAATTACGCTTTTTGGATTTATGCTCCTGATGAGAGTGATTTAAAGATAGGAGATTCAATTTATAAGGCAAAAGACTCTGAAAACTATCAAATCTATAGGATTGATAGTTCAGGAGATTATAGTTTTTATAAAACGTTAAAAAATAGGCCATAATAAAGGTTGCTATTCTAAAATGTTAATTTTTATTAGTTAGAGTTTATATAATATCTCAATTTAAGTTATGAAAAAGAATAATTATTATCGCTTTATTCCTCTCTTACTGGGATTAATTGCATTTACATATTTTTATGTTTACAGGGTGGTATTCCTAAATAGTTATTTTTTCTATACAAATAATGTGCAAGCAAAAATTATCAAAGTTTATAAGTATGAGAATAAATCATTACAGTTTTATTATAGCAATGATTATTGCATAACAACGACTGACTCTAAAAATGATACATTGCAGATTCTATTTCTAAAAAAGCAAACACCGAAGAATTTAGCATTTTTAGAAAGGGCGGTTTAGGAAAATATAAATTTTACAAAAGTTATTAATAAGACAATTGTAATAGGAGTCCATTCAAAATTTTAGCGGATGATTCCCGTCTTGAACTTTTGTATACTTTTGCTTCAAGGCAAAAGTATAAATACTATTAGTAGATGGATGTTTGGGTGTAAATTGTATAAAATGAGTAGTTTATATTTTTATATCCGAAAAATATGTATATTGGATCTACCAAATTAAAGCGTAATCCGAAAAGCATATAGAGTAGGAAAAAACAAAAAATAGTACTATGAAAAATCTAAGAAAACTTTCAAAAAGAGAATTGAAAACCGTTCAGGGAGGAATCCCAATGTGTCTGCCTGGATACTTCTGGTGTTCATTTGTGAAAAAATGTATTCCTGTAGGTTCATCATGCGGACTTATTGATTAATCTGATTCATGAAAATAATGTAAAGCGGGCTGTCTCATAAATGAGATAGCCTGTTTTATGTATTGTTTATCAATCGACTTAGGAATCAGGAGCGTTAAGAAAATTTAAATGGAATCCGTTAAAAAATTTCCACTGTTTGAGCATGGACGAAATTTAGACCCGAAGGAGAACCATATGATCCAAGCGAGTTTGGAAATTTTAAGACTCCATTTAAATTTTTAGTGGATGATTCCCGTCTTGAACTTTTGTATACTTTTGCTTCAAGGTAAAAGTATAAATAAAAATCATCAAAATATAGTTGAAAATCATGGAAACAGGATTTTCCTCTCTCACTGAAAAATCGTATTTTTGTACATCTAAAAAGTAAAAGAACGAATGAATTCCTACAAAAATCCATTGGAAGAACGCTACTCCAGTGAAGAAATGTTATTTAACTTCTCACACAATAATAAATTCCAGAATTGGAGAAAGCTTTGGATAGCTCTTGCTGAAATTGAAAAAGACCTTGGTCTTGATATCACAGACGAGCAGATTGCAGAATTGAAAGCAAATGCTGAAAATATCGATTACGTAAAAGCGGCAGAGTATGAGAAAAAATTCCGTCATGATGTAATGGCTCACGTTCACGCATATGGTGATGTGGCGCCTTCAGCAAAAGGAATTATCCACTTGGGAGCAACTTCAGCTTTTGTAGGAGACAACACAGACTTAATTCAAATCCGTGACGGACTTTTAATCTTAAAGAAAAAGTTGGTGAACGTGATGAAAAATCTTTCGGATTTTGCGATTCAGTATAAAGACCTTCCCACTTTAGGATTCACTCACTTCCAGCCGGCTCAGTTGACGACAGTTGGAAAAAGAGCTACACTTTGGTTACAGAGTTTGGTTCTTGACATCGAAGAATTGGATTTCTTCCTTGAAACACTTCGTTTCAGAGGCGTAAAAGGAACTACAGGAACTGCTGCAAGCTTCCTTGAACTTTTCAACGGTGACTATTCTAAAGTAAAACACTTAGATAAAGAACTTTCAAAAAGATTCGGTTTCGAAAAAGTTTTCGGAGTTTCCGGACAAACTTATGATAGAAAAATTGATGCTAAAGTAGTTGCTTTACTAGGAAATATTGCACAATCTGCGCACAAATTCACAAACGATTTACGTTTACTTCAAAACCTTAAGGAAATTGAAGAACCATTCGAGAAAAACCAGATCGGTTCATCGGCAATGGCATACAAGCGTAACCCAATGAGAAGCGAAAGAATTGGAGCGTTGGCAAAATACGTAATGTCTTTGACAACAAGTTCTGCAATGGTAGCTTCTACACAATGGTTTGAAAGAACATTAGATGACTCTGCAAACAAGAGATTAACCATTCCACAGGCATTTTTAGCGGTTGATGCTATTCTATTAATCTGGAACAACATTATGAACGGAATTGTTGTATATCCAAACAGAATCAACAAACATATTATGGAAGAACTTCCTTTCATGGCGACAGAATATATCATCATGGAAGAAGTAAAAGCTGGTGGTGACCGTCAGGAAATCCACGAGGTGATCAGAGTTCATTCTATGGAAGCTTCCAAAAAAGTGAAAGAAGAAGGAAAAGAAAATGACCTTATCGAAAGAATCTTAAACGATGATTCTTTAAAACTAGACAAATCAAAACTGAAAGAAGTTTTAGATCCTAAAAACTTTATTGGTTTCGCGCCGATCCAGACGGAGGAATTCATCAAAAATGAAGTGCAGCCGATTATAGACCAAAACAAAGACTTAATAGGATTGGAAGCTGATCTTAAAGTATAAAACAATATGCAGTCTTTTGGGCTGCATATTTTATTTCCCACTCCATTGCTATGAAAAAACTACTGGTAACCATTTTATTGATTCCAATTATTTCTTTTTCTCAGAGTAAAGAGGATTTACATTATTTTAAATCCAAAGATTCTTTAGTTGGAGTAAAAGATAAAGCCGGAAAAATAATTGTTCCTGCACAGTTCAAAATCTTTTCATTCCTAAAAGATGGAGATCCTGTAGAAGGAGAAACCATTCTTTTTGATGGCAGTAAAGAAGGTGAGAAATCAGAGAAAAATGCATGGGGATATGTGTATGACAAAAATGGAAAATTTCTGTACCAGCCTTTCCTTTATGATAATGGAGCAGATTACTTCTCCGAAGGCTTGAGAAGATTGGTTAAGAAGGGTAAAGTAGGATTTGCAGACCGTAACGGCAAAATTATTATTGAAGCTGAGCATGATTTTGCCTCACCTTTTAATTATGGTTACGCAGTATTTTGTGACGGATGCGATTGGGAAAAAACAAATGACGAACACAGATCCATTGTAGGAGGAAAATGGGGTGTTATGAATATTAAAGGACAAACTGTTCAGCCATTGGCGAAATCAACAGAGAAGGATGTTGAAATAGAGGGGAAATATTATCCTAATCCATTTCAATACAATGAAAAAGAGAAAAATATCCTTCACTTCTTTGAAAAACAGAAGAAAAAGCTTGCAGATCTTTATTATGTAAACTTTTACAATAAATTATCTGAGAAAGAAAAGAATCTGTTTTTTGAAATTGTAGAAAGGCCAAAAGAAAACTTTCCTTATTATCAGGTGAATACTTATAATGACAGGAAGAAAGAATTGGATATGCTTTATCGTTTCAAATTCCTGGTCTCAGAAGATGGTAAAACATTTTATGCCATTGAGGATTTTAATGAAAAGAATGTTCCTTTTGAAAACTGGCTGAAAGAAGAAATAAAAAATGCAGAAGACTTTCAGAAAGAGCATAAGGAAAATCCCAATAAATTTATAAACAAATAAAATAAATTTGGAAATTACATAGGTCAAATTTGAAAAAAATACGACTTATTCCTTTAAATTTGTACGGAATAATGGTTAGAGAGAAATCTTCTCCAAAATTTCCCATACAGATGGATTTAAAGATAGAAACTTTAAATTCAGAAAAGTAAAAAGAAAAATAAATCTAATATTAAAAATCTGACATCTAATTTTAATAATGTTACAGAATCAAAATCATCAACAATTAATGACCGATCTGAAGGAGCTGGTAGACAAGACGAAAAGTCAGGTTGCAGCTCAGGTAAACTCGGCAATGGTGGTTTTGTACTGGGAAATAGGAAAAAGAATAAATGAAGATGTTTTAGATAATAAAAGAGCAGAGTATGGCAAAGAAGTTATTGTACAAATCTCTCAACAACTTACATTAGAATTTGGAAATTCATTCTCTGAAAAAAATATCCGAAAAATGATGCAATTTGCATCTGTTTTCGATGACTTTGAAATTGTCGCATCAGCGATGCGACAATTATCATGGACCCATTTTTTGCTTCTTATACCTATTTCTCAAGATACTAAAAGAAACTTTTATCTTGAAGTTTGTAAAATTGAAAACTGGAGTGTTAGGATCTTGAGAGAAAAAATCAATTCTCTGCTTTTTGAACGAACAGCAATAAGTAAAAAGCCTGAAGAAATAATACATAAAGAGCTGAAAAACTGGTCTGAAAAGAATATTTTAAATCCTGATTTGGTTTTTAAAGATCCCTATTTTCTTGATTTTTTAGAATTGAAAGATACCTTTTCTGAAAAAGATTTGGAAGAAGCCATTATTGTAGAGCTGCAAAAATTCATTTCTGAGTTGGGAAGTGATTTTGCATTTCTTTCAAGACAAAAAAGAATCACAATAGATAATAGAGATTACTACCTGGATTTACTTTTCTATCATAGGAAACTAAAATCTTTAGTTGTTATCGAGCTAAAATTAGGTGAATTTGAAGCCAGTCATAAAGGTCAGATGGAGCTATATCTCTCATATCTGAATAAATATGAAAAAGTAGAAGGGGAGAACCCTCCCATTGGTTTAATCCTTTGTTCAGGAAAAAATACCGAACATATAGAACTCATGAATCTGGAAGGGGATAATATAAAAGTAGCAGAATATTTACTTATCTTACCTTCTGAAAAAGTTTTGCTTGAAAAATTGCATCGTTCAATAGAGATAGCAAGAAATAAATTTGAAAATAAAAAATAAATCTAATATTAAAAATCTGACATCTAATGTCTAATAACAAAAGAATTTTCGTAGAAAAAAGAGGAATTTTCGATGTTGAAAGTCCAAAAATTTTTGATGAAGTAAAAGCGGTTGTTCCGGCAGTTCAAAGCGTGAAAGTATACAATGTATATGATATTTTCAACTTGAATGACGGAGAATTCGAAAAAGTAGTAAACAACACCTTTGTAGACCCTGTTACTGATATTTTACACACAGAAAACCCTGCAAAAGCTATTCATTTCGGAATGGAGTTTTTGCCTGGTCAGTATGATCAGAGAGCAGATTCTGCGCAGCAGTGTATCGCTTTACTGACAGAAAATGAAAAATCAAAAGTAAGAAGTGGAAAACTAATCGAATTTGAAGGAGTTTCTGAAGCGGATTTGGTTAAAATCAAAGACCTTCTGATCAATAAAGTAGAGTCTCAGGAAAAAGACTTGTCAATTCTGGATATTCCTGCTGATGAAACACCATCAAAAGTAATCATCCACGAAAACTTCATCAATTTCAATGATGCGGAACTTGAAAGTTTTTACAATAATCATGGTTTTGCATTAGGATTAGACGACTTGAAATTCATTCAGGAATACTTCAAAACTGAAGAAAGAAATCCTACGGAAACAGAATTAAAAGTATTAGACACGTATTGGAGCGACCACTGTCGTCACACCACTTTCGAAACACAGTTGTCAGACATTCAGTTTGAAGGTCAGTTCAAACACACATTGGAAACTATTTTCAATGATTATATCGAAAAAAGAAAATTCTTAGGCCGTGAGTTGAAGCCAATTTCCTTAATGGATCTGGCAACAGTATGCGGTAAATATTTCCATAAAACAGGAAACCTGGATAATCTTGTTATTTCAGACGAGATCAATGCATGTACGATCCAGATTGAAGCAGAATACGACGGTAAAAAAGAACCTTGGTATTTATTATTCAAAAACGAAACGCATAACCACCCAACAGAAATTGAACCTTTTGGAGGAGCATCCACTTGTTTGGGAGGTGCTATCAGAGACCCATTATCCGGAAGGTCTTTCGTTTTCCAGGCGATGAGATTAACGGGTGCGGCAGATGTTTTAGAATCTGTTGACAAAACTTTACCAGGAAAATTACCTCAGAAAACCATTACAAAACAGGCTGCCAACGGATATTCATCTTATGGTAACCAGATCGGTCTTGCCACTACAATGGTTTCCGAAATCTATGATGAAGGATACAAAGCCAAGAGAATGGAAGTAGGTTTCGTTACCGGAGCTGTTCCTGTAGACTGGGTAAGACGTGAAAAACCTGAAAATGGTGATTCAATCATCATTTTAGGAGGAGCAACAGGCCGTGACGGAGTAGGAGGAGCAAGCGGAAGCTCAAAAGAACAGGACGAAACTTCTATCCACACCATGAGTTCTGAAGTTCAGAAAGGAAATGCGGTAGAAGAGCGTAAAATTCAGAGATTATTCAGAAATCCTGAAGTAACGAAGCTGATCAAAAAATCAAACGATTTCGGAGCAGGAGGTGTTTCTGTAGCAATTGGTGAAATTGCAGACTCTTTAGAAGTAAACCTTGACGTATTACCTTTAAAATATGAAGGATTAAACGGAACCGAGCTGGCTATTTCTGAATCTCAGGAAAGAATGGCGGTGGTAGTAGATCCTCAGGATAAAGAAAAATTCATCAAATTCTGTGAAGCTGAAAACATCGTTGCAGTAGAAGTGGCAAAAGTGACAGATTCCGGAAAAATGCAGATGTTCTGGAAAGGAGACAAAATTGTAGACCTTTCAAGAGCTTTCTTAGATACCAACGGATGTTCAAAATCTCAGGAAGTGAAAATCACTCACCTTGAAGAAGTAAAAGAAGAAACAAAAGCGTTCACCGCAGAAAACTTCCTGAACATCTTAAAAGATAAAAACGTTGCTTCCCAAAAAGGACTATTGGAAATGTTTGACTCTTCAATTGGAGCTACTACAGTGGCTATGCCTTTAGGAGGAAAATATCAGCAGACCCTGATGGAAGGAAGTGTGCAGACATTACCAATTTTAGGAGCAAAAGATATTAAAACTGTTTCTTTGGCAAGCTGGGGATTCGATGCTGAAATATCAAAACAAAACTCACTGTTAGGATCATCTTATGCTGTAGTAGAAAGTGTGGCAAAGATCGTAGCAATGGGAGGTGATTATAAAAATATCAGACTAAGCTTTCAGGAATACTTTGAGAAACTAGGACAAAATCCAGAAAAATGGGGTAAACCTTTGGCTTCACTTTTAGGAGCTTACGATGCACAGATCAATTTAGGTCTTGCTGCCATCGGAGGGAAAGATTCCATGAGTGGAACGTACCAGGATCTTAATGTCCCGCCAACCTTGATTTCTTTTGCATGTGCCAACGGAGATAAAGAAAATATCATCTCTCCAGAATTGAAAAATGAAGGAAACAAACTGTATTTCTTCAATCACATTGCTCAGGAAAGCGGACTTCCGAACTATAATGCTTTAAAAGAAGTTTTTGAATTCATTTTCGAAAATATCAAAGCAGGAAAAATTGTTTCTGTGAAAACAGTGAAAGAAGGAGGTCTTGCAGTAGCTTTAGCAAAAATGAGCTTCGGAAACAGACTAGGTGCTGAAATCAATGCTGATGAAACAGATCTACTAGCTAAAAATATCGGTAGCCTAATCATCGAATCAAAAGAAGAATTAAGTTCGACTGCTCTTCAGTTAATCGGAGAAGTAAAAGACTCAGGAACTTTAAAAATTAACGGTCTTGAATCAAATATTACAGACCTTGTAGCGGCCAATACCAATACATTCGAGAACCTTTTCCCAACAGTAGAAAAAGAAAAAATCACGGTTGAAATTGATACAAAACACAATTCTGTCAACCCAAGAAATATCATCATTAAAAAACACGGAATTGCACAGCCAAAAGTTTTTGCTCCGGTATTCCCGGGAACTAACTGTGAGTATGACACGCTGAATGCATTCCAGAAAGAAGGAGCTGTAGTAAGCAGCTTACCTTTAATCAATATCAATCACCAGTTATTGGATGAAAGCATTGATGCATGGGTAGAAGAGATCAGAACTTCTCAGATTCTTGCATTCTCAGGAGGTTTCTCCGCAGGTGATGAGCCGGATGGTTCTGCAAAATTCATTGTAAACGTTCTGAAAAACGAGAAGATGAAAAACGCAGTTCACGAATTGTTAGACAGAGATGGGATGATTATCGGTATCTGTAACGGATTCCAGGCGCTTGTGAAGTCAGGATTATTACCTTACGGAAGAATCAAAGATCTGGATGAAAACTCTCCAACGCTGGCACACAACGCGATCAGAAGACATATCTCTCAGATGGTAACGGTACAGGTAGTGAATGACGAAAGCCCTTGGTTAAAAGGAATGAAAGGTCAAACTTTCACTATTCCGATTTCCCACGGAGAAGGACGTTTCATGGCTTCGGAAGAAGAAATCAAGAAATTGTATGAAAACGGACAGATTGCCACCCAATACATAGATCTTGATGGAAACATTGCCCATGGGATGCCTTTCAACCCGAATAACTCACTATTCGGAATCGAAGGAATTACCAGCCCATGTGGAAAGATCTATGGAAGAATGGGACACCCGGAACGATTTGCTGAAGGTCTCATGAAGAATATACCAACCGCGAATTATCACAACATATTCAAAAACGGTGTTGAATACTTCAAATAATAATACAAGAAAAATGATCGTCATCAATGGCGATCATTTTTCGTCTTTAGGAGGTTTCTACGAAGAAGCTTCCAATGTCCTGATGAAAGATACAGACTGGAAAGTAGGAACATTGGATGGCTTTGATGACATTCTTTATGGTGGTTTCGGAGTGATTGAAGGTAAAGAAGAAATTGAAATCATTTGGAAAGAATCAGAAAAATCAAAAGAAGATTTAGGCTATGAAGCTACCCAAGAATTCTACGAAAACAAAATCAGAAAAGGAAAACCTTTCAACACAGAATTAATTCAACAGAAACTGGATGATTTGACAGAAGGAAAAGGACAGACTCTTTTTGATATCCTGGTAGAAATAATAGAATCACATGCCAATATTACATTTAAGTTGGAATGATGAGTAATGAGTAATGAATGAAAATTTTTAAATGTTTACATTTTCCAGCTAGCTTCATCAAATCAACTTGTCATTCTTTGCTCCCTTTCATTTAGAATATATACTTTGCGTTAAAAACCGTATAAATTCAGGATAATTATTTCTCTTAAACAGTTTTTTCTTAATACTTTTACTTCAACAAAACAGGAAACAATAAAGTTGAATGAAGAAAATTATTTACGGGCTGTTCTTCGGTGACAGCATTACCTACGGTGAATATGACGGAGTTTTTGGCGGTTGGGTAGATATTCTGAAAAGATATGCCCTGCAGAAATTTCACGAAGGAAATGGAGATGAACTGATCCTGTTCAATCTAGGAATAGGAGGAGAAACAACAGAAGGATTATTAAAAAGAATTCCTCATGAATTAAACGCAAGAAATTCTGCCGATGGAAATATCATTTTTCTATGCTATGGAGCCAATGATCTTGCAGTAAAAGATGGAGTACAGATCGTAGATCCTGAAAAATTTAGGAATAATATTAAAGAAGCTATCGCACATGCCATAAAGTTTTCCGATACAATTTATCTCGTAAGCATTCTTCCTTTTTCTCAAAAAATAGATGGAGTAGTGGTAAGTTCCGGGAAGAAAAGAATCAATGAGGATGTAGTTGTTTACAATCAGATCTTGAAAGATATTGCAGCTGAAAATTCTCTGGCATATATTGATTTCTATTCCGCTTTTCTGGATGACAAAGAAATCCTTCTTTCCGCAGACGGTGTACATCCTAATGAAAAAGGCTATGGAATGATGGCTGAAATCGCAATCCCAATTATTGAAAAATATTTATAATGCCATATTTATTTTCTTACGGAACCTTGCAAAAAGAACAGGTTCAAAAGGAAACCTTTGGAAGACTTCTACAGGGTGAAAAAGATATTTTATCAGGCTACAAATTAAGTATGCTTGAAATTACAGATCCTGAAGTACTGCGAAAAAGCGGCCAGAAATACCATCCCGTACTTGAATTTTCTGGGAATGATGATGATCAGGTAGAAGGAGTGCTTTTTGAAATAACAGAAGCAGAAATCCTTCAGGCTGACGAATATGAAGTAGATGATTATAAAAGAATTGAAACCATTTTTAAATCCGGAAAAAAAGGATTTATCTATGTCGGGAAATAGTCATTGCGAGCAAAGCGAAGCAATCTCACTATCTCAGATAAAATTCCAACGGAACCTTTGTTATTCCGAGCAAAGCAAGGAATTTATACAATAATTGGTTTATAAAATATATTGAGACTCCTACGGAGAGACAAAATTGGAATAGACTAAGCCAAAAGAAAATAGCCGCAGAAATTCAATTCAATAGGAACGGGCTTTAGCCCGTTTATGTAAAAATCTTAACCCTCAAAATGGCTTTAGCCAAAACTTAAAAACAATATCCTATTCAATCAATTTAAAAAAACTCCTGACACCCCCTTGTCACAACCTCCTCTTATCTTTGCTCTATCATAAAGAATTAATAATGAATAACGTAAAAATAAAACCTTTTAAGGTAATCGGAATCTCAGTAAGAACAACCAATGAAAATGGGCAGGCTGCAAAAGACATTCCGGTATTATGGGAGAAAATGATAAACGAAGATATTGTCAATTCAATTCCAAATAAAATAGACAATACCATCTATTCCATTTACACAGACTACGAAAAAGACCACACAAAACCATACACTACAGTTCTTGGATGTGAAGTAGAAAACCTTGATGATATTCCGGAAGGAATGGTTGGGTATTCTTTTGATGGTGGAGATTATCTGAAATTTACAGTAAAAGGAGATGTTTCAAAAGATTTGGTAATCAATGAATGGATCAAAATCTGGAATATGGATTTAGGAAGAACATTTACAGCTGATTTTGAAGTCTATGGAAAAAAATCACAGAATCCATTAGACGCAGAAATTGATATTTTCATCGCTGTGAAATAAAAAAAATAAAATATTTCTAACTTTCAGATACTTTTGAACTGAAGACGTGATATTCTCCTCCCTGGAGGGGTGACGAAAATTCAAAGAATTTTTGACGGGGTGGTTAGAACCTATAAAAACAAGAGTTTTATGGTCTTCATAAATCTTACAACATATTTTCCATACACCAGAATCCCGACAATTACTGCTGCTATGGCCGTCAGCACCACAGCACCTGCAGCAATATCTTTAATAAAGCCAATTCTTTTGTCAAAATCAGGCTGAATGATATCACAGATCTTTTCAATAGCAGTATTGAAAATTTCGGCACTTAAGACAGCAAACGAAGCAATAAGAACCAATGCAGTATCTGTACTGTTTAATTTGAAATAAAAAATAAGAAAGAGATTGACAAAGAATGCCAGAAGTTCAATCTGGAAATTTCTTTCTGTTTTTATCATCATGAAAACACCCCGGAAAGCATTGAGAAAACTTTTATGAATGGGAGGTTTTTGCATGATTTTCAAACTTTTTTCACAAATATAGGTTTTGTATTTGATAAAAAAACGAATATCCGCAGAAATCTAAGTATAATATCAAGGCTCAAAACAGGTTAAGGATATTTGTGAAAAACTCCTCCATATTATTCTTTTCTTTGTTGTATCTATTTATTATATTTGTAGAAACTTATTTTATAAATCTATGAAATTTATTATTTCAAGTGGTGAACTGCAGAAGGCGTTGCAAACTGTAAGTGGCGTAATATCAAGCTCTCAATCGAGACCGATTTTAGAAAACTATCTTTTTGAATTAGACGGAAATAATGTTACCATTACAGCATCTGACGGCGAGACAACTCTTGTTACTTCTCTGGAAGTAAAGTCTGATGATACAGGTAAATTTGCTGTTCCTGCTAAAATTTTTCAGGATTTTATCAAGACATATGGTGAACAGCCTCTGACATTTGTTGTAAAAGACAATGTCGAAGGTACTGGAAGCCAGCTTGAGATTTTAGATGAAAAAGATAATTTCGCAGTAGCATTAGACAATGCTGAAGACTATCCTGAATTGCCGGAATTCGACGCTTCACAAAGTGTAACGATGCCTGCAGGAGTTTTGTCTGAAGCTTTGACAAACACACTATTTGCTACAAGTAACGACTCTCTTCGTCCGGTAATGACAGGAGTTCTTTTCCAGTTTGGAGAAAATGAAACCAATTTCGTTTCTACAGACTCCCACAGATTGGTGGTGTACAAAAGAGCAGACCTGATGAATGCTGAGCCGATGGAGTTTATCATGCCTAAAAAGCCTCTGAACATTTTCAAAAATATCCTGGCAAGTTCCAATGAAGACGTTACCATCGACTTCAATGAGAATATGGCTAAATTTACTTTTGGTAAACATATCTGGATCTGTAGACTGATTGACGGAAAATATCCAAACTATACAGCGGTAATTCCAAAGGAAAACCCAAATGTATTGACAATCAACAGAAACTTGTTGTTAGGAGCAATCAAAAGAGCATCTATTATGTCTAACAAATCTACCAATCAGGTAAGATTCAAGCTTTCCGGTAATATTCTTCACCTTCATGCAGAAGATACTGAATATGCAAACAAAGCAGACATGCAGATTCCTTGTGACTACAACGGAGAAGATATCAATATCGGATTCAGTTCAAAATTCTTAACTGAAATGCTGACAATCCTAGGATCTGACGATATCACTATGAAAATGTCCCAACCTAACAGACCAGGGATCATCGAACCTCTTGACGGTCTTGAAGAAAATGAAAATATCTTAATGTTGTCAATGCCGGTAATCGGATTGTAACATTAACATAACATATACAAAAAAGCCGGAATTTTCCGGCTTTTATTTTTTCAATGAAGTGATGATATTTTGTAGTTGCTCTATCATCTTGTCTTTATCTTTTAACCTTTCTTCATACAAAAATTCTATCTTACCGGTTTTATCCTTATTCTCCTGATAGAGATTTTGAATTTCTTGATGACCCACCGAAGTGTCATAAAAGTATTGTTGATTATAAATATTATTTGGGTTTACATCCAGTAGTTCATAAACCGGGGTTTCTAATATTTCTGCTATTTGGTACAGGCGGTCTACAGTAAGTTTGGTCTCGTTTTTCTCTATTTTACTATATGCAGCCTGGCTGATGTGTAACTCATCTGCCATATTTTCATGGGAAAACCCTTTCTTTTTGCGATGTTCTTTTATCTTTTCAATAATGATTTCCATAGTTTCCATAACCAATGATTGTAATTTTTGTTACAAAAGTAATATTTTTATTGCAAAAGTAATATAATATTTTTATGAAATGTTCTTATACTTGTTCAATTATTAAATATATAAATCACAATGCATTGATAATATTACTAATAGCTAACTTAAATAGAACACAATGAAAAAATCTATTCTATCAGGGTAAAACGAACTCCCGTAAAAACCACATTTAAAATATAGGGGAAATACCTATATAATAATTTGTCGATAATTGGTACTATTACCGCTTATTAATTTAAACATAAATTCACAATGAAAAACAAATTTATTTCAAGGTTACTTTCCTTAGTAGCCATTATGGTCTTGTTATATTCCTGTAGGAATGAACTAACAACAGAACAAGAAATATACAACAACAGTAGTCAATTCAGACCAACATCTAAAACAATTCGTTTAGAACAAAGTAAACATAAATCACTTCTTAAAACTGAATTACAAAAAGCACAAAACAATTTAACAAACATTAAAACCAATGCATTAGGCAAAACCGTTGATTATGCAAATGGTGTTTCCATTGACACAGACAATGTGACATACATTGAATCTGGACCGACTTTCCACACTTACACATTTAATCTGGTCCGGGAAAATGCTCCTGAAGATGCTCCTTTAGAAAATCTGGTGTTATCTTCTTTGCCTGATGGAAGCTATAAAGAGCTTTTAGTAACGTATAATTTTACACAACAGGAAAAACTTGACCTACTTTCAGGAAAAGGAGTGAAAACAGCTGATAGAGCTACTGCTATTGAACTTGCAAAAGGAACTTATGGAGGAGTGATTTCTAATAGAAGTATGGGAGTTGCCGAATCTTGTTCTTATCAAACAGTAGATATGTATTTTTCTTGCTACACAGGAGAACATCATCAAGGAAATGAAAGCAGTTGGGGAAGCTGTAATTGGCAAAATCAAGGAGGTTACCCAGCTCAACATATTACTGTTGTAGCATTAGTATGTACAGCAGATACAAGTCTCGGAATTGACGGTGCACCAGGAGGTGGTACTGGTTCTGGTGATGGAGGAGGTTTAGGAGGAGGAAGTAATACAGAAACACCTACAATTCCAACTCTTAGTAGATTCTTTTTTTATGCTAAAAAACTTCCAGTAGATTTAAAAACTATTCTTTATGACATGGCAAATACTGAGTTTTATGATACTTTCCAAGCTTTTTTTGATCTAAATGGAGGGAGCATAGAAGCACAAAATTTCATTACACTGTGTTTGCAGGCCAATTTGCCAAGTACTATAACAACAGCACAGTTTAAAAAGTTCTTTCTTGATGGTTATACATTAGATTTTCACAATAAGCTTTCTCTACTTTCGGTATCAGAGATTCAAGATTATGTAGCTATAAATCTAGAAATTGAAAACTCTCCTTATGATGAAGAATATATAAAAGAAACAAACGAAGCATTTGTTGCATTTACCTCTTATGCAGACATTGAAACCATGACGGAAGCGCAGATGGGAACAGTTCTTAATCAATGCTGCCCTTCTATTATTATTGTACCACAAAATGTGATTCATGAAAAAACTAAAATGATTATTGCAAATTATCATTTTAATAGAAAATTTTATCCTGAATGGAGTAAAGCAAAATGTTTTTGGAAAGCTTCTGGAGAAACAATACAATTGCTATTAGATTTGGGAGGTTTAGTTCCTGTTATAGGAGAAGTATGCGACTTAACAAATGGTGTTATTTATACTATACAAGGGGATGGTTTGAATGCAAGTTTAAGCTATGCTTCAGCAATTCCTATTGCAGGTTGGTTTGCAACAGGATCTAAATTTGGAGTAAAAGTTATGAATGCTTCCGATATTGCTTCCAGACAAGTGTTAAAATGGGTTGTTGGAACAGATGGATTGATTAAATTTGGATATTCAAATCAACTGAGAAAAGTATTAAAACTAACAGATAAAGCAAAGCAGGCACATCATATTATACCTTGGGCTTATAATATACAAACGCACCCAATAGTACAAAAAGCAGCAAAATCAATGAATGCATTTCATTTGAATGAGGCTTTAAATGGTATTGCAGTTGCCTCATGGAGAAATCAACCTAATCATCATGCTTATAATAATAGAATTTTTACTAAATTACAAGCATTGCCTTCTAATCTAACGGCTGAGCAATCATATGTGGAATTAATGAAAATAATCAATCAAGCTAAACAAGCTATAATTAATAATCCAAATACACATCTAAATGATTTAGTCTTTTAAATTATGAATTATTACAAAATAAATTTTACATTAAGTACGAAAATAAGAGGAAATGATAACTATATAAAAGATTATAAACTTAAAATTCCTCCCACTGGTCAATTATATTGGGAAGTTCCAAAGTTTGTAGGAAATATCTATCATGAAAAGATAAATTTTGAACCATACTTATTAGATATTGAACTTTTTGCCAATTCAAAAGTTAATGATTTGATAATGGACGGAGGACCAATATCCGGTAAATTAATTATGAGTGGTACATTGAAAAGAATATTAGAAAAAAGCAGAAATACAGGAATGCAATTTTTCAATATAAGTATTTTAAAGAAGAATGAGGCATATCATGATTATTGGTTAATAAATATGTATGAGTTTAATCAAGAATTTATTGATTTCAAAAATTGTAAAATTATTTATGAGAAAAAAGATGAAAATTTTAATGTCACATATTCTACCAAAAATATAGAGATTCACGTAGATGATTTAGAAGAGTTTGAAAATCACTTGAAAAGAACAAAGGAAAAATTGGAAATAACAATCATTGAAAAATTAGCTTTAAAAGAAGACATTATCGGCGATGATTTTTTTTCACTAAGATATGTTTCAGGTGGTGTAGGCTATTATGTATCTGAAAAACTAAAAAATAAGATAGAAGATACAGGTTGTACAGGAATAGAATTTCAGCCATCCGAATTAAGCTATAATGAATGGGTAGCTCCAGGAGGAGAAAGAGAAAAAGTTTATGGCAAATTATAAAATTATGAAAAAAATAGTTTTCATTTTTATTATGTTTATTGGTTTGAGCGTTAATGCTCAAGCCAATAAACCATTTATACCTACAAAAGGAGAAATTACATTTAAAGAAGTATCAAAGATTATAGATCGTAAATTATTTGATAAAGATTTACAAATTTCAAAAGAGAAATTTAAAAAAACTTTACAAAATTCTTTATTAAAAGAAAGTAATGGAAAAGGAAAAGAAATAGAAATAGAGCAGATGGTATCACAGAATGCTGAAATGATGGAAATGATGATGTTTCCACAAGATTCTTCACAAATCTATGCTTTTAAATTTGACAACTTCAAAATTATAAGCTCTAATTCGGCAGATGAAATAATGTCTGAGCGATATGAAGTAATTGATACGCAAAAGAATATTTCTACTACATTTTCAAAAATAGATTCCACAACTACTTTTAATGAAAAGATATATGCTTATTCTTCAAATATAATATTGAGAACAATTGTAGATAAGAAAAGTAAAAAAACAATCAATGGTTATGATTGTTATAAGGTAATTTACGAATACAAAGAAAATAATGAGGGGAATGATGAAGATTATCTTGAATTTATTAGAAATACTATCTACAAACGTGAAATGTGGGTAACGGACAAAATACGATCTTTATACCATCCTGTAGTATTTGAGAAATCTATTTTAGAAAAATATTATCCTTTGGATATTTTGGAAACTCAAAGTGATATTAAAGGTTATGAAAGGAAATTTACTTTACAAACTTTAACCCTCAAATAAAAAATAGCATAAGATTAACGAAAATTTATTATCTTAAAGTGGCTTCTAAATTTCTCTATTTCTCAAAAAAACACGACATTTGTAGCTTGAAAAAACACATCGAAATAAGTGTGGAATTTCAAATAAAAGTTTCAAAATAGAGCAGATGAAACCTTTGTGGCATCTGACAAATTAAATAAGTAGATAGATTAACAAATGAAAATATCAAACAACTGGCTGAAAGACTTTGTAAAAACGGAATCAAAAACTGAAAGAATCGGTGAATTCCTTACAGATATAGGTCTTGAGGTTGAAGGGATAGATAAATTTGAAAGTGTAAGAGGCAGCCTGGAAGGAATTGTTGTAGGTAAAGTTTTAACTTGCGAAAAACATCCTAATGCTGACAAACTGAAGAAGACAACTGTAGACGTAGGAAACGGAAAAGTGTTGAACATTGTTTGTGGAGCTCCTAATGTAGAAGCTGGACAAACTGTTCCTGTAGCTGTTGTCGGAACGAAAATCTATGACAAAACCGGAAACTTTTTTGAAATTAAAGAAGCAAAAATCAGAGGTGAGGTTTCTCAGGGAATGATCTGTGCTGAGGATGAACTTGGTCTTAGTGATGATCATGGAGGTATCATGGTGCTGGATGAAACTAAATATGAAGTAGGGAAAAACTTTGCTGACTATTTTGAACTTACCAATGACGAAGTGTTTGAAATCGGATTAACACCGAACAGAACAGATGCTATGTCTCACTATGGTGTTGCCAGAGATTTACACGCTTATCTTTCTACAAACCAATTGAAATCTCAATTTAATAAAGTAGCTTCTGAAGTTTTGAATAGTGAGGGAACTCATGATTTCAAATTGGAAATTGAAGATGCAGAATTGTGTCCAAGATATATCGGAGCTGTGATTGAAGATGTAAAAGTTGCAGAATCACCATCTTGGTTAAAAGACAGATTGAAAGCGATCGGATTAAGCCCGATCAATAACGTTGTAGATATTACAAACTATATTCTTCACGGATATGGACAGCCGCTTCATGCATTTGATGCAGACAAAATTGCAGATAAGAAAGTGAAAGTAGGTGTGGTAAAACCGGGAACGAAATTTACGACTTTAGATGGTGTTGAAAGAACATTGAATGGTTCTGAAATCATGATCAAAGACGGTAAAGATAAGCCAATGTGTATTGCCGGAGTATTCGGTGGTGAGAAATCAGGAGTATCTGAAGCTACGAAAATAATATTCCTTGAAAGTGCTTATTTCAATCCTATCGCCGTAAGAAAAGGAGCTAAAGCACACAGCTTGAATACAGATGCTTCTTTCAGATTTGAAAGAGGGGTAGATCCAAACCTTACAAGAACAGCAATCACTCATGCTGTTAAAATGATTCAGGAAATTGCTGAAGGAAAATTAGTAGGGGAGTTACTGGAAGAATATCCTAAGAAAATAGAAGATAACTATGTGATTATCAGATTCTCTAAAATTGAACAGATTTTAGGAACAAAAATTCACAGAGAAAAAGTAAAGGAAATCTTAAAAGCTTTGGAAATTCAGGTTTTAAATGAAATTCCTAACGGTTTTGAAATCTCTGTTCCTGCTTACAGAGCGGATGTAACGAGAGAAATTGATGTGATTGAAGAGATTTTAAGAATCTACGGATATAATAAAATTGATGCTCCACAGAAGATTTCGTTTACTCCTGTTAAGCTAAGTGCTAACGATCAGGATGAACTGGAAAACAGCTGGGCAAGAACTTTACAAAGTATTGGTTTCAATGAAGTAATGAACAATTCATTGACTTCTGTAAAAGATGAAACAGATGCGGTAAAACTATTAAACCCTTTAAGCGGAGATCTGGCATTCATGAGAAAGTCTTTATTAGAAGGACTTCTTCAGAATACAGTATACAATATCAACAGAAAGAATCAGGATATCAAATTCTTCGAATTAGGAAAAATTTATCACAAAAAAGATAAATACGAAGAAAGAAAGCAATTGGCATTATTGGTTTCCGGAAGAGATGTTGCAGAAAACTGGCTTCAGTCAAAGTCTGCTGTAAGTTTCTATAACCTTAAAGCCTATGTGAAAGTTTTATTGGAAAGACTTGCTGTAAACTATAAAGAAGTAGCTCTGTCTGACGAAAGATTCTCCGATGCATTGGTATACGAAGCGGATGGTAAAGCTTTGGTGAGAATTGGAAAAGTAGCTCCGGCTTTATTGAAAGATTTTGATATCGATCAGGAATGTTTCTATGCAGAAATTGAATTGGAATATGCTCAGGAATTGCGTTCTAAAAATGAACTGAAATTCAAAGATATTCCGAAATTCAACAAAATCAGAAGAGACTTGGCTTTATTAATTGATAAAACGGTAAATTATCAGGATTTATATCAGACGGCTAAAAAGAACAAATCTCCATTCATTAAGAATATTAATCTGTTCGATGTGTATGAAGGTAAAAATCTTCCTGAAGGTAAGAAGTCTTATGCAATGAGCTTCGAGCTGTTAAACGAAGAAAAAACACTGGAAGAAAAAGAGATCACTGAAGTAATGGATTCTCTTATCAAAGCTTTCCAGAAAGAATTCAACGCAGAATTGAGATCTTAATACTTGAAAATATATATTTCACGATAATAAAAACGGACTTTTTAAGTCCGTTTTTTTAAGGTTTAATAAAAATGTATTAACATGTTTCAGCTAAAGCCAAATGAATTTTTGTTTAGACAAAATGGGCTCCCTTCGACTAGGTTCAGGATTATAGCCCATTCTTATTGAATAGCATTTGTGATATTTGTGAATATATTAGTGTTATTAGTGTTTAAAATAGAAGGTTTTTATAAAAATAATCTATCCCAATCTTGTCACTCCGTAGGAGTCTCAGTATGTTTTATAAAACAATTATAGTATAGATTCCTTCGGAATGAGAAGGCAACGTTACAACTTTAGTGCAGATAAAGTTCTTATGTTTTAGCGCTTTTAACCCTTTTTTTGATCATCAAGAACATAAAAATAATTCTGAAAAATATTCAAAATATCAAGTGTTAAAGAATAATAAAATTCACGGCAACCCGTTTAAATAATATAATTTCCGTAAATTTGGGTTAATTCAAAAAGTAAAAAATGAAAAATCTTTTTTTAAGTATATGTACAGTTGCAGTTTTGGCTTCATGTGGATCCATGACAAGCCCGTCTGCGTCTAAAGTAGGAAAAGCTCAGCCTGCTCTTGCCAACACAAAATGGACATTGGCTGAAACGGTAAAAGGCAAAGTTCCAACATTGAATATTGAAGGAGAAAAGATCACTGGAAATGCCGGATGTAACAACTATTTCGGAACAGCTACAATAGATCCGTCTACAGGTGGTTTTACAGCGGGACAAATGGGATCTACAAAAATGATGTGCAACAATATTGGAGTAGAGCAGAACTTTATGGATATGATGGGAAAAGCAAACAAATATGTGATTTCCGGAAATACTTTAGAATTGTATAAAGACAATCTTTTACTATTGAAATTCACTAAATCAGAATAAAAAACAAAAGGAACTCAATTGAGTTCCTTTTTTATGTTTAGAGTATTATTAATCTTCCTCTTCTTCGTCGTACTTAGCCAACTCTTCGTCGCACCATTTGAACGCTGCTTCTACTACTTTAGTAGCCTCGTCTGCCATCGTTTCTTCATCATCACCTTCAAGATCATCTAACCACTCAACTTCTTCTTCCTCAACGTTTAAGATAAATCTTGGATATTCTGTATGAACTACGAATAGATCCTCTGGAAATTCCGAATTATCTGCTAATAAAAACTTTGGTAATTTCATTTTTTTAATGTTTTAACTTTCTCAAAGATAAATAAAATTATTGACTTAAAATTACTTCAAAAACATTTTTGAAACTTTTTCAGCTTTTTTGCTTTCAGAATAATCGTAGAACCCTTCACCTGATTTTACACCAAGTTTCCCCGCTGTTACCATATTTACAAGCAATGGGTTTGGAGCGTACTTAGGATTTTTGAAACCGTCATACATTACATTCAGGATGGCAAGGCATACATCAAGACCAATAAAGTCAGCCAGCTGAAGTGGGCCCATCGGATGAGCCATTCCCAATTTCATTACCGTATCAATTTCTTCTACACCAGCAACTCCGTTGTAAAGTGTTTCGATAGACTCATTAATCATTGGCATCAAAATTCTGTTCGCCACAAAACCTGGATAGTCATTCACCTCTACAGGAACTTTCCCTAGCGTTTTACTCATGTCATAAATAGCATCAAAAGTCTCTTTAGATGTAGAATATCCTTTGATGATTTCTACCAGTTTCATGATGGGAACTGGGTTCATGAAGTGCATACCGATTACTTTATCAGCTCTTTTGGTAGCTGCAGCAATTTTGGTGATTGATATAGATGAAGTATTGGTTGCAAGGATACAGCCTGCAGGGGCCAGTTCGTCCATCTGACCGAAGATCTTCAATTTAAGATCCATGTTTTCTGTAGCAGCCTCCACAATAAGGTCAGCAGCTCCTACTGCATCATTTAATGCTGTAAAAGTTGTGATGTTGCCTAAAGTTTCTGCTTTTTGCTCCTCTGTAAGGTTTCCTTTTGCAATGATTCTGTCAAGATTGGTAGTAATGGTTTTTAAACCTCTGTCCAAAGCTTCCTGGGATACGTCTACAAGATTTACTTTAAAACCGCTTTGTGCGAAAGTATGTGCAATACCATTTCCCATGGTTCCTGCTCCGATAACTACAATGTTTTTGATCATTTTTCCTTTATTTTTTATAGATAGTTAAATTTTTTATGTCCGTAAGCTCCGATTGAGTGACAACCGCTGTAGAATCAAAGAAAACATTTCCTACATTTTGATTTTTCTTACTGTTATTCTGATTAGAAACAGCCGCTGTTAATCCTCTTACAAGTCGTTTTTTTTGATTCTTTGTAAGAAAATCAGTACCAACATATAATGTATATTCTCCTTCTCTACCTCTTCCTTTTTCTATCAGGATCTCCATACTTTTGATCTGGCTTTTATTCTTAAATTCCTTCAGAAAGCTTACCACAGGCTTATCAGATGGCGGACCACAGCAGACACTTCCGTAGCTGATTTGTAAATAATTCTGATTCTTCTGAGAATAAAAGAATGTGAAAGCAAATAGAGCCGTTGTTACTATTAATTTTTTCATGTTAAAATCGCTTTAAAAATAAGCTTAAAATTTTATTTATTAAAATATTCCCAGACTTCCCTGGAAATATCTGAAATCATCTTGCAGTTAATGGTATCCGTTTCCGTTGAGTTACTGACAAATACAGCTAATGCATAATGTTTGCCATTAGGTAAAGTAATGATCCCAATTTCATTTTCCGCACCTGTTAAGCCTGCATCATTCTTCCCGGAAGATCCAGTTTTTCTTGCCACGGGAGTGTTTTTTGGAAGCTGCTCTACCATTTTATTCAATCCTGTTGAAGTAGACCACATTACTTTCATCAGATAATCTGTAGATTTTTTGGATAATAATTTTCCGTCATAGAATTTTTTAAGAGCATCAGCTGCTGATTTTGTAGTGCTGTAATTTTCATACTGAACATTCCAGTCTTTATGCATTGCCTCTTCATTATATTTGATCTGAAAGCCTTTTACTCCTTTGGAATCCATAAACTTCTGTACAGTCTGAGTTCCTCCCAATAGTTTTAAAAGAATGTCACAGCCATTATTATCGCTTTTGGCAACTGTATATTCAATCACTTCACTTAACGGAATTTCAACCTCTTTTCCGGCATATTGATCACGAAGCGGCGACCATGTGTTCTCCAATAAATTTGAATGATCCAATTTAATTTTCTGATCTAAGGAAAGTTTCCCCTGATCTACTGCATTCAAAACCGCAACAGCAATGTGAAATTTAAATACACTTTGCATCGGAAGCTTTTTGTCTGCATTTTTATTATATTTAAAACCATTTTCAAAGCCTAAGACCGAAACACCTACGGTTGCCTTTTTGTTCTTAAGAATTGAGTTTATTTTTTGTTCTAATAGAGAAGTCTGAGCAAATGTAAATGCTGAGATCAAAAGAAAAAAGAATGCTGTTTTTTTCATAATAATATCATTAAAAAAGCTCTCTTCTGAAGACCAAAAGAGAGCTGCAATTTAAGACAATTATTACTATTTTAATTCAAAATAATTCAGATTGGCACCATCATTTTCAAAGACGATTCTGATTTTATTTTCTCCCTTCTGAAGGTTGATGTTTTTTGCCGAAATGGTCTTCCAGTTCTCATTTCCTCCAGTGTATGCCAGCGGTATCGTAGCTAAAACTTTTCCGGAAGCTGTTTCAATTCTTATTTTAGAGGCATTGGAAGCCGAATATCTGATGTCAATTGCATAATTTCTATCTCCTTTTGACTGAACCGTATACTGAAGCCATTCTCCGGTTTCTGTTTTCCCCACATAATATTGGTTCGTAACCTTGTCGTTACATTTATAGATATCTACACCATCATTTCTCATCTGCTGTCCGGAGTTCCATTCCGATCTTTTGGCAGGATCACTTACCCAAAGGTTAATAAAATCTTTATCCAGATAAGCAGAACCCATTCTTCCCAAATCATATTCTGAAGCGAATATTCTTCCCGGCGCCTGATGGTTTCTGAACGGTTTTGTAGAAGCCTCTGTAATCTGTCTGAACATCGCATCAATCACATCTCTCTTAATCTCAGTATTGTTCAGTTTGTAATGGTCTGCAATCTGTAGTAAAGCTTTTTTTGCATACTCTTTAGATGGTTTTTCACCGCCATTTTTCCAGTAATCCAACAGTTTCTCATACTCAGGAGTGATTTTTACATTGTTAATTCCGGCAATATTATCAATCTTTTTCATCGGCCAGAATGCATACCCGATATTGTGTTTACCCAAAAGCTGGATCAGTTCAGTAAACCAAACATTTGAATTCTCACCAGTCTCACCAAGCCAGATTGGCATATTATGCTTTTCTCTTAGATCCAGTGCAAATTTCAGCGTTTGATCATCATTGTAATTCCAGTATTTATGAAAACTAAAAGCCATATTATTATCCCATATAGCCGGTAATCCGTTATAATTATTTCCCCATCCGTTTCCTTCAATGAAAATAATATGCTTTTTATCAACCTCTCTGATGGCTGCTGTGATATCCTTCTGAAGCTTCCAAAGTGGAGCATTAGACATTTCATCAGTACCATTAGGATTTTTACCTGTGAAATTGATATTAGGTTCATTAATCAGGTCATAACCTCCAATCCATGGATTGTCTTTATATCTTTCGGCCAGCCTTTTCCATAGTGCTACAGTCTTTCTCTGATTCTCTTCATTCTCCCAAAGCGAAGGTTTAGACTTATCATTATCAGAGATATTAGCATCATTTCCCTGGCCACCCGGAGCAGCATGAAGATCCAGAATCAAATATATTTTGTTATCTGTACACCATTGAAGAAGATCATCAGTCATTTTAAAACCTTCATCCAGCCACGTATCTTTTCCCTTTACAGGCTCTTTTTCAATCGGCAGCGTATAAAGATTGTAATGCATCGGCAGCCTTATAGAATTGAATCCTGCTTTAGCCAGAAAATCAATATCCTGTTTTGTGATTCCGTTTTTAAGATACGCTTTGTAGAACTCATTCATTCCGTCTTCACCAATTAATTCTGCAATTTTCTCCTTAATCTTATACTGAGGTCCCGCAAAATCAGCAGTTTTCAGCATATATCCTTCCTGAAGCATCCAACCGCCCAGCCCAAGGCCTTTCAATTGAATATTTTCACCTTTATCATTAACGATTTTCTGTCCGGAAGTTTTTAATAATTGTGATGTCCCAAATTGAGACAATAAAACTGCGGATAATAGAATGGCTCTTTTCATAGTATTTTCAATGGTTTAAAAGAATAGGGAAATATTAGAGTTGATAGAGAATGCTGACATTACAAGATGAATCTGTATTCAGTTCATTAAAGATGTCAGATATCCATATATGTAAAACAAAATCTTTCAATATTGTATCGAATTATTCTTCAAATATATAGTTTTTTTATTTTGAAAAGGATTTTTTATTGATAAATAAGCAATTGTTAATGAAAAGTTTTTATTTCATCACAAGAATTAAAGGATGCAAATCAGAAATTAACAGAATAAATAATACCGCTTCATCAAATCGATTTTTAATCGATTCAACCTTTGCTCACTCAATTAATACATAGCTGAAAATGAAACCTTTGCGTTTGTAAAATAAAAAAAGCTACCTCATAACCCCATTATTCTGATTATAAGATAGCATTATATCTATTGCTGCTTATTTAGACAGCGTATTTTTAACTAATAAGTCTCATAATTTCTAAAGCCACTTTCAATGCTTCAGTTCCGTCTTCAAGAGAAACCTCTACATTTTTGTTGTCTGTGATGGCATCTGCAAAAGAATTCAATTCATCCAGAATAGCATTGTTAGGCTGGATATTAGGGTATTCAAACAAGATCTGGTTCTTTTCTCCCTCTGCATTTTCAATAATCATATCAAATGGAGTAGGGTTTTCAGGAGCATCCTTCATTCTGATTACTTCAGCTTTTTTCTCAAGAAAATCAACGGAAATGTAAGCATCTTTTTGGAAGAATCTGCTCTTTCTCATAGCTTTCATAGAAATTCTGGAAGTCGTAAGATTGGCTACACATCCATTTTCAAACTCTATTCTTGCATTGGCAATATCCGGAGTTTTGCTTACTACACAAACACCGCTTGCGTGAATGTTTTTCACTTTAGATTTCGCAATACTTAAAAGAATATCAAGATCGTGAATCATAAGATCCAATACTACAGAAACATCCGTACCACGAGGATTAAACTCTGCCAGCCTGTGAATTTCAATAAACATCGGAGTACTGATGTATTCTTTAGTAGCAATAAATGCAGGATTATATCTCTCAACGTGTCCTACCTGTGCTTTGATTCCTTTTTCCTGGCACAAACGAAGAATTTCTTCTGCCTGCTCAAGCGTTTGGGTTACCGGTTTTTCAATAAAGAAATGAAGACCTTTTTCGATGGCTTTTAGCGCATAATCATAATGATAAACTGTGGGAGTGACAATGTCAAGCATGTCAATCTGCTCAAGCAATTCATCAAAATTTTCAAAATATTTATATCCGAATTCGGCTTCTAATTTCTTTCCGTTTTCAACATCTTTATCGTGGAAACCTACAAATTCATATCTATCAGACTGATTAAGAAGTTTTAAATGTATTTTTCCCAAGTGTCCGGCACCTACCAAACCTGCTTTTAACATAGCTGTATTAAATTTTTGTAAATATAGTGAATGTACATTTATAAAATACATGACTTTTCACTTGATATATTCAAGGTTCAGCACATTTATTCATTAAAGAAATTACAGTAAATTCACGGTCTGAAAAATAACGATGAAAAGAATAATTTCAATTGTACTCTTCTTTGGATTGTGTACTGCCGGATGTATAGGAGATAGCCCGTATGACCCGCAGGCTCAATGTGGAACTCCAACCAATTTGACATTTGAAAAAGGGAGTAACACCCTTTCCTGGAACATGAACACCATGGGCGAAGGATATTATGAAGTGCAGTATGGAGAACATGGCTTTTCTTTAGGAAAGGGAACCACAGTGGTCACCTACAAAAATTCCTATAGCCTCCCGCTCTATCAGAATAATAAGTATGATCTTTACGTAAGAAAAAATTGCGGAATAGACAATGGACGAAGTAACTGGGCGGGACCTATTACTGTTTTGGCAAGTAGTACGACAACTTGTGTACAGCCAGCGTATGCAACGTATACCAAAACGACTTCCTCCACGCTTTCTTCTACTTTTGATGCTACAGTATCCTGGGATAATGATGGTGTTTCTGCATATGAAACTGTTTTAACGATAAGTTCGGCACCTCCTGCGAGTGGACAGTTAGCAATTGCAGGTCAAAAAGCCATCTATACAGGACTAAGTAAAACCCAGAATTATAACTTTTTCGTCAGAAAAAGATGTGCTGATAATACCTTTAGCGCGTTTTACGGACCTTATCCTATAAAATGGAATTAAGAAACAAAAATAAAGCAGTCATTTTTTTGATTGCTTCTTTTTTGTGGATAATTCTTTGCTCCAATTTGTAAAATCTAATTTCTAATTTCTTACTTTTGTCAAATGCAGGATTCGTTTGTACATAAAGGAAAAAGAAAGATTTTAGTTGAATATCTTCGACAGAGAATTGGAATTTCGGATGAAAATGTACTTCTGGCGATGAGTGAAGTTCCGAGACACCTTTTTATCGAAAGTATTTTTGAAGACTTTGCCTATGAAGACAGGGCATTTCCCATTCTGGCGCACCAGACTATTTCCCATCCTTCCACGGTAGCGGAACAGTCTGAACTGTTGAAGGTGAAACCAGGTGAAAAAATACTGGAAATCGGAACAGGATGTGGATACCAGACTGCTGTTCTGATGGCGATGAAAGCTCATGTATATACCGTTGAAAGACAGAAAGATCTGTTTGATTTTTCTAAAAAGAAACTCAGAGAGCTTCATTTGTTTCCAAAATTCCAAAGTTTTGGAGATGGTTTTGCCGGACTTCCTACTTTTGCTCCTTTTGATAAAATAATCGTAACGTGTGGAGCTTCCACATTACCGACAGAACTTTTGAAACAACTGAATGTCGGAGGAATAATGGTGATTCCATTGGGCCCAACAGATGAACAGGTTTTATACCGATTTACAAAAGTAGGCCCAACAGAATTTGAAAAAGAAGAATTTGGGGCTTATAAATTTGTTCCGATGCTTGGAAATACCAATCAATAGAACGGAATTGGTAGACTAACTGGTCTCAAACACCAGTTCTTTTGAAAATTATTCTTATCAATAAGAACAGACTTTAGTCTGCTTTTCTTGAATAAAAATTCATGTGATTTTATCCAAAATTTAAAATTTTTAACTCTATTTCGGAATGAAAATTGATGGAATTAAAACCCCTCGATCTTCAACTTTCTCACCAAGGAAAAATAAAACAGATACTGAACATTCAGATGAAAAGAAATAAATTTTTAATATTAAAGTTCAATAACCTTACTTTTCGCGAGTGAGGTTTTTTTATTTAGAATCATCAAAAAAAGTATTGTATAATGAAAGTTTTTATCAATAAAAGAATTCCCGAAACAGGAATTAAAATGCTGAAAGAAGCAGGCTTAGAACTTCTTTTTCCAGAAAAGGAAGACCTTTCTTACGAAGAGTGGATTTATTACTGTAAAAATACAGATACCATCCTAAATGTAGGCGGAGATTTCAAATATGATAAGAATTTTTTTGATGCCTGTCCGAATGTGAAAGCCATTGCTCTATATTCTGTAGGATTTGATCATGTAGATATTCAGGAAGCTACAAAAAGAAACATTCCGATTGGAAATACCCCGGATGTGCTGAGCAGGGCAACTTCCGATGTAGCCTTTTTACTGATGCAGTCTGTTGCAAGAAGAGCTAGTTATAATTTTCAGAAAGTAAAAGAGGATAACTGGGGAGGATTTGATCCTTTACATGCTTTGGGACAGGAATTATACGGAAAAACACTTGGGGTTTTTGGGTTGGGTCGTATCGGTTATGAAATGGCTGAAAAATCAAAAAAGGCTTTTGGAATGAATATCATCTATCACAATCGCCGACAAAATGAAGAAGCAGAAAAAGAGTTGGGAGCAACCTATGTTTCTTTTGATGAATTGATCAAAAATTCAGATGTATTGAGTGTACATGCCAATTTCACTCCCGAACATACAGAATTATTCAATGAGTCCATATTTGAACAGATGAAGCCGGATGCGATTTTCATCAATACAGCAAGAGGCGGTTTTCACAACCAAAAAGATCTGTATCAGGCACTTGTTGATAAGAAAATCTGGGGAGCCGGTCTGGATGTTACCAATCCGGAACCAATGTCTGCTGATGATCCTATTCTGGGACTTTCAAGTGTCTGTATTCTGCCACATATTGGATCTGCTACTGTTGAGGCCAGAAACGGAATGGCAAGACTGGCTGCGGGAAATATCATTGCTTTTTCAAAAAATGAAAAAATGCCAAATTGTGCAAATCCTGACGTTTATTCTCATCAATCATCATAACTTGGAATTATTTTTGTTCTGATTATATAAACCTAAAATCTTAAATAGTATGGCACCAGAGAAAAATAGTAATGAACAAAACAAGAGGTTAGAACAGATGGATTATAACCCCAACGAAGATATATTTAAGAGAGAAAAACATATTTCGCTCGATGGAGACGGGAACCCTATTCTGGACGAAGATTTTGATGATGATAAAATTGATAAGGGTTTAGATATTCCAGGTGCTGAAGATGATGATGAAATGGAAGAAATAGGCGAGGAAGATGAAGAAAATAATTACTGGAGTCTCAGCGATAATGAAGATGATCATGAAGAAGAAAATGATGATGTTTTAACTTAAACTTTGACGATACAAAAACCAGCCTTATTGAATTTCAGTAAGGTTTTTTTATGTTGAATAATGACTGCTTTTGGTAAGGACAATTCCCCTCCATGTGATGGGAATTGAGGTGCGTCTTTTCAAATATAGTATTTAATATCTAATAGCTACTGATTTACAGATTAGATAATTTTGCCTAAACCCTAAACCCTAAACCCTAAACCCTAAACCCTAAACCCTAAACCCTCAGTCATTCTTTCCTTTCCCCACTTGCCTATATTTCCTATTTTGAATATCTTTAAGACTTCAAACATTGTTTAAAACATAGACCTTTAAATAGCAATATGACATTCCAAGAACAGATACAGCAGGGGATTCCAAATCAGCTGCCACAACCGAAACCATACGAAACCAATATCAACCATGCTCCGAAGCGTAAAGAAATTTTAGGAGAAGAAGAGAAAAAGCTGGCATTGAAGAATGCTTTACGTTATTTTGATCCTCAATTTCACGCAGAACTGATTCCTGAGTTTAAGCAGGAGCTGGAAGATTATGGAAGAATTTATATGTACCGTTTCCGTCCGGATTATGAAATGAAGGCGAGACCTATTACAGACTATCCCGGGAAATCTGAGCAAGCGAAAGCTATTATGCTGATGATTCAGAATAACCTGGATTATGCCGTAGCACAGCACCCTCACGAACTGATTACTTATGGTGGAAATGGAGCGGTTTTCTCAAACTGGGCACAGTATCTGCTGACGATGAAATATCTGTCGGAAATGAATAATGATCAGACATTGGTCATGTATTCAGGACATCCGATGGGATTGTTCCCTTCCCATAAAGATGCACCAAGAGTGGTTGTAACCAATGGAATGATGATTCCGAATTATTCAAAACCGGATGACTGGGAGAAATTCAATGCATTAGGCGTTACCCAGTATGGGCAAATGACGGCGGGAAGTTATATGTATATTGGCCCTCAGGGAATTGTTCACGGAACAACGATTACGGTATTAAATGCTTTCAGAAAAATCAAAAAAGAACCGAAAGGTGGACTTTTTGTAACTTCAGGACTAGGTGGAATGAGCGGAGCTCAGCCCAAAGCAGGGAATATTGCAGGGTGTGTTACGGTATGTGCAGAAGTGAATCCAAAGATCACAAAGATCCGTCATGATCAGAAATGGGTGAATGAAATTCATGAAGATCTTGATTCATTAGTAAAAAGAGTAAGAGAAGCGCAGGCTAACAAAGAAACCGTGTCTTTGGCTTACCTTGGAAATATTGTAGAGGTTTGGGAGAAATTTGATCAGGAAGATGTAAGAATCGACATCGGATCAGATCAGACTTCACTTCACAATCCTTGGGCAGGTGGATATTATCCTGCAGGACAAAGCTTTGAAGAATCTAATACCATGATGGCTGAAAACCCAGAACTGTTCAAAGAAAAAGTTCAGGAAACATTGAGAAGACATGCTGCAGCCATCAACAAACATACAGCGAAAGGAACGTATTTCTTTGATTACGGAAATGCCTTTTTACTGGAAGCTTCCAGAGCCGGAGCAGATGTAATGGCAGAAAATCCAACATTAGGAAGAGAATTCAAATATCCGAGTTATGTACAGGATATCATGGGACCTATGTGTTTCGATTATGGTTTCGGGCCGTTCCGTTGGGTATGTTCCAGCGGAAATCCGGAAGACCTTCAGAAAACGGATGATATTGCCTGTGCAGTGTTGGAAGAAATGGTTAAAAACTCTCCTGAAGAGATCCAGCAGCAGATGAAAGACAACATCCAGTGGATCAAAGGAGCACAGGAAAATAAACTGGTGGTAGGTTCTCAGGCGAGAATCCTTTATGCAGATGCAGAAGGAAGAATGAAAATTGCTGAAGCCTTCAACAAAGCCATTAGAAATGGAGAAATAGGACCTGTAGTATTGGGAAGAGACCACCACGATGTTTCAGGAACAGATTCTCCTTACAGAGAGACTTCCAATATCTATGACGGATCAAGATTTACCGCAGATATGGCCATTCACAACGTAATTGGTGATAGTTTCCGTGGAGCTACCTGGGTTTCTATTCACAATGGTGGTGGAGTAGGCTGGGGAGAAGTAATCAACGGAGGTTTCGGAATGCTTCTTGACGGAAGCGATGATGCTGACAGAAGATTAAAATCCATGCTTTTCTGGGATGTAAACAACGGAATCTCAAGAAGAAGCTGGGCAAGAAACGAAGGCGCTGTTTTTGCGATTAAAAGAGCGATGGAAGCAGAACCAAATCTGAAAGTAACGCTTCCAAACCTTGTAGACGAAAACTTATTGTAATATAAAATTCAATAATTCAATATAAACGGGCTGTAATCCTGAGTTAGTCGAAGGGAGCCCGTTTTTTGTACATAATAATACATTAATAAAAGTATAGAATAAATCAATAGCAACGGGCTTTAGCCCGTTTTCTTTTGTGAGTAATATAATTGGCTAAAGCCTTTTGTATTTTTCTTTTTATATCGGGCTAAAGCCCGATGATACTAATAAATAAAAGACTGCTGTGCGGTAATTTTTAGTCTATAATACTAATTGTTACTGTTAAAATTAAATCTTGTAATCTTTATATTTTGATGTAAATTTACTTATATTTTCTTCTAAATCAATTAATTGTTGATTTTCAATATCAGTTAAATTTCGTTTATCATTAATTATTTTCTTTATATCATTAATTAATTTACTAAAACTATTAACTTCTATTTTAAGTTCTTCTTGAAAATTGCCAATTATTTGTTTTTTTCTACCCTCAAATTCTATGGGGTATTTTTTAGCATCAACTTCTTTGCTTAAAGTTACTAATTGAGATTTTATATTAGTGATTTTATTTGCTATATTAAAAGAGGAGGTATTAATTTTTTTGATATTAAATTCTATCCAATCATCAATTAAATAACCGATATAATTTTCTTGTAATTTTTCTCTAATCTGATCATCATTAAAATTTTTTAAATAGATTTCATATTCGAAATTTTCTAAATTAAATGTATTATCATCATTATTATTTTGATTAATAATTCTATCTATAATAAATAAAATGACATATGTTAGAATCACAATTTTAACAAATATAAATTTTTCAAATAATTCTATTTTTACTGAAATAATAAAAGAATAAATTATCACACCTAATGAAGTAAAAAACGTTATGGCTTCGATTGGGATGGTATCATTATTTGATTTTACAATTTTTATTTTCTTTGGATTATTTACTAGAATCTTAGTAAGTATTGATATAGAAATTAGATTTAAAATTCCTAAAATTAAAAAGTATTCAAAATCTAGCTGTGTTGTTCTAAATCTTATTGATAAAAAAGTACTTAATATAGGTATTAGAAAAAATATGAACATCAAAAGATATCCATAAAAATTCATATTTAACTTATTATGTTTAATGGTCGTTAAGTTTGAAAATGTTTTTTTTTCAGATTGAAAAGTTATTATAATATAATAGCAAGCTATCATTGAGTTTGAAGTAAAGCATATTAAAAATATAGAATTATATATATCCAAACTATCTAAATTTTGAAAATAATAAAATACATTTTTATATAATTTATATAAACAAAATATTAATGCTGAGTAAAGAACATATGAAGTAAATCCTGATTCCCTTTTTCTTTGTAGATTTCTATCATTTAGTTTAGAGATAAAATTTTTAAAGTTTTCTTGGTTGCTCATAGTGAATGTTTATATTATCGTAATGTATATTTTCAAAATAAGGTGAATACGTTTCTAGTTTTATTCCTTAATGTTAGTCCGAAGTTTTAATTTATTGTTATATTCTTACATTAGCTTTTTTATTGCTAATAATGTTGAATTGAAGACTGAAGAAATTTCTTTATCTATAATCATTTTATAATTAACTTCTTTTTTTGCTAAAACATCAACAACTAAACAATTTTCTTGACTTACCGAGTATTCTTCTTCAAAATTATTTGATAGATAGATAAAAAGAGCTTCTGAAAATATTCCAAGCTCTTCTGTTGTGTAGCCTTCTAATTTAGAAACAAACCAAATTGCTCCTACACATTTTCTATCATCTTTATCAAAAGAATAGATTTGGTTAGGTGTAATTTGTACAGGAACAGTATTTAGATATATTATTGATCTTTTATTTGTTTTAGATAAAATATTTATTGTTCCTGGCATCCATGTTGAGAAATCAAAATCTTCATAATTATGTAAAATATCAAGATTTCTTTGATACATGTCTTTAGTCTGTTTAGTCAATTTAGGATTAAAAAGATCTAAGATTTCTGCAATTTTATCCTTTAACGGTTTATTATCATTATTTTTAAATGCATTACTCATAGCACTTAAACTTCTTACCCAATAATTTCCTCCTTCTGTAGTTTTCTCTAAACTTTTTTTTCGTAAATAATTAAGAAATGTTTGTTTACCTTTTTCAGATTTTTGTCTGAATATAATTATATTGTTTATTGATATTTTTTTCATTGTCATTGTTTTTTTTTTATTGATTCATTTACTTTCTTATAAGTCTAAGTTTTTTTATTCAATTAGCCTTTTTAATTCATTAGCTATTTCTTCAATACTGTATATAGCGGTGTTCAAAGCTACTTTATCTGCTAAGCTAGGGCTAAATGATAATACTTCATTTTTTGTTACATTATGCCAAATAGGTAAAATAACTTTGATGCCATTCATCTCTCTAGCAACAAGTCCATTTAATTCATATTCTGTCCAATTCTTTTTAAAGAAGTCTCTTGAGAGAACAACAATGCCGTATTTTGAAGATTTTAAACCTTCATCGATTCTTTTTCGTAAGCTATCACCAATTTTCATCTGAAACTTATCATACCATATATTTATATTTTCTCGCTGTAAAACTTCTGCTAATGGCTGAACGAAGGTTTCTTTGTCTTCAGTTGCATGTGAAATAAAAAAATCATATTCTTTATTTTCATTAGTATTATTTTCATTTTTAGTAGAATGGATTTGATTCACAATCGTATTTAAAACTTCCTTTTGATTAGAAATATCAGTTTGTAATTTTAATTGAAGCTTTTCTTGCTCATGTTGAAAATTTGTCTGTTCACGTTGAAATAGGATTTGTTTCTTTTGAAATTCCTCTTGATCTCTTTTTGATTTGTTTTTTTCTTTAAGCTCTTCCTTTGACAGCTCTTGTTTTGCTTTTACTAGATCTGCTGTTTTAGTAGCAATTTTTTTATACAAATCACTCTTTGTATTTTGAACTTTTAGAATGTAGGTTTGGTGACTTTGAATTTGTTTTTGCTTGTTTTGCAAAGATGCAATAGATGTTGACTTTGTAATAGATCTATTTATAGTGTCAATGTCTTTTTGTTTATCGAACTCTTTTTTATTTTCAATAGCAATTTTTTTTTGTATGTCTGATATTTCTTTTTCAATTCTTATAACTTTATCGGAATATTGTTTTATACTCATATTAAATAGTTTTATAATGATTATTTCTGATTTATTTATAATGCTGTGATAAAATGTGTTTTTATTGAGAAAAATAATTACAATCTACAAAAGAAAGTTTTTACATACTTCCGTATTTCTACGGAAATTCCATCAAATATAAACTACATCATTTCCAAAACCTTACGGTTTCCCGTAGCCCCAAACTCCCAACCTCAAAAACACTCCCGTTTGTAACCTCCCAGCACCTCAGGAACTCTAAAACAATAGTAAAACAAATCTCCCGAGTCCTCATTTTGTTAAAAACAAGTATGCAAGAGACTTCCCAAGAGCTTGGGAAGTCTCTTGCAAGTCGGATGAAACCTCCCAAGTTGTTGAGAGGTTTGTCGTAAGTATATTTGTAACCCAACAACTTTTTTCTATATTTGATTATTAATTTATTAATCCCAAAAACACAAAAAATGAAAATTGCCCTCACACAGCTGAGCACTAAAGATCTTGCGACTTTAGCTCAGAGAATTCTTTCTAATGCTCAATCCGGAAAATACCCTGTTATCGACAATCATCCTCTTGTAGGAGCTTTGGCGTTTTCCTATACGGAATACGACAAGGTCTATACAAAGCAGGTCTACAGCGGAAAAGGAGAAGACGTAGCCACTGCCGATCACGAAAGAGATACCGCTTATGCCAATCTGAAATCTTTCCTGAACGGATATCGTAAACTACCATCTGCAGCCAACTATCAGGTGGCAGAGGATCTCTACGGAGTATTCAAAACTTTTGGGCTGAACCTGGACAGGCTGAGTTACTCTTCACAAAGCGCTCAGATGAAAAAGCTTATAGAAGAATTAGAAACGGCAGAAAACAAACAGAAGATCACCCTTCTTTCTCTGGATGCAGCTTTTGCAGAGATGAAAGCTAAGCAGGATGCTTTTGAGATCATATTTGCAGAGCAGGCAGGAGCGAATGCGGACCTTCGTCAAATGACGAGCGCCAGCGCCATCCGTAAAGATCTGGAGAAAACATTGAAAACTTATATGAATCTTCTCACAGCAATGAAGTCGGTTCCAGGCTGGGAGCTGCTCTATAGTGATACCAATGAGCTGGTGAAGGCTGCAAAAAACTCTTCGCTGACAAGAGAAGGCGGTGATAATATAGCTAAAGGGTAAGAAATCTAACCTTTATATAGAGTAATCCACAAGCTTGTCACTCCGTAGGAGTCATTATACTTATAAACGTAATACAAAAACTCAGCATACGGCTGAGTTTTGTTATTTTGAACCATTCAGAGTATTGAAGTTGTTAAGGAAGATTAAGGAAACATCAAGATGCTTTTCATTGAGATTGCTTCACCTTCGGTTCGCAATGACAGTGGTAGTGTGAAATTTTATCGGAGATAAAATCTTTGCGTTTTAAAACAGAAAATTTTTACTATCATTTTGCGCCTTAGCGCTTATCCCAATTATGATACAAAAAAACTCAGCAAATCGCTGAGTTTTTATTATTTTTTCTTAAAAGCATTTAGCTCCTCTTGTAATCTCTGGTTTTCTTTTTTTAGCATTTCTATAAGCTCTCTTTGGCTTTCAAGAAGGAACTCTGGAACATTACAATAATAATTACCACTAACATTTCCTATATTGTTGCTATTGGTATTATTTTCAAAATGATTGATTTGTTTAGCCTCCTCTTCTTCATAAATTTCTTCTACGGGAACTTCCAGAAAACGGGCAATCTTATCCCATTCATCATGGAAAATCTTTACATCTCCACTTTCTTTTCTGCTGTAGTTGGAGACATCTGTAGCAATATATTCAGCCACTTGCTGTTGTGTGAAGCCTTTTCTTTTTCTTACGTTGCGTAGTTTTTCTTTTTGCATGACCCGTATTTTCTACAAATATGCAAAATTTTTGTTGGAATTGCGAAGACGCATAGTTTTTTATGCCTGATGAGTTATTTTAAGGCGCAAGAAAATCATAGGTTTTCAGCAAGTGAAGCATTATCAATTTTATCGGAGATAAAATCCTTGCGCCTTAAAACTTGATGTTTTAAATATCATTTTGCGTCTTTGCGTTTACCCAACTACACAAAAAAACTCAACTATATGCTGAGCTTTTATTATTTTGAACCATTAAGGATATTGAAATTTTGAAGGTAAATTAAGGAAACATCAAGATGTTTTTAAATTATGCATTCATCTTAATATTCTTAATAATTTAATTTTTCTTAATGGTTTAATGTATTTTATTATTTCACAGCCGCAATAGCTGCTTCATAATTCGGTTCTTGCGAAATATCAGGCACCTGCTCTTCATAGATGATCTTCCCTGTAGGATCTATTACCACAACCGCTCTGCTCAGAAGACCTTTCATCGCAGAATCTACCAGTTCCACTCCATAGTTCCATCCGAAATCTGTACGGAAATCCGAAAGCATTACTACATTTTTGATCCCTTCTGCACCACAGAATCTTTTCTGAGCAAACGGTAAATCTTTAGAAATACAAAGTACTACCGTATTGGGAAGATTTCCAGCCTCTTCATTGAAATGATGTACAGAAGCAGAGCAAACACCAGTATCTACACTAGGAAAGATATTCAGAATAACATATTTTCCTTTGTACGAATCCAACGTTTGATCATTCATATTCACATCGGTAAGAGTGAATTTAGGAGCTGGTTTATTAAGAGCCGGTAATTTGGCATAAGTATGAACTTCCTTTCCTCCCATTAAAACAGTATTGGTTGCTTTAGATTTTTGAGCAAAGCCCGCTGCAGAGAAGAATAGCAGTGTGCCGCAAACTAATTTTGAAAACATGAAATTTATTTTTAAGCTAAATTATTCTTTTTTTAGGAGCTGAGATTAATTTTAATTCAAATAGATCAAATCTATTGTCAGATTGTTTTTTTCAAAACATTTTACCTCTACCTTTATCTTATAAAACATGGTTGTTTCAAAGGTGTCATTCTGACGAAAGGCAAATAATTTAAATTTTGAAATAATCTCAAACTTATCACATAAAAAAATAGAAAGATTTATGAGTTCAGAAAATACAGCATCATTCCATCACATTTTTAAAGGAGAAAACGAAATTCCGGAAGAATATAAAGTTCCGGTCATTCATCAGAGAACTTATCTTCTGAATGGTGAATTGGTAGAGTGGAAGGGAGATGTCACGGAAATTTATTCTCCAGTGTGCATTCCTACAGAAAACGGATTGGAAAGAAAGCTTTTGGGAAGCATCCCGAATATTGGTCCGAACGAGGCTATGGAAGTTCTTGAAGCCTGCGTAAAGGCTTATGATAACGGATTGGGCGAATGGCCTACCATGTCTGTAGAAGGACGTATCAAATGCATGCAGAAATTCGTATATCTGATGATTCAGCAAAGAGATCTGATCATCAAATTGCTGATGTGGGAAATTGGAAAAACCCTTGCAGATTCAACGAAAGAATTTGACCGTACTGTAGATTATATCAATCAGACCATTGATGCTCTGAAAGATTTGGATCGAGAATCTTCACGCTTTCAACAAGCAGAGGGAACCATTGCGCAGATCAGAAGAGCTCCGCTTGGGGTAGTCTTAAGTATGGGACCGTTCAATTATCCTCTGAATGAAATCTTTACAACACTGATTCCTGCTTTGATCATGGGAAATACCATCCTGTTTAAGCTTCCAAAACATGGTGTGCTGGCGCATTATCCTTTATTAAATGCCTTTAAAGAAGCCTTCCCAAAAGGAACGGTGAATACATTATATGGAAAAGGATCAGAGATTATCACCCCGATTATGGAAAGCGGAAAAGTGAATGTACTGGCCTTCATTGGATCAAGTAAGGTAGCGAATGGATTAAAAAAACTCCATCCAAAAGTAAACCGTTTAAGAGCTATTCTGAGCCTTGATGCGAAAAACGCTGCCATTGTTACTAAAAATGCGAATCTGGATGTAGCAGTGAGCGAATGTATTTTAGGGGCGCTTTCCTTCAACGGACAGCGATGTACAGCATTAAAGCTGATATTCGTTCAAAAAGAAATAGCTGAAGAATTTACAAAAAAACTGAGTGAAGCGGTTTCTGCTTTGAAAGCTGGATTGCCGTGGGAAAAAGATGTAAAAGTAACTCCGCTTCCGGAAGTGAATAAACCTGCTTATCTGAAAGAATGTATTGAAGATGCTTTACAGAAAGGAGCTGCAGTTTTGAATAAAGATGGAGGTTATACGGATGAATCTTTTGTTTTCCCAGCGGTGGTGTATCCTGTAAACAGTGATATGAAGCTGTATCATGAAGAGCAGTTTGGCCCGGTGATTCCTGTGGTTCCATTTGAAGACATAGAGGAACCAATAGAATATCAGGTGAATGCTTCACATGGAATGCAGGTGAGCATTTTCAGTGAAGATCCGCAGGAAGTTGCCAGACTGATTGATCCGTTTGTGAATCTTGTAAGCCGTGTGAATATCAATTGCCAGGCACAGCGTGGTCCGGATGTTTTTCCTTTTACAGGAAGAAAAGACAGTGCAGAAGGAACTCTTTCTGTTTTTGATGCGCTCCGTTCATTCTCTATCCGGTCTCTGGTGGCTGCAAAACTGACAGAATCCAACAAAGAATTACTCAATACCATTGTAAGGGAACATGATTCCAATTTTTTAAGCACTGATTATATTTTTTGATTCTCATCGGTATCGAATTTAACATAAATAAAAATCCTCAATAAACATCTTTGTTTTTTGAGGATTTTTTTTAACTTAATAGCGGAAATAAAGTTTGTGTTATAATCAAGATGATGTTTTTTATAAATATCATCCAAGGATCAGTGTGTAAATCATGTCTTCACCGGAACAAGAATTTTTAGAGAAAATTGAAAAGCACAAAGGTGTTGTTTTCAAGATCTCTAAAATGTATATGGATAATAAGGACGATCAGAATGACCTCTATCAGGAGATCATTTACCAGGCCTGGAAATCATACAGTGATTTCCAGAAGAGAAGTGATTTCTCCACATGGCTGTACAGAACTGCACTTAACACAGCAATTGTTTTCCTGAGAAGTGAAAAAAGACGTAGTTTTATACAGAATCAGAATGTGGATGGGCTAAGCGCCAGACAGGAACCCTATAATGATACGGATGATATGAATATGAAGCGGATGTATGAAGCCATCCATCAGTTGAGTCCCATAGACAAAGCTCTTATATTTTTCTTTTTGGAGGGTTTTTCGGGTAAAGAAATAGCCGTTCAGCTCGGAATTACGGAAGTGAATACCCGGGTAAAGCTGAAAAGAGCAAAAGAAAAACTGAAAGAAATCATTACCAGACAGGAGGTGGACTTGAAGTAAAAGATAAAACTATGGAGTTAGAAAATTTTAAAGAAATTTGGAATAAAGATACAGGACAGGAATCCCCTGAAATTTCTCTGGAAAAACAGAAGGAAATACACTCTCCGTTGCAGATGCTGAAAGTGAATATGCAAACTGAATTTTGGCTGATGATTGTAACATTGCCATTACTTTTGACAAGTTTTCCGTTTGCTTCTATCGATTCTAATATTAAAACGATATCATTATTTGTTACCATCCTGACCGTTGCTATTATTGTCTATTTTTACTCCCGTTTTCTGAAATTGTATAAGCTGCTTCAGAAGAACAGTATCAATACGAATTATGATCTGTTCAATCTTAAGACCCAGCTCCTTATTTCGAAAGAAATTTATATCTCGTATTATATTTCCTATATCCCGCTTGGATTTCTTTTATCTCTCATCCAGATTAATTTCCATTTTGATATGGAATACAACCTTGCCATCTTTGGAATTAGCCTTCTGATTACCCTGCTGTTGATTATTTTTATTATCAAATACTGGATCTATTATATGTATGGAAGATATATTGATGATGTGGTGCGCCTGGTGGATGAGCTTAACGGAATTGAAGTAAGCCCAAGATCTGAAAAAAGAAAAACATGGTTTGAACGTTCGCAGAGGTTTTTCATGAAAAAAATGGGCATTAAAGGAAATATTCTGAATACAGTGATCTGGTTCGTATCCATGTATTTTGTGATCATTTTATTTCTGACAGTGGTTCTTTTGATCATCATCATCGTAGGAGCAAAGCTTAATTTTCTGGACATAGGATCATTGCAGAGGGCTTTAAATAAACTGAATTAGAAATTATTTTATATTCTGCAAAATTTCTATCTTTAGAAAATTGAGTTGTAAAAAAATATCACATGGATGATTTTAAAAATCAAATGTATGTAATAGAAGAATTTCTGGAACTCGTAAAGAGTAAGCAGGATCGGAAAGCGTCCTTTGACCCGGAATATAATTATGCAGTCTATTCTTCAAAAGAGGAATTTAAACCTGAAATGAAAATTTTTATCGGAGATCCTTTGGATATTGGGGAAAATGATAATGAAATCTTACCTGATTTTGTTTTTCACAACAAACTCAATTATATGTGTTCTGATGAGAATATTCAGGATGTAGTGGATCTTGCTTTCACGCAGCGTGCTGATATTACTTCTTCTCAGCTTATCACAGCACTCAATCACTATCTTGAAAAAGATAATTTCTTAGATTTTAAATAATAAAAGAATTAAATACCTTAAATATGTAACCTGATATTAAAAAATATCAGGTTTTGTGTTTTTTATGTAACATTTTTACTTTTTCTCTACTAACTGTTGAGATCATAAATGAAAAGATGCCTTAGAAAGGTATTGAAGATAAAATCCAACACAAATTATTTCGGGTAAAATACTATTCTGAGAAAATAGTAACAATTAAAAAACACATAATGAGGCCTGGCAGTATATTTCTGTCGGGTTTTTTTATTTCTTTTGTAAAAATACTGTAACAATTTTTTTAAACGAAAACTAACTCTATAGAGTAACAGCCCATGACCTCATTAGAACAAGAGTTTATAAGTCAAATTGAACAGCATAAAGGAATCCTATTTAAGATTTCTAAAATGTATATGACCGAAAAGGATGACCGTGATGATCTTTTTCAGGAGATCACCTATCAGCTCTGGAAAGCATTTCCCGGTTTCAGAGGGGAAAGCGAATTTTCAACATGGCTATATAGAATCGCTCTGAATACAGCTATTATTTTCCTGAAATCTGAAAAGAGAAGAAGCTTTATTGCCAATGAGGATTTTTCTAACCAAATGATTGTTCAGGAAGATTATGATTACCGTAAAGAAGAGCGTCTCACTGAAATGTATAAGGCCATTCACATGCTCAATCCCATTGATAAAGCCTTTATTTTCTATTATCTTGAAGATTTTTCAGGAAAAGAAATTGCAGAACAGATGGGAATTTCAGAAGTAAATGCCAGAGTAAAAATGAACCGGGCAAAAAATAAACTTAAAGATATCTTAAGCCAAATAAAAATTAACCAACATTAAAATCAATGATCCAATGAATATAGATGAATTCAAAAATACCTGGAATGAAGATATTGTGGAGGAAACTCCTGAAATAAGCCTTGAACAAAGAAATAAACTGAATCTTCCCCTTGAAAAAATACGAAAAAATATGCGCGTGGAATTCTGGTGGATGATAGCCATCTTTATTTTCGCCTTTCTGGTGTGCTCTGTATGCAGACCTTTCAAACTTCAATTATACATAACGGTTTTGATTGCTTCCATGCTTATTGTTACCGTTTTCTTTTTCAGTAAGTTCTTTAAATTGTATAATGACATCAGTAATCCCGCACCTAAAACCTATGATTCCCTGAAAGATCTGGTCATGCAGCTGAATCTCAATAAACAATATTATCTCTCATACTATATCAGTTTTGCACCGTTTCTGGTATGCGAGATTCTTATTGTCCTGGAATTCATCCCATGGCCGAAACCTTTGAGTGAGCTTAAAATTGCAGTCGTTTTAATTGGTACAGTGACTATAGGACTATTTTTGCTTTATGTAGTTGGAAAGTTCTGGTACCAACGCTATTACGGAAGATATATCCAACATATTGAAGATCTTTTGAGAGAATTAAAAAAATAAAAAGAGTTCGGCGGGCTGAAAGCCCGCCGAACCTATATTCATTACTGTCCTTTATTGTCCTTTTCTTTGGCAATTTCGTTTTTTATCCAGTCCAGCTGCGGATCTTTTTTATCAATAATATCCTGCAGGCTTTCGGTAACGGTCACATCAGGAACAACGCCTTTCCGCGAATCTGAAAAATTGATATTGGGCTGTACCAAAAGTAATCCGATAGGAAACCTGATTTCAGAATTGGGAAGTTTTTGGTACGAATAGAAACCTGCGACTGTTCCGTCGTTTGCTCCACCAGTCTCTTCACCCACAAGAGTTGCTCTTTTATCATTCTTAAGCTTAGCGGTAATAATAGAAGATGCAGAGAAGCTTCCACCATTAATCAGTACAAAAACTTTTCCGTGAAAGGCTGCTTTATTAGGTTTTGTTGGTTTGTCAGCTTTCATTTTATAGAAAACTTTTCCATCTTTTTTATAGGTACTGAAAGTTTGTGCAAAAAAGTAACTTGGGTAGGCAATACTTTTAAGAGCATATTCTAGAGGATTACTTTTTCTGAAGTAATTTGTGCGCAGAGGAACATTCCTTGACGTTAACTGGGAAGGTTTAATCAGAGTAAATGGTGCTTCGGCCAAATAGGAATACAGGTTGTTGATCTCATAAAGAGAACCACCGTAGTTATTTCGGACATCTATGATGAGGTAAGGAGACTTTGCATCATTGATCTTGGCAAAGGTCTTCTTATAAAATTCATCCGAATATTCCCTTGAGAAACTTTTTACTTTAATATAAGCAATCGTACTGTCTTTATCCAGAAACTTGAAACTTCTGTTGTAAGAATTGCTTGCTGCTACATAATCGTTCAGCTTTTTTTCCTCAGTCTTCTTCTTCATTTCCTTATCCTTTTCCAGATCAGAATCAGACTTGATCTCTCTGGTTAAAGTGTAAGTCTTTTTTTCACCCTGATAAAGAGTTTCAAGAGTAGCTTTGCTGCCAAAACCATTTTCTGCAGTATAAAAATTGAAGAACAGATCCTTCAGGAAATAAGGATGAAAAGTAGTGTTGTCACCATCACTGCTGATCAGGCTTCTGTATTTTTTTATATAATCTGAAACTGGAACATTGTTAATGGATACAATTTCAGTTCCGGGCTTTATATGTTCAATAGAATCCCTGTTTTGAACAATATACATCTGATCTCCTGAAATATAATATTCAAAACGGCTGAACATTCCTTTTTGATGTTCGAGTCTTTTAATTTCTCTTTTTGTAAATTTTTTTCTGGGAATTCTCAATGAAAGATGGCCTTCACGGATTCCTGCAATAACCGGTTGAAGTTTAAAATAAAATTGAAGAGGAGTGAGTGGCTCGGTGATTGTTTGTTTAAGACTGTCAAATTTACGTTCCAATTCCTTCTTGGGAATATACCAGTATAATTGAGGGTGCATTTGCTGTAATTTTGAATACGCAAAGTCTACATCCTCTTTAAGTTGCTCCGGTGGTATACATGAGACCCGCTGTTCGTTGTGCTTTTTTATAGACACACAGGACGAAAGAATAGCGAGAAGAAATATGACCAAATAATTTTTCAATTGATCTGAGTTTTTTTTTAACGTGCTAAAATAGAAAGTTTAAAATTAATCTTGACTTAAATGAATAATAAATTTTTAAAAATACATGATAAATTTAGTTAAAAAATGCGATAGAATGGAATATTTTTCAATTTCAATACAAAAGTCAATACCTTTGATAATTATTTTTTGCAGATGATTTATTGGATTATTACGAGTGTAGTTGTTTTGACGGTTACTTTTTTTATAGTGATGAATATGAAAGCGTTCGGTGCTATTTCAAAAGGAAAGAGGTTGAAACGTATCAAACAATCAAAGCTTTATAAGAAAAAACAGTTTCAGAATATTAGCCATACACCTTCTATTACGGAAGGCTATAAAATGTCGAAAGTAACCTATGATTTCTTTTTGGGTAAGAAAGATCCGCTTTTGAAGCCTTTAAAAGAAATACCTTCCATTCATACCGATTTAAAAAATATAGATAAAAATCAGGACGTATTTATCTGGTTGGGGCACTCATCTTATTATCTGCAGACAGACGGTGTTTCTTTCCTGATTGATCCTGTGTTGAGTAAATATGGTTCACCTTTTAAATACTTTAATAAAGCATTTAAAGGTTCAGATATTTTTAAGCCTGAAGATATTCCCAATATTGATTATCTGGTTATAACCCATGATCATTTTGACCATCTGGATTACCCAACTGTACAATCTATAAAAAACAGAACAGGAATGGCTATTATACCTTTAGGAGTTGGGGCACATCTGGAAAGATGGGGATATCCTGAAAACAAACTTATTGAAGAAGAATGGGAAGCTAAAATTAATCTGAAAAATGATATAAAAATTATTTTTACCCCTGCCAGACACTTTTCCGGCAGGAGAATCAGGCAGAATGATACGCTTTGGAGCTCCTACGTTCTGATAACCCCTACAAAGAAGATTTTCTTAGGAGGAGACAGTGGCTATGATTCTCATTTTAAAACAATCGGTGAGCAATATGGTCCTTTCGATTATGTTGTTCTTGAGAATGGGCAATATGGAGAAGCTTGGAGATACATTCATACATTGCCTGAAGATGTTATTCAGGCAGCTATTGATCTTAAAGCAGAGCGTATATTACCGGTACATGCTGCGAAATTTGCCTTAGCACTTCATCCATGGAATGAACCTTTACAAAAGATAACAGCTCTTGGAAAAGAAAAAAAACTGAACATTCTCACTCCGATGATCGGCGAGATCGTAGATATGAATCAGTCAGAACAGCAATTTACAGCCTGGTGGGAAAGCTGATCAGGCATGCCAGATTTCTTTATATCTTGCGGGGTGATTTTCAAACTGCTGTCTCACAAAATCACATTCCGGATCTACAAGCAAATCTTTTTCCTCTGCATAACGCACAAGCTCATCCAGTAATAGTTTAGCATAGCCTTTTCCCTCACGCTCCTCATCAAGTTTCGTGTAATATACAATTAGCAGTCTTCCGTCAACCTCTATGGACATATAACCTGCCTTTTTTCCATCTATAAGCAGCTGCAATTCATCTTGATATTGAGATACCTGAAACTTTATATTTTCCATGATAATGTAAGATTTGGTTGATTAAAATAATTGGAGAAAATTTCCTGAAAAACATTCTCTTCATTAAAATTACAAAATTAAATCATATGAAATAATAGTTTTGGAGAATCTTAACGAATTTTATAACATAAATGGGGAAAAGATAAAATATAAATGATGAATGATGAATGATGAATGATGAATGGTGAATGATGAATGGTGAATGATGAATGGTGTTGATGATAAGATTCAACAGGGGTGGGCTTTAAACCATCTAACAAATAAAGTATAAGTCCATCGACTTTAGCCAAAACTTAAAAATATAAACTTTAAACCTCCAGATTTAAACATTCAATCTGCTGATTATTAATTTCTTTTATTTTCATTTCCTAATAAAAATAATCAATTTTTGATTCTATTTTAAAATTATCAACATTCAATAATTTCATAAAAACAAAGAAAATATTTCAAGCATAATTAATAATTTATGGTTTTTGTTAACAAATATTGGCTTTTGTAATTAATAATTGGCACTTTAATTGACTATTTCTGGATGTTTAATTTAAAGAGGAATGAAATGAAAAAGTTATTATTAACAGCGTTTTTGATCGGGACATTTAGCCTAACCTATGCCCAGTCAGATTATTATAATGATTATAGAAGGAGTATTTCGGATGTTAACTGGCAAAGAGTAGTTGCTGATCTGTTGTTGTCTACAACGCAGGCCAACCAGATTTATGTTTTAAACGATAGATATCATGATTATGATACCTGGAACAGAGTATATGTGGTGGATCCGGGAAGATGGAGAGGCGACCGTTATTCTGAGTTGGAAAGGATCATGGGGAGAGAGAAGTATATTATCTTTAAAAAGAAATATTACAGAGGACAAAATCCAGTAATCGTTTATGGAAGGAATAAGAACGATTATAAAAAATATCGTAAACAACAGGAAAAATACTATAAAAACCAGGAGAAATATTATAAAAAGCAGAATAAACATCGTGGTCATGGTCATGATGACGATTGGGATTAGCCCATTATCAATTATATCACTTTTTAAATGGCTGACATTTTTGTCAGCCATTTTATTTTTTTAGTAATGATCATTATTTAATTTGTTTGAATTTTATAACTTTGATCTATGGAATCACACGAATCACTTCAGGGTTTTTATGAAAGAAATGCTCCCAATCTAGCATCACAATGTATTGGTGTGAATAAAATGGGGCATTTCAATGTATTTTCACGGGAATACTGTTCTCCGCTCACACCTTACAGCAGGAGAGATTATTATAAGATTTCATTGATCATAGGAAAAGGAAAGCTTCATTATGCAGATAAATGGATCAAGGTAGATCGTCCCGCATTATTGTTTTCCAATCCCATTATTCCTTATTCCTGGGAAGCTGATGATGAAGACCAGAAAGGCTGGTTCTGCCTGTTTACAGATCAGTTTCTGCATAATGGAAGCCGTATGGGAAACCTTCAGGATTCTCCGTTGTTCAAAATCGGTGGAACGCCGGTTTTCTTTGTAGATGAAGAACAGCAGAATATACTTTCTGAGATTTATACCAAAATGATGACGGAAATTCAGTCGGAATATATTCACAAATATGATATGCTGAGAGCTTACCTCCAACTGATGATTCATGAAACAATGAGAATGCAGCCGGCAGAAAGTTTTGAGCCTTATCAGAATGCCTCACAAAGAGTTGCTTCCTTATTTATGGAACTGCTGGAAAGACAGTTTCCTATTGATAGCCCTGAAGCATTTTTGAAATTAAAAACTCCCAATGACTATGCTCAAAGTCTTTCCATTCATGTGAATTCTTTAAACCGTTCCGTAAAAGAGATTACAGGGAAAACAACCAGTCAGCAGATCACGGGAAGAATTATTCAGGAAGCCAATGCCTTACTGAAACATACAGATTGGAATGTGGCTGAAATCGCCTATGGATTAGGCTTTGAAGAACCTGCTTATTTTACCAATTATTTTAAAAAACAAACCGGAATTACTCCTAATGCCCTAAGAATGGATATTGTTTGATTTTTATAATTCTTAGTTTGAATTCTATATAGTGGCTGGTGTCCGGATGTTCTAATTTTGTCATATAAAATTAAATCATACCTATCATGAAATTTAAAAAATTAGGAAACACAGAAGAACAGTTATCAGCAATAGGTTTAGGATGTATGGGAATGAGCTTTGCTTATGGTCCTACAGATGAGCAGGAAAGTATTAATACGCTGCACCGAGCATTAGATTTAGGCGTTAACTTTTGGGACACGGCAGATATGTATGCCAACGGAGAGAATGAAAAACTGATCTCAAAAGTTTTAGTACCAAACAGAGATAAGATTTTTATTGCTACCAAATTCGGATTCAGGTTTAAAGACGGTAAAGCAAGCCACAGCGGAGCTCCCGGAACTTATTTTGACGGTTCTCCGGAATGGATCAGAAAAGCAGTAGATTTAAGCCTTCAAAGATTAAAAATAGATACTATTGACTTATACTATGCACACAGAGTAGATCCGAATGTGCCTGTAGAAGAAACAGTAGGAGCTATGGCAGAGCTTGTGAAAGCCGGAAAAGTGAAATATATCGGATTGTCTGAAGCTTCAGCGGAGTCTATCAGAAAAGCCAACAAAATTCATCCTATAACAGCGTTACAGTCAGAATATTCTATCCTTACGAAAGATGTTGAAAAAGAGATTTTGCCAACCATCAGAGAACTGGGAATTTCTTTAGTCCCTTACTCACCATTAGCAAGAGGGCTTTTCACCAATATTTACGATGTGCAGAATCTGGGTGATGATGATTTCAGAAAATCATTGCCGCGTTATCAACAGGAGTACCTTGAAAATAACACCAAACTGGCTAACGAAATCAATGAACTGGCTGCTTCCAAAGGAGTAAAAGGAACACAGCTGGCATTAGCATGGGTGCTGAACCAGGGAGATGATATCATCCCGATTCCTGGTACCAAACGAATCAAATATCTGGAAGAAAATATTGCAGCCGTCAATATTGAACTTTCCCAATCCGATCTGGATACCATTGATGCCATTCTGAAAAAATACCCTAATGTAGGGGAAAGATACACAGAAGGATCAATGAAACTGGTCAACAACTAAAGACTATTCATATAAAAACTGAGTTCCTGATTATGGGAGCTCAGTTTTTTGTTTTTATATTTAAAATAAAAAGAGCTAAGCTATGAACAGAAGAGAATTATTAAAAAATGGATTATTGGCAGGAACATTAAGCATGATTCCTTTCTCTGGTGTATTGGCAGGAGTTCCCAAATTTCCTGAAAAAACAGGAGAAGATCTTTCCGGTTTCAAAAAATTAAAATTGGGAGAACTGGAACTTTTTGTACTGACAGACGGATATATTCATGAAGAAAATCTGAACTCATTTGCTCCCAGAGGCACCGTTTCAGAGCTGAAAGCAATCCTTAAAAATAATTTCAGACCAGACCATTATATTGACATGGCTATGAATATTCTATTGATTAAAACAAAGAATAAACTCATCTTATTCGATACCGGAATGGGTATTTTTGCCGATCAAAGAACCGGATTTTTATTAAAAAGTCTTCAGAAAGCAGGATTTTCTGCCAAAGATATTACAGACGTTTTCATTTCTCACGCCCATCCGGATCACATCGGAGGAGTTGTAGATAAACAGAATCAACTTATTTTCCCCAATGCAGATATTTTTATCTCTAAGATAGAACATGATTTCTGGATGAAGGCCACCATCAAAGATTTCAGTAACAGTACTTTGAAGACACAGCCTGATTTTCTTAATCAGATTATCCCCGCAGTTCAGAATATTCTGAAAACTATTCAGCCTAAACTGAAGTTTTATGACCTTAATAATCCGCTGTATGATTATTTTAGTTTCCAGTTGGCTCCCGGCCATACACCTGGTTTAACGGTGACAACCATTTCTTCAGGAAATGAAAAGCTGATCTATATTGCAGATTTGATTCATTCTGATGTCATTCTTTTTCCACATCCTGAGTGGGGTTATTTTGGTGATACTGATCTGGATATTGCAACAGCTTCAAGAAAAGAACTTCTGAAACAATTAGCAGATTCAAAAATCAGAGCATTTGCCTATCATTTACCGTGGCCGGGTCTTGGTTTTACCAAAACAAAAGCCGGAGCGTTTGAATGGTTCCCGGAAAGCTTTATGAATTAGGTAGTAGGTTGCAGGAATTAGGGATTAGGAATTAGGGATTAGGGATTAGGGATTAGGGATTAGGATTGTGCTGACCTTGATGAGTAAATATGCGCTCCATATTCCCCTCCCTTGGAGGGGTGGCAAAAATTCTTTGAATTTTTGACGGGGTGGTTAATTAAACGAAATAATTACCACACGCATAACACAATCAATAGAAGCGGACTTTAGTCCGCTTTCATAAATAAGGCTCATTCATAGGGCTTTAGCCCAAACTTATAAAACAACCGATCCTCCCGGGCGACAGGAGGATCTGTTTCAAACATAAGAAAAAATAAGAGTTGTATGAACATTAAGCCTCTCCAAATACCATTTCAGGAGAATAAAGCTTTCTGAACATCAGATACGTCACCGTAAGAACAGAAAAAGCAATTATAGCGTCTGTTGTAGCCGAAAAGCCAAGTACCGCAATTTTTGAGAAGAAGGCAAAAAGAATATCAAAAAACATTCCTGCAAATACCCATTCTTTCAGTCTCAATAACCTATTGGGAAGCAGAAGAACCAGAACTCCTGAAATTTTAAAAACACCCAATATATAAATGAAATGCGGAGGATAGCCAAGTTGTTGGGTAATGTCCCATACAACAGGTTTTTTTGTCAGTTCAAAGAAACCACTCGCTCCAAACCATAATGACATAAAAATGGCTCCTGCCCAATAGATGATTTTTGTTGTTTTTGTTTTCATTGTCGTAATTTTTAATATTGATTGAATAGTTATAATTTTATTTAAAAGCTGTCTTAGCTGATCCCGATATCCACCCGGTTTTTACATTCTGAATAAACGCTATAACTTCCCAGTTCTCCGGTGAAAAGCCTTCCGGAAGTTTGAATGTCGTCTTTCCTTCCTGTTGCTTATTCAATGAAATTGAGTTTTGCTGATGAACAATCTGCCAGTGATGTAGATGGCGCCCTTCATTTTCACCTTTTCCCACCTGGGTAGAAGAATGCTTTTCAACCAGATTGATGAGAAGCATATTCTTAGGATCAGCGGAAGATGTTTTATACGATATATTAATATCCTTCTGAGAAATGGTTGCCGATAGCTCTATATTTGTTTTTTTATCTATAAGCAAAGCCTCCCGAATGGCATTTTTAATTGAGTTTTCATCAGAACCTACAAATTCCGTTTTTCCATTCACGACCAGCTGTGGAGTATAAACCTGTGAATTCAATATACGGCTGTACTGTTGTTGTCGCTGTGAATTTTCTGCAGTACTGAACCTGTCTTTCCACCCAAGACGATTCCAGTAATCCACGTGATAGGAGAGAAGATAAACAGGCTGGTCTTTATATTCCTTTTCAATTCTTCCCATCAGCTCATCCGCCGGAGGACAGCTGGAGCAGCCTTCTGAAGTGAAAAGCTCCAACACTGCGAAACCATTATTTTCATCAGTTGAATGTTGCGTGGTCTTTTGATCTTTATTTTGATAAATAAATGCTGAAGTAGCAAATAATAACGCGGTAAAAGCGCTTACTGTGATTAAGTTTTTTAGTATCATGTCTTTTAATTTGATTCAAAAGTAGATACTCTGCCAAGGCAAAAAAATGTAAAAAAGGCTCAACCGGACAAATTACAAGGTGAACCCGGAAATTGCTGGCGGAAAAGTTTTAAGGTTTGAAGATGGAAGCTAGAGGCTGGAGGTTTCTGGTGAGCAAAAAGGAATTGATGTTTATACTTTTTGATTGTGAAAATATGAGCAATAAAGCTTAAAAAATTAAAAGCAAAAGAAAACCCTGATCATATCAATCAGGATTATAATGTATTTAAAAAGACATTGATCAATCGAATTGGCTGCAAAGTTCTTCCAGTATCTAACCTCCATCTTCCCACCTTCTTTACCTATTCTCCAGCCAGGTAAAGAAACTATGCGTCTTTTCTTTGTTAATCAACAGTTTTTCAGGAGTTTCAATAGTGAGTTTCACCAGTATTTTACGCTGGAAATAATGTTCCATCTCCTTAATCGCTTTAAAATTAACAAGATATTGACGGTTGACTCTGAAGAACTGTTTGTCCGAAACCTGTTCTGCCACTTGTCCCAAAGGTTGGGTAAGAGGAAACTGTTCTTTGCCAAAGGTAACGAGATGGGTAATCTCATTGTGGATATAAAAATAGGCAATATCTTCTGTAGGAATCGTGGTATATTTTTGATTTTTAAAAACTAAAAAATTGCTTTTACCTGCAGGCTGATTCATTTTTTGGATAATGGATTCCAAATCTGGCAGATCATTCTTCTGAAAGAATTTTTTCAGTTCATCAACCTTTCGCAAAGCTTCAGCAATATCTTCTTTTGAAAATGGTTTTAAAACATAATCAACGCCTTTACTCTTAAAAGCATCCAGCATATACTGATCAAATGCAGTACAGAAAACCACAGGACAGGTGATCTCCACTGATTTGAAAATTTCAAAGGAAAGTCCGTCTGAAAGATGGATATCCATAAAAATAAGATCAGGTTTGATCTCCTGTAAGCCTTCAATACTTGTTTCAATACTATCGTAAACACCCAGTATCTTGGAGTCCGGTTTTAAATCTGAGATTAAATTCTGAAGGGATTTTGCAGCCCTGAATTCGTCTTCAATAATGATGATATTCATGGATTAATGGTAGTTTTATCTGAAATGTTTTTTCGTCTGAATTAATAATAATATCCTTTTCAAGCAAATGTTTATAACGCATTTTAATATTGTCCAGTCCAACCCCTAAAGAATCTTCAGGGGTTACCTTTCGCTGGATAGGATTTTCAATCACAATATGATCGTCTGCTGTATAAATTTTAATATATAAAGGTTTGCTTTGCGAAACGATATTGTGCTTGATGCAATTTTCCACTAAAAGCTGAAGCGTAAAAGGAGGAATAAGCGTAGAGCCGATTTCCTTTTCAAGCTGATTGGTAAATATAATGCCGTCACCAAAACGGGCTTTTTGAAGAAAAAGATAAGCATCTACTATTTCCATCTCTTCCTGAACACTGATCAGATCTAATTTTCTGCTTTCGAGGGTAAATCTGTAAAAATCAGAAAGTTTTACAACAAAATCTACTGTTTCTTCATCACGCGTTTCTGCCATCATTTTTAAAGTATTCAGGCTGTTGAAAAGAAAATGTGGATTGATCTGCTGCTTTAGCAATTCGTATTGAGCTCCAAGGTTATCACTTTTTACCTTTTCCAGTTCAAGCTGAACCTGTTGTCCTGTATAATTATGCTGAAGCAGATTCAGAAACATATAGCACACCAGATTGATTAGAATTCCCCTTACTTCAATCATCAGCATCACCGGCCCGAAATTAATCTGAGAAAGGATCAACTGCTGAATCCATGCCAGCCCAAACATAATTACCATTCCAAAAGCGAGTACCACCATCAATCTTGAATAGGAGATATGCTGTCTTCGTTTTTTTGTGCGGTTCAGCATATAAATATTAATGTACCACATAATAACCGAAAATGCTGCCGTAATCCCCGAGTTTACCAAGGCTTCTTTCCAGTCGAATTGATGGGAAGCAAGCTGAGGTACAGAAGATAAAACGCCGAGGAAAACAGAGCTTATCCAGATAATAGCTTGTGAGATTTTTATTTTTTGCTGTTGCATGAAATCTGCTGATTTGAAAAGGTTAAATTAATATTTTTTATTGAAAATATTATGATAAATAGTGAAGCGGGAGTTTTTTATTAAGGCCTGCTTACAGGGCGGTAACTCATAAAATAGTATACCCTTTCTTCTTTATCGGGAGGACTGTTTTGCACCAGGCTATTTTTTATATCATAGGAAACCTTTCCAAGATGATCAGCCTGAACAGTTTCAATACTGACTAATTCTCCGGTAATGGTTCCGCCAATGTATTGAGGATTATCATGATAGCGCCAGGTAACCAGTTTCATCACAGCACCAGCATTTGGTGTCTTACTTTCTTTGGATAAAGATTCTAATGCTTTTTCATTTCCGTATAAAGCTGACATGGTTTTCTTCTTGGGATTTAAAGAATTGGATATAAATGTAAGATTCCCCGGATCAAAAACAGCTCTCACAAGTTCACTTTCTTTATCATTATTTTCTTTACTGCAGGCGGTAAGGGAAACAAAGCTTACCAGTAAAATCAGGATGGTATTTTTCATTTTTTCTGTAAGTTTTGAATTAATCTTTGGGTATTTACTTTCATCGGAACATCAAACAGATAACCTGTTTTTTCAGCTAACTGTCTGTGACAGGCAATGCATGATTCTTTGGCAAAAGATGCCGTTTTTCCCGTAGGATGAAGTTCGCCTCCTGAAAACTTAGCAAATCCCCAGCCTTCAGTATCTGTATATTGCTTGGAATCTTTTACCATAAACTGTGCATTCACAAATTGTCCGGGTCTGATTTCTCCATCAGGTAATGCCTGCTGTTTCCATACAGACTTAACCACAATGCTTCCGTCCGGCCAAGGGTAAAAGTTTTCCGTTTCCACAGCTTTTACAGCAATATCATTTCCATAGATCACACGGATGGAATTATCAAACAGCGTACTCATACTGATGACTTTCCAGTTTTTAAAATCAGGAGTATATTGAACTCCATTGGGAGAAACCGGAAGTTTTGCTGATGCCGGAGTTGATACAACGGATAAGGTTTGAGGTGTTTCCAACTTTTTTTGAGTTGATGGGCTTACTGAGGATAATGAAAGTGTATATTTTTTAATTGTTTCAATATCTTTCTCTGTAATTTTAGCAGAAGGGTGCAGAAGCGTATATTCATGAAGAGGCATTTTTCCGCTTTGCATCATGTTCAGAATAGCGTACATTTTCCCCTGATGTTCAGCCGGAGATAACTTTTCCCATTCTGAAAAATTCAAAACTTCTCTGGCTCTTTTAATATCTTTATTCACAGCCCAGGAAACTGGAGCAATCTGATCATACCAACTTAAATTTTGCTGGTTTGAATGACAGTTAAAACATGAGTTTTCAAGAATACTGATCACTTCCTTTGGTGCTTCAATTTTTCCTGTAACCGCTTTTCCTTCCAAAGGTCTGCTGAATAACTGCAGCGCTCCGAAAATTCCTATTATAACCAGAAATATGATGGCAATGGGATTCCTTCTTTTCTTTGTGGTGTCCATATGAGTATTGTTTTTTCTGATTCAAAAGTAGGTCGATAGTGCATGCTGTGAAACGGAAAACAGGCCGAGTTGGACAAATCAAAAGGTGAATACGGAATTTTTAACCCCGAAAATGCACAAGAAAAATCCCGATAGTTGCGCTACCAGGACTTGTTGGAATTGATTTCTTATAATGTTATGCCGCCGTCTATCACAATTTCGGTTCCGGTGACATAGCCGGAAGCTTCATTGTCTGATAAATAAGTAACCAGCTTTACTACTTCCTCAGCCGTTCCCATTTTCTTTAATGGAATTTGATCTATGAGATGATTTTTAATATTTTTCAAAGTTTCTTCATCCAGTCCGGCTTTGTTCATAATTTCTGTTTTTATAGGACCCGGGCTTATCATATTCACTCTGATTTTCCTTGGTGCTAATTCTGCCGCTGCCGTTTTTGCAATGGAGTTCAACGCCGCTTTGCTTGCCTGATAAGCCGAACTGTTGGGTTTATAGGTAGAAGCGACAATGGAAGATAAAAAGATAACAGAAGCTCCGTCATTCAATAAAGGAATGAATTTGCTTAACGTAAAATAAGCTCCCCTGAAATTAATGTTCATCACCTGATCAAAATTTTCTACATCCATATTTTCAATAGGTGTCAGAGTTCCTGTAATACCGGCATTGACGAACAGAATATCTACTTTGCCGAACTGCTTCTCTACTTCTTTCTTCAGCCGATCAATATCATCAAGATTAGCCTGATCTGCAATAAAAGGAATAGCTCCAAGTTCCTGAGCCGCTTTTTCTACAGCTTCTTTTCGTCTTCCGGTGATAATGACCGTTGCTCCTTCTGAAATAAGTTCTTTGGCTGCAGCGAATCCGATTCCGCTGTTTCCTCCTGTTACGATAGCCAGTTTATGGGTTAATCTTTTCATTGTAAAATTTTTTGACAAAGTTATTTCAAAACGGTATACTTTTGTAACCAGTATCACAGAGTATACCAGTATAATTCATGATATCACTTAACTTTGCAACTATGGAAAGAGATCAGACAGAAGAACTTAGAGCCCTGCAGGATACCCTTTATTTCATTGGTGGGAAATGGCGGATTCCTGTTATCAACTCACTTTGTAACGGAAACAGACGTTTCAGGGAAATTGAACGAAGTATCCCCGGAATTACCACCAGAATGCTTTCAAAAGAACTGAAAGATATGGAACTGAATAAATTGGTAAAACGCACCGTTTACCCGGAAACTCCTGTTTTAATAGAATATGAACCCACAGAATACTGCCGAACCTTTGGAAATATCATTCAGGAAATGATCAACTGGGGAAGAGAGCATAGAAGAGTGATTGTGGAGGATAGGTGAGAGGCGGCAGATGTTAGGTTGCAGGGATTAGGGATTAGGGATTAGGGATTAGGGATTAGGGATGCGCTGACCTTGAGTAGTAAATATGTGCTCAATATTCCCCTCCCTTGGAGGGGTGTCAAAAATTCAAAGAATTTTTGACAGGGTGGTTTTACCAGTATACTTTTGACGGGGTGGTTCCACAAAAAAAGCCCCTTAAAAAAGGAGCTTTCATTTATATCAAAAGGAACGATTAAATTCCGTCAATGATTTCATTTAAAACTGTGCTAGGTCTCATTGCTGCATACGTTTTGTATGTGTCAGTTTTGTAATACCCTTCAATGTTTTGAGGTTTACCCTGAGCACCAATTAATTCTGCATTGATTACCTCTTCGTTTTCTTGCATTGCCTGAGCAATAGGAGCAAACTTAGCCGCCAATTCAGCATCAGCAGTCTGGTTAGCTAGCGCTTCAGCCCAGTACATTGCTAAATAGAAATGAGAACCTCTGTTGTCAATCTGACCTACTTTTCTTGCAGGAGATTTGTCTGTCGCTAAGAATTTAGCATTTGCTTCATCCAGTGCATCAGCTAAAACCTGAGATTTTGTATTCCCCTGAGTTTGTGCCAAGTGCTCTAAAGACGCCTGAAGTGCTAAGAACTCACCTAAAGAATCCCATCTTAAATATCCTTCTTCTAAGAACTGCTCAACATGTTTTGGAGCAGAACCTCCGGCACCTGTTTCAAATAAACCACCACCGTTCATTAATGGAACAATAGAAAGCATTTTTGCAGAAGTACCAAGCTCAAGGATTGGGAAAAGGTCTGTTAAATAATCTCTCAATACGTTTCCTGAAACAGAAATGGTGTCTTTACCTTCTCTAGCTCTTTTCAGAGTTTCAGTCATAGCATCTTTTACATCAAGGATTCTGATGTCAAGACCTGTTGTATCGTGATCAGCAAGATATTTTTCTACCTTTTTGATGATTTCACTGTCGTGAGCTCTTCCTTTGTCTAACCAGAAGATAGCAGGAGTATCAGATAATCTTGATCTGTTTACTGCTAATTTTACCCAGTCCTGGATAGGAGCATCTTTAGTCTGGCACATTCTGAAGATATCATCTTTTTCTACTTTCTGAGAAAGAAGAACGTTTCCAGCCTCGTCCTGAACCTCTACAGTTCCGTCAGCAGCTAATTGGAAAGTTTTATCGTGAGAACCATATTCTTCAGCTTTCTGAGCCATTAAACCTACGTTTGGAACAGATCCCATTGTAGTAGGGTCTAATTTTCCGTGCGCTTTCATATCGTCAATTACAGACTGATAGAAACCTGCGTAAGAACGGTCCGGAATGATACAAACTGTATCTTCTTCGTTTCCGTCTTTGTTCCACATTTTACCTCCGCCTCTTACAAGAGCAGCCATAGATGCGTCAACGATGATGTCAGAAGGTACGTGGAAGTTAGTAATTCCTTTGTCAGAATTTACCATTGCCACTCTAGGTCCGTTTGCCAAAGCAGCTTCAATATCAGCTTTGATGTCAGCTTCCTGAGCATTTCCTTTGATTTTATCAAAAAGATCAGCAAGACCATTATTTGGATTGATGTCTAAAGACTTGAAAGTCTCAGCATATTTTGTAAATACTTCTTTGAAGAAAGTCTCAACGATAGCCCCGAAAATGATTGGGTCAGAGATTTTCATCATTGTCGCTTTAAGGTGAGCAGAAAGAAGTACGTTTCTCTTCTTAGCTTCCTCGATAGCTTCCTGAACGAATGCTTTTAATGCATTTAAGTTCATTACAGAAGAATCAATAACTTCACCAGCCTGAAGACCTGCGAAGTCTTTTAATACAGATTCAGAACCGTCGTTTCCTTTGAATACAATCTTGTATTTTGTAGCGTTTTCTAATGTTGTAGAATTTTCTGTACCGTAGAAATCACCATTGTTCATGTGAGCTACGTCAGTTTTGCTGTCAGATGCCCAGTCACCCATTCTGTGAGGGTTTGCTTTTGCATAGTTTTTAACAGCTTTTGGAGCACGTCTGTCAGAGTTTCCTTCTCTTAATACAGGATTTACAGCACTTCCTAATACTTTCGCATATTTAGCTTTGATTGCCTTTTCTTCGTCATTCTTAGGCTCTGCAGGATAGTTTGGAACTGCGAAACCTTTACCTTGTAGCTCAGCGATCGCTGCGTCCAATTGAGGTACAGAAGCAGAAATGTTAGGTAACTTAATGATATTAGCGTCAGGTTGTGTAGCCAATTCTCCTAATTCAGCCAAAGCATCACCAATTTTCTGGTCGTCTTTTAAAAACTCAGGAAAGTTTGCTAGAATTCTTCCTGCCAAAGAAATATCCGGAACTGCGATTTCGATATCTGCTGATTTTGTGAAAGCTTTTACAATGGGTAAAAACGAGTGAGTAGCCAGCATTGGAGCTTCATCAGTAAGTGTGTAATAGATTTTTGATTTTTCTGACATTATACTGTTATTTTTTATTTGAAATTTTAAGTCCCACAAATTTAGTAAATATCATTGTTTTATTGAAGATATTTCCAAAAAAAACAGAGGCTTTTGAATCTTTAATGGTATACCTGTATAATTTATGCTCCGGTTCTGTTTGCATTTATTGGAAAACAATTTTATAATTTTCATAGATTGAGCTTTTCTTCATGGAGATATTCGTTTTTTCAGAGAATTAGTCTAGAAAAATTTTTGTTTGAAAAACTGAGTATCAGACGAAAGACTTTTATTTTCACTTTAAGATTAATTTAACCATAATAAGACTGTGAAAATTTTCTTTTTTGATTAAATTTGGAAAACTAAAAAAATAAATATTATGTCAACGACAATCACTTTAAAAGGAAACGAAGTACACACAATAGGAACATTGCCATCTGTAGGAACATCTGTGAAAGACTTTGCACTGGTAGACTCAGGATTAGCAGTAAAAACGCTTGAAACTTTTGCAGGAAAGAAAAAAGTGTTCAATATTTTCCCAAGTATTGATACTCCTACTTGTGCTGCTTCTTCCAGAAAATTCAATGAAGAGGCTTCAAAACTTGAAAATACAGTGGTGATCAACGTATCTAAAGACCTTCCATTCGCTTTAGGAAGATTCTGTGCAGCTGAAGGTTTAAATAATGTAGAAACACTTTCAGATTTCAGAAGCAGCTTTGGAGATGATTATGAAGTGACTATCACAGATTCACCTTTAAAAGGACTGCTGAGCCGTGCTGTGATCGTTACAGACGAAAACAATAAAGTAGTATATACAGAGCAGGTTTCAGAAATTGCTGATGAGCCTAATTACGATGCTGCTCTTGCTGCATTAAAATAATAAAATAATTTTTGTAAAGAAGCCTTGTGAATCATTTTACAAGGCTTTTTTTGAAAATAAAATCCAATCAAATCACACCAAATGACGTCAAATAATTATAAGAAATATGGAGAACTTTTTCAGGTAGACTCAGAACATTTTGAGGAATTCTATGCATTGCTTCATGATACAAAACTCTTAAAATCTGATTTTTTTCTCAAACAGGGAGAAAAATGCAAATATCTGGGATTTATTAAAAAAGGAACCATCCGGTCTTTCTATATCAATGATCAGGGACGAGAGATCAATTTCGGATTCTATTTTGAAAATGAATTCTTCACCGATTACGAAAGTATTCTTTGTGATACCGTATCCAATATGAACATCCAGGCACTGGAAGAGTGTGAAATTCTACTGTTGAGTAAAGATCATCTTCAAAATTTATATAAAAAAGAAGCCTATTGGCAGCAATTCGGGAGAGTGATGAGTGAAAAAATTTATCTGGATGCCAAAAAACGGATTGATGACCTGCTGTGCTTTTCCCCTGAAAACAGATACCTTAATCTTGTCCAAAAACAACCTGCACTCTTTCAGAAAATAGCCCAGAAACATATCGCCAGTTACCTCGGTGTAACAGAACAGTCACTCAGCCGGATAAGAAGTAGGATTGTTAATTAACTTAAGTTAACGTCCACTGAGGTTTTAAACCGTAGCTTTATCATCATCAAATTTTAACACAATCATCATTATGGAACAAAAAGATTTAACCATTATTTTGGTACACGGAGCATGGGGAGACGGATCACACTGGCAATACGTTATTCCTTCATTGACAAAAGCAGGATATAAAGTAAGAAGTTTCAGAACCCATTAACATCTTTACAGGATGATATTAATAAGACAAAAGATCTTATTGATGCTCAGGATGGGAAAGTACTTTTAGTGGGGCATTCTTATGGCGGTGCCGTTATTTCAGGAGCGGGTCATCATGACAAAGTGGTAGGACTGGTTTATATTGCGGCTTTTGCACCTGATGCAGGAGACAGTCTGGGATCTTTGTTAGGAAGAAGAGAATCACCGGGTGGAGCAAGTATTTATCCTGATAACAAAGGTTTTTTATGGATTAAATACGATGAATTCAAATCTGCTTTCTGCCAGGATTTGGATGATAAAAAAGCACTGGTAATGTCCTTATCACAAAAACCTATTCACGGACAGTGTTTCGGAGATGTAGCAGGAGAACCTGCCTGGAAAACTCGCCCAAGTTGGTATCAGATCTCATTGCAGGACCGCATGATCCCTGCAGAAACAGAAAAAGAAATGGCAGAACGTCTTGAACCAAAGAAAATAATCTCTTTAGATGCAGGACACGCTTCATTGGCATCGCATCCGGAAGAAGTTACGCAGCTGATTTTAGAAGCAGCGGCTTCCGTTTAATATCAGATACAGGACAATAATTTATTAAGCCTTGTGAAATTTTATGTAATTTCACAAGGCTTTTTTAATGAAAAAATAGTACAGCATGGTAAAAAGAATCGTAGCCAATATTAAAACCGATGATCTTTCCAGAGCCAATCAGTTTTATCAGGATATTCTGGAGCTGAATGTTTTGATGGATCATGGCTGGATCAAAACACTGGGTAATGATGAAGAAGCTAAAATTCAGATCAGCTTTGCCGAACAGGGAGGAAATGATACCGAAGTTCCTGATCTTTCCATTGAAGTGGATAATGTAGACGAAGTCTATCACAAAATGAAAAATGCAGGTTTTGAAATCACCTATGATCTAACCAATGAAGACTGGGGAGTCCGCAGGTTTTTCGTTAAAGATCCATTTCAGAAACTGATCAATATACTGTCTCACCAATAAATACAAACACAATGAAAGCAGATAGAATTATTCCCGTATTAAGAATCTTCGATTATCAGAAAACAAAAGAATTTTATGTAGATTGGTTGGGATTTGAGATCGTGTGGGAACATTATTTTGATGAAAATACTCCCGTTTATATGGAAGTAAAAAAAGAAAATATCATTTTCCATTTAAGTGAACACCACGGAGACGGAACACCTGGAACAAGAGTTTCTATCTGGGGAGAAGGCATTCCTGAATATCACAAAGAACTCATCGACAAAAAATATAAATACAACCGTCCCGGGCTTGAAAAAACGTTTTATGGAGCCGTGTCTTTTACTGTGATTGATCCTTTTGGAAATAAAATTACTTTTGAAGAAGAATATGACGAATCCAAACATAAAGACCTGAAACTGTATTCTCACGATTGATAAAGTTATGTTTTCCAATATACATAAGGAATTTGAAGTCCCGGAAGAACTAAAAGATACCATCAAATGTTTTTGGTACAACAGAAGGGATTATGGAGAAGAAATATCTGAATTTACAGTGCTTCCTGATGGTTATGCAGAAATCATCTTTCATTTTGGAAGCGGATGCAGTATTTCTCATCAGGGGATTTTACAGGCTTTACCTTCTCCGTTTATCATGGGACTGCTCAATCAGCCTGCTCTCTTTCATGCTCAAAATCAACTGGAAATTATAGGAATCAGATGTTTCCCATGGGCTGTTTTTGATTTACTGGGACTTTCGTCAGAAAAAACAGAAAATGGAGTTCATACATTCGAACATCCTCTGGCAGAGCTTCAAACGACATTGAATGATTTGATTACCCAAGGAAAAATAGAGGAGGTGATCTCTAAGGTAGAACACTATTTTCTGAAATTACATGACAATGTCACAGCAGACAGCCTTATTTCCAAAGCCGGAGCTGCTATGAGAAAAAATAAAGGAACTATTCCTGTCAAACAAGTGGCTGATTCTGCCTATACAACTATCCGGACGTTGGAAAGAAAATTTAAGCAGTCTTCCGGTCACACCGTAAAAGACGTCTCCGGAATTATGCGTTTTGAGCAGATAAGAAACCGTCTGTGGAATACTCCTGAAGCTTCTATTGCAGAAATAGCACAGGAATTTGGATATACAGATCAATCTCATTTAAGCAGAGAATTTAAACGGTACAGCGGTACAACGCCTGCCGTTTTTGCACGGGAAGCCAAAAAAAGGAAACAGACCTTAAGCAACGATTTTGTCGCATTTGTACAAGCATAATACCATTGCAATCCTGAATTTTGTACCATAATAAATACATTAAAAACTATGGTACTGAATCATAAAAAAGTCGCCATCATTGGCGCTGGCCCCGTTGGTTTAACAATGGCCGTTCTATTACAGCAGAAAGGTGTTGAAGTGAATGTTTATGAAAGAGATCTTAATGCACAAACCAGAGTCTGGGGTGGTACATTGGATCTTCATAAAGAATCAGGACAGAAAGCTATGGAGAAAGCCGGGTTGCTTGATCAATATTACGCTATGGCCTTACCTATGGGCATCAAAATTGCTGATGAACAGGGCAATATTCTGTTTACAAAAGAAATCACACCCGAAAACCAATACGACAATCCTGAAATCAACAGAAATCATTTGAGAGAAATGCTGCTTGGCAGTCTGGCAGATGATACTGTAATCTGGGATATGAATTTTACAGGAATGGAAGAAAATAACGGCAAATGGATTCTTCATTTTAAAGATAAACCTGATGTGACAGCTGATCTTGTTATCGGTGCTAATGGTGGAATGTCCAAAGTAAGAAAATACGTCACGGAAGCCGAAGTGGAAGAAACCGGAACTTTTATTATTCAGGGAGATGTTTCACAGCCTGAAAAAGCCTGTCCCGAATTTTTCAATTGGTGTGATGGGAAAAGACCAATGACAGCTTTTGAAGGTAATTTATTGGTCGCCAATCCATATAATAATGGAGCTTTGACGTATGGAGTTATATTCAAAAAACCTGAAGAATGGAAAGATGGCTGTACATTAGATTTTCAAAATACAGAACAGGTTCGTCAGTTTCTTTCCGAAAGATTCTCTTCATGGAGTGGGCTTTATCAGCAGTTATTCCAATCAACTTCCTTTTTTGTAGGGCTGCCAACAAGAAAAATTCCATTAGATAAGCTCTGGAAAAATAACCGTCCTTTATCCGTAACATTGATTGGTGATGCTGCACATCTCATGCCCCCTTTTGCAGGACAGGGAGTGAATACCGGATTGCTGGATGCTTTGATTTTATCAGAAAATCTCACAAAAGGAAAATACGCAACCCTATCCGAAGCTATTGAAGCTTACGAAAAAGAAATGTTTATGTATGCGAAAGAAGCACAGCTTGAATCTAGTGAAAATGAACTGGAAATGAGAGATGCCAACTTCTCTTTTACAAGTTTTATTCAATAGTAGAGATTCAATGACAGAATTAATGATCCGAATCATTAAATAGTAAGATGAATAAAACTTACCTTTACATTTTAATAATAGAATGAAACGTTCAGGAACTGCAGATTTACCCCTTCACTATGGCAAAGTACCGCCATGGCTGTATGAACGTATGTCTGTTCTGGGACTATCCATTATTGAAGTCATTCTGATGGATTATGGTAAAGATGAGGTATTGCGTCGTTTGGCAGATCCGTTCTGGTTTCAAAGCTTTGGAGCGGTGATGGGAATGGACTGGCATTCTTCAGGAATTACCACTTCCGTTATGGGAGCTTTAAAACGTTCTATTAATCCCAATTCCCAATCTCTCGGGCTATATATTTGTGGTGGAAAAGGAAAATTTTCCAGGGAAACTCCATCAGAGTTAATCAGAATTGCAGATAAAACCGGACTGAATGGAACCGATCTGGTAAGAGCCAGCAAGCTTTCTGCAAAAGTAGATAATACTGCCATTCAGGATGGCTATCAGTTGTATTTGCACAATTTCATCCTTTCAGACAACGGAAACTGGAGTGTTATCCAGCAGGGAATGCATGAATCTGACGGCACGGCAAGACGTTACCACTGGCATTCCGAAAACATCACCTCTTTTGTAGAAAAACCTCACACAGGAATCAATGGAATTTCCAGAGGAAGAATTCTTAACCTTACTGATACAGAAGCTTCTGAAAACAGAAAAGGAATTTTGGATATTTCCCATACCGATTCGGCAGAAGTGATGAAGGATTTTGCCAGGCTGATTCTTCCCGCTCATCATGATGTTCAGGCTTCTGATGTAGATCTGAAACGGCTTGGAGCACTTCTGTATGTTACCAGAGAACAGCAGCCTCAGAATTTTGAAGATTTACTGATGCTGGAAGGGGTAGGACCAAGAACCATGCAGTCATTGGCTTTGGTAAGTGAAGTGATTCACGGGGCACCGTCAAGATTTGCAGATCCTGCAAGGTTTTCCTTTGCTCATGGAGGTAAAGACGGACACCCTTTCCCTGTCCCGATTAATACGTATGACGAAAGTATCAGCATTCTCAAAAAAGGAATTGAAAAGTCCAAACTGGGAAATTCTGATAAGTTAAACTCTCTAAACAAGCTTCATGAGATCGTTACCGAAGCAGAAAAAGATTTTACCCCGGATTTTGATATTCAGCAGGTGATTGAAGAAGAAAGACAGAATTCCTGGCGGTTTGGCGGAAAAACCGTATTTGGGGATGCTCAGAAACCCAATCCTCCAAAAGCAATACAGCTTTCTTTATTTTAAAACAAAAACCGGACAGTTCTACTGTCATCAAGTAGATGTTTTACCATTCCCATCCTCTGGAGGGGTGGCGGAAATTCAAAGAATTTTTGACGGGGTGGTTTAAATGGCTGTTTAATATGATTAGTTTTAAAATAGTATTTATTGTAGTGTAATACATGGCTTTTTATAAAGATTTTACATTCTTTGTTTAATGTTTTTTGCATTTAATTCAATTAAAAATTTTATTTTTAAAAACTTAAAAAATTGACCAAATGACGAACAAAGCCCTTGAAATATGTTATGATTTTCCCTTTTTTTTCCCTGAAGAGCTTGCTGAAATATTCCAGGCTCACGAAAAAAGATCCTTCCAGAAAGGTGATTTTATTCTTGAAGAAGGAAAAACTGCCAATGAATATTATATTCTCGAAAGCGGATTAGCACGTTCCTATGTTAATGATTTCAACGGAAATGAAGTAACGACTCATTTTTTCACGGAAAATGAAGTGATTATTGAGGTTTTATCGATGTTTCAGAGGGTTCCTTCTCAGGAAAATATTGTTTGTATTACAGATTGTGAATGCTGGAGACTGGATTATGATACATTCCAGGAACTGTTCCATAAAATCCCGAACCTCAGAGAATGGGGCAGATCATGGATGTCTCAGGAGCTTTTTGCCTACAAACAAAGATCTGTAGAAATGTTCACCCTTTCGGCAACCAAAAGATATCTCAATCTGCTGGAACAGAAATCTAAAGTCATACAATTTGCTCCACTGAAACAGATTGCTTCCTATCTGGGAGTTACAGACACTTCTTTGAGCCGTATTCGTAAGGAAATTGTTTCCCATCCTAAGAAAAATTAAATCTTGCCCTATGACAAGATGATTTTCATTACACCTTGGTAATTTTGGATAAGAAATTAACACTAAAATTACAAAAAATGAAAATCAATCAAATTTATGTGAACCTTCCGGTAAAAGATGTACAGAAAACAAAAGACTTCTGGACGAAGGTAGGTTTTTCCATTAATGAGCAATTCTCAGATGATAAAGCAGCCTGTGTTGCTTTGAATGATACAAGCTATGTCATGTTTCTGCAGGAAGATTATTTTATGACCTTTACCAGTAAACCTGTGGCCAAAGAAAATACCAGTCAGGTAATTGTTGCAGTAGGAATGAATAGTCGTGAAGAAGTGGATAATGTAGTAAACACTGCTGTAGAAAATGGAGCGTGGCAGCATGAAGAGCCTGAAGATTACGGATGGATGTATCAAAATTCGTTTTGGGATCTGGACGGACATGGCTGGAATATCACTTTTGCCGATATGTCTCAAATGCCGACGGAATAAAGATTATTACATCAACACATTTCACATGGAAACACAATCAAACGATATAGAAATCATAAAAAATCAGGTAGCCGGAACCTATTATGTGGCTACTTCGAATATTGAAGGCATTACCCATGAAGAATCTATGATTTTTCCCAATGGTGAAGCCAATTGTATGAACTGGATTCTTGGACATTTAATCTACATCAGAAATCCCTTATTGAATATTTTAGGAGAAGAATCTGTTTGGGACAGCGAAAAATTTTCTTGCTACAACAGAGGGGAAATTCCTTTGGACAGGAAGGATGAGCTGGTCAACTTTGAAGATTTAAAATCCTATCTGAAACAATCTCAGGACAGACTGGAAGCAAAACTCAATACGCTTGAAAATTTCAAACCAGAAATGGTTAAAGATATATCAACACTAAGTCTTCATGAAATTTACCATAGCGGACAGTTGGGCTATCTCCGAAGAATTTTAGGAAAACCGGGAGCTATAAAATAGATTCCTCGCTTTACCCGGAATGACAAATGAACAATTAAAGTTTTCCAAACTATTTTTGGAAGAGTATAATTTTATCGAAGATAAAATCCCCGCGCCTTAAAAACGCATAGTTTGTAAAATCCTTAGCGCCTTAGCGTTTCTCCAATACTCTAACCTTTAATTTCTAACTTCTAATCTCAATTAAAACTAAAATGGACACACCAAAATCAAAAAAAATGGAACTCGTTATTCCGGCTTACAGAATGCATTCTCAAAGTTTTATGAATGTATTGGATGGTATTTCGGAAGAAGATGCTTTGAAAAGAATTGAAAATAAAACCAATCATATCGTATGGATGGCCGGAAACTTTGTCAACATGCGATATGGCTTAGGCTGGGTACTTGGACTTCGGGAAGAAGATCCTTACAGCGATTTATTTTTCCAGGGAAAAGCGCTGGATGAAAGCTTTAAATACCCAACTTTAGCCGAGTTGAAAGAAAACTTTCATGCAATTTCTGCTAAAGTATATGAAAAACTTTATGAAGTAACTGATGAAGAGCTGGATGAAATATTTGAAATAGGAATGAACATCCCTTTCATCAAAGAAACAAAACTCAATTTTGTAGGAATGTGTATCGGCCGTGAAGACTATTTATGTGGTCAAATAGGTTTAATGCGTAGAATTCTGGACTATCCGGGAATGAAATATGATGTGGACGAAAACCTTAAGTACTAACAATGAATCCAACAGAAACAGGCTATAAAAAAGTCAATGGAATCCAATTGTATTACGAGATTTATGGATTAGGTAAACCTTTGGTTTTGATTCATGGCGGAGGTTCTTCGATTCTATACGATTTTAAAGAGGTCATTACAAGGCTGGAGGGTAAATTCCAGCTTATAGGAGTTGACCTCCAAAATCATGGACGCAGTGAGCACCGCGATATCCCGGAAACATTTGAACAGGATGCAGACGATGTAGCAGGACTTCTCGCAGAGCTTAACATTGAAAAAGCTTCGTTCTGGGGATTCAGCAACGGAGGAAGTACCGTAATGCAGATTGGTCACCGCCACCCTAAAATTGTTGAAAAATTAGTCGTTGCATCAGCATTCTATAAAAAAAATGGAATGATAGAGGGCTTTTTCGAAGGAATGCAGGAAGCAACCTTTGATTCAATGCCAGAGCCTTTCAAAATCAATTTTTTAAATCTTAACCCGGATTTTTCAAAACTGGAAAATCTCTTTGAGAAAGACTGCACAAGGATGCAGACGTTTGAAGATTGGGATGATGAGGTATTGGCTTCCATTAAATCTCCCACATTATTCATCTCCGGAGATCAGGATGTGATGAAACCGGAGCATACTGCAGCAATGTGGCGACTGGTAAAAGATTCACGATTAATGCTACTTCCCGCTACTCATGGTACTTATATGATGCCTGATTTTGACGGAAGTATCGATACAAACTTAATAGACTTTACCGTAAGAGAAGTAGAAAAATTTTTAAACCATTAAGTATTTTATTCATAGTAAATTAATTAATCCTTAATGGATCAACAGTAGAAACTATATCTTATAATAATAGAACTCATCTTGACTTTCTTTTTATGAATTTTTTACAAGCAATAACAATAAAAGCTAAATAATTGAATCCGATCCAG
>NZ_PCOU01000020.1 GCF_002979455.1 Chryseobacterium sp. MYb7
ACCCGAATGAGAGGCCGGAAGGTTGTATTTCGTAGGGATAGGTTTTTCCTACCATAGGATTTTGATTCCCGATAATATTTCCTGTCATGACTGATATAATTTATAAACTTCCTGCCGGAAGCTGTTTAAACATATAGTACTTTTCTGATCAGATTGTTGGGGAGAATGAAGAAGTATACCCTCATATAGGATTACATTTTTTTTCATTGTGTTTTTGTGTTGGTTCAAAAACAAAAATAAAAAAAATCATAATATGGTGACATAAAAAAAACTCGGATTACAATTAAAAGTTATTTTTTCTCTACAGAATATACAGGAGCAGCTTTTAACCATTGATATTTCAGGTTCCTGTCTTTGGCTATGAAACGGTAGCCTTCCAGTTTTTTCAGATAAACATACATGGAATCACTATTTTTAATCTTTAATTTATATTGGGATAAAAACAGCATTGGCATATCTACCGTAGAATCTCTTACCGTTTTCAATACTTTCCCAGATTTTACTTTATAGAGAAAGAATGATTTTCCGCGGCCTTTTGAACTGTCTGCCAGCTTTACATCTGAACTTGCAATGACGAGCTCACTGCCATCAAAGCATTCGTCTTTATTCATGATGTATGCTTTTCCTTCCTGACGTTCGTGTGCGAAAAGATCATTTTCATAACTGCCGGGACTTTGGTATTTTTTTTCACAGCTTATCAAAATGATCATCAATACAATGGGCAAACCAATGATAAGCTTTTTATTCATATTCAATTTCATAGGTGTTGGTTGAAAAAAAACCGATGTAAAATTGCATCGGTTTTTGTTATGTAAAGTACGTTGATGTTACTCCTGAGTATATTCTGCATCCCATTCGTTACCATCATCTCCCTTGTGTCCGTCCAATTTAATAACGAAACTTTTTGTAGGGAAATAAGGCGTCATACGGATATCCAGCCACACTCTGTCTTTGTTTACTCTATCCTGCTCGAAACGAACAATTTTGAATTTTTCAATCAATTTGTCCGGTCCTTTGATATTATCAAGGAAGGTTACGATTTGTCTTCTCAAATCGTCTTCGTTTTTAGCATTCCAGTTTTCGAAAGCTCTTCTGTTCAGGAAGTCTAGTAATACTTTGGTTACATAGTCGAATACACGCACTACAGAATACGTCTGCAGACCAATATTGTCTCCTGTAAATAAGGTCTTCGCAGAGAAGGCCATAATTTTTCCGTACTCGTTTACCATGGGTACAAGACCCATTTTTTCTAATTGAGAAATTTCACTTTTCTTCAATTCGAATTTTACAGCGTCTACTTCGTTGATATTACCATGTTTTTTACCTGCTGCTACCTGAGACATCAGTGTTTTATGGATTTTTCCGGCTAATGAAGTGGAAGGTGGAAGCTCTACGTTTTCTTCTTCCCCTACTTCTTCAGCTTTACCACGTCCTACCAGCCAGTTACACGTCATAATAACGTTACTTCTGTGAAGTTCACCTCCGGTAAGATTTGCAGAGTGGAATAAGTCTACAACGTCATCCGGTTTATCAAGGTTGGCGAAGTCTGTAACCATCATTACTTTGTTTTCGTTACAGATTTTTGCCCACTTCTCAATGACTTTGTTTGATCCTAAATATCCTGGTATTGCAAGGATTGAGTAGTTGTCTCTAAGATCAAGACGGTCGTAATAATTTTTGAATTCTTCTGAGATTGCATCAATGAACAAAGGATTATCCAGATCGGAAACCTGCTCAAGGCTTGCATTTACGATACTTACGTTATCCACTTTGTCCAATTCTGTATTTTTGTAGAATTGCGCTACTGTTCTGTAGTTGGTTTCCAACAGACGAACGGCATCCAGTGTATTTTTTAAGTTTGTTTTTAAGTTTTGATCGGCCTGTTGTGCTTTACTCTTGCACGTATCAGCCATTTTATCTGCAGATTCACTCCCTTCTAAAAGGTTCACCCAAAGATTGATCTTCTGAAGAAGTTCTTTTCTTTCGTCTGCTTTATTGCTGTCATTCAGGAAGATTTCTTTTCTTGCCTTTCTTGTTGGGTTCATATTGGCGATACCGTCTACAACGGATTCAACAAAGCCAAAACCTCCCATTTTATTGAGCTCTGCAAGCGGGTTGCCTTTCGGCTGCCCTGAGTGTTGCTGCTGCCCCTGCTGTTGGCTTTCTTGTGCCTGTAATTTGCTATCCATGATTTAATGTAGTCTTTAATTATTTTTCAAGTTCTTGTGCCACTTCTTTCAATACTTCTACGAACGCAGCTCTTGTCTGATCGTTCTCCAGCATGTTGCGTAGAATTTTGTTAGTTTTCAGCTGACGTACTATTTTATTGTACTGCTCCTGTTCCATGCTCAGCTGCTGCAGATAATCTGACTTCTGAGTAAGGCTTTTAGGGGTAAAGTCTCCAAGGTTTTGAAAACGGAATTCTTCTTCTACCATTCCACCATCTTCTGTTTCGTGCTGTACAGATATTGCTGGCTGAAAATGTTTGAAAACGTCTTCCACTGTTTTTAATCCTGTTACGATTTCAGGAGTATAAGACTCTTCTGTTGTAAGTTGGCTTACTATCAGTGATTTATTTTCCTGTATTTCCTGAATAGCTTCATTAGCGTCTACTTTTACCTCGTTTCCGCCAACACCATAATTAAACATTGCCATATTATTGTTATTTTGAGATTTATTAATTTGGTTTGGATCTGTCTTTGAGTAATTTACTGACGAATCAAATAAATTACCAATCCAGTGTTTAAATTTAAAAAAAAACTGTAACATAAAAAATTTTACTAAGATTTTTATTGAATCAACTCTATTTATTTACACTTATTCAACATAAAATCACCATATTACGATATCACTAAGCTATGAAAAAATAAATAAAGTCATTCAAGAAAAAAAATAAAATTTTTAATCGCACTACTCTTATCCTATGAATGTTAAAATAGGAGTTCCTCAGACATTACAAAAAAATATTCTTTATATTTATTAAAAGTGAACAGTGTCATGAAAGATGTAAAAATAGCGTTCAGAAAACCCATATTTCCAGTTTCAGAAGCATTACAGCAGTATTTGGAAAAATACAACAGAACCACCAAAATTAAGTTTCTGTATGAAGATCTCTTAAGATTCAGTGATAGTGTAAGAATTCTGGATAAAGACGGAAAAGATACTTTGTGGCTTGGGGTATTATATCCTGAATTTGAGTTTAAAGAAATAGAGGCTAATTTAAATAAAATTTATACGCTTCTTCATTCTGATGGAGATATTGCTACTTTACCTTATCTGAAAGTGGATACGATTGACTTTTGTACCTTCGGAAACTCTAAACCTTTCCGGGTTCGGGTGAGAAATGTACTTAATGATAATTATACTTATTTTTATATTAAACAGGCTGATGCTTCCCGAATATTCGGATTGGAACTTGAAGATCTGCTTTCTCCCAACCGGATAAACTTTTTGGTTTACAAAAATACTTTGATTGAGGAACATATTCTGGGAATTCCCGGAGATGTTTTTATTCAGAAACATCTATTGAACTGTACAGAACTGGAAAAAGCACAGATTTCCAAGGAGTTTGTGAAATTCAATGAGCGTTGTCTTATTGGTCTTCTTGGTGATATGCGTTCTTATAATTATGTTGTGATTCCCATACACGATTTCGACCAGGTTATTTACAGAATTCGTCCCATCGATTTTGACCAACAAACGTATGAGGGGAATTTGAAAGTTTATCTTCCACAGTATTTCAAAGAAAACAGTCAAATGGTAAATATGGTACTGGAAAAACTGAAGCCAAGTTCTATAGAGCAATACCGTAAGGAGGTACGTTCACAGATCGTAAAAAGAGTGACCAGCAGCCAAAACAGATTTGATGAGCTCATTTCTATTATGAAAAAAGATAATATTGCGCCGGAAGCCAATGTTATAGAATTAAGGACAGCTTTACAAAAACTCACTTATGATGTGAATTTCAAGTATTGTAAAACCATGGGAGATATTATAGAGACCGGAATCAAGTTTGTACTCCGGAATTATAAGAAAGAATATTAAAAGAGAATCCGCTTCAATATGAAGCGGATTCTTTCTTTTCTAACAATTTTCGGGTAAAATTACCAGATTTTTATTCTGTCCTGAGGAGCTTTATACAATTTGTCCCCCGGTTTGATATCAAATGCTTTGATGAATGAATCCTGATTAACCAACGGTCCAAATGCTCTGAACATTCCCGGAGAGTGCGGATCTGTTTTCACCTGATTGATCATGTATTGATCGGTAGCTTTGGTTCTCCAAACGGTTGCCCAGCTCATAAAGAATCTCTGATCCTGAGTGAATCCACTGATCTTTCCAGGGTTTCCTTTATCTTTTAAATACATTTGAAGAGCGTCGTAAGCCACTGCTACTCCACCTAAGTCACCAATGTTTTCACCGCTCGTAAATTTACCGTTTACGAAGCTTCCTTTAACAGGCTCGTAAGCACTATACTGAGCGGCTAACTGACCTACTTTTGCATCGAAGTTTTTACGGTCAGCATCACTCCACCAGTTATTAAGGTTACCATCTCCATCGAAACGTGAACCACTGTCATCAAATCCGTGAGAAATCTCGTGACCGATAACGGCTCCGATTCCTCCGAAGTTCACTGCTGCATCAGCTTTAGGATTGTAGAAAGGCGGCTGAAGGATCGCTGCCGGGAATACAATCTCATTGTTTGATCCGCTGTAGTACGCATTTACAGTTTGTGGAGACATTCCCCATTCTGTTTTGTCAACAGGTTTTCCTACTTTGTCCAGACTTCTCTGATACTGCCATGCTGCTACATTCTGAAGGTTAGAATATAACGTAGCGCCTTCTTTTGGAGATTCTACTTTTAATTGAGTATAATCTTTCCATTTATCCGGATAGGCAATTTTTACAGTAAACTTGGATAGTTTTTCCTGAGCTTTTACTTTGGTTTCAGGAGACATCCAGTCTATATTGGCGATGTGTGTTTTGAATGATTTTAAAAGGTAATCAATATACGTTTCCATCTGCTTTTTAGCTTCAGGAGTGAAGTATTTGTCTACATATAGTTTTCCGAAAGCTTCTCCAAGAACTCCGTTTACAAGAGTAAGCCCTCTTTTGTTCATCGGACGCTGTTCTTTCTGACCCTGTAAATATTTAGCATAGAAATCAAATCTGATCTGTTCTAAGCTGTCGTTCAGGTTGCTTGCATTTCCGTTGATGATATGATATTTCAGATAGTCTTTTAATAATGGAAGATTTTTTTGGGTAATGAACTGATCCATGTTCTGGTAGTATTTCAGTTCTCCGATGATCACCCGGTCTGTATTTACTCCTGCATCTTTCAGATATTTGGCAAGGTCAACATTTTTCACAAGTCCGGATAATTCTGATACGTTTTTAGGGTTGTATCTTAAATTAGCATCTCTGTTCTGCTCAAGCGTCAATAAATAATTGGCAAGCTGTTTTTCAAAGTCTACCACATTCTGTGCTGCCTGAGGAGAATTTTTATATCCTAAAACACCAAATAACTTTCCAACGTAAGTCTGATATTCTGCCAGTGTTTTAGTATTGGCTTCGTTTACTTTCTGGTAATAATCTCTTCCCAATCCCAGATCCGGACCGCCAAGATATACCGCATTCATATTGGAATTCTTCATATCAGCACCTACTCTCCATCCATAGAAGGAGTTGTCTCCTAATTTTGTAGCTTCCAAAAGGTATTTCTGAAGATCACCCACACTTTTAATAGCATCTACTTTGGCAAGATCAGCTTTGATAGGTGCCAGACCTTCTGCATTTCTCTTACTGGTATCCATGAAAGAGGCATACAGGTTCTGGATTTTCTGCCCTTCAGATCCTGCCGGGTATGATTCTGTAAGGATTTTGTTTAAGATATCTAATGAAGCATCATCCACATTTTCTCTCAACGCATTGAAAGAACCCCAATTGGCTTTATCGGAAGGAATCTGAGTAGTTTTCACCCAGTTTCCGTTCACATAGCTAAAAAAGTCATCCTGCGGGCGGACACTGGTATCCATGTACGATAAATTGATTCCCTCTTCTTTTGCTTCTTCTTTTACCGGTTCAGCTACTTTTGCTGTAGCTTCAGTTTTATTGTCTGTCCCTGCAGTCTTTGCTGCACCACAAGAGTTAAGAAATACAATACCCGAAAGGGCAAGTATTCCAATATTTAGCTTTTTCATTAAAGATAATTTTTGATTTTACACAAACTTATCAAATATACAAACTTTAATGATATGTAATGAATGATATTTATATATGGCTGAAAATTGAAGATTTGGATTAAAAATTTAAAATTTAATGTTTACCACCCCGTCAAAAATTCTTTGAATTTTTGCCAGCCCTACGAGGGAGGGGAATGATGGAGGCCGTTATTATAAATATTATTCCCCCGATTACTTATTACTTATTACCCATTATCTATTTTCCCTATTCCCTGCAACCTATTATCCTATCACCCGCTACCTCCTATAAAAACAAAACCGCCCATTGCTGAGCGGTTGTTATTGTTACCAGATTTTGATTCTTTCTTCCGGAGTTTTGTATAGTTTGTCTCCTTGCTTTACATCGAATGCTTTATAGAAAGCATCAACGTTGATAAGTGGACCAAAACTTCTAAAGTATCCCGGAGAGTGCGGGTCAGTTTTCACCTGATTCACCATATATTTCTCACTTGACAATGTTCTCCAAACCGTTGCCCAGCTTAAGAAGAATCTCTGATCCTGAGTGAATCCGCTGATTTTCCCTGGGTTTCCTTTGTCTTTTAAGTACATTTGAAGAGCGTCATAAGCAATGTTTACCCCTCCTAAGTCAGCGATATTTTCACCGTTTGTGAACGTACCGTTTACAAAAGTTCCTTTTACAGGCTCGTATTTGTCATACTGAGAAGCAAGGGCTTTTGTAGCTTTTTCGAAGTTCGCTTTATCTTCCGGTGTCCACCAATCTACCAAGTTACCGTCTGCATCGAACTGTGCTCCTGAATCATCAAATCCGTGGCTCATTTCGTGACCGATAACAGCACCAATACCTCCGAAGTTTACAGCTGCATCAGCTTTAGGATTAAAGAATGGCGGCTGAAGAATTGCTGCAGGGAATACAATCTCGTTGTTTACCGGGTTGTAATATGCATTTACAGTCTGTGGAGTCATTCCCCATTCTGTTTTATCTACCGGCTTACCAATTTTAGCCAAGTCTTTGTTATACTGCCATTCACCAATGTTCTGAAGGTTTTTGTAAAGGTTTCCACCATTGGCTTCAGAAACGATATTTAATTTTGAATAGTCTTTCCATTTGTCCGGATAAGCTACTTTTACAGTAAACTTATTCAGTTTCTGCATTGCTTTTTCCTTAGTTGTAGAAGACATCCACGCTAAGTTGTTGATATGAACAGCAAAGCTTTTCTTTAAATAATCAATCAATTCCACCATCTGAGCTTTTGCTTCAGCTGGGAAATATTTCTCAACATATAATTTTCCGAAAGCTTCTCCTAAAGAACCATTGATCAATTCAAATCCTCTCTTGTTAAGAGCTCTTTGTTCCTGTTGTCCTCTAAGGTATTTACCGTAGAAAGCAAACTTCATGTTTCCTAAGTTTTCGCTTAAGTAAGAAGCACTTCCGTGGATCATGTGGAATTTCAGATAATCTTTAATTACAGGAAGATTCTGAGCATTTACTAGTTTATCGAAGTTCTTATAGAATCCTAATTCACTGATAATTACTTTGTCAGAATTTACTCCTACTTTTTTAAGATATCCCGGAAGATCAACATTTTTTACCAAAGCAGAAAGTTCAGCCATCGTTTTAGGATTGTACTGAAGTGTGTTATCACGACTCTGCTCGTTTGTCAGGTAAGTATTTGCGATGCTTTTTTCATAATTAACGATACCTTTTGCTGCTTCATCAGCATTTTTGTATCCTAATTCTTTTAGCATTGAAGCTACATATTTCTGATATTCAGCAATAGCTTCTGTATTTTTCTCGTTTACTTTCTGATAGTAATCTCTTCCTAAACCTAGAGAAGCATTACCTAAGTAAACAGCATTCATTTTAGAATCTTTAAGGTCTGCATCTACTCCCCATCCGTAGAAAACGTTTTCCCCTTCTTTGGTCACAGAAGTAAGATAGTTCTGAAGATCAGCCATGTTTTTAATAGCATCAATCTTGTTCAGATTTTCCTGAATAGGTTTGATTCCGTCTGCATTTCTCTTCTGCATGTTCATATAAGTAGCATACAGATCCTGAATTTTTTTCCCTTCACTTCCGTCAGCAAATTTATCTTTCAGAAGAGAGTTCAGGATTGTCATGGAATTGTTATCCGTGTCCTCAGCCAGTTTGTTGAAGCTTCCCCAAGTTGGTTTGTCAGATGGAATTTTGGCAGTTTTCATCCAGGTTCCACTTACATAGTTGTAAAAATCATCCTGAGGACGCACTGAAGTGTCCATCAAGCTAAGGTCTAAACCTTTGTCTGTGTTATTCACTGCTATTTTAGCAGCTTTAGCTTGTGCGCTCATAGTAGTTTGAGTGCAGATCCCTGCTATTAAAAACAAAGAAAGCGTTATTTTTTTCATTATGATAACAATTTTTAGAATATGTATGATTTATTTCGTATTTGTTACTTTTCAACGAAACAAATTTAAACAAATAACGTCATAGCATGACAAGAATTTATAATTTAGAAAGTTGGAAGCTGGGAGGAGGAAGCTGGAAGCTATAAGAATCGTAAAAAATGATAACATCACTGTAATTCTATTTTTAAAAGTAGTTTTATTATAGTTCTCAGTAATGATAAAATAAAAGTTACTTCCAGCCTCATTCTTCCAGCCTCCAGCCTTCATTAAGAAGTTGCTATCTCTTTCACATTCCCGGTTCTTTTCAGGAATCCCCAGGACTGCATTTCGCCTTTCAATGCTTTTCTTAAACTTTTAAATAATACAATATACATCAGCCATCTATACCCGAATCTCTGTGGAATAACATACAGGAGATTAATCAGTTTTTCCCGCTGCATGATGAATGCGATTAAAGCTAATGAAGCATCGACCAAAAGGAAGATCAGATAATAGGTAAATATTTTATCTCCGTTTCCGGATAGGATTCCAAAAAACATAATCACATCTGCCAATGGCGAGAAAAATGGTATAATGTATTGGAATAATAAAATATTCGGCATTGCCCAAAGTCCCAATCCTTTATATTTAGGGTTAAGGAAAGTCTGTCTCTGTTTCCAGAACATCTGCATGATTCCGTAGGTCCATCGGAAGCGCTGTTTTAAAAACTGTTTTACGGTTTCCGGAGCTTCCGTTACAGCTATTGCTCTGTTTTCGTTGGCAACCGTATATCCGGCTTTTAATATTTTCACTGTAATATCACAATCTTCTGCTAAAGTATCCGATGAATATCCTCCTGCTTCAATGATCACAGATCTTTTAAATGCTCCGATAGCTCCCGGAATTACGGTAATCGCATTGATGTGAGCATACGCCAGCCTGTCAAAATTCTGGCTTGTTGTATATTCTATAGCCTGCCATTTGGTAAGCCAGTTGACTTTGTTTCCTACTTTCACATTTCCTGCTACAGCTGCTATTTTTTCTTCAGGATTTGAATTTAAAAATCGTGCAATCATATATTTCACCGCATCCTGCTGCAGTTTGGTATCGGCATCAATACACACAACATATTCTGCATCGGTCTGTGATATTCCGAAATTCAGGGCTGTTGCTTTTCCACCGTTTCCTTTGGTGAAAATTTTCAATTTCGGGTGATTCGGAAATGCTTCCAATGCTTTTTCATAAGTAGAATCCTTGCTTCCGTCATCTACCATAATAATATTAAAATTAGGGTAAGTCTGTTTCAATAGATTCTGCAGGGAAGAAACAATATTCACTTCTTCATTATAAGCGGGAACAATGATTGAAACCTTTGGATAGGATTCCAACACCGGAAATCCACCCAGTTTTTTCTCTTTTTTTCTTTCTTTAAAAGCCCAGTATGCCATCAGCAGTAATCTGATCAGTCCTAACACAATGAAAATGGTAAACAATGCAACCAGGAAATGGCTTATTCCGTAGATAACAGTAGCCAATACAAGGTTCAGCTGCATGATATAATACGATCTTGTTTTGGGAACTTCAGGCATGAGCTCACTTCTGCTTTTGTGCAGAATATTGGTCAGATTGGTAAAATGATAGCCTTGTTTCTGAAGAGTAGGAATCAGAATTTTTAAAGCTTTTACGGTTTCTTCTCTGGTATCACCACCCGCATCATGAAGAAGAATGATATTCCCTCTCTCCTGTTTGATTCCGGCCATTACACGCTTTACAATTTCATCTGCTTTTATTCCCGGCTGCCAGTCTTCAGGGTCTATATTTTCTCCGATATCCAGATAGTTCTGCTGTCTTGCCAAAGCAACAGGGATAATCTCTTCTGAAGTAGTAGGCTCAGAATCCGCATTATAGGGAGCTCTGAACAGAATCGTACTGTGTCCTGTGATACATTCGATCAGAAGTCTTGTCAGCTTCATTTCCAGCAAAGCTCTTTCAGGGCTTACTTTGGCCACATTTTCATGAGTAAAGGTGTGATTTCCTATTTCATGTCCTTCACGGTAAATTCTTTTAACGAGTGGAAGATTTTTTTCGGCATTCAATCCTACCAAAAAGAAAGCTGCCGGAACGTGGTATTTAGACAGAATATCCAATACTTGCGGAGTATAGGTTTCATCGGGACCGTCATCAAAAGTGAGGACGAGTTCTTTCTGAGGAGCGCTTCCGTATTTTTTTACTTCATAAGAACTTGGATAGGTAATATAATTTTCGTCTGTGATAATTTTCTCTTTCGGATCAATTTCCAGTGCAATTTTTCCGTCATGAGGCGTATTCAGAACATCTAATACTTCTCCGTCTCCGATGTAATCCACCATGGTCTGCCCTTTTACATTTTCAAGTGTTTTTAAATTCAGCTTGGAGAGGCCAGCGAACGTAAGGTCTTTATCATAGAAATTCCAGACTCTGCTGTCTTCACTTCCGAGTCTCCAGAGTGCGGTTCCAGCCAAAGGATACTCTGAGGAGAAACGCATTGTATTGAAAATAGAAGCTGCATCATTGAAAAATACGGTGTGGGTTAAATTTTTAGAATCGGTATAAGAATAATTTAAATTAAACGTATTGTCATTAAAATCAATAACGGCTTTACTTGCACTAGCTTTGGTAATCGCCTGCATGTAAGTAACGGAGGTATTGTCATCCTTATTGGAACTCCAGTCATATCCATAAGCTCCCAATCCCAAAATGATCTTTTGCGGAGAAACTTGTTTCACGATTTTTCCAGTCTGTTCTTCAATCCATTTTTGAGAAGAAACCGGACCTGCATCACTTCCTGCAGAATATTCGTCATAAGCCATCAGCACAAAATAATCTACATAAGGATTCAGTCTTGGGATATTGTAATCATCGTTATCCGTCATAATATCCATGGTAACCAGCAACTGATTCTTTTTGAAAGTTTCTGAAAGTTCTTTCATAAAGGCAATCAAATTCTCATCAGAATTCAGATTCATATCTTCAAAGTCGATATTAATTCCTTTGAAGTGATATTTTTCACATTGCTGGGTGATCTTTTGAATCAGGTGAGTTCTTTTCTGTGGATCATTCAGAACTTTTACCAGACCTTCTGAACGGAATTCTCTGTCAGAGTTATTACTCAGCATCGGCATCGCAGCAACACCTGTTCTTTTAATTACTTTGTATCCTTCCGGATCCACATTGGTTTTCAAATCTCCTGTTTTGGGATCAAGGAAAAACCATTCCGGAAAAACAAGATTGACGTGTCTGATATTTCTTTTCAGAGACATCAACGACTGGGGATCCCATGCCACATAAAATGCAGACCGGATTCCCCCCGGAAACTGAGCCCAGTTTCGGTTCTGATTTTTGTATCTTTCAGCTCTTGCTTTCTCAATTTTATCGAGACTGGTATGGATTGTTTTTTCAGAAATAAAGCTTCTGAACCCATTATATTCTTTGGAAATTTTATTCTCCTGAAGATAAGGCTTATTGGCTGTAATAACAGCTTTATAGTCTTCTTTAAAAGGAATTTTAGGACTTCTGTCCAGAGTCATCATCAGACCTAAAGCAAGCAGAAGCAGTATTCCTATAAAGATAAAAACACGGCTTCCCCATTGTACACTTTTCCAGCGTTTTTTGCTGCTGGTCTGAAAAATCTGTTTGGAATTTTCCACGATTTTTGAAATTTATTGAAGGGCTTTCAAAAAGTGTGAAAAACTATACTAAAATTAATTAAAAAAAAATTAAAAATAATGTATTATAGTGAACTGTTTACAAGAAGACCTACCAAATCCTGAATCACTTTTTGGGAAACAAAATCCATAAAGTCTACTCTTTCCAGATGGGGCATGTATAATTTTGAGGTAACTTCCTGATCATTAATCCTGATGGTATAGTAAACAGTTCCCACCTCTTTACCATCCTCTCCTTTTCCTGGCCCGGCAACACCCGTTGTAGAAAGGGAGATATCGGTTTCAAACAATTGCTGGCATCCTTTGGCCATTTCCTGTGCCACCTGCTCACTCACTACAGTGAACTCATCCACAGTTTCTTTGGAAACATTTAAAATTTTAATCTTTTTCTCTGTGGCATAGGCTACCATTCCGCCAAGGAAATATTTTGAACTGCCGGAAACCGAAGTAATCATTTTTGCCAGTTCGCCTCCTGTACAGCTCTCTGCGGTCGAAATCGTCAGCTTTCTTTCGGTAAGCATTTCTGCCAGAATGTTTTCAATTTTATCTTCAGTTACAGCAATAACGTGGCCTTCTACCAGAGGAAGCAGTTTTTGTATTTCTTCTTCTGTTCTTTGTTTCAGCTGTTCTTCATTCTCACCTGAAGCCGTCAGACGAAGCTTTACACGAGTTCCAACGGGAAGATAAGATAATGCAATATTTTCTGGAAGTGCCAGCTCCCATTCTTCAATTTTGTCTGCAAGAATACTTTCAGGAATTCCTACCACAGAAACAATTCTGGTATGGATATAATGAAGCTTGAATCTTTGCTGTAAATAAGGAATAATCTGATCTTTGATAAGCGGCTTCACCTCATAAGGAACACCTGGAAGGCTATAGCACAATTTCCCATCCTGTTCCATCATCATGCATGGTGCTGTTCCGTAATGGTTTTGAAAAACGATGGATTTGGTAGGCACAAAAGCCTGTTCTTTGTTTCTCTCCAGAATATCTGCTCTTCCTCTTCTTTCCATATAGCCTTTAAGATGGTTGAAGGTTACCTCATCCAAAGCAATTTCATCATTAAAGTATTCCGCCAGTGCTTTTTTGGTTTTATCATCTCTCGTTGGTCCCAGTCCACCAGTTGTAATCACTAAATCCCCGATTTCAAAGGCTGTGCTTAATGCATTCTTAATGGTTTCAATTTCGTCTGAGATGGTAAGAATCTGAATAACTTTTATTCCTATATTTTTAAGTTCCGTGGCAATAAAATTAGAATTGGTATCTACAGTGTTTCCAGAAAGGATCTCATCACCGATAGTAACCAGAACAGCATTTTCCATATGTTTTTTTGTTGAAAAAAATTCTATGCAAATGACGGAAAATTCTGTGGCAGCGGCAATATAAATTGATTTTTTCTATTTTTGACGAGATTATCTAAAACTACAACAAGAATTATGTCTAAATATGATGATGCTTCATGGCATTATGGTGGTGATTTTCCGGAAGGACTTCCTCAGGAAAATGGGGCAACCCACACAGGAATGTTCCTGAACTGGTGTATTCATAACGATTTGATCTCCGAAGAACTGAAGGAAGATGCTGCAGAGGAAATAGAAAAAGTAAAACGAAGAGAAATTACCGGTGCTGAATTCATTATGGATTCCTGTGACGGGAAATTTTCCGAATATGACCTGAATGAACTGGGAAATCTTTTTGCAAAAGATTATTATGCAGACGATACAGACTTCGGGAACAGATACAGCTCATTTGCTGATGATTATGTGAATCTTTTTGATGGTAAAGCAGAGGAAAATGACTACGAATACGAAACCTTCTATCACATCGAAGACACCTACGAAAACTATGATCTTATGAAACAGGTTATTGCTCACCGTTTTGAAGAATGGAAAGAGTATATTAAAAGTTAAAAAACTAAAAGCGAAGAAATTTTTTTTCTTCGCTTTTTATATTAATTATGCTTCACCCAGATCAGTTCATCGGTATTATAACCGATTTTTTTTGCTTTTTGAATGAAACGCTGACGAATGCTTTCAGGAATATTGGTAGTACGGGAAAGAATCCACAAATATTTTAAACTGCTTCCTGCTACGAGAGCATATTGATAGTCTTCATCAATATCTATGACATTATAACCAGCCCAGATAGGTTTAAAAAATGAAACTTTAAGACGCGCTTCAGTAGGATCTTTTACAAATTTTGCTTCCCCGATGGATTCGTTCCATACTTTTTTAACGTAATCATACCCTTTATTTCTGACCTGAACTGCTCCATCCGGATTTTCAGTATATTCTGCAGTAACATTATCCATATTTTTTTCGAATCTATAATCAAAACGGGCTATCTCATACCATCTGCCAAGGTATTTTTTAAGATCAAAATTCTTTACCGCAGATGCTCCTCTGGGAATCCTCACAGAATAGGAGTTGAAAACGATAAGCCCCAATGCTCCCAACGAAACGGGAAGTATAATTTTATGAATGGTTTTCATGACAGGAATATTTTGGTGGTTATGATAAAAACGTCAAAAATAATGCCTTAAGTCTGTTAAAGATACAATAAATTCTATGAAAATACCTTTAGGAAATTATCTTTAAAGCTTCCTGAAACCTCAATTTCTGTATCATCAGACAGCATTACCGTTCCGCTTTTATGATAAGATTTAACAAATCCTGTATTGATAATATGGGAACGGTGAACCCTCACAAACGGATTTTCCAGAAGGTCATCAAAGTGTTTCAGAAAACGGCATACCATTTTCTTCGAGCCGTCTGTAAGGTATACCTGAGTAAAATTTCCGTCTGCCTGAAGTCTTACGATATCTTCGGTCTTTACGACGTCAAATCCCTGTAAAGTAGGAAGAATGAGCTGTTGCTTTTCCGGTTTTAACTTCAGGTTTTCGAGAAGAATTTTGTTTCGGTTGAGCTCATCTTTTTTCTCAAGACTTTCAGCCACTTTATTGACCGCCAAAATCAATTCCTGAATATCAATAGGTTTTAAAATATAATAACTTGCTGACTTGTTTAAAGCCTGCAAAGAATATTGAGAAAATGCAGTAATAAAGATAGTTTCATAGGAGAAATCTTTGGTGGCTTCCAGCACGTCAAAAGCATTTCCAAAAGGCATTTCAACATCCAGAAAGACTAATTGAGGCTGCTTTTCGGCAATTAAAGGAACGGCTTCTTTGATATTTTCTGCTTCGCCAAGAATTTCCACCTGCGGACAGTATTTGGTCAGATAGTTTCGTAAAACTTCTCTTGCTATGAGCTCATCATCTACAAGTACGGCTTTTATTTTCATTACATCAGATTTTAGGAGGCAGATTGCAGATGCAAATTAGGAATATTTCACCAACTTTACAATCTTGCCCTTAACTATAAGCTTTTAAAGGCTATACTCTCTTCCAGAACCAGGCGTATTTTACGATCAATATTGTAATTATACATTCTACCAATGCAAGGAAAACATAAAACAAATACCAATCTGAAAAGGAAGTAATACCAATAAACAGCATAACTAGAGTAAAAAATGTACCAAAGATGATATTGATAATCCTGTTAACCGCTGGTTTCAGGATCAGAGAAAGAAATACCATTACCGCAGGAATTGACAGAACCACTGAAGCAAGAAACAATTTCGGAGGGGAATCTAATAAATTGGTTCCTTCCACCAGACCGCGTGTCTTTCCAGGAGTATAAAATTCGAAATAATCACCATACAGATAGCATAAAGTAACTGAAGTCCAAAGACCAGCCAGTATGATTTTCACATTAATCTGTATATCTTCAAATTTTGTAGAATTGCTCATGGTTATGATTTTTAATTTTGATTTAAATTTTTATTTCGTACTCCAGCCAGCAGCAACCAAAGACAGGTTCCTATTTCTCCTATCGTTGCCGGTAAAGTGATATAATTTGATATTGAATAGTCTGAAAAATGAGATACTACAGTTCTACCAAAGACATTGATCAGATATCCAAAACATCCCAGCATTAAGAAAACCCCTAAAATCTTTGGCAAAAAGCCGGATTTATAGACAAGATATCCAAAAGGAAAAAGCCATAATCCCCAAAAGACCTGCGCAATTAAAAGCCCTTTGTTATAACTGCTCAGCAAAAGCATCATCTGGGCTTGCAGCTGTTTTACATCAAACACTTTCAAATAATCAGCACCTTCAATAATGGTAAGTACAGAAAATTTGTTTTGGAGGTTAATAAAGGAGATAGGAATACTGATCAGAGCGAGAATAACCATCAGCTTTGCATATACTCCATCCACATTTTTCAGCAATTGATATAATGTGAAAGGAAGTAATGTGAAAGCGATATAACAGATAATACTGCTGGCGATACTCAGCCTGAATAACTGAACTGATGAAGAAATATTTTGAAAAGTCAGTACAGGATTTTCCCATACAATTAGTTTTGACGGAACGTACATTAAGCTGAACAATCCGGTTAGGATAACAATGAGATAAAAAAATCCCGCGAGTCTGGCTGTTTTATTAGGAGTAATCATTTTGGGTTATGTTTTTATCTAATAAGACAATAACTTTTTCAAAATGGTTACAGTTTTTTTAGGTAGCAGGTAGCAGATACAAGCTAAAAGGCATTGTAAAAGTTAAATTTTCATGTATTTATGGAGCTTTTATAATATTTTATTAATTTAGGTTTTCCTAAAACTATAATCATTTTAAACCCAAAACAAGATGAAATCAAAACTTCTTATTCTTTTCTGTATAAGTGTATTCAGCCTTTCTTTTTCACAGATGAAAATATCAGAAAGAGATGATATCAGTAAGATTAATAAAAACTGGAGGATTACAAAAACCATTTCCGGAACCTATGGAATCTCAGATAAAAGCGGGAAAATTATCGTACAGCCGGTATATTCTAAGATTAATAAATTTGGCGAGTATTCCGATGATCTGGCACTTGTAAAAAATATAACTGGAACTTATGGCTTTATTAACCTTTCGGGAGCTGAAATCATTCCTGCCCATTATGAACTGGAGTATATCAAAAAGAATTTTTATGTTTTGAAGAAAAAGTATATCAAATAGAAAACACAGATCAATCTGAATTCAATTATTTCAGATTGATCTGGATGGTTACCAAAACACCGCTGCTATTTTCTTTATCTTTTACAGAGCAGCTGATATCTTTTTTGTAGAGATCGTTCAGAAGCTGAATTCTTTCCAATGTATTTTTCATTCCTCTGCCCTCTCTGGTCTTTTGATGCTGGGTTTTCTGCTTTTTACTTTCTTCGATGCCTATTCCGTTGTCTTCAATAAGAATCTTCAGATGAGATTCATTTTTCTCAAAGCTCAATTTTAAAAATCCTTTGTCAGCTCTGTAACGGAGTCCGTGCCAGACAGCATTTTCCAAAAACGGCTGTAGCAGCATTCCCGGAACCTGAAGATTTTGCATATTCAGATTTTCATCTACCTCAATTTCATAATCGAATTTATCTGCAAAACGTGTTTTTTCCAAAGCAAGGTAGTTCTGAAGAAGATCCAGTTCCTGTTGAAAAGGAATAAAGTCTTCGGTTGAATTTTCCATCACACCACGCATTAGTTTGGAAAATTTTGTCAGATACTGATTCGCTTCCAGTTCATTATTAGTTGCGATAAAGTGATTGACACTATTTAAACTATTAAAAATAAAATGAGGATTCATTTCTCTACGAAGCGACTGAAGGGCTATTTTCTTATTTTTTGTCTGCACCTTTTTCAGTGTTCTGAAAATAAAAATAATTAATCCGGTCAGCAATATCAAAGCTCCGATCAAGGTATAATTGAAAACATTCTTTTTTCTGAGAAGTTCGTCTTTCAACCCTTTTTCTTTTTCCAGCTGTGAAATTCGCTGTTCCGTATCTTCCAGAATTTTATTATCAACAAGACTTCTGTCTTTGGAAACGAGATTCGGAAGTTTTCCCAAAAAGTCTCTGTACAGCTGAACTGAAGCATCTACATTTCCTGAAATGGCATAAAGACTGTCCAGTTTTTTCACACTTCTCTGTGCTTCCAGCGTATGACCTTTGTCCAAAGCAATTCCGTAGGCATTTTTCAAAAGATCCACGGCTTCTTTAGGATCATTTTTCTTAATATAAATATCTGCAAGCTCCTGAATCTGATTGACTTTTTCCTGAGAATTTTCTTTCACGAAATCTTCTTTCAGCACTTTCTTTTTGGCTTCAATAGCTTTCTCGAAATTCTTATTTTCCACATAGAGATCTGCCAGTTTCTGGTTGATGGCAAGAGCTTGCTGAGGAGCTTCTTTTTTGGAAATTTTATACGCTGTATTCAGGTTTTCTTCAGCACTGGAAACATCTTTCTGTCTCAGATTAACATCTGCAAGCTGGCTATAGCTCTCTGCAAGATCACCCTGTTCATTTTCCTTTTTAGTGAGATTAATGTTATTCTGAATCGCTTCTGCTTTAAGTTCGGGTGTGGGAGAAGAAAGTCTTGCCACATCATTAGAATTAACAGCTTTACTTTTTTCACTATAGCTCGCTTGGGCTGCCATACTGTAATTGCTAATGGCTGGTGTTATTTTATTCTGCTTTTCCTGTGACTGGGCTAGTCTTCGGGTAGATTTTTCAATATTGGGCTTGTCATTGAGTTTTTCATATAGCTTTTTTGCTTTTGTATAATACTCTTCACTTTTCGCAAAGTTTCCCCCATTGAAAAATGTTTCTCCAATATTATAGTATGAATCTGCCTGGGCAGGTTCATTTTTGTTGTCCATTGCTTTTTTCAGCTTCTTCGTTTCCACCTGCACTTCTTCCACAGCAGCACTGCTATTAGTAGTGGTTTGGGAATACATTGTATTTCCCAAGAGCACCAGTAAAAAGAGCGTAAAGAGTTTAAGCATTTTCATAAAACAAAGATATACATATATATAGTCTGCTCAAAAACTATTCACCAAGTGAAGTTTCCCATTCACCAAGTTGAGTCTCTGATACTGTGACCGTAAGGCTAAGTTTGAGGCAAAATAATTCAAATTTAAAAATCATGAAAAAACTAACATTTACATTTTGTATCATCGCTGCGTCTTTTTTTAATCTTTCAAAAGCACAGGTGGGAGGAAACCAAATCTACAGAGACAGAAATAACACTGATTATTCCGTTCCCAGAAATCTCACTGAATTTAACAATACCAATAGTTATTTCACTAACGACTCCACACTGATTGTCAATGTAAAAATATTGATGAACAGGCCTGCAGACCGTTACAAAATAACCCTCGGGCTGAATGAGGAAGCTGACACTCCAAAAATTGCCTTGGAGAATATCAATAAGAGAATCAATGGTTTTATCAAAAGAATATCTTCAATGGGAATCAAAAGTGATGCTATTTTTGTGGATTTTATTTCACAAACGAAAGTCTATGATTACAATATCAATAAAGATTCACAGACAACCATCCAGAAAATGAATGGATTTGAAACCAAGAAAAATATCATTATTACAGTAAATAAGCACTCAATGATTGAAAAGCTGATCTCAGAAGCTTCCGATTTTCAGATTTATGATGTGATCAAAGTAGATTATATCAGCAATGATATTGATACCATTCAGGAAGATCTGCTCAAAGAAGCATATGCTGTTTTTGACAAAAAGAAAGAAAACTATTTTAAACTGTTTAAAAAGGAAATTATCGGAAGCCCTACAGCTACATCAGGCTTTACATATGTTTTCCCTAAAAGCCAATATCAGAATTATACGGCTTTTGAAAGTGCGAATGTTACTTATGGATATGACACCAGATATGTAAAGAAGGAAGAAAGAAAATCAAAAACCTTTTATTATGATGGTACAGATTATACCGGTTTTGATAAGGTCATCAATAATGCTGATTCTGAAGTGGGTATACAATATATCATGAACCTCAGCGTAAAATATGACCTGAAAAAGAATAAAGAGAAATAAAATAAAACTCCTCTTCATCATCTTAACAGCTTAAAGAATTTTAGTGGTTCAAAAGTCTTTTTACCTCGTACTTCTTTTTCCAAAGGCTCACCAAGTGAAAACTCCATTTCACCAAGTCTCCCGGATTCCGGTTTCTGATCTGTGTAATTTTACATCAGAATTAAAAATTTAAAAACAGGAAATTATGAAATTGAAACATTTTTTATTAATCGGAATTTTAACCCTTGGAAGCTTTGTAAATGCTCAGGAAGTAAAGAAAAACGCCATTGAAGTAACGGGCGTTGCCGAAATGGAAGTGGAACCGGATGAAATCATCTTCAGCATCGGGATAAAAGCTGATAATAAAAACGATCTGGCAGATAATGAAAAGAAGTTATTTGATATCTTAAAAAATGCAGGAGTAAAGAACGAGGATATTAAATTCAAATCAATGTATCAGAATATCTATTCTAAAACGGCCAAGTTTTCTAAGAACTATCAGTTTAAAGCCAGCACAAAATCAAGTCTCAGCAAAATCTTTGAAGATCTGAACCAAAAATGGGTAAGCAGCCTGAACATTGCAGAGGTAAAGAATACTAAAATTGCAGATTTCAGAAAAGCAGTGAAGATCAACGCTTTGAAAGCGGCTAAAGAAAAAGCTGATTATTTGTTGGAAAGCATGGGCAAAAAAACAGGAAATGCTCTTGAAATTGTAGAAATAGAAGACTATACCAGCGATATGATCATGCCTGCAGCTTATAAAGGAAGATCTTACGGTGTGCAGGTGGAAATGGCTGATGCTCCGGTAGATTTCTCTTTTGATAATATCGAAAACATCAAGCTGAAATACAGCATCAAAACAAAGTACGAAATCCTTTAAAATAACAGATTTAAAAAGACAGTTCCTTCAGGAGCTGTTTTTTTTTGTTCTATGCTATTCGGTTATTAGGTTTCTGACTGAAAAAGAATATCTGTCTATCCATTAACATCTGGTCAACGGTAAAGGCTTCGACTCCGCTCAGCCTGACAATCCTGACAGTATTGAAAATTACATATTAGATTAGCATTATCACACGGAATATATAACCAGATTCTTCCTTATTTTATCATCCACCAAGTGAAACCTTCTGTTCACCAAGTTTCCCGATTTCCAGCCTTAAATAGGGATAATTTTACTTCAGGAATTTAAAATAATAAACGATGAAACGCTTTTTTTTAATATTAATCACCTTTTCGGTTTCCTTTCTCAAAGCACAGGAAATCAGAAAAGAAATTGAAGTAAAACAGGCCACCATATTTTTACAAGGAGCAAAGGTTTTCGGAAGCACAAATGTGAACCTTCAGAAAGGAAGAAATATCGTGAAGATTATCAACCTTCCCAACAACCTGGATGAGAATACCTACAAAATCAATCTTGAGAAAAATACAACGCTTCTTTCTATTACTCCTCAAAGCAATTTTTTGAAAAACGATGAACTGTCGGAGAATGAAAAAAAGCTTGCAATGGAAACCAAAAAGCTCCAAAGACAAGTCAGCCTGCTGAATATCCAAATCAAAAACCTGACGGGTGAGCAGCATATCATTAATGATAATTTAAAAATTTCCACCAATGATAAATCTACACCGCAAGAACAGCTGATTAAGCTTACTGAGTTTTATAGAAAGAGAATGCTGGAAATTGATAATCAGGTATTTCTTCTGAATGAACAGAAAACTGTTCTGGATGAAAGTATTGCAAAACTCAACAACCAGTCTGCGGAAGAGCAAACCCATAAAAATACCAATCGTAAAGAGCTTCTGCTGGAAATTCTTGCCGATCATGAAACGAATCTGAATCTTGGAGTAAGCTATATTGTTTCCGATGCAGGATGGATTCCTTCTTACGACCTGCGTGCCGAGTCTGTGAAAAAGCCTCTTGAGATGGTTTATAAGGGTAAAATTTATCAGAAAACCGGACAAGACTGGAAAAATGTAAAGCTGTTTGTTTCTACCTACAGACCTTCATACAATCAGGACAGACCGATTTTGTCTCCGCTTTATGTAGCTGAATACACGCCATATAACTCTCAGATGGAAATTGCAGGTTATAAATCTAAAAAAGAAATTTCAGCAGCTAATGCGTATCAGATGAGAGAAGATATTGCTGCAAAACCAAGCCAGATTCCGGTAGCTACAGTTTCTGACAGCCAGATGAATGTGGTTTATGAATTGAATTACAATCAGACCATTGTAAGCCAGGAAAAGGAACAATATGTTATCCTGGATAAAAAACAAGTTGATGCTACCTACAAATACCATACGGTTCCAAAACTTAACAACCAGATATTCCTGATGGCTTTTGTGAAAAACTGGCAAAACCTCAATCTCATCAATGGCGAAGCCAATATTTACTTTGAGGATAATTATATCGGAAAAACCAATATTACAAGCAACTATGTAAAAGATGAATTCCCAATTTCGCTTGGAGTGGATGAAAGAATTACAGTCAAAAGAATCAAGCTTGAAGATAAAACCTCTCAAAAAGCAATGAATTCCAATAAATGGGAAACAGAGTCTTATCAAATCAGCATCAGAAATAATACGAAAGAAAATATTGAACTGGAAGTTCTTGATCAGCTTCCGATCAGCGAAAACTCTAAGATTCTGGTTAAAACATTAGACCTTGGCGGTGGAAGTCTTGATGATAAAACGGGAAGTATCTTGTGGAATAAAAACATAGGTTCTGGCAATTCTGAAAAGATTACTTTCTCTTATGAAGTGAAATATCCTAAAGATATACAGATTCAGTATTATAGCAGATAATGCAAAAGAATATTTCTTTAGAAATTAATTTTTCAGCAACGAATAATCCGGCTATTTGCCGGATTATTTGTGAAATAACATACTCTCTAAAATCATATCATATGTATTAAAAAACCGCTTCTCAGGAAGCGGTAAAACACATTTATTACTATCTGGCTATGATGAAAACGTCAGACAATTAATGAAAAAAAATATTTAATTTTTAATAACTTATCAATTGTATTTTTATCAAATACGTTACCAAATATATTTAAACCTATCAATAAAAAAACATATAAAATGAAATATCAAGCATTTATTAACAAAGGATAATTAATTTTTAACATGTGTTAATAAATAAAGATTTTGATAATTTTTTATAGTAAGTTTATTGATTTTTGATAATAGAAGTATTGGAAATCCATATTTTCTCTTACCTAAATGAGACACTATCCATTTTTCTATTTTATATTAGCTTTATAAAAAACAACAAATGATAAAATCTAATGAATTTACGACAGCTTATTTCGAGCAAAATGATTTTCTCGATGACAGAGATAGGGAGAAGCTGCTTGAGATGGCTCAGCTCGTAACATATCCCATGAATAAAATAGTATTACACAAAGGAGAGCAGATAAGCCAGGTAGGGATCATCCTCAAAGGTCTGATAAGAGTGTATGACAAAAATAACAAAACGGTTTGGCTTGCTTACGAAAATCAGCCGTACGGGTCTATGGAAATTTTAGGTCTTCAGCGTTCTTCTACGGTCACCTATGAAACACTGGAAGAAACAACTATGTTTTTGCTTAATTATATTGAGCTTGAGAATGCAATAATAGAATATCCAAATATCGGAAAACTGCTTTTAATGTATTGGAAAAGCACTGCTATGTCTATTTATGGACATTTTCATTCTTTTCTGACATTAACTCCTGAAGAACGGTATTTACAATTGCTTCAACAAAATTCAAAATTAATTTTACGGGTAAAATCTAAAGATCTGGCAACTTATCTGGGAATGCATCCGGTATCATTAAGTAGATTGAAAAAAAGATATTTTATCCAAAATAAATAGTATTTTACACAAAAGAAAAAGAGGTTCAATTATTTATCGTCCAAATTTAAAATATTTTGACAATGGATGTTTTTTATTTTTCATAAACAAAGAAACCATTTCCATCCCTGTTATGGAAAAGGTGATTCCATTTCCTCCAAAACCCAGAACGAAATAACAGTTTTTAAATTTTTGATGTTCTCCAATATAAGGAAGCCCGTCTTTTGTTTCCCCAAAAGTTCCAGCCCAGACAAAGTCAGTGTAAAAATGGTAATCTGGCTTTATTTTGTTTAAATTTTTCAGAATCTCTTTTTCTTTTTTATGAAGTATAGCGTCACGCTTTTCTGCACCATAAAAATCTTCATCTCCTCCACCTATCAAAAGTCTTCCCTCATCAGTAGTTCTCATGTAGAGATAAGGATCATCAGTATTCCAGACTAATGTACTGCCAATATTTTTAAACTTTTTTCTGTCTATTTCAGAAACAACAGCATACGTACTTTTCAGGTTAACGAAGTTTTCTTTCAAAAGGTTTTTGCTCTCATAACCGATACAGTAAATAATCTTTTTTGCTTTGATCTCAAATCCACTGTCTACTGTAATCAGATTAAAACCTTTACGTTCTTCAACTTTTATCATTTCAGTCTTATCAAATATTTTCAATCCTTTTTTTACATTATGCATGAACAGCTCATGAGCAAACTGAAAGGCATCAATACTGGCACCCTGTTTTGATAAAATTCCGCCATAGGTATTCTCAAATTCAAATTTTTCCAAAATATCCTTTGCTTCCAGCCATTCTACATCGAATCCGTTTTGCTTTCTGGCTTCGTATTCTTTCTTCAGCCATTCTGCATCTTTCTTTTTTGAAGCAAAATACAGTGACTTTTTTCGTTTGAAACCAGCTCTGGACTTAGTCAGTTGTGAAAGCTTTTCCAGCGCATCAATTGCTTCGCTGCAGGCTTTATAACTCAGAACAGCCCCTTTTTCGCCTATTTTTTCTGTCAGTTCATACAAAGGAACATCTATTTCGTACTGGAGCATTGAAGTAGTAGCAGAAGTACTGCCATTGCAAAGTTCTCTTTTATCAATAAGAATAGTGGCAAAGCCATCTTCTATCATCTGATGGGCAATCAGGCTTCCTGTAATGCCACCACCTATGATGAGAACATCGCATTCTTCGTTTGATTTTAATGAAGGATAAGATGCTAATAATCCGTTTTTTAAAAGCCAGAAAGGTTCATTTGATTTTAAATCCATATTGATATTTTACATTTAAAATATCAACATTTATACCTTTTTTAACAATTTTCCATTAAATAATGGTTCAATTATTGTTATTTTTTTAAACTAAACCACCAAAAAAAATATTTATTATGATAACAATTATTCCAGAAGCTCCGGAGAATGTTGCAGCATTTAATGCAACGGGAGAGGTAACGAAAGAGGATTTTGAAAGATTGGTAATTCCGCGTGTAAAAGAGAAGGTAGAGCAATTCGGTGAACTCAACTATTTATTGTATTTGGATACCGACCTGGATAATTTTACTGTGGGTGCATGGCTTGAAGATTTGCTGTTAGGATTGAAAAATCTTACCAACTGGAATCGTTCAGCTATTGTTACGGATAAAGAAGGGATCCGTGATTTTACCAGTATTTTTAGTGTTCTGATGCCGGGCGAGTTTAAATCTTTCCCAAAAGAAAATTTATACAATGCTCTCTATTGGTGCAAAAACGGAGATGAAGTAGAGGCATAAAACTTATCTTATAAAAAATCGCCTGTTTCAGTACGAGACAGGCGATGTTATTTTTAAATATTACTCATTTATTTATCGCATGACACACATTCAGCAGCCACTTCTTCTTCATTTTGAGCTTTTGAACCGTACAGGTACATATATCTACTACTTATAACCAGTCCAATAAAGGTCATCCCCACTCCTACCAATGATGGATAGTTGAATGAGTAGCCATATTCTAAAGGAATTCCGCCAAGGAAAGCCCCCATTGCATTGGCAATATTGAAACCTGCCTGCATAAAAGCAGCAGCCATCATTTCACTTTTCGGGGCAGCTTTCATCATCATAATATTGATAGGCGAAGCTATAGACATGGACAAAGCACCGCACATAAATGTCAGTACCAGAGCAATATTTTTATATTCCGCAAGGAAGAAAACGCCTCCAAGAGAAATCATCATCAGGAAGATCAGCAATGCACAGGTTTTTTCTGGTCCCAATTTATCTGAAACAATACCTCCAACCAGATTTCCTACTACCATTCCTGCTCCGGCAAGAACCATCACGTAAGCCATCTGGCTGCTGTTGATTCCGGCAACAATGGTCATTAATGGTGTAATATAGCTTAACCATGTGAACAATCCTCCAAACCCTATCGCTGTAATGGCCAATACCAGCCATGATTGTTTATTTTTAAGGAATTTCAACTCTTCCATGAAATGGGTATTCTGATTGGACTCCATTGCAGGAAGCCATAGCTTTAAAAATAAGATGGCAAAAAGTCCAATAACTGCCACGATAGCAAAATACAGCCTCCAATGGAAGGTATGCCCGATGTAGGTGACCAGAGGTACCATTGCAAGGTTGGCAACCGTGAGCCCCGTAAACATCATGGATATATAAAAGGCTTCTTTTCCCTTTCCAGCCATTCTTGAAGCTACTACTGTTCCTACTCCAAAGAACGCTCCATGAGGAAGTCCGGACATAAAACGGATCACCAACATGCTGTTGTAACCCGGAGCAATAGCCGAAAGACCATTAAATAATGTAAAAAGGATCATGAAAGCCATCAGAACTTTTTTGGGCGGAAATTTTACGGAATATCCAATCAAAATTGGAGCTCCGATAACAACTCCCATTGCATAAGCAGAAATCAAATGTCCTGCTTGAGGAATCGTGATCTGCAATGTTTTGGCAATATCCGGCAACAGTCCCATAACGGTAAATTCCGTAGTTCCTATCCCTAAACCACCTATGGCCAGTGGTATTATTCTTTTATCAATCTTCATTGTATCTAAATCTTTTTCTGAATTAATTTTGTTTCAATTAAAGGATCACCTGAGTGTCTTTATTTTGAAAGTGCAAAAATCGAAAGAAAGTTTGAATTTCACTCCTCTTTGAATGATAAAAATTTGCTCCATATTAACCTTTTTATGTAATTTTAAATTCAGAAACAATCAAATCAGGACAAAATGAAAATCCAGAAAGAAATTATTGAGTTTGAAAAAGGGAAATCATTCAAACTATTTGCCCCTTCTCTGAAAAACTGTTTTTTCTGGCATTATCATCCGGAAATTGAACTTGTATATGTAGAAGCAGTGAATGGAATCCGGCATGTTGGAAAAAATATCTCGGGTTTTACAGACAGTGATCTTTTGCTTATTGGTTCCAATGTACCTCATCTTAATTTTGATTATGGTATTCAGACCGAATGCAAGCAGCTTGTATTGCAGATGCGGGAAAGCTTCCTTCAGGATATCATTCTTCCGGTTCCTGAATTTGAAAATATTAAAAACCTTTTGGAGCGTTCATATCTTGGACTTTCATTTTCCGGAGAAACGAAGAACACAGTAGTAGAAAAGTTGCAGCTCATTAAAGATAAAAATTCCTTTGAATCTCTAATGGGATTGATTGAAATTCTGCAAATCCTCGCCGATTCCACCGAAGTAAAAGAACTCAATAAGGAAGATACCCGAATTAAGTGGTTTCTGAATGATAAAATAAGAATGGGAACCATCTACGATTATATTCACGAAAATTACGACAGAAAACCCAATGTAAATGAAGTGGCTAAAGTGGTGAGCCTTAGTACACCTGCTTTCTGCCGGTATTTTAAAAAGCAGACAAATATGACCTTTACAGATTTTGTCAACAATTATAGAATCAATCAGGCTAAAATATTCCTGCTGAAAGATCAGTCTGTGACAGAAGTTTGTTTTCAGGTAGGTTTTGAAAGTCTTTCTTATTTTAATAAATTATTCAAACAGCATACGGGAGAAACCCCTTCTGAATTTAAGAAGAAACATTTCAGACCGATTGAAATTAATGGAAGAATTGGCGTGATTACTAAGGATACGGCTTGTAATAAATAAATTTTGGCTAAAACCTGATGATTATTTAATATTTTAAGCGGACTAAAGTCCGCTGCTATTGATTCTTTGGTGAGTATTGTATAAACCACCCCGTCAAAAATTCTTTGAATTTTTGCCACCCCTCCGAGGGAGGGGAATGATGGAAGCCGTTATTGTAAAGGTTGCCCTCCGATCCTAACCCCTATAGCCTGCTACCTATCATCTGCCACTTGCCACCTAAAAAACAAAAAACCGTTCATTTCTGAACGGTCTGTATTTTTAGTGAATATGTTTTTCTGCGTGGTAAGAACTTCTTACTAGTGGAGAACTTTCAACGTGTCTGAAACCTAGGCTTCTTGCAAAATCTCCGAACTCATCAAATTCTTCAGGTGTGATAAATTTCTTTACCGGAAGATGTTTTTTAGTCGGCTGCAGATATTGGCCAAGTGTAATCACATCTACGTTGGCATTTCTGATATCTTCGATAGTCTGGAAAACCTCATCTCTCGTTTCACCTAATCCAAGCATAACCCCTGTTTTGGTTCTTCTTTGTCCGGCTTCTTTCAAATATCTTAATACTTCAAGGCTTCTTTCATATTTTGCCTGGATTCTCACTTCTCTGGTCAGACGTTTTACGGTTTCCATGTTGTGAGAGATCACTTCCGGAGCTACATCTACCAATCTGTCAAGGTGTTTTGTAAGCCCTTGAAAATCTGGTATCAGAGTTTCCATCGTAGTTCCCGGAGAAATTCTTCTTACAGCATTTACTGTTTCGCCCCAAAGAATAGATCCCATATCTTTCAGATCATCACGGTCTACAGAAGTAAGAACAGCGTGTTTGATCTTCATTAATTTGATGGATCTTGCCACTTTTTCAGGTTCGTCCCAGTTTACGTCAAGCGGTTTTCCTGTTTTTACGCCACAGAATCCACAGCTTCTTGTACAGATATTTCCTAAAATCATGAAAGTAGCTGTACCTTCACCCCAACATTCTCCCATGTTCGGGCAGCTTCCGCTTTGGCAAATTGTATTTAATTTATATTTATCAACCAATGTTCTCAGCTCTCTGTAATTCTTTCCGGTAGGAAGTTTTACGCGGATCCATTTTGGTTTTTGAACGGTAGTGTCTTGAACTGAATTTTCCATTTCTAAAATTGAAGTTCAAAGTTAAGGATTTTTTAATGGAAAACATCAACCGGATATATTGATGAAACTTATAATTCAAAATTTCATTTGTATATTTATCTCTTCAAAATATCTTTATGAGAAAAATATTCTTCCTTTTATCTGCTATATACGGAACATTTTGCCTTGCCCAAAAACAATTTCAACCTGCAGGTTCTTCGATCATTGAAATGGTAGATGGTGATCTTGATGGTGATAAAATTCCTGAAAAAGTAATTATTTACAATACAAAGGATACTACTGATATGGGAAACATCCGTGAAATCCAGATTCTGAAAAAAGTTAGCGGAGCATGGGCTGTCCTTGAAAAATCCAGAAATGCAGTTATGGAAAGCAATGGCGGAGGTATGATGGGTGATCCTTATGGAGAAACAAAAATAGAAAAGGGTATTCTTATTATTTCTCAAAATGGCGGAAGCAGCTGGAAATGGGATGTTACAGATAAATATAGATTTCAGAACGGGCATTTTGAACTTATAGGAACCTCCTCTACTTCGGGAAGACCCGGTGATTACTGGAAAGAAGTAGACTTCAATCTTTCAACAGGGCAATTAAACTATTCAAAAGAGGTAGAAAATACAGCTGAATATGGTAAATCTTTAAAGGAAACTTATATTAAAAAGGGACTTAAGATCAATCTGCAAAACAGAAATCAGGAAAAACAGCAAAAAATAATTCTTCCGAAAACAAAAGAGGAAGTTTATTTTTAAATTAAGATTGTAAGATTTAGGTTTTGGCTAAAACCAATTTTGAATTTGTATTTTTTAGTAAACGGGTTAAAACCCGTTTCTATTGAATAGGATTTATTGAATTTAATTATCATCAAACTCATTATTTTTCAACAGTTCGGCTAAGACTTTTTTGGCACGCATTACACGTACCTTGGTATTGGCAACGGAAATCCCCAGTTCATCCGCAATTTCTTTGATGCTTTTTTCTTCAAAAAATCTCAGCTTGATAATATCCTGATAGTTGGCATCCAGGGATTCTATTGCTTTGATGATTTTCTTTTGCTCTTCTTCAGAAATCAGAAGTTCCTCCGGAGATTTGGCATATTGATTTTTGACTTCATCCAGATTTTCAACAGTGTCTTCGTTCTCGCGGTTCTTTTTTCGCCAAAAATCAATAACCGTATTTTGGGCAATGGTAAGAATCCAGGTCTTGAGCTGAAAATGAGGATCGAACATATCCAGCTTCGACAATACTTTTGAAAAAACATTCACAGTGATTTCATCGGCATCATTTTCATCCCTCACTTTTTTCATGACAAAAGAGAAAACGTCCACCCAAAAAACATTAATGAGTTTAGTCTGGGCCTTCTGATCTTTATCCTTGGCCTTCTGTATGAGCAGGAATAGCTGTTCGTCGTTCATTAATAACAAATATAGATTATTTGAGGTGAAAAAACAAAGGGGTAAAAAGGTTAATCTGTTCTATTTGTAAAGTGACCGGATAAAAAGTTTTTGGGATATTCTTATTTTGCATTCCTACCCTTTCGTCCTTTTGCTTTTTTACGCTTAATACTTCTGAATTTACTATCTTTGCATCTTAAAATTTTAAAGTTAAAAATCAATGAATTCCTTTATAGAAGAACTGAAATGGCGTGGTCTATTTGCCGATATGATGCCAGGAACCGATGAACAACTGAATAAAGAGGTAACTACTGCATATATTGGTTTTGATCCTACAGCCGATTCTTTACATATCGGAAGTCTTATCCAGATAAAAATTTTAGCACACTTCCAGCTGCATGGGCACAAGCCAATTGCTTTGGTAGGAGGTGCTACAGGAATGATCGGAGACCCTTCCGGAAAATCTGCTGAAAGAAACCTTCTGGATGAGGAAACTCTTTTACACTATGTTGACTGTCTAAAGAACCAGCTTTCAAAATTCTTAAATTTTGAAGGGAATGAGCCCAACAAAGCTGAATTAGTGAACAACTACGACTGGATGAAGAATATTTCTTTCCTTGATTTTGCTAAAAATGTCGGGAAGAATATCACCGTCAACTATATGATGGCTAAAGATTCTGTGAAGAAAAGATTCTCAGGAGAATCGGGTGCAGACGGGATGAGTTTTACAGAATTCACGTACCAATTAATCCAGGGATATGATTTCCTTCACTTATACCAAAACAACAATGTAAAGCTGCAAATGGGAGGTTCTGACCAGTGGGGAAATATCACTACAGGAACAGAATTGATCCGTAGAAAAGCTCAGGGTGAAGCTTTTGCTTTAACTGTTCCTTTGATTACGAAAGCAGACGGTTCCAAATTCGGAAAGTCTGAAAGCGGAGAAAATTATTGGTTGGATAAAAAGAAAACATCACCATACAAATTCTATCAGTTCTGGCTGAATGCTACTGATGAAGATGCTGAAAGATTCATCAAGTTCTATACTTTCTTAGAAAAAGAAGAAATTGAAGCTTTAATTGAAGAGCACAAAACAGCTGCCCATGAAAGAAAACTGCAAAAGAAACTGGCAGAAGAAGTAACGGTTTGGGTACATGGAAGAGAAGAGTATGAAAAAGCACTGAAAGCTTCTGAAATTCTTTTCGGACGTTCTACTGCTGAAGATCTGGTAAGCCTTGATGAGGAAACATTCCTTGAAGTTTTTGACGGAGTTCCTCAAAAAGAAATTGCAAAAGCTGATGTTTTGGGAGTGAATATTGTTGATCTTCTTTCTGAAAAATCAGGCTTTTTAAAATCTAAAAGTGAAGCTCAAAGAGAGATCAAAGGAAACTCAATCTCTATAAACAAGCAAAAAGTAAACGATACTTTTACAGCCAATGAAACGGATCTTATCGATGGCAAATTCTTATTGCTGCAAAAAGGTAAGAAGAGTTACTTTATTGTGAAGGTAAATTAATACTATTATATATAAAAAAGCAAAAAAATAATCCTGATTTTTCAGGATTATTTTTTTATAATAGATGTATTATTTAATTTAATTTTCTTCAATACCTCTCCTATTTTTTGTATTCCTTTCCTTTTTTTAAAATTACCATTAAATTCATAACGAGCTTCAGCGCTAGGAATCAGCCCTATATCTTTTACTTCTTTTACCAAAACACCATCTACATAAATTTGCACTTTTAATGTAGAAGAAATGTCTGTACCATTTGCTTTTGCCTTAATATGCATAGGTATAGCCCATTTATGTTTTCTCGGAACCGCTATACTTGTTTCAGAGAATTCACCACTCGTCCACGTAGTGCCACTAATTCCATTAATAGATATATTCTTTGTTTCTCCTGAAACATGATTTGCATAGCTAATAATAGTGATGGCAGCTCCCTCAGATGCTTCTACTTTATAATACCATTTATGTGCTATTTTCTGTTCAATTTCATCTTCATTACTCTTACAAGAAGTTACTGAAACAAATAAACTTCCTAGTAATAAAGGAAGAAATACTGCTATGATATTTTGAAATACTTTTTTCTGTGTTATCATTTCATTTTATGTAATTGGTGTTAATCAAAAATAATGTAATACTATTCAATAAGTACATTAATATCATTTGATTTTTATAACATAAGAGCCCTATAATAAGACTCTTATGTTAAATTATTTTAATAGTGATCTAGTTTAATTAACCTTAAACTCAACATCATAATCTGCCCTGGACGTAAGAGCTTTTCCGGTTGTTATCACTTCCTTTTTCAAAACACCATCCACATAAATCTGGACTTTCAGTGTAGATGAAGTATTTGCACCGATTGCATCTGCAATAACAGTTTTGGTCCAATTAACACTTTCTCCTACACGTAATCGATTTGTTTCCGTAATTTCAGGACTTGTCCATGTAGTACCACTAACATCTATTTGATTAACCTCCCCTTTTCCATTATGAGTTATATGTGTAATATTAGACCCTGCAGATGCTTCTGCCTTAAACATTATTTTATGGGCTACTTCATATTTTTCTTCCTCACCATGGCAAGAAGTTACTACAGCAAACAAACCTATTAGTAATAAAGGAAGAAATGCTACTGCAATTTTTTGAAATACTTTTCTCTGTTTTGTCATTTTTTTAAATTATATTTAGTTGGTACCTACAAAACAGCCTTTTAATAATTTTATTACAGAGGTCTTTTTTAAAAAAACTTATAATTATAGATTAGAAATCTGAAATAAACTTTGTACTGTTTATAAAATTCATTAAAAACATATTCCATAAAAAACAAATACATATTATTATGGAATTTTATAGAATATTAAAATAATATTAAAAACTAAAAACATGATTACAATCATGTTTTATAAAACTAAAGCCGTGAAATAGATTCACGGCTCTTTTGAGAAAGTTACCATTTTTTAAAAACTTGCTGTCACTGCTGACATCGTATAGGCTATGAAAAAACTGATTTGTATTGAAAATAATAATAGAGTTTAAAATTTATAAGTAAGCCCGGCTTTCCCTCCTGAAGCTATAGATCCTCCCCCCAATTCTACATGTACAGCAAGATTTTTGGTAAAAAAATATCTGCCTCCGATTTGTCCTGCAAAACCAACTCCTGAAGACTTCCCGTCAAAATAATCGAAATCAGATCCGTTATATTTATAGGAAAAAGAATTGTAGGCTAAGGTAGCTCCGGCATATACATCCCATTTATTTGGAATTTTAAGCAAGGTATTGAAATGATAGTTTCCATTTGCCCCTACTCCAAACCAACTCCCCTTAATGTCTCCTGAGTATTTTTCAGTTGCATAGCTTCCTTCTATTCCTACTGTAATATCATTGTGTATAGCGTAATCTACTCCCACAGAAACGGGAAGTCCCCATCCGTTAGCTACTCCTATATCCACATTGATTTGGGCTTCTCCTTTCTGTATTCTCTGTGCATGCATGCTCCCAAAAAGGGAAATCATTCCCAGGATAAAGATTCTCTTTTTCATTCTTAATAGTTTATTTTTTGTTATTGTCTGTTCTGCAAAACTATCAGTGAATTCCACAGAACACAACCCTTAAAAAGACGTATTTTTTTCTACCGATTTTTAGGTATATCATAACATTCACTAAAACTGTATATTTGAAAATACAGACCTAAAATCATAATTTCCAGGTTTATAATATAATTGATGATTTTAATTTTATAATTTTAGGTGGTCTTTCTATGTTTGAATTATCAACAATTATATTGTTAAAGAAATGATCAATAAATATTTGCTTTTACTTCTATTTACTTTGGGAGCACCGTATGTATATGCTCAAAGCTCATATTTTTATTATCTTGAAAAAAAGAACAGTAATTTTGACAGTTTGGTTACAGCTGCTAATCATGAAACTGTAGACACCGTAAAAGCCCTAAAATCCTACCAGATAGCTGCTACTTATTTTACAAGGCAGGATTTAGAGAATTATAATAAATATGTAAAACAGGGTTTAGAAAGTTCCTCCAAAAGTCAGATATACAAAGATATTGGATTATACTATCAGGCTCTCATCCACTTTACAAAACCTGATTTTGCTGCTCTTCTTGAAAAAGATTTTATCCCCGCTGAAGCTGCACTAAAAAAATATAGAAGTACTGAAGCTAAAAGAATAAGAATCATTATGTTTCAAAATTTGTCTCTGTTAAAAGTAATGCAGACCAAAGAAACGGAAGCCATGAATCTTATTATTAACAAGGCCATTCCTATTGCAATATCTATTGGGGATAATGAACTTATAGGTGGTTTGTATAAAAATGTTGCCCTTCTGTTTTATAACTCCCATGACTTTTCAAAAGCAATAGAATACTGTAATCTGGCAGAATTATTTTTAAGCAAATTAAAAAAGCACACTCCCCAATCTAATGGTATAATGGGAGAAGTTCTTTTACTGAAAGCAGAATGTCTGATGAGAAAGGATAAACTACCAGAGGCAAAAATAGAATTGAATAAAACCTACTCAATCATTAAAAACTATCCGGAATCTAATTTTAACTCATTATATTTAAGCAATTTGGGCTATTATCAGATGAAGCAAAAAAATTATCCTGAAGCGCTTAAAACTTTTGATTTAGGTCTACAAAATGCAGAAAAATATAAAAACACCAATATTACGGAAAGGATAAAGCTGTTTAAGCACCAAATCTATCAAGAGCTTAAAAATTTTAAGCAATCGAATAACATTTTAAAAGAAGTCTATCAAAAAACCTCATATAAAAGAACAAAACAGGAGGTTATGAGGGAATTTTTTAAAAATTACACTGCATTAAAGGATACTGCCAAAGCCAATCTCTATGCTACAGAATATATTAATTCTCTGGATAGCATTAATAACATCAGCATTCATAAAAACATTGCCCTTCTGGAAGCTAAATACAGAAAAGCTGAAGATGAGAAAAAAATTGCGTGGCTGTATACTGAGAAGGCAAAGAAACAGATGGAAGTAAGCAAAAAAAACTCGTATTTATGGCTATTAAGTCTTGCCTTATTATCTTTCATCGGTCTTCTTATTTTTCTATATATCATTTACAGAAAAAATAAAAAACTATCTGAGCAAAAGGAAATCAATCTTCAGCAAAAGATAGAAGATATTAAACAAAAAGAAGAATTATCGCTTACCAAAGCAATCCTTGATGGTGAAGAAAGAGAAAGAGAGCGTATTGCCAGAGATCTTCACGATGGCCTTGGCGGTATGCTTGCCGGAGTTAAGATTAATTTTTCAGTCTGGTCTTCCGGTCACCTTAATCCGGAAAAAGATCAGGAGTTTTATAAGATTTTAGGACAACTTGACAACTCTGTAAGTGAGCTCCGGCATGTAGCCAGAAACTTAATGCCTGAATCACTTCTTAATTTTGGTCTGGAAACCGCTTTACATGACCTGTGTGAATTTTACAACAGAAAAAACCTGGAAATTGATTTCCAGGCCATTGATATTGACAAGGCATTACCTTTAAATATCCAGCTTAATATCTACAGAATCGTACAGGAACTATTGGCCAATGCTATAAAACATGCTGAAGCAAGCAGCATCTTGCTTCAATGCTCACAATCCGGTGAAAGTTTTCTGATCACAATTGAAGATAACGGAAAAGGCTTTGATAAAAATATAGAAAAAACCACCAAAAGTATGGGGCTTCGCAACCTGAAAAACAGGGTCAATTATCTGAAAGGAAAAATGGAAATCAATTCTGATCATCAGGGAACAACAATTAATATAGAACTCAACATCCATGGAGAATGAAAAAATAAATATCGTTATCGTAGATGATCATCCTATTGTGATCGAAGGGCTAAGAATGATGCTGAAAAGCCAGCCTTTCTTTCATGTGGCCGGAAGTTTTACATCGGGGGAGGAAACACTCAGCTATATCCGGTCACAAATGGTGGATATTATTCTCCTTGATATTACACTGCCCGATGCTAATGGAACAGAACTTTGCAGAGAAATAAAAAAAATATCCCCCGATACTTCAGTGATTATGTTCAGTAACCGCTCGGAAAGAAGCATTATCATGCAATCTATACAAAATGGAGCGAGTGGCTATCTTCTAAAAAATACTTCTATTGATGAACTTGTCATCTGTATCCGGGGAGCTCTTTCCGGAGATATTGTTTTCTGTAATGAAACCAAGCAAATCATCAGCCGTCCTTCTCAAAATGACATGCCGATTCCCCGGCTCACCAAAAGAGAAAAACAGATCCTGCAAATGGTAGCAGAGGGAAAAACGAGTAATGTGATTGCTGAAGAGTTGTTTCTGAGTCCGCTTACTGTAGATACTCACCGCAAGAATCTCCTACAAAAATTTCAGGTAAAAAACTCTACTGAACTTATCAATCGGGCAATACAGCAACGGATGATTGAAGAATAAAAAAATCCGTCTCAAAATTGAGGCGGATTTTTTATATCAATAATTAAAATAATTTTATGGCTCTAAGAAACTGTAATCGATAGAGGCTACTAATACCCCTTTACCTTTTTTCTTAACTGTTCTGGCAATTTCTCCATCTATGTAAAGATTGATTGTCAATTCAGAATTATCATCCGGCATTGATGCATTAGCATCAAGATTCAACTGTGCCTGGCTGGAATTTACAAAGAATTCCCCACTTGTCCATGGTGAAGTTACCGGTGATTGTGGCGTATTGTAGATCGTATTCTGAGCTGTACCTACTTGTGTTACAACACTTATAATATTTCCTCCGGCTGTTGTTTTTACTTCGAATTGAACAACATGATCCTTGAATTCTTCATCGTCATCTTTTTTACAAGAATTGACAACGGTAATTACAGAAAATAATAAAACGAATAAAAAAGAAAGTCTAAGTAAACTTTTTGAATTGTAAAATTGCTTCATTTCTCCAAATAGATTTTTTAATGTTTCAAATATAAGTTTTTTATTAATATAAAAATAACTTTTATGAAAATTTTCCAATAAAGATTTCCAAATAATATCAAATCAACAAAAATAAAAACACATCTCAAAAATCCAAAAATACACTCCGAAGAATCAATCATTAAACATACAGTATTTCCTTCCGAAGTTCATTGTATGAATAATAAAAGTTAAGATTCTGCATGTAATTTAATTATCTTTGCTGTATGAATTTAGATTATCTAGTAAGAGAGCCGGAAAATATTACTTCCCAAACTCCCATTCTTTTTATGCTTCATGGCTATGGCAGTAACGAGCAGGATCTTTTCAGTTTTAGGGAAACTCTTCCTAATGACTGGATTATTGTAAGTTTCAGAGCTCCGCGTGATACTCAATTTGAAGGATACTCCTGGTATGATATTAATTTCAATGATCCTGAAAACTTTATTGATGTTCCTCAGGCAAAGGAATCTTTAGATGCAGTTCTGGAAAACATATTAAAAATCATCAACCACTATGGTCTTATGGAAAGCAAAGCTCACCTTTGCGGCTTCAGCCAGGGAGGAATATTGTGTTATGCTTTAGCGTTAAAACATCCTGAACTTTTTAATCGTATTGCCTGCCTAAGCAGCTATCCTGAAGAGAAAATTCTGGATGGTATTGTAAAAGATAAAAAGAAACTGGAGGGACTTCGCTTCTTCATTTCGCATGGTACTGATGATGCTGTGATTCCACTTGAATGGGGAAGAAAAGCAGCGGATCTTCTTTACGATCTTAGCTGTTACTTCACTTTCAGAGAATATATGAGCGGGCATGGCGTCAATCAGAAGAATTATATGGATCTGATGGAATTCTTTTCCAAATAAACAGATACCAATTTGAAATAAATCCAAAGAAAAACGCTACTTCATTGTAGTTTATATAAACATTCCAGCTTTTGGAATGTTTTTTTTTATCATAAAGATAATTTCAGTAAATTCAGTAAATGAAATTTAAATTGCTTTTACTGGGATTATTTCTAAGCATTTTTATAAATGCCCAGAATTCTTTTGAGTTGATTAATACTAAAAAAGCGGTTATCCCTTTTCAGTTTATCAATAATCTTATCTTTATTCCCATCAATGTCAATGGTGCGGAGCTTACCTTTTTGCTGGATACCGGAGTCTCGGAAACGATCCTTTTCAGTCTGGAAGATAAGGAACTCAAACTGAGCAATGTTGAAAAAGTTAAATTTTCAGGATTGGGAGGAAGTCGAAGTATTGATGGTTTAAAATCTGACCATAATATGGGTAAAATAGGGAATGTCATGGTGAATACTTCCATGTCTCTTTATATTATTATTGACGAAGAATTTAATATTTCGCCTCACGTAGGAATACCTGTCAATGGAGTTATCGGATATCATTTTTTCAAAGATCACCCTATTTATATAGATTATACATCGAAGAAGATCACCGTATATGAAAGTGCCGATCTTCTGGAAAAGAAAACGAGAAGATTTGAAGAATTTCCAATCACTATTGAGAAAGATAAACCTTACCTATATGGCGGTGTAGAGATGACGAATGAAAAGAAAGATTCAAAACTGCTGATTGATCTTGGAAATAGCGATGCCATCTGGCTCTTCCCTACCCTTATTAAGAATTTTGTTTATAACAGACCTAATATTGATGATTTTCTGGGTCGTGGTTTCAACGGAGATATTTATGGCAAAAGAAGCCGTATCCATAATTTTTATCTTGGAAAATATAAGTTTGAAAAACCTCTTACCGCCATGCCTGATGAATTTTCTATCCAGCATGTCAATTTAGTGGAAAACAGAAAAGGTTCCATAGGTGGAGAAATTATGCGAAGGTTTACGGTAATCTTTGATTATGCCAACAAAAAGCTCTATTTGAAGAAAAACAAATATTTTGATGATCCTTTTCATTTTAACATGAGCGGACTGGATTTTAAGCAGGACGGACTGGAATGGAAGGAAGACAGAGTAAAAATTGAGACCCAAAAATCTGCTATGGTATCCACTGAAGTTTATAAAGATGCTTTTCAGTATAAATTCAGTTTAAAACCCATATTTTCCATTGCCGGGGTAAGAAAAGATTCTCCCGCTTATAAAGCTGGTCTGCAAAAAGATGACAGAATTTTAAGCATCAATGGAGACCAGACCTCGGATATGACGCTGGAAAAAATAGTAGAACTCATGAAATCCAATGAAGGCAGAAATATTAATATGCTCATTCAAAGAAAAACTCAAAAACTTACCCTGAGTTTCGCTTTGGAAGATCCTATACCTTATCAAGAATAACAATATGAATACTGAAGAAAGCACCCTAGACAGAATAAGAACCAGACCCAGATTTAAAATGTTTACTCATCTTACCAAAGAAGAGTATGCTGAAAGTTTGAAAAAATATATGGAAGAGCATAAAGATCAATTTTCAGGCAATATCAATAAAGAAGTTGCTACCATCTGGGTGAAAACAGCATATGACAATTACTGGAAGCCCCGCCTTGCTTTACGGGTTGAGATGGAAGATGAACATACAGCAATACGCGGAGTATTTGGACCAAGTTCAGCGGTGTGGACATTCTTTATGTTCCTGTATTTTTCCTTTTCTATTCTCTGGATGACTTTCTTCACCATGTATTATGTGGAAAAACAAATAAAAAGCGCTGAATACCCTTGGGCACTGAGCGCTTCTTTTATCATGCTATTTTTTATTCTTCTTACTTATATCGCCGCCAGATTCGGACAGCATAAAGGAAAAGAAGAAATGCTTAAATTGAGACAGTTTGCTGAAGAATCTACTCTTCAGTTTGAAAAGAAAATTAGTTAGACTGAGGTTCTATAGGCTTTTCATTTTGGATAGGTGTTGCCGCTGCTCTAGCCGCTTTGATGGAATCTGCTACTTTTTCTCTGTTACTTTGTTCTTTCAGCATTTTCGGAACCTCAGGTTCAAGAAGCTTAGTTAATTCTTCAACAGAAATATTATTAGCATTAGGGTCATCCAGAAGTTTTCTCCACGGTTTTCTTCCGCCCCATTTATAATCCCCGAATACCATTACCGCTGTACCTCTGGCTTTTGTAGTAGCACCTCCGGGATTCAGGATCCAGGTATCTGCATAAGAATACAGCCATTTCGCATCTTTTCTCAGCAATCGCAGACAAGAGTGTGAAGCAGGATATCCGGGAAGTGTATATTCATGCCATCCGATACCTCCTAAATTATGAATATTAAAGTTATAAGGAAGCTTCCATTCGCTGCTCACAGTAGAAATAGCCAGCTCTTTTTTCCAGTTGGCAAAAGTAAGTCCTCTGGTCGTCTGAGCTGCTTTTTTACCCATACTGGTTGGTCCCCATTTCACAAGGCTACCGTTGGAATAAACTCCAAAAGCCTGAATAGGATATGAGAATATGACAAATTTTTTCACCCCGCTCAATACATCCAGCTGCATCGGAAATGGTGAATATGCCATTAATGTTGTATCTATTTTGGCCGGAACAACCAATGTATCGGCATTCCATTTACTTTTAGAATCCAATCTGTTCAATGCTAAAATAGCAGTACGCTCTCCTACACTGTATTTTTTACTGTATTCTGCGTAGATAGAATCTCTCATCTTTTTATCCTTTGGAAGAACAAAAGCATTATAAAAACCATTTTCCTGCATCACAGGCGGAACAGATTCTTTTTTTACCACAGGAACAGAATCTTTCTTTATTGAATCCTTTTCTGCCTCCTGAACTTCGGAAGAAGAAACAGTATCTTTAAAAGTATCACTTATTTTCTCTATTTCCTTTTTACAGGAAACAAGGAACAAAGTGCATAAAAAGGCATAAATAAAGGATTTTTTCACAGATATGTTTTTCATAAATAAATTGGCCGTTTAGTTTGGCTACCCAGTACAAATATCAGACCTAAAATCGAATCCTAAAAGAGATTGTTAAAAATACCGTAAAAAAACGGAGGTTTCATCACTATAAATGAGGAGTTATAGTATATGATATTTAAAATTTCATAGATTTTAAAGGTGTTTTCAGATGCTGACCAGAAACATTATTCTTCTGTCTGTTCTTCTGTAGCAATCCATTCTAAATTCCCGTTTTTACCATAACGGTAGATGTCCTGATGCCACCTTGCTCCTCCCCTGCATCCAGTTGTTAAAAGTTTTTTCTTTTTGTCAACAGTTACATCGCATAGACAAGAACAACTTGAGTGGGAATAATCCGGTTCTTTAAGCTTTTCAAAACGTTTACTTTGCGTATGATACAGATATATATCAAATATTCTGTAAACGCCCATTCCCTCATCAGGAACAGAGAATGCAATGTCATCGTAACCATCAAAATTGTAATCCTCAATGATGCTTTGTCTGGCAAAAGAAGGTTTATCCGGAGACGGAAGTTCTATTGCAGTTTTCTTACCATCAGGATAAGCAATGGTAAAATGATTATTATAAGAATGATTAAACGCTAATACAGCACCATGCAGGAGATACCTGTCACTTCCGTCGTACTTTTCGCCCTCTACCATTCCCAGCATAAATTTTCTGTTGTCTTTTGCTCTGGTATAGGTGATGTTTGAAGCACTATCATCTATCATTTCGAGTGTATAGAACCCATTGATGTTCCCTCCGATCATTTCATTCCAGACATAATAATGAATGTCCGGCTCCCCGTCTCTTCTCCCATCTGTATCTACTTGAAAGCTTTTTATCTGTAAAGGAATGATTTCTTTCTTCCCCGAATATTGCACAAATGCGCCTTTACCTTGCACTCCGTAATACAGCTTCAGTCTGAACTCTTTTGCTTCTCCCACAGATTTCAGGGTAAAAGGCTGTGCTGAGACCAGCACAGAAATCATGATTAAATAGAATAAAAACAAGTTTTTCATCATCATCAGTTTATATAAAAAGATCCAACACAAATCTTACAATCCATAAAAACACAATCAAAAGAAGTATGAAAAACTGAACTTTATTCACATTTTTATTCCCGAATTTCCATACCAGAATCCTGTCTATGATAATCACCAGCAATAAAGGAACTAAACCGAACAGAATATACATTCCGAATAAGGCATCAGGTGCTGATGATCCATTCATCAGAACAATAGCAGCAATCAATCCCGTAATCATGGCGATGATTCCTGCAATAAAAAAGAGGGTCCAGTTTTGAAATTGTTTTTTCATGAATATCAAATATCATTGATGAGTTGTCATGAAACACATATTGAATCTTTCGTAATAAAAATATCCAAAAATCCAGACATACGGCTTATAATTATTAGCTAAAATAACGATAACTACTTAATATACAAAACCGGAAAAACCCATGAAAAACTGCTCAGAATTAACATCTTACTCATCAGGTTGATATTTAATAATTTGTTAAAGAAGCTGTGCGCATATTATCTATAATTTTGGCAAAATATCAGTTATCATGTTATATATCATTATGGTAGTTGTACTACAGGCACTTATCACCATTACTTTACTGATGTCCCTTATCAAAAACAGGGAATCTGTACTGAATATGCTGTTATTGTATATCGGAGTCGTTACACTGGATATGGGCTATGAATATTTCATCATTCAGAAATTCGGTTATGAATCTGTTCTTTATGAAATCCCGGGGAGTCTTCGTGTGTTCAAAGGGCTTATTTTTCTTTACATCACGACACATCTGATTCAGGCAAAATGGAGAGATAAGCTCAAATACCTGATTATTCCGCTAACATTAGTCGTTATTCATCATGCCATTGCTATTTCTGCAAAGATGCTTGACTTTTCGTGGGCAGATCTGGCGATTAAAAGCTATAAATCCTACTTTGTTTATTACAGTTATTATTGGATTGCATGTCTTGTCGTATGTATTTACCTGCTTACAAAGTATCGCAAAAATATTACTCATCCGGCAGCCCGTAATTTCCGTTATCTGGTTTGTTATGTATTGACGGGTGTATTACTTTTCTGGACCGTTTATCAACTAGGTTGGGATACTTTAGTCTATCAGAAGATCTATAGTCTCTTATTTCTGTTCCAGTTCGGGTGGATTTTGTACGTTTATATTTTAACGTACCAGCACAAACTGCAGGAACACCAGAATACATCACAGTTTACCATTCCTAAAGAAACATATCAGTATAAAGACCTTTCAAAAATAGATTTTGAGGCTGTACAAAATGCCATTACCTCTTTCTACAAGGAGAGTCATGATTATCTTGACGAGGAGTTTACTTTAGACCAGCTTTCCGGCTATCTGAAAATAAGCAAAGCCGATTTAAGCATCACATTTAATAAGCATCTTCATTCCAATTTTCACGAATATACCAACAGAAGCCGTATTCAGCACTTTAAACAGATCTTGCTGGAAGATCCTTCAGCCAGTGTTACGGATCTCGCATTTCAATGTGGTTTTAAATCCAAATCTACTTTTTATAAATATTTTAAAAAAGAATTCCACTGTCTTCCCTCTCAGCTTGTTCATTAGTTACAATTATTTAATATTAGCAACTTGTTGATTTACAATACAGTTCACCTCGAACTCAAGATAAGAAGTTGTATAAAATTTAAATGAACTAAAACTTTTGAATGAGCTGACATCTTTGCACCAAACTTTATAAGGATGTCACGAGAAAGACTTTTTTTAACAAAAGCAGCATTTTTTCTTCTTGGGCCTTTGGCCTTTGCTCAAACCACCGTTCACGGAACTGTAATAGACAGTCAGGGAAATCTTCCCAATGCATTGGTGTATATTGAAAACAGCGGACAGAAGGTAACTTCTGATACTGATGGTTCTTTTGTTCTTAATAATATTTATGACGGAAGTTATAAGCTTGTTGTAGAATATAAAGGATATGACAGTGTTTATATTCCCTTCACTGTTGCAGATAAAAAGGAAATAGACCTGGGATTAATTAAATTTGGAGCTAAATTTAAAGAAAACAATCTTCAGGAGGTAGTCGTTACCAGTGTATATAAAGCATCACAGGCCAGAGCGATTACTATGAAAAAAAACTCTAACACAATTACAGAAGTACTTTCTGCCGATGCCATCGGGAAACTACCGGACCGTAATGCAGCTGATGCAGTACAGCGTATGCAGGGAGTTTCTATTGAAAGAGACATGGGTGAAGGACGTTTTGTGGCAGTAAGAGGAACGCCTATACAATGGACTTCTTCTACTCTTAATGGTAACAGAATGCCTAGTGCCAGCGGTGATAATGCCAACCGTGGGGTTCAGATGGATATCTTCCCTTCGGAGCTTATTCAGAATGTCCGTTTGTCTAAAGCTCTTACTCCGGATCTGGATGGAGATGCCATTGGCGGAAACGTGGATTTTATTACGAAAACCTCACCCAATAAAGAAACATTGGCGATAAGTATGGCTTCAGGTTATGTTAACATGTCCAAATCTCCTTCTTACAATACTTCCATCGTCTACGGAAATAAAATTACGGATAAGCTTAAATTCATTACCTCTGCTGTGATCTGGGAGCGTTCTACCGCTATAGACCAAATGAGAAATATTTATAATTACGGACTGAAAGATAAAACAGCTTCTTATTCTATCAACCAGCTTCAGCTTCGGGATTATCTTGCTAACAGAAGAACTTTGGGCTTTAATCTGGGATTGGATTATGAAATAGACAGCCGGAATAAATTATATGCAAAAGCATTATACAGCCAATACAAAGACGGGCAGTCTGTAAGAGAAACCTATTTTAATTTTGACAGTAAAAATGTCATGCTGCAGGCTCGTCATGCTGATTATCTTACGGATCTGTATTCTATGCAGATAGGTGGTAATCATCAGGTAGGACAGCGTCTGGATGTAAATTGGTCTGCATCCAAAGCACGTTCCGAATTTAAGTTCAACTCACCAGATCAGCTTGAAAAAGACCAAAGAGGCTATCCTATTATCAATTTCATGCAACCCATGACCTATGGAAACCTGTCTGCAGACGGAAGAAAATATTTGGCAATGGATGCTCCTGATGGCATTGGAGATACCGAAAAATACACCTTGCCATACAACCAGCAGGCAATAGCTGCAGATAAACTTAAATTGAATCAAATTATCCTGAGTCAGAACCACAACAGTGAGACAGATCTAAGAGGACAGATTGACATTAAATATAAAGCCGCAGATAATTTTGAAATTAAATTCGGAACCAAATACAACAATAAAAACAAAATTGTAGACAGTTCTGTGTTGGTCTGGATGCCTAAATCATCACTGGGAATTCCGGGATCTCCGGTAACCTATTTAAGCGAGCTTGAGCGTGAAGGCTTTCCTTACAAAGGAGGTTTTATGAATCCTTTAGGTAATCCTTACAATGCTGTTATCATCGATCAAATAACCAATGTGCAAATTGATCAGATGTACAATCCCGCTACACAAAATAGCTTAGGACTGATGCAGGTGAGCGGCAAGGACAGCAATTCGAATATTACAAGTTCGTACCGTGGTACTGAAAACGTGTGGGCTGCTTATGTGATGGGCACCTGGAAGATTTCTGATCATCTGCAGATATTAGGAGGCTTCAGAAATGAATACAATGACGTTACTTTCTGGGGCAAAAAAGTAGTATCAGACAAAGACAATAAAACGGAGGACATTAAAGACAATAAAACGTATAATGTAGTCCTGCCTATGGTTAATATAAAATGGAACATCACCAGTGACCGCATCCTGAGACTGGCCTATACCCGTTCCTTTGCCAGACCGGATTTCAACGACCTGAATCCCGGAACCATCGTCAATGATATTACCAATACCATCACTCAGGGAAATACCAAATTGGATCCTACCTTTTCAAACAATTTTGACCTTATGTTTGAAAACTACTTCGGAAAGCTAGATCTGATCACTGCCGGAGTATTCTATAAAGACATTACCAATCTTATTTACAAAGACCAGTCTGTAGTAGATCTGGCCGGAAGAACTTATACTTTCACAGCTCCTAAAAATCTGGAAGGTGCTAAACTCTTTGGTTTTGAATTCGGAATATCCAAACGTTTTGAAAACCTACCAGGCTTTTTGAAAAACATCGGTTTTGAGGGAAATTACACCTATATTTCTTCCAAAATGAATATGCCTGTCTACGAAAACGGTAAACAGACAGGAACAATGTCTACCACAATTCCGAACCAGGCCAAACATATTTTCAATACCATCCTGTTCTATGAAACCAGCAAGCTGATGATCCGTCTTGCCGGAAATTACAAAGGAAATTATGTAAGCGAAATCAGAGCAGCGGCCGGAGCAGATCATTATCAGTATTTTGATAAGAACTTTACTGTAGACCTTTCCACTGCCTATAGTCTTACAAAGAAAGTCCGCCTGTTTGTAGAACTGAACAATATTTTTAATGAACCCAACCGCTATTATATGGGAACCAAAGACCGCGTAGAAAATATTTCTTATTCAGGAATACGCGGACAGCTAGGATTCACTTTCAATTTTTAATCAAAAATTTTATTCATATGAAAAAGTATATACATGGAGCTGCATTGTGTATGACAGCACTGGTACAGGCACAGGATAAATGCCAGAATATAAGAATCAATCAGCTGCAGATTGTGGGAACTCATAATTCGTATGCAAAGCCTGTAGATCCTAAAGTACTGGATTTTGTAACTCCGATTATCAATGGAATGATGCAGAAATACAGCAGTATGATGTCTGAAGATCAAAAGGCTAAATTTAAAGAATATCACCCTTATGGCATGGATCTGAAAGAAGGTCTGAATTATAACCACCCGGACTTTACAGAACAACTCAACGCCAATCTCAGAGGGCTGGAAATAGATGTTTATTATGATCTGGAAGGCGGCAGATTCAGCCATCCTGCAACCTATGAGGTGCTAAAGGCAAAAGGGATCACTGATCTGGCTCCTTTTAATACAAAAGGACTGGATCAGCCGGGTTTCAAAGTACTGCATATGGCAGATATCGATTTCAGAACTCATTATCCCACTTTAAAAGATGCGTTGACTGCTCTTAAATCCTGGTCAGACCAACATCCCGAACACACTCCTGTTTTCATGATGATTGAAGCCAAAGATTCCGGTTTTCCGATTCTTGAAAAAAGTACGAAAGTTCTTCCTTTTGATAAAAAAGCCTATGATGAACTGGACGGGGAGATTGTAAGATATCTTGGAAAGGATAAAATTATCACTCCAAAAGATGTTCAGGGTAAATATAAAACACTCAAAGAAGCTGTAATCCATAATAATTGGCCAAAACTTAGTGACAGTAAAGGAAAATTCATCTTTATGCTTCTTCCCGGAGGTGCCGGAACACTTTCATCCAAAGACAATCCTTATCTTGTGAATGGATCACTAAAAGAAAGAATTATGTTTCTGAATAGTGAACCGGATGATTCTTTTGCAGGGTTTATTCTAAGAGACAACGCTATAGTAAGACAGAAAGAGATACAGGATCTGGTAATGCAGGGGTTTATGGTCAGAACCAGATCAGATATTGAAACCTATGAAGCTAAAACCAATGATTTTACAAGATCTAAAGCCGCTTTCAGCAGTGGTGCCCAGGTTGTTTCCACCGATTTTTTCCGTCCTGGAAATACCTATGGAACACCTTACTTTGTGCAGCCGCCGCAGGGAAAAGATTATCTTAATAATCCGTTAAATTCTTCATGTAAATAACTACCAGGCCGGCTCTGTTCAGAACCGGTCTTTTTATGACTAGTGAAATCTCAAAATTTTGGCTAAAGCCGGATGAAAAACGTTTTTATTAAACGGAAACCGGGCTCCCTTCGGCTATGCTCAGGATAATAGCCCGCCCTATTGAATATCTAAACTCATACCCAAAAACCGGATCTCGAAAATCTGAAATTCATAATTCATAATCTCTCCTCAAACCTCATCATTCTATTGCTATATCAATCCCTCTAATTGCTGTAAAATAGGAATCAGAGACTTTCCCTTTTCAGTAAGATTATATTCTATGTGCAGAGGCTTTTGCTTGATGACTACCCTCTCCAATAAATCCATTTCTTCCAGTTCTCTAAGAGCCGTTGATAATGTCTGTTTATTAGATCCTTCTATGTCGCGCAGCAAGCTGCTGAAACGTAAAGTTGATTGGGAGGCAAGAATAAAAATTTCTAATTTTAACTTACCTGAAAGTGTTTTTAAAAGCTTCTGTACAGGGCATATTTCTGCCCCATCAGCAGAGCTGTTATTAGTCAGATTTTTTTGACTCATTGTGTGTTTTTTTTAATATCGTAACTTTGCAAACATAGTGGTTAATAATAAATTAACATAAGATTAACCACACATTTAACAAAAAAAATTACAAAAAGTACAAAAAACTAAGTAGAAATTTTTCATTAAAAAACATATGTTTTTGTGATATCTCTTCTTAATTTGTTCTGATTATAAGTTTGCATAAAAGTATAATTGATTATCAATTATTTTTAATAAAAAAACTAAAAACCTAAAACACAAATATGAAAAATGAGATTTTTATCTTCAAATCAGGCTATAATATATATTATTCTACCATCCTACTTTTACTCACAATACAACACAGGCCCGAAAACCTGCAATAATTATATTGAAAGGCTTTAATACAAGAACAATTCGGATTATTTATCATGGTTAGCAATAGAAAAATAACGATTGTAAGGAACAGTTGGTTTTCAAAAATGTGCCATAACTGATAATATCGGATTCTTGTGTAGCGGTTACACTACCAAAAGTACATCTGCTTTATTGTATTCTATTCTTTCCTATACTATTGATGATAAGCTATAAAATTTGAATAAAAGTTATTCAAACAGAATCTAATAACCTAAAAAAACATGCGTATGAGAAAAAAATCAATGCTATCAGTCTGGGCTGTATTCTGCTCAGTTGCATCCGTTTATGCTTCGTCACGAGGCGATACGGACCGGCGCTTTTCTAATGATCGGTTTATATTGGAAAGTCGCCTTCCAGTAACCACCCTTACTTATGATCTTGGGCCTGTGATGTCTATTTCACAAAACCTCAATGAAAAAGGAGCGGTTGTTATGAGTGGACAGCTCAACAAACCTGTTACAACCAGCGATGTTCTGATTTCCGTTAAATATCAGAATGCCTTGGGAGAATGGGTTACTGCTTGGTGCAAAACATTATATGCCAGCAATCTGTATAATGAAAACCTTAATGCTACCTTTGAATTACCAGCTTCTGCAAGCAGCGGCACGTATAATTTAAAAGTTGTGCTGAGTTCAGAAACAGATAACTTCTCCGGTATTACGTGGAATAAAGCGGTAAGCCATTACAAATTCGGAGATTATACTGCAGCAACGTGTGAACTGGATGAAAATGAATACACGATACTTTTCACTCCGAAAAAAAATGGGACAGTATTATTTAATCCTAACGGAAGTGTTTCCGGAGTCAAAGACAGGGTAAAATCACAGCATCTGACTAAGAAGCTGGATGATATTGTATTATCCGTTAACGCCAGCGGTACTCTGGATAGCAGCAACCCAAATGCACCTGTGATTAATATAGACAATCCTAATAATCTCGGTACGATTGCCAGCTCACAGAAATACATCTACCAAGGTAGTGACACAAGCCCTTTTGAATTTTCTTATCATGATCCTGTTTATGTATTTGCCGGTAAGTTTTCAAGTTCGGGTTTCTTTATTAACTTCAGTAACTGGTTTTTACCTCCTGAGGAGGGTGGAGAACCCTGGGGTAGAGGATATTTGGATTTTACAAACCCTAATGCTTTAGTGAACAGGTATTACAACCTTTACAATTACATCAACGAGAAACTGACCGACATTATCTCGGATCAGGAGCCTGTAGTTATTGTTGTAAGCAAAATAACAGGTTTCAGGGTATACAAATCTACAGGACAGTATATCACCGTTAATGCATTAAGCAATTATAATACTGTAAATGATTTCGGTTACCCTCCATTATATGACAAACAAAGAGGTCCCGGATCTGAAAATTTCTTTCTGAGCAATACTCCTAAAGCTTCTTTATATGGTATCGGAGCCATCAGAAACAGAAAAGTAATAGCTAACTGGAATGGACCAATGAGACCGCTTTCGGAGGTGGAAGCTGAAATCAAAAAATTCATCAAATATGTAGGTATTTTTGGTAACACAACTGCATATGATTCTGCAGATTGTGCCAATAACTGTTTTACAATTAATTCCGGAGCACTGCCGGATAATACAATATCAGACTGGACAAAAGCTCCTAACAGTTATATTTTCACAGGGAAAGATAACAACGGGAATAATGCAGACGGATTGTATATTCCTGTAAAAAAAGCCTACGAAATGTGGCGAAACGGGAATTATATGAAAGGAGTGGACGTTCCTTCCGGAGTAATTACCGCTGATGTATTGTGGGAAGATACGATGGGACTAATAAAATCTAAGGAAAATTATACATTAGATATTATTGGCTCAGGGGAAACTGCAAAAATAAAAGTACCTATAAACAAGGTAAAAAAAGGAAATGCAGTAGTTGCTTATAAAGTAGATGGACAGGTTTTCTGGTCATGGCACGTTTGGGTAACAGACGATCCTACTAATGGTTCTACCTATAAAAGCTATGATGATGTAAAAAGACAGTTAAGTGATGGTACTGTAGAAACGATTCCTAACTCTGAGTGGGGATGGATGGACAGAAACCTTGGTGCTCTCGGGAACACTCTTAATGGAGATGGATGGCACAGAAACGGAGGTCTTTTATACCAGTGGGGAAGAAAAGATCCTTTTCCATCTTTAACGTATAGTGATGCTACTTTTTATCAGGTAACCGGAAGCGTTGGAAAAGTGATCTATGATGATGCAATACCGAGATTGAAATTTACCAACAGTCCTTTCAATGATTATAAAAACTTTAACGATCTGAGACTGTTTGTCAATAAATCAGCGGCAAATATTACGGATAACATCAGAGCATCGGTTAAAAATCCTTTAAGCCTGATGTATGTGAACGATGATGGTACTGCTACTCCATCTACGTATGGTACTTTGAGTGGTATTCCATACTACTACAACTGGTTTGGGCAGGTACCAGGATTACAGACCAGTGAGTTAAGTAAAGTTAACTTATGGTCAGATAACTCTCAGGGAATACAGGCAACAGATATTTCTGTTCCACAACCATACAGAGATAAGTCCTCTTATGACCCTTGTCCGAATGGATGGAGATTACCTTCCTTATTGGTAGCATCATCCACAAAAAATCTGAGAATGGATTTTACTCCTTTTGGAGCTAAAGTAAACAGTCCGTTATCTGCACTGAATGGCGTTCAGTCTAATATTCCTCCGGGATTATCAAACTTAAAACCATATCTGGCTGGTATAAAAATATATCCTCAATACGGTTTTGATATGACCAATGTTGGAGGTAACAATATCGGAATATTCCCAGGAACAGGATGGATTGGAAGAGGTGCTGCCAGTGATGGAAGATATCACACGAAAGCAACCTTTACAGATCAGCTTGAAACCTATCTATGGACATCTACTATGACAAACTTTGGGGGGTATTCATCAATAGCAAGTGCATTAAGATTAATTCCGTCTGCTGACCAGATTGTCAATAATTACAGACCGGATGCAGCCAATTATCCTAATGTATATGGTCTATACAATTATAAACCAGCTGAAGATTATCCAACCAATAACGCACAAGCATGCAGATGTATCAAAGATCCGTTATTTGTAAAAAATAACTATAATTTTGACACTACTTACTTCACTGAAACTGAAACCTATAAAACAGGATTAGACAATCCTAATACTTATATGGTTACAAAATCTACTGCAGATCAAATTATCTCAGTACCTGTAAGTAAAGCCTTCTCTGTGCAGAGTAATTATTTAGGAAATACCCAAATTCTGAATACAACAAGCTTTAATGATTTAAAAGCGAATGTACTTTGGACGGACAACCCTGCTTTGGTAACACAATTAACCATAGATAACACCTCTTCCAAAGATGGAAACATCAATGTAAAAGTAAATGCTAACCAATCCGGTAATGCTGTTGTTACTTTACACAATGGTTCAATCACTAACCCTATCTATTGGAGCTGGCATATCTGGGTAACCAATACTAATGTAAGTTCTTTTACTCATGTAAATGACACCCCTATTACCACGGATAATTACGTGAATTATACCCAATATGGAACCCTGATGAAAACAGCTACCATGGATAGAAACCTGGGAGCTACCGAAGCAATGCCAAATGCTTATAACCCAACGGTTGCTGCACAGGTAACCCAACTGAACAGTTCACAGGGATTACATTACCAATGGGGAAGAAAAGACCCTCTGCCTATATTCAATAATATCAATGGATCTAAATACAATATTTTCCTTGGTACTACCAATAGCAGTGGTGCTGTAGCCTATTCTACATTCACAGAAGCGAATTATAACTCAAGCAATATTGTGAATTACAATACCTATAAGAGCAGTATTAACGCCGCTGATAAAATAGATGTGAGAATAGAAAAGATTCTGGGATATTCTGTTGCCAATCCATTAAAACTAATGATGCCGGTAACTGCATACCCATATCGTGGAGATAACACTCCTCATTATACACTTGCTTCAGACTGGCTGTTTGATACTCAATATCAAGGGTTATATGATGAAAGATGGGGCTTAGGAGGTAAAAAATCTGTATTTGACCCTTGCCCGAATGGATGGAGAATTCCTGAAGTTCTTGGTAAAGGTACCAACAAAACCTCTCCATGGAGTCTTAAGGGTAATCCTGAAACACTTAGAACTATCGACGGTACAGAAGCCGGTTATTATGGAACTCCTATCTATAGTGTAACTGCACCTAGTTTCTGGGGCAAAACAGTAGGATATGCATTCACAAACAGTTTGTATAACGTAGGAAATTATCCAAAAGCTGTTAGCAGAGGAAGCAGAAGCGTAATGTATGCAGGAGCCATTGGTACTGCTGTTGGTGCATCAGGAGGAGTATGGTATGCTAATCTAAACGGTGAAATGACAGGAAGAGCTACTTATATGTATTTCGATATTTACAGCAGGAATAATGTGAAAAACATGGATATAGATCCTTTCGCTTCTCTAAGCTGCAGATGTGTGAAACAGGAAGACAACGGTACTCCAAGAGGTCCGCTTCCAGGAATTCCTGTAACACCAAACTCAGGAGCTCAGGCCAGAACAGCGTTAAACAAAACTGTTATTGAAGAAAAGGTAAAAGATGACAAAGTAGTTCTTTATCCTAATCCGGTAAAAGATATCCTGTATATTGATGCAAAAGATGATAAAGATTATTATTATCAAATTTATAACATGTCTGGACAGCTGATGAAAGAAGGCAAGTTTAACAACAAACAAACAGATGTTACTTCATTGTTAACCGGAGCTTATCTGGTAAGAATCAACAACTCTGAGACTATTGTAAAAATCATTAAAAAGTAAATTACAATAACACATCTTAAAAGCAATGATGGCCGGAATTTCTTCCGGCCATTTTTATTTTAAATATCTCATCGTGTCATCTTATTTAAAAGCGATACAACCACTCATCGAAATATATATTCTCCATCCTTGTCATTAAGCATCTAAACTTTATCAAAGTCTATAAACAAAAAAAAGCCTTCTATTTCTAGAAGACTTTTTGCGATCCGGACGGGACTCGAACCCGCGACCTCCGCCGTGACAGGGCGGCATTCTAACCAGCTGAACTACCGGATCAATTTTTTTAAAAGAAATTGAGAAAACTTCTGCGATCCGGACGGGACTTGTACTTTTTTAGAAAAAGTCCTATCCATAAGCTTTATGCTGTTCTCTTATTTTGCAGGTCACCGAATAGGTCACTTTTTTAATAAGATTAGGAGCGTTTGTTTTTAACTGGTGTAAATATATGCTTTTTTTTAGTTTTTACAAAAAAAAGACTCTTTTTGACTGCTAGATTTTATTAAAACACAGACTATCAAAGACAAAAATTACTTTCTCTCTTTTTTATTTAAAAAAAATAATGATCACTATAATTAAAATGTCCATGATATATTTGAATGAACAGCATCAAAAAGCTAAAATATCACTTGCTTGGTAATCTAGTTTATTGGTTGATAAATAGTAAAATTTTAATTTAGTACATTCAAGTTGCCATCCTAATAAAAATACTCAACATACCATGTAATTAGTAATTAACCGTGTCGGAATACTTACTAAAATTGATATAATTTTGTGTATTACAGATTACTTTATAAATCTTCAGTATAGTTATCTTTTTCCTCCGCCATCCTAGCAGTTGTGTTTGCTGTTAATGCAATACTTTGTGTGATTGTTCTAAGATTCATTCTTCCATTAGGTGCATACCTTGCTTTTTCAGCCGCATTTAACATCTTAAAATTAGTTACATTAACTTTCTTTTCTAAAAGCAAACTTAAATTTCTTTCCAATTCTCTTCTATTATCTGGCATCTCTACTATTTTTAAATTCTGGTCTGTCAAAATTAGCTAATGAGTTTGCCAATGATCTTGACCGTTCATCTACAGTGATAAAATTTACTCTCTTATTGGGAAGCTTTTTAGTCTTCAGCAAACTCATTATTATTTTATGATCTGGAAGAGATTTAAATGTTCCCTGTTCAATGGATTCAGCTAAAATGTGAATATGTCGCTCAAATTGTTTTCTATTATCTGGGGTAATCATAAATTTAATATTTTTTGTTCGGATATATCGACCATGTAAGAATTATATCCATAAAATATTCTCAGTACTACTTTATATTGAAGTTTGATATTATCAATTTTATCAAGAGGGATAGTTGAGAAATATCCGATATTAGAAGAAATTCCTTTGTTATTATTTCCCCAATTTCTTCCAACTCTCCAAAATTTTGATTTTATATCATTCTGTAAATCTGGTAATATATCCATCACCGTTTCATTTAAAACTGCGGGAACTAAATCACTTCCCGTAACATTCCCTGCATCATCGCATTTAATAAACAATGGGACTATTTTTCCATTTCCACTTTTAGGAATATCTATAGGATATTCATTTTCTAAAAAAGATGGCCAAGGATATGTTGATGCTCTTAGGCCAACTTCAGATAATGGCACCAGATAGCCAACGACATCAATTATTTCCTGCTTATTTCTCTTTATTTCATCTTTGATCACACTATGATAGCTTAAAGGGATTTCTCCATTGATTTTTAATTTTTCAAAATTAAGCTGGCCTGTCTCAAATAAATGCTTTATCTCATTTTCAAAGGACTCGTTATAATTTCTGAAATCTGCATTTAATCTATTCTCTGGAAATATAGGCTGATAGAATCGTAAGATATTCGCGACCTCTTTTCTTGATTTCAAGACTGCACAAGAGTGTACCGCAATATTCAATGCATATTTTAATAAAGTTTCAAAATCAGATACTGATGGAATATTATTATGATCATTAAAGCTTCTATCAATATATCCGCTTGCTTTTTGACAATCTTTTATAGGTAAAGGCAGTAGATTTTCAATACTTGAAATAAGTTTCTCCGCAAACTCTTTGGTTAGTATTCCTAAGTCATTAAGGTCGTATAAAAATTCATCTATAGGCTGTAAATAAGTTTCATCGAAAAAGATTTCTCCACTGCCGATAGGACTCTTGACAAAAGTATCTTCAAATAACTTAATCATATCATCAAAGTTCGGAATGCCCAAATTTTGTTGTTCAATCATAGCATCCAACAGTGAATTTTTTATCATAAAATGCTCCTGCTTCAACGATGCCTCTAAATTATTTTCTAATGCCGATTTAAATTCTTGAGAAAATCCGGCTGGATTTAAATTGGATAACTGATGAATTACGGAAGCCGAAAGTTCTTTCGAAATTTTATATCCACTAGATATTATTTCATCAATCAGCCCTCCAACAACTTTTTCAGGAATAACACTTCCCAACCAAGTTAAGATTTCAATTACTCGATTTTTCACAGTCAGTGATGGATGATTTAAAAACCAAATTAACAAGCCCAATAGTACTTCCTCCTCTTTTACATTAGATTTTTCCTGAGACAGAATGGTAATCCAATCATATTTATTGTAATGTTGCTGCGGAGTTTTTATCATTAAGCCGAGGTGCTCATCAACAGCCTGAAGTATTAATTTTTTTTCATTTTCATCATCACTGTTTTGAAGAAATTTTATTATATGGTCAGCTATAATCCATTCATCATAATAAGGTTCATTAAGAATAAGATTTTTCAAACTTTTTATTAGTTCAGGAGAACTGTTATAGCTTTGAATGTATAAATTTCTAAGATCAGTTATTTTATGAGAATAATTATATGCCCAAACACCATATTTCTGGTTTTGAATTTCTTCTAAAGCATTAGTGATTATTTTTCTTGCCTCACTTTTATTTTCGGTATCAAGTTTTTGCTGCGCATTATTTCTAGCTACAACTAAAGTGTTCAGAGGATCATCAGTATTTTCCTTGGGCCTTGTATCTGTATCAATATGTTCCGTGCTTGATTCCAAATTTGTCATACCTACTTCCTCTAAATATTTTTTAGCAAGCACATGGTTTGATGAACTTATATTACCAAAAAATTCTTCAAGATATTCACTACGATATTCATCATTAAATTCAGACACAATGAATTTAGACCATCTTCTAAAAATAGTATCTAATCTGGAAGAATCAGAATTCTCAAAATTATTTATAATCTTTGCATGCTCTTTTGCATAATCTGCTAGATGATAGTCTGCTCCTAAAATGCATAACTCACTAAGTGCCCAAACAATTAAAGAGTTTTCAGGATCTATATTTTGTATTAATGCCAGCACTGCACTCTGTTCTTCGATTGCGTTTGCACCCAATATATAACCTTCTCCTGTTTCCGGCATATCTACATTAAATGATTCGGCATTATTAATAACAGTACTGTAATCTGGTAATATTAGATATTTAATATATTCCACAGCTTGTTTTAAAAGTCCAATTTTAGTTAGATCGCCCACAAATTGTTCCTGTTGCTGCTTAATATATCTTTGAAAAGTCATCTCTCCGGATGCATAATCCAGATGCGCAGCAAAATTTCTCAAATATGACATATCCCCATTGTGAGGAACAATATTAGATACGGCTGTATTAATGATACCCAATTGATCTTCCTTATACCAGGTAGGACCCATAGATGTATTTATCATTTCTTTAAACACAGATTTTGCCTTATCGTCATTCTGTAAAATAGCGTATAGTTCAATAAGTCTCAACAAATATTCATTTCGCTCCCATCGGTTTTCAACCGTCATTAAAATATGTTCTTCCAGTACTTTTACTACTTTAAATGATGATACATCATGATCCCCATCTCTTGCTAATTCACGAGAAATAACAAATAAACTTTCAATGTACCCTTCAGTGTATAAACCTAACTGATAGTGTTTTTTTTGCAATATTTTTTCAACAAATTCTGAAATTTTATAAGGAAATGCATCGATTAATAGATTTGTAAATTTTTTAAATATTGTAGGAAATAGTTTTTCAGGCAAGGAGTAACTTCTCTGCCAAAAAACTCTATTTCGTAAGTCCGGAACCAACCTATCTATTAGTTCATCCAGCTTTTCTTCCAGTAATTTTATTTCATTTGCATTCTTCTCTACTATAGAACGTTTTACTTTACCGGACAAGAAGCATAAATATCCAAATACTGCTTTCAAGTTTTCTTCCCAATCACGATAAAATCCATACACCGAAAACTCAGGAAATACATTATCATTATTCAAAAAACCAAGACTTTCTTGGTAAATAATAAAATGATGGATATTTTGAGGAGCTAGATCTACTCCATTTTCTTTTCTTATATTCAAAAAATATTGGTTCGGAAATAATTCATTATGAATTCTTTCTATAAGTTCTAGTTTACTCGACCTTCCTACCAGAGCAGATAATAAATAAAAATTATAATCAGAGTGAAAACCGTATTTTTCTGCTACATATTCCAAATCTTCTATCCATAGTGGAAGATTTTCCATTTCTCTTCTATCAGGACTTTTTTCCTGAAATTCCAAAGCGTGAAAAATACTAAGTGATAAAAAGCCACTGACTTTATCATCAAAATTAAACTTAGTCCCTTCCAACTTTTTCGAATATGGTTCCATATTGAACCTCCAAATAAAATATCCGGTATTGTAAGATCCAATTTCGTCTTTAAACGAATGGACGACTTCTTTTGAATTTCCAGAATCTTCGATTATATTAATTACTGTATTCTGAATATATCCAAATTCCCGGAATGCTTTCTCGGTATCTAAATTAGAAGATAATGTAATGGCAGGAAATTTCAACCTTATGTAACGGTTGAATGACTCCATATTATATCCTTTAGCAACAATATCATCACACGTCCGTTCGATCGTATTTAGTAAAATTTCTCCCTCATCGTCTGCGTCATATTCAAAAAATTTCTGCAATAAATAAAGCCCATCACCATCCGACACAGTCAACGTTTTATTCCTGACAACATAGCGAATAGCTTCTTCCGGCTTACCGAGAGCTAGCAAAGCGTTTACGAGAAATATCGCATTCTCACGAAATAATGTATTGTATCTAAAATTTAACCTTTGCGATAATAGCAGCAAGGAAATAACTTTATGTGTTAGGCCGAAATCGGCCGAAATTCCAACAATTTTTTTAACATCAGATAACACTATGTCTGGATTTACGCTGTTTACAGCACATTCATCAATCCAATCTTGACTACATTGTTCAATCGCACTTATTTTACTGTCATCACCTGCATTTGATAAATGATATACTCTTTCAGAAATCCCAAAGTTGGTATGAGGGTTTTTGAGTATAAAATTCCCTATATTTTCATGTATTTGTACTTCAATATCTTTAGATCTTTCATTTACGTAATCTGAAAAAGAGGTATGGTAAATACTTATTGACTCTTCATTCCGCAGTAAATGCTGAATTTTTTGGAAACTTTTCAAAAAATGATGCTTAGTCGAATCGGGTACAATTTCCTTCAGTAATTGTTTATCAATAGAAACCCTTAGCCTCGACAAAGTAGCGGCAAGCCACACTTCGTCTGTCTGGTCATCAATATCTTGCCATACTCTGCTGTAGTAATTTTCAATCTCACCACTAATAACCGGAATTTTATTAATCCAATCATCAATCTTAGTAAGGTCATCTGTCTCCAAAATATAATTAATCAAATATCTGAGGTACAGTGGATGACCTTCTGACTTTTCCGCAAGTTCATTTATCTGAGTCGTTGATAAATTTTTGCCTTTTAATTCTTCCGATACAAACTTTTCAGTATCATTAATCGGCAGCGGAGTAATCTTTATTTCATTATTTGTATTTATTAATACTTGGTAAGAATTGGGAAGCGTCTTACATGACACACAAGAAAAAATAATCTTAAAATTTGAAGGGAGAGGCTGAGGTAATACAGACAGATATTCTTCAATTTTATCTGCGCTCACGTCATCTAAGCCATCTATAATTAAGAATGCTGTTTTTCCTTGTTGCTGAAAATTATTAGATAGTTTTTTTATCGCTTGATGAATATTAAATATTCTGCTACTTTGCGAGTCATCCTGTGTTAGCTTAGGGGGAACCGTGTTATACAGAGAACGGTGGCATACTTCTTCAATCCACCTCATAAAAAAATCAGGCGTTGCTCTTATCTGTGTAGGATACTCTTCATTTTCAGGAACTTTTACAAAAAAGCGGTCAAGTACAATATAGTTATCATTTTGCACTTTCAATTGCGCTGCTACCGTAGTTTTTCCAGATCCAGGACTTCCGGTTAGTAAATAGAAATTTTGTTTTGGCTCGTTTTGAATAACTTTATTGATACTATCAATTACATTCACATTAGGTTTACTTTTGGCAATATCATTTTCTAACGATTGAGGTATTGATATTTCATTGACAGTAGTAAATAAAACGTTATTTCTCTCTAAACATTCGGTAATTCTTTTAATGCTGGTCGCACCGAGAGTCCCTACATTGTCATAACCAATAACTCCCGTCACATATCCATCTATAATCAGCGGAGCTCCCGATAGACCTTCAAAATCACCTAAATCTTTATATTGGTCACATTGAAGATCAACATCCCAAGCATTTTGTTTGGAATTATCAATTCTGGAAACAATTCCATTATAACTTCCTCCAGAGTTAACTCTGATTTTTGGAAACCCGTAAGACTGCCATCTTTGATTATAAGGTATATCAACACTCTTTATAGGCAAAATACTAACATTTGTTACTTCTGAATTAAGCTTTATTAAAGCAACATCACATTCCGGAATCCTTTCAATTATGCTTGCAGAAATTTCCGAGTCATTGATTATAACATTAATATTTTCATTTTCTGGGAGAGAATGATTACATGTGATTAATACTTTTTCTGCACCAGTTGTTCCTACAAAAAATGCAGAGCTTGAACTACTTTCAGAATTGATTTGAAATGTTGCTGCTTCTATTTCTTGAGGGTGTAAAATTCTTTCTATCATAAAGTAATTGTATAAAATGTGTCTTCAAGGTAATGGATTGAATAATTATATTTAAGCATCCAATCTTCATTTTCGAAAAAAATCGAATTCTCAGTTTTATAATTGAAAAATAATTGTCTTTTAAATTTTGTTTTCCTTGTAACGATATGAGCAAGTGTCTCTTTATCAGGATGATTATGCCGTCCTCCATTTGTAGATATTAAATATAACTCTGAGTCTATTTTATTCAAAAGCTCACAACTAATATTTCTAAAACTACCATGGTGTGAAACTTTAATTAAATCAAATATGATGATTCCTTCGCTTTGAAACTCTTCCAGAGACCTGACAATTATATCAGGATGGGCATCAGCTAAAAACAATAATTTTCTTTCTTTAATTTGAAGTACAAAGGCTATAGAACTACCATTGGAAGCCGTATTATCAGCATGATAATTTTTCTCAAGCAATTCTTCAATTGTCAGTTTCTTTTTTGAAATTTGCTTAGGAAATAACTCCGCTTGTTCTTTTTCCCAAGATAAAAGCATCTCAAATGCATCATCATAAAATGATGAGCTTCCTTGAGTATAATTGACATCAAATTTTTTCAACTCGTTAGCCCACAATTTTTTGAGTTTGTCCAGCTTATCATTATTAGGTGACAGAAGGTAAAATGATGCATCATCGTTGACTTTAATTTGTTTTTCATTGTTTACCGAAACAGCAAGCTGATTAAAGTCCGTATTCCAATGATACCCTCCTTTTAAGATTAAAGCACCAACCGTTGTACCTTGTGCTGCGCTGATAATTTTAGATTCTTTCTTGCCTTTATCTTTTGCATAACCTCGTCTGATAATTTGCTGAAGAATCTTATCATCACTTATTTCTGTAGGATCAGGTTCGGCATTAAAAAGATGTCGATAGGTATTATGCCAAATTTGATTAATATCAATGATTTTAGAAGAATTATTACGCCTAAGAAATTCGACTGCTCCCTGTATATGATCTTTATCTATATGTGTAATAATAAACTTTTCTAATACATGACCTTCTCTATTAATTTTTTCCAAGTCTTTCATCAGATGATTCGTAACGGTATCATTATATCCACTGTCGATCAGGATATAAGTTTGATGTGTATCATCGGGATCAAAAAAGCATACCAACAGACAATCTCCATCTTTTGCAGGATATGCCTTAACACTAATGTTCATTATATTTTAAAACTACTAGTTTTAGCTAATTTATGAAAAAGTAAATCTTACTCAATAATTCTGTTTTGTAATTCTAATCCGATCGGATGCTGCTTAGCTACTAAATACAAAACTATTTTTAAAATTATTAAGAACTAAGGAATTATTGATAATCAACAATTTATTCTTTTCCCATAAGTGATATGTAGATTCAGTACTTTCTTTTACAAAATCTTTATATCTAAAATTACAATTTTTTAAACAATAAATGTAAATATCAGGGTAGCAAATATTAATATTTGTAGTGAAAAAATTGAATTTACCTCCCGCCAATAGCTAAACATAAAAAATTCATACTGTCCCAGCAACTTGAATCTATCATTTTTATTTACATAGTAACTATCATAAAAATACCTTCGTCTCGGCTGTAATTTTGTTAACAATTTAAGTGTATATTTCGATTTATTATCGAAATATACATTTTAATATCTATGCAAAAAAATAAAAAGGTTCACAGAAAAAAACTTCCACACAGAGATTTAAAACTTCTTTGGGGATTATCTGGTGGTATTTGTGCTTATTGTAAAAGACCATTTATAGATATGGAAAATTTGACATACACTGTACATCAAGCACATGTTATAGCCAGAAGTGATAAAAGCTTACCTAGCTATAGAGAAATTTCTTTAGAAGAAAAAGACAGGTATGAAAATCATTTTCTTTTACATCCTACATGTCATGAAGAAACTAAATATTTTTCTTTGGAAGAACTTCAAGCAATAAAAGAAAATCATGAAAAACATATTAGAGATACATTGAACGGAACTTACCATCCCTTCCCTATAGGAAAAGGTAAATTTGCAAAATATTCGCATATTACCTATTATCCTATTGAAAAAAGATTTAATCCTTTAAAATCGTATTTATCCATTCTTTTCTCTACAATAATGATCATTTTATTTTTCCTTTATATAATTTATATAGATGCTAAAAAATTTGACACACCATTCTTTCTATGCGTGAGCCTAATTGTATTCAGCTCACTTTTAATAGTAAAAGCGATAAGAGAAATCAAACAAAAACAAATCGAAATAATATATGAAGGAGATTGTATTTTTGCAGGATGTAATGGTAAAGTAAATATTATACGTCCATCACCTATTTGGGACACAATTACTAAACAGACTGTTCCAGAACCGGGAATGGGTATTTGCAATTTTGACCACACTCATACTTTCACTGTTTCACGAAACCTATCTATTTCTAATAGGGGAGACTATCATGATTTTAAAATCAAAATTTCATAAATTAAGGAAGCAATGCCGATCTCTTTATTAAACTATAAAATAACTATTCAATTCTTAATTTTTTAGCCCCCGCGAGGCTAGCATCTTGCTTGTCCTAATCAAAACTCTTTATAAATTTACATCTATTTCCAAAATCTCCTGATCATCAAAAATTGCAATAATTTCTAGCACTATTATACTTCCATTATATTTCAATTATTGTCCATTTTTCTCTATCAATACTATTAAGATGAGAGTCAAACCTTTCTCTACATACTGCAAAGCACAATAAATTTGTAGGTCTCGAGAAACCAACATATGCCATTTTAGAGGATTGTTTGTGGTATTTTTGTGTTTTATTGAAATTTATAAACTTGAATTGGTCAGACAATCTTTGACTTTCATAATTGTTATTTCCATTTTGATAAAATGTTTCAAGGTATAATGTAGCTGTATGTGTTTCTCCCTTTACGGAGTGAATAGTTGAAATGTCTATGTCAAATCCATGGAGATTTAGTTTATTATTAAAATTAGTATTCTGTTGAGTATTTGGGCGACCTTGATCATTAGCAATTGTAGAGGTATTATATATGAAGTCATTAGATGCCTGTATAGATTTATTAAACAGGGCCAAGAAATCTGGAATATATGTCTTTATTGAGGTGTAAACCTCAATAAATTTTCCTTTTACAATACTGATGCTCCAATTGTATAAGTTTCTTTTTAAGGATATATATTCTTCATAATGATTGATCTCAATATAATTTAGAAGTTCACTTTTAGAAAAGTATGCTCCTTCTAATCTCAAAATTTTAATAAGAGCATTTAATATACTTTTTCTAATTGGTTCAAGAGTTTTCTTTTCCTTATTAAAGAGAATCAAATAAGAATCTAAATTTTCGTAATCAATCTTTTGTATTGTGTTTTCAGTTATTAAATCTTCAAAATAACTTTTAATAGCCAATTTATTTATATCATTTGTTTTCTCTTTTGTCCATCCTATGACTTTATATTTATTTTTAGGATGTAACAAAATTTCCCCTGAAGTAATATATGTCTGTATAAGTTCTGAAAATCTAGTAATTACTTGTTGTATATTTTCAATATTGAAAACTAAAAGGTGAGGTTTAAGATTGCTGGTGTCATTTTTTCCTTCAACATTAAAATTTCCTTCTCTGCTTAATGCAAAGCAATTAACTAATTCTGCAATATTTCTAGATAATCGTTGACTCCCATTTATATTTTTAGTCCTTCCATTATCTCTAAGAATCCAAATGTCTTCTAAAGAAACTTCTCCAGTATAAATTGCTTGATTTTTATCTCCAATTCTCTGATATTTTGAAAGATTATTATTGTTATCATAAAAAAATTTTTCAAGCAGATTATATTGATGTATATCTACATCCTGCATTTCATCTACAAAAATAAAATTGAATCGTTGTTGTAAAATACTTTTTATTTTAGGATACTTATATAGATATATTTCAGCAAGTAAATAAGCATCATCGAAATGTAAAATCCCTTTAGAAAGGATTTTTGTTTTTAATGCAATCATCCATTGTTCAACTTTATTTTTTTCATCTATGCTGAAATCTTGCCAATTTTGTCCTCTTCTTGGTTTAGAAATTGTAAGGATTGGTTTGTTTAATCCACTTAATATTTTCAATGAACCGTCTTCAAATAATAGTCTATATTTATAAAGAAGTCCTTCATTAGAGCGGATGAAATATTTTGCAGTATTAGCTTCTTGAATGGTAAATCCGTTTAGATTTACACTTAAAAATTTATTTATTGTTTCATTATAAATTTCATTATCAATTCTAATTATCTTTCTACCGTATTGAATATGATAATAAGGAATTGCTAAAAATTGATCTACAAAACTTTGAATAGTTCCGATAAAATTCGGATAAGAGAATAGTTTAGGACAATATCTACCAATTTTATCCCTTATTTCATCAATTGCAGTATTTGTATGTGAAAGGATTAAAACACCTCTATTATTCGACAAAGGTAATTTTGTTTCTAAAATTAATAATTTAGCGAGAAGAGCGGTTGTTTTGCCACTACCCGGAACAGCTTGAAGATCTATTGTTTCAAAATTTCTTATAAAAGAAATTCTTTCTTCATTAAACGTTTTTCCTTCCGGAAGTAAAATACTCTCAGCATATCTAATATCATCAATGGAAACATTAAACATTTCTTGTGGCATATTTTATTGCATCTATTAAATATTGAATAGGATTATCTTGTAAAAAAATCTCTTCTCTAGAAATAATGTCTGTTTTTAAAAATTGAGAAAAATACATTGCTATCATTGATTTAGAAATTTTCTTTTCATCAATAATAAAATGATACATTATATCAAAAGCAATTTCTTCATTATTTTTATTCAGAACAAAGTTCTCCCATTTTGTTTCATAATCAAGCTCTGATACTGGTTTTATTCCTTTCTTGCTTTCTTTAATTCCGTTGTAATTATCTGCTCGCACCTCTTCTATACATTGCACAATTGATTTAAAAAGTATTTTTCTTAGAGTGGGGTGTAGAGCAATACAATATTCCAATGTCCAAAAATTACTAATAAAAGCTCTGATAGATTGAGATTCTATGTTCGATTTTTTTTGATCTTTAAAATTATCTAAATTATATTCGGTAATAATATTATTTGCTCTTCTTTTATTTTGAGGAATATTATATTTCTCGGCATATTTTATAGGGCGTAAATCCAAATCATTTACTATACTAATGGGAATGTCTACTTGAGGCTCTCTACTTCTTAAGAATATTTTAGAGTATCTTAAAAATGCAGTATTACCAATTGGAATCACAGATACAGAAGAAGATGTTAGGCTATTGTTTATTTCATTTAATTCAAATAATTTATCAGCCAAAGCTGGGATAATAATCTCTTCCGAAATACCTTCGACAAATATCAATCCTTTTGCAAAGAAAAGATTGGATTTGGTTACATCTAAGAATCTTTCAAGGAATGGATAGTCAGATTTTTTGAGTCTAGTATATTTTTCACCCAAAGGAAAAGCATAACTTTTAGTACAAATAATTAGATTTTCAAGTTTTACCTTTGATGCTAAATTAGGGCTATGGGTTGTTAAAATAAGTTGTATATCAGTATGTTGTTGTAATGACTCTATAATTTGCATTTGAGCCTGAGGATGCAGATGTGCTTCTAATTCTTCAACTAAGCCCAATCTTATACCATCCCAATTCAGTTTATTGAGATGTACTAATTCGGAAGACATAAAAAGTCTATTTAGTGTTCCTAATCCTACATTTATCTCATCCTTTACTAATAATTCTAATTTTTCTAATATATTTCTCAGCTTTGCTTCTGTAACTTTTATATCAGTTTCTTTAGTATTATCATAAAAGGATTTTAGATATCTGTCTATCTCATCTTTTAATTCCTTTCCTTTTAAGTCATTTAGTTGTGTTGTCTCATCACTTTTCAACCCTTTAAAATAGAGGGCAATACTTTTATTAAAATCGTTAAAGATATCTATTAAAAGATGATCTCTATCTTTATCTTTAAATGCTTCATGTTTCTCAAAAATTTGTGACAAGCGAGAGGCTTTTTTGGGAATTAATTCTGACTTAGCATCTCGTAAAGGTTTAAGATATGTTGCTTTTAGAAATTCTTTTGCGTCGGAATTTAATGAATATCCCTCTTCTGGCAACCCTGCTTTAAGGTCATAGGTTACAATCTTTTCATTAATTTTTGTTGCCTCAAAGTATACAATAAGTATAGGCTCCGAATTATCTCCTTCTCCTTCCCAAGAAAGCCACTCGGTGAAATTTTTGGCTTCCTCTAGAGATATATCTTTAAATAACAATTCTATTCTAAATTTTTCTGATGCCTCAAAAAAATCATCTCTTTCTGGTTTAATCCATTCCGATGCGTGTGTTTTTAGAGAAAGTTTGATTGCATCTATAATTGCTGTTTTTCCCGAATCATTTTCTCCTATCAGAACATTCAGACCTTTTGTAAAATCTAAATTTAGATTTGGATTATTGATACTAAAAGTTCCATCAGTACCAAATTTTCTAAAATTCCAGAGTTTGAGATTTTGTAAATACATTGTATAATTTCCAATTCTTATATAGTTAAATCTAATATATTAAAAACCATAGAATTATCAAACTTAAATATATGATTAGTATTATAATTTAAAACATTTCAGCTTACCTTTTCCTGATTACAGTCAATACATTTTCTAAATTCGCATTTTCTCTTTGGCTTAACACTTTATCTAAAGCAATTTTAATTTCCATGGTATTAATTGAATTTTCAGTCAGTAAATTATTATACAAAACCCTATTTTCATCTGCCCTTTCTTTTACATAATTTATAAGCTCATTCATTTTGAGCTTCTTTGCTTTTTCCTCTGCATATTTAGATGTTAAATTTGCTTTTATTTCAGGAAGCTCTTCCAACTTTTTATCCAGCTCTGCAATTTTATCTTCAGTGATTTTAGTTTGATGTTCAATTTCTGTAACATTCACTCCTTTTTCAGCTAAATTGTGGATTGCTTTTTGAACTTCCGCTATTGCAAGATCAATCGTTTTTTGGTAAGATGGAAGCTGATTTTTCCAATATTCCGAGTCCTCTCCTTCTTCTTTGGAGTACCCTAAAATCCTGTTATAACTATATTCTGCTTTAGTCACACCCTCCTGAACTTTGATAAAATCTTCGTATTTCCTTAATACAAAGGCACTATCCGCAAGGTGTTTGTTTTTCTCACTTTCAATCCGTTTTTTTATCAGTTCAATTTCAATATTAGCCCTTGTTTCCGGATTGGTAATAATTGATGTTTTAAGTTCCTGGGTACTGATATCCGAAACATCCAATACATCCGCTCCTTTTTTCATCGCTTCTAAATATCTTGCCTGCTTAACCTGCAATTTTTGAAGCATAAAGACATCAATACTGTCATTGGTCAGCATAAAATTGACACGGACATTTTCATTCTTATTTCCCTGTCTCCATATTCGACCTTCTACCTGCCGTAGAGAAGTGAAATTATACGGTAAAGAAAGGAGATACAGATCGGTTGTATTTTCCTGAAGATTCATTCCTTCCTGGATAGCTTCGCTGCCAATAATAATTTTAATTTTCCCGGAATTAAAATCATCCTGAATCTTTAACCTACCCGGTTTACTGGTTGCTCCGGTAATCACTCCTATTTCATCAGGTTTATAGCCAATTTCCTTTATAAGATATTCTTTCAGCTTTGGAAATTCTGCAACGGCTAATTCTGAATAAATAATTTGCCCTAAATCCGGAATGTCTTTTTTATTCTGCCGGATCAGCAGCATCGTCTGCCTTAGCTTCGGAGAATTCTCTATAAATTCCTGTACAGAAGGTTCTTCTCCATCATAATAAATCGACAGATATGGAGAAATGGCAATCAGCCTTGCATTGAGAATATGGGTAAGAATTGCTCCTTTCTCTGTTTCACTAAAGCTTTCATTAAGTAAATCATATTGCTCTTTCGTCAGGTCATTCTGTTCAATTTTATATTCTTTATTGATTTTGTTGGGACGCTTCAGTTCTGGGTTGTCTTCTTCTCCTTTGATGTCAATGAATTCAGAAAGCAGCTGCTGAAACAGAGAATTATTCTTGAATCTACGCACGTTGGCCTTGAATTTCACATCACCTTTGGCATCAATTTCCATATCATTATCTGCCTCCATAAAGGTTTCAAAAAATGTATTGACATTGAAGTAACCGGACTCTTCCAAGCGTTTATTAGCAATCAGGGATAAAATGGAATAATATTCTAAAGGCTTATTGGTGAAAGGGGTAGCGGAAAGCAGTGTTACGTTCCTACCGTCATTCTTGTCCTGAATGTATTGCGCCGCCATCCATGTGTTGATTCCCAATTTGGAAGTCTGCTGGTTCTGGCTCCTGAAATCCGATGCAAATCTCCGGTCTTCTACCCTAACCTTTCCTACGATATGATTGGCATTATGGACTTCATCATACGTCAGATGGTCAAAGCCAAAATCTGCCCAATCATAGATTTTACCACGCTTCATTTTTCCCTCCAGTTCTTTTTCTTTCTCCAGTTCTTTCTGAAAATCTCTTTCGCTAATGGAATTAACACTTTTCAGTTCACTTTCTGAAATGTAAGAAAATCGGGAAGCCAGCTCCTGGGTAATATTTTCAGAAAAACCGATATTATTGAAGCCTTCATAGGTAACGATGGTAATCTCTCCGTCCTTATTATCAAACTTTGAGAGATCATAATCTTTACCCAGATTTCCCAGTACATTTAGTTTGGCATGGGGAATTGTTTCAAAAATTGTTTCCACCCACTGTTTGAGAATACTTTCGTTCGGAACAACAATTAAAGGTCTTTTTGCATTTCCACGTTCCATCGCTTCATGCATGGATAAGATTCCGGACAAAGTTTTCCCAAAACCGACTTCGTGAGCTAATAATCCAACCCCTTTTGTGGTTTGTCTTCCGATTCCCGCTTTCTGAACTTCGGTTAGTTTCAGTTCTCTTCCTTTGAAATTGAGATGAATTTTAGAAAACAACGGAAATTTGGAATAATCAGGAACATGGATATTATTATAGTTTCTATTAAAGTCTTTTACAAAACGCTCTCTTAGTTCATCCGATAACTCTTCTCTCAAAAATTTATAAAACAAATCGTTAGCAGCGGCTTTTCTCCTTTCACGGACGAGAGCATTTCTTTCTTTATCACTTCCCGTAACGGTTTCATTATCCACAAAGCCTCTGACTTCCCACGACGACGATCCCGCAAAGGCATCACTGGGTAAACTGCTTACAAAATCCTTAAATTTCTCCGCAAGTGTATAATTTTCTGTGACCGGCTCTGTGCTTCTTGTCACTGAATTATATCGTAACCTTTCAATAGTCCCTAAATTAAACTGATGAATAAATTCATGGTTAGGACTGATATAAATTTCATCGAGGGATTTAGGCTTGGGTAAAACGCTTTCCAGTAGAGTCTTTTGCTTTTCATATTGATTTTCGGTTCCGCCAATAGCATATTTATCGGCAAAATCTTTTTCTAACTGTTCCAGTTTTTTATAAATATTCCCTTCTGCATAATAAAAATCATGTACCCATTTTCCATCTATGTAGTTAGCAAATTGATAATGCTTTCCTCTATTATGTAAAGTTCCGTCATATGAGGTATCCCTGAAAGCTTCAACCTGTGCGTTAGAAAGATCAGAACTGTTTTGAACCGAAGCATTTACGATTTCATCAGGTTTAAGGAATTGATACTTTAGAACTCCTTTTTTAAGCTCCGGTTTGGTCTGAACTCTATACTCTGTATTTTTTTCATTTTGAGACTGAATAATTTTCTCCGCTTTTTGGAGAATTTCATCAATTTGGCTTTGATCGAATTTCTTTGGCTCGCTGGCAATTTGGGATTGAATTTTAGAGTACTTCTCAATCTCCTTTACTACTGCCGGAGATTTGAATTTTACAGAATTAAGTGATGAAAGTACCTGTTCAACCTTTTCCTGAACTTCAGTAAGATTTATTTCACCAGGCTCAGAATCTGTAATTTTTTCCGGTTGAACCTCCGAAACCTTATTTTGTAAGGTGATTTTAGGTCCCTCTTCAGCTTCCAGGAATAAATCTTCAAAAAGATTCCCGATTCTTTCGGTTTCTTTTTTGCCTCTCAACTGGTCAATTCTTATTAAAGCATCCTCTAAATTTCCATGGATATAGTTTTCCTGACGTCCAAACCGATTGGTTTTCTGCCGGGTTTCACCCAGAATTTTTTCCGGATTAATTTCAAAATAGCTGGAAATATCCGTGGAAATTTTCTGAGGGTCTTTTCTTAAAATAATAATATCCGTACCAATGGCAGTTCCGGCAAAAGCACCGCTGGGCAAGCGGTATCCCTCCATTAATTCGGCATTTTTCAATTGGTCTTGACGGTTGAGCCAACCCGAAGGAAGTACCATCGCCAGAATCCCATCGGGCTTTAAGGAATCTAAAGAACGTTTGACAAAATAATCTTCATATTTTGATATTTTCGGCTCTTCGCCCAAACCTTTGTACAATCCCCGATGGTCTCCGTAAGGTGGATTACCTATAACCAAATCATATTTTTCGGAAAATTCTTTTTTGCCACCCTTCTCATCAATAAATTCAGTTTCAAAGGAACGAAGATGGATATCAGCTTCGGGCTGAAGGATTTTGGCAATTTTTGCTGTGGTCTCGTTGATTTCAAAAGCCGTAATATTGGTTTTTATACCCAAATCTTTTGCTGCATAGAGAAAATTTCCCGTTCCTACACTCGGTTCCAATACCGAAATTTCTTGATGGTTTTTAAACCGGTCTTTAATTAAATTGCGTACAGCATCTACAATCCTTGAATCGGTGTAGTATTCATCTAAAATCCCCCTGCCTTCTTTCGCTGTTCCACCGCTTTTGAACTGCCTGCAAATATCTTTCAGCTCATCTGTAGGGCTAAGATTTTCATTTAGAGAAATTTTGTGATTCCCCGAAACAAAGCAAGCTGCGGAAACCACTTCCGCAACTTGCTCGTTGGTCAGCTTCTGACCGCTATACTTTGAAATGAGAATATCTACATCCTTATTATTTTTATGTGATAAATCTAATCCTGATCTATTGGATAAAGCTCTCCCGGATACGATTCCGCCCACGGAATGTTTTCTTTCTTCATTTCCTTCATCATTCTGCGGTTGTGTTCCGTCAACGGATCTTCCTTCTCCTCTGCTTCCCAAATTGCTCCACCCTGTGCCTGCAAGTCCATTTCCAGCATGGTGGCTGCCCATAGCTTGTCCTCCCGGGTGATTTCCGTTTTGCTTGGATTGGCTGCCTTGGAAAGGCTTTCCAGAATTTCGTTCAGAAAGTTCGGATCCCACGTGCTGAGTGTTGGGAATTCCGTTTCGTTTATTATTAAGGTCTGCATCTTCTGAATTTTTTGGTTCGACTAAAATAGTATTTTTCTTTTGAAGACCTAGTTTGTTTTCTAAATACTCACTTAGGCTTTGATTACCGCTTTCTGAGATTCCGTATAAGGGACGAATGTCCTTTATATTTTTCTCATTCAGGTCGGTAAGAATTTTCAGTGTCATCATATTTCCCGTTCTGTCACCATTCATACAAAGGAATATTTTCCCCTCATAGTTCTGATACCTGTTCATAAACTTTTTGGTATTTGCACCGGAATGAATGGCAACAAGGGTTCTGTTATTATTCTGATTATTTAATTTCAGCAGTTCCAGGAATGAATCCCTGTCCTTACTGCTGTTAAAAACAATCAGTTCATTTTTATTCCCTTCTATTACGGAAATATCATCGATGTTATATGTTAGCTGATTTTCATTCACTTTCCCTTTTTTTTACAAAATGATTAAATTCAAATAGTTCTTTCGCAGTATCATCCCAGTTTTTTCTGGGCAGTAATTGGAGCGTTACAAAAACGTCATCTTTTTTATTATAGGAATCAATACGTTCCAACCGCCCGTGATAGTCTTTTTCGGCATGCCTGTACAGCGAATAAGGTAAAATAGTGTCTGTCGGATAGATGTAAAATCTTGTGTACATCCAGGGAGAATTAATCTCAAATCGTTTGTATTTCTTATGGAATAAAATGGTATCGGATAGGTTTCTTCTGTTCCTGTAGTTCGGAATCCATTCTTTTGAAAACACTGCTCCCTCTTTCTTTTTCCAAACCAGAAGAGGCTTTTGTTTTCTGGAAAGATCAGAAAAGATAAGATCGCGCTCCATCGGGTGAATAGGATAACAAAGTGAGTCCCTGATATAATACACCTGTCTGTTAATCTCAGGAAATGAAAGGTCCGGAACATATTCTATTAGCTGATCGTGAGAATAATTTATTTTCGAGACATGAAAGCTCTGCATATTGTCCAGTCCCTTGGATGCATCAAAATAGACATTGGAAATCAAATCAATTCCGCCTTTCTCGGATTTGATTTCTTTGTGACAGGAACTGATAGTGAAAAGAAAAAGCAGGTATGGCAGTATTAAGTGTATTTTCATATGGGTAGATTTTAAAAAAGCGGCAAATCATCATCAGACTTACCGCTTTCAGATAATAGGTAGGAAATTTTATCGTTTGATGCTTTGCTCTCTTACATTGGCTTTATCATGTTCTCTCTCATCTTCCAAACCCTGTAAAGGTTTGTTGGTATTTATCCTGTTCATATCCATATCATATAGGTTCAGGTTTTTATATTGGGGGTTGAGAACTGCTTTTCCTTCTATAAACCCGTCATCCAGTTCAAATTTCACCTTAACCACGTTTCCTTTTTCCAAAGATTTTATCGTATTCTCCTTATATTCAGGCTTATCAAAGACCAAATTGGATTTTTCTACAATTTCTGCGGTATCAATACCATAGTTTTTATAAAAATTCTGGAAATTATAATTGCCTTTTTCTGTTTTAGGCTCTTTAAAATCAAGCTTAACAAAGGCAGGTTCCACCTGGTCTGTTTTCGGATTGTGAAATTCTATTTTCACGGAACGCCCTTCCAGAAGATTAACGGCCTCTTTAGCAGTAAAGGTGTTTTCTTTGCTCACATAAAAATTGTGGGAAAAACTTTCATCTTTTTCATTTTTCAGCGTTGCCAGGTAAGAATTAAAGAAAACACCTCCATTTTCGCTTTTATTGAATTTCAAAACAAAGTCTACGGTATTTCCGGGCAGTGCCTTATCTGAGACTGCCTTGATTTCAAACTGCTGTTTGGGAGACTCAATACCTTTTTCCAAATCTTCGTGAAGTGTTGAATCTTCGCCAAAGCCAAGGTATTTTAACTGGTCTTTTAGGTATTGAACCTGATCGAATTCTTTTGTTGTTTCCATAATGTTGGGATTTTGATTGTTATTAATTGATTTATGATGAATCAGGGCCAGAAGTCTTTTTATTTCACTACTGGTAAAAGACATAGCAATGATATCATCGTTCACTTGTTCTATTTTATACTGTTCTTTCTTTAGCTTTAATAGATTTTCTAATTCGCCATCGGACAGATTCATTAATTCACTGTTGCTATATCCCTCGATGCTAGTTTCCACATGGGGATTATTTTTCCCTATTTGAGGGGCTTCATAGGTTTTCCTTTCATTATTAGCCTGATCTGCATTAATGGCTTTAATGGTAGCTTTAGTTTCAGCAGAAAACTGATTAGACAGGTCATGCACTAAGACTTTGAATGCATCCGGTGCGCTTTCGACATTGGATTCATGGACCATATGAATATCAAAATTGTATCTGTCAAAAACTGAATAAGCATTTTCTAAAAAAAGGTTATATTTTTCTATCTTTATCTTATAGGATTCCTTTGCTTTCTCATAAAAAGATTCTCCCCTATCATAAGAATCATCCATGAAGTCGTAAAAATCAGGCTGTAGTGGCGGTTCTGTAAAAATGTATGTCAGAACTTCCTTCTTTAACGGTTCATCTCCATTTTGAAGAAATAATGCCAGTTCCAACGTCTTAATAGATTTCGGATGGGTAAAATCAAACATACTTTCCTGCTCTTTTTCATAATATTGAGTAAGCATATCCTTGAGTTCATCAAGCTTCAATTCCCTGTTCTCTGCAATACCTGAATTCTCGGTTACTGGTTCTCTACTTTCAGGATAAGAAGCATTAATTTCATTTTTAGAACTTTTATACTCAAGAATTTTTAAAAACTTGATTTCTTTTGCCGTAAAGACTCTTTCACCATCCTGAAAAAAATGTTCAGGTGATGTATTTTCTTTTTCTTTTACAAAATCTTTATAAGCCCGGGTTAGAGGAGTAATATTCTTATCATACCAGCTTAGATCATTTGTTGTTCGCATAATGCCTGGATCTTGATTGTTAGTAATATGGTCTTGTAATTGTTTCCCTAAATTGATGGGTCGTAAATCAAATGGTTCTGCATCCAGTCCATAATCAAACGTATAGCCGATAGCTTCGCATTCTTTCTGGAAAATCTCACAATCATTATAATCAAGTCCCCGGTACGCCGCTTTTTCCTGCCATTTATCACAGACCGTCTTCAATTCCTCCGGAAGTAGGCTGTAATCTTCAAATAAATCCATTTTAAAATTTTATTTTGAGATTTTTATATATTCTGAAACAGTTTATTAGAGGTATCAATAAGATTTATCTTCTAAACCTTCGCTTTTCTTCTTGCTCCTGCTCCTCTTCTTCTCTCATCTGATTCGCATCTTGATAAAGATCCGGGTCGTTTACATTCAAACTGATATCAGATTTTTCTTTTTGATTAAGATTTTGCTGGGCAAGAATTCCATCAACTGTACTAATCTCTTTGGAGATAATATTCAAATCATTAGTAATTTCTTTAGCGATCTCAGGCGGAAGTTCCGCTTCCAATTTATCGAGGATAAATGCCTTAAACTTTAGTAATTCAAATTTATATCGCGCGGTTTCAGTTGCATCTCTTAGATCAGCAATAATAGCAGTCAATTCCGTTGTATGCCTGATGAAATCAAACTCTGCTACTATGCCGGTGTCCTTATCGAAAATAAAGGCTTTCTTTTCCAGTGCCGGAACCTCCGGTGGCAATTTATTAGAGAGTTCCTTTATGTCAGAATATTCGATTCTCTTTTCACTGTTTTTAAGGATTTCCGAGATGCTTTTATCTCTTTCCAAAAAAATTACTTTTAGTCTGGTATTATCATCCGTGAGCTGAAAAGTTGCCCTTTTTGTATCGTTGTCAGCGACAATAGTGTATCCTTGTAAGAATTTCTGAATATCTTCTGCGCTTAGTTTTTTGGAAAATGTATGATCTTCATTAATAATTCCATATTTTTTCAGTTCGTCTGTGGGTAAATTGCTGTTTTTCATTGTTAATGTATTTAGTAGGGGTTGTATGTTGCTGTCTTAGTATTATGATAGGTTTCCATGAGATGAGTGGCTTTTATTAAATCATTTAAAAAATGAGCGGGGTTAATGCTTTGTCCGAATTCTTTCACCGAAAAATGCAGGTGAGGCCCTGTAGAATTCCCGGTATTCCCGCTTCTTCCCAAGATAAATCCGGCTTTCACGAACTCTCCGGTCCGATAATAAATCTCTGAAAGATGGAGGTAGCTTGTCTCAAATCGGCCATAGTGGAGGATCTTGATATAATTGCCTCCGGTCGCTGACCGGCCCACTGCCGTTACTACTCCGTCCATGACTGCATATACATTTTCATAATATGCTTTCAGGTCAATACCATTGTGCATTTTCCGGTTTCCGGAAATGGGATGAACCCGTGTCCCATAAGAAGAAGTGATCGCCATCTTACCCGCCAAAGGCATTACAACTTTTGATAAAGATTCTTTAGGCTCCTCCACAAAGTCATATAAAGCCGGGGAACTTTGATTTTCTAAAAGATCCATTTGTTGTTCGGCTCTACGCTTGGTGGCCAATAGCAAAGAATCTTTCATTTTTTGAAAGCTCTCTTTTCCAGAATTATTGGTATGCTTGTACTTTTTTAACAGTATTTTTAAAGAATCCAATTCATTTTTTAAATCCGACCTTGTTGTCGTATTGAATATTTTTTTCCAGAAATTTTTCCCATTTTTGGGATCAATAGGTTTCTCTTCTTTTGTAAATTCAACACGGGATTGACTTTCAGGCTTTTGAGGCTGTGCAGGCATTATGGTATTGAATTGGGCAAACGTAAAACTGTTTACCAACAGAAGCATGAAGACCACCATCTTGTAAATTCGGTTGCTAATTATTTTACTCTTCATATGATTATGCTTTTACTGATTCTCTGACAATTAATTCTACTTCCTTATTGATTTTCCTGAAGTTGGTCATTAAGACTTCTTCTTTGCGGTTAACTCCTGCCCTATCCACAAAGGAGTAATAGGAAGGCATGGGCGGAAGTTCCGCTTCCTCTTTTTTAATACTTTTCATATCCAGGTTTATTTTACCGTTCACAGCAGAGGTTTTGTATTCTTCGGTATCATTTTCTTCTCCCTGGGCGATCATCCCCACCATTTCTCCGGTTTTAAGTGCCGCGATTTTTCCGGCAGGAATCATATGGTCCATTTTCTCATTGATACTGGTGGTCGTACCTTGCTGGGAGATGGATTGGGAATACGACTTCTGCTTTATTTTTCCAAATAATTTTTCGAGCCAATCCAAGGTATTCTTATCCCTTGCAGAGCCAGACAGGATATTTCCGACAATGGCAGAAATGGTATCTGCAACTTCTTTCTTATAAAACTGGCGAAGCTGTGGAAGCTCCTGAAGTCCTAACATTACGGCAACCCTGTTGCTTCTTGCCGTAGCCACCACATTATCAATTTTATGGATGTAAATCGTAGGAAATTCATCGGCAATGATTCCTCCAGGGAAGTTGCCTTTTGAATTGATCAATCTTAAAGTCCTATTAAGCACCGAAGAATACAAAGCAGAGTTGATGTCCTGAGTTCCGGGATCGGATGCTAAAATAACAATGGAAGGATTGTTCTGGTCTGTTATTTTGAGTTCCACTTCATCCCCCGAAAACACCCAAAAGCTTTCTTTGGTAGCCAGCCGCGACAGGAAAATTTTCAATGTTCCGACCTGCCCTTCTAATTGATCAAAAGCTTTGTTATCATAGGCGGATTTAAAAGGCGATAATAAAGAATACAATTCTTCATGTCCAAAAAGGGTATCAAAAATTTCCTTGTAGCTTCGGTTCATAAAGGAAAGGATGTGAGGCAGATCCGAGTACTTTCCGTTTTCGTGGGTTGCAAAAAAATAAATGCAGGATGAAAGGAAATTGATCGCTGATTGGGTGAAGAACTGGTCAGCCCCACCTCCGGAACTGGTACTGCCTTTTTGTAAAGAAGACACCATAGCCTCAGCCATTTCCTGTGCTTCTGCTAATGTCTGCACATATTTTTTGGCGAACGGGTTCACCCTTTTGGATTTCTCAACTTCATTGAGGTTAATAACATAAAAATTGTAATTATAACCTGATTCCTTACTTTTTTTGAATAAATAGTGGTAATAAGCGATCTGCGCCAGGTCGGGAAACTTAAAATCGTAAATTATCAGACAAAATCCTTTAGCTATCATCTGCCTGATCGCGGGATTGATCACTCCAAAAGATTTACCGGAACCTGGCACACCAATCACCATCGTCCCCCGGAAAGGATTAATATTCATCCAGCCTTTATTGCTTTTCCCTTTATACCGGAATAAATAAGGAATATTAATCATCATGTCGGATTCTACTAATTCCTGGTTCTGGTCAAAAGATTCTTCCTCGACATTCCATCGGTCTTTTCCCATTTTCTGCTGCATCAGCTTAGAAATGCTGTCAGCTCCCATTTGAAGAACAACCGCTCACAAAAACGATAAAAAAGCATACACAACCTGGTAAAGACTCATTCCGGGAAATATTTTAGGAAGTGAAGGATTTCCGGCTTCACGCTCCCAAACCAGAGAGGAAAACATCATCAGGAGTCCCAATACCATAGGAACTACTATTTCCATAGCAATATTAAGGTCTTTCTTTTTCTTAGCTTTTGTTCCTACAGCCACTAATCCTATCAATAAAAGGGTCGCCAGTTTAGCATTGACAGGAGGATAAATGAAACTCATTCTGGAAAAATTCTTCAATAAGTTGGAAACCACCGGAATATTGGCATGCAGATAAAATAGTGAAGCACAATCCAGCGCTACCACGGCATATACCGCCTTCTGAAGGAAGCCGTAAATCCTGATCTGATGTTGTTGTTCTTGCATTAGGAAAAATTTTCAAAGTATTCATTCAGTAGTTTGTGTTCCTCCAGCAGATTCTTGTGCAGTTTCTGTTGCTGTTGCTGTAATTTTTCATGATCTTCCTGTATTTTAACAAGATTGGCATTTAGCAGATTCAATTGATCAATTAATTGACGTCCTCTTTTTTCAACCTTTTCTAAAATATATGATCGGTTTACCTCTTCAGCTATTTTCTCATACCAATTTTTAAGGATGAGCAGCTGCTCATAGTCCTGTATAAGTTGTTTTCGCTTTTTTTCAAAAATGATCATACCATACAGTAGCAGATCATTGCTAGGATGATTAAGTTTAACTCCATTGTAATTATGGTTATTTTAAAAATTGGAAGCGGAACTTCCGCTAAAAAGTATCGGCTTTTAAAATGTCCGAATAATTGATTCTCATTTCGATGGTTCTTCCCGAGAGCTGCTCTTCGATCAGGCGGATCATCATCACTTTAGAGTTCGGGTAAGTGAATTTTTTGAACACATAGATATTCCGGAAATTCTTCCTGAAATGCTTCTGAGGGTTGAGCTGGAATAATGGGGTCATCTCGATACTTTGGTTGTTGGTCGCCTTATGGATTCTTTTATCCTCTACAGAGAATTTCAAAGCTTCGATATCATAACTTAAGTTGGAATTATTTTTAAAGGTCATATCCAGGAATATATAGTCACTGATGACATAGACATTATTGAGCTGAACACTGAGTCCCAGATTTTTCTCTTCCCGAATCGGATTTTTTTCTGATTTTTTCTGAATAATGTCCATCGCAAATTTTCTCAGCTCAAGGTTTGAGAAAGCCATTGTATCAAACTCGATGGGCTGCATTTCCTCCGGCTGGATATGGATATTGGTAACGATATTCAGGTTTTCAGGAGTTCGGTAAATAGCTTTATACTGGGCTATAAAGGATTGCCCCACCACCGTGATAACGCCGATTTGATCCCCGTTAGAATAATACAGAACAGGATTTTTGGTTTTTTCTTTTTCGGTACCTTCGGGCTTATCGGCAATTTTAACACGAGCAATCTGGGTCGAAGGTAAATCTCCAGTGAGCTGCTGAGTGGAGAGATCCACATATTGGATGGGTTCCGGAGAAATAATATGAAGACTGATACCTCCGGTAATTTCGAGTTCCGGTAAATCCGAAATGAGCTGTTCTTTAGTGGCTGTTTGTGCAGTAAAAAGTTGAGCCGTGAAAATCAGTAATGTGTACATTATAGCTTTCATTAGTTTATTTTTTTTGTTGGTTTTGTGAATCTTTCAATTGTTTTTCGTCAATCAGAAATACATAAGAGTTATATTTCAATTTGGCTTTGTTGGTTTTAATCAGGTTAGCAATGGACTTGGAAGTGGATGTAAACAGTTTAGAGCCAATACTGGTGAAAAATCCCTGTCCGCCCATATCCATCTGCGTTCCCTGTACGGAATTGCTCCCCATTTCCCGAATCATATCCCGGAAAACGCTCTCCGGTACATACAACCCTTTCATGCCGTCGACATCATAAACTGATAAGTTGACAGGGTAGATTTCTCCGTTGGTGAATACGGATACGATACTGAGATTAACCCTTTGCATCGCAAATCCTGAAATCTGCCCATAAAGTATGGAACCTTTGCTGAGCTTTTTGTTACCCACAAAAATGTCCTCCAATAATCTCAGCCGGATCCGACTCCCCAAATATCCCTTGTTGTTTTCATCGATAACTGCTTTGATAAAGCTGTTTTCATTTTCTTTGTAGAAAGCATTGAACTTGTTATTGATGCCGGATTTACTGACATTGAAGGTAGAATTCAGAAATTCTTCCATTTTTTCCTTACTCATTTTCAGCTTTTCCTCTGCTGCCAGTTTACTTTGGTATTCCGGGTCTCTTGCTTTTTCCAAAGAATCCATGACCAGCATCTGCTGTTTCAGGTATTTGACCGGATCGGGATTTTGTTGATGAGTTTGATGAGTTGCTTTTGAATGCTCTGAAGCATAGTCACCTTCCGGTCGTCCGTAAGATTTATCGTTCAGCATCCTGATAATTTCTGAAGACCTTTTGTAATCCCGGTCGTCATTCTGTACTTTTTTAGGGTAATAGTAAGAAGATAAATTTCCTTTCGATTGATACTCGTTTTGCCTTCCGGACACCGCTTTGAGCGAATCTATTTTTCTCTTTTGAGCTAATGACAGCTGGTCTTCGTAGCTGAGCAAGCTGTCCTTTTCTTTGCCCAACCCCTCGAGCATCGTTCTGTTATCTTCTTTTTTGAAAAATGCATCATAGGCATCATTTTTACTCATAATCGAATCCTGCGACTCACCAAGAGAAAGGGAGAGTTCTTTAGGCTTCTCTTTGGGTTGTTCTTCTTTGGCGAACTGGGTTCCTACATAGATAAAAAGCAGCAGGAACGGCAATGCCAGAAGTGGCAGGATGTATTTTTTCTGTTTGAAATCGAGTTTTTTCATTGAGTTTTTAATTTTTGAAATTGGTTAAACAAATATTCAATCCTCAGGCTGTCCCCTTTCTGTAATTGTTTCTGATCTCTTTTTACTTTCAAAGCCTCCAGCTCTTCTACAATCTTTTTCATCTCTTTTTCGTTGTTTACTGCGGGGGTCTGTTCCATCTGGCTTTTGGAATAAAGGACAGGAGGTTTAATGGTAAATACTGTCTCGCTGGGAAAGAAAATTCCCTGTATCAGAGAACCTATAAATGACACTGACAAAAAAATCATCGAATACGTAAAAACCTTTTTAGGGTGATGGACGATCCATTGCAGGCATTTCTGTCCGGCTTGTTTAAATGAAGCATTCATGTTAGTACGAATTTTTGGTTTGATTGGAAATTTCTTCATTATCAAGGATGCGCCAATTTTTAAGGATCACCCCATGCGGGTTATTGGGACTGCGGATAATGTCTTCAAAAAAACCTTCGGTGATAAGCTTTCGGGTAATAACGGATGATTTTCTTGTAATCATCTGTTTTCCGAAAAAGACGAATTTCTTTTGTTCCATATCAAGCTTAACCGAATCGGTATGAATGCTTACCATCGAACTTGAAGCAATGATCTGGTTATAAAAGCCTTTTTCCCTGAGGTTGGTATATTCTTTCTTTCCGCTGTCATCGATGAGATACAATGATTTCTGGATATTATCCTTGATGTAGGTATCGTCAGGCGCCAATGTGAAAAATAACCGGTGAAAAAGCTCAATCTGGGCTTTGTATTCAACAGGTCTGTTAAGTAAAACATCGGTTTGCTTTGCCAGAACCGGCACACCGTTATCCAGAATGTAAATGGATCTTCTGGAATCTTCAATCATTTTATAGGCGAAGAAAAGTCCTGCAATGATAATGAAAACGGCAAAGGCAATGGCTGAAAGTGAAACTATCTTATTCACCTTGATTCTTTGTTCTATATTTTTGATAAGCATTTTTAATTTATTATTTATTATTGCTACTACTGTTATGACCATCGCTGCTATTACGGTTACTGTTCCCACTGCTATTGTTAATACTATTATTACCAGTACTTCTACTGTTATTCATTGCACTGCTCACCCTACCGGATGCAGAACCGGATTTCGCAGATTTTGCAGCTGTTGCAGCCACAGAAGCACCTCCGGTTTTAACAGCCAGAACAGCAGTCTTAGCAGAGCCTGCCATTTTGCCTATGGCACTTTTCATCTTCGTCATGGCTCCGGCTCCTCCTGCTGATACAATGGTATCTGCAATGGTAGGGGTCATTAAAACCCCGATCCCGGTGACGATATAAGCTACGCACGTAAAAAGTTGGTTATAAATCATTCCCGAATTGGTTACATAGACCAGTAGGGCATCTAAATTGGTCACCGTTCCGTTTGTTAAAAGGGTATCATACCTTTCTATTTCCATCATATAGCCGGAAGCGATCAGCTGCTGGCCAATGTTGATGATGGTATACGCCACAAAAGTGTACAGATTGATATTGATGAATTTGGAAACCCAGTTGTAGAGGGAACTTTCAAATCCCGGAACAAGGGCCATACCCACCGCAATCGGACCTAATATAATAAGGATGTACGCCCATATTTTCTGAATAAAGAAAATCAGGTAGACACAAATTCTCAGAACGGAAAGGCAGATAAACTCAATCACTTCAGCAACTAATTTTTGCATCTGGAACTGCATCCTGATCTGCCACTCCTTGATGGGCTGGATAAGTTTATCCAATCCCTCACTGATATCAAACCACGAATCATCAGCATCTTGTCCGGTATTCTCAATAACTTCCTGCTTGGCATCTTCATCTGCTTTGAGCTTGATGATGGCATCGAGCAATTGCTGTTGTTTTTTGAAGCGCTGTACTCTAAGATCATTGACTTCTGATTCTATATCACTGAAAATGCTGATTCCCGGCTCTGCGATGGCTTCAAAGGGAGTCTGTATCAGATTAACAAATCCAGTCCAGTAGATCAGCGTAAATCCAATCAGAATGGGTTTCAGCATCGGGGTAATCTCCCACTCCCGGTCTCCGGCAGCCATCTGCCATCCCATGTATCCGAGGTACATCAGAGACCCTAATCCGCCAATAGCTTTTCCGACCAATGCGGCATCGTTAGCATTGTCCTGAACACTGGTGTCCAGCTTGGTAAATACCTCCATGAACCATTTCTCAAAAGCTCCGTCGCCTTTCAAAAACTGGAGTAAATTGCTGTAATCGCCATCGGTCTGGGCAAAGCCCATTACCGGCAAAAAAAGTGTCAGGAGACACCAGCATAAGGTTACAGTTTTATTCATTTTAATATCGGTTTTTATATTTGAGCATGATGTTTTGAACAACCTGCCTGTCTGATGCAGGACTCCAGGCTGTAGGCAAAGCATAAGGAGAATGATTTTTCAGGATATTTTTATAATCCAGAAGAAGGGTCGTTTTGTTATTATGTTTCCTTAATTCCTGAGCAAATTTTCTCCAACGCAAAAGGGTTTCATGGTACATCAGAAAGCGCTTTCCCCTTGGCATATCCATAGACCGGGACATCGAATATTTTTCTTTGATCATATCCAGCTCCTCTTGAAGCCTTTTTAATGTTCCTATACTATTAAGCGTTTCATAAGTTTGTTGGTCTTTCAGCCTCCATTCCATAAAATTTTGCGGGGTATTCGGAAATTCAGTAATCGGCTTGAGCATCCGTTTATAATACAAGAGCCAGAGAGGATCAGCATCTACGGTAGCAGAAGTCCAATGGGCAAAATCCTGGACACTCCTTTTATAAATGGTATCGGAAGCTGCTTTTATTTTTTTGGCTTCTTCCTCTTCGTATTTCAACTGGGCAAATCGCTGATTCTGTACTCCCGTAGGTTTTAAGGGCCTAATGTCGTCCCCGTCTTTATAATCCCTGTTGATTTTGGGTGCCCACATCCCCCATACCGTGGCATAGGCAAAGTTGGTCTGAACTCCCAGGAAATATTTAGGGTACGGGCGCCAGTCTCCCCAGCTTTCAAAAACCATTCTTTTGTGCTGGGCAACAATGGCAGGGTCATTGAGCCGTTTAACACTTAATTGTGCGGATACGGCGGTGACTACAAGCAATAAGTGCAGCCTGATTAATTTTATAAGTAAATTTTCCATTGTTTTAATTAAAAATGTATTTGTATTTCTGAATAATGTCACTGACAATGGCTCTGTCGATATTGATGTAATTCCTAAGTACAGGGACCTGATAGAGATAGGGGATCTTCTTTGCATTCTGTAGCCGTAAAATGATATAGAGAATATTGCCGTTGATATTCCTGACCCTTGTCAGTACCTTTTCAATGAGCATTTCCCGATCCATAGCATCCATCAGAAAATCTTTGTTTTCATTCAGGATATCCTGCGTGACCTCCTGTTGGAGCTTCAGGGCTTGCTGTCCTATAGCTGCATAATACTTAGAAACCAGCACGGCATATTCCGGATGCTGCACAGATAAATCCAACATGGTTTGGGAGTTGCTGACGATTTTGCCTAAATACTGATAGAGATAGATGAGCTTTTTACTTTGGGTAAGGGCCGAATTAACATTTTTAAGCTGCTGGTAGATATATTCCTGAATGGCAATCACCTGAGCCGTTTTGTTTCTGATCTCGTTATACAGCTCATTTTGCTTTTCATAAGAGTCCAAAAAAGCCTGCTCACTCCCTAAACGAACGCCATGATTGACCGTAATCTGGGACAGCAGTTTATCATTGATCACGATCTGCTGGCTTTTTACGCAAACCGTAGAAAGCAATACAATTCCGAGGGTTAGTATTTTTTTGCTCATATCCTTATTATTTTTTCCATTATGGTATTTGCTAATCTTCGATTTCATTCTTAAAAGGATTTAATGTTCTTCATAATGTTTTCTACCACTTGTTTATCCCTGTTGACGTAATATTGGAAAGCTCTTTTATTGCGCAGTACTTTAGCTTTAATATCCCGTATTTTTAAAAGCATATGGGTGGAATTCCTACTCAGGGTTTTGACTTCACCCAGTGCATAATCCAATAAAATTTTGCGTTCCGATTTTTCCATTTGATTGATCGCTCCGTAAGAGAGGATAATCCCGGTGATCAGGCGGAGTACCATTTGTAAATCATCCACATACTGTACTCCGGAAGGCAGGACTGCTGCAATAGAGTAAGGTGCGGTTTCAATTTCATCAATAATGGCGGCCTGGTTTTGAGTGATCTTACCAATCTCCCTGCTCATCGCAACTCCTGTTGGGATCGCCTGCAAGGCAAATGAAACAATCCTCAGCCTGTCCTGTATTTTAACCACCTTATCCTTGAAGCTGTTCCACTCGTTTTTATTGATGGTTTCAATTCCGGCATTCAGTGTCTGGTTTTGCCGCATTTCTTTTTGCCTGTCATGCTCCTTCATCGTGGCGTTGATTTCCAAATCCATCATTGGAAAGGAAACATTTTCTTTTTGCCAGGCGGGTGTGGACCCTCCTCCGGAAGAAATTAATGCCACATAAACTACCGGAATCAACAAGCTTAGAAAAATTTTCTTTTTGCCTCCATTAAATCGGCGAATCTCATTCTTCGATTTCATCTTAAAAAAATTAAAAATTTCGTTTGTACCGGTTCATAATGTCTTCAACAATGGCTTTATCCGTATTGATATAGCCCGCGAAGGGATTAATGGAGTTCCAGAATCCCAGTCTGTTGGCTTTTTCCAATCGCAGCTTGATAGCCAAAAGCCACAGCTTTAAATTCTTTACATTTCCTAATATGTTATGCAGGATCTTATAACGGTCTCCTGCTGTAGCGAGGTTCAACTCTCCTGAGGTAAGGATGTCCGATACATCGGTTACGATTTTCAGGCTCTGCTCATAGGTTTTTTGCGAGGCTTTAACCCCGAAAATGGCGTACTGAGGATGTGCGGAAGCCAGTTGAACGACATCAGAAGAATATCCGTAGCATTTATTAAGTTCCGTATAAATTTCCTTGACCTGAATTCCATTTTGCAGGGTTCCGGAAACTTCTTTCAAGCCTTTAAGTATTTTATTCTGGATATCATTGGCGGCTACCATCTGGGTTCCTACCCAGGTCTGCGCATCTTTCAGCTTGGAAGTTTCATCGATGACTTCATTCTGCTTGGCTTTCAGGTTTTCTGAATACAGGATCATCGCTGCCGTTACGGTAGGGTCTATGTAGGTGTTTTGGGCATATACTAAACTTCCAAATCCTAAAAAAATTAAACTAAACTTTTTCATAGGTATAGGCTTGTCTGTTGATTAATTCCGAAAGACTGATGTTATGATCTTCTAATTCCTGTGTGAGGATTTTGAAAATATTTTTACCAAGGTTCGTCTTCCGGTTCTTAAATCCGTGGTAGAACGCAAGGACTTTTGAGTCCAAGGGTTTTTGATAGAGGTTCACTAAGGAGACCATGCTTCCCATATCATCCCCGAAGCTTTTCACCTGTTCTGCAAAGATTTCTAAGGCTCTATGATAGTTCCCGTACTCTTGTACGTAATATTCAACAGCCGACTTTTCGGGCTTTTCCGTGGTGTAGGTTAAATATTGCTCAAGGGCCACTTCATTGCCGTAGACTTCTCCCTTAGAACCTCGTTTGAGATAAAATTCCTTGAAGCGGCTTCGCCCGAACTTATTATTTAAGTTGTTAATCGTGAAAATCTTGTTCTGTTCTACTTTATTAAGAGACAATAAAGCCGCTATACGGTCGAAATTGTCCTTGAATTTGGTCTGATCCAGCAGAATAAACGTATCGGAATTGTTGATAATGCTGTCTTTTACGACGGCATTGCCAATGATATCATCCAGTTCCTGCGTAACTACCACCGCTTCGCCCCAGAATTTCCGTACGGTTTTGTAGAGATAGAGGATGTACCCACCCATTAATTTTGAGGCAATAGCCTTCCATGCTTCTTCGATGATCAGGGCTTTGCGACGGTCTTTTCTCAGTCTCATCTTCTGGATGAAAGTGTCCATAATGATGAGCGTTACGATCGGGAAAAGTTTGGGGTTATCCTTGACATTATCGATTTCGAATACGATGAAAGGCTCATTAAAGAGACTATTGTCTCCTTCATTATTTAGGGTCGTCCCATAACGTCCGCCTTTGTAAAAATCCCTCAATACAAATAGGAATGTCCTAAGATTAAATTCCGTCTCTCTGATTTTATGCTTTTTGTTATTCAGGTAAAGAGGCAGGAATTTTTCGCAGTACTCATAGAATCCGTTGAAGGAAAGTTCTTTTATAATGAGCTTTTCTTCCAGCTCCTTAATTTTTTTAATAAGGGCTTTTCTGAACGATTCATTCCATTCTTGAGTATCTTTAGGCTGCTGTATGATTTCATTAGCCTGAATGAGAATCAGCTGAGTCTCATTATAGGCTTTGCGTTTTTCCTGATCACTCAGGGTTTCATAAGCCTCATAGATTGTATAGAATTTCTCGCTGTCATAATCAGGATTATTCAGATTTTTATCGGGATGGTATTCAATAGCGAGTTTTCTAAAGGCTTCTTTCACTTCATCAAAGCCGGCATCGAAAGCAATTCCCAGAATATCATAATAGGTATGTTGTTCTCTCGATTGCTCTTCGTATGCTGCATAGACATCTTCTTCGTGAATATTGTATTTGCTTAAATAGAGTATGAGCTCTTCCGTGGTTTTATTTTTGCACCAATTTGTTCCCGAATGAAAAAAACTGTGATAATATGACATCAGGACATTATCCAGTATGGATTTTTGTGCTGAGGACATCGTCGCATCAGGTCCCTGCCAGATCAAAAAGATCAGGTTGGTCAAAAACTCTATTTTTTCAATATTGAATTCTTTTTTATCCATCAGGAAAGGATTCATCGTAATGGGTTTTTCTTCCGTATACTGGATGTATCTTCCACCTTTGTACCTACAGGTTCCTGAGTAAGAGTCTCCGGTATCCACGATCACGACATCATAATTGTACGTAAGGTATTGCTCCACGATATTATTCATTAAAAAGCTCTTGCCTGAACCGCTGGGTCCCAGCACAAACTTGTTACGGTTATTGATTCTTCCGGTTTTCATCGGTAAATCCGAGGGATCTACTTTTAGGGGAACGCCCTGCCGGTCGGTAAATCTGAGGTAGAAGCCACTTTCTTCGTTCACGGGGTAGCTTTCTTTAAAAAAAAAACATAACGCCGCTTCGCTCGTCGTCATAAACAGGTCATACTCCCTGAGTTCCGTGGCGTTGCCTGGTAGGGCTGCTCGAAATAGCTCCAATTGGTTATAGGCATTTCTTGAAACTATGATCCCCTTGGTAAACAGCTTATTTTCAATCAGAGACTTTATCCCTTCCATTTCTTCCAAAGTGTTTGCTGAAAATAGTAAGGAAAAATGGGCATTAACAATAAGCTGGCCATCTATGGCGATATGATGAAGAAGGCTCTGGATTTCTTCAGCAATAATGGCATTGGACGGGGAATTGTTCGCTGCTCCTTCGTGCTTTTTCTTCTTTTTGTCCAGTTCCCTTTGCTGCTGTGCCTGATGTGGAATGGTAATGACCTGGTTGTAGATAATCGTTTCATAATCTTCCAGCTCATTGATGAAGGTAAAATTATCCACTGCCGTTTCGGCAGCGGCTCCGTTTCCTCCCAGTATGGAATAAGGCTCAATTTCAGAAGGCAGGTCAATGTTTTCAACATCGACATAGGAGATGTTTTTAACAAAGCGGTTGCCGATTTGCAGGTATTCATTGGTACTTCTGATATTGTCAAAAACCGGGGTACCTGAAAACTGCATGGATAAAGCTCCGGAAATATAATACTCAAAATCTTTCTCAAATAGAAATTCCGGTTCACAGTCATTTTGCTTCAACAGCATAAACACCTTCTGGCATTTGTCCCGGAGTTCTTTATAGCTCTTTTCTGTTATATTGCCACCATTCGCTGACCGCCCGTTTTTTTTATTTTTATCATGAATAATATCCGTAAACAGTAATATCGTTTCAATGGTTTTAAAAAGCCTGCCGTCAAAATGCTCGGAATATTTCTGTTGAAGGAACTCCTTGGAAGGTTCGGCTGAATATTTCTTTTTTGCGAAAATATCAAGTTTCTGAACAATTCTTCCTTCCCCGATGATGGATACCACCTGGTTCAGAACCGTATGAAAATGGAGATAATAATCCGGATCTGCCGAATATTGTTCCACCATATTTCTGATTCTGATGCCAATGATGGGGTTTCCGTACTGACCGAAAAGAACATCAAAATCCCAATAGTGATCTTTTCCATAATCATACCCGATGAAAGGAATATTAAATGCCTGTTTTTTTGTTGTTGCCATGCTGTAAAAATCTTTTGCTGTTCAACCTTTTAGGGAAAATGAAAATCTGATCGAAGTTTTTAGTTTTATCGTACAAACCACGCTTATCCTGTCTTTTGAAAATGAAATAAACCCCGCCTCCGGTGGCTGCAAGCCCCAATAAAGAGCCCAGTAATCCAAACCTGGATAAGATAAGCGCGGCTATGACTCCGGCTCCGATAACACCCACCGCATAGAAAATATATTTTCCTTTGAGTCCGAAGAATACAAGAGGCTTTTTGAGCCCCTTGTAGAGGTAGAATCCCATAACTTAAGCAAAGAATGAGGTGACGAATTCCGGAACGACAATCAGAAAGATCATGGCTCCCCCATAACCAAGGATTTCTTTGTTGACATCCTGATCACCGTTAGTCCATTTGTTATACACTCTAAGACCTCCGATAAAGCCGACCAATCCACCCACGGCTTTCAGAATCAGTTTGATGGGATCCCAATAGTCCTTAATGTCATTGGCTGCATTGGAGATGGCTGTTGCTCCGCCCTGGGCAAATACAGGCGTGACAGCAAGAAGAATCATACAGGCAGTCAATATCTTTTTTACTGCTGCATAGCGTTTTAAATTGTTGTTCATAATGATCAATTATTGGTTTAGAATTAAATTTTGTGCTCAGAAATAGGCATAAGAGGTATGCTATCCGTATCTGTTGACAGGATGATATTGGGTCAATTTGGAGTGTTCCTTACTGCTTAAATGACGGAGTGGTAGACCTTTTGGCCTTCATAATTAGCCACCAGCTGAACGGTGGTCTCCGATAAGTTCAAAAGCTCTTTCCAGTGGGACTTTTTAGGCTCAGCCTTTTCCCTTTTAGGATACTCTTCTGCTTTGACATGTATATCCTGAGGTTGGCTTGTATTATCGGACTGGTTCTTTTCTGCCGGTGCCGCTTTGGTATTGTTCGCCGGTGGTGGCATATCGTCAATATCCTGCTCGGCTTCAAATCGTTTTCTCAGCTCTTCCAGATCCGGCTGCTGATCGATAGTTGATGGGTTTGCGGAGTGAAGTTCTTTTTTCAAAAAGGATTTGGGCGTATTGACGTTTTCAACATCTTCAATTCCAATCCGGCTTGGAGGTTCAGCATCAGTTTGTGCAAAACCGCTCAGTGAAAATTCTTCAGTCAGATCGACGTGAGTGATCTTTTCTTTTTTTAAGAAAAGGTCGTACAGGATATTTCCGGCATAATACAGGAAATAAGCTGCTAACAGGATGAGTGAATACTTTATCATATTTTTTATTTTGTTTTTCTTTGGAATCAGCCTTACAGGGTAATTTGTAATGCTTCACTTATTTGTTCAATGATTTCGTTGAATGGCTTTTTTATGGCATATCGCTGCTCATAAGTAAGCTTCCTCGTATTAATGGTCTGCAAGCAGTTCCTTTTATATACAGGGCTTTCAATCAGGGTTCCGTATTTTGAGATCTCGATATCCATCTCCTTTTGATTGAGATATTTATAGCCTTTGTCATATTTGGAGCGGATAAAAATCCTTTCTGCTTCACTTTCCAATAGACCCAGCAGGTTTTTGAAAACCAGGGTCGATTTTACCGATACATCGGAGTATTCAAAAGGGATGATGATAAAATCACTGTAAATAAGCAGGTCACTGTATTTCTGGTCGAGTGTGCCCGCCAGATCAAACAGGAATATTTCTTCGCTTTCCTTAAGGCTTATTATTTTCTCCAGATCTTCAAAAGGCCGTTCTTCTTCATCGTCTCCGATGAGCTCCACTTCATAAAGCATTGGCAGCTCTGAATATTCATCTTCTTTCCATTTGTTGAAAAAAGATTTCTGAAAGTCAAAGTCATATGCTTTAATTTTCCTTTGGGAAACCTCGCAAAGGTAATTAGCAAAGGCAATGGCAAGAGTGGTTTTCCCAGCTCCGCCCTTTTGGGTGGCAAAGGTGATAATCATAGTTTTATTTTGCTATTTTTTAATTGGAAACAGAACTTCAACCTATCGGTTTTTCTTTTTACGCCTTTTCTTATGTTCCTCTTCTCCGGGGTCTTTTCCGGTTCCTCCTGATGATCTGCTGAATTGAAAAATCAAATCATCGATGCTTCTGTTCAGTTCTTTTGCAAGCCTTTCATTTTGGATTACTGAAACCTGCTGGTGATTTTCAGCCGGATTCAGGAATCTTTGATAATCTTTTTCGCCGATCAGCTGTTCCAGCTCTCCTACGTAGTGTAATTTTGAGTGGATAGCATAAAATTTACCGTCTTCGGACTTTATAATGTGAACATCTTTTGAGTCCTGTGTTCTGAGATATTGCTTTACCTCATTCCTCACTGAGCCAAATATTTCTTTATTCTTCCTTTTTTTAGTTTCAAAAAGCATAAAGCTTTTTGGCACATGGTCAGGATTCTGGCGTTTCAAATGCTCTAGTAGAACTTTCTTAGAAGCTTCATCTGCTATATTGTAATCCTTTAAGATTTCAAAAAGCCTTTTGTCAATGACATCGGAAGTGAACTCAAACAGCTCGTTCATTTTCATAATCTCGCTTCCTTTATATATTGATCCTGTCTTATGGTCAATCATCGTATAACCAAAAGGCCTGAGATCTACAGCTGGTATTTCTTTGTTAGAAGTATGGAATACAATATCAATCCCGAAAATATCCCTCAATTTTTTCTGAAGCTCACTCTCAAAGTCAATTTCCGGCTTCCGGTTCTCGTTGTATTTTTCTTCCGGTAATACACCTTCCTGAGCCCTGTGGTCTTCAATCCTGAATACCTTGCAAGAGTACAGTTCTTTGTATTTTAAGAGAATCGCTTTTAGCTGCCACGCCCTGGAATCTTTTTTTTGACTGCTGAAGTTGAGCCCGGCTGCATTAATGGTTTTTTCCCAGGCTCCGTTTTTTAGTATATCTAAAGCACCCTCATCATTTCTATTGGGAGAAAGCCGGAATCCATTTCTTTCTAAAAGCAGTTCCAGTTGCTTAAGAGAACTATATCGGTAACCCAGTAATTTTTCTATTTGCTCCTGTGTACTTAATCCATACAGCTTTTCCATGGTACGGCTTAATGCCTGCTGTGCCTTAAGTTTTTCAAAACTGTCATTAATTTTCTTTCCGGTCTGTTTATTGACACGGGTGGAAACAATATGGACATGATGATTTTCTGTATCATTATGGAACACCACAATAAAAGGCTGCTTTCCGTACCCCAGCTCATCCATAAAATTTTCTGCGATACTGGTAAGCTCTTCTTTGGTATGCTCCCGGAACTTCGTGGAAATCACGGCGTGGAACTGAGGCTTTTTTACCCTTTCATTATTTGATACGGATCTTAAATATTCCCGGACCTCCTGCTGACTGCTGTTTTCATTAACGATGGAAGGAAAATTTTTCATCAACATCAGCTCACCACTCCCCTTCTCTACCTTTTTATCATTATACTGTACTCCGGGAAAGCCGGAACCCGCAGGTTCCATAATTTTTACGATCAATTTTTATGGTAATATTAACCGCTTACTTACGGATTATACTTTAAGGTTTGTTCTCTTATTTTATATGCCTAAAATTTGTTTGATCTGTATTTTTTGTGCCGGGGTTGCTGTCTCGAGAATGGATATGAAGGCCGCTACATTATCGTTAATTAATCCCAGTTTGCCATCCGGTCTTGCAACTACTTTCAGGGTATGAGAAGTATCTGATTGCGGTACCATATGATAGGCAGGATTGAGATTCAGTGTCCCATTGATCTTGAGCCATCGCTCGGCAAAGTCCCCGATGATCAAGCCATTGGTCCAGGAAGCGCTCAGATCAACGACGTTCTCTGTTCCGATAGCTTCGGAAGGAACCAGGCTTGCATTGCTGTGTATGACCAGCCTGTTGTTTACTGTTTCTACAGTATTTACCGTATTGCTGTGCCCGGCTCCTGTTCCGATAAATACATTGTTTTCTCCCTGGATATAGCCTCCGGCCTGCGCCCCGAGCATTACATTTTTGCTTTCCGTCGTAATAAACTGCCCCGAAGACTGACCTATAATGGTATTATAGCTTCCGGTATTCAAACTGTTCAGGGCCGACTGGCCTATTGCTATATTCTTATATCCGGAAGTCAGTTTTGCCAGGGTTGAATTTCCAAGTCCTACGTTCACATTTCCCGTAATAATTTTTCCGGCATTGGAAAGATCATATCCTGAAATATGGCCGATAAAGGTATTGTATGCTCCGGTTGTCACTCCATTCAGACTGTAGCTTCCAAAGGCGACATTCCCTGAAGCAGTGGAGAGCTTCTGCAGGGCTCCGTAGCCGTAAGAAATATTATACGTTCCCGTGTGCATCTGGTTCATATTTCCAAAATACATCGAATAGGTCTGCGGATTCATTCCTAAGGCAGCATCTGTTGTACCTTGCTTTGTGATGGAGCTTCCCGTAAACGAAATATATCTCGGAGCAAAGTTTCCTCTTTCAACTACATCATATAGGCTCCCATAAAGCGGCTCCCATACCGAACCGTCGAAATAGTAATAGGTATTAGGACTTTTGATATGGACAACCTGACCGGAATGTACCGGTGCTGCTTCGGTCACATAGACCAATGCCCCTTTTTGGAAAGCTGTGTACGTATAGGAAGCCAGCTCGCTTCCTTTCACTCTCGGAGCAATAATGCCATCCAATGCTTTGCTTTTATCCGTATTACCGATAACATCAAGGGTTGCTGCGGGGCTGGTGGTATTGACACCGACCTGACCCTGAATATTTCCGGTTGCTGCAAGAAGGAAAAATAATCCTGCGAGATTATATATTAATTTTTGCATATCATTAAATTTGCTGTTTGTTTTATTTTCCGATCATGTAATAGATCTTTTTAAAAATGCTATTCTGTTCTTTTTTTAACTCAATAATCTGATTCAGCTGCCTGTTAAAATAACTTACTTCCGAAGAGGTTATGGCTTTCATTGAATTGACATACCGGGCTACCTGATTGATGTTCGTTTCTATCTTTACAAAAATGTTGTCCTGCTCTTCAATGAAATTCAATACTTTCCGCCTCTCATCATCCAGAATCCTGTTTTCTACTGAATGGATAATTAGACTCGTCAGGGAGATTTGCTTTTCTGAGCAGATTTTCTTCCAGTTGTCTTTTCTGGATTTTTGAATTCTTATAATAATCAGGTCTTCTTTTCCTCTTTCCATTTTCAATTTATCCTATGGTAAAATAACTTTAGTGAAGCTTTATCCGATTTAAACAGCTCTGCGCTTCTTGGCAAGTAAGGGTTAATATTTCCTCTCTGATAAATAACAGAAAAATAAATCTGTGTTTTCATTTTGCTTTCTGATTAAAATTTCTTCTGCAAAATTGGGGCATAAAAATCATGAAAACAATAGTATTCATCGGGCGTGGGCTAAATAAGAACGTGCTGGGCTTATCTGGAATATGTGAAGATTAAAAAAGAATATACTGGGCTAATTTGGAATATTGCTCCTAATTTTCCCCGAAACAAAAAAACAAGTTCCGCTGTTTTTTCTCCTTTTTGCAAAAAAAGGCAAGATCGTCTTTGGAGATACAACTTGAAAAGTTTGTATATACAAAGACACATCTTGCTCTGTAAAGTCGCCCACTTTTTTCAGAGTTCTGAAAAGCTTTCCCACCAAACTATAAAACACTAATAACCAGAATATTGATTTTATTTATATGGTTTTTGCTGTTGAAAGAAAAAACATTGCAAATATCGAAGTGCGGAGAATACACTAACCTGTATCCATTTTACTCAGGGTAAGTAGACAACCTGATACATTTTTACACAGGTTCTGTAAATAGGGTGGATAAAATTTACACAGGTTAGAATAAAACATGGGTAATTTTTACGCAGGTTGAAGCTTTGACAATTAATATTCAAGATCAGAATGTACCTGATACTTTTTTATTCAGGTCTTATAATAAGGTGGATAAAAACTACTCAGGTGAAAAGAAAACATGGGTATTTTTTCACGCAGGTTCCAATTTTTGCCTGCAATTATTTAAGATCAGACATGTACCTGATACTATTTTGCACAGGCGCTACAATAAGGTGGGTAAAATTTACGCAGGTTAAAAGAAAACATAGGTAATTTTTACGCAGGGTCAGCTTTAACCTGTTACTATTTTGCTCAGGTAAGGAATGATATCATATGATTTGTGCAAGCAGTACTTGCACTATTGGAAAACTTTGGATAGCGAAAAAAGTTTTCATAAAGTCTAAAAGAGACCATTAATTAATATGGAATTGAAAAAACAAGTTTTGTATCTTTGAAACATGGCAGAAAAACCTCAAAACTCCAGTAAGACTTTATACAATTCGATTGCACAAATTATTATTGATGCAAAATCTGCGGTTTACAGAAATACTAATGCAATAGTATTAAAAATGTACTGGGAAATTGGTAAGCTGATTATTGAAGAGGAACAAAATGGGCAAAGTCGTGCCCAATATGGAAAGTCTATACTGAAAAACCTCGCCAATCAGCTGACTCTGGAATTTGGAAAAGGGTTTAATGAACGGAATCTTAATAATATGAGAGCCTTCTTCAATTCATTTCCAATTTGGAACGCAGTGCGTACCGAATTGAGCTGGACGCATTACAGGATCATCAGCCGGATTGAAAACCCTGAACACAGATTACAATATATGCTCCACTCCATTGAAGGAAACTGGAATACACGGACGCTGCAACGAAACATTGATAGTCAATACTTGGGAAGACTCTTGAAATTTCCGGAAAGTGACAGTAGAGAAACGTCACACTTTATTAAAGACCCTTATATTTTTGAATTTTTAGGGCTTCCGTCGGATAACTCCCAGACAGAAACCCAAATAGAGTCGGCTCTTATTTCTCATCTTCAGCAGTTTCTTATGGAACTTGGAAAAGGGTTTGCTTTTGTAGCAAGACAGCAGCATATTGTGACTGATACCTCTGATTTTTTCATCGATCTTGTATTTTATAATTATTATCTCAAATGCTTTATTCTGGTAGATTTGAAAACTCATAAACTTACCCATGAAGCTATTGGTCAGATGGATATGTATGTGAGAATGTACAACGATCTGAAAAAAAATGCTGATGATAATCCCACCATTGGGATCATTCTGTGTACGGAAAAAGACGAAACGGTTGTAAAATATTCAGTATTATCCGAAAATAAAAAGCTTTTTGCAAGTAAATACAGAACATACCTGCCTGATGAAAATGAGCTAAAACAACTGATTGAAGCAGATAGAGTAAAACTTGAACTGGATAATATTGATTAATTATTGACATCCTTACTTTGCCACCATGCGTCTTCCAATTTCCATGTATGGCTTCTTACTTCGCTGACTAAGTCAGTCAAATCTCCTGAATAGTCTGTTTTTCCAAGCTTCATTTCAACTTCAGTTTGGATTGCCCATAAACTTCTGCTTAAATAATTGATTTGCTTTCTTAATTCCTGGATTCTGTCTTCTGAAAAACCTACGGTCTTTTGAAAATCAGTATTATAGGTTGAATATCCATCTTTTGACAGAAAATATTCAGTATCGTTTTTTGGCGAGAAACCAAGGTTTAATGCCACTCTCTCTGATGCATTAAAATTAAAATCGATCTGTCCTGCATCAATAGTAATTCGCTGTTCTTGTCTACTTAAAAATAGATGCGGGAGAATTGTATCTTTCATTGCATTTGTAAGATGTCCCTTTCCTCTGTATTCCGGTAATACAAACCAGTGCAGATCTTTCTTCATATCATAAACAGCAGCTACATATGAATTTTCATTATTTTTTATAAAATAAAATGTATCCGGTCCGTCAGAAGATGTTATGCTATCAGTAGGTTTGGGTCTATTTACCCAGACTTTAGCAAGGTCTACAGTAGTGCTTAAGGATTTTCGATAAATGAGACTTTCTGATTCATCATTTTTATTCAAATTCTCTATTAACGATTGTAAAGATATATTAGTCATAGTTATTTTGGGTGTTAATATTGGAAAATGAATGCCTTACCATTCAATCTCATATATAGCATCATCAGCACTTAATTCCAACTCGTCAATAGTACAATTATGTTTTTTAGCTTCATACTTCAGAAAGTTCAGAAAATTTTCATACTCTTTTGATAAAAAAGTGGATGTTTTCATCAATTCAGCTAATCTTCTGAATGAAACTTTTCCACCTTTCATTTCAAAAAAGCTGGCATTTACATGCCTCATATATAAATAGAGGTATTCGTTTCCTGCATAAATACCATCTTCAAGAAAAGGGAGCAGTTTTTTTGCTCCAACCGGATCATAACTGTTCATTGAATGCTCAATCCAATATTCCAGATGCAGAAATATGGAAACATCCTGTTTTGTTGTGTCAACCATTTTCATATTGTACCTGAGAGCAGATATACAAAATAAAATATGTGCCCAGGAAATTTCAAAGCCTAAATATGGAATTTCTTCAAAAGTGAAATGTCCATGAGTTCTTTGCAGCCTGCTCCCATAAGAAGCCTTTCGGATTTCATAGGAAAAACTACTTATAAGCTTATTTTTATCTTCATAGCCTTTAAAATGAAAAAAAGATTCATTTCCCCAAAATTTTGAAATAATATCATATAAATACTCGAGATCATCACGGGTTCCCCATATTTCAATACCTAAGCCTTTTTTGGTTGGTACACTGTAAATCATATGTAGTGCTATTATCAGTTACCGGCAAATCTACTAAAATTGTAAAACAAGAATAAGAATTGGGATTAATTCTTTAAATAAATTTTTTATTTCCAATTCTCAAATATTCAGCTCGCAACCTCTTTTCAAAAACATTTAAAGCCAAAGTCCGGTTATGCTTTTATAAAGGGGTTGCTCCGCTTTTCACAAAAATGCACTCAAACCAAAAGAAGGAATTGCATGTTTGCTGCATGATTTTTCCTTAACTAAATTTTAGATTATCTTCAATAGTTTTTCAATATTTTTCACTAAATTGGGATAGTTTTATTTTAAGAAAAGCTTTGACTATGAATGACTTACCTACTAATTTTAAAACATCTTCCGAATCTGTAAATTATGAAGCGAAAGTCCATTGGATTTCCTATGTTATTCCTGTTTTCTTTATAGTTATTGGTTCTGTAGGAGTTCTCTATTTTCTATTGCTCGGATACAAATTTATGTTGGGATTTATAGGCATTATTTCCCTGTTTCTTATTTTTCTTTTCATAAAAGGGATCATCGCTGTTATTCGGAATAAGAATACTAAAATCTACGTTACAGATAATCATCTTTCATTTACCACGGGGATATTAGGAAAAATACGTTCCGATCTTTCGTTAATTAAGCTTGAGGGAATGCAATTACACCAAAGCTTTCTAGGTAAAACGTTAAATTTTGGAAGCTTAATTGTTACTACTGGGGGAATGACTCACTCATATTTCATTGCAAATCCAATGGAGCTAAGGAATGTTTTGCTTCATTCTCAAAAACGATCCGATTAAAAAATAATTTATTAATTTGAAATTAATTGCTATAAATCAATCTCACAACCTTTTTTCAAAAACATACTCTGCTAAAATGCGGCAATGTTTTTAGAAATAGGGTTGCACCGCTTTTGCAAAAATGCGTTTCCGACCAACAGGAGAAAATGCATTTTTGCCGCCCGAATTTTTCTCAGGCGACAGAAATTATGCAAGTATTTTATCGGTTGAGAATGAAACTTTTTAGATTAAATGAAATGAAGCCCCTCTATTCTTGTTTAATCCATCATACATTCATGGGAAATTGTATTCTCATAGTCCTTTTAAAACATCAATTACACTACTTGCTGTATAGGTATTTTGAACTTTTTTGGTTTGAAATACCATGAAGTATTTATAATTACTGCCAGCCAATTTTTCCCAAGTTTTTCCTAAAGTATTTTTATCTCTGCTGTCATCATTGTCTCTGTCATCTCCTTTCGTTTCCAAGAGAATTTTATTCCCTTTATGAGTATAAATTATAAAATCAGGATAATGGTTGGAACTAAAACCATTTAAAGCAAATCCTTTTCCTCTCTCCAAGTTTCTGTGCCAGAATTTTACATTTTCTAAAGAAGCAATTTCCAGTATCATGCTTTGTTCAAAATTGTTCATAGATGCTTCTTTTTCATATAGAGATTTTGAAATAGGGGTACTAGTATTTAATGGAGTAATGGTATCAGAAAATAAGAAATTCCCTTGTACTATTATGTTGTTGCTATCTATCAGTTTAAAGAATTTCTCTTTAGCATATTCATTAGATAACTCATTGATTTTGTCTTTTATTCTTTTGACATAAATAAAATCATTGTCTATAATATCTCTAATCTGATCAGAAGTCAGATTTTCAAAAACTCTACTTACATATTTTTGCAATTCTTGTTCAGAAATTGGAGTCATATCTCCTAATTTTTTGACAACAATTCCTGTAATTTGTCTGATTTGAGAGCCTTTGGGTTTAGAAAGAATAGAATCAACCAAGAGAGCTTTAGCTTTTGAATTAAGCTTCTTGATGCTGGCCGTACCTTTACTTTCATCAAAATCCACAGCAATAATATCTTTGGAAATTTCTTCGAAAGTAATTTGTGTACTGTAATTGGATAAGATAAAACCATCCAGCAAACTGTTTTTATGCAGAAACTCCCATTTTTCATTCAGTTCTGGAAATAAAGCACTTGTTAAATCATCTTTTTTCTCTATGAAAAATTGTGGAAGTTCAATTTCTTTTGCGAAGTCTTTAAATTCTTTGGCTATTGGAAATTGTTTAGGTTGAGTTTTCATAACTTCTGTAAATAAGGAAGTACTATCATCTATCTCTAATTCATTAACTTTTTGCTCAAATTCAGCTCCTTGTTGTTCAGCTCTTTGGGTAAGTTGAGTAAGAATAGGATTACTTGTTTTTATTTGTTCTAATGTGGTTTCTTCATTGGGATTGAATTCTATTTGGGAAATATCAAACTCCTCATCAGATTTTGGTGTTTCATTTTTAATTTTGTCGTCATTAAATAAACTTCCATTTAATATCTCATTAGGTGTCAATATTACTTCCTCCACAGTTTCCTGTTCAGCATAATAATCATCTTTACTAAATCCTGAGTCTTGTAAGCCTTTTACTATGCTGTCTAAAGTGTCATTGAATTTAGCAGAAGCAGTCAAAACAAAAGACATATTAAGTAATGCCTGATTGTGTTTGATGGTATAAGGTTGCCTTAAAATCCTACCTAAAATTTGTTCAACATCAACCGCAGAAGATTTATCTGCTAAAGAAGCCAATATATATGCATTGGGACAATCCCAACCTTCTTTCAAGGCATTGACGGTAATGATATATCTTACCTGACAGTCTTTAGCCATTAAATCAATTCCTTTCAGTTCATCTATATTACTGGTTTTTATTTTTATCTGCTCTTCTGGGATTTGAAGTTTTATCAATTGTTCCTTAATCTTCCCAAAAGTGGTATTATCTTTTCCTTTTATATTGGACTGTGCCTGAAACAGAATAATCGGTCTAATATATTTTCCAGTTTCTTTTTCTTCTTCTTTTGCCAACAATTCCAACTGCCTTTGTAGATGCAGGGCACTGGTAATTACTTCTTCTTTTTTGTGATGATTATACACAATCACAGGAAGCTTTACCATATGCTCCTTCTTTAAAGATAGAGCATTGACAAAAGAAATAATATTACTATTTTCTTTTGGTGTAGCGGTTAAATCCAATATCAATGAAGGATTTAAGTTTTGCAACATTTCTACACTTAAGGCACTTTCAGCATTGTGACTTTCATCAACTATTACAACTGGGTTTAAACTTCTAATAATATTGATTAAAGCCGTATCATCTGTATCTGGTATTATCAAATCTTTTTCTACAATGGTATCTCTAAAAGGCTCTAAGGCACCATTTTCCTGATAAACCTTTCTATCTTCTTTTTTCTTTTTATCAATCCTTAAACTACTGAAATTAAATACAAATATATTTAATTGTTCCGTAACAGAAGAAGGGTTAAAATTGACTCCTTGTAGCAACTGATCCTTTTCATAAACTTCCACTCTGTTCCCAAAAAGAGTACTAAGTTTTTCTCTATATGGGTGGTTAGGCTTGGACAAATTATTAACCGTTTGCTGTAATAGATTAGACCAAGGAACTAACCAAACAACAGCCTTCGGATTTCCTTGATTAAAATATTTGTTAAGTGTATCCAATGCATTTATAGCTATAAAAGTCTTTCCGCCGGCAGTAGGCACTTTTATTGCAATATGGATAGCACCAGGAACAGTATCTTTATAGGGTTTCATACCTTTATAAGAACCATCTAACTGTGGAGAATAGGGAAATCCTAACTTATCTTCCCAATATTTATTAAATGCTTTGGCTGAATTGTTCTCTGTTTGTAGATAGGTTAGAAATTTCTCCAAATCCTTAATTACTGTATGTTGGTATGGTTTTAATTCCATAAGTCTTACTTTGTCTTTAGTTTATTATTTTCAAATTTGACAGTTACTTCATTTTTAAATAGTTTAACTATTTTTTAAAATCTTGAAATATCCCTTGGTATTTTTTTGAAAATAATATGATACTTATCCATCAACTTTTGGTCAAGCAGACACAAATCTGCATAAATGATATACTGACTGGCTTTTGTTTTCAAGGTTCTCAAATAACTTTCATCTAAAATGGTTAATCTGTCTTTTTTATAGTAAAAATAATATGCAGTGTCATTTCTCTTGCCTAACAAATATTTCTCGTCTTGGCTTCGATAATGTTCTTTGGTCTCTGTGTACCAAACATATTCTTCTATTTTTTCTGTTTCCACGTCTTCATTAAGCAAATCATTTTCTAAGAAAATAGGTTTTCCTAACGTGTAGTAACTAAAATCTCCTCCAGTTCCTTCTACTTCATTATTGTCTTTGCCATAACCATTGATAACTCTTTTTACTCTTTCAGCAGTAATTGTTTCCGCATAATTTTCCATTTCTATCAAAATGAATTTTCTGTTTCCTCCATCTTGTTTGTTTAGATTCAATACTGCATGTGCTGTAGTACCAGAACCAGCAAAGGAATCCAAAACAATAGACTTTTTATCAGTGGCTTGCTGCAAACAATATTCAATCAAATCAATCGATTTAGGGGTAGGAAAGGATTTGTCTTCAAATATTTTTTTCAATTGTAATGTTCCTGCCTCACTTGAAAATTCAGAGCCATGCCAAAATGATTTAGGCTTAATCCTTTTTAAAGATTCTCCGTCACCCAAGAAATCTTTCTGAAAGACATCAAACTCATTACGTGTTTTAACTTTCTTAATTTCTAATTCATCGATTCTATTTAATAAGGTTTCTTTACCCCATCTCCAAGTTCCATTTTCTCCATCGGACAATTTAGGATATATTTCAATATAACCTTGTTTATATATAATATCTATATTGAACTCATCTTGACTTTCTTTTTATGAATTTTTTACAAGCAATAACAATAAAAGCTAAATAATTGAATCCGATCCAG
>NZ_PCOU01000021.1 GCF_002979455.1 Chryseobacterium sp. MYb7
TAGAAGAACTATGGCATTTTGGACAATCCATTTTTTTTATTCCAAAAATATAAAATCTATTTTATTTTAACAATACCGAACATTCTTTGGGTTCCGCCAAGGTTATTGGCCGTAAGAGAGGATTTTTTGATTCCTTTTTCGCTCAGCAAAACATCTAAAACTTCTTCATAGCCCTGTTTTTCCGGTTCAGAGAAGAGCTTATAATTTAAGATATTCCTGTTGGTGTAGTCTTTCTTCTTTTTGGCCTGTGCAGTAGGTTCCTGATAATTGTCAAAATCACATTTGGCAATTCTGAAATTAGGAATTGAGTATTCATCATTGGAAAAAGAGTCTATTTTTTCACCTTTATGACGAATAATTTTCCGGTTGCTTAAGATATAAACGCCCATGATGGTAAAAGGTTACAATGGTTTTAGCTTTTCGAAATTAGTGAAAATTCCTGAAATACAATGGATAAGGCTTTTAAATTATCACTTTTACAAACGCTTATTTTTCCGTAACTTTGTAAAACTTTTTTTGCTAAAAAATAAAAGCTACTTTAATGGAAGAAGAAAAAAAATCACTCAATTTTATTGAGCAAATTATTGAAGAGGATCTGGCAAACGGTTTGAAAAGAGATCAGATCCGTTTCCGTTTTCCACCTGAACCGAATGGTTATCTGCATGTAGGCCATACAAAAGCGATCTGCATCAACTTCGGTCTTGGTGAAAAATACAATGCTCCCGTAAACCTTCGTTTCGACGATACGAACCCTGAAAAAGAAGAGCAGGAATTCGTAGATTCTATCATGAAAGATGTTGAATGGTTAGGTTTCAAATGGGATAAAGTTTTGTACGCATCCGATTACTTCCAGCAGCTTTACGATTGGGCAGTTCAGTTAATTAAAGAAGGAAAAGCTTATGTAGATGAGCAGCCGTCTGAAGTGATTACTGAACAAAGAAAGAATCCTGCAGAACCGGGAATTGAATCTCCATACAGAAACCGTCCTGTTGAAGAGTCGTTAGATTTATTCGAAAGGATGAAAAACGGAGAATTTGAAAGTGGTTCAATGTCTCTTCGTGCAAAAATCGACATGGTTTCGTCCAACATGAATATGCGTGACCCTGTTATGTACAGAATTTTGAATAAGCCTCACCACAGAACCGGTACAGCCTGGAAAATTTATCCAATGTACGACTGGGCTCATGGGGAATCTGATTATATCGAGCAAATTTCACATTCACTTTGTTCTTTAGAGTTTGAAAATCACAGACCTTTGTACAACTGGTATTTGGATCAGGTTTACGAAGATGGAAGGGTTAAAAACAAACAGAGAGAATTTGCAAGGATGAATGTTTCCTATATGATTACTTCCAAAAGAAAGCTTCAGAGACTGGTAGCCGAAGGGGTGGTAACCGGATGGGATGACCCTAGAATGCCTACCATTTCTGGGATGAGAAGAAAAGGATATACTCCAACTTCTATCAGAAACTTTATTGATAAAGTAGGGGTAGCAAAAAGAGAAAACCTTATCGAAATCCAATTGCTTGACTTCTGTGTACGTGAAGACCTGAACAAGGTAGCTAAGCGTGTGATGGCTGTTGTAGATCCTGTAAAATTGGTGATTGAAAACTATCCTGAAGATAAAGAAGAATGGTTAGAGACTGAAAACAATCCTGAACAGGAAAATGCAGGAACAAGAGAAGTTCCATTCTCAAGAGAACTGTATATTGAACGTGAGGACTTCAAAGAAGAAGCTAACAATAAATTCTTCAGACTTAAATTAGGTGGTGAAGTTCGTTTAAAATCTGCTTATATCATTAAAGCTGAAAGAGTAGAGAAGGACGAAAATGGTGAGATCACTACCATCTACGCTACGTATGATGAGAAGAGTAAATCTGGAAGCGGAACAGAGGAAAGTTTAAGAAAAGTAAAAGGAACTTTACATTGGGTATCTGCAAAACATGCTCTTCCTGTAGAAGTGAGAACTTACAATCACTTGTTTACAGTAGAACAGCCTGATGCGGAAAAAGATGTAGACTTCTTAAACTTCATCAATCCTGAGTCTGTAGCAACGGTAAAAGGATTTGCTGAACCAAGCCTGAAAGAGGTTGCTGTTGGTGAGCCATTACAGTTTCAGAGAATTGGGTATTTTACAAAAGATCAGGATTCTACGGACACAAATTTTGTGTTCAATAGAACTGTGACATTAAAAGACTCTTATAAGCCAGAGTAAGAAATTTATTGATACAAGATAAATGAAACAGGGCTTAATTTTTAAGTCCTGTTTTTTTGTTTAAAAGAAACTTAAACAAAATCAAATAATTAAAACTTAGGAAATTGTGAAATTAATAAACATATATACCAATTCATTCAAAGGACTCTCGCAGGAGAGTTGGATGCTGGCGTTGGTAATGCTCATCAACAGAGCCGGTTCTATGGTACTTCCATTTCTGGGAGTTTATATGACGAATCATTTGCATTTTAGTATTGAAAATTCTGGAATTGTACTGAGCTTTTTTGGGATAGGCTCGGTCATCGGATCATGGCTGGGAGGGATGATTACAGATAAAATAGGAGAGTACAGGGTACAGAGTCTGAGCTTACTTCTCAGTGTCCCTTTATTCTGTATGATTCCGCTTTTTACAACAGAAGCTGGTTTGGCTGGGATTATTTTAGCCCAGAGTATTGTAAGCGAAACTTTTCGTCCTGCCAACTCGGTCGCGATCACTAAATATGCAAAGCCTGAAAATATTACCAGAGCTTTTTCCTTAAACCGTATGGCTGTCAATCTGGGATTTTCTATCGGGCCGGCCTTGGGAGGTATTCTTTCGGCTATTTCTTATGAGTTTCTCTTTTTCAGCAATGCATTGGCTGCTTTGCTGGCAGGACTGATGTATATCTGGTTTTTCAAGGATCGTGCACGAATAGCGAAAGAGAAAGCTAAGACAGTAAAAGAAGAGGTTGTATTTAAGAAAGAAAGCTCTCCATACCGCGATAGTAAGTTTTTGATTTATTGTGCGTTCTGTATGCTGTTTGCTATATGTTTCTTCCAGTTATTCAGTACTCTGACCATATTTTATAAGGATACAGCGCATTTGAGCCAGCAAAATATCGGATATATCCTGGGGTATAGCGGATTTTTGATTGTATTGCTGGAAATGGGGTTGGTACAGGTAGCTGAGAAGTATTTTACTTTAGCTTTTACAATGCTGTTCGGAACTTTCCTGTGTGGTGTTTCTTATGCAATGCTGGCTTTTGATTACAGTATGATTGCCCTTGTGCTGTCCATGACATTACTTTGTGTAGGAGAAATATGGACGCTTCCCTTTATGTCAACCATTACAGCATTGCGTTCCGGAGAGAATAATAAAGGAGCTTATATGGGATTGAATGGAATTTCTTTTTCTATAGCATTCATCGTTACACCTTATATAGGAACGTTAATTGCTGAAAAGTTAGGCTTCAGTATATTATGGATTGGAACAGGAGTATTGGCAGTGGCTATTGCCATAGGTTTTTACTTTATCATTCCATGGATGCTTAAGGATAAAAATAAAGTGGAAGAAGATGGGATCTAAGAGATATCATACTTTTGATTCATGAATTTAAAAAAGTTTCGGGCAATTTCGTAGAAATTGCCCGAAACTTTTACTATGCATTACTTTTTATAATTAAGACTTAGAAAGTATAGAATTGATAATCATATTCGCATGAATTCTAGAGTTTTCAATGAACCAAAGATGCGTGTCTTTTCCTCCACATACTACACCTGCAAGATAAAGATTGGAAATATTAGTTTCCATTGTTTCGGGATTATAAAACGGATTCAGGCAGTCGCCATTAAGTTCGATCCCTGAATTTTTCAGGAAGTCAAAATCGGGAAGATATCCGGTCATGGCCAGTACAAAATCATTGTCAATTTCATGAATTTCTCCTTTTTCATCTTTAAAAATAACAGTATTTTCTTTGATTTCTATCATTTCTGCATTAAAATGAGCTTTAATGCTTCCTTCTGCAATTCTGTTTTCAATATCCGGTTTTACCCAATATTTTACACTTTTGGAAATCTCAGAGTGACGGACAATCATCGTTACCTCAGCACCTTTTCTATAGGTTTCCAGAGCTGCATCTACAGCAGAATTGCTTGATCCCACTACCACTATTTTCTGCCTTGCATAGGGATAAGGCTCGGTATAATAATGTTTGACCTTCGGAAGATCTTCACCCGGAATATTCATAAGATTTGGGATATCGTAGAATCCGCTTGCAATCACTACATTCTTGGCCAAATAGGTTGCTTTTGTCGTTTTAATCTCAAATATTTCAGCATTTTTTGAAACATTCAATACCTTTTCATAGAGGTTGATATTTAGTTTTTTCTGTCGGGCAATTCCCTGATAGTATTCCAGAGCTTCCTGTCTTCCCGGTTTGGGAGCCGCGGAAATAAAAGGAATTTCATCAATTTCCAGTTTTTCAGCAGTAGAGAAAAAGCGCATGTATAAAGGATAATTGTACAGTGAGTTGACAATGGTTCCTTTTTCTATGATTAAATGAGTAAGGTTGTTTTTTTGAGCTTCAATAGCACAGTTTAGGCCGATAGGCCCGGCTCCGATAATGAGAATGTCCAAAATTTCCATACAACAAAGGTACGGCTGAAATTGTAAATTATGAATTATCATTTATCATTTATGAATTATAGCGGTTGGCATCAGTTTTGGTACTCTTTTTATCCACCAAAAAAACTTATCATATGAAAAAGAAAATTATTCCTCTATTAGCTATGAGTACAGTATTAGTTCTCAGTGTTGCTACAGCCTGTAAAAAAGAGGCTGGCAAACCTGTTCCCAATCAAATTGATTCCATTGCACAGAATAAAGTTGACAGTGCTGGAACCGTTCAAAATAACGTTAATAAAGAAGCTGTTTTAAAACAGACCAATGATGAGGTTTTAAAAGCTTTAAAAGATAAAGATTATACCACTTTTGCCTCTTTGATTCACCCTGAAAAAGGAGTTCGCTTTTCTATGTATGCTTATGTGGATGTAAAAGAAGATAAACATTTTTCTAAAGCAGATTTTGAGAAATATCAACCTACCAAAACCTTGTTTACATGGGGGGCACACGATGGTTCGGGTGATCCTTATAAAGCGACGATCAACGATTATCTTAGTAAATGGGTATTTTCTAAAGATTTTACTACGTCACAATATTCAGTTAATAAATTCATTGGTGGAGGTAATTCTCTGAATAATTTAAAGGAAATCTATCCTAAAGATGACTTCACTGAAAACTATATTAAAGGAACCGAAAAATATGGTAATATGGACTGGAAAACGGTTCGTTTTGTATTTGAAGAATTTCAGGGTAAATATTATCTGATTGCTGTTTTGAACGATCAGTGGACGATATAGAAACAAGAAGCAGGTGCTGGAATTAAACTTCCAGCCTCTAACTTCCATTTTTTTTTATTTCAAAACCTCAGTCAATTGGCTGGTAAGGTTTTTTCTTGAAAACTGTTCAATATTTTGAGTGTTTTTGAGAAGGCTGCCATTTTTCCAAAGTTCAAATTTTTCAAGAATAAACTTTTTTACCATTTCTGTATCCTTATAATTAAAGTGTTTTCCTGCCTGTGTTTCCTCAAGAATTTTTGCCACATCAGCTTTTTCAGGCCCGAAGGAGAGAATCTGTTTTCCTGAAGCCAGATATTCAAATATTTTTCCGGGGATGATTCCTTTTGAAGATTCATTTGGGAAGTTGGTGATAAGAAGCATGTCAGAATTTTGCATTTCTTCTACCGCTTTACCATGAGCCAGATATCCAAGATTCAAAATATGATTTTTTAAATTCGAATTTTCAATAGCACTCAGAATTTTATCATCTATTCTTCCTACAAACTTCAATGTAAAATCATCTGCAAAATCAGCGTTTTCCTTGATCAGTTCATCAAGTGCTTTCCATAGATTTTCCGGATTTCTAAGTTGCTCTAAAACTCCGATATAACTAAGTGTAAATTTATTTTCACCCTTTTGTCCTTTCGCTTTTTCGTCCGAATCACTTTCATCAAATCCATTCGTAATGCAAACGGCATTAGCTCCTGCTTTTCTGAAGTTTTCAGCATCGGTATAACTTGTTGCCAGCGTGATGTCTGCATTTTTAAATACAGCGCTTTCAAGCTGACGGTGTTTTTTATCCGAGCTTTTGGTTAATTTCAGATGTTTGTAATAAGAAATCTCTGTCCATGGATCACGGAAATCGGCAATCCATTTCAGGTTCGGTATTTTATTTTTCAATCCTAAACCAATCAAATGGAGCGAGTGGGGCGGACCTGATGTTACAATGGTATCTATGTTATTTTCTTTCAGGTATTTTTCCAAGAATGTGACGGAAGGTTTTACCCAAAAGACTCTGGCATCAGGAATGAAAAAATTACCTCGCACCCAGATTGAAAGTTTGGATTTCCAGCTTTGATTTTTTCCTACATCAAATTGTCCGGCCTTAAATTTTTTATTGCTTTTATTCAGTTTTTCAGCCAGTTGATAAGGTTCCCAGATTTTGGTTCTTACTATTTCAATGTTTTCAGGAACATCTTTCATCAGCGTTTCATCCAGCAATGGATAACTTGGATTTTCCGGAGTATAGATGATAGGTTTCCAGCCGAAATCTGGCAGATATTTTGCAAACTTCAGCCATCTTTGAACACCAGGACCTCCCGCAGGAGGCCAGTAATAGGTGATAATCAATATTTTCTTTTGTTCCATTTTCTTAGCTTAAATGGTCTTTGTCATTCTGAACGAAGCGGAGCGCAGTGAAGAATCTCACTCTATCTCTTCATTACGCTTTTTGTTCAGCTACAATCTCTTTTTTCTTGTTCTTATTCATCCAGAAAATTCCAAATGCAGCCAATAGAATAAATAACCCGAATGAAAGAAGAGAAACCCATTTCCCTTTTTCAATCACTTCCGGTTCAAAAACCATTCTGATATGGTGATTTCCTGCCGGAACATGCACTGCACGAAGTAAATAATCTGCTTTAATGTATGGAACTTCTTTCTCATCTACCAGCACTTTCCATCCGTGAGGATAATACACTTCAGAGAATACCGCTAATTGAGGGGTCTTCGACTGGGATTTAAATTCAAGTTCGTTAGGCTGATATTTCGTAAGATTGATAAATGCTGTAGAGTCTGCCTGAACTGGTTTACCATCAAAATAGGCTTTATCAGATGAAGCAATAACTGCTGTCTTTTTGTTGTCGATAGTTCCGATCGATTTAATTTCCTGATTAGGACTATCTACAAACTTCAGGTCACTTACAAACCATGCATTTCCATTGGCTTTTGGATTTGGAACAACCTGTGGCTGATCAGGACCTCCGAAAACAAGGTATTTAGCATTTAATAAGTTTAATACATTAGGGGTTTTTACACTGTCTATACTATTGATGTATTCATTCAGAACATCATCATATCTTCTTAATTTTACAGCGTGATAACCACCAATGGAAGCTTTAAAATAAGAGGTATTGGTTTCACTTGTTACTCCCAAAGTCTGGTTGTAAATTCTGTAGTGAGTCTTATCTTTTTCAGCGATAGTCTCCAATGTTTTGTTGATGTTGACATTGGCTAAAATAGATTCCAGATTTGGATTTCCCTGAACTTTTTCAGCCAAAAGATCTGAACTTTCTGTCTGGAAAGGGTTTTCTGCAAAGATTTTATCTACATAGTTTTCATCGTTTAAGTAACGTTTGTTTACCGTCCAAAGATCAAATAAACTCACGACTCCGATTACTACCAAAGCAATATTCTGATTAAGCTTTTTCTTTAAAGTTAAGAATAATGCTGCCGCTGTAATGGCTACATAGATGAATGCTTTTATAGCATCTATTCTGAATAATTTATATCTTTCATCTACAAGATAATCGAGTAGGAAAGGAGGGAAATAAGTCTTTTCACTCTCAGTTGAGAATCCTAATAACGATTTTCCAAAGACTAAAAGAATCAATAACAATCCTAAAGTTCCACCACTTACGTACAGGAGAATCCTTTGTTTGTATTCATTTGTCAATTTTTCGTCTGTGAAGAATCTGTATAATCCCAAAATAGCAATCAGAGGGAATAATAGTTCTACAACCACTAAAATAGAAGATGGTGCTCTGAATTTATTATAGAACGGTACATAATCAATGAAGAAGTCGGATAAAGGCATAAAATTGCTTCCCCAAGCCAGTAAAATTGTCAGAATGGAGGCTCCTAAAATCCAGTAACGGTATTTTTTTGATGCAAAGAAAAATCCTAATATTGCAAGGAAACAGACAATAGCTCCCTGATAAGCAGGTCCTGAAGTTCCCGGCTGGTCTCCCCAATATGTCATTCCACCAAAGCCTTTGGAGATTCTGTCCATTTCTGCCTGTGAACCTACATTTTCCTGAACAAGTTCCTGAACTTTGCTCATCATTTCTTTTCCTTCCGGTTCCTGGCTTCCTCCACCCATTAATCTTGGGATAAAAAGGTTTAAGGTTTCAAGCTGTCCGTAGCTCCACATAAGCATACTTTCTTTATCCATTCCGGATTTCCCTGAAGTATGGCTGTCGTTATCTAAAATTTGTTTTCCACGAACTGTTTCTTTTACATATTCGGAATTGGCCATGATTCTCTGTGAGTTCATTCCAACCCCGATAATACATGAAGCAGCGATAATTCCCGATGAGATCAGGAAATGCTTCATTGGTGTCTTTTTCTGGATAGCTCTGATCAATTCAGACAAGAATAAAAATCCTAGTGCAAGGAAAAGATAATACGTCATCTGCGGGTGATTGGCAGCAATCTGCAGCCCCATGAAAAGGGTTGTGACGATGAATCCCCAGATGTATTGTTTTCTGATATAAACCAGCAAAATTCCGGCTAGCAACGGTGCAAAATATTCAATGGTATTTACTTTACCATTGTGTCCGGCTGCAATAATAATATAGAAATAGGTCGAAAGCCCGAAGAAAGTGGCTCCTAGGAGTGCGTACTTCCAGTTTCTGACCACTACCATTCCCAAAAGGAAAAAACCTGCAAAAAGCAGGAAGAGATAATTGACCGGCCTTGGCAGGAAATTCAGATTACTGTCGATTTTTTTGATGATGTCACCTTTGAATTGGCTTCCCATCTGATAAGTCGGCATTCCCCCAAACATAGAGTCACTCCAATAGGTTTCATTTCCTGTATTGGCTCTATAGTCGAGCAGTTCTTTTGCTCCTCCTCTGTATTGAACGATATCATGCTGAAAAAGCTGTTTTCCCGTAAATACAGGAGTGGAATATAAAAATGCTAAAACTATAAATACTACTAATGAAGCTGCAATATAAATTAAGTTTTTATTTTTTGCCATGCTGGTTATTATCTTTTATTTCTTGGAATTTTACCTTTTGTCCTTACTCTCTTTCACCTCTTCATAGTCTACAGTTTCTGCATCCCATTTAAGGTTCTGTTTGTTATTCTTATTCGAGTTTTGTATATCCTGCTGTCCGTTGTTTTGATTGTTATTATTAAAACGGTAACTATAAAATGTCTTGAAGAATATTCTTTTCAGAATGTTCCAGACAAAGAAAATTATAATGGCAGTGAGTACTAACTCAAGAATGTACTTCATAATATTAAAATTTAAAGTTCCGGGTTTAAACTTTAAACCCGGAATACATTTAATTCAGTTATTTAGCAGATGGGTTTACCATTACAGAAGAATTAGAAACACTTTTCATAGACTGAGATTGTTTTCCATCTGAAATAGTTTCTATCTGTGTCGTTTTTACGGTAATATTCTGATTGGTAATCCATCCTGTGCTTTCGTCAAACTTAATGGTTCCGTTTTGAACCAATTCACTACTCAGGCTGTGGGTGATTGGCCCCTGAGCTTTCTTTTCAGTTTTCTTAGGAATACCTCCGGTTACTGCAATTTCTGCAGCTCCGTTTCCTAAGCTTTTCATTACATAATTGGATGTTACTTTTACGTTTCCGCTTGGATCAGCATTTTCAGAAGTTGACCATTTCTCCCCAATTTTTACTCCTTTTTTAGGAATAATCATAAGGTTTTTATGGAACTGGTCTTTCAATACTTTTTCGTTGAAAGATTGTTTAAGGCTTGCTACTACACTTGCTTTTTGGTTGGCATCTTTGATAAGGGTACCTACTGCATTGGAAACTTTTGTGTAAACAGCATCAAACCCTGTGATGGAAATTACGTTACCTTTTGTATCCATTTTCATGACTAGTTTATTTCCGGTAAGCGCTTTGTTTACATTCCAGATCATTTTAAGATCATCTTCTTTAGGAATAGGTAATTTTGTATCTACCACAACTGTTTTTCCCTGTGCAGACTGAGAATTTCTTTTCGCAACAAGATTAAGAGTCATTTCATATACATTCCCTTTAATATCATTTACTACAAAGTTCATTTCATCTGTAGACTCGCTGGTTGCAGTCATAGATTTCCCCTGAGGATCTGTCATCGTTTTTACATCTCTCTGATACGTGGTAAGAGGATAAGTCTTTCCTTTTTCAAGCTTAAAAGTTTGAGTAATAACACCTGCAGAGTCTTTGATTGCCGGGTTTTCTGCCACTTTCGCTACAGAATCAGCAGGAACTTCTACCGTTACTGTTTTTCCGGTTTTAGGATCTACTTTCGTTATTTTTGCTGTTTCTTTTTTACAAGATATAAGAGCTATTGATGATATAAGCGCAAGCGCTGCAATGTTCTTCATTTGATTTTTTACTTTATTTTTTACTACTATTTCTTAATATACTGTCTGCAATATCCTGCAGTTTTCCCTGAGATTCACCATTCGATTCTTGGATAATGCTACAACGCCCATATTCTTCGACGGATAGATCTGAAGGACGCTTGAAAATCCAAATGTACCTCGGGTATGATAAACGGTTTTGGTGCCGTCTTCATAAGTATATTTTCATGATTTAAGGATTGGGTATTACGGTCATTTTCTGTCTTACCGCTTCATACAAAATTGCTCCACATGCTACAGATACGTTCAGAGATTGAGTTTTTCCTTCAATAGGAAGTTTTATTTTTTCGTCAGCATGATGTAAAACTTCTTTAGAAATTCCGGTTTCTTCATTTCCCATTACAATTGCACATGGCTCTGTGAAGTTCACATCATAGATTAATTTCTGAGCTTTTTCGCTGGCAGCATATACCGAAATTCCGCTTTGCTGAAGGAAATCTACAGTATGTGCCAGGTTGTTTTCTTTACATATTTTGATGTTATAAATCCCTCCAGCAGAAGTTTTTATAGCATCAGAGTTGATAGGAGCTGCCCCTTTTTCCGGAATGATAACGGCATCAATTCCTACACATTCTGCCGTTCTGCAGATCGCTCCGAAGTTTCTTACGTCAGTAAGTCTGTCCAAAATCAAAAGAAAAGGAGTTTTCCCCTGTTCAAATAATTGCGGAACAATATCCTCCACTTTATGAAACGGTACATCCGAGATAAAAGCAACCACGCCCTGGTGGTTTTTTCTTGTAAAACGGTTTAGTTTTTCAACCGGAACATAATTGGGACGGATTTTATTTTTAGCTAAAATTGCTTTTAATTCAGCATAAATAGGACCCTGAAGTGCATTTTGCACAAAGATCTTGTCAATAGTTTTTCCTGCTTCAATGGCTTCAATCACGGGACGTAGCCCGAAAATAAAATCGTCTTTTTTATCTGTCATCTTATTATTTTAAATAGTGAGTTGTAAAATGTGAATTTTCTTTGTAAGTCGATCTGGCAGATGTGTATTCACATTTGACCATTGACTTGCGCAACAAAATTCACTATCTCCCTTTTTCCCCTAAAATTGCTCTTTTCTGTGCCAGCACATACCCGTAGTGAAGACTTTCGTGCATGTTGTTGAAGATAATGGCATCCTGAATACTTTTCAGATCCATTCCGAAACTAGTAGTATATGGAGTATAGTCTGAAAAGAAATCACTGTCATAATCCTTCATTAAAATCTTAGAAGTTTCTGTCAGTAAAAATTCAAGATCTTCTACTTCAGATTTCTGAACATTTAAGTTGGGTAAAGTACCTTTTTTATAGGTTTCAATCCAGTATTTATCAATACGGAAAGGGTTTCCACTCAGGTAATAATGCAGAAGCTGCTGTGTAGCAACAGTATGTGCAATATTCCAGTAGATATTGTTATTGAAACCATCCGGAATCAGAATCAGATCTTCATGAGAGGTGTTCTGAAGTACGTCTAAAAGGTTCTTTCTTACCTGTCTGTGCGCTTGAAAATGATAATTCATTTTGCGAAATTTTTAATCACCAAAAATAGTTTAATAAACTGGAAATGACAATTTTTGAGCGGGTGATTAAAGCAAAATTTATATATTTTTATGAAAAAATAGGATAATCCTGTTGAGTTTTAAGACTTCAGCAGTTCTTGACCTTGCATCAATACTGGAATATTTAACAAACTTTAACTCAAAAATAGCATTTATTGTGTTGATTAATGCAAGTATTTATCAGAAATTTACCACTTATTTTAAATCAAGCTATGTCAGAGATATATCAAGCTGAAGATATCCGCCAATTGACGGAAAAAGTAAAGGAAAAAAACTACTTATTTTCTCTTCTGAGACAGGAAATCAACAAAGTTATTATTGGACAGGAATATATGATAGACCGACTTTTGGTAGGGCTTCTTGGGAATGGGCACGTTCTTTTGGAAGGAGTACCAGGATTGGCTAAAACTCTTGCGATAAAGACATTGGCTGATGCTGTTCATGGTGAGTTTTCAAGGATCCAGTTTACCCCGGATTTACTTCCTGCGGATGTAGTGGGAACCATGATTTTTAATATCAAAGACAATGATTTTTCCATAAAAAAAGGACCTGTATTTGCCAACTTTGTGCTAGCTGATGAGATCAACCGTGCACCGGCAAAAGTACAGTCGGCTCTTTTGGAGGTAATGCAGGAAAAACAGGTGACAATTGGTGATGAAACAATGAAGCTTCCAAAACCGTTTTTGGTATTGGCGACGCAGAACCCGATTGATCAGGAAGGGACTTACCTGCTGCCTGAAGCACAAAGTGACCGTTTCATGCTGAAGTGTACTATTGATTATCCGGCTTTCGAAGATGAAAGACAGGTCATGAGAATGGTTTCAACGTCACATCAGCCAACAGTGAAGCCAGTGATTGCCCTTCAGGATATTGTAGATGCAAAAGAATTGATCAACCAGATTTATCTGGACGAGAAAATCGAAAAATATATTCTGGATATGGTTTTCGCAACACGTTATCCTGAAAATTATGGTCTTTCTGAACTTAAAAATTACATCAGTTTCGGAGCTTCTCCAAGAGCTTCCATTAACCTTGCTATTGCTTCAAGAGCCTATGCATTTTTGAAAGGAAGAGCTTTCGTAATTCCTGAAGATGTAAAAGCATTGGCGAAAGATGTATTAAGACACAGAATGGGCTTAACTTTCGAGGCTGAAGCTGAGGAAGTGACAACAGAAGAGATCATCAACAGAATTTTAGCAAAAATCCAGGCACCGTAATGAGTGATGTGATAATCAGAAAGGCAGTTCAGGAGGACTGTGCTTCCATGCTGGATTTAATCAGAGAACTGGCAGAATATGAAAAGGCACTGCATGAAGTGACGGTAACGCTGGATGATTTTACCCAGGACGGCTTTGGAGCTTCTCCTGTGTGGGGTGCTTTTGTGGCAGAATATGAAGGAGAGATTGTGGGGATATCATTATATTATGACAGATATTCAACATGGAAAGGAAGAAGATTGTACCTTGAAGATCTTGTAGTAACGGAAAAGCTGAGAGGAAAACAAATAGGAAAAAAATTATTTGATGCTACACTGGAATATGGTAAAACCCATAATTACAGTGGAATGGTCTTTCAGGTATTGAACTGGAATGAACCAGCCATCAATTTTTATAAAAAATACAATACAAAGTTTGATAACGAGTGGTCGAATGTATCCATTGAGTTTCAAGATTAACCCGAAACCCACACTCAACATTAAACTTTGAATTTTAAACCTTGAATTCGTCTATGCAGATAAAAGATATTGTAAAAAAAGTAAAGCAGATTGAAATCCGTACCAGAAAAAAGACGGAGGCTGCTTTGATGGGGCAATATCATAGTGCCTTTAAAGGGCAAGGGATGACTTTCTCAGAAGTCCGTCCATATCAGTTTGGAGATGAAATCAGAAGAATCGACTGGAATAAAACCGCACGTTTCCGTGAACCGTTCGTAAAAGTAATGGAAGAAGAAAGGGAACTGACGATGATGATTCTTGTAGATATTTCCGCTTCCATGGATTATGGAACAAAAGTTCAGCTGAAAAGAGAATATGTAGCTGAAATTGCAGCCAGTTTAGGGTTTTCAGCAGCTGGAAATAATGATAAAGTAGGATTGATTCTATTTGCTGATAAAGTATATAAAGTAATCCCACCTCAGAAAGGAAGAAAGCATATTCTTTCTATCATCAGTAATATTCTGACGGCAGATTATGTTCCCGCAGAATCTAAAATAGACAAAGCCATGGAATATATGATGGGGATTTTTAAAAGGAAATCTCTGGTTTTTCTGTTTTCAGATTTTGAAGATGAATATGATTCCAAAATGCTGAGAGTGGCTTCAAAGAAACATCAGCTGCTGGGAATGAGGATTTATGATGAAAAGGATAATGAAATTCCTGACGTAGGATATGCCCGCTTGTATGATGTGGAAACCGGAAAGGAAATATGGGCCAATACTTCCAGTGCAAGATGGCGGTATACTTTTGCGGAAGAACAAAAACAAAAACTGAGAGCCCTGGAAGAAGACTTTGCCAACAGCTCTGCCAGTTTTATGAATATTAATACAGGTTCAGATTATTCAAAATTATTGTATAATTACTTTCAGAAAAAATAAACATCGGACTCAGTTCGTAACTTAAAAACATGAGGCGTCTGCCTTTATTATTTTAACATTGAGAAAAATACTTTTAATATTATCTTTCCTGATCTGTGCAAATGCTTTTTCACAGATATTATCCTCTAACGTAGAAAAGAAAACCATTGCCTTAGGAGAAATCAATCATCTTACCATAAAGATTGATAACCTTAACGAGCAGCAGGTAACTTCAGCAGCCAAAAATGAGCTGCTCCCTTTTCATTTTGAAGAAACCAAAGACAGCATTGGGCAGACTGCCAATTCCTACGAAAGAAAAATTGAATTTGCTGTTTTTGAAGAAGGAAAATTTACCATTCCGGAACTGGAATTCAAAGTGGGAGATAAAATACTTAAAACCATTCCTTACGAAATAGATGTCATTAATACCGCTCAAAAAGCAGATCAGATTAATGATATCATGAATAATAAGCAGGTGAAACTTGAAGCTAAAGATTACTGGGAGCTTTATAAGTTTTATATTCTTGCGGTATTGGCAGCCATTGCACTCATTATTGCTATTATCATGTTTGTGAAATGGGGAAGAAAATCGAAGAGCACTCCGGTTGTGGCAACCAATCAGACCTTGAAAGAACTGGATTCTCTTAAAAAGAAAAAATACATTGAAGGAGGAAACTTCCGTTCGTTCTATGTAGAATTGATCGATATTTCCAGAACCTTTATCACAAAACAATACCGCCTTCCTGCAGATGTACTTCTTACTGATGACCTTATTGATGTCATGAAAAAGAATAATACCATCTCGCAGGACAATGAAAAAATCATAGAAGATGTATTCCTGAGGGGAGACCTGGTGAAATTTGCCAAAACATTCCCTGATCAGGAAACTATGGAGAGAGATTTTGCCAATATCAGAGACTTTGTGAAAAGATCATCCAAAGATTTAGAATTCGAAAACTTAAGAAAGGATGTTTAATTTTGAGTTTTACAGTCCGTGGTTCTTATTGCTTTTTCTGCTGTTTATCCCACTTTTAATTAAAGATGCCGGGAAACGCAAAAGAAAAGGTATAAAAGTGCCTACCATAAAAAATATGGATCACAGCGGAGGAATCCAGGGTGTGCTTTTTTTACTGAAAATTTCAAAGTATATTATTCTTTCAGCTTTGATTATTGCGATGGCCAGACCGAGAACATTTACGGTTTCGCAGGACAGAGATGATACAAAAGGGGTGGATATTATGTTATCTATTGACGTTTCTTTAAGTATGCTGGCCAAGGATTTAAGTCCGGACAGAATTACTGCACTTAAAGATATTGCGGTAAAATTTGTTCAGAAACGTCCCAACGACAGGATAGGAGTGGTGGCGTATGCTGCGGAAGCTTTTACAAAAGTTCCTGTCACTTCGGATCATCAGGTGGTTATTGATGAAATTAAAAACCTGAATTCTGCAGGTCTTGAGCCGGGAACAGCTATCGGAGAAGGTCTTTCCGTAGCAGTGAATCATTTGATTAAAAGCAAAGCCAAAAGTAAAGTAGTCATCCTGATGACGGATGGAGTAAGCAATATTCAGAATGCTATTCCTCCACAGCTTGCTGCTGAACTGGCAAAGAATAATAATATAAAAGTATATTCAATCGGAATCGGAACCAACGGTTATGCCCTGATGCCTACATCACAGGACATCTTTGGAGATCTTATCTTTACAGAAACGGAGGTTACCATTGATGAAAATACCTTGAGAGAAATAGCACAGACTACAGGTGGCAAGTATTTCAGAGCAACCTCGAACAGCAGTCTGGAAGAAGTATACGATGAGATCAACCAACTGGAAAAATCTGATGTGAAGGTTTCCAAGCTGTATAATTATGAAGAATATTTCAAAATATTCCTTTGGATGGCATTAGCTATGTTGGTGTTGGATGCATTGTTGAGATGGGTGTTTTATAAAATTTTAAGCTGATGAGTTGGTCTTTAGGAAATTATTGGTATTTATTTTTACTGTTGCTTCTGCCGCTGTTAGCTATCTTTTTGATCCGTTTTTTAAAATGGAGAAACAAGAAGAGAGAAATTTTTGCAGGCAGCCAGTTTCATGATAATTTATTTGAAAAAAGTTCGGGATTTACAAAGTTATTTCCTGCTTTATATTTATTGGGAACATTGTTTCTGATATTCTCTATTATTGATCTTCTGAATGGCTCCGAAGAGGTAAAAAGTACTCAGAAATTAAATAATGTGATCTTCATGCTGGATGTCTCCAATTCTATGAATGCGGAAGATATAGATCCAAGCCGTCTTACGGAAGCTAAGAATCTGATGCTGGCTACCATGAAGAAAATGAATAATGATAAAGTGGGTATCGTCATCTTTGCAGGAAATGCGATGTCTATCATGCCCTTAACAACGGATTATAATTCTGCAGAAACTTATATCAGTGGGATTGAAACCAATTCTATGCAGATTCAAGGGACAGATTTTCTCAAAGGAATGCAGGCTGCTGTTGAGAAATTTAAAAATGTAAGTAAAGGCTCCAGAAAAATAATTCTGCTGAGCGATGGTGAAGATAACGAAGGAAATGATAATGCCGCCATCAGATTGGCTAATAAAGAAGGAATAAGCGTTACTTCTGTAGGAGTTGGTACTGATGAAGGTGCTCCGGTTCCGGAATATGTTTTCGGACAGCTGATGGGATATAAAACCGATGCCAATGGAGGAACAGTTATTTCAAAAAGACAGACAGAGGCTTTAAAGAAAATGGCAGAATCTACAGACGGAACTTATATTGACGGGAATAATATCAATGAAGCTCCGGATAGAATTGTAGATGCGATGAGTAAAAAATCTGTAGGTGCTGAAACTATAGTGAAATCACAGAATGCCAATCATTATTATCAATATTTTCTAGCAGTATCTCTTCTGTTTTTCTTTTTAATTTATATTTTTAATCCTAAAAAAGATTTTAATGTATAGATTTCCCTTTGTTTATAGAAGAAATTCTACAGGTACTTTAACCGATTTTAACAAATAAAACTCTGTTTCTTAACATATAAAGGAATAATTTTGCAAGTGATGAATACTAAAATCATATTTTTATCGTTTATTGTTGCCATTTCGTTCTCAGGCATTTTGTTTGGGCAGGAAAGCTATAAGAATTTAGTTCATGAAGGTAATCAGAAATTTGACGGTAAAGATTATGACGGAGCCTCCTCAAAATACATGGAAGCGATAAAATCTAATGATAAAGATTTTACCGCTCACTACAATATGGGGAATGCACTATATAAAAGTAAAAAATATGAAGAGGCAAAGGCTGAGTTTGAAAAAGCTGAAAAACTTTCACAAACCCTTCCTGATAAAACGGCCGCTTATCATAACTTAGGAAATGCTTATATGCAAATGAATCAGCCGGAAAAAGCAGCTGATTATTATAAAAAAGCGTTGAAGCAGGATCCCTATAGTGAGGTAACCAGAAAAAACTATGAGATTGCCAAACTGAAAGAAAAAGAAAAACAACAGCAAAAAAACGAACAAAATAACTCAGGAAAAGGTGGCGGCGGAAATGATCAGAACAAAGGTGATGATCAGAAAGGCGACAAAGACAAAAAGCAGGATCAAGGTAACGGCCCACAAAATGAGGGCAAAAGTGACCAGGGTGATAATCCTAAGCAGAATCAAAATAATGAAGGCAAAATGCCGAAGAATCTTGAAAATGCGATCTTAGATAAAATAAACGAGAAAGAAAAAGAAACCGCCAGAAGAATTTTAAATAAAAATTCTTATTCGATGCCTGAAAGCAACGAGAAAGATTGGTGATGCAGCACAAATTGATTTACATATTGCTTACCCTAGCATCCGTAATTACTTACGGACAGGTAAATCTTACTTTGGATGCTGATAAATCCGAGTATGCCGGGAAAGATATTGTAAATCTTACTATTGTTCTTGAACTGAACGGAACCGACCTTGTACAGCAGACAGGTTTCCAGCTTCCGGATCTTTCAAAATTTAATATTATAGGAAGTGGATCTGTTACCAACACCGTGATTGATCCCGCTACCAATACTTTAATTACCCAAAAAGTCTCCAGAATTGCCCTTGAACCTAAGAAAAAAGGGAAAATAAAAATTGGTTCAGTTCTGGTTACTGTCAACAATAAAATTTACAAAACAGAACCTTTTGATGTCAATATCCGTGATATTGTAGACAGAAGATCACTCGCTGCCAACACATCCGGTGATGTTTATCTGAATATGGAGATTGATGATCGTGATGTTTATCAGGACCAGCCTACTATTGCTGTTTTAAGGGTTTATTCAAGAAGTATGGATAATCTTAGAAAAGTAAAGAATATTCACCTTCCTGAGCAGGATAATATCAATGTACATCCTATCAATTTTGATAAATCTGAAATAGATCCGTCCGGATATGGAAATATGCCTTCGCAGGTATTGGCGATGTTCATGGTATTTCCAAATGAAGCAGGGTATGTGGAAGTTCCGGGAGTATCTGCTTCTGTAAGTACTTATTCAAATAAAACCAAAATTGTTTCCAATAAAGTAAAAATCAATGTAAGAAAACTGCCGGAAGGTGCTCCGGAATACTTTAAAAATGCCGTTGGAAATTTCAATGTAAACGTATATAACGCTTCCAAAGAAAAACCGGAAGCAAAAAAACCTTTGAATGTGGTAGTGAAAGTTTCAGGAGAAGGTAACTTACCGAATATGGAACTTCCTAAAATTGCGGCCTCTCCGGACTATGAAGTTTTTGCTCCGAAAATCACAGCAAAGGTTTCTCCGGGAACCACAGGAATGAAAGGTGAAATTCTGGCTAATTATGTGATTATTCCAAATAAATCTGGGGCAATTTCCATTAAAACAGAACAGTTTGCTTTCTTTGATCCTGAAAACAAAGAATATGTAGATCTGGGACAAAAAACACTGAATTTGAACGCTTTTTCTCATGATCAGATCCTGGAAGCCCGTTCTACTGTTGAAAAGGTAAATGAGTATACCAATAACCTTCTGGAGACGGTAAATACTCCTGTTTTAAAGACCACTTCCTTTAAAGTAAAAGAAAAAAGCAAATTCCACTGGAGTATCCTTTTAACTAATATTGCCATTCTGGTAAGTTTGTTTATTGCTTATTTATTATTTAAAAATTGGCAAAAAAAACGTACATTAGTTAGGGAAACTGTACCGGCAAAACCCTTAGGTTCAGTGGCTGAAACAGAAAAAGAAATCAGAGAATTACTGAAAACGGATATCAATGATTATTTCGGATATCTGGAAAATCTTAAAGATAACGAAGAGTATGAAAAGTTCTTTGCAACACTGGAAGAATTGGATCAGGAGGTGAGGAGTCAGTATTTCCAGGGTTCTGCTGCGGAGTTTAAGACTTTTCTTGAAAAACATAAAGGATCTTCATTGGCAGAAGAATATGGCAAATTGCAACAGAAAGTTCAGATGGAAAAATACAATCCTGTAAAATCTACTGATGCTCTTGAAGAACTTTTGAAAACAATTGTTAATTTATATTCACAAATTAGCAAATAATCAGTTTATTTTCATATTTTTGCGAAATTTTTAATTACAAAGAGATGGAAATTTTTGATGGTTTCTCTATTAAAGAGATCGTTACCAGCTTCATGGTTCTTTTCGCCGTTATTGATATTGTCGGCTCAGTTCCTATTATAGTAAGCCTTCAGCAGAAATTTGGAAAGATTGAAGCAGGAAAAGCAGCAATCACAGCTGGTGCTATTATGATTGTTTTTCTATTCGTAGGAAATAAGATCCTTAAGCTTATTGGAGTAGATGTCAATTCCTTCGCTATTGCCGGAGCTTTTGTGATTTTTGTCATAGCCTTGGAGATGATTTTAGGAATTGAAATTAATAAAACAACAGAAGCAAAGGCTGCATCTATTGTACCCATCGCATTTCCCTTGGTTGCAGGAGCTGGAACATTAACAACTGCACTATCTCTTAGAGCTGAATTTCATGATATTAATATTATCTTCGGAATAGTTCTTAATACAATTTTCGTATATTTGGTGCTGAAATCGGCGAAATGGCTGGAAAGGAAAATTGGAGATGCTACTTTGATGATCCTGCAGAAAGTTTTCGGAATCATCCTTTTGGCAATTTCAATTAAATTATTCACCGCAAATTTTGCCCAGTTGGTGCAGAATTATATTAATTTTTAAGAGTCATGAAGAAGTTTTATAAAGTATTTTTAGTACTATTTATTGTATTTATCGCCATCAATCTTTATGCTATCAACTGGCAAGCAACAGATATCTTAGGAGATGAAGATAACATTAGATTTGCATTTTCAGCTGGTGCTGCTGCAATAGGTCTTATCTTACTTTTCGTAATGGATACCTGGAGTAGAATCGGTGTAAAGAAATAAATTGAATATTTCATTATAGATATAAGCCTCTTTCATTTTGAAGGAGGTTTTTGTTTTTTAGGTGGTAGAGATTAGGGGATAGGAATTATGAATTATGAATTATGAATTGTGTACTGTCATTAAATACAATATTGGATTTTCTATTCAATAGTAACGGGCTTTAGTCCGTTTAAAATAAGGTATGAATTTCTATTGGATTTAGCCAAAACCTATTTTACAAAGCAATGTTCACAAAGTTTTATAAATAGCATTGAAATCGCTCGCAAGGGCGTTTCACTCAGCAAATATTAATATGTAAGATATATCTGTAGCTTTTTTGAAAATCAATTCAATAGGGATGGGCTTTAGCCCTTTCAAACAAAAAAGATACGAGTTCCATTGGCTTTAGCCAAAACTTATTCGCAATACTCACAAAGGTTTTTTATGAGTGGTCGTAAATTCGTTCACAATGGCGTTTCACTCAGCAAAGAAAAATATGCGCGAACATCTATGAAAATCTGCGCAATCTGTGGTTTAATTAATAAGTAAAAACAATATAATTTAAGAAACAACCAGGTTTTTCAATATCGCTTCAGATTTCAGCTCCGTTTCTCTCCACTCTTTTTCCGGATTGCTTTGAGCGGTTATTCCACCTCCTACAAACACATGCACAGAATCTTTGTAAAGTCTTGCACAACGTAAATTCACAAAATATAAAATGCTGTCTTCGGTTTCTACCTTAATATAACCAGCATAAAATTCGCGGGGGAATTTCTCATACTTACGGATATTCTCATTGCAGAAATCTTTTGGAATACCACAAACAGCTGGAGTAGGGTGTAAATCCTGAATGATTCTGTCCAGATCTTCCGGTTGAATAGTCGTTTTAAAATCTGTGCGCAAATGCTTTATATTGCCTGAAATATGATCATAGGTTTCTGACTGATCTATGGAATCAGAATAGTTTTTAAGAATATCCTGGATATAATTGGTAACGGGCTTCTGTTCTTCAATTTCTTTTTCAGACCACTCCTCAGATACAGGAAGAGTTCCGGCAAGAGCCATCGTTTCAAACTCGTGAGTTGATTTATTAAACTTTCCCAGAACTTCGGAGAAAGCTCCCATCCATGCATTTTGACCATCATTAAACAGATATCTGAAAGCATTTGGATAAGATTTACACAGGTTTTTAAAACTCTCTCTATAATTGATTGTATTAAAATCTGTAAAGATTTTCCTTCTCGAATAAACAAGCTTTGGCAGATTATTTTCTTTGATTACTTCAATGACCTTCTGTAACGTATTGCAATATTCTTCTTTGGTTTCAGCGGGAGAGTCTGTGGTGTCATCATTCAGTGTTTCACTGGTGATCAGAGCATGGTCAAATTCAGTGGGATTTATTTCAAAAATATCTCCGTTGAAACTTATTTGATCTAAGCCGTTATAAGAAAAAAGATTGACTGCATTTTTTATGCTTTTTTGATCTGCAGACAGTAATTTTTCGTTGAAAGGAAGTTTGAAATAAATCATGAGTTATGAAGGAATTTTGAAAATCATCACCAGAAATATAAGGCTTAATTTCGGGTACAATTTTCCTTTCTACAAAGGTATTATTAGTCTTAAAGATGTCAAAATAAAAAGAGCTTAAATTTACTTTAAGCTCCTGATTTTTTATGTTGTGTAACTTATCTGTTGATGATATTATTCGTCATTGTCGTATGATTGATCAAAACTCCTTTTTCATCACGGATTTCAATTTCTGATACATGCATTGTTTTTCCTTTTCTGATAAAACGAGCCGTAGCAGTAACAATTCCGTCCTTTTTGCTTCTTAAATGGTTCGAATTGATATTGGTTCCCACTCCGTAATACTTTTCTCCATCAATAAAGATATTAGACAGGCTTGACCCTAACGTTTCAGCCAGAACACAGCTTGCTCCTCCATGCATAATCCCAAACGGCTGATGAGTTCTTGGAAGAACAGGCATTGTTGCGGTAAGGGTTTCATTTTCGAGATCAATATCTATGAATTTTATTTCAAGAGTTTTGGCAAGTGTTACATCTCCCCAGTTATTGATGAATGCTAATATTTCTTCTTTTGTCTGACCTTTCATTTTTTATAATTGATAAATGATGATTAATTTTGCTTCTAGCTTCTAGCTTCTAGCTTCTAGCTCTGTTCCCATAATATTAGGATTCCAGTTTTCCGGAACTTTAGGGGTAATGTCATTTTTGATATAATACTCCTGAATTTCCTGCATGATTTCTGAAAAAGGAACGGAAGCTATTCTTTCGTAAGGAATAGTATAGCCCAGATAAACAATATTTCTTTTAAAATCACCTGCTGCCAGTACGATAGGAACTTTTGCTGCGAGTGCCATGTGGTAAAATCCTTTTCTCCATTTCGGAACCCAGCTTCTGGTGCCTTCCGGAGTAATAACAAGGCTGAAATCCTCTTTTGCAAACTGGTTGGCTACAAAATTTACCAGATCATTTTTCTGGCTTCTGTCGATACCAATACCTCCGAGACCTTTTACAAGGCTTCCGTACCATGCTTTGGTATGAGCATCTTTAATGATGATTTTCAAAGGTTTTTCCAGTGACCAATAGGCGAAATTTCCTAAAATGTACTCCATATTATGGGTATGCGGTGCTACCACAAGGATACACCTGTTCAGGTTGTTGACATCGCCCTGTAGAACGACTTTCCAGCCTAATACTTTTAACATTGCTTTGCCTATCAGTTTTTTCATAGATTTCTTGGATTAAAAACAAAAAAAGTATAACCAAACTTTGGTTATACTTTACAAATATATTGAAATATTATCGCTCTTAAAACAAACCGCTAATTAAATCTACGATTTTCATTACGAATTCCATTGCAAATTGTATCATGATAAGGATGTGTTTTTGGTTGGTTGGTTATTAAATTTTAGCTTTACGAAATTAAACCTTTTTTTTTACATAAGAAACTAAATAAGGCTTTATTTTCAGTTTTCTGAGAGAAGAAGGGTGTGAATTTCAAACGGTTGCCATCCACCCACACCTTCTACCACTCTCTGAAGTTAATTATTTAGTTTGTATGGAAATTTCGTTTTTTCCGTCTTTGATTTTGATGTCCACATCTTTGTTTATTTTCTTGATATTGGACACTGCAGAATCAATTACTTTCTTTGCCTGGTTGTTCGGAACTTTTTTACCGTTTACGATGATGCTGTCCTGATCATCAGAGTTGTATTCGATACTGGAACCGTTCACCGTGATTTTATTTTTTTCAATTCTAACACCGTTGTGGTCTTCATCTCTGTCCTGATCGTTATCATTGATGCCGTCTCCGTCTAAGTCTCCATCCATATTGATATCGTTCTTCTTCATTGAGATAACAATGGTTTTTTGCGGAACTACAAGCTCATAATTTACGCTGTAGTCTCTGAATCTGTGTTCATATGGATATTTTACATAGTTTGGAAGTAATACTTTATTGTTTACAACTTCTACAGGAACCATCAGCTGGATAGGGAAATTATAACCATTTCCTTCCTTTTTGATGATCAGATAAGGGGTTTTGATATCCGGTTTTCTGGTTACATCTACTGAAATATAATCTTCTTCGTAAACAGATCTCTTATCAGAATAAATATCATTGTCGTAAGCTTTGAAGTTTTGAGGAATATTGATCTGTTTTACATCTACATACACCGTATCTGAAGTCGTGTTGATGGCAACATTTTCTACATCTTCTTTATTTCCTTTGTAGATCATGTTCTTTTTAGCCATGCTTAGTCCAAAGTAAGTTCCTAACCCGATCAGAAGAAGAAATAAACCTCCGATTACCCATCCGATATTTCTCAGTTTTGTTTTTGGAGAGAAGATCTTGATGCTTAATAAGCTGAAAAGGATTGCCGGAATTAAACTTCCGATGACCATCATGGCTGCCAATACTTTATCAAGTCCCTGATCATCCATATAAAATCTGATTTCATTAGCTCCCGGGAAGTCTGTATCCATTGCGAAAAGGCCAAATAATACAAATACTCCGATAATGCTTCCTACCGCCATCAATACGAAGAATCCTCCTACGATGTACTTGAATACATTCCAGATTCCGCTTCCTGCATTGTTGATGTAAGGCTTGTTTTCATTATATATCTCTCCGACCCTCTGAGTAGATTCATTGGCAAACTGTACCAATTTATTAGACTCATTTTTAAGATTGTCGAAGTTCATAGGCTTTCCCTGCATTTTCAGGAAATCTGCTGCTGTTTCAGCTTTTGGAAGTACGATCCAAAGGATTACATATAAAAGACCGATCAGTGAAGATGAGATGGCTGCTGTGAAAATTCCTAATACGAAAATTCCCAGCCAGATTGCTCTCATGGTAGTAATATCCATTCCTACATATTGAGCTAAACCTGCGCAAACACCTGCTACTTTTTGTTTTTCCGGATCACGGAACAATTGTTTTTTATCGGTATAGTTGGTTCCTGAATTGTAATTTCTGGTAGATGTTTTTTCAGAAAAATAAGCTTCTTCCTGTTCTTCGATTTTTTCAGGGCTTCCGATCTGTGCGATTACCTTTTCTACATCGGTATCGTTGATCACTTCACGTTTTCCTAAAGAATCTTTGAAAATTTCCACCATTCTTATTTCTATGTCATGCATTACTTCATCAGCCTCAGAAGCATCCAGAGAGCTTCTCAGAGCATTCAGGTAATCGCTGAGCTTTATATATGCGTGTTCTTCTATGGTAAAAGAAAAACCTGCGAGTCCTATTGAGAGTGTCTTGTTCATAGCTTTATTTTTTAATTTTGTTGGGTGATTTGGTTTACTGACGCTGTCAGCTCATTCCATGTATTTAGAAGTTCATCCAGGAAAAGTTTTCCTTTTTCTGTGATCTGATAATATTTTCTGGGTGGTCCTCCTGTAGATTCTTCCCATCTGTAAGAGAGAAACTCTCCGTTTTTAAGTCTTGTAAGAAGAGGGTAGAGGGTTCCTTCCACTACATCCAGTTTTCCTTTTTTCAGTTCGTCAATAAGATCAGAAACATACATTTCGCGATTATTGATGAGACTTAGAATACAGAATTCCAGAATTCCTTTTCGCATTTGCGCTTTGGTATTTTCGGTATTCATCTTTGATAAGTTTTGTTAATTAGTTATATTTTTAGAAAAATGCTCCTAGCTAGTTGAGCCTATTCTAATTTTACATTACAAAGATATGTAAATAAAATGGTATTATGCAATACAAAGTAGTGAAATTTTTAAAATAAATAATATAAAATACTGATAATCAGTTTTATAATTTTATATGTGAATTTTTGTGAAAATGAATTTGAGTGGAAAATGTCTAAAAAATCTCTACATTTTAAATAAAATTGGAAGAAATGCAGAGGAGAAAAATCATTATTTATTAATTATTGCTTATTACCGATTACTCATATCATAGCCCGGATAGCAGCGGTTACCCCACAGCGGGAAGGATTCAGGGAGGAAGCGAGGAGTATAAGCGTATAGCGGGAAACAGCTCCTCAGAAACGAATTTTTTTCTTATTTAAAGACTGTATCTAGATGTAAATAAGTTTTGAATTTTGAGATCGGTAGTAGGATTTGTATTTTTGTTAGGAAAAAACACCTAAATCATTTACTATTACCATGAATTTATTCAATAAGAATAAGCATTTACCGGCTTTTGTTTTACTGGGGTCTGCATGTTTCGGACAATATCAGTTTGAGATTAAAAACGCATCGAAGAGTTATGATGCTGTCATCCAGATAGAAGAATGCTATGATGACCGATGTGGCGGAAAAGGAACTGTGGAGTTGTTTGATCACAAAAACAGCAAAGTACAGACTTTTGTTTCTGAGGATCTTGTTTTATATGCGGAACAAGGTCAAAAAATGGTTCAAGGGAAATTAATTCCTCTTTCAAAAGATCAGCGGGCAGTGATTATCGATGACTTTAATTTCGATGGAACAGAAGATGTGGCAATAAGAAACGGAAATATGGGAAATTATAGCGGTGCATCTTATGATGTATATGTCTTCAACAAAACAAGAATGGGCTTTGTAAAAAGTGATGAGCTTACAGAACTGGGTTCAAATGGTCTTGATATTTTTGATGTGGATGCCCAACGCAAACGTCTTATTTCTTACGGAAAGTCCGGCTGCTGTGATCTTTTTACAACAGAATATGCCGTGATTCCGAATAAAGGACTTGATAAAGTCTTTGAAAAAGAAGAAGATATGACTGTTGAAGACCGCGTAAAAGTAACCACCAAAGAAAAAATCAATAATAAATGGATTACCAAAACAAAGGTATATCCTTCAGATCAATATAACAGAAATAAGAAGTAAGATGAAAATTCAGAAAGAGATCGATTTTATCCTGGCAGTAGATGCGCTTAAAAATGTCCAGAGAAGAAATTATAATGCAGATGACTCCCGAAGAGAGAACACAGCGGAACATTCCTGGCAGATCATCATTCTGGCACAGATTCTTTATCCGTATGCTAAAAATCGTGAAGATATTAATTTGTTAAGAGTGATAAGAATGCTTTCGATTCATGATCTGGTAGAAATAGAAGCCGGAGATACTTTCATTTTTGACGAAAAAGCAATGGTAGGAAAGTTTGAAAGGGAAAAAGCATCTGCCCAAAAGATCTTCGGAATACTGGATGAACCTTTGCGTACAGAATTTTTTAATCTATGGCTTGAGTTTGAAGATGAGAAAACACCGGATGCTGTTTTTGCGTGTGGAATTGACAGAATTATGCCGTTTATCTTAAATTCCCACACTTCAGGAAAAAGCTGGACGGAGGCTGGTGTTACAGAAAAACAAATCCGGAATATGCTTGAAAATGCTATCAGCAGAGCATCGGATGAAATGGGAGAGGCTTTTGATATATTACTGAACAGAAGTCTGGAAACAGAAAAAGTGATCAAATCACTTTAACGAACATACAATAAAGCATCGGGCGGCCAAAGGCCGCCCGATGCTTTATTATTTATAGTATTTGGATTGGTTTCTTGAATTCGTCAATCGCTACAAAAGTAAAATCACCTACAATGGCTTTTTCTCTTTCGTAGGAATACATTTGCTCGGTGTAGATTTCAACATTTACTTTCATACTGGTCTTTCCCACGTATGAAACTTTCCCGATTAGCTCCACAATGGTTCCGGCAGGAATAGGTTTTTTGAAATCAATCTTATCACTGCTTACCGTTACCACTCTTTTTCTTGCAAATCTGGTAGCAGTAATAAAAGCTACTTCGTCCATCAGCTGCATAGCCGTACCACCAAAAAGGGTATCGTAATGATTGGTTGTGTTAGGGAAAACCGCTTTAAAGATACTGGTTTCGGATGCTTTAATTCTTTCTTCTGTAGTCATATATCATTATTAATTAAAGCGAAATGAAAACGATATTAAAACAACAGAATAATAACAGGAATCAAGAGAATTCCTGAGACAATCCATCAGATCAATCCAACTTCAAATCGCGAAAGTTACTTGTTTAAGAAAAAGGCAGGTCTCCTGACTTGTAACATCTTTAATCTCCTTCCCATGCCTCGCACAGTGGATCTTTGATAAAGATTACAGTTACTTACAGTTGCGCGACAGTCCGTGATTTTCACACGGTTCCCTTTTAATCTGCAGTGATGCAGAACCAATTTCTATGATGAATAAGCGTTAAAAACTTTTCGGGGCAAAAATAATGAATTTATTCCGGATTATGGTAAATAATCTGGCTGATCACTCTTCCTTTCTTGATGGTCCAAAGGGTAGTATATCTGTTTTCTCCTGAGCCATTGATCATATAAAGAAAGATATTGTCGTTGTCCAGAGAGGTTACACCAATATTCTCAAAATCCATTGTAGGCTGGAACATATTTTTGATGGCTTCTCTTACAAACACAGATCCTCTTCCAGGTTGCTGCACTCTGATAGATTTGATCTCGGTCATCCCTTCGGGAAGGTCATTTCCTATTCCCCATGGTTTTACTTTATCAATGGTAAGAAGTTTTCCTTCTGCATCTTTTTCCTTTTTACGGTATCCTGCATTAGAAGGGTAGATATCAATGACTACTTTGCTTCTTTGAGCTGTAGGAACTTTGGGATCAGAATTATCTGTGAAAATAAGTGATTTTCCGTTTTTAGACTTAGAAGGAGTGTATGCGGGAAGCTGATCAATATAGGCAATACGCTCTTTATTTACCATTCCTTCTTTATCAAGAGTTTCATAGCGTACGAAAGGCTTATCGTCATCCTGCTTTTCAGGATATTTGATCCATATCCATTCTGTTTCTCCAGGAGCCGGTTTTACATAAACAAATACATCGCCTTTACGCATACGGATCTTGTCTACAATTTTTCTGTAGTTGTCCTTATGAACACGTACATTGGCATATCCCTCTTCAGCTTTTACAACTCCGAAAGGAACTTTATTCTGGCCTTTTACAAAGACTATAGATAAAATACTGATAGCGGATAAATAGAATGCTTTGTTTATGAGAGTCATCATGGAAATTTTTTAATCCTTCAAATATATAAATTAAATACGTTGTGAATTTAAACATAGTTGATCTTTTTAGATCATTTATCTTTTATAAAATACCCTTAATTAATAAAAGATATGATCTGTCGTATTAGTTTTTGATTAACACATATAATTACAAGAATACTATTCTAATGTTAATTTATTTTTAGTATTATTTCAATTAATTGGTGATTTGTTTGAGATATAGATTTTGTTCTATGCTTATTTTTCTTTCTTTTTTCTTTTTAAGCCTAATTTTGCATAATATAATTAACACAATACGATTAGGATGAAAACAATTAAATTATTTTTCTCAAGTATTTTACTGATCCCTGGAATTTTATTATCCCAAGTAGGGATAAAAACTCCAACGCCGCAAAAAACTTTCCATGTCAATGGAGCATTGCAGGTTGTCAATGAATTAAATGTAGGTGGAGATGCTGCTACAGCCGGAAGCGCTGGGACAGCAGGGCAGATACTTACTTCCGGAGGCCCGGGAAAACCTCCTGTATGGTCTAATGGTAATAACGGGAGTACTGTTGTTGGATATAATGCCCTTTTAAGTGGAGAGGAGGTTACTGTACCTGCAAATAACGTTCATAAAGATTTGGATATGAGCCTTGGTACGGGTACTTTAGTGAACTGGAGATCGGGTAATACATTAGTTGTTCCGGCTGGAATGGCAGGTGACTATTTGCTTACTTTTACATCTGCTCTTAAAGTTAATGGAGCTATACCGTCATCCTATTTTTTTGGGACATATGTATATGTAGGTGATGATCTTCAGGGTCCTGCATCATTTACTTCAATTGGGGCATTGGCAAGCGGAAGTTTAAATAATAATGAATTTACATTAACTTCATCTAAAATTCTGACCTTAAAGGCTGGAGATGTAATCAAACTAACAGGATTACTTTATAATTACAGCGGATCATCAGCTAAAACTTTTAGGTTGGCCAGATTATCATTAGAGAAGATAAATTAATCTTTTCGTCAAAAGAAAGCATACTCAAAATTTAATAATTCCCCTAAAAACAATTAACTGCTTTTAGGGGAATTTACATATTACACTACAACTTTTTTATATTCTTTCCAATTCTTCTGCATCAATTGTAGTCTTGAATGTTCCGTAATTGACAATTACCTTGTTTCGGGAGATCTTTTCGATGGTTCCTACACTGGTACTGCCGGTAATACGAACACGTTGTCCGATTTTCATCCAAACGGCACGGTCGGTTTTACGTTTTTCTTCCAGTTTTTCATTGGTTTTGGCAATTTTTTCAATCACATCATCTTTCTTCAGCTGTTGAGTGATTTTTCTCTTCACAACCTGCAGGCGTTTTGTTTCATCTTTATCACTGCCTAATTTTCTGAATTTCTCCTGTTCAAGAAGCTTTACAAAATCTTTTACAACATCCTTTCTGGATTTTCCTTTGGTATAGCTGTCGATAAATGCCTCAATCTTATTTCCAAACTGAAGTTTACGGTGTTCCTCTTCATACAGTTTTTGAAAATTGAATAGTTTCTGCTGAAGCTGATCATTCAGTTTCTGAAGGTTATCACGTTTATCTTCTACAGACTCTTTTCTTTCGGCAAGATCAGATTTTAATTTTTCAACTTCATATTTCTCCTGCTGCAGTTTTACAATCGTTTTATCAAGATTAACAATATCATGTTCTACCTTTTTCTTGGCAGAATGAATAATGAATCTTGGAATTTTATTCTTTTCCGCAACTTCAAAAGTAAATGAACTTCCTGCCTGTCCTACTTCCAGTTTATACATCGGTTCCAATGTTTCTTCATTAAAGAGCATGGCTGCATTCTGGGCATTGGGAAGTTGTTCTATCACCAGCTTAATGTTGGTATAGTGCGTAGTGATAATAGCAAAACTCTTTTTATCATAGAAAAACTCCATGAAACTTTCAGCGAGGGCACCTCCAAGCTCAGGATCAGAACCTGTACCAAATTCATCAATCAATAAAAGCGTATTAGCATCAGCCTCACGGATGATTCCGGACATTTTCTTTAATCTTGATGAATATGTTGATAAATGGTTTTCAATGGACTGGTTATCACCAATATCAGTCATGATTTTCTCAAAGAAAAACATTTCAGATTTCGGATGAACCGGAACAAGGATACCACTCTGAATCATCAGTTGTAATAATCCTACCGTTTTCAGGGTAATTGATTTTCCACCGGCATTCGGACCGGAAATACAGATAATCCTGTTATGATCCGTTAAGGTAAGTGTCTGTGGATGGATGATCTTGTTCTCAATCTTATTTCTTAACCATAAAAGAGGATGATAAGCATCTTTTAATCTCAGCGTGTTGTGGTGATTGATTTTCGGAAGAACACCGTTGATCAGTTCACCGAACTTCGCTTTCGCTCTCGTAAGGTCAAGGTCAAAAATATAAACCTGATATCTCCATAGCTGAGGTTGAAATTCTGCCAGTTCTGCAGTAAGCTTACGGAGAACTTTATCAATTTCTTTTTTCTCTTCCTCTTCATTTTCCCGAAGTTTAAAATAGTGCTTTACAACACTATCCGGCTGAATATAAGTAATAGAACCCGTTTTGGAAATTCCTAATGTTCTTCCTGCAACCCTTTTCTTAAATCCTGATTTTACAGCCAGAACCCTCTGGTCATCAATAATTGTTTCCCGGATATCATCCAAAAAATCACTCTGTCCATACGTGGTAAGGGCGCGGTTGAAATTTTCCTGAATTGCCTTTTTAGCAAGCTGGATTTCAGTTCTTATCCCTTTCAGAGCGGGGGAAGCTTCATTTTTTACTTCACCAAAACGGTTAAAAACCTTATCTACTTTATCAATGATCTCCTTTCTGAATTCTAATACAGAAACCTCTTCTAATAAAGTTGGAAATGTTTCCGGCATGGTAGGGAAGAATTTCTGAAGTCTTCCGATCTGTTCCGTGATGGTTTTTATTTTGATGAAAGCAGTGTTTTCCAGACGGTAGTTCTCAATCAGCATCAATTTCAGCTCACTTTCAATATCTTCATATTCATCAAACGGAATCGCATTTGAACTTTCAAAACTCGAGAGATATTCTGAAGTTTTTTTTAATGAAAGTTCCGCCTCGTCAATTTCCATCGGACGAAGTTGAAGAATTTTTTCTCTTGTTTTTGGAGAATACGCAAATGGGGAGATTTCCGCGAGCAATTGCGGAAACTCTAATTCGTCTAAATCTTCTTTATCTATATACACAGTGCAAATTTAGTGAGAATTTTGATTATTACGTATATCTGAGAGATTTACAGAATAAATTACTTTTGAATTTGATGATTATTAAAGTTACTTTTTCTTTAAAAGTTACTAATGTCAAAAAAATAAAGTGTTGCTATTTCTTTTTATTACATTTGAGTTATGAAACTGGAAACCGAAAGATTATTACTGAGAGACATCAACGAAAGCTATGTTGAAGATATCTTGCGCATTCGAAGCAATGAAGTGATTAATCAGTTTGTGCTAAGAAATTCACCGAAAAATAACTACGATGCTCTTCAATTTATTTTAACCATTAAAGAAAAAACCAAAAACAATCAAACCATTTATTTGGGGATTTCTTTAAAAGATCAGCCCAGTCTTATCGGAACCATTTGTCTTTGGAATTTTTCTGAAGATCGAAAAACAGCAGAAGTGGGTTATGAATTATTACCGGAATACCACAGACAGGGAATCATGTCCGAAGCTTTGAAAGCGGTTTTAGATTTTGGTTTTAATGAACTGCATTTAGAGGAAATTGTAGCCATCACCAATACATTCAATGAAAATTCAAAAAGAATTCTCTTGAAGCATGATTTTATTTTGTTGAATGGAAAAAAGGATGAAGGTTTTCCGGATAATATTATTTTTAGTTTGAAAAAGAATACGTAACAAAGACTTACGAGCTTGAAGTGCCACTTCGTCAACTTCCATTAGATAGGTTTAAGAACTAATTTTTTGTTTTCTAAGAATATGTAGATATTTAGTTTTTTGTGAGTGGAAATTCTGATTTATCTAATGATATATAAGCCTGAATTTTTTAGAAAAACATATATATTCTACTTATCTTTTGCTTTTTTTCTGTTACTTTTTAATTATTCACGTTTTTTTATTTTCTAAAAGAAATGAATTTAATTGATTAAATATAAGACATGTATTTTACTTCAATTAAGTTTTTATTTCTTTTGATTTATTTTTAGAACGTTTTTCTTTTATGGTTAATTGATTCATAATAAATTGTACATTGTCGCTGGAAATTCAATGAATTACTAGTCTTTATCAGTCCTTACATAGAATAATTATGTTACTAATTATTAAACCAAAGTATATATTGATTGTTAAGGCCTAAGATAGTAAGGTTTTCAATCAATTTTTTATATGAAACATGAAATTAAATCATTAACTGGACTTAGGGGTATTGTAGCACTATGGGTCACGTTCTTTCATTTCAGTTATTTTAATTATTTTTGGATTCAGCCTTTGGTGAGGAAAGGATATGTAGCAGTAGATATTTTTTTTTGTACTCAGTGCTTTTATGCTAACTATATCCTACTCGGAAAAATTTTAGCATCTGTCTTTTGACGGGGTACAGAAGTTTTATAAAAAAAGAATAAACAGGATCTATCCTGTCTATTTTTTCTCAGTTATTTTTACTATTCTTTTTATTGCAAAAAATCCTTCTTTACCAGTTTTTTTAATTAATGCACTATTGGTACAGTGCTTTTTCCATCATAATTATTTATTAAATATTGTATATTGGTCTTTGAGTACAGAATGGATATGTTATCTGATATTTCCTTTTATTCTCTGGGTTATAATTCGATATAAAATTAACGGTTGGTTCCTTATCATCTTTGGTTTAGGTTTAAGAGCTATTCTTCATTATGCAACATATCCGTATTTTGATTATGTACCATTTAACATAGACAGATCTTCAAATTACCTTGATATAAGTTTTGGTAAAATCTCTTTAGTGAGAACAGTATCATCTTATTTTCTGGGTATTGGTATTGCTTTCTTGCCGGAATTAAAGGTAAAGAAGAGCAATTTTTTTCTATACGGAGTTGTAGTTTTATTTTTTTATTACTCTATACGGAAAAAGGTTTATTCTTTATTCCTTTGCTATCAGCAATGATTATAAAACATTTGTATTCGGAAAGAGGTAGTCTTGTAAAAACTTTTTTAGAAACCAAAGCAGTATATTTCTTAGGGAATATTTCTTACTCATTATATATCATCCACTATATTGTGAAAAAACAGAATTTTGTTATTGTAAGCTCTTATCATCTTAATAATATATTACTCATAGCCTTCTCAATATTACTATCTTATTTCTCATATATGCTGATTGAAAGAAAGGTGAAAATATTTAAAGTATAGTGGAATCACTTATTTTAATATTATTATTTTTGCAGTATGACCTGGACAGAAATTTTAGCCCCGATAAAGAGTACGGAATACTTTACAACCCTTTGGGAGAAAGTGAAAAATGAATACGCAATAACAAAAGTTTTTCCTCCCAAAAATCAGATTTTCAGAGCATTGGAATTAACGGCTTTTGATGATGTAGAAGTGGTAATTATTGGCCAGGATCCTTATCATAATGACTACCAGGCGAATGGTTTATGCTTTTCTGTATCTGAACAGGTTACTGCACCACCATCACTTAAGAATATTTTTATTGAGTTAAAAGATGATCTGGGAGTAGTAAGAAATTCCAAAGAACTTGATGACTGGGGAAGACAAGGTGTTTTATTATTGAATGCAACCTTAACCGTTCGTGCTCATTCTCCAAATTCTCATAAAGATCTTGGCTGGGAAAAGTTTACCAATTTTATCATTAAAGAAATTTCAGACAAAAAAGAGAATGTGGTATTTGTATTATGGGGCGCTTTTGCACAGAAAAAAGCTGAACTCATAGATCCAGCTAAACATTTTATTCTGAAATCGGCACACCCATCACCCTTTTCTGTTTACAGAGGTTTTTTTGGAAGCAAGCCTTTCTCAAAAATTAATGAATATCTTGTTTCCAAAGGGAAAAAGCCTATTTCGTGGTAGAATCTATTATTTGTCTTGCTTTTTTAATCGTAATTCCGATTTTATATTTTCCTGCTAGTGCTGTTGTTCCTTCCTGTTGTTTAGGATAAGGAGCCACATCCTGTAAGGTAATAATATATCCGTTAAATTCTGCTGATTGACGGTAATTTCTTCCTGGAAAATCTATGCTGGCAAGATTCAGAATAGTAGGTCGGGTAGAGGTTCCCATTACTTCAACCTGAGCAAGAGCGGCTCCGGCCCAGATACAATTAACTCCTTCAGGACATCGGCTGTCTTCAGAAACCCCTTTAAAAGTTACATTCATCTGATATTCTTTCAGAAATTTATTCTCACCTTCACTAAGGTATACAATTCCGTCTTTCTGATCATTAGAATTCATAGCTTTTGGATTGGTTTGTACTTGAGAAGCTTTTGTAGCTGCCTTAGATTTCTTTTGGGCATCACATCCCGTTAATGCAAATATTCCCAGACTGAGTATGATAGCTTTATGGAACATAGTTTCTAATATTTAATTAAATGACGTTAAACATATTAAGAAGTACAACCAAAAACATTGCCACTCCTACTACAAAACTGAATCCTGTTCCATAAATGAATCCAATAAGTGCTCCTTTGGTAGATTGTAAAGCTTTATTCATATCCTTGCTGTCGTGAAGTAATTCACCAATAAATACACCTGCAAACATTCCCACAAGAAAACCTAAAGGAATTGGAATAAATATTCCCACAATAGTTCCCACTACAGAACCGATACTTCCCCAACGGGTGCCTCCATATTTTCTGTTGGTTTTTGCAGGAATTACATAGCTTAGCACTACAGAAGCTGCTGTCAGAATTCCAAAAGCCCAGATGTAGATCATAGGAAGATCTGCATCAGTCCCGAATTTATAGATCAGGAGCCCGCAAATACTCAGTAGAAGACCGGGTAAAACAGGGAGGAAAGTTCCCAGTATTCCTACAAATAAGAGAATAAGACAGAAAATATTAATAATTGTTGTATCCATTCTTTTTTTTTAATATAGATGCAATATAAAAAAAGTGGCCTTATAAAAAGCCACTTTGAGAACTGAGTTATAAAATTTTATTACAAATTTAGGATAACGCATTCAAGAATGGGTCCTGCCTTGCCGATGTTTTTGCTGGTATAGTTGTGGAATAACAGATAATTGTCATTTACGGTTAATTTTTTACTTATAATTGGGATTGTAGAAGATTTGACATTTTATAATTCAATTCTGGAAAAATTTTTATCAAATATCTTCCCTTGAATCTTTTTTGGGATGAAAATTGATTGTGAATAGTAAAATGATGATTCTTAATTTCATAAATTTGCCGTAATGAATGACCAGTTACAAGAAACTAAAAACTTTATACAGGAGCTGAGCGAGCAGCTTTACATTTATATTACCCAGATTTCACCTACCGGGCTGGACTGGGTTTTTCATATTATTGTAAAACTGAGCTTACTTCTTGTACTGTTTTTCATTACTGACTTTGCTTTTAAGTTCATTATCAATTCTGTCTTCAGATTATTTCATAATGAACAGAAATTTCCCATCTTAAAATCTATTTATCAGGCCAAAATCACCAATTCTGTAGCTCATTTTGCAGCTTTAATTGCTGTTGCTGGTATCCAGGGATCTATATTTCCGGAAAATGCGCTGCCCAAAACAACCATTTTTATTATACGATGTATTAATTTGGGATTGGTATTAATGTTGGCAGGAATGCTGTACAGATCACTGACTGCTTTCAGAAATTATTTCAGTATCAAACAGGATTTCTATAAGATTATGGCGCTGAATGCTATTTCAGAAACTGTAAAGATTTTAGGGCTTTTCATATTTACAGTCGTAGGACTTTGTGTTATTTTCGGGATTAAAGGAACTACTATTGTAGGAAGTCTTGGAGCTATTACAGCGGTTTTGGTACTTGTTTTCAGAGATACCATTTTAGGATTTGTAACAGGACTTCACGTTGCAACTTCGAAAAATTTAAAAGTAGGAGACTGGGTAAGCATTCCAAAATACAGTATTGAAGGAAATATTACAGAAATCAACCTTTTGACTACCAAAATCACCAATTTTGATAAAACTGTTTCTACCATTCCAACGTATGATCTGATGACCACAGAGATCAAGAACATGCAGGTGATGTCAGAATCTAATACGAGAAGGATAAAAAAATCAATTTACTTTAATATCAATTCTTTTAAATTTCTGACGGATGAAGATGTGGAGCGTTTAATGGAAATCAATTTAATTTCAGATTATCTTGAAGAAAGAACATCAGAGATCAAAAAAGAAAAAGAAAGCCTGGAACATAAGGATAAGGTCGTGAATGGCAGGCAGCTTACCAATATCGGTGTTTTCAGATATTATGCACAGAAGTATATTGAAAATGATCCGGACATCGATAAAAACGGAACGAGAATGGTTCGTCAACTTGATATAACTCCGCAAGGACTGCCTCTTGAAGTCTACTGTTTTGCCAATGATTCCAAATGGGAACGTTTTGAGCAGATTCAGGCAGATATTTTTGACCATTTATTGGTGGCTTCAAAAGAATTTGAACTTCAGGTGATGCAGGTAAGCATTAAGGTGTAGAACAGCTGGAAGACAGAAGAAGAAGTCTGGAAGTTTAAGCTCCTTTTTATATAAATTTTAATTAAATTTTTAAATGATCATAAATGTGGAAGACCAATAGAATTACAAAGTCTGGATTTACTTCCAGCCCCAAACTTCCGGCTTCTGACATTTCATATCTAACATCTAAAATAAAAAATGACAAAACTAAGCGTAAACATTAATAAAATTGCGACGTTAAGAAATGCAAGAGGAGGTGAAACCCCAAGTATTACAGAAGCTGCTGTAAAAATTCAGGAATTCGGAGGACAGGGGATTACCATCCATCCAAGACCTGATGAAAGGCATATCACAAGAAAAGATGTCTATGATCTGAAGCCGTTGGTTACGACTGAGTTTAATATTGAAGGAAACCCTCATCAGAGCTTTATTGATATGGTTTTAGAGGTGAAGCCGGAGCAGGTAACTTTGGTACCTGATGCTGATGATGCTATTACTTCCAATGCAGGATGGGATACAAAAAAACACCTTGATTTCCTTACAGAGATCATTTCAGAATTTAAAAAATCAGGTATCCGTACTTCCATTTTTCTTGATCCTTTACCGGAACTGGTAGAATATGCTGCCAAAACAGGTGCAGACAGAATTGAATTGTATACCGAAGCTTACGCAAAAAATTATCTTACGAATAAAGAACAGGCTATAAAACCTTATTACGATACCGCAGTTGAAGCTACCAATTTCGGATTGGGAATCAATGCCGGGCATGATTTGAGTTTAGAAAACCTGAAATACTTTTCAGATACCATTCCAAACCTGTTGGAAGTATCTATCGGGCATGCTTTAGTTTCAGAAGCACTTTATATGGGATTGGAAAATACTGTTCAGGCTTATTTGAAGAGACTGGCAAAATGGTAATTAATAAGAAACTAGAAGTTAGTCAACTTCAATTATATTTAAAATAGCATAAACAGATTATGCTTGATTTATCTAACTTCTGATTTCTCACCTCTAACTTCTAAAAAAATGGAAATTTTAAATTCAAAAATATTCGGCGAAAATCTTACAAATACGCCGCTTCTTGTATTTCACGGATTATTTGGAATGCTTGACAACTGGGGAAGTTTCGGAAAGGATCTGGGAGAGTATCTTCCGGTGCATCTGATTGATCTTAGAAACCACGGAAGAAGCTTTCACTCCGATACTATGTCCCACGATGATCTGGCAGACGATATTGCCCGCTATATGGATCATTACGGAATTCAGAAAGCACACGTTTTAGGACATTCATTAGGAGGAAAAGCAGTAATGCAGTTTGCTATAAAATATCCTGAACGTGTTGATAAACTCATTGTGGTAGATATTTCGCCCAAAGCATATCCACCTCACCATCAGGGAATTATCAAAGCGCTTGAAACTGTTGATTTCGATACTGTAAACTCAAGAAATGAAGTAGAAGCAGTTTTGAACCAATATATCCCGGAAAGATCTACTGTACAGTTTTTAACGAAAAATCTGTATTGGGATGACAATAAAAAACTGGGTTGGAGATTCAATCTTAAAACATTATCAGAAAAATATACTGAATTTGTTTCCAATGCTATTAAATTCGGTGTTTTTGATGGTGAAACTTTATTCATTGCAGGAGCAAAATCCAATTATATCCTGCCACAGGACGAATTTGGAATCAAACAACAGTTCCCTAAAGCTAAGGTGGTAACAGTAAAAAATGCAGGACATTGGGTACAGGCCGAAAATCCGATTGATTTTGCAAATGTTGTTAAGGAGTTTCTTGGATTGAATTAATTTTATCCTTTGATTTTTTATATTATGTTAAATTTTTATTAAAAATCAATATTATTTCTCCATGAGTTGAAATTTTTGTACTTTGGAATTGTCAAAACAATAAAAATATTAACTTATGGAAAACAAAAATTCAAAAAAGAAACCATTTTTCGCGACATTCTTGGAAAAACAGGTTAAAGACCCTGAAACAGTAAAAGGAGGAGCTGCAACTTCCAAACTTGCAGATCAGATTACGTCAATAATCAAGGACCAAATAACAACCGCTCTTCAAGACGGTGTTACAACACCAGATAATGACAATGTAACGATGAAATATCCTTCTGACGGAGATGAGGATGTTTTAGAAGTAGAATAAATATATAGCTTAAGCTAAATTATATATCAAACCAAAACTAAAACATTATGAAAAGCAACAACTCAAAGAAGAAGCCGTTTTTCGCGTCATTCTTAGAAAAACAGGTAAAGGATCCTGAAACAGTAAAAGGAGGAACAGGTATTATCTCAATTCCAGAAAGAGATATGATCACAAAACCTGCTGTAGATACTGTAACTTCTCCAAAAGACGATATGATGCACACGCTGAAATATCCATCTGATGGTGATGATGATACAATCATTATTCCGCTATAAAAACAGTAGAATATTTTTAAAATAATAGGGGAAACTTAAAGTTTAAGTTTCCCTTTTTAATACAACCGGCAAATGATTCTCTGCATCACCCATTCACAGGATTTTTATAATATCGATCTTTTTTTCGACTACCTGACCTCTAAAAATATTCCGTATTTCAGATTGAATTCTGACCGTCTGAATCATCTTCAGAAAATCAGTATTCATGAAGACTCATTCGAATTAACGGATGAGTCCGGAAATACCATCCATTCCGATACCATCAAAGGAGTGTGGCACAGAAAAGCTTGGAGAATCAGTACTCCCGAAGAATTGGATCAGGACTATGAAAGAATCTTCCTGAAAGAATATGGAAGCCTTCGATACAATCTGCTGACAGCTTTAGAAGATATTCCCTGGATCAATCCTTATGAAAATGAGAAGAAGATTGACGGAAATAAGATATTTCAGCTAAAAGTAGCAGAGAGAAATAACTTAACTATTCCCAAAACGATCTTTTCTAATGATGATGAAAAAATAAAAACATTTTTCTATCAATATTGTCAGGGAAAAGCCATAGCTAAACTTCATGGAGTAACAGCCAAAACAATGTCAGGGGAAAACATGATTTCCACTACTGTTATTGAAGAGGAATCCTTAGAACACCTTTCTGATATTGCGTATTGTCCAATGATTTTCCAGCCTTATATTGATAAAGAATATGAGCTGAGAATTGTCTATGTAGACGGTGAATTTTTCACAGGAAAGATCAATAACAGCGAAAATGTAGATTGGAGAGTAGCTCGTGAAGGCTATTTTTGGTCCGTTTATGAACTTCCGGATGCTGTCAAAACGAATCTCACTTCTATGATGAACGAAATGGGATTGTATATAGGAGCCATTGATATGATCAAAGGGAGGGACGGAGCCTACTATTTCCTTGAAGTGAATCCACAGGGAGAGTGGGGAATGTTACAGAAAGAACTGGAATTTCCCATTGCAGAAAGAATTGCCGATAACCTTATCAAAAGAATCAATTTCCATGAATAAAATATTAATTATTACCCATACCGCAGATAACTTTTCTATTGAAAAAGTAACAGAATACATAGAAAAAAATAATTGTGAAGTCATTCGTTTTGATGTTGATGTTTATCCTTTACAAAACAAATTGTCCACTATTTTCCAGGATGGAGAATGGATAAGCTATCTTGAAACACCTGAAGCAAAACACCGTTTGGACGATATTTCAGCCATCTGGTACAGAAGAGCTTACAATATTGGAAAAGGATTAAGAGAAGAGATGGATACTAAATTTTACGGAGCAGCAATGGGCGAGATTCGAAATACGCTTTTCGGGTTTTTCGAATCGGTAGACGCATATTCTTTAGGGAAACCAAGTGTTTACAGAAGACTTGACAGCAAAGAAGAACAATTGAAAATTGCAGATAAATTAGGGCTGACTATTCCTGCAACTTGTCTTACAAACAGTCCTGAGGAAGCCAGAAAATTTATCCTAAAACATCAAAATGTCGTGGCTAAAATGCAAACCGGTTTTGCCATTTATGAAGACGGTGTAGAAAATGTAGTATTTACCAATGTTGTCCGCGAAGATAAACTGGAAGAACTGGATTCTCTATTGTACTGTCCTATGCAGTTTCAGCAAATGATTCAAAAGAAAAAAGAGCTTCGTATTACCATTGTGGGAAGAGACGTCTATGCATTCGAAATAGATTCCCAGCAGTCTGAAGATGCCAAAATAGACTGGAGAAAAGATGGAGTTAATCTTATTGATAAATGGAACAGAACAGAACTTCCGGCAGATGTAGAATCAAAACTGCTTGAACTTCTTGATATCTATAACGTAGATTACGGAGCGATAGACATGATTGTTTCCCCTGAAGACGAGTATTATTTCATCGAGATCAATGCAGCAGGAGAGTTTTTCTGGCTGGATAATCTTACAGAAGGGAATCTTATTTCCAAAAGCATTGCAGACGTTCTTTGCGACAAAGCACCAAGAAGAAATAATGAAGTAATAGCTTAAAAATAATAGGCTTTTTGAGCATAAAAGTCCTGAAAGCTGTAAATGCTTTCAGGACTTTTAATTTTGATCATGTACTATGGTTGAAATTTCCAGATTTATTGTTTTCAGAATGATAATATTGGTTAAATTAAGCTGAATTATGCTTTAAAAATCGCAAATTTGCAAAAGCAGTTTTTCGGGTGAATTTTTACAATAACCTGAAAATTGCCGGATAGAAAATATTGTTATATTTTAGTCAGCAATCAAGAAAATAATTAATGATTTTTGTAACGGGTGCTACCGGAATTCTTGGAAGAATAATTGTACTGGAACTTCTTAAGAAGGGGAAACATGTACGTGCTTCCAAAAGACCGGGCAGCAATATAAACGAAGTAAAGCATTCATACAGCTTTTATACGGAGAATCCTGACGATTTTTTTAATAAAATTGAATGGGTAAACGTAGATTTTGATGACCTCGATTCTTTGCAAACTGCGCTGATAGGCGTAGATGAGGTATATCATTGTGCTGCAAAAGTAAGCTTCCATCCGAAAGATGAAAAAGAAATGTACCGCACAAATATCAAAGGTACAGAGAATCTTTTGTTTGCCTGTGAAGGATCAGATGTTAAAAAGTTTCTCCATGTAAGCTCTGTTGCCGTTCTTGATAATTACAATGATAAAGGAGAATTGGATGAGGAATCTGACTTTAATCCAAAGCTGGAACACTCAGCGTATGCAATTTCCAAACATTTATCCGAAATGGAAGTATGGAGAGCCTCAGCAGAAGGTCTTAATACTATCATTATCAATCCTGGAATGATTGTAGGAAGCGGAAACTGGACTCAAAGCAGCGGTGAACTTTTCTCTACCTTTGAAGACAATAGTTTTACCTTTTCAGGAGGTTCTGCTTACGTTGACGTGAGAGATGTCGCCAATACTGCTATTGGACTAATGGACAATAACCTTTTCGGAGAACGTTTTATTATTGTCTCTGAAAATAACAGATATGCCGACCTTGCAAAACAGGTCAGAACCCGTCTTGGTCTTAAAGATGCCAGAATTCTTTCACAATCTGTATTAAATATCGGAAGAATAGCCAACACCCTTTTCGGATGGCTGATCCCGAAACTGAAAATGGTTACCAAATCAAATATTGAGGCCATTTCTTCTTTCAACACCATTTCCAATCACAAAGTCAAAGAAAAGCTGAACTATCAGTTTATTCCAGTAAAAGAAAGTATAGACTTTCACCTGAATAATTATATTAACGACAAAAAGCTGAAGAAATGAATCTTGCAGAGGCAATTATCCTTAAAAATGTAGAAAAACATCCTATAAAAGGGGCAATCGGATTTAAAAAGAAAGATGCTGGTTGGAAAGAGCTGAGCTGGAAAAAATTCAGTGAAATTATTTTTAAAACAGCCAATGCATTAAAAGAATCCGGAGTTCAGGAGAATGACAAAGTTGCTATTTATTCAGATAATTCGTCCGAATGGATGATCATGGATTTGGCTTCAATGGCGATTGGTGCTATTACGGTACCTATTTATTCTACTAATAATGCTGAGCAGGCAGAACATATCATTAACGATTCCGGAGCTAAAGTTGTTTTAGTAGGAAATCAGATGCAGTATGACGCCTGTCTTGAGTTTTTACATAAAGAAGAAAACAACCTGGAAACAATTATTGTTTCCAAAAAAGCAGTGTGGATCAAGAAAGAATTCAACAGTTTTTATCTTGAAGATTTTATTGCAAAAGCTTCACCGAAGCTGGAGATCTGTAAGAAAGAAAATGATGATACCGCAACATTAATTTATACTTCCGGAACCACCGGAACCCCAAAAGGAGTAATGCTTACCCACGGAAATTTCATCAAAGCATTCGACTCTCATTTCGAATTTTTTAAGTTTAAAAATTTTGAAGAAGAACTTTCACTGGCATTCTTACCCTTAAGCCATGTTTTTGAAAGAAGTTGGAGTCTATTGAGCCTTTATGGAGGTGCTCGTGTTTATTTCCTGGAAGACCCGAAAAACATAGCCAAAGCACTGGAAGAAGTAAAACCTACAGCCATGTGTGCCGTACCAAGATTCTTCCAGAAAGTATATGCCGGAGTTTTGGAAAAAGCGGAAGAAGGTTCATCATTAAAGAAAAAAATCTTTGACTGGGCGCTTAAAACCGGATGGGAAACTTCTGAACTAAGAAGAAATGAAAAACCGATTCCTTTTGGGCTAAAACTCAAAGAATCTGTTGCAGATATGTTGGTTTTCAGCAAAATTAAAGATAAAATGGGTGGCAGACTTTGGTTTTTACCTTGTGGTGGAGCATCATTGTCACCGGAAGTTACCCGCTTTTTTGAATCAGTAGGAATTCACGTAACCGTTGGATATGGATTAACAGAAACTACAGCCACATTGACTCTTTTTCCTTTGACTCACTTTGAACATGGCACGAGTGGAAAACCACTTCCGGGAGTAGAAATGCGTATCGGAGAAAATGATGAAATCCAAGCCAGAGGAAACGGAATCATGAAAGGGTATTACAATAAACCTGAAGAAACCCAGAACGTATTTACAGAAGACGGATGGTTCAAAACCGGTGATGCAGGAAAGTTTGACGAGAAAGGAAACCTGATTATCACAGACAGAATCAAAGACCTGATGAAAACTTCCAACGGAAAATACATTGCTCCGCAACAAATCGAAAACCTTCTGACCAATAATAATTTCATTCAGCAAATCATGCTGATTGCGGAAGGAAGACAGTTTGTTTCAGCGCTAATTGTTCCTAATTTCGAGTTTTTACAGGATTATATCAAGAAAAATAATATTCCTTTTACCAACTGGGAAGATGCTGTAAAAAATGAAGAGGTAATCAACCTTTACAAAGAAAAAATTAAAGAATTACAGGATCACTTGGCAGACTATGAAAAAGTGAAGAAATTCACTTTAATGCCGGCAGAATTTGATATCAATACAGGAGAAATTACTCCTACATTGAAAGTCAAAAGAAATGTAGTGATCAAAAAATACGCAGATATTATAGAGAAGATGTATTAAATAATACACTTAAATTAAACTATGACGACACAAGATTTTATAGGAAAAGAAAATTTCAATATTCATTCACAAACGGTTTCAGAAAGCTGTCCGTCTAATATTGCCCTGATTAAATATTGGGGGAAATATGACAATCAGATTCCTGCTAATCCTAGTATCAGTTATACTTTGAACCACTGTAAAACCAATACATCAATGGAATTTACAGCGGATGCTCCCTTTTCAGTACAAACTTTCCTGTCTGGAAATGAGGAAGTAAAATTTGCTGAGAAAATAGAGAAATATTTCAAAAATATAGAGCAGTACCTTCCATGGATTTTAAAAGGAAAATATATGATCAGAACAGAGAATACATTTCCACACAGTTCCGGGATTGCAAGCTCGGCTTCAGGATTTGGAGCCATTGCAAAATGCCTGATGGCATTGGATGCTTCATTTTCAGAAAAAACATCTGAAGAAGAATCTTTAAGAAAAGCTTCATTTTTAGCAAGATTAGGAAGTGGAAGTGCATGCCGAAGCTTATATAACGGGCTTGTTGTGTGGGGAGAAAGTGATGAGGTAGAAGGAAGTTCAGATCTATTCGGAGTACAGTATCCGGATAGTGAAGTTCATGAGGTTTTCAAAAGTTTTAATGATTGGGTTCTGTTAATTCATGAAGGCCAGAAAAGTGTTTCTTCAACAGTAGGACATGGCTTAATGAATACCAATCCCTATGCAGAAAGAAGATTTCAGGAGGCAAGGGAAAATTTCGTTCCCATAAAAGACATACTGAAGAGTGGAGATATGGAACGTTTTATCAAACTGGTAGAACATGAAGCACTTACGCTGCACGCTATGATGATGATGAGCGATCCTGCTTTTATCCTGATGAAAACAGGTACATTGGAAGTCATTAATAAAATCTGGGACTTCAGAAGAGAAACCGGTCTTCCTTTATTCTTTACGCTGGATGCCGGAGCCAATGTTCACCTTCTGTTTCCAAATAATGGGTCGGAAGAACAGATCAAAGCCTTTATTGAAGCTGAATTATTACAGCACACTCAAAAGAATGGAGTAGTGAAGGATATAATGAGATTTTAAATAAGAATAAATATTCAATAGGAGTGGGCTTTAGCCCACTTTTTTAATCCTCAGTAACAACAGTTTCCCGATCTCCATCTTCTTTCTTTCCTTCCTCTATCATGATTTCAGCCTCTGCTTTTTCTTCAGCAGTTGCTGTTTCTATAAGCTCTTCCTGTTCATCATTGTGATGATCTATGAAAAACTCACAATATACCGGGAGGTGGTCTGAACCAAAATTTTCCAATGTCTTCAGCTGTTTAATGAAAATATCTTCACTGTGAAACATCAGATCGATAGGAAACCTTAAAAGACGGTATTTTGCATGAAAAGTAGAAACAAAAGAATGCCCGATTCTCGGATCTATCAGATGGCTTGTTTTTCTGAAAAGCACAGATGATCTTGACCATGCAACATTATTGAAATCTCCCACTACAATAACAGGTTTTTTGATGTCTTTTACACATTTGGCTGTGCTTAGAAGATCACCATCCCTTTCCTTTGATGTTTCTTCTTCTGTAGGACTTGGCGGCGGCGGGTGAACTCCAAAGAAAACAAAAGAAAAACCATCAGCTGTTTTCATATGTACCTCAATACTTGGAATATCATCAGCTACGAAATAATGAGTCTTTGCTTCTTTGATTTCAATTCTGGAATAGAAATGCATGCCGTAGGTGTTTTCAAGAGTTACCTTATGCTGATAACCATATTCTTTTTCTAAAGATCGCATTGCCTTTTCCCAGTCGCCATTACTTTCCATAGTCATGAAAAAATCAGGATTATGCTTTTTAACAAGTCCAATGAATTTCTCATACTCTTTATTGAACTGATACACATTGGCAGAAATAAAATGCAGCCTATCAGAAGATTTATGACGCTGTCTATGTCTTTTTACGGGATAAAAACGGGTATATTTGATGAGAGTATGGCTGTGATGAACAAACAAAACCAGCAGAAGACCCTGATAATACCATACATGTTCTTCCGAATCGGTAAAAAGACCTAATATAAAAGTGAAAAGGATAAGATAAGTAACCTGTATTTTAGCAAATTCAGGAACTCTGAATATCCAGTGAGAATGCTGAATTTTTGGCAGTATTGTCATGACCAGAAGAAGTATGGCCAAAGTCAGATAAATAATCCACATATAAAAGCTATGAAATAATTTTGATCACAATTTAAGAATGATTTTTAAAATTTGTTAATCAATTTAAATTTTATTTTATCTATTTTTATTTATCTAAATCTATTCTATGAATAAAATTATCGCACTGTTTCTGCTGATCAGTATTTCAGCTTTCGGTCAGCAGAATAAAGATATTGAAAAATCTATCCGAAACCTGTTCCTTGGTATGAAAAATGCAGACTCTGAGTTGGTAAAATCCGCTTTTGCGGAGAATGCGGTTCTTCAGACCATCACTAAAGACGGTACTGTAAAAAGTGATAACATACAGGAATTTGTAGCTTCGGTTTCAAAATTTTCAAAAGGAGATCTGGATGAAAGGATTATAGTAGAAGCCGTTCATACGGATGGAAACCTGGCCAGTGTATTTACGCCTTATTCTTTTTATTTAAAAGGGAAATTATCACATTGCGGAGCTAATAGTTTTCAGCTAATAAAGCAGAATAACGAATGGAAAATCCAATATATTATTGATACAAGAAGAAAAGATAATTGTAAAGAAATACAATAACAAAGTTAAATTTAAAAGTAGTTTAAAATAAAAAAATGAAAATCCATCATATTGCAATCATCTGTTCAGATTATGCTGTTTCAAAGAAATTTTATACAGAAATTCTAAATCTGAATATCATTCGTGAAATATACCGCGAAGAAAGACAGTCCTATAAACTTGATCTGGCAATCGGGGATCATTATGTAATAGAATTATTCTCTTTCCCAGATCCTCCACAACGTCCGTCACGCCCTGAAGCATGTGGTTTAAGGCATCTTGCTTTCTCTGTGGAAAATGTTACAGAAAAAAGGAATGAACTGATAGGAAAAGGGTTAAACTGTGAAGAAATCCGCATAGATGAATTCACCGGAAAAGAATTTTTCTTTACCCAGGATCCGGATCAGCTGCCGTTAGAGTTTTATGAAATGTAAAATAAATTAGTGGGCGTAGCCTGCAAAGAAACTCACTGCCATAATTGCTAAAACAATAGAAGAAATGACTACATACACGTAGTCTTTTTCTTTTAAATAGCCTATTAAAGCAAAAACAATCCTCATCAGAGGCGTGAAGATCAATAAAAGAATTCCCAGCTGAATAATAGCTGTACCTTCTCCTTTGCACAGAGAATCCCAAAAATGGCCCCATACTTTTTCGGAAGAGGTTCCTACCACAAGACTGGTATATTTTTCGGGCATTTTAAAACCCTCAAAAAATAACTTGATAAAACCAATCAGAGAGGTTGCCACAGAAAGAATAACACCCAGTCTCAGAAGGTTTCCTACGGAGCGGTTCAGATCTACATCTGTAAAATTCTTTTTCATTATCTGAAGCTTTTGTTGATACCGTTATACATCATGTAAATAGAAAGAATGGTAATAACAATGGCAAAAAATACTTTTAATTTTTTGGTCTTTGATACCATCAGCGTTTTTGAACCAATAAAACTTCCGATTACAACTCCTATCAATACCGGAGCTACAATTACCGGAATAATTTCTCCTCTCTGGAAATAGATCAGTGCACTGGCTACTGCCGTTACTCCGATCATAAAATTACTCGTAGTTGTAGATACTTTGAAAGGCAGTTTCATCATATTGTCCATTGCCAATACCTTCAATGCTCCAGAACCAATCCCTAGAAGACCAGACATGGCGCCGGCAAACATCATCATCAAAAATCCGGGAACGGTATTTCTTGCAGAATAGCTTTTCAAAATCCCTTTATCCGGGAATGTCCCGTATAATTTTAGCTTCTCTTCCAAACTTCCTTTTACCAAAGGTTCCTGGTGATCCGGTTTACCCTTAAGATTTAAAATAACCGTTAAAAGAAGGATACTGGCGAAAATAATTCCGATTGTATTTGGGTTAAGCATCCCTGAAACCAGAGCGCCCACAATAGCTCCTGCTGTGGTGGCTATTTCGAGAAACATCCCGATTCTCATATTGGTAAAACCTTCTTTTACGAAAGCTACGGCCGCACCGGATGAGGTCCCGATCACAGAAATGAGCGAAGCACCGATAGCATAATGCATTGGAACGCCGAAACCCAGCGTTAATAAAGGAATGATAATAACTCCTCCTCCTAAACCAGTAAGTGAACCTAAAAGACCAGCGGAAATTGCTCCAAGGAAGAGTATGATGATTTCTGACATACTACAAATAATGTTACAAATATAAAATTATTGTAGTAGTCTGCCAAACATTTGAAAAATATAAATTTAACGTATTTTTGCATGCATGAAAAACAGAATGAAATTATTTTATGTAATCCTTGGGGCTACCCCTAAGGGAAGAAACATTGAGCAACATGATGTTTTCTTCGGAATAGCAGAGAATCTTAAAGATCTTGTTCCGGATATGAAGGCGTTTTGGAAGGAAGCGGAAGGGAAAATTCATGTGGATTGTCATCAGGAAGTAAAATTCGCTGACGGATATGAAGTGGAGATTGTAGAAAAAGGAGAAAATTCTTCTGAAGATCAACTGTTTTTTCTCAATCTAGGAGGGTATAAGCCTGGATTTTTTGAAGAATTTCATGAGCAGCACCTGATGGTAGGACAGACAATGGGAGAGATTGTAAAAAGAGCAAAAGCTACCGAATTTTACCAGACGATGGGATTTGAAGGAGCAGTAAGCCATATTGATGATAAGCATGGAGTAGATATTGATGATATTTTCAATGTAAGTGATATTCTTCCTGCTTACATGAAAGAAAAATATTCTATCATTCTTCACAAATCAGAGGAAGAAAATCAGGAGAACCCGATGGGACTTGGCTATTTAAAAATTGATAAAATTCAATAAGAAATAAATCTAATAAAAATAAAAAATGAAAATAGGAATTCTGGGAGGCGGACAGCTGGGAAGAATGCTGATACAAAGTGCACTAAAGTATGATGATGAGTTTTATACTCTGGATCCGGCTTCCGATGCACCGTGTCATAATATCTCGTATTTTACACAGGGAAATTTTAATGACTACGAAACAGTCTTGAACTTCGGAAAAGACAAAGATGTTGTGACCATTGAAATTGAACATGTAAATGCTGAGGCATTGGCAGAACTTGAACAACAGGGAATAAGAGTTGTTCCCAATGCCAATATCATCAAAACGATCCAGCAAAAGATCCTTCAGAAAGAATTTTATAAAGCTCATAATATTCCAAGCCCGGAATTCCAGGTGGTGTGGAACAGTGATGAGAAGATCATCATGCCATTGCCGTTTGTTCAGAAAATGAATACAGGAGGCTATGACGGAAAAGGAGTACAGGTGATCAAAACAGAAGAAGACTATCAGCATTTATGGACAGAAGCTTCTGTGATTGAAAGTCTGGTAGATATTGAGAAAGAACTTTCTGTCATTGTTGCAAGAAATGAAAAGGGAGAAACCAATATTTTCCCGGTAACGGAAATGGTTGCTGATCCAAAGCTAAACCTTTTAGATTTCAATGTATGTCCGGTTCTTTTGACAGAAGATGTACAGAGTCAGATTGATTCTATCACAGAAAAATTCTTAAATGCAGTGAACTCTCCGGGATTATTCGCTATTGAATTGTTCCTTGATAAAGAAGGGAAAATATGGGTGAATGAAACTGCTCCAAGACTTCACAATTCGGGACATCAGAGCCAGGAAGGAAATACCAACTCGCAATTTGAGCAGATGTACCGTGTGGTAAAAAACTTACCTTTAGCGGATACCGATGCTATTACTTACAGCGGAATGCTGAATTTGGTAGGTGCAGAAGGATATGAAGGAAAAGTAATCTATGAAGGAATGGAAGATGTTCTTCAACTTCCTGAAACCTATATCCATTTATACGGGAAAACAGAAACCAAACCGGGAAGAAAAATGGGACACATTAACGTCCTTGCAGATTCCAGAGAAGAGCTAATGGAAAAGCTTGTACAGGTGAAAGGAATGGTAAGAGTGATTGCTGAGTAATATCAGTTTAAAATATAAAAAGAGAGCTGTTTTTAACATTAAAAACAGCTCCTTTTTATATTGTCCTATAAGCAATTCAATAGGAACGGCTATTATCCTGAGCGTAGCTGAAGGGAGCCTGTATACAAGTAATTGTCAATTCAATTGGCTTTAGCCAAAACTTATTTTTAGGTTTCGGCTAAAGCCAAATGGGTGCATGTTGTTTATATCAGGCTAAAGCCCGACCCTATTGACTGGAATGGTTTAATGATTTAAGAAAAAGCGATTATTTGCACATCGATAACATCCATCACCCCTCTTCCAGCATCCAGCTTTCTCTTACTTAAAAATCTTCTGAATCACATTTCCAATCTCCACAAAATCCCCATGATTTCCTACAGAACGTATTTCCGGACTGTTTTTATCGTATTCTGAGAAAGGGAAAATCAGAAGATAATTATTATCATTCAGATTCCTGTTCAGAAGTTCCGGAATCAGTCTCATTCTTGGAATATAGGATTTCATACCTCGTTTTGCCATCAGAATAATTAAAGCTTCATCATCTTTCAGCTGGGCAGCGGTTCTTTCGCCATCCTGCCATGTATTCATGATAATGAATTCTGCTTCTATATTAGCTTTTTTAATGATTTTCTGAAGAATGTCAAGAATGTTTTCCGGAGCATAAAAAACAACTGTAGCACCGGAATTTCTGGCAATATTCCAGACTCTCAGCAATGCATGGAAGAATCCGGCTTCCTGATGGGCATTTTCGGGAATCATCACTGCATATTTTTTAATCGTGGAAAGAGGTTGAGCTGCGTGATAAACCAGTACATTCACATCATCATTCTGAAGATAGCCGTTGTAAAGATTATAGACAAAAGAAGGGGAGAATCCTTTTTCACCTTCCAATCCTATGATAAGGTCTGTAATTTTCTGTTCTTTAATCACATTATTGACCCCGTTGATGACATCATTGTCATATCTTTTTAAGGACTGTAATTTAACATCCGCCGCCGCCGCCGCATCTGTTGCCTGATGAAGAAGTTTCTCAGCATTCTTCACCGAAGATTCATTTTTATCTTCATTGATGACATTCAGGGCAAAAAGATCTTCCGTATTGGAATGGGCTTTAATCAGAATTCCCAAATTCACCATTCTCTCCACAGTGGCCTCATGGTTGATGGCCAGTAGAATATTTTCTTCCTCATGGGTATTTCCTGAAACGGTATCTTCATTGTCACTTTCAGCAATTTTCTGAGCACTTGCCATAGAAATGAAAGAGGAGATGGTACACGAAATAAGGATCAGTAAAATACTTCCGTTCAGAACGTGTTCATTCAATAATCTTACCGGTTCTCCGGTTTCAGTTTCAGAAAGAATGATGTTATATCCTACCATTACTGAAGCCAGTGTTGCCGCTGCTGAAGCAGAGCTTAATCCAAAAATCAGTTTTCCTTCTTCTTTGGTCAGCCTGAAGGTTTTTTGAGTAGCCACCGCAGAAAGATATTTCCCCCCGATAGACGCTACCAACATAATTCCGGCGACTTCTAAGGTTTCCCAGCTTTTGAAAAATACTTTAAAATCAATTAGCATTCCCACACTGATCAGGAAAAAGGGAATAAATATGGCATTTCCTACAAACTCAACTCTGTTCATTAAAGAAGAGGTGTGAGGAATAAGTCTGTTTAAAGCCAATCCGGCAAAGAATGCCCCGATAATTGCTTCTACACCTGCCAGTTCAGCCAGCATAGCCGCCAGATAAATCATAACCAGTACAAAAATATACTGTGATATTTTATCATCCACTCTTTTGAAAAACCAACGGCCTATAATAGGGAATACAATGAGTACAATCAAAGCAAAAACCACAAAAGAGACCGATAATTTAACCCAAAATTCTGTCCCAACGTCTCCCTGAGACATCCCCACAATCACGGCAAGTACCAATAACGCAAGTATATCTGTGATCATGGTACCTCCAACGGTGATATTAACAGCTTTGTTTTTTGCGATTCCCAACTTACTCACCAACGGATAGGCAATAAGGGTGTGGGATGAAAAAAGACTGGCAAACAGAATGGAAGTCAGCATTGAGAAATGGAGAAGATAATATCCTCCCAGATATCCCAGTACAAAAGGGACGGTAAAGGTATAAATACCAAAGGTGAGACTTTTCCATTTGTTCTTTTTAAAATCTCCCATATCAATCTCCAGTCCGGCAAGGAACATGATGTAAAGTAGTCCGGTGGTTCCCGTCACAACAATACTGCTGTCTCTGGATAAAACATTGAATCCGTTAGGACCAATAATGGCTCCGGCGATGATAAGTCCCAAAAGGTGTGGAACTTTAATTTTATTAAGAAGCAATGGTGCTGCAAGGATGATGACCAGTACCAACAGGAACTTCAGTACCGGATCTTCTATAGGAAGACTCAGGTTGTGTATACTCAGTAAAATCATAAGTGTTTATTTTGTGGAACGTACTAATTCAACAGAGAACTTGGCGGTACAGCCATCAGAAGTGATGGTTCTTGTTCCTTTGATCTTGTTGTCCGAAATATCATTAAGAAGAACGCTCATTTCTACATTCTTTTTGGCGGTAGAATCGGTTTTGAAGGACAGTCTGATTTCATTATTTTCAAACTTGCCCGTATACAGCCGTACCAGATTATTGTTGTTGATAATTTTGGTGATGGGCTGGGTAGAATCATTATCGAATTCCCAAAGATCAGTACGTTGGTCGCCTACAGCATATTCACTGCAGTTGGATTCTGTACAGATTACTTTACCATTCCATGGGCCGGAAATTTCTGTTGGCCATACAGCAGTAATCACTACAGAATCTTTTTTGGCAAAAATACTGTCTCTCATTTTCAGAAGCGACTGATATTCGGATTCTTTCTTCGCGAATATCTTTTCTTTTTCTAATAATTGTTTCTCCCTGTCTGTCAGGTTTTTTTCTTTCTCTTTATAATCACAGCTTACAAGAAGGAAAGAAGCGGTCAGAAATAAAAAAAATGTGTTTTTCAGCATATTGTATCGGTTGGAGTATACAATATAAGGAAAATGAAGTAAATACAAAACCCTACAGAAGCGGATCTGATTTTAATTATATCTAATAAGTTAAAAAACAGCCGGATAGATTAGGTAAGATTATTGATATTATTTTTATAGTAAAATTGAATAGAATGAAAAATATTTTTTTCTCTTTTTTATTTTTTGGAAGCCTGCTTTATGCTCAAAACGGACTTTTTACACAAGCTCAATTGCCTTTCATTAATCTTTGGAAGAAAATTCCGGATGGTCCCGGACCTGGAGGTGAAAGTATTGTTTCTGCCAAAGGTTCAATCACTCATATCAGTACTCCAAAACTGATCATTCATCAACCCCAAAACCCTAACGGAATAGCTATTCTTGTCATCAGTGGTGGTGGGTATGCCCACATTGAATCCGGATCAGAAGGTTATCCTGCCAGCGAATGGCTGAAGTCTTTGGGAATTACAGCTTTTGAGCTTCAATACAGACTTCCGGAAGAAGGTTGGGCAAACATATCAGTCCCTTTTCAAGATGCACAGCGTGCTTTACGGATTATCAGAAAGAATGCTGGAAAATATAAAATAGATCCTAATAAAATAGGAGTATTGGGGTTTTCTGCTGGCGGACATCTTGCAGGATATATTTCATCTACATTCAATACGGTCTATTATCATCCTCAGGATGATATTGATTTGATTTCTGCCCAACCCAATTTTACCGCAATGATCTATCCTGTAGTTTCTATGCTGCCTCCCAATAATACGACTCATTCATTTAAATCTTTATTAGGGAAAGGTTCTGATGAGCAGGATCAGGCTAATTTATCTGTTGAAAAACAGGTGAATGCTCAAACTCCTATTACTTTTCTGGCTCAGTCTGAAGATGATCCTATTTCTCCTGTGGAAAATAGTATTTTGATGTATCAGGCGTTGAAAGACCATAAGGTTCCTGCCGAATTGCATTTATTTCAATCAGGTGGCCATGGCTGGGGATTGGGCAAAAAAGGAACTAATACTGGAGAATGGAAGGAGTTGTTTTTAAAATGGTTAAAAGTGAATGGGATTTATACTAGTGATCAGTGATTTCTTATGGAAGCTTAAAAAACTTTTGTGTCTTTTGTGGTTAAAAAATGTCGATTATTCAACCCTTTGTCTTTTAAACATCTCCGGTTTGTAATTGATAATAAAAACACCACAAATAATCATTACAGCAGCAAGGATGAATTTAGATGTCACTTTCTCATCCATAATCAGCCAGCCTAGAAATATGGCAATAATGGTATTGATGTAAGCAAGGATAGAAACCTGTACCGGAGAAATTTTCGTCAATGCATAATGGAAGGCAAAAAAAGCGGCTACAGAACCGAAAACAGCGAGATATATCATTGCTGAGATACTTTTAAGAGTCCAGTTTCCGAAGTTATAATTTTCGGAAAACAGAAAAGCAAAAATAACCTGAACCACTCCTGCAAACAGGAACTGATAGAACAGGTTCAATGTTATATTTCCGCTTTGAATATTCAATTTCTTGGTGAAAATAGTTCCGGAAGCCCATCCTGCGATAGCATAGAAAAGGAAGATCATACCCATTCTGTAATCAGGGTTGGCAAGATCTTGAAGTCCGTCCCAAAAAATAAAGAGAATTCCGCTAAAACACAGCAAGACACCACTGAGTGCCCGCAAACTAAATTTTTGCAGTCCAACAGCTACACTTCCCAGAAATACAAGGATAGGGGAACAGGCACTGATGAGTGAAGCCAAACTGCTGGAAACTGTTTCTTCAGCTACAGTGGTCATCCCATTGGCAACCACCAGCATCAGGGAAGCGAAAATAATCTGGTATCCAAGGCTCTTCCAGCCAATCCACTTGAATTCCTTTCTCGAAAGAAGAACAACAAGCATAATTATAGAAGCCAGAAACTGTCGGATTCCGGCTACAAACCATGCAGGGATTGTTTCCACAGCGACACGAATCGCTAAAAAGGTCGTTCCCCAAACAATGGCAACGGTAAAAACAGCAAAAATGAGTTTATAATCTTTCAACGTCAATAAGTAGTGTAACAAACAAATGTAGAGGTTTTGAAATAATTATGATGGGTACAGTTGTTTCAATTTTTGATGATACAGATTGAGGCAGGAATGGTTGCCAGTTGCCAGTTGAATGGATGATGGTAAGGTTAGTTTAAACCTAAATATTTGTTTGAGTTTAAAAGAACTTCCAGCTTCCTTCTTCCAACTTCCAGCTTTATTTTTTATCTTTGAAGATCTAATAAATTGAAGATGGTAGGAATTATTATGGGCAGTCAGAGTGATCTGCCGATCATGGAACAGGCTGCAAATTTTCTTAAAAGCCTTGATATCCCTTACGAATTAACTGTAGTTTCAGCGCACAGAACACCGGAAAGAATGTTCGAATACGCAAAGACAGCTCACGAAAGAGGTTTGAAGGTAATTGTAGCAGGAGCAGGAGGAGCAGCACATCTTCCGGGAATGGTGGCAAGCTGTACGACACTTCCGGTAATTGGAGTTCCGATTTTGTCCAGTAATTCTATAGACGGATGGGATTCTGTTTTATCTATTCTTCAGATGCCTGGTGGAATTCCGGTAGCTACTGTAGCTTTGAATGGCGCTTTGAATGCAGGAATTTTAGCTGCAAAAATTTTAGGAAGCGGTAATGAAGAAATAGCCGCAAAGCTTCAGAAATATCAGGATTCTTTAAAAGATAAAGTACTGGGAACCGTAGATGATATTAAAGCTCAGCATCCTAATCACTTTGACAAATAGTTGATCATTAAACTCAAAATAAAAGCCTCACTTTTTCAGCGAGGCTTCTTTGTTCTATTTCTTAATGAATTTTGAAGAGAGGGTAGTATCTTTCAGAATGAACTGCAAAATGTAATTTCCTTTTGGCAGAGAGCTTACATTGATCATATCTCTGTTAGGATTTCCTTCCTTTACCAGTCTTCCACTTGTATCATAAATTTTATAACTTTTAATATCCGATAATCCTTCAATGTGAATATCATCTACTGCAGGATTTGGATAAAGTGAAAGTTTTTTATTTAGTTTCAAATCTGATGAAGACAGTAAACAGCTTCCAACGGTATCACCTGTTAATGACCAACCTTTATTGATGAGAATATCTCTTTTATCTGAAACATTGGAAGCATATTTTAAACCTGTTAAAGAACCTAATGAAACGTTGTTGGCTGTGTTGGGATTGTCTGCCCATCCCAGAAGTGTTTTGCTGTAATTTTCACAATTAATACCTGACATCGTAAGAGCACCGCCGCCATCAATAACAGAAGCCAGGTTCCAGTTTCCTAGCGACTGATTAAAACTTGAAGCAATATTCAGGATCTGATCTATTTTCGTTACTTTAGTCATATCCCAGCTTTCTAAAGATTGATTGAAGGACGTACAGCCATGAAATACATGAGCCATATTCGTAACTTTAGATGTATTCCAGTTGAGCGGTTGATTGAAGACAGGAATCATATGAAACATAAAATGCATGTCCTCAAGATTCGAAGTATCCCAGCTATCCAAACGTTGATTGAAGCTTAAACACTGGCCGAACATCCAGCTCATATCCGTTACATTTGACACATCCCAGCTATTGAGAGTCTTGTTAAAATGGGTTCTGTTTCCAAACATATAGCTTAGATTCGTAGCGGAAGACATGTTCCAGCTGTCAAGATAAGGAGAGTTGAATTGCTCTGTCAGTGTAGATGGGGTAATATCAAATAAGAGCGAAAACATAAAACTGAAATTCTTGATTTTCGAAGTATCCCAGTTTTGCATTGAACTGGCACCTGTAAAGCTGGTTGTACCGTAAAACATGAAAGAAGCATCCTCTACATTATTGAGTTTTGGTGTATCTGTTGCGGTAAGCTCCATAAGTTTGCATAAACTGAAAGCACTGTTCATTGTAGTCCATGAAATATTGCCCCATTGCTCTATTTCTAATAATTTATCTGCACTTCCGTTCACCTGCCAGATAGGGATAAGTTGTTCAGGAGCAGTATATAGCTGAACAGTTCCGAATTTTATTTGACTGAAAGCTCCGCTGCCATTACTTACTTTTACTCTATATTTAGCATCAGTTCCATCCGAGAGTGATGGGCCAAAATCAATAAGAACCTGCTTTGTAGAAGTGACGTTTATAAGGGAGCCATTGTGTTGTGGATAGCCTATTTCCTCCCAATAAATGTTATAATTATCACCAATTCCGGGAAACCATATTTGCTGAGGATTTGCCTGATAAGGTGCATCTACAGTTACTGTGGGTATTATCGTAGATGCAGGTTTCCAGATCGTAATAAACTCATCCTGAGCGTTCACAATGATAACCAACAGAAGAAAAATAAGTGATTGTATCTTTTTTAAAATCATGATTATAATTATTAAAGCTATTTTTTGATTAATGGCAATGAATGGATTTTATCCTTTGTCAAAATCTGCAGAATATAATTGCCGGCAGATAAAAGTCTGACATTAATTTTTTCATCTTCAAGGTTGTCTTTGGCAGCAATTCTTCCGCTCATATCGGTTATAATATAACTGACAGCATTCGGAATGTTTTTAAGATAAATATGATCTGTTACCGGATTGGGATAAATGGTGGGTTTGTTGTTTATCTTCGTTTCAGAAGTTGAAAGGGTCTGGTTGCAGAGTCCATTGTAAACATCGCCTGATATCGTCCATCCTTTATTATTGATTAAATAATTTCTTGCGGCTACAGCATCAGCATGAGAGTAGATTAATGGGGAAGCATTTGATAAATCAATATTATTGGGTGTTGATGAACTCTGGCTCCAACCAAAAAGAGTTTTATCATAATTCAGGCAGCTCATAGCAGAATTGAGAAATAGATCGGTTGCTGTTGTTAATGAGCTTAAATTCCATCTTCCAATATTTTGGTTAAAAGCTGTGCCATGGAACATTTCGTTCATATTAGTCACATTTCCTGTATTCCAGTTTTGCAGATCCTGGTTGAAATTTCCTGAATCATGAAACATATGCTCCATAGTGGTTACCTTAGCCGTGTTCCATTTACCCAAAGGTTGGTTGAATCCTGTATAGTCAAACATATAAGACATATCTGTAACATTCGAAGTATCCCAGCTTCCCAATGGTTGGTTGAACAGATTATCATCACCAAACATATAATGCATATCTGTAATGGTGGAGGTATTCCATGTATTGAAAGAAGGATTGCCAATAAGTGAAATGCATAAATAAAACATCTGGCGCATGCTGGTAGCCATGCTGAGATCAGGTGCATCTGTGGCTGTAACATCCATATTATCACAGTATACAAAAGCATTGTCAAAGCTCTTCCATTTTATATTTCCCCATTGGGTAATCTGAGTGATTTTTGATCGGTCTGAAGCATTGTAAACCGGGATGGACGAGCCATTATAAAATCTGACCTGATCAAAACTTCCGTTTCCATCGCTGATTTTAATTTTATAGCTGGCCTGGGCAGGGGATGGATTTAGTGGTGTTCCCAAATTGATAATAAATTCCGTGGTTGAGGTTACATTATGCATTGTTCCGGTATGTTGAGGATATCCTATCTCTTCCCAGGATACCTGGAAGTTAGTTCCCCGGCCGGGAAATTTAATAAGTTGTGCATTCTGAGTTTTCCAAATGGTGATGAACTCATTTTGTGCTTTTGTTATGACTATCAGTAAAAGGAAAATGAGTACCGGGATTTTTTTTAAAATCATGTTTATGGTTTATGGTATTAGTTTTTTAAGGTAAAAATAGAGATGGGTAAATATTTTTAATTATATCTCTATTTTTTGATATAAATATAATGAAATTTTAAAATATTAATAATATTATTCGTTATTATTTTAAATATTGTGTATTATGGTAAATAAAAAACTCTCCAAAATGGAGAGTTCTACTTTATTCCTGAATCATATTGTCCCGGGTATTTTTCTGGACTGTAATGGCTCCGAAGAGAGCGAGCAAAAATGCAAAGGCATAAAAACCTTTTTCACTTGGAAGGATGGTGGCATTCCAAAGCCCGATGGCCAGTAATACAATAGATGATAATGTTGCAAACCAGCAGATCCCATAATAAATATCTGTTACCTGAATATTTTCTAACCTGTCTCGTACTGCTTTCTGTAGAGAGACAACGGCAAATAAGCCATAAAGAAGAATAGTGAAATAATATCCTTTTTCATTCAGCAGCATTTCGGCTCTTGCAAGACCCACAATGAAGCCGATCATTCCTGCTCCCAATGCTACCCATGATGCAGCGACGAATGCATTCGATACTCTTTGTTTTTTCATAGATTAATGTTTTATTTAAGAGGGCTAAGATATTCATTTTTTATAAACAGAGCCCTAACAGAGGGAAAATATGGGGAAAATACTGAATAGAAGGATGAAGTAAGTTTATGTTTCGGCTAAAGCCGATAGATGTATTTTTATTTATAATTCATCACTCATAATTTATAATTCATAATTTTCCCCCTAGCCCCGATAGCAGCGGTTACCCCGGAACATAGGTATGGGATAGCCTGGCGTGAGGAGTATGAGCGGATAGCGGGAACCAGCTCATAAAAAAAACTCTCCAAGATGGAGAGCTTTGTATTATTGAGTAATATATTCGTAATTATACTGAGCGGAAAGGCTGCCATTGGCTTCTTTTGAAATCACCTGAGTAGGATAACCAGCGCTGTTGTATTGTATCGTGGAAGTTCTCGTTTGATTTTGTATCCAGACTCCATTACTTTTATAGCTGATCTTTTCGGTCAGATAATTGTTTTTGCTTACAACATAGGCTCCTCCCATCACAATTTTGAGATATTTGTTGGTGTTTGTGTAAGGATTCAGTTTGTCATCATAAGAGAAAACAATTTTAGAGTTAAAACTGGATCCTCCGCTCTCTGAAGTTTCTGATGAGATATTATTTTCATTATAAGTATAAGTGGTAACAATTGGATGGGAACAGTCTGGGGACTGGCAAAGCGTGGAAGAGATCACCTGTCCGTTGGTATTATAATTATACGTAATCGTTCTGTTGTAATCCGGGTTAGAGTAGATTGCTTTAACGTTTACGAGCTGATCTCCATTGTAATTAAAAACAGAATAATATTCCAGTTCCTGATTGTTATTGTAATAATTTATTTTTACAGGTCTTCCGTTACTATATTCAAACGTTGAACTACTTGATGATGACAACGTTTTTATAAGTTCACCCTGGTTATTGTATTGTAGAGTTTCTATACTTGTGTCTGGCTGAGCCGGGTTGTCGTAGTAAACTATAGTAATTTTACTTAATAAGGTCTTTGGTTCTGAAGGAGTATTAGTCCCATTATCATCATTACTGCTGCAGCTGTTAAAGAATACCACAGCGCTCATGAGTCCCAGAAATATGATTTTTTTCATGTTAATTTTTTAGTCGGCAAAAATACGGAATGTGCTATGCCTTTACATAAAAAAATCCCACTATCTTAGAAATAGTGGGACAATATCATATTTTATTGATCTTCTAGTATCTGTAGTATTCAGGCTTGAATGGCCCTTTTACGTCTACTCCGATATACTCAGCCTGCTCAGGAGAAAGCGTTTCAAGTTCAACGCTTAATTTCTTAAGGTGTAAAGCTGCTACTTTCTCATCTAAGTGCTTAGGAAGCATGTATACTTCGTTTCCATAAGCAGCAGAATTGTTCCATAATTCGATCTGAGCCAAAGTCTGGTTAGAGAAAGAGTTAGACATTACAAAACTTGGGTGGCCTGTAGCACATCCTAAGTTTACTAGTCTACCTTCTGCAAGGATGATTACTTCTTTTCCTTCGATGGTATAGATATCAACCTGAGGCTTCACTTCAGATTTCGTCTGACCGTAGTTTTTGTTTAACCAAGCCATATCGATTTCATTATCGAAGTGACCGATGTTACAAACAATAGCTTTGTCTTTCATTTTAAGGAAGTGCTCTCCTCTTACGATATTGAAGTTACCTGTTGTAGTGATGATGATATCAGCATTATCTACCACAGTATCTAATCTTTTTACTTCATAACCGTCCATTGCAGCCTGAAGTGCACAGATTGGGTCAATTTCCGTAACAGTAACAATAGAACCAGCTCCTCTGAATGAAGCAGCAGTACCTTTACCTACGTCTCCGTATCCGCAAACTACCACTCTTTTTCCAGCTAACATTACGTCTGTAGCTCTTCTTACTGCGTCTACAGCAGATTCTTTACATCCGTATTTGTTGTCGAACTTAGACTTAGTAACTGAATCATTTACGTTGATTGCAGGCATTACTAAAGTTCCATTCTTCATTCTTTCGTATAGTCTGTGTACCCCTGTAGTAGTTTCTTCAGAAAGACCTTTGATATCTTTTGTGAATTCAGGGTATTTGTCAAAAACCATGTTGGTCAAATCTCCACCATCATCCAAGATCATGTTTAATGGTTTTCTGTCTTCACCAAAGAATAAAGTCTGCTCAATACACCAGTCAAATTCTTCTTCATTTAAACCTTTCCAAGCATAAACCGGAATTCCCGCAGCAGCAATAGCAGCAGCAGCGTGGTCTTGTGTAGAGAAAATATTACAAGATGACCAGGTAACTTCAGCTCCTAAAGCTACCAATGTCTCGATAAGCACAGCCGTTTGGATGGTCATGTGGAGACATCCAGCGATTCTTGCTCCTTTCAGTGGCTGAGATGGTCCGTACTCTTCACGGATAGACATCAAACCAGGCATTTCTGCTTCTGCAAGAGTAATTTCTTTTCTACCCCATTCTGCAAGGGAGATATCCTTAACCTTATAAGGAACGTATTGTGTTGTAGTACTCATATGTAATGAATAGTTTTTAAATTCAATTGATAACGAAAGGCAAAATTACGATTAATAATTAAGATATAAAAACGGCAGATCAAGTTCAGTTTTATGAGATTAAACATGAGTTAATATTATTTAGTCTTAATATAAATAATTAATTTTAACTCGTAAAAAAATATATTATGAATCATTCTCATACAGAAAAGAAAATCAAACCAGTTGCTCCAAAAGTACAAGAGCTCATCAATGCTTCAAAAAGTATGATTCTGGCTACTGTAGACGCTGAGGGAAATCCAAATTCCAGTTATGCTCCTTTTGTGCAAGTAGATCAGACCTTTTATATTCTTGTTTCTTTCATGGCAAAACATACTAGAAATCTTGCTGACGGAAGAAAAACATCCATTATGTTTATTGAAGATGAATCAGCTACCAAACAGATCTATGCCCGCGAACGTCTTACTATTGAAGCCGCAGCTTCACAGATTGAAAGAGACTCCGATGTGTGGAATACTGTAGTGACTCAACTTAAAGAAGCTCACGGTAAAGTAGTGGATGTAATTTCTGAAATGGGTGATTTTATTTTAATTGCATTACAGCCTGTAAAAGGATCTTATGTAAACGGATTCGGAAGTGCTTATTTTGTAGATGCCAATCTGGAAATTGTAGAACACAGAAATGATGCGAATCATCAGTCTAAATAATTGAGCTGGAAGCTGGAAGAAGGATGCTGGAAGTTTATAAAGATTAGGCAAACAAAGAACTATTTTTTTAGAGCTAATTTTTTAAATTTAATCTGTAATTTATTCTGATAACGAATAATAACTTCCATCTTCGAGCTCCCATCTTACTGCTTTTTAGAAATGGTTTCTTTTTAGTACTTTTGTCCAATAAAAAAAGAATGCCCCTCTATAGAGATTTTTCAGATGATAATGCCACCATCCTGGTTTGGAAGTACGATGAAAGTGAAGAACTTGATATCAACCAACTTCTGGAGCCAGAAAATGCTGAAAAGGTGAAAGATTATCATCCTAAAAAATTACTGGAAGTCCTGATGGTTCGTAAGCTCCTGAAAGGATTGAAGCCGAATTCTAAAATTTTATATAAAGAAAGAGAACCTTTTCTTTCACCCAATGATGCGGAAATTTCTATTACGCATTCTTTTCCCTTTGCTGCCATTGCTATTTCTAAAAATAAAATAGGAATAGACGTAGAAAAGTTCAATCCTAAAATTTTAAGGGTTGTTGATAAATTCACCTATGAAAATGAACGTGGATTTATTCCTGAAGACAAAGCAGATACTTTTTATACTATTATATGGAGTGTAAAAGAGAGCATGTACAAAATTCATCATTCTAAATACTGGTCTTTAAAGAAAAACTATGAAGTGAAGCCCTTTGAGCTGAAGCATCTTCATAAAATAAACTGCCGAGTATATGATGATGAGTTTTCTGATGAATTCAAAGCCAGAGTAGAATTTTTCGACGATTACTGCTTTACGATTGTGGAGGAATAGGCTCTGTTTCGTTTTTGTATTTTTCGATCACTTTTCTCTGTTCTTTGGCTACATCATAGATCAGTTCCAGGATATCGTGGATGTTTTTAAGTTCCGTTAAGTGGGATACTTTATCAGGGTCTCTTCTGTCGACAATGTCATTTTCCTCAATCTCGGTTTTTCTTTTCAAAAGCATATCTTCAATGGAAGAATCTTCCGGTTCAAGCCGGCTTTCCATTTTCAATGTTTCGTTGATGTCATTTCCGTTGAGAAGGGTAGAGGTTTGCTGCATTTCTGCTTCAATCTTTCTGCTCCAGCTTTCAGCATCTATCTCAGGATATTGCTCATTACTTTTTGAATATTGAGATAAGGAAGCAGTATAAGCGGTAATAAGATGTGAGGTTGCTACAAATTGGTGTACAACTTCCAGTTTTTTCTGCTGATTTTTAGGATCGGAAATCATTCTCTGAAAATTATCGGAAAGGTTGGCTAAGGAAATGATCGCATTTTTTCGCTTTACTTTATAATCTTCAAGGTCAAAATTTCCCTGCAGGAATTTGGAAATCACACTCTGAAAGTAGATAAGGTTGTCTGCTGCAGACTTTTTCATCAGATCCAGATTTTGGGTGTGTTCCCAAACAGGCAATACAATATAAGATACTGCAAAAGCAATGATTCCGGCAATAGCGGTATCAAAGATTCTATCTTTAAAAATGATATTGACTTTCCCCGGATTTAAAAAATTAAAGCTGAGGAAAACATAAATCGTCATGAACAATACCGCCCAAAAATACCGTCCTTTCAGAAAACTAAAGCACATAATCATACTGATCAGCAAAATAGCAAACAAAACACCGTTGATGTGTACAAAATGCAGAATGGCATAAGCAATACTTGCCCCTGCAATGGTTCCATAGAGACGGAGAAGATTTCTCTGTTTTGTGATAGAGTAGGCCGGTTTTAAGATGGCTGTAATGGTAATTAATATCCAATACGTATGTCCCAATCCCAGAAAATCAAACATCGAGAAAACATACCCCAAGAGCAAAGCGGTTGTAATTCTTATCGCATGTCGGAAATGGGAAGAGGATAAGGAGATATTATTTCTTAACACCTTTGCATTAAGCTTAGGCTCATTAGGCATAAATTTTTTCAAATCTAACCCTGTGGATAAACTCTTTGCCAATTTTATGTTTTGCGAAAATACTTTATAAATCTCATTGATTTCTTTGGTGATTTCATAGATACGCATCAGGATCTGACGCAGGATCATGAAGTTTTCCAGATTGTCTGAAGAAAGCTGCTTGTTTCTGAGTTCGAAATAATTGTAATTAAGATTCTTTAATTCCACATCCAAATTGGCCATAGGCTTTGCCCGGGTACCGCTTTGAAGGGCAATCCCAATATTGGTGATTTCTTCTGCCAAAAGATTGAGATAATCATGAATGTTGACCAGAATCATGCTGTCCTCAAAGCTTTGCTGCAACTTTTGATAGTCGCTTTCAGAGGTCATCAGCTTTTCATGGAGGTCCATAGAGTTAAGGAACATCAACATTAATAAACGACTGGTTGTGGTAGATTCGTTTACAATGATCCTTGTTTTAAAAACCGTTTCTCTGGTGTCTTCCTGCAGATTTTTTATTCCAATCTGCTTTGCAATAACCTGAGTGGTCAGTTTGTTAAAATCAGGATTCTTCTGATAATAATTGGCTTTGATCTTTAAAAATTCAGCGAGCTGAAGGTAATTTTCCCCAATCATCTGGCTTGCCAGTTTATAAGGACGAATAGTCGTCACAATAAGGAAGATGAGAAGGAACCATATGCATCCACAGGCAAAAATCAGTAAACTTTTAAATATATTATTTCCCGTAAGGTGACCGTCAATAAAGATAGCGAGTACAACAAGAGATAATGAACCTACAGCTGCTAATCTTTGGCCGTAAACGCCAATCAGAGAGAAAAACATTCCAAAGACAATGATTTCTGCAAGAACCAATACTTTGAAATTCATGACAAGATTTGCAATGAGTGCTACAAATACAAAACAGCAGATCGCAAAAGTAAGGGCATTTCTTCTTCTAATGAAAGGACCAGGCTGATCCGTAAGTGCTACAAAGCTGGTTCCCAGAGGGAAAAGGAAATATTCCTTCAAAATCCCAAAATGGGCGAGGACTAAACAAGGTAGAACAGTAGCTAATGTAATTCTGATGGCAGAATATACATACTGACTGGTTACAAATTTTTTTAGTTCCGCCGAATAGTTCATATTACAAAAATAGCTATTGAATTTAAGAAAATAGCCATAAAAAAGAGACTTTTGTAAACTTAATATTATATTTCTTGTCAAGCGAGCAGTTGCGCTGTTTAAAATAAATTCTCTATTAAAGCAGATTGACGAAAGGTTATTCTGTTTTTGAATTTTTACAGATAAATATGTTCTGTGAATCCTTACCTTAGCTTATCTGAATTCTTAAACTTTTGGCTCATGAAAATCATTCTTAAAAATACATTGGTCTTTTTATTTTCTATTTTGATATTGAGCTGTAGCTCGCAGAATAAGGATCATTTTAAAGCAAAGGAAATTTATAAATCAAAAGACCTGATTATTATCCAGATTTCGGAGAATTCTTTTATTCATACTTCGTTTAAGCAAACCAATGACTTTGGAAATGTACCTTGCAACGGATTGATCGTAAAAGACAATAATGAAACGATTGTTTTTGATACCCCTACGAATGATAAAATTTCAGAAGAATTGATACAATGGATCAATAAAAAACTTCATGCAAAAATTAATGCAGTTATTTCTACCCATTTTCACGATGATAGTTTGGGCGGATTGATGGCTTTTCATCAACATAATATTCCGTCTTATTCATATGTGAAAACAATAGAACTGGCCAAAGAAAATAATTTCGTTGTACCTGAAAACAGTTTTAATGATTTTGTTGTTTTAAAAGTAGGGGATAAAGATGTCATTGCAAAATTTTTTGGAGAAGGCCATACAAAAGATAATGCTGTGGGGTATTTTCCAAGCGAAAAAATTCTGTTTGGAGGTTGTTTGTTGAAAGAGTTGGAGGCTGGAAAAGGGTATTTGGGAGATGCCAATGTTGCTGCCTGGTCAAATACCGTTGAAAAGGTTAAAAAAGAATATCCTAACGTAAAAATTGTTGTTCCCGGACATGGAGATTACGGTGATGGAAAACTTCTTGATTATACCATTACACTATTTAAAGGTCAATAGTGAATTTTTTGCTTCGCAAAGTGAATGGTGAATTTCTGTGGTTTTCAAAAATTGACAAGCACAGCGGATTGACAATTCATAAGCCAATAGTGAATTTTTGCTTCGTAAAGTGAATGGTGAGTTTTATCAAGGTTTCAAAATTTATAAGCGAAGCGGATTAACGATTCATAAGTCAATAGTGAATTTTTTGCTTTGCAAAGTGAATGGTGAATGATTCTAGTTGATAAAATAAATTGACGAGCGCAGCGAATTGACGATTGACCATTCACAAAAAAAGCCTCATACGAGATGAGGCTTTTTTATATAGCTGTTACTTTTATTAACGATCATTGTTGGATGTTTCTTCTCCAATGTTCCAGGTAAGACCGAAACGAAGAGTGTTATCCAATGCACTGTTGATTTTAGACATATTGATCAGGTAAGAAAGATCCAGTCCGAAAGAACGGTATTTTAAACCAATACCGGCTGTTGCAAACTGTCTTGCTCCCTGCTCTTCACTTTCATGGAAGTAGCCTCCTCTTACAGAAAAAGCATTGTCATATGAATATTCCAGAGCACCACTATACATGATACTGTTTTTATTTTTGAAAGACTTTCCGATACCAGCCATTGGCCCTACGTTTGGAATCTGATAAATAGGCTGTCTTGTATTTGGGTCTATGCCTGCATATTCAGATCCTGGAACCAAAAGTTTTGAACCTTCTACAGAAATTCCTACTCTGTTCATATCATCCAGGTACATATCATATCCAACTCCTAATCTTGCCATAGTAGGAAGATAAGATCTTGATTCTTCATTTCCTGTATAATCCAGTTTTGGACCTAAATTCTGAATAGCCAAACCAGCATTCACTTTACCATCATATCCACCGATACTGGAGAATCTTGGAGATGTATAGTATCCTGAAACGTCTACTGCGAAACTGTTTGCCGCTTTAAGTGTAGTATCTGTGTTGAATCCTCCGGCTAAGTCTGAACGGATAAATCTACCGGTAACAGCACCAGAGAATGAATCAGAAAGCTTCAAGGCGTAAGCAACGTCAATGGAGAATTCGTTTGGTTTTGATGTACCCATTGATGCAATTTCTGTACCTACCAGCTGAGTCAGGTCTACCTGTCCCATGTTGAAATAATAGATACTTGCAGAGATTGTAGATCTTTCTTCCTGCCCTAAAAACTTATGGAACGAAGCATATAATAAGAATACATCATTGGTAAGTTTTCCCATATAAGGCGTATAGTTAAGACCTACGGAAGAACTTGTCCTGCTGAAAGGATATTTAGCCGCATTCCAGAATTGTGAAAATGCATCCGGAGAGGTTACCACCCCTTGGTCTCCCATACCTCCCGATCTCGCGTCAGGTGCAATTCTTAGGAAAGGAGCTCCGGTAAGAACTGGGTTTACTTTACCTAAATCTTGCGAATAGCCTAAAAAACCAGCACTCAAACCAAATCCTAAAAGCAGTTTAGTAGTTAAATTCATATGTTGTCTTTTATATATTATCAGTTTTTTGTTAATATTATTGTCTATGTATTATTTAATTATTTCAAAAGTACCATTTTTTCTACAGCTGTAGCACTTCCTTTGCATTTTTCTTGATTTTGACTTTTTGCAAATATCTTAAAAATATACGTACCTTTTGCTACTGTAGCACCAAAATCATCTCTTCCGTCCCATTCTATTGCCTGGCGAGGGGTTCTAAAGCCCTGTAGGAACGGTTCTGCTACCACCGGCTGTGATAAAGTTCTTACCAATCTTCCGGTTATTGTATAAATTTGTACGTTCACATCCAGAATATCATCACAATTGTGTTCAAACTGAATATAGGTTTTATTCGTAAATGGATTTGGCCAGTTCAACGGACGGTTGATCGTCAGGTGTTGGTCAGATTCATCCTTAACTTCAAAGTTTAACGTAGCAGATGTAGAATTATTGTTTATGTCCCAAACTTTAAATGATAATTGATGTTGACCCACTGACAGATTTCTGAAAGGATAGGTTACATTTCCTTTCTGGAAGTCAGCAAGACTAGGGCTTAAACATCCGTTTCCTTCACCTGGTGCATAATAGTCATTCAGTACAACAGTATTGATAATCTGCCCGTCAAGATATACTGTAATATCGTGACCTACCCCGGATCCTGTTGAGTTGATACCTGTGTCATCTGTAAGACAGGCAAGAAGCATAGGATTCTGGTTGGTAATTCCACCATCTGCAAAGTTGGTGTTATTCATATACAGTTTTACTTTTGGAGGCTGGTTATCATTAATTCCGTTAGGGTTGATATCACCCACCTGTACAGCCTGGTTGTTGAAAACATCTGTGGATTTGTTGTCTGCGTATGCTAAAATTCTTCCCTGGCCTACGGCATAATTGATGTCTTTTGGAACGTAGAACTCAGCGTTGAATACTCCGTTTACAGCAGTTCCTGCAGCTTTTACAATAGCACTTCCTTCTTCCGTATAATCTAATACAGGGGATAGGGCACCATTATTATTTAATGTTTTCTTATTTAATCTCTTGTCAAAAATATTGATGCTTACTTTTCCGTTGAAGGTATTATTCAGTGTTCCGTTCGGATTATTGATATGTCCTTTTACTTTAACGAAATCCAAACCTCTTATCAAACCAGGAACCGGAGTTTCAATATTATCGATGACCAGAAGTCTTTGAGGTCTGCTCAGTTTCATGGCAGGATCACCCAGGAAGTTTACCTTTAAGTGGTTGTTGTTGGGCCCCTTTTGCTTTTTCGCAATTAAATGAGCATTTCCTAAAGAATTAAAGTCATTATTAGTTAATTTAAATATGTTTTGAGTAAACGTATTGCTAAAGTCACGTCCGTAATCTACTCCAATGGCACGGCTGGAAGTAATCATTGTAGATGCACCTCCTTGTTTCATCTTAAGAAACTGTTCTCCCACAGAGTTGGTTGATGGTTCATCCCAAAGTGTAAATTCACATGTGATGGTAGATACAAACGGGAATCTGCTGTATACATTAGAGAAGTTATTAGCGTTCTGAACCTCAGTACTCGTAAGTACTCTTTCCTGTGCCCAACCGTTGATTCCTCCGTGTCCGAAATAAAACAGATATAAACTATTCCCGATCGCATTGGAAATAGCCTGATTTACCTGTGGATATCTTCTCCCTCCAGATGTGCTCTGAGCAGGAAAAGCATCCATGTATAATTTTTTAACATTATATTCTTTGAGATCAGTCTGACCAGGTTGCTCAAATATATTGGCCAGAGAATTGTTCATGACATTGTGGAAAGGACTTCCCCCTTCATTATTATCATCCACTACAAAGTCAAGTCGCATACGCCAGTCTCCAAACGGACTCGACTGTCCCTGAAGCGAGTTATAATAGGCCAGAGTTTTATTAATCATATCTCCGGCTTCACTTACATTCGCAGCGGGGATTCTTCCTACCGGAAGATCCGGAAGATTATTTTCAATTAATGTTGCGGTTTGTGGTTGCGTCATTACAATATAATCATCTGTTACAAATGATGATACATAATCTGAAGACTGCTCACTCTGGTAGCTGGCCACAACGTTTGTATTGTTAGGAACCCTGTTTTTATAATCATATGAAGCATCTCCCAGAATAAATACATACTGCAGTCTCCCAAGAGGTGTATTCAGCTTGCTTACAAAATCTCTTATCGCAGTAAGGTCTTTGCTTCCACTTCCGTATTCTTCATAGATCTTATTAATGTCTACAATCTCTACCTTATAATTATGATTGGTTTGATGATAGCTGGCAATTCTCTGAGCCTGTCCCATCATTTCCGGGACGGTAAGGATCAGATAATCTATATTTTGTATAGCAGAAAGATTCTGATTGGAAATTCTTCCTACAAACTGTGGTGAGTAAGCAGCATCTGCACGAAAAGCCACAAATTCATTATTGAAATTCGGGTCAGCAGCTGTATATGCAAAGTTGAATGAGCCTGCTCCGGCTTTATTCACTCTTCTGTTTGCATTAGTAATATCTGTTACATCCCATACTTGCTCTATATTAGCTGCGTTGGTAATGCTGAAACCATAGTCTGTATTACTTCCACTTACAATAGAATAATCTCTGAAGTTCATCTGAGAACCATTGAAAGCAAGATTTTCTTTGTATTGAACTTCTATGTAATCAAAATAGAAAGTTCCGTTAGGATTCGTAGAAATATCCGGGTTCAAAACTATCGTAAACTGATTCCCGGTAAGATTGGTAAGACTACCGGCAAAGGTTACAGGGTAATAAATATATTGATAGCTTGAAGTATCTGTAGGGATCGTCTGTAATGGAAGCGGAGTTAAATTATTGATTTTAAAACCAATCTTATTCTGTTGGGCATTATAACCCACCACCTGCGTTCTGTATCGTATAACATCATTAGCCTGAATAGGTGAATTGGTAGTAAGCGTTATTGTTTTTTCATTAATGAAAGGGGCTTCCTCTACCCATGTTCTACCTACTTTTAACAGGTTTTTCTGATCTTTGTTGATCACCTGGTAGTTGTCATATCTTGTAATCAGCTGGCCAGGAAGATTTCCGTCAACTGTTGGAACTCTTTTTCCTGCACCTTTGTCAAAATTGATATAGTAGTAAGAAAAATCCTCATATATATTTTTGACGTTATTGCTTCTTTCACTGAATCGGGTGTCCTTTCTTTTAAAACCGTTTCCGTTGGAGCTGTCATAAAGGTTGTATCCATCCGGACCCTGAGCATAAAACAGAGCATAATCATTGTCATTCCATATACCGTCATCTTCACCTACTACCTGAATAGCATTTTCCTGTAAAGCCCCATATCTTGCATCCTGGTTGAATTCAGGAAGCATTATTCCCCCGTTTCCATAAATCCTGAAATTCTTAGGGTTTACAGAATTTGGATTGATTCCGTTATCTTTTAAAAATTGTGATGTAATCTTGAATACTCCGGACTTATCTACTTTTATTTTGTAGAAACTTCCACTTGATAAAGGATTGGCGGTAGTTCCTATCTTATTAACAGTTCCTGTTGTATTTACAAATGAAGCCGCTTCTGTAACATTAAATGAAGATAATCTTTGAACACGGCCTTTTACATTTTTAAATAAAGCAATACTAATGCTTGCATAGGTATCACCATCTAAATTATAATAGGAAACATCTGCCACGTCATAATCAGGAAGCCTGCCTTTGTCCAGTTCAAATAAATCCTGATTGGAAACGCTTTCCCAGACAAGATCTGAAATTTTCAGTTGCTTTTCTCCGATTTTTTGCTTGGTTACTATAAAAACATTATTTTGGCTGAAAGAAAAACCTTCATTTTTAAAATTGGGAAGATTTAATTTTGTGTCACCAAAATCCTGAATTTTGGAACCATTCCATTCAATGGTGTTTCTTTGGGCGTAAAGTGTTGATGCAAAAGCGATTAAAGATAAAAGCGTAATTTTTCGTCTCATGTTTACTATTGAAATTGCTAAATTACAAAATAAATGAAAATTTTAGAATTAAATTGTGATACAATAAAATTAATTTGTTAACGTTTTTCAAAAAAATCAAATGTTTACTTGATTTATTGAATAATTTATTTTTTCTTTGTACTTTGAAAATATTTATATCGACTATGAAAAAACTAAAGTTGTTTTCATTAATAGCATTAAGTTCTACACTTGCATTAACCAGCTGTGGCGGATCAGGAACCAGCAAAGGTGGCGGTACCAAAAAATTTGTCAGTAAAACGGGTTGGAAACCAAACGAAAAACAAGGTTGGTTTTTTGCAGGAAAGCAACAAAAGCAGAAGGGGTGGCCTGGAATGGTATATGTAGAAGGTGGAACTTTTACAATGGGATTAGTGAAAGATGATGTTATGCACGATTGGAATAACACACCGCGCAGAATGCAGGTAAGTTCATTCTTTATCGGAGAAACAGAAATTACTAACTACGAATACCGTGAATACCTTACATGGTTGAAGTATGTATTTCCACCAAGTGATCCTAGTTTTAAGGAAATCTATAACGGTGCTTTACCGGATACCTTATTATGGGACAACAAATTAGCAAGAAACGATTATAACGAAACGTATTTGCGTTCTCCGGAATTCGATTACTATCCTGTTGTAGGGGTTTCCTGGACTCAGGCAAACAGATACTGTGAATGGCTGTCAGACAGAGCGAATGAAAAAGCTTTGATGCAGGCTGGTATTATTGCCAAAGATTTGTATATCAATGAATCCAACAACCAAGGAGGTACTGCATTCAACATGGATAAATTCAAATCGAATGATCCTGAAATGCAAGGATATATTAATGAGAAAAGAATGCAGCAAAAAACTGGTATGAAAACTACAAACCAGAGATTGCTTGCAGCTAACAGAGCTCCAAATTCTGCAATGGTACAGAAGTTCAGACTTCCTACTGAAGTAGAATGGGAATATGCAGCTCTTGGAATGGCTAAAAACAGAGAATACAACCAATACCTAGGTAAAAAACCTGAAATCGAAAGATTAAGAGGTACTAAAGGAAGAGACAGAGGAATGTTCCTTGAAAACTTCAAAATGGGTAAAGGGGACTATTCTGGTATCGCTGGATGGAAAAATGACGGATCAGCTCAAACGTCTGACGTAAGACAATATCCATCTAATGATCTTGGTGTTTATGGTATGTATGGTAACGTTGCAGAATGGACTGCTGATGTTTACAGACCTATCATTGATGAAGATTACAACGATTTCAACTACTATAGAGGAAATATGCCTCAGGCGATCGTAAGAAACGGAGACGGTACTTACAAAATGATCGACGAAGGAACTATCAAGTATGATACTTTGGCTGATGGAAGATTAGTTTACAGAGGGCTTCCTGGACAATTCGAAAGACAGACTATTGCTGACTATAGAAACTATAGAGACGGTGACAGACAATCTTCTTTAGAATATTACAGAGCTTCTGATTCTGCTGCTGGATTCGACATGTATAACGCTCCTAAGACAAGCTTTGTTGTAGACGGAACGGGTAGAGTAAAGTTACAGAAAGATACTAAAGATAGAACTTCAGGAATCTCTAACGAGGTGAGAGTAGTAAAAGGTGGTTCTTGGCAGGATACAGCTTATTGGCTGGATCCGGGACAAAGAAGATATAAAAATCAAAACAGAGCTTATGGTTGGGTAGGATTCCGTGTTGCACAGGATGCTAGAACTAACGATAAGAGTAGAACTAGAAGATAATATTTATCAAAAAATACTTATAAAAAACCTTCCGAACTTTCGGAAGGTTTTTTTATTTTTGACTCATGAAATCACTTTGGCTAAAAAGTCTAAAATACCCGTATGGATTTGGTGATTGCATGTAACTTCTAAAAAAAATATATATATTTCCAAATGAATATAGAACAGTTTTATCCCTTATTTCTGCAGGCTGCAAAAGTGACCATTGATAGCAGAAAAATAGCAGAGAATGATATTTTCTTTGCCTTTTCCGGTGAAAATTTCAATGCAGCTACTTTAGCGGAAAAAGCCATTGATGATGGCGCTTTGGCAGTGATTGTTGAACTCCAGGAATTTGAAAACAGAGATAAAAATATTTTCTATGTTCCGTCTACCCTTGAGTTTTTGCAACAGTTGTCTCTTTATCACAGAAGTAAGCTTACTATTCCTTTTATAGGGCTTACGGGAAGTAATGGAAAGACTACAACAAAAGAGCTGATTCATGCTGTTCTCTCAGAAAAATTTAATGTGCAATATACATTTGGGAACCTGAATAATCATATCGGAGTTCCTTTGACAATCCTTTCCATTAAGCCAGAACACGAAATAGCTGTGATTGAAATGGGAGCCAATCATCAGAAAGAAATAGAATTTTTGTGTACCATCTGTCAGCCTGATTTCGGATATATTACTAATTTTGGAAAAGCTCATTTGGAAGGATTCGGTGGTTTTGAAGGAGTAATTAAAGGAAAGTCTGAGTTGTATGCTTACCTTAAAAATAATCATAGAACCATTGTTGTTAACGAAAATGATCCTATTCAGATAGAGAAAACTGAAAACTATTCGCCTAAAATTACTTTTGGAAAAGATATCTCAGATTACAATTTTGAATCTTTTTCAGAGGAACATTTTGTAGGATTGATGTATCAGGGAGCGAAAGCAGTTACAAAACTGACAGGAGAATATAACTTCACAAATCTTTGTGCAGCTGCAAGCCTTGGACTTCACTTCGGAATCAGTTTTGAAAAAATAAAACATGCTCTGGAACTGTACACACCCACCAATATGAGATCTCAGGTGGTGAAAAAAGAGGGGAGAACTTTGGTCCTGGATACGTACAATGCCAACCCAAGTTCGATGACAGCTTCATTGAATAACTTTATCAGTTTTGAAGGCAGTAAAACCATTATTATCGGAGATATGCTGGAATTGGGTGATGAAAGCGAAAAAGAGCATCAAAACATCCTGAAACTGGCTCAGGATCTTCATTTCAATGAGATTATTACGGTTGGAAAACATTTTAAAGCAGTTAATCCTTCAGAACTTGCTTTTGAAAATACAGGAGAGCTGATAGAATATTTAAAACAAAATAAAATTCAGTTCGAAAACATCTTGTTGAAGGGATCCAGAGGAATTGCCCTGGAAAAGCTGATTGACTTCTTGTAATAAAAAAGGAGGCTGGAGGTTCTTCAATGATAACTTCCAGCCTCCTTTCTTCATTCTAGCCGTTAGGATCCTAGTTTTTTATTTCCCAGAATTCTTTTACGATCAGTTTAATATTTTTGAATGTACTTGGAAAAACTTCATTCTCAATTTCTGATGTCGTTTTCCAGGCAACTTCAGTAATGCCTTCTTCTATTTGTGGTTTGGAAGTATCTTCTCCATCGAAATTCATTTCAAACCAATGAGTACATTTTAGGATTTTCTCACCATTTCTTTCAATATAAATATGGTAAGTAGTATTGATGAACTTTACGAGCTCTACATCGCTCAGGCCTGTTTCTTCTTCTATTTCCCTTACAGCAGACTCTTCTCTGGATTCTCCTTTCTCCATTTTGCCCTTTGGAAGATCCCATTTACCAAGTCTTTTGATAAAAAGAATTTTACCATCAGGCTTATTCACAAGTCCTCCTGCCGCTTCTATAATTCTGAAAAGTTTTTGGAATTCCTGCCAGATCTCATCCAGATTCTCTCCATAGACATTAAGTTCCTGCACAGAAGTATTCTCCAGAAGATCAAGTGCTATTTCTAAAGTTGTGAAGCTTTCATACCTAAGCTCTTTTTCAAGATTTTCAGGATGTTTAGACACTAATAATTTTTTTTCGTTCACAAAAACTTTATACATCTTATATAGTAGGTTTTAGAATTGATTATCAGTGATTTGTTGCTTTTCGAAACAATAAAAAATGATTTTTTTACTGTTTTTTACTACAATCACTCACAAATATATAAAATTGTCATAAAAACTAAACATTAATGCAGGCTTATTTTATCTATTCACTCATGAGTCAGAAGGAAAAATCTTCTCATTATTTATTTTAAATATGAATGTATGAAAATGTTTTTATGAAAGAATTTCCAGCTTTGAGATTATATTTCAAAAGTATGTTTTAGTGGGTGTCTTTGTAGATTTTTTTATAATTTTGCTAGGGAGATAAACGTATGCGTGCCGTTTTTCGTCAGATTTCCGAATGGAAAATTTACTTCAGCGTTTTTTAGGTCGGATATTTTATGATCAGAAAATTATGTAATAAATAAAATATTGAGTATCAGTTTGAAGTATTTATGCACAAAAACTTTATACATTTGTAAGAGTTAAGAATTTAATTATAAAAAATAAGAAATGAATTTAGAAGGACGAAAGATTATTGTCAATAAATCATCTAAAGAACTTAGTGAGCTGTTGAAATCCCCAGAAAATTATAAGGATTTTATGCCGGACGGTCTTCAGAAGTTTGAAACCAGAGATAACGGATTTAAATTCGGATTACAGGGAATGCCGGAAATTGCTTTAAAAATAGACGAAGTGGATGATCACAAAGCGATTTTAAAATCTGCAAGCTCTAGTTTGGATTTCTCATTGACGGCGACTTTAAACCCAATCAATGATAACCAGACTGAAGTTCAGATGTTATTCGAAGGGAAATTCAACCCATTCATCAAAATGATGGTTGAAAAACCACTACAGAACTTTATCAATACGCTTACCGATAAAATCGAGGCTTATAAATAATAAAAAAACCTTCAATTTGAAGGTTTTTTTGTGACAAAATCTTACTGGTATTAATCTTGAAAAATGTAATCAGGAATAACTCCATAAATTGCATGATTTTTAGTAGTAAGCTCACGTACAATTTCTGGAATTGACTGGATTTCTACCTTATAAACTAAGCCATATTCTTTTTCTACAATAAAACGATCTTCTCCAATATAATTGTCAATGATTTTTTTTACATCCTCTTTAACAGTAGGAAATATTTCAAAATAAACAGAGTATGTTTCTTCTGAATAATCTAATGGTGTCATAACTTATCTTTCTATTATTTAATTAAAATATTATGGATATTGTTATGTGTTTAAAACACATAATTGTAACCTTCAGTATGTTTTATTAAGTAGCCTTAATAATTTGATTAAAATTAGCGTTTATTTTTAGCAAATGAATTGTTCAGAACTCGCTAAATATTGTTTATATTGAACTTTCTGAATATGTATTTCTATATTCTAGAGGAGTTAATCCGGTTTGTTTTTTAAAAAACTTACAAAAAGATGGAGAATCACTGAAACTAAGTTCTTCTGATATTTTGGAAACACTTGCATCTGTATTTTTCAGTTTATATCCGGAAATTAATATCAATGTATCATTAATGATTTTTTTTGCACTTTGTCCTGTAATACTTTTTATCAGTTTTGTTAAGTGTTTAGGCGTAACCGAAAGCCGGTCGGCATAGAACTTTATATCTTTTTCATGTGAAGCTTGTTCGGATACCATTTTTTTAAATTTCATATAAACATCCATTTGCTTAACAGATACTTTTAAGGGATTCGTACTAACTTCTATGTCATTTTCTTTATAGATAATTAAAGTTTCATAAAGGTAGGAGAAAAAAAGAGCTCTTATAAGATCTAAATGAGTATATGAACCCATATGGTATCTTTTCACTTTCATCATATCATACAATTGAGCAATATTCTTCTGTTGACTTTTTTTTAGTTTTATAAGAGGATTCATGCCATAAGAGAAAAAGCTAAATGTATCCAGTGTGTAGATGCTGGCAATATTATTTAACAGAAAATCTTTGGTGAAACATATGGCATGGGCAATATAGGATTCACTACATGCAATATCCTGATAAATCATCTCCGGAGAAATGGCCAGAATCATATCTGGCATAACCCGTATAGTATACTCGTCATTAATATTTACATCCATCCACCCTTGTACGATATGAAACAGCAAATAAAAATTGGTGCGTACTTTATCTGGATATATTTCAGAACTGGGCTCACCATTGGAAATAAAATACTCATTGGAGTTCCAAGTAGGATCAACAACAGATGTAATATCCTTTATAGTAATATGATGAACCATATTTTAATGCAACGTTAAACTTTAAAGTTAGCTATTAAAGACAAATCTAAGTTACCAAAGTATCATTAAAATTCCTCCATACTTTTTGTATTTTTTATTTGAGGATTCAATGAATAACCAAATTGACAATTAGTAGCGAATTTTTGACAACGTCCGTATTGTTGTTACCTGTTAATTTTGGCATGTTATAAAGATTTAATTATAACATGCGAAAAAACATGAATCAACTATATTCAATGACATAATGAAAAAAGCATTACTACTTCTTACAAATTTGTTTTTCAGTTTAGTGTATTCTCAAGTAGGAATAAATACTTCTAAACCCGATCTTAGTTCGGCACTGGATATCTTTTCTGCAAATAAAGGAGCTTTGATTCCCCGTATCGGCAATGTCTCAGGAATCTCTCAGCCGGCAACAGGATTATTGATATACGATGTGAATAAAAAATGTTTGAGCCAAAATACAGGAACACCAACTTCTCCTAATTGGATTTGTATCAGTGGAAATATTGTAAAATTTTTTTACATGCCCTCCATTAATATTAATACATCAGTAACAGGGCCGGGAACACTTGATTTGTACAATCTATATAAAAATCAGTTTTCTACTCCAAAAGTGGCAAGTAGTGGAGCTCCTGTTCAAATTCCTTTCTTCACATCTCCAACAGATTTATATTATTATGTAACAGATTATGATCCTTCGGTTTTTTCAAATGTATCTATTAATACCAATGGGATAATGTCATACCAAGTTACTGCTGTTGCAAGGGCCTGCTCTTATATAAATATTGTTTTTGTGATTAAATAACTTAAATAAATGATGAAAAAAAAGATATTGATCCTATACTTAATCCTAGTCTTATCCTTATTGCTGGAAAGGCTAAAAGCTCAGGCTATCCTTGAACTTCCTTCTATAGGCTGTGGCAGACTTTTGAATGTTAACCAGTTTGGAGCAGACAGGGGAGCTGACGGGACAATTCTAAATCCTGGAATATGTTTGGGAAGAATCGGGAGAGTAGCTGAAAATCCATCTCGTATGGTTGATACTAATATCAACTCCTATGGAAGGTTATATATAGGGGTAGGCGCGGCTATAAATTGTCGTATGTTTTTGGCTGCATACCGAAATGATGGGATCAAATTTTCGGCAAATAAACCCATTTATATTGATATTGAAGCTCAGGGGTTTAATTTTAATTCTACTATTGATAATGTCAATGTGTTATTTTATAATGGGAGTAATTTTGTTAGCCGACAAAGTCTTGGAGGAAAATTTTTCATTGATTTTGGAGGAAATGCGGCCCGAAAATTAGTGAAATTTATACCTCCGGCACAATGGGACAGAATTGAGATAGAAACAAAGGAGCTGGCAGGAATTGGTTTTACTTTTTCAGAAATCAAAGTTTATAATATTTTTTCGGAATTTTACAGATTACAAAATTTGAATTTTAATCTTCAGCCTTCTGATAAGACAATTTTAGAAGGGGCAAGTACAAATATGCAGACTAGCATTGTTTCAGGTAATGGGATTCCTTCCGGTATTACTTATCAGTGGCAGGTTAATATAGGAAATGGATGGATTAATTTATCGAATAATTCTGTTTACGCTGGAGTAAATACTGAAAATCTCCAAATTAATAATGCTCCTGGGAGTATTGACTTAAATAAATATCGACTTACAGCACAGTCCCAATTTGGAACTTGTCGGTTTAGTGGTATTTCAGATGAAGCAATATTAAGGGTAAATTATGTCTTAGGTGGACAAATTGGTTCAGATCAAAGTTTTTGTACAGGGAGTATAAATAATCCTGCAGCTTTTGTAGAGATAGCCTCAGCAATGGGATCCGGTAATTTATCTTACCAATGGGAATCTTCCTTTGACAATATCAATTTTACCAATATATCTGGTGCTGATACAGCAACTTATGATGTACCGTCAGGAATTAGCCAAACTACTTATTATCGTAGAAAAGTAACTTCAACATTGAATGCAGCAACTACTTCAGCTTATAGTAATGTAATAACAGTTTCGGTACTAAAATGTTATTTGGAATGCATTATTTCTAACCAAATGAATACAATGTTTTTAAAATAAAGAAATGAGATTACAGAATAGTCACCCCAAAATTTCTTAATGACTACTTGAAATTCCAAATAATCATAAGTTTCTCACTATCAATACAGCCAATTGTAAATATTTCCCCGACAAAATGATTCCTTATTTTTATAGCAGGATGGAAGAAGCTCATTTATACCAAAATTCCTGAACTGTGATCATGGATACTTCCGGTTGCAGATGCAAGCACATTGATTTCATTATTCATTCTCAGAACCCCCATGAAAGCAAAGATCAGTGCTTCCTTATAATTGATAATTTCCTTTTCAGGGATAATAACCTCAGATGTTGTTTTTGCTCTTATTTTTTCAATTAAAAAAGAGTTGTAAGCACCTCCTCCGGTAATAAGGATGTCTTTTATATTATACTCATTGATGATATTGGCAATCTGCTGAGCCGTATGCTCTGTAAAAGTAGCAAGAGCATCCAGAGCTTCTATGTTTTCAAGAGCGGGAAAGATATGTTCATTACACCATTCTATTCCCAAAGATTTTGGATGGGGCTGCTGATAGAATTCCAATGCATTAAGTTGATCCAGCAAAGTTTCATTTATTCTTCCCTTTTCAGCAAGTTTTCCGTTTTCATCAAAGTTTTTTTGGAATTTTTTGGCTAAATAATTCAAAACAATATTAACCGGAGCAATATCAAAAGCAATTCTTTTCTCATCTGACTTCATGGAAATATTGGAAAATCCACCAAGGTTTAAACAAGCATCGTATTGTGGGAAAAGCAATTCGTCACCTATTGGAACCAGTGGAGCTCCATTCCCTTTCATCAGGACATCCTGACTTCTGAAATCATAAATGACAGGTAATCCGGTTTCAATTTTAATTGCTCTGCCGTCACCGATTTGAAGGGTGAATTTCTTCTTAGGCTGATGAAAAACGGTGTGGCCATGAGATGCAATAAGGTTAATATTTTCAAGCTTATTCTTATCAATGAATTCTCTAACCTGCTGACCCAGGTAAAAGCCATAATCAGAATGCAGTTCCAGTAAATTTTCAGCAGAAAGATGAATGGAGTTTCTAAGCTTATTTTCCCAGTCTTCAGAGTAGGGAAGGGTCTCGGCTTTCAGGATTTGAAAGATCCATTGGTCCTGTTTTTCAAATTCAGCAAGACAGATATCCAAACCGTCCAGACTTGTCCCGGACATGAGTCCAATAGCCAGAGCTTTCATTATTTTGGAATTATTTTTTATTCTCAGAAATTCTTTTCGAACTGAAATCTCCTGAGTTGTTATAGAACGTATATTCTGAGAAATCATCTTTTGCAGTCATTCCATTGGCACCTACAAGAGTAGAACCGTCTTCCATGGTGACATATACGGTATCTTTAGTATAGATTCTGTTCTTTTTCTGATCCCAATAAATACTCTGCATAGCAAATCTCTGCCCTTCATTGGTTTTAATTCTTACATCGCCTTTAGCTTCATAGAATTTTTTATATTCAAAAATACGGGCGTACTTGGCTGTAATCCTTCCTGGAACTTTAGGTTTCTTTTTATCAAAAAACTCAATGTCAATTCCTTTTCTGGCCACTACATAAGGGCTGTCAATCAGTTCGTACTTTTCAATGATGGGTGCTTTGGCTTTTAAAGTGACAAAGCCGGAATCACGCTGTATAATATTGGCGTTGTTGATGATCTGTGAAGGGAAGTTTTTACTCTGACTGCCGTTTCTTTTGGTAAGATCCTCTTCACAGGATGTCAATATAAAAAATATAGCACAACTAAAAAGGCATGCTATATTTTTATATGATATTTTTTCTGAAAAATTCATTCTAGTTATAGAGAGTCTTTCTGAACCACTTATCAGCAAAGTTAAAGCCGATTTTCAGATTAACAAAATTCTGGTTGATCAGGTTGTTTTGAAGAGTTCCTCTTTTCCCAACTTCCAATCCTATTTCAAGACCACTCATTCTGGTGATACTACTGTTTTTGAATGGAAGCATTACTCCAGCAGAAATACCGAACTTATTGATACTTGTTCCTTCCAGCTTAAGGTTTCCTCTTTCATAGAAGGCTCCATATCTATAGATTACCCTTGAGAAGTAGCTTCTGAAGTTGTTATAGTTAGGAAGATACCATCCACCTGCAGAAATCCTGTATGTATCCTGAAAGTCAAAAGTTTTACCAAAATAAGAGATGTCTTCTCCCTTCTTATAATCTACCTGTCCTGAGAAGAACCAGTGGTTTTCGCTTCCATATCCAACCCCTACGGATGCCTGGAATGGAAGAAGGTTCTTAGACTTCGTATTCTGTTGATCTATGATGGTTTCTGATCCATCCACCTTGGTGGTTTCCTGAGCGTCAGCATACCTGTATGTACTGTTGGTATACTCAGTAGTCATATTACTGGTGTTACCAAAAGTAGCAGTAGCACCTACTGTAAATTTCTTGTCAGTACGTGTATTTAAAGTCTGGTAGCTTGTACCAAGCGTAAAATTAAAGTTTCTGATTCTGTTCTTAGTCTGATAACCGTTCACATATTCACCAGCATAACTGCCAGTGGCAGCATTATAAGCACGGAATTCGTTAAGATCACTAAGATCACCAAAATAAAGGTTAGCTCTTGCCCCCACAGAAAGTTCCTGGTTGATTTTATAGGAAACTGCTACCTGTGCGGTGTTCAAAGTTCCACTTCCTTTAAAGTTATTTCTATAAAGAGGAGTCTTATCTGCATTAAGTTGTTCAGTTACGATATCGTAGCTTTTAGAACTATATGGCTGATAAGAGATTCCCATTTTTACTTTAGGAGATAATGGAAAAGCCAATGAAATACCGGAAAGATACGTAGAATGCTTTGTAGATTTCATATCGTTATAATTCGATTTGAAATAATTGTTTTCATTGGTAGCTTCCAGCCTGATACTCGTAAGTTCAAAATTGGCGTTGTTTGCCGGGTTGGCAAAATTGAAACTACTGGTAAAATCACTTATAAAAGCAGTTGATATACCTCCCATAGAAGTAGTCTCGATCGTATTATCATATTTCACATCCCCAATTCCATAAGTTGCATACGGAGAGTTGCTTAGACTCTGTGCATTAAGAAAATATCCAACTGATATGAATGATACTACAAAGATTTTTTTCATTCTTTATTTTTAAAACAATGCGCAAATATCTTAAATATTAATGAATTGTAAAAATTATATGTGGTTAAAGTTTGTTAAGGGCTGTTCTTTACAAGAAAAATGCAAATATTCACTCATAAAAATATCAATTCTGTTTTATAAAAAAGACTGTTCTATGATGAACAGTCTTAAGTTTATACGGGTATTGTTTCTGTAATTATTTTACCTGAAGAACAGAGCGACTGTGGCTAAAGCATTCAAAGCTGAATTTGCCATGGTATTTCCCCATTCCCGATGTTCCTACTCCTCCAAAAGGTAAATAATGCGAACCAACATGAATAATAGCACTGTTGATTTCAGCATCTCCGCTTATAGTGTGGTCTAAAACATAATCTGCAAGCTTCTGATCTTCCGTGAAAACATATAATGCCAAAGGTTTAGGACGGTTGTTAATTTCTTCCAAAGCCTCTTCAATATCGTTATAGGTTATAATGGGAAGAATAGGCCCGAAAATTTCCTGCTGCATCACCTGATCATCCCAGGTAATATGATCCATTAATGTGGCTTCAAAATGACGGGTTTCAAGGTCATATTTTCCTCCGTAGATTACCTTTTCCGGTGCTGCTTCCAGATAACCTGCAAGATGTTTGATCTGATTCAGACTTATAATTTTCCCGATTTTCCCCAAAGAATTTCCTTCATAAGTGGTATTCAGATTCGCCTTAAATTTTTCAATAAATACATCTTTTATCGATTCATGAATATAAATATAGTCTGGAGCCACGCAGGTCTGCCCACAGTTGATCCATTTTCCATAAGAGATTCTTGCCACTGCTTTATCGAGATCAGCATTTTCATGAACAATCGTTGGAGATTTTCCTCCAAGTTCCAGAGTAACAGGGATTAGCTGTTCTGCAGCTGCTTTCATCACAATTTTTCCAACATTTGGGCTTCCTGTAAAGAAAATATAATCAAAAGGCAGGCTTAATAATAAGGTATTCTCTTCAATTGCACCCTGAATAACCGAGACATACGATTCATCAAAAGATTCTTTTACAATATCTTCAAGAACCTGTGCGACGTGTGGTGTGTTTTCAGAAGGCTTTATGATGGCTGTATTTCCAGAAATTAAAGCTCCGATAAGCGGACTGAATGTCAATTGAACTGGGTAGTTGAAAGGCCCTATAATATAAGTAACTCCATAAGGCTGATACGTTATTTTACTTTGAACTTCAGCTCCTGACGGATGAGGTTTTGAAGGGACAGAAGTTGGTTTTGCCCATTCATCTATATTTTCAAGCATATCATCAAGTTCGCTGATCACAATTTGAATTTCCACGTACTCCGCTTCTTTTCTGCTTTTCCCCAAATCGATAGCCAAAGCTTCACAAAGTGCATCCGTATGCTGTAAAAAAACATCACGGAATTTCCTTAGCTGTGCTTTTCTGAATTCAATATCTTTAGTCTGATTGGTTTTGAAAAAGGCTTTCTGCTGTTGAAATATGTCTTTGATTTTTTGTTCCAGGTCTTTATCCATTGGTTTACAATTTTAATATTTGAAATTGGTGTGAAATGGTAATCAATTTACAAATAATTTCACGGTGTAAATTTATTGTATAAAATTAAATTTTGCGCAATTTAATTTTGGATTTTATTCTAAACTTATTATTGATATTTCCTATAATATATAGATATGCATTTACATTTAAACTTTTATTTTGAACCATTAAGATTGTATGAAGGTGTTAAGAATATGAAGATAAGCTTTGCTTTAAGCTTAAAAATCAGAATATTTTATCTAACTATACTTTATATCTTAACTCCTTCTTAATGGTTTAATATATATTCTATGTTATATAAGTTTAAACAGCATTCGAAATGTAAGATCTATATTTTTATCCATTTTAAGCCTACTTAATTTTATGAAATGAAATAAGATTTTTTATCTTTGAAACATGAATTGGGAGAACATCGCCGGACAGACAAATCTGAAAAAACTTCTTAGAGAAAGCATTGCCGAAAACAGAGTGAGCCATGCCCAGCTTTTTGTAGGGAAAGAGGGATACGGAACACTGCCTATGGTTTTGGCATATGCCAAAGAGATCCTAAGTCGGGAAAACGAACACGCTGCAGTGAAAGTAGAACATCTCAATCACCTGGATCTGCATTTCAGTTTCCCTGTTTTTACAGATAACAGAAACTCTTTAAGCAAAAATAAGTTTGACGAGTTCAGAGAAATGATTCTGGCTTCACCCTATGCAAGCTATGATGACTGGACGGCTTTTTTAGAATCAGAAAATAAACAGCTATTTATTTCTGCAGACGAAATTGACGACCAGAATCAAAAATTTTCTTTGAAAAGTTACGAAGGGGGAACCAAAATTTTGATTGTCTGGAGAGCTGACAAGATGAATATTGCGGCATCCAACAAATTTCTGAAATTTTTAGAAGAACCACCGGCCAAAACCATCATTCTTCTTACGGCAGAAAGCACCAATGATATTCTTTCTACCATTCTTTCCAGAGCGCAGATTGTAGAAATCCCAAGAATAGAGGATGAAGATATTGAAATTCATCTCAAAAAGAACTTTTCTGTTTCAGAAGAAAAGATGAGAGAGATTATTCATGAAGCGCAGGGAGACCTTAATGAGGCTGTAAAACTGTTGAATTCCGGAGACAAAAGCAATGAATTTGAGAAGCTTTTTGTACAGTGGGTAAGAGATGCTTTTATGGTAAAAAAGAAGCCGGAATATCTTAGAAGCATTATTGTTTGGGCAAGAGAAATTGCAGGCTGGAACAGAGAAAAACAGAAAAATTTCCTGAACTATTGCTCTGAAATTTTCAGGCTGGCACTCCTTCAGAACTATCAGTCTGAAAATCTTGTGTATAAAAAAATAGATGCTAATGGATTTAATTGGGCCGGATTTTCCAAATTTATCAGCGGAGCCAATATTGAAAGTATTTTAGAGGAAATCAACGCTGCGGATCTGCACCTTACCAGAAACGGAAATCCTAAAATTGTCTGGACTGATCTGGGAATAAAATTATCAAGATATATTCATAAAAGCACATAAAATAAAGCTCCGGTTACAGCCGGAGTTTTTATTTTTATCATTAGCAGGTTATCATATTGTGTTTACTTTTGCTTTTTTTTTATGTATGCTTTAATCTTAAGCCGATCTAAAACTAAAATTTCGTCGTAGAAGTTTTTCCCGAATATTAAATGAATATGAACTTTTATTAAGGTTTGTTTTATTAAAAAGTGCCTTTCCTGCGGTTTCAGCATCTATTATAGAAAACGTCTTTTCTTTACGATAAATTAAATCTATATTAAAAAATCAATCAATCGTTTGATTTGAATCAAAACTTGTGTACATTTGCGCCCTGAAAAATGAACACTAACATGATTTCAAAAGAAGAAAATATAATATTCGCTGCCGAGAAGCTTTTTGCCGAAAAGGGGTTTGAAGGAACTTCCACCCGGGAAATTGCAAAGGAGGCTAATGTAAATATCTCTATGATCTCATATTATTTTGGCTCTAAGGAAAAACTTTATGAGAAATTAGTGGAATACAGAATGAACGAAGGTCAGTTTTTTTCAAAAGATCTTTTGGGAAGAACAGATATCAATGAATGGCAGAAGATTGAAAAAGTAATTGATCAGTTTTCTAACAAGATCAGGACTCAAAAATGCTTTTACAGGATTATGCAGAGGGAGCAGCTGCATACTCAGAATCCTCAGATTGTAGAATTTTTGAAGCAAATTAAAATGGGATTTCTTTCTATGTATTCACAAATATTGGAAAGCGGTCTTAAAAATGGAATTTTTACCAAAAATCCACCTATTTATCTTCTTCATTCCACAGTAAGCGGAACTTTATTCTATGCTTTCAATGCGAAAGAAATGTATAAAGAATTCCTGAATGAAACAGAAGATGAGGAAGCTTTTGATGAAAGATACTATACAGAACTTAATAAACACATTAAATATTTACTAAAAGACCTTTTAGGTTATGAAGAGAATAAATAACTCAGTGATTGCATTATCACTATTCGTGGGAATAGCAAATGCAAATGCTCAGGAGAAAAAAACACTTTCTCTTGACGAAGCTGTGCAGCTGGGAATCCAGAACAGCAAGAATCTCAAGATCGATGCAGCCAAGATCGAAGAGGCTACAGCTGATCTTTTGGAAGCTAAAAACAGACAGTTACCGGAGCTGAAAGTATCAGGTAGCTATATGTATCTTCCTATAAAACCTAATGTTGATATCAAACTTCCAGGTGTTTCAGGCGGAGCAGGTGGTCCGGAAGTACATCAGGTACTTTATGGTTCAGCTAATCTTAGTGTTCCTATCTACAGCGGAGGAAAAATCAAGTATGGTATTCAATCAGCGAAATATCTGGTAGAAGCATCTAAGTTAAGCACTGAGAATGATAAAATTGCTATTGCTTATAATGTTGCTCAGGCTTATAATAACTTATTCAAAGCGAATCAGTCTATCAAAGTTTTTGAAGAAAATCTTACTGCTTCTCAAAAAAGAGATGAAACTTTCCTTAAAATGGAAAATAATGGTTTGATTGCAAGAAATGACAGATTAAAGGCCAATCTTCAGACTTCAAATATTGAACTTCAATTATTGGAGGCTAAAAATAACTACAATATTGCCAATATCAATATGGACCTTTTATTGGGTCTTCCTGAAACTACAGAACTTGCAGTAGATGAAAACTATATAGAAGAAGGAACAGATGTAAAACCTGTTGATTTTTATGTTTCTGAGGCAAGAGAAAACCGTAAGGATTTACAGGCTTTAGCACAACAGAGAAAAGCAGCAGAACTGGGATCAAAAGCAGCAAAAGCAGAGAACCTTCCTTCTATTGCATTTACAGGAGGGTATGTAGCAGCAGATATTCCTAAGTTTCTTACTATATATAATGCTGTGAATGTAGGGATCGGAGTTTCTTATAACTTATCCAACCTTTGGAAAGAAAATTCTTCATTGAGACAGTCGCAGGCAAGAGAAAAACAGCTTGCTGCTACCGACGAATTATTGAATGACAACATTAAGCTTGATGTGAACAGAGAATATCAGAACACAGATTACTCAAAAAAGAGAATTGCTGTTTTCGAAAAATCTGCTGAGCAGGCTAATGAAAATTACAGAATTACAAAAAATAAATACGACAACGGTCTTGCAACCATGACAGAATTACTGGATGCAGATGCAGCTCAGATTGCAGCCAACGTAGGCGTTATCAATGCTAAGGCAGATGCTGCACTAGCATACAGAAAACTATTACAGACAACAGGAACTTTAACAATTAAATAATCAGATCGAAACCAAAATGGAAAATAATAATACACAGGCAGCTGAACCTAAAAAGAAAAAAAGTTTAGTTTTTCCTATCATTTTAGCGGCAGTAGTGATCGGAGGAGGGATCTACGGTTACAGAGCCTTTACTTACGGACAGTATCATGAAGAGACTGACGATGCTCAAATCGCTTCCAATATGGCACCGGTAATTTCTAAAATCTCAGGATATGTAGCTCAGGTAAAAGTAAAAGACAACCAGTTTGTAAAGAAAGGAGATACTTTGGTGATTTTGGATAACAGAGATCAGAAAATGGCTCTTGAACAGGCTCAGGCAGCATTATCTACAGCTAGAAGTAATATCTCCAATGCAGAAGCTACTACAACAGCTACTTCAAAAAATATAGGTTCTTCAGAGGCTGCAGTAGTAACTGCCAATGCTCAGATCGAAGCAGCAAAAGTAAATGTATGGAAAACTTCTCAGGATTTGAAGAGATATGCTAATCTTGTAAAAGACCATTCCATCACAGAACAGCAATATGAGCAGGCTTTAGCGGCAAAACAATCTGCAGACAGGCAGTTACAGGTTTTAGTTGATCAGAGAAATCAAATTGCTCAGCAAACCCATATTGCTTCTTCTCAAACGGCTGCAAGTTCACAACAAATCAGTGTTGCCGGATCTGTTGCTAAACAAAGAGAAGTAGATGTAGAAAATGCAAAATTGAATTTATCATATACCGTAATCCTTGCCCCTGAAGACGGACATGTAGGGAAAGTATCTACACAGGCAGGTCAGTATCTGCAGGCAGGATCACAGCTGTTTGCTTTGGTTAAAAACGACCAGAAATGGGTTGTAGCTAACTTTAAGGAAACACAGGTAGATAAAATGGTAGAAGGGCAAAAAGTGAAAATTGAGATTGATGCTTTCCCTGATCAGGAATTTGAAGGAGTGGTAAGCTCATTCTCTCCGGCTACAGGAGCTACTTTCTCTATTCTTCCTCCGGATAATGCGAGTGGTAACTTCGTAAAAGTAGTTCAGAGACTTCCTATAAAAATCGATTTTGTAAATCTTGACAAAAATATTTCAAAAAGATTAAGAACGGGAATGAACGTGAAGGCAGAAGTTGCTTTGAAATAACATTTAAAACTGTTAAAAGTCAATGAACTTCGTTGTCAATAGTGAATCAGCTTTGCTGTCAATTAAAATGAGAAGCTTTAAAATTTACTATTCACTTGTGAAACAAAATTCACCATTGATTTTTTACATCGAAAAAAACTTATGCAAGATTCATTAGTAGAATATGGAGCGCGTAGAGTGATCATTACGATTACTGCTATCCTTTGTGCCCTTCTTGAAATTGTAGACTCCACGATTGTAAATGTTGCCTTGAATGAAATGAAGGGGAATCTTGGATCTACACTTTCAGAAGTGGGATGGGTAATTACGGCTTATGCCATTGGTAACGTAATTATAGTACCAATGACGAGCTGGCTTTCCCAGCAGTTTGGGCGTAGAAATTACTTTGCGGCATCCATCATTATATTTACCATATTTTCATTTTTATGTGGAAATGCGACCAATATTTGGGAACTCGTGTTCTTCAGATTGATGCAGGGAATCGGTGGGGGAGCCTTATTGGTAACTTCACAAACGATCATTACGGAATCTTATCCGATTGAAAAAAGAAGTATGGCTCAGGCCATTTATGGTTTGGGAGTAATTATCGGTCCTACCTTAGGTCCGCCTCTTGGAGGATATATTGTTGATAATTTCAGCTGGCCCTATATTTTCTATATTAATATTCCGATTGGGATTGCAGCAACCTTGATGACGCTGCAGTTTGTAAGAAGTCCGAAATATGCAGAAAAACGTAAAGTCTCGGATGTAGACTGGATTGGAATTGGATTACTGGCAGTAACAGTAGGTTCATTACAGTTCATTTTGGAAAGAGGTCACGAAGAAGACTGGTTTGCCAGCGGAATGATTGTAGCCTTTACAGTGGCTGCTGTTTTAGGATTTATATTATTCCTTTGGAGAGAACTTACCTTTAAATATCCAATTGTTGAGCTTAGGGTACTTAAAAATAGTAATTTAAGAATCGGAACCATGATGTCTTTCGTCCTTGGATTTGGATTGTATGGTTCCACGTTCATTGTTCCTTTGTATACCCAGAGTATTTTGGGCTGGACGGCACTTCAGTCAGGAGCATTGATGATTCCGGCTGCATTGACAACGGCCTTTATGATGCCTATTATTGGTAGGCTCTTAGCAAAAGGGGCAAAACAACAAATTCTGGTTTCATTAGGACTATTCATCTTCTTTGTTTATAGTTTCTGGGGATACAAAATTCTAACTCCGGATACCAGCAAAGATGCCTTTTTCTGGATGCTGATCGTAAGAGGAGCAGGTTTAGGACTATTGTTTATTCCAATCACCTCTTTGTCATTAAGTACTTTGAAAGGGCAGGAGATTGGTCAGGGAGCAGCCTTCACAGGGATGATGAGACAGCTGGGAGGATCTTTCGGGATTGCAGCCATCACAACCTTTATTGCCAATGCAGGCCAGAAATACAGGAATAATCTGATTTCCCACCTGGACGAAAACAGTTTTGAAGTTCAGCAAAGGCTCGCAGCTCTTAAAGCCAGTTTTGTAGCAAAGGGAATGACACCTGATGCAGCAATGAATGCAGCTTATAAAATGCTCGATATGTCTGTAACCAAACAGGCAACGGTCTTATCTTATATGGATGTATTTCTTTATCTCGGAATCGTATTCCTGATATGTATTCCGTTTATCTTACTCGTAAAAGAAAGAAAGAGCAAAGAAAAAATAGATTTGAGTGAAGCAATGCACTAAATTTTAATATAAAACCTTCGAAATTCTCGAAGGTTTTTTTTGTTATTTCTGTCGTAAAATAATAGAAGACAATATCTTTCAGTTTTTATTTTGTTCAATAAAAAATAATATCACTTATTGGAGAGTTTATTTATTTTTTCTAGCTTTACAATACCAAATGAAAAAATATGAATAGATTCCCTCATCTCTCCACAGCCTTTTCAAACAAGCTTTACCTGAGTACCGTACCGGATTTTATCTGAATTCGGTTGTTAATATCAACTTACTGAGCTGCTTTTTTTACTTTGTTTTTTATATTCATGAAAGACAATTTCCCATTTCCGAAGACTGTATGAAGTACTGTTTTTCACCTCATTACTTAATTTAACCTTGTTTTCAAACTAATAACTTATTACATATGAATCAAATTCAATTGCGGAAACTTACCTGGCATTATCAGATTTCAGAAAAAATGATGTTTATCTTCCTGAAATGAATCAGGCTCAGATTATAGCAGATTTCTTTCCCGGAACTTTTACAGAGCTTACCCAGCGCCTCTCTGATATTACAGGAGCTTTCTACGGAGGGATGCTCAAACAGATCGGAAAACTTTACGGAGCAGAAGCTATCGAAGAGCTTTCCAGCACTTTTATGTATGATCTTGGATCAAGAATGGCATTAAGGAACCTTGAAGCAAAACCTAGTCTGCAGCCCGGAATTCCGGCTGTAGCAAAAATATTGATAGGAGCAGTTTTTACATCCAGTCCCGAATATAACTTTGACTTTAAAGAATTAAATGACTATAAATGTGAATTGCTGATTAAAGGAGTAGACCGTTACCATAAAATCACCCAAAGCCTGCAGATCGCGGGTCTGCTGAAATGGCCAGTCATCAAACCTTTCATACAAGGCGTTTGCGATACTATGGGGCTGGATGTTTTACTTGAAATAAAAGTACTCAAGCTCGATCCGGACAGCTCTTGCAGTTATCATATCATTATCTCAGAAAAGTAAGATCAAATATCAATAAAAGCGGATTTTAGTCTAGTCATGGTCGGAAGAAATTTCCGACCATTTTTTATGTTTTAAGTTTTGAAGACTTTTGCAGGATCACCCCCCGCAAATATTATTAGAATTGCGGTAATCATATCCCGAAGTTCCATAGCGATGCGTCTTTTAGCTGTTTTATATCCTAA
>NZ_PCOU01000022.1 GCF_002979455.1 Chryseobacterium sp. MYb7
GAGAAAGTAAAGGATAAAGAGATTTAGAGAAGTGATGTACTAAGAGGTAAGAATAGGAATTCTGATATGTTTTAAGGCCCTGCGTTAAAAGAAGCGTTTGATTAAAATTTTATAGGTATAGTAACCCAATAAACATCCGATAGCATCTGCTACGATATCCAATGTTTCCATGGATCTTCCCAATCCCATTTCTTCCTGTAGAATTTCTGTAAGGAATGCATAGATAAGGATGATCTGAAAGAAGTATGAGAATTTTATTCTGGGAAATGCGGCAATGAAAGAAAAACCCAAGGCTGCAAATATACTTAAGTGCAATACCTTATCTATACCGCTGAACATAAACCAGTATTCCTGGTTTTCTTCTCCGGGCTTGAGAAGCATATAAGTAAGAAATGCCCAATAAATGGGCAATATCTTACTAAATATTTTTGAAATCTTATCCAGTGATTGCTTTGTAATCATCCGCAGAAAGTAACTCAGACTGATCTGCCCCATCAGCAATTTCCAATTTGATGATCCAACCATCTCCATAAGGATCTGTATTTAACAATTCCGGCTGACCTTCTAAGTCTTCATTAAATGCAATAACCTTTCCTGCGATAGGTAAGAATAAATCTGAAACCGTCTTTACTGCTTCTACACTTCCGAAAACGTCTCCTCCATTAAGATCATCATCTACAGTATCTACATCTACGTATACGATGTCTCCAAGTTCTCCCTGAGCAAAGTCTGTAATACCGATTGTAGCTACATTACCTTCGATCTTGATCCATTCGTGATCTTTCGTGTACTTTAATTCTGATGGTGTGTTCATTTTTTAATTTTTATTTTGTACAAATGTATTCAAAAATATACTAGCTTCAAATATTGGATATAAAAAAAGTCCTTCAAAACTGAAGGACTTTTAAATTTGTATCATTTTTAGAATCCGCCTCCGGATTCTCCGAATGTAAATGTGGCAGAGATACCTGCTCTGATCGTAGACAGTGGGAATGCTGTGGAGATCTTATACTTCGAGGTCATCTGTTCGTAGAATACTCTCAGGTTAAGATTCTCGGAGACATTATAGTCTGCAGAAAGTTTGATATTCATCAGTCTTTGTCCTCCTGTCACTTGTGCATCATTTAGAAGAATATTCATAATGGAGGTTTTGCTGTCTCTTAATGAGATATCTCCTCTGATGTTAAGATCACTTCCTTTTCCTCTTGTTCCTCTTCCTCTGATGTTGGCTGTTCCCAATCTGAAGTTTCTGACAATATATCCAAGTCTTACAACATATTCTGTATTGGCATCTTCGGTAAGCGTTTGATTTACCAATCCCAATACCATCATTCTTGTTTTATTATACTGTATTCCGAACTGCATATTGTTTCTCATGGTAACATCTACTCCAATCAGTGGTGAGAAAGATTCTACATATCCTACCTGTGCGAATGTATATGGATTGATCTTATCTCCTGCATTTTTGATAACATTACCTGCATTATCCACAGTTTGATAATATCCACCCGGATTACCATGATAATCTACATTACTCTGGATTCCAGTGGCTGTGTAAGTTGCTGTATATCTATGTAGGATATCAAACTTCGTAAACTGCCCACTAATGATCGGAATATTTTTTAATCCTGAATACGTAATTCTCCAGTTTGGTAATGGGAACCCTGATTTTTTAGGATTACCCATTGGTGTCACAGATTTTCCTTCCATAGCTGCTCTAAAGGCAGGAATCAATACATAAGCATTTCCAATACTATAATGCTGAGCAAATCCGTTGTTATCCAATGCTCCTGTACCTCCAAGTTGTTGTGACAGTGCTCTTGCATTTTCTCTGATAGCCTGGTAAACTGCCTGCCCATCTTTGAATGAAGTATTAAGAAGCATTGTTGTGTTGGAATACGTTGTCAATTCGCTGGCAAATGTAAAGCCAGGATCCGGAACTCCGTTATTTGTATAGTTAAATCCTGTATGTGAGAAGTTACTATTAAAGGTATGCAATACGTTTAAATCAATCCTTAAATCATTCATTGGCATCACCTGTAAGTCTGCCCTCAATTCTTTGGTAGACATTCTTACATATGGATCTGTCATATAGTTGGAGCCACTCACCCATCCGTTTTCCATTACTGTTCTTCTGATGTCTGCCTGTGATCCAAAAAGGAATCCGATTGTTGGGCCTCCCAGAGTCTGTCCGGATCCATACCAGTTTGGAGCAGATAATAATCCTGGAAGTACGGTACCATTATTTTCGGTGTAGCTTACATTCAACTGTTTGAAAGAAGTAAGGAAGAATGCTGCACTTTGAAGTGGAGTAAGCTTATTTTTAAATTTATACTTCTTGTATCTGTATCTGTTTTTCTCCCATTGTTTCGTATACACATTGTTCAGGGAATCCATCTCCTGTCTGCGTTTCTGAAGCTTGGCATTTATATTCTTAAAATAGTTAAACTGTCCAAAGAACTTAGGAAGGTCTGCAGAACCTGTTACCTGAATAACATTTGTATTTTGCCCAACAGATCCTAAACTTTGCGCCTGATTGGTCTGAGGATCCACAAATCCTAATAAAGAAGTAGATCTTGCAGCCCAGTTATAAGTAAATCCGTATCCTACTTCTGCATCAATAAAATCCAGATAAGGTAAATACTGGAACGGCAGTTTATAATTCAACTGTGCTCTGTGGTTATATAATACAGGTCTTCCTGCTCTGAATACATTTCCAAAAATCGACTTGTTGTCCATCGAGTTTACGTCAAGATTGTCATTCAAAGTTCTGGTTGCAGAATTGATTTCCAGTTTTAATGATTTCGTGAAATTGAATCCTAACCCGTACTGCCATCCAAAGAAGAAGTTTCTGTTTCTAATGGCATCAAAATTATTATTCATATCTCCGTTCAGGATCGCTTCTACGTTTCTGAACTCAAGTTCATTGTAGTTTCTGTCGATTTCAGTTCTGAAAGATATTCTTGTAGGGATCGGATTAAAGTTGAATTCCTTCACCCATCTCAGATACTTGGTAGATTTCGCAGTATCACTGATCATTTTATTGAAAGGTTTAATTACCCACGGTTTAAACGTGTAGTTATAATCAATATATCCTCTCAGATACTGTCTGTAATTTTTCTTGGTATAAATATCTCTGAAATAGTCATCGTTATAAACAGCTGTTACCGAAACGTTTTCGATATCATAAAACTTAGGCTTTTTATTTGGATTTACTCTTTCTTTATGCATATTAACGACTCCTATACTTCTCTGCTGAGTGTATGTTCTCGCTACTTTTTTCAACTGATCCTTATTTGGTGCCTTATTGAATTCCACGTCGGTATCCAAAGGATTATATTTTGGATCTTCAATAGTCTGCGAATAAGAATAGTTTAAAGGAATCTTAACTCCTGTTTTTTCCGGAAGGAATTTGTCTAAATTAACGGCTGTATTAATACTGAATGCTGATTGGGTAGACTGTGTTCTTTCTGCTGGTTTAGAATCAATATTTCCGAAACCAACTGAAGTATAAGACGCATTTGCATTCACTGTTGCAAGATCTCCCATGTTAAAGTTCAGGCTGGCATTTCCTGCGTATCCTCCATCATTTTCAATTTCAGAAAGACGGATTTCGTTTACCCATAATATTCTGGTTATTCCGGCACCTCCTCTTACATCTGCATTTCTTACCCCAATCATAATGGTGGTAATATTTCCTAAGCTTGGTCTACCTTTAATATAAATATTTTTGAAAGGTTCCTGATATGCCGGATCCATTGTTCTATTGGTAATTGCTACTCCTGATTTATCTCTCCTGATCTTAGCATCTACAAAATTTTGAACATCAAAATCAACTTCATTTTCCAACGGCCAGATTTCCATAGGAGCTGTTGCTGTTGTTGGAGTCATTTTTAATGATGATTCATATTCGTAATAGTTATCAGTAGCATCACTTCCGAAACGGATAAAGAATTTGGTTTTCTCATCCATTCCTATTACTCTGTTCAATGGATCGTGAGCGTGTACAAATAGCTTCAGCTTTTTGTATCTTCTCATATCCAACGTTGTATTTTTGAATACTCCTCTTGCTTCTGATTTAAGATCAGTTACTTTCATGTAAAGTGAAGCTTCATTTTGTCTTTGAGCTCCTGCATTTCCACTTAATACCTGTCTGTCAATTCCTGGAGGCAATACATATGGAGGCTGGTTCAGTGCATTTTCTTCAATATTTACACTTCCTACTTCAAAGTTCGGATCTGCCACAGTACCTATTCCTTCTTCTGGAGCGGAAACCACTGTACTGGCAATTTTACTATCATACTTTCTCCAGTCTGATCTTACAAGATCCATTGTTCCGAATCTTAAAGTAGAGGTCTGATCAAATCCTGCCAGCATTAATCTCGCAAATCTTACATTGTTCAATACTGAAGGGTCATGCGATCCTTCCTGCGGGTCATACTTGGATACCGGAATTCTGAATAAATACCATTTAACATCTGAAGTCTGTCCATTCTGAAATGTTGCTTTTACCGTTTTAACATCTACAATATTATTATCCCCCCCAAGTGTCAAGCTAGGCTGGTCAAGTTTAATAACATATTGGTTATAGTTTTCTGTCTGATCAAGGTTATAATCTTTGTTGATATCTTCAGCATCCGGAGTTTGAGAAGCTACGTTCAGAGAGTTTGCTTCTGAGTTTCCTTCCGGGTTTCTGAAATATTTGTAACGCTCCACCACTGATGCGGCCTGGGTTCCAGTAAATTTATCAGAAAGATAGAACACGAAGTCATCCACTGCAGGGTCAGCAATATTGGTTACCGGGTTTACAAATGTATTCCCGAATCTCATGGCTTCCTGATCAGAAGTAAGACCATCATAACCTGCATCCTGTACTCTTCTGTCATCTCCTTCTGTAGAGAATGCGTATAAGATTGGCGGTTGTTTTGGCTGAACTCCCCAGTTTGAATTGGTGGTAGACGATGGTGTACCAGGAGTTGGAAGTCCGTTTTCGTACTGCATTTTTCCATCCTTCAGAACATCTTCTGAAACGTTTCCTAAATGAAGTAAAAGTCTAGGATCAGTTCCCAGAGTTTTACCATCGGCATAAGGGTCCATCATCCAAAATTCAACATATTCAATATTGGAAGTAACGAAGTTCGGAACACTTATTGATCTCATAATTCCTCCCCATCTGCTTTGCGCCTGCTCTGTTACTGGGTTTACGTTGTATGGTCCTTTTTCTTTAGGGAAATAAGAGATATCGAAAGTATTAGTGAAAGTTTGCTCTCCTGCTACGAAATCTCTGTTGTTATAAATCTCAGAATATTGTACTCTTCTTGAAGAATGGTTGGATACAGACTGAGGTGTAATTCCTGAAGGAGCTTTTCCTCCAACACCCCAGAATCTAGGATCGATATTATACCATGTTAATAATCCTCTTCCATATCCGCTTGTTAAGTCGTCATTGCCAGGCACTGTATTAAATGGCGGCAAGGTATTTTTTTCTGGTTTTGAAGCTAAGCTCCATGCAGCAGGCTCTTTTAGTGAGATCTTCGAGGTGGTTTGCTCAAAATCATCAATATAAGACTGATTGTTTGTTCCTTTATTTAATCCAGGTAGCAAATAAGCTGCTTCCATCTTAAAGTTTAAATTGGATGGAGCTTCAGTTTTTACCATCGGAAGCTTATTGGTAAGCCTTGTAAGATAAGGAGCCTGATTGTTGTACATCAAGTTGATCCCTGCCATGGTATTGTTTACCGCTTCCTGCCCGAAGTTTACTTTCTGGGTCAATGGAGATTCTGAGTAATTGATTACCGTTCCTCCTAAGATAAAGTTTTCACTGAATCTTCTTTCTAAATTTAATCCTAAGAATCTTTTTCTTTGGGTATTAAATGTTAATTGGTTTTCTAATGAAATATTGATTGCCTGCCCGGACTGTTTTACATTTTCATTGATAATGGTAACCGTTCCAAGCATGTAGTCTACCGTATAGTCTACTCCTTCCGTAAGCTGTACTCCATTTGCTGCTACTTTCACTGATCCCTGAGGAACGTTTACAGCTCCCAGAGAAATACCTTGTCCCTGAACTCCTTTGTAACGCCCTTCCAATGTATATCTTTGAGAAAGGTTACTGGAAAGCACAGACTGCTTTTGTTTGGTATAAAGATCCTGGAATACATATTGAGGATCACTGGTTCCTAATTTGGATTCCAGATATTTTCCGAAAGGCTGTACTTTGGTAAAGATTACCCTTCCTGTTTCCGGTCTGATGGTAGTTCCAGGAACAAAATCGAAAATACCATCTCCTTTGGATCCGTCTTTGTTATTCTGGATATCATTATTCATATTAAGACGATCCCAGTTAAATAACTTCAGTAAGTTCTGATCTTTTACAGGGGTATCCGGAAGATAATTTACTTTACCTCCGGTTTTCGGGTCTCTATAGTATACATTCAGGATAAATCCGTCCTGTGCTACCTGACCTGCATCTATTGAATAGATATTCTTCATCATCAGATCCCACATCGGAGACTGAGTGTTCACTTTATTATTTACCCTCAATACTTTAGTAATAAGTACAGGACTTTCTTCTGAAAACTCCCCTACTTTGTATACTTTATTGCTTCCATTAACGGTATAAGAATATGAAACCGCTAAAAGCTGCTGATCATTCAGTTTTTGATTTAATGAAATATATCCAAGCTGTGGCTGGAAGGTAAATTCATTAGCATTAAGCTTTCTCGCTTTTGTATTGTAGATAAATTGTTCTCCATTATCATAAGGAGTGGGATCTCCCGGAAGCACCTGTCCCTGGAAAATAGTCCCATAGTTTTTTCCAGCTTCTCTGGATCCTGCTACCGATGAAACCCCATCATATAAACCATTCAGAGAGTTATCAGGTAAAGTAAATCCACCTGCTGCTTCCCCAAGGTCTCTAATCCCAATAATACTTTTCTGATAAGCCAGATTACTATTCCCTTGATCCAATACCCAAACTTCCATTCTGGTAATATTGATGGTTGAGTTGATCTGTGGATAATTAATTAAGGCATCATCATATTTGTTCAGGAAATAATGTCCTAAAAAGAAGTGCTGATTTTCTTCATAATCAATAGCGTTGACTTTAAAGTTGTTCATAACCCCACCACCCTGTACGACAATATTACGAGCCTCACCCTGCTGTTGAGAAAGAACTACTGTTCCAAATGTTTTTCCTAACTGGAATTCGGTTTTCACCCCGAACAATGATTGTGAGCCACGGATCAGACTGGTTGAAAGCGGCATGTTTACGTTACCGAATTCAACTCTTTTGATGATTTTATCTTCTCCTCCTTCATTGGGTTTATCTACATTTCCAAGACCTTTGCTTTGAAGATCTTTCCAGCTTCCTTTTGCCTGCCAAACGAGGTTCATTCTGTTTTCGAAAGCAAAACCACTCTGGGTATCATAATTGGCTTTTAACTGAAGGTTTTCTCCTACTTTACCAAGTAATCCTAACTGAATTCTCTGATCAATATCAAAGGTAAAACTGGTCCTGTTTTGGGGCAGGATCATTGGATTGTCTATTTTCTGGTAAAGTCCGGCAAAATCCAGGGATGCATATCCTGAAGGAATGATCTCAATTTTATTACCTCCGAAAATGGTTTCGAAAAGCTTGTTATTGATCATTACAGAAGGGATAAGTCCCTTTCTCCTTGCATCTGATTTGTCTCTTCTGAAAAGAAGATTGTATTTATCAGATTTTTCCTTGTAATAGGCTTTAGTCTGGGTAGCGAGCATATATTGTTTATACTCTTCCGGCGACATTGCTGTAGGAGGACCTGTGATGGTATTTCCGATTTTGGGATACACGTAGTACATCCCGGTTTTTATGTCGTAATAGGCTTCGTACCTCGTAGGGTCTGCCACTTCATATTGTTTTCTTATGATCGCCGTATCTCTCTGTACCTGTGCAAAAGCACCGACAGAGATAAACAGGAACGACAGGAACAAAAATATGTTAAGATGCTTAATATTCGCCACCAAATGTTAAATGTTTTTTAAGATTTGTTTAACCAATTCTTCTACCGAGATGTTTGGATTTTGTTTTATTATTCTATCCGCAATCTTCTCACTCGCTCGCTTAGGAATTCCTAAAACTTCTAATGCAGATAACGATTCTTCCTTGATTTTATTATCTACCATCACAGAAATGTTCGCATTCGGATCGCTATATTTCTGTACTTTATCTTTAAGATCTACAATAATTCTTTCGGCTGTTTTTGCCCCGATTCCTTTTGCTTTTTGAATCAACGCACTGTTTCCGGAAAGGATTGCAGAGGCGATCTCATCAAGGCTTAATGTAGACAGCAGGATAAGGGCTGATACAGCTCCCACTCCATTAACACTAATTAACAGATTGAACATTTCTTTTTCTGAACGTGTGTTAAATCCAAAGAGGAGATGAGCATCTTCACGAATGATCTGCTGGATAAATAAAAAGGTCTGCTGATTCAAAACCAGCGTCTGTGAGGTCATCAAACTGATTCCCACGTAGTAACCAACCCCTTGCACATTGATGACCGCGTAGGTAGGCGTAAGTTCTTGAACGTTGCCTTGTAAAGAAAATATCATTATTAATTTTTAAAACTCCCAAATATAGCAATTTAAACTAATTAATGTTTTCATTTCACGTGCGAATGATTTTTAACTTAAATTTTAGGTAAGAATTCAATGAATTAACATAAAAGCAAAAGACTCCAAAATATGGAGTCTTTTATTATCTTAACACGGTTTAAAGTGTCTTTTTTAATAAGAAATTGATCTAGTTTGATTTCTTTTCTCTTCTTTGAGCATCAAGAACGGCGATGGTAGCAAGGTTTACAATTTCATCTACGCTTGAACGCATCTGAAGTACGTGTACCGGCTGCTTTAATCCCATCAATATTGGTCCGATAACCTGTGCTACTTTCATTCCTCTAAGAATTTTGTAAGAAAGGTTTGCACTTTCCAGATTCGGGAAGATGAAGGTGTTGGCAGGTGTAGTTCCTAATTTTGAGAAAGGATAATCACTCAGGTGATCTGCATTCATTGCAAAATCCGGCTGAATTTCACCATCCACAACCATTTTAGGGAACTTCTCATGAAGAATGCTTACTGCTTTTGCTACTTTTTTAGAAGTTTCAGAAATTGCAGCAAAGTTTTCAAATCCAAGCATTGCAATTCTTGGTTCGATAGCGAAAGATTTCACTGTAAATTCTGCCATTTTAGCAATATTTACAAGGTCTTCTGCTGTAGGGTTCTGATTGATAGATGTATCTGCAAAGAAAATAGGTTTCTTCTCAGACAGGATCATCATCATTGCCGCTACTTTGTCTACTCCTTTATCTTTTTCAATAACTTCTAAAACAGGACGTAAAACTGAAGTATAGTTTTTCGAGAATCCTACGATAAGACCGTCTGTATCTCCATGTTTCAGCATCAAAGGACCGAAATAGTCTCTCTGACGTACATATCTTTTCGCTTTGTACTCGTTCATTCCTTTTCTCTGACGAAGTTTCCAAAGGGTTTCTCTGTATTTCTTTCTATTTTCTTTCTGATCATCATCACTTGGATCAATGATGGGAACATCCAGGGTAATTCCATAGCGCTCCATCTGCTCCTTGATGTATTTTTTGTCTCCTAAAAGACTTGGGTAAGCAATTCCTTCTTCATACAGAATCTGGGCAGCTTTCAATACATTGTATTCTTCGGCGTTTCCAAGGGTAATTCTTTTCGGGTTGGATTTTGCACGGCTCTGCATCATTCTTACCAATCTCTCATCTCTACCCATTCTGTCTAACAGCTGGTGCTCATACTCTTCGAAGTCTGTAATACTTTTTCTTGCAACACCACTTTCAATAGCTGCTTTTGCAACAGCGCTTGATACTTTAGTGATCAATCTGTTATCGAATGGTTTCGGAATGAAGTATTCTCTTCCGAACTGAAGATTCTGAACGTTATATGCTAAAATTACAGCTTCCGGAACCGGTTCTTTTGCCAAATCAGCAATTGCATGTACGGCAGCCAGTTTCATGTCTTCATTAATTCCTGTAGCCTGTACATCTAATGCTCCACGGAAGATATATGGAAATCCTAATACATTGTTTACTTGGTTAGGATAATCACTTCTTCCTGTTGCCATGATGACATCTTTACGGGTTTCAAGGGCAAGGTCATAAGCAATTTCCGGATCAGGGTTAGCTAAAGCGAATACGATAGGATTTTCATTCATGCTCAAAAGCATTTCCGGAGTCATTACGTTTCCTTTTGACAACCCTACAAAAACATCAGATCCTTTTACCGCGTCTTCTAATGTTTCGATATCTGTCTGAGCAATGAAATCCAGTTTTTCAGGAGTAAGGTTTTCTCTTTTATGATTGATAACTCCTTTACTGTCGCACATCAGGACGTTTTCTTTTTTCAATCCTAATGAAATATAAAGCTTGGTACATGCAATAGCAGCCGCACCTGCTCCGTTTACCACCATTTTCACTTTATCAATATCTTTATTGGCAATCTGCAGAGAGTTGATCAATGCTGCTGCGGAGATAATTGCAGTTCCGTGCTGGTCATCGTGCATCAAAGGAATATTCAATTCCTCTTTCAGTTTTTGTTCTATATAAAAGGCTTCAGGCGCTTTAATATCTTCCAGGTTGATTCCTCCGAAGGTAGGAGCAATACCTTTTACAATTTCAATAAATTTATCAGGATCTTTTTCGTCGATCTCAATATCAAAAACGTTGATATCTGCAAAGATTTTGAACAAAAGTCCTTTCCCCTCCATTACCGGTTTTGAAGCTTCAGCACCGATATCTCCCAGTCCAAGTACGGCAGTACCGTTAGAAATTACTGCTACCAGGTTTCCTTTTCCTGTATAATCATACACAGTTTCAGGTTTATCATGAATTTCCATACAAGGAACTGCTACTCCCGGAGAATAAGCCAGCGAAAGGTCTCTTTGAGAAGAGTGTGGCTTTGATGGGATTACTTCAATTTTTCCTTTGGGTTCTGCTTTATGATAATCTAGCGCGGCCTGGCTAAAGTTCTTTTCGTCACGATTGTTGTTACTTGACATAAAATTTTGTTTTTTGTTAAAGTATATATTTAATGTGGTAATCTACTAAGCTTTCAATTGGTTTCTGAACTACATGTCCCACATTTAAATTAAATTCTGCAGCTACAGAGCGCAGTACATTTTCATAATAATAAGCGATAGATCCGATAAAATTGATTTCAGCATCTTTAGCTTCTTCATAAGGGAGTACCTGATATTCAAAGAAGTTTTTCATTTCTTCAAAAACCATATCCCTGAAGTAAGGATGGTCTTTTCTTTCGATCACAAATTTGGTAAAGTCGGCCAAATAAGCATTTGGTCTTGGGGTATGATACATATTTTGTAATGCATCTTCTACGGTAAGCTTATAGTTGGCTTTAAATTCAGTATGAAGATCTGAAGGCAGTTTTTTCATGAAATATCTGCGCAGCAATTGTTTTCCAATAGCGCTGCCGCTTCCTTCGTCCCCAATAAGGAATCCTAATGAAGGTAATTCTATTTTTAGATTTTCACCGTCGAAATAACAAGAATTTGATCCTGTGCCAAGAATGCACACGATAGCAGGTTTTCCGCTGTATGCTGCATAGGCTGCAGCCATCAGATCTTCCCTCACAACAAATTCTGCTTTTACAAAAACCTTCTTCAGCTCTTCCTCTATGGTTTCACAATTTTTTTTCACTCCGCATCCGGAACCATAAAAAAAGACTTTGGTAATTGAATTTTTAACGGACATCAGATTGCTATTTTTCTGTACCTCAGGAGCGATAAGTTCTCTGTTGATAAAATTCGGATTAAAACCGATTGTTTCTGTTTTCAGAAAAACCTTCTTAAAGTCATCAAGTATTACCCAATCCGATTTAGTAGAACCACTATCTACAATAGCAACCATATTTTAGATTTTAATTTAAGGGTGCTAAATTAGGAATTTATCTTCAATTAGCATTTAAAAACAATCTGGAAGCTGTTTAAAATCATTAATGTCTAATTTGTGTTTTTTTTTCGTTGAATTGTACCAGCCAATCTTCTATTTCATCTTCCAGATAGGAAGTCTGTAATACCATAGCATTGATAAAATCATCAGGCACCGGTTCTCCTTTGGAGTTTTCAAGATTCCACAATTCATTTGACATATTTTCATATTCAGAATACACTCTTTTGAAGCGGGAATTTTCTTTCTCAAGAGCCTCAATATTTTTCTGTTGAAGCTGGAATTTTCTGTATTTGTTTTGACTTTTCATACAAATATTATTAATAATTGGTCATAAAATGTTGGAGTATATGCTCTTAATCGCGCACTACAAGATAGAAAAAACCATCAACACAAGAAGTTGAAAATGAATTTATTATCAGGTCATTATTACATCATTCTGAATATTAAAATTAGACATAATTTTTATTAAAAAAAATATTTTAACAACTTTTTTCAGTGTTTAACATATAGTTATAAATTTGCACAAGCATATTGTGAAGTTCTCCAGTTATTGATATTTTAAAACAATTATTAATAGCTGAAAATATAATAATGGATTCGTCTTTTCAGACCGCATTCATTTCATTATTTACACAAAATGTACAACTTTTTTTAGATTAAAATTGAATGAAAGAAATACTCATACGTCAGAAACAAGTTTTGTTCTTCATTATTGCAGGAGGGCTAAGCGCTATTGTAGAAATAGGCAGTTTTAAAATTTTCAGCACCTACCTTCCTCATTTTTTTGTCAGAGAGACTAACTTCTATGGTATACATTATCCTTTAAGTAACATTTTTTCTACAAGCTGTGGGATTATTACCAACTACTTTCTGAGTATCTGGTTTGTTTTTGAAAGAGGAAAACATTCCAAGAGAAAAGAGTTTGCTTATTTTATGGTCGTATCTTTCTTTTCCACATTACTCAGCTTAGGTTTTTTCCAAATCTTCTACAGTTTCATATTTAAAGATAATATCAATTTATTTTTTTATACCTTGAGCCCGGAAATGATCAGCAAAATTGCAGCAATATTGCTGGTTTCCATTCTGAATTATTCGATAAAGAAGAAAGTAATTTTTAACGGTTAAGCTGTGACAAAAATTTTAAATTATCTCTGGAGATTCTGGCTGCTCTTGTTGGCATTTTTTCTGACAGTGGGTATTGGAATCCCGGTCTATATTTTATCCTTTAATAAAAAGCATTATAAGTACGGTTATAAACTTGTCAGACTCTGGTGTTTCGGGATGTTCTACGGAATGGGCTTCAGATATGACCTGATTAAACTTTCAGAACAGGAAAAAGATAAGGATACACCCTATGTCTTTATTTCCAATCATACGTCCATCATGGATATTATGCTTGTCTGCATTCTGTCTCCACATCATCCGATTTGTTTTGTAGGAAAAAAAGAACTGGTAAAAATTCCTATTTTCGGAACCATATATAAAAGAATCTGTGTAATGGTAGACAGAGCGAGCGCCAAAAGCCGCGCAGATGTATACCGCAGATGTGCAGAGAAGATGGAAGAAGGTAATACTATTGCCATTTTTCCTGAAGGTGGTGTCCCGGATGACACTTCTATTATCCTGGATGATTTCAAGGACGGTGCATTTATGCTGTCATCGAAACATGATTCTCCTATAGCTGTTTATACCTTTGTGGGACTTAAGGAAATGTTTCCTTTTGAGAACTCAAAAGGCTATCCTGGAAGAGTAAAGGTATATTTCAATGGAATCATTAAGCCTACAAATTCGCCAAAAGACTTAAAGGCAGAGGCTTATGAGAAAATAAAAAAAACCTTAATCAGGTATTCCGTTGAAAGGAAATAGTTATATTTGTTTGTGAAATCTATAATAAATATGTCAAATTATTCTAAACAAACCAATTGGGCTCAATTCATTCCGTTGGTTACTGTATTCTTCTTTTGGGGATTTGTAGCCGCCAGTAATGATATTCTGATCCCTGTTTTTCAAAAAGCCTTCAATCTATCCCAAACTGAAAGTATGCTGGTACAGATATGCTTTTATGTAGCGTATACTGTAGGTTCTTTAATTTATATGCTTGTATCAAAGAGCCTGAAACAGGATTTGATCAATAAAATCGGGTACAAAAACGGTCTTATTGTGGGACTTCTTATTTCCGCAATGGGAACTTTATTGTTTTATCCAGCTGCCAATATGCATTCTTTCCCTCTAATGATCTCCGGATTATTTATTGTAGGTTTAGGGTTCTCTCTTCAGCAGATTGTTGCCAACCCGCTCGCTATTGAAGTAGGTCCTACAGAAACAGGATCTCAGCGATTAACAATGGCTGGAGGTATCAACAATTTAGGAACTACCATAGGACCGCTTATTGTTGCATTTGCTATTTTTGGTTCTGCCAGCACTGGTAATACAGAAGCGAGTATAGAAAGTGTAAAAACACCTTATCTGATCTTAGGAGCAGCTTTCGCTCTTGTAGCGTTAATGCTTAAATTCTCTTCTCTTCCTGCTGTAACTCCCACTAATACGGAAAACACAGAAGATAAAACTCCGGGAGAGCACAGAACTTCAGCTTTCCAGTATCCTCAATTGGTCATGGGAATGATCGCGATCTTCGTGTATGTGGGGGTGGAAGTTTCTACGGCAAGTAATCTTCCTGCTTATATGGAAAAGAATTTAGGATTTGAAACCAAAGATGTAGCACCTTATATTTCTTTATACTGGGCATCATTGATGATTGGCCGTTGGACAGGTGCTGTAGAGGCATTTGACGTGAATGCAGGTTTCAAAAAGATCTTGAGATTCTTAGCTCCTTATCTTGCATTTGGTGTATTTTTATTTGTAAACGCACTTGCTAAGCATGATCTTTCTCCATTCTATGTATATGGGTTTATTATTATTGCTATGATCATCTGTGATATCTTAAGTAAAGGAAACCCAGCAAGAATGCTTCTGATCTTCTCTTTAGCAGGGATTACAGCTTTGCTTATAGGAATGTTCACTATGGGAATGGTGTCTGTGTATGCATTTACCAGCGTAGGTCTTTTCTGCTCTACTTTATGGCCATGTATCTTCGCATTGGCGATCAACGGACTTGGAAAGCATACCAACCAGGGTTCAGGATACCTTATTATGATGATTATGGGAGGAGGTATCGTAAGCTTTATACAGGGTTATATTGCTGATATCACGAATATTCATTTCAGTTATATCGTAGGGGTCGTTTGTTTTGCTTATCTTGCATTCTATGCGATTCGTGTGACTGGGATTCTAAAAGCTCAGGGCATTGATCTTGATAAAATATCTAAAGGCAGTGGTCATTAATATAACTAAAACAATATATAAAAAGAAACGATTTTGGGCAGGTATATTACTTGCCCAATTTCTTTTGTTCTATGTCTTCTCAAAATCAGGGATGATGATTTCTTTTTTTGAGAATTTTTTCGAACTTCAAAAAGGAATACACCAGATGCTGTTCAGCTGGGTTCCGTTTTCCGTGGGAGACCTTCTCTATATTATACTGGGAGCGTTCCTTTTGTATTATGCAATCACTTTATTCAGGAAGGAAAGAAGAAATAACTCTTTAATCAGAATCCTGATGATCATCAATATTTTTTATTTTATTTATCAGGTATTTTGGGGAATGCTGTATTTCCAGACTCCTATCATCAAAAAATTGGCGAGCCAGAAAGAACCGGATGTAGAAAAAGCAAAAAGGCTTGCTATTACTTATCTTGAAAAATGTAAAACAACACGGCAGTCTGTAAAAGAAGATGGCAATGGAGTATTTATCATGACCAATCTTACCTCTATACAAAAAGAAATTCTATCTCAGCAGGCCAAACTGCCGTCTTATATCTCGGGTAAAAAAGCACCACAGATTCTGGATATTAAACCCAGTTTATTCAAAAATATAATGAGTTTTACAGGGATTTTGGGATACTACAACCCTTTCACCGCAGAAGCTCAGTATAACTCTGAACTGCCCCATACATTCATTCCCTTTACCACTGCCCATGAAAGTTCTCATCAGCTTGGTTTTGCGCGCGAGCAGGAGGCCAATTTTGTAGGGTATTTAATAGGAATTCATTCCAATAATTTGGAATTGAGATACAGCACTGAGTTTTTTACTTTAAAGAGTCTTTTAAGATTCATCGTGGAGGAAGATCCCGAGTTTGTAGAGAATATTCTTCATCAGTATTCTCCTGCTATGAAAAGAGACCGGGCTTACGAAAAGAGCTTCGTTTTAAGTCATCAGGGCTGGCTGGATGATTTCTTTGGATTTACCAATAATCTGTTCCTGAAAAGCAATCAGCAAGAAGGCTCTGTTACCTATTCTTACTTTATAGATCTTCTTTTAAACTATGAAAATACATAAAAAAAGAATCGTATCAGGCGATACGATTCTAAAAACACAAATGATGAAAAAAAATTTATTACCTTGACTTGTTCCCTCATTCAAGGCGATGTAAAAGTACGACATATTTTATAAATACAAAAACATTTCCATCCTTTTTTAAAACTTTAAGAAAACTTTATGATTTTTTATGTTTTTTTGAGTTCACATCCCAACTTAACAAATCACAACCAACTTCCCTATTTAATGTAAAAATATCGTTTAAATAACCTATAACCTATTAATTATTCACAAAATCAAACGATTGTTTAAATAGATAATATTCTACTTTTCCTATTTTTTCACCATTTTAAAAATAGGAGTTATCCACGCTATTTTATGAGATATCTCTACAATTTGATCTTCAAAATTTCAAAGATTTTGTGAGCAAAAAACAATGGTATTTTTATTTTATTTATTCATTTAAAAACAAAAAAATTCATAGAAATGCCAATCTTCCATTTTATCCGGATAAGTTTTAGAATTTTACTTTCTTTTTATTCATTCAAAAGAAACTTTTGCAACTTGAGAAGCACTTCAGTCCGTATAAAAAATAACCGAATCCCATCAAATAGCATACTTTACAATCTACATTTAAATCCATATTTTATAAAATAAAATATTGAAAGTCAAACTAAATCTATCAACAACCACTTATATCTCACTAATAAAAGAAAAAATTTTTTGTTTATTTAAAACATCTGTGTATTTTAGATAAAAATATTAATATGATTTTTGACAAACTAATTAACCACTTAAAACTCGATAAACAGGAATTTATTTTCCAGTTCAACTCCCATCCCAATTACCCATCTGCACTGGCTTTCAGTGACACCCTTAACTTTATGGGGGTAAAAAATGACGCTTATGAACTAGACAAAGAATATTGGGACGAACTTCCGGAAGAATTTATTGCCATTGTTGAGAACTCATTCTCACTTGTAAAAAAGTCAGGAGGCAATTATTCAGTATATTCAGAAAAAGCAAAAACCTTCGGCAAAGAGGAACTTTATACCAAGTCAACAGATTTTGTACTTCTATTTGAAAAAACGGAAAATGTAGAAAATAAACTGGCATTCAATTTCAAACCCGTTCTTTACATCATTTTTGCAGCTGTACTTGCTTATTCATTCATAAGCCAAAGTATTTATGAAGCCATCTTCAATCTTCTTTCTTTGGCTGGAGTCTATATTTCACTGGAAATCTTCAACCAGAAATTCGGAAATACATCTACAGTAATCGGTAGTATATGTGGTGGCGGAGGTGCTGCTGCAAGCCAGACAGCCAACTCATGCGATAAAATTATTAAGCAGGATAAAACCAGTATTTTAGGGTTGAAATTTGCAGATTTTTCTCTGATCTATTTTGCCGGACTTGCAGTATTAGGTTTGTTCTTACCAGCAACAGCCTATATTGTAAAAGGATTTACTTTCGTTTCTGTACTGGCAATAGGTTATTCTCTATACATTCAGGCTTTTGTAGAAAAGACATTTTGTAGAGTCTGCCTTTTGATTATCTCAATCCTTGTAGGACAATTGGTGATCAGCAGCTTATTCTTCCAAAACCTGTCTTTCAGCGTAGGAACTCTTCTATTGACTGTTATTCTATGGGCACTTGTTTTTTCTGCGATTATTTATTTCAATACATTGCTTGAGCAAAAAGAATCTCTTCAGAAATCGAATGCAAAAAATCTTAGATTCAAAAGAAATTATGAGCTTTTCAAAAACCAGATGGAGCAGAATCAAAAAATCGAATTCCAGGATACAGAAACTTTTGCAGTGGGGAAAAGAGATGCTAAACTTCGTATTTCTATCGTTTCCAATCCATATTGTGGATTCTGTAAAGATGCCCATAAACTGGCAGAAGGTCTTCTTGAAAAATATCCGGAGAATATTTCTTTACAGATGAGATTCAATTATAGCCCTGAAAGAGCACCGGAAAAGTACACACAGCTTATTTCAGATCTTACTCACATTTATCACAACAAACCTGAAAAAGAATTTTTACATGCAGTAGAAGAATGGTTTGAAACGAAGGACGAAAGCAAGATCAATGCTCTTTCCGGAGGAAACGTGACATCAGAAAATCTGAATCCGCTGGTGGAAATGTCTAAGGAGAATAGTAATGCAGGTTTAAGCTTTACTCCCATCTTTATTATCAACGGATATCAGTTCCCTGACAAGTACGATCGTGAAGATATTTTATTCTTTATTGATGAATTAATAGAGGATGATGAGATTTAGTAAATAAATCTTACCAATTCAAAAATTTCACTATCTTAGGAAAAACAAAATAACCATCTGAAAAGATGCAAGAGAGCAGAAAAACAGTGATAAATGAGACTATTTTCAGTTTCCATTTCATTGAATTATAATTGAATTAAAGCAAAAAATGTCGTCATCCCTTGACGGCATTTTATAATGAGTAGTAGTTTTGAAAAAAAAATTTCCATTTTATAAGCAGCCAGACACTAAAGATTGCGGTCCTACATGTCTTAGGATCGTAAGTAAGTATTACGGTAAAAGTATATCTCTGCAGCAGATTCGTAACCTTTCCGAAACAACACGTGAAGGAAGCAGCCTTCTTGGACTAAGCGATGCGGCAGAAAACCTTGGATTCCGGTCAATGGGAGTCCAAATCGACTTCAATACCCTTAAAGAAGAGGTTTCTTTTCCATGTGTTGCACACTGGAATAAAAATCATTTTGTTGTTGTTTATAAAATTGATAAAAACAACAAAGTATATATTTCAGATCCCAGTTACGGATTAATCACCTATACACGCGAAGAATTCATCAAATCATGGATCGGAGAAAATGCCAACGAAAATACAGAAGAAGGAATTGTCCTGATTCTTGAAACAACCCCCGCATTTTTCCAGACCGAATTTGATGCTGAAGAAAGTAAAGCCAGCTTTACTTTTCTTTCCAAATATCTCCTTAAGTACAAGACACTTGTTATTCAGTTAGCCATAGGGCTTTTAGGAGGAAGTTTACTATCCCTGATATTCCCGTTTCTTACTCAAAGTATTGTAGACGTCGGAATACAAAACCAGGACATTAATTTTATCTATGTCGTTTTACTGGCACAGATCATGCTTTTCCTGGGAAGAATGGGAATAGAAACCATCCGAAGCTGGATTCTTCTTCACCTTTCGGCAAGAATTAATATTTCAATTATCTCTGATTTCTTTATCAAACTGATGAAACTTCCCATAAGTTTCTTTGATACGAGAATGACAGGAGATATCATGCAAAGGATTAATGACCACCACAGAATCGAGCAGCTTCTTACAAGCTCCTCATTAAATACACTATTCTCACTGGTGAATCTTATCATTTTCAGTATTGTTTTGCTGTTTTATGACTACAGACTTTTCATTGTTTACCTTGTTGGGGCAATATTGTATATCGGTTGGATCAGCTTCTTCCTGAAAAAAAGGAAAGAACTTGACTACAAAAGGTTCTCACAAGTCTCCCAGGAGCAGAGTAAAGTAATCGAGCTCATCAACGGTATGCAGGAAATCAAAATGCATAATGCTGAAAAGCAGAAAAGATGGGATTGGGAATTTCTTCAGGTAAAACTGTTTAAAATCAGAATAAAATCACTTTCACTAGAACAATGGCAGTCTGTAGGAGGTAACTTTATCAACCAGATGAAAGATATCCTAGTGAGTTTCCTTTCGGCAAAACTTGTTTTAAGTGGAAATCTTACTTTGGGGATGATGCTTTCAGTTCAGTATATTATCGGACAGCTGAACAGCCCTCTCCTACAACTCATTGACTTTATCAAGCAGACTCAGGATGCTAAAATTTCCCTTGAAAGATTAGGGGAGATTCATGATAAAGATGATGAAGAAGACAAAAATGAGCAGTATGTGACAGATGTTCCCAAGAGAGATATAGAGATCAAAGATATGTCATTCAGATATATAGGCTCTGATGTTCCGGTTTTTGAAAATTTAAGCCTTACCATTCCCTATCAGCAGACTACAGCAATTGTAGGAGCCAGCGGAAGTGGTAAAACAACCTTACTGAAACTGTTGATGAAGTTTTATGATCCAGACCAGGGAGAGATCAGAATCGGGAATACCAATATGAAAAATATTTCACCAAGATACTGGAGAGATCATTGTGGGGTGGTAATGCAGGAAGGATATGTTTTCAACGACACTATTGCGAATAACATTGCTGTAGGCGAAGATCATATTGACAAACAAAAGCTGAGACGTGCTGTAGAAATAGCCAATATCAAAGAATTTATTGAAAGTCTTCCTTTAAGCTACAATACAAAGATTGGTAATGAAGGGGTTGGAGTCAGCGGTGGCCAGAAGCAGCGACTTTTCATTGCAAGAGCCGTTTACAAATCTCCTGAGTATATTCTTTTTGATGAAGCCACATCAGCATTGGATGCCAATAATGAAAAAGTGATTATGGAAAACCTTGAGCAATTCTTTAAAGGTAAAACGGCTGTCGTAATTGCCCACAGACTTTCCACAGTAAGACATGCAGATAAAATCATTGTACTGGATCATGGAAGAGTGGTAGAAGAAGGAAGCCATGCTGAGCTGGTAGATTTAAGGGGAGAATATTACAGACTTGTAAGAAATCAGCTTGAATTAGGCAGCTAATCAACATATAGCGGTATCCGAAAAGCTTATAGAGTAGGAAAAATTAAAAACTAATATTTATCATGAAAAATCTAAAAAAACTTTCGAGAAAAGATTTGACACTTGTCAGTGGAGGGGTAGTTATACCTGGTAACAATTGTTGTGGATCCTGGTGTCTTGGCAGTTGGGTACCATGTCGTATAAAACATTTTGAGTGCCCACCAGACGCAGACACTTCAGCGCCTGAATGGTATGATGGCAACTGTCCGTTTATTTAAATTATATTCCCCCTGAAATATTGGGGGGAAACTTTACTACAGAACAATGAAAGAAGACGTTTTAGACAATATTGAACTCCGCTCAGAGAGTGTACAGGATATTCTTACCCAGCCGCCACATTGGATGATCCGCTGGGGAAATACCGTGATATTCGTTATCCTCCTGCTGATTCTCTTCATGAGCTACATTATCAAATATCCGGAATTTGTTCCGGCACCTATTATTGTGACTTCTCAGAATCCTCCGGAGAAAATAGAAGCCAGGACCAGTTCCAAAATTGAAAAAATATTCATAAAAGACCACCAGGAAGTTAAAAAGAATGATGTACTTATGGTGATGCAGTCTGCTGCCAACTATAAAGATATTCTAGAACTAAAAAAACTGGTAGATTCCATTACTCCTGATAAGTTATATACCTTTCCTCTTGCCCAGGCTTCAAGATTTAAGCTGGGTGAATTGCAGGGCGAATACAACAGTTTTGCAAAAGCATTCCAGGATGAAGCTCTTTTTACAAGATTACAACCTTACGCTCCGGAAAATTTGGCTGCCAATCAGAGCATTTCTGAATACAAAGTAAGAATAGCTACTTTAAAACAACAAAAAAATCTGGAATCAATCAAATATGATTTGACCAGAAAAAACTTCAACAGATCTCAGGATCTTTTCAATCAAGGGGTTATTTCGGCCATGGAACTTGAGAATGAAAAGATCAAATATCTTCAGGCTCAGCAAAACCTTGAAAACCTTAAAATATCCATTTCACAAATGGATGAAGGGATCTCCAATCTTAATAAAACCAAAAGCGGAACCGCCATTAATACAGAAAAAGACAGAATTACATACTCTTCACAAACCTTACAGCTTCTTGAGCAATTAAGAAAATCGTTAAAACAATGGGAACTGAATTATCTTGTTATTTCATCTACGGATGGTGTCGCAAGTTTCCAGCAGTTTTTTGGCGAAAATCAGTTCGTAAAGGTAGGTGAACCAATCCTTTCTATTCTTCCGAAAAATAAAGAGCAATTGGTGGGCAGAATGTCTGTACCAACCACAAACTCGGGAAAGATCATTCCGGGTGAAAAAGTATTGATCAAATTAGACAATTACCGATTCCAGGAATATGGTATTATTGAAGGAAAAGTACAGAACATATCTCTGATTCCTGATGATAAAGGAAATTATTATGTAGATGTAATTTTACCAAAAGGATTAAAAACAAGCTACAACAAAAAACTAACATTCGATAAAGAGCTTAGAGGTAGCGCAGAAATCGTAACACAAGATTTGCGACTCATTGAAAGATTCTTCTATCAAATCAGAAAACTTCTTGGATATCAGGTTTAATAAAATACCTATACAAAAACAAAAGCCGTTTTACAGATTGTAAGACGGCTTTTTTATAAATGTATTCTAATGACAGTGTGCTAAGATTTTACTGTAAAGAAAAAGACGATTATATTTTCCCGTTTACTCGCCTATTATAGGCGTTTTATCAACGAGACAGGTATTTTACCTTAAAATAATAAATCCTCCAAAAAAGGGTTATAAAAAAGGCTATAGAGAAGGATCGGCAATATTCATCTATTATCTCAAAGTAAAAAGGATGAAATACACTTGAAATATGATCAATATTCCCCTAAGGCTCTATTGGAATACTATTATTTATAAAAATGAAAAGATGAAGTTATAGTATTTCTAAAAAGAAAAACCGCAATCATTGATGTAATGATTGCGGTTTATTGTAGCGAAGACGGGAATTGAACCCGTGACCTCAGGGTTATGAATCCTGCGCTCTAACCAACTGAGCTACCTCGCCGTTTTGGTGGTGCAAATATAGAAAATATTTCTTTACCTCCAAAATTATTTTAACTTAAAATATTCCAAAACATCGCCAACATGGTCTGGTTTACTGATAATCTTATTGTTAGCATCTAAAATAAAATACGTCGGAGTTGCATGAATATTGTACGTATCGGTATAACTACTGTTCCATCCTCTCAATTCTGAATCATTCACCCAAGGAAATGCAGCAATCTTTTTAGCATATGAATCTTTATCAACGTCTAAAGACAATCCCACAATCTGGATATTTTTTGATTTCAGATCATTATATTTTTCCAGAAGTTTAGGCAATTCGCTTTCACAGTGTGAACATGTAGATGACCAGAATATAATGACCTTTTTATCAGCCTTTACATCGTATAATGATTTCGCAGTAGTATTCACTGGTGACTGGAACTTATAATTAGGAAAAGCAGCTCCCATTTCAATGTTTGCATTCGACTTTAATGTAGATGCAAGCCTGTCTGTTATGGTGCACTTAAGATTCTTAGCAAGGGATAAGTATTTGCTCTTATATTCATCCATCTGATACACATCAAAAATGTCAATCAGTTCTGACAATACAGTCTGCCCTCTTGGAGTTTCTACTTTTAAACGATCCAATAATGCATCAACAGATTTTGTAACATTTGTATTACCTCCAGAGTTCAGATAAGCCACCAATACAGGCCTCAATAACGATGAACTTTCTAGCATATCCCCTGACTTATCCAAAAAGTTGATGATCTCCTCCTGGCTTACTTTTTTGGTTGAATCCTGTGTATTAGAAAGAAACTTACTGTAATTGGTGTTATAGTAAGCAATAAACGGATGCTGAGCAGCATCAATAGAGCCTGAATTACCGGAAAGTCTGTCAATCTCTGTTTTCAGAGCTTTTCCAAAATCGGTATTATCTTTATAATATTCTTTGATCTGTGCTAAAGCCGGCAAAATAAGCTCTTTTTTTTGTGAGCCTTCCTGCTGCTTACTCATCAGGTTGTTAGCATCATCCAGATAAATAACATCTTTTACTTTATTATTCTGGATATCCAGTTTAAAATTCACATTTTTATTTTCAGAAATAAAGCTTACTGTATTATTAGAGCCCGGAAAATAGACTTTCATCATTCCCATATAATTACTCGGATATTTAAAAGTCCATGTATTATTCTTACTTTGTTCTTTAGTAACAATAATATCTTTCGATCCGTTTAATGTATATAGAATAGCATCCTTGTCTTTAAAATCTGCCGGAGTCTGAATTGTAACTGTAAATTGAGCCTGCAGAGCAAATGCAGCCAAAACTGCAGATAGCGTATAAATCTTTTTCATAGAGTAAAAATAAAAAAACTCTCTGACTAATCAGAGAGTTTAATATTATTTTAATAAAATTTTATATTTTTTGAGTTTTGTATTTTTTAGCAAAAAATACAGTCATCATAATTGCAATTACCACTAATCCGATGATATACATATCAATTGGAGAAGCTGGTGTCCCTGGTCCTACTACACCTGTATCATCCTCACCTGGAGGTGGCATAACAGGAGTATCAGCATATGCAAAAGCAACAATGAACAAGAAAATTGCCGAAAATAGTTTATTTATGGTTTTCATATATTTTATTTTAAGATTTTAGTGTTAACAGTTTCCCCTTTATCAGATACAATTTTTACAACATAAGAATTTTTAATTGCATTATTAAGTTCAATAACAAAATCTGTAGATGCATCAACTGCCTTTTTGGAGATAACAAGTTTACCGCTCATATCATAAACTTCAATATCTGCTTTTTTCCAATTAGGATCAAATCTCACAATGTAGTTTGTAATCTCAGGATTATAAACAACCACTGTTCTAGATGGTTTAGCAGCAGTCGTTTTATCAACCGCTAAGAAACTATCTGGTTCACCATAATATAAATTATAATCTTCATTAGTTACAGGAATTACATCACCTTGTTTAGCTTCCATTACCGAGCCATTAGCAGCTTTATAGTAGAATCCTATACCTGTGGATAATTGATGGGTTCCGTTTGCAACTAATGCTGCATTTTCTCTAATTTCAAATTTATAAGATTTAACTTTAGTAAGGTCGTAATTAATTAACTTAACATTTTTTCCTTTAAAGTTATTTTCATTTGCTTCATTAAGATATAACCAATAGCTGTTACTGTAGTTATTATCAATTCCTCCAGTAGTAGCTTCTTCGTAAGTACCAATAAGATCAACAGATCTTGCTGTTACCTGTGTTTTACTATCAGCCGAATGTCCCGTAGTACCGTTAGGATACACAACATAATAGGTTCTTCCCACTTCATTTCCTGCAGAATCTAAACCGATAACACCCAATTGTTTCACAGTACCACTACTTGTTTTAGAAGCACTTTTATTAGCAACTCCATTCCCTACGTAAGGACCGGCTCCAAGAACTCTGCTGTAATAATTGAACCTTCTGATATTAGAAAAGTTCAACTGGTCTGCATTGGTATTATTATTCAACTTAATAACAAAGGTTCCCATTGGTCTGATCATCATATAATCAACATCACCTGTAGGAACACCCGCATTAAAAGTAATAAACTTACCTTGCGATGTACTTAAGGTACCTCCGGAAGTTGTTGTAACCTGACCCGGTTCAAGTCTTACCCCATAAATTGTGCTAAGATTTACTCCGTCATTCGTACCACTGGATATAGGCTCATCATATGCAATACCACTTAAATCAAGGTTGGTTAGGAAAGGGTTTGAAAATTGGTAAATATTTTTTCCATAATTACCTTGCCAAGCTGTACCTCCGGCTGCGATAGCAAATCTATCCTGAACATATGATTTATATTGTTCATTATAGGAATTTGTAGCAGTACCATTTGTCCCGAAGTTCACCCCATTCCCTGCATTCTGTAATGTTACAGTCTGGCCAATATCAGTTACTGGTCTTCCTTTAAGGGTTTTTAAGGCTGTAGATACATCTAACCCGGAACCTCCCAGCATATAATATAAGTAAGAAGGCCCAGTCTGTCCGCCAACACCGACTTTTAAATTCGTTGCGACGTTGTAGCTGATTACAGGAAGATTACCATAAAGAAGAACTTCGTTTTGAGATCCTCTTACGTTGGTAAAGGTTTTACCAAGTTCAGTACTTAAACTTGAAACAGTTTTATCATAAAAAGGCAAACCAATCTGTTGATATGAACCATGTTTAATAGATCTATATTCTTGATCTACAATTCCGGTAATATTAGTTTGGGGAATGCCCGCAATGTAAAGCTGACCATAAGTGTAAGTTGGGGTAGCTGTAGAAGAATTCGTGTTTGGAGTTGCATAAGCATTTGGCTCATTCAACTTATTCACGAAGTTAGTTGTAGTGGAACCTTCTGCCTTGTCTACACCACCAGTAGTGATCGTTTTGAAAGAATCGGTAGAAGCTCCATTAACCATAAAGTTTCCATGATTTTCAATCAATCCGCTTCCTCTCATTTGTAGGCCTCCACCGGTATACACCAATGTGCCTTTACTTACGTACGTAGTAGCAGCGTCATCTACGTGTAATAGAACATTCTGCGCCTGAACAGAAACCACTGCTGCTAATAAACCTATAGCAAATAAACTTTTTCTCATTGTATAAATTATTTGTGTGTTAATACAATCTTTAACTGCAAAGGTATTATTTTTTTCCAGAAAAAAAAATATTTTTACCTATTAATCAAAACATTATCTTCAGTCAATATGATCTCCTTGTCCTCTCCTATTGAAAACATATAGTCTTCTAGAACTTTTTCGGTGGTACCTCGAAGGCCTCTTGCTCCTAAACCTTTATCAATAGTTTCCTCTACAATTTTCTCAATTGCCCCATCCGTTATTACCAAATCTGTACCATCCATCTTGAAAAGTTCCACAAATTGATTCACGATTGAATTTTTAGGTTCTTTCATAATTCTTACAAGCGTTTCTTTCGTGAGTTTATCGAGATAAGTAATGATTGGAAATCTTCCTAAAAGTTCTGGAATTAATCCGAAAGTACGAAGGTCAATTGCATTAATATTTGTTAATATATATTCGTCTTCGTCTGTTTTGTTAATTTTTTCAGAGCTGAAACCTATCGCCTGCTTGTTCATTCTTCTTTCGATAATCTCTTTGATCCCGTCAAAAGCTCCACCGGCAATAAACAGTATATTCTGAGTATTTACCTGAATATATTTCTGATCCGGGTGTTTTCTTCCTCCCTGTGGCGGAACATTTACGATGCTTCCTTCCAACAGTTTCAGTAGTCCCTGCTGTACTCCTTCTCCGGAAACGTCTCTTGTAATACTTGGATTATCAGATTTTCTTGCAATTTTATCAATCTCATCAATGAAAACAATTCCCTTCTCAGCTTTTTCCACATCATAATCTGCTACCATCAATAGTCTGGACAGGATGCTTTCCACATCTTCTCCTACATATCCTGCTTCTGTTAAAATAGTAGCATCCACAATACAGAAAGGAACATTAAGCTCTCTTGCGATAGTTTTTGCCAGGAGCGTTTTACCCGTTCCCGTTTCTCCTATCATGATGATGTTCGACTTTTCAAGCTCCACCTCTCTGTTTTCGTCCTTAGCATGGAGTAATCTTTTATAATGATTATATACAGCAATTGAAAGCTGTTTTTTTGCCTGATCCTGCCCGATCACGTATTGATCAAGAAATACTTTGATTTCTTTTGGCTTTTTAAGCTCCTCCATACTTTCTGCAGGTGAGTATCCTGTCTTGGATGCTCCATCTTTCACAATAGCATGTGCCTGCTCTATACAATTTTCACAAATAAAACCATTCTGCCCAGAAATCAGCATCTGTACTTCATTTCTTTTTCTGCCGCAGAAAGAACATTGGTTGGAATTCATATGATATAATATATATGTATATGTTAAAGAAAATCGTAAAAAATTACTTTTTTACGATTTTCTGTTTTTAAGAATTAATAATTGAGTTTTGAATCTCTGTATATTCTTCGTTCGTTAATTTTAATCTTTCGTTTCTAAAATTCATGTCTTCCACCTTGTTTAAAGGAATCAGATGGATATGTGCATGAGGAACTTCAAGTCCTACCACCGCTACTCCTACTCTTACACATGGAATTGCAGTTTTGATCTTCTTGGCTACCTCCTGGGAAAATCCCCATAGGTTTTTGTATTCTTCACTTTCAAGATCAAAAATCAAATCCACTTCTTTTTTAGGTACAACCAGAGTGTGTCCCTTCACCAAAGGCATTGCATCTAAGAATGCAATAAAGTTTTCATCTTCCGCAATTTTATAAGAAGGAATCTCACCATTGATGATTTTTGTGAATATAGTGCTCATTTTATCAGAAGTTTGGGTTAGATATTTAGACGTTTAGAAATGAAACAGGTATCAGACTATAAAGTAATGTCTAATACTTCAAAAGACAGTTTGTTTCCGTTCGGTAAAGTAATTTCAGCAGTTTCGCCAATAACTTTTCCTAACAAACCTTTTGCGATGGGAGTGTTCACAGAGATCTTTCCTGTCTTCAGGTCGCTTTCGTTATCCGGTACCAATGTAAATACCTGTTCTTGCTTGGTAGCATTATTTTTAAGTTTCACCGTTGTCAGGATGGAAACTTTTGAAGTATCTAATTGGCTTTCGTCTATAATTTTAGAAGTAGAGATTACATCTTTCAGCTTGGAAATTCTCATTTCAAGCATTCCCTGAGCCTCTTTAGCCGCATCATATTCTGCATTTTCAGACAAATCTCCTTTGTCTCTTGCTTCTGCAATCTGCTGAGTAATTTTTGGTCTCTCCACAGTTTCCAACTGTTCCAGCTCAGCTTTCATTTTCTCTAGGCCCTCTTTAGTTACATAGCTTGCCATAATTTTCGAAATTTAGTTTTAGTATAAAAAAATAATCCGACATTTGTCGGACAATGTTTTCGTGTTGTAATCGTTTAATTTTTACAAATATATAAAAATTTAAATTGAAATGAAAAAAACTTTTTCAATCTTATCCATTTTCAGTTTGTTGATTTTCAGTAATTTAACTATAAACTCTTGTGGGAGCAGAGAAGATACTGTGAACTGTTTCCCGAATACTCCCATCAACGTAACCCTTAATTTAAACCTGCCTGCCTACTATGCTTTGAACAACATCAATGGCTGGATTTATGTGAATGAACAGCAGTCCGGAACAAGAGGACTGATTGTTGTACGAACAGCAAACGGGTTTAAGGTATACGACAGAAATGCGCCTCACATATGTCCTGATAACAATACCACTCTCGAAGTGAAAGATAACATTGCCATTCTATGCCCGCAAGACAATACGAGGTGGATTTTAAGCACAGGACAGCCGGAATCAGGGGCCAAAACGTCCCTTCCTCCTAAAACTTATCCTTATAGCTATGATGTTCCCAGCAAAACTTTAAATATTTATTATTAGAATTCAAGATGAAGATCGTAATACAAAGAGTCTCTGAAGCCAGTGTAAAAGTAGACGGAAAAATTGTTGGTGAAATCAGAAAGGGATTACTGCTGCTTGTAGGTGTGGATGAAAATGATGAAAAAACAGATGCAGACTGGCTTGTACAGAAGGTTTTAAATTTAAGAATCTTTGGCGATGAAGATGATAAGCTGAATCTTTCTGTGAAGGATATTTCAGGGGAAATCCTTTGCATCAGTCAGTTTACATTGATTGCAGATTATAAAAAAGGCAACCGCCCTTCTTTCATCAAAGCGGCAAAACCGGATAAAGCAGTTCCTCTTTTTGATTATTTTAAAGAAGAAATTGCCAAATCCGGACTCAAAACAGAAAGTGGAATTTTCGGGGCTGATATGAAGGTTTCCCTGATTAATGACGGACCTGTCACTATCGTCATGGATTCTATTACCAAAAGCTAAACCAGAGAAAAATGCAACTATAATGCAATACGTTTCAATTGATTGAAACGTATTTTTTTGCTTGATGCATATAAAATATATTACTCTTAAACTTCGCAAGTTTAAAAAATCTGTGAGGTTTATCATTCACAAACAATAAAATCCCTTGTACAAAAGAAAAAGTAAAATTTTTAAATAATAAATTCACAAAAATGTGATTTGTTTTCATTTTTATTATTATTTTTGATGTAGATCAAAACTGATTCACAACCATTTAACAAAATCGTATGAAAACAAAAATCAACCTTCTCGCATTGTTTGCGTTCTGCTCTTCTATGTCTTTTGGTCAGGACAATCAGGCCAAAATGGCTAATGATCAAAATTCAATTATTTATGTATGCTTTTCAAAAGGCATTAATTCAGAAAAAACAGCTTTCAGCAGAAATGCTGATCTGGAAAGGTTTTCAAGAGAAAATCAAATTTCGTTTAAATATGATCTGGATTTCACAGACAGTAAACTTGACGAAATGGCCAGAAGCAGTAAAGCTATCGGTAATTCCGGAGAGTCTGTAGAAAAACTGAAAAGAATTTATAAGGCTGATCTGCCTATTCAAAATCAGGAATCTGCACAAAAAATCATCAAGACTCTTGAGAGATTTCCTGAAATAGAATATGTATCTGTAATGAGTGCCGCACCTATCGAACCTCCTTTAGTCAATGCTTTTGTAGCGACTCCAGACCTTGAAAGTCTTCAAACTTATCTGAATGACAATCCTGGAATCAATGCAAAATATGCGTGGTCACGAGGGATTACGGGACAGAATATCCGTGTGCGTGATGTGGAATATGGTTTTTACAAAACTCACGAAATGCTTTCTAATCAAAATTCAATACAATTAGAACCCGGCTATTCTCCGAATGCAGGATTGGCTAACAATAATTACCGTGATCACGGGACGGCAGTGGTAAGTATTTTAGGTTCTATCAAAGATAATATCGGGCTTACAGGAGCGGCCTACAATACTTCTGAGATCAAAGGGTATATGGAGTGGACAACTGTAGGATACAACAGGGCTTCTGCGGTGAGCAGATCTATCAATGCATCCCAGGCCGGCGATATTATTTTATATGAAATGCAGACTGGCGGAAAAGACGGTCAGTATTGCCCTGCAGAATATGATAAAGTAATCTGGGATCTTACAAAAGCGGCTACTGATTCTGGAATCATTATCATTGCTGCGGCAGGTAATGGAAATCAAAATCTGGATGATCCTTTTTATGCATCCTATCTTGCGAGAGGAAACAGTGGCGCTATTATTGTGGGGGCAGGATCTCCTAACACAACCCATTCGAAATTAAGTTTCAGTACTTTTGGAAACAGAGTAGATGTTCAGGGTTGGGGAAGCAGCGTGATGGCAGCAGGTTACGGATCTTATGCAAAATATGACAATGACAACAACAGAACCTATAATTATTTCAGTGGTACAAGCTCTGCTACACCGGTAGTATCTTCTGCTGCTATTTTAATCCAATCTTTCTATCGTCAGACTACTGGTCAATATTTAACGCCTTCAGCAATGAAGAATCTTTTAATTTCTACAGGAATTCCTCAGGGAGGCACAGTGACAGGCCAGAAGATTGGTCCTCTTCCGAATGTAAAGAATGCTATTGTTCAACTGGAGAGTAAATTTGCGACACCTGTTAAAACTTTGGCTGCTTTAGAGGTTAAAATTTATCCTAATCCATCCAGCAGTTCTATCGCTATTCAAAGTAATGAAAATAAAAAAATGGATGTAGAGATTATCAATCTTCAGGGACGCAGCGTAATCAAAAACTCAGTTTTACCTAATGAAAAAATTGATATTTCACAGCTTCCTACCGGTCAATATATCATTAATATCAATGAAGGCCAGAGAAGAGTTGTTGAGAAATTGACAAAACTATAGTTTTAAAAGATTTTTAGACCATTTTACTTCACATCAAACCCTCTTTCAGTACCTGAAAGAGGGTTTTTAATATCAATTTTTATCCTTTTTAGTTGGCGGGAACGCTGTTGAAATTTAGCGCTACTTTGATGTTCATATCCGAAGAAGTCTGATTCTTCAATTCGTAAACCGTTCTTACAGTCAATCCTGAACTTTTTACAATCTCATCCAGATATCCTGTATCATTAAGATCCAGATTCAGACTGGAAGAATTGGTAGATATGTTAGAACGCGATGCGATCAGTCTTTCTCCTGTTCCATTAGATGAAACATATATTTTAACGGTTTTAAATGCGCTCAGATTTCCTCCTGACGGTGATGCCACGGAGATTTTTGCGTCTGAAATTCTTACGTCTTTAATCTTTGCGTTGTTATTTCCTCCGAACCATGTCTGTACATTGGTAGCCGTTGCTGTGGAAGATACTTCTTTATCTGCAGGAACTCCTGTAGACACCAAAACATTCGTTGTGTATGGAAATGTATTCTGAACCAGCGACTGTACGGTTCCGCAGCTTACGAGTACAGCTGAAGTGGCCATTGCTGTTAGAACTATATTTTTCATAATTTTAAATTTTAAGCTTAAGTGTATAGTTTGCAGAAATTATACCAAATTAATCTGATCTTATTCTATACTTACCGTAAAACTTCCTTTGGTATTTCCGGAAGCCATGTTACTTTTTCCGATGATAAGCCATACTTCTCCTTTTCCTGGAGTATCATAGGTGATTTCTCTTCCGAAAGGTCCGTCATAGTCTCCATTAGGAACTCTGATCTGATTGAAACGGATATTAAAGTCTTTCTCTTTCGTAGAAATTTTTGCTTTGATATTCGGGCGGTCGTAATGGGTCAGTTTTAAAACCAAGTCCTGATCGTCTTTTGTAAACTGCTCACCAATGGTAAGCGGAAGCTGAGTTGCATCCAAGGTTCTTACAATCTGTCCGTCTTTTTCATTTCTCATCACGCCTTTACGCAGTACTTCTTTAGTGACAGGAGCATTGTTAATAATTGAATCTTTTACTCTCAATGCAGCAGAATCTGCCTTTACTACAGAATCCGGCATTTCGGTTACAATGGTAGAATCTTTGTCCTGAACCGCTGTTACAGCTGGGTCTTTTTTACATGAAATAATAATCAATGGAATTAATAATAAGCTTTTTTTCATAATATTAATTTTAAAAGTGGATCAACATTTATGATGCTGAGCTCATTTAAATGCTAAAATTGTTCCAATCCGTTGAATGATTTGTTTTCCGGCTGCAATTCTTTTTCGTCATTTGTTCCTGCCCATTTGAATGTAAAGTACATAAAGTTGAGCATCAATCCCATTAAAACTGTAACGCCCCAGGTTTTGGTATATTCCATGGGATAAATTAACCGTACCACAATATCAGAGAACAGACCAAAAGGATTATTGAGCACATCCCAGCTGTTCCATCTCAAAAACCGGCCGAGATAAACTCCAAAGCTGCTCATGAAAAGGAATAATACAATTACGCTGTTAATAACATTTCTGTTACCATAATCGGAAAGCCGATTTTCGATATCTTTAAGGCTTATAAACCCACAGATCAGTCCCGTCCATGCATAAGAAAGGATCACAATGAGATCATACCAGATCGGTATATCATTTCTTGCTTTGAGATGAAAAAGATTTGTAAGAATGTAGGGTGAATTGGGAAAGAACAATATCCATACGATCATAATAAAGATGAGTGATATTTTACTTTTGATATTAAAGGCAAGAATAAAAGAACTCAGCAATAAAGGAATCCATGCCAAAAACAGGTTCCAATTGAGAAACAAAAACACTTTTGTATCACTGATATAGTATCTGAAAGCTGAGAGACCGAAACAGAATACAGTCATCAGGATCAACAATATATTAATTTTAAATCTTGGGGATTCAACAAAGCTTTTCATGATCTTTTATTGTATGGTCTGATAATACATAACCTTTGAAAGAAAGGTTTTGTTTGTTTCATTTTTCACTTTATCCTGTAAGGTCTTTTTAAGCTTCTGATCATTTTTTTCATCTGCATATTTCAGGAGTGCTTTTTCACTGAAATTGATGGATGTTAAATGATAATTGGCTGCAAAATCTTTTCTTTTCATATTCTGAGAGGTAATAAAACCGCCCCAATTGATATAACTGCACACGAGAATAGTTGCGTAAAAATACCATATCATTGTATTGACAAGGAAAATGTTTCTTTTCTGTTTTTGAATTTTTATAAACGTCAAAGCCAGCCCAACGAGTGATAAAAGAAGGAAAGCAAAAACACCCAGCCTTTTATAAGTAAATCCATAATTAATAATATACTCATAGTTTTTAAGGGCAGCGGAAACAACAAGAATAGCATTGAGGAAAATCCAGATTTTAGCTAATATTTTCAACAAACCTGCTTTTGGATCAAAATTAAATCCGGATTTAAAGTAAAACATGATTACCAGAATAGCCATCACAATAGACATGATCACGGCATTTACTCTTTCATGAGTTTCTTCGGAGAGCTGAACAGGTGTTTTTACGGCTTCATAAAACTGTTCATAATTATAGGTAATAATGAAGAAGATGAGTAAAATATTTAATAAAACAAAAGAGATTACTCCGCTCATTCTTTCTGCACCAAGATCAAGAAAGGAATAAGTCGCTTTTGGAATCCGGGAATCTTTGCTAAACTCATTATCCAGAAAATGATTGTTTTTGTAGATAAGTTTTTCCACGGCATAGTTCCAGTAATTAAAGGCGATAAAGAATCCTAAAACTGAGAGACAGAACAGCTGCCAAATATTAAGATCCAACTCATAATCTGTGAAAAGAGCTGCAAAATGATTACTTCCAGCAGAATAAATTCCAAAGAAAACGGAAACCAGCACCAACGGAATCAAAATAAAGGCAAATGTCTTCTGCCACAATCCGGATACATTCTTCTTAGGCAGCCATTCATCAAAACTAAAAAATCGGCAGAAGGAAGTACAGCAATTCACAATAAAAACCGGAACAAGAAGAAGAACTTTCATCCTTCTGTTCTTGGATTTATATCCCAATAAAAGCAATGAGCTTAACACCCCAATAAAGGATGGAAAATCTCCAAACCATGCAAATGCAATACTGGATAGAATACTCGTTGCAAAAAGGATATACAATGTTCTTGTTTTATTTTTTCCCGGTGTTCTAAACAAGGTCAGGACAGCATAAATAATTCCAAGAATTCCAAGATTCAGCCCTACATACTGATCATAAAAGACAATAACAAAGAGCAGGGCTGTAATGAATATATAATGATGTGTTTTCATAAGATTAATTATTTAAAGATTGAAAATTTAAAGGATTGAAAGATTTAATGTGGCCAAGTGTTGAGATCAGCAAAAATTAAAAATAGGTTGAGATATAAAAAAGTAACGGGGATGTTAAGCAATAATAGAAGGACAGAGTTTCCGTTTCTTTTCTTTTCGGAAACATCACTCAGGTATTCCATTAATTCATATAAAGTGATTAACAAATTCACTACAGCAGCAATCAACACATAATAAAATCCCAATATCACGAGAAATTCAGCTCTTGTCATCCAAAATAGAAGCAACAAACATGTCCCCAACAAAAAGGAGATTAAAAATGTCTTCTTCCCCATCGGACTGAATTTTACTTTTCCCATTGTATTCAATTTTAATGAAGAACTACGTTTTCTTTCTGTTGAATAAAATCCTTCACATGTTCATAATTCTGCCATAGCAGCTCTTCAAAATCCCAATGATGAAAAGCTCTCATGTTCTGACCCTTCTTATAAGCCTTGATATAAATTTTCACATATTCAGGGAGGATAATTGTTCCCAATACAATTGCTGCCAAAAGATGGGCATTGAGTTTTCCATTTCCTAAGAGTAGATACTGCATGGCAATTTCATCTTCGAAGTTGGTTCCACAGCCTGTAATCAGGTGGTGTACATCATGGTTTTCCATTTTGGGGATCATGGTAAAACCGTGTTTCCTGTAAAACTCTCCGAGCTTTCTGCCTAAAGAATCTTCCTGAAACTCCAACAACTGTTTTTCATTGAACTGCCATTGTCTTTTTTTCTTTTTGAAATATTTTCTGTATAGTTTTTGTGTTTTATCGTACACAAACAGCAGAAACTGAACGCGTATTTTTTTCATAATGTATTTATATATTTATGGATATTAATCGAAAAGACTAAGACCTATAACCGTGTAAGTAAATGCGATGGGAATGTTGGCAGTCAAAATGAGTATAGCTATCATACATTCTTTGAATTTTGATGTATTGATAGCACTATATGTCAAAAGTCCAAGTATGCATAATAAGTTGACTGGCACTCCAAAAACGATTAACAAATAGCCTGCTCCGGCAAACCAGTCATTTTTTGTAATGAATGCTCCTAAAAGGCAAAGAGTTCCCACTGAAAAAAATATTCCAAATACAGCCTTGCCTAGATTTATTATTTCTGAATCTTTCATGATTATTATTTAGAATTAATAGCAAACTTAATTTTAGTTTCCAGCAAACGGACTTCCGAAAATTCCTACGGCGAGTTCTAGCCAGATCAATGCGAGAGCCAGTAAAATGAAAACGGAGATTAAAATTCTCTGGTATCGTTTCTTTATTCTGGTTCTGACCAGATTGATAAGAAAAGCAGTTGTAAAAAGTAAAGCACCTGCAATCAGAAAATCTGATGCAGACCAGTTCACTTCTTTTGAAATGAGATTTCCAACCAATGGAATACTGAGTAAAGCCGGCGGAAGGGAATAAATTGTGCGTGTTTTTTGTTTTTGTGTCATCATTTTATCAAGTTTAAAATTATAAAGTACTTTGTAATTCAAAGTGAATTTTCAAAAAAATATAGGTCTATCGTCCCAATAATTTTTCCAATGCATCCAAATGTTCGGTAAAAGCCTGTCTTCCACTCTGTGTAACACGATAAGAGGTTTTAGGTTTTTTTCCTACAAATTCTTTTTTCACTTCTATATATCCCGCCTTCTCCAGTGCATTGCTATGGCTGGCCAGATTTCCGTCTGTTATTTCGAGCAGGTTTTTCATTTCAGAAAAATCAACCCAGTCGTTAACCATAAGAACGGACATAATGCCCAATCTTACACGGCTTTCGAATTCTTTATTGAGCTGATTTATTTTGATCATTTTACTTTATCTTATTTATTCAGCAACCATTGCTAAAGGCAATAACTATGCTTAATTCTCCTGATTCTGCTGGTTAATAGAAATTATATCGTACCTCTGTTATTTATACTTCTTATGCATGATCAATCCATACACAATATGCAAAACTCCGAAACCAATAGCCCAAAACAGCAATCCCCATCCTAGAAAAAATAAAGAAATAAGTCCTAAAATGATTTCAAGATATCCTAGATACTTTACATCTGTTAGTGTATAGCGTTCTGCAGCTACCAGAGCTAATCCGTAAAAAATAAGAGTAGCCGGCGCAATGAAAACAAAAAGATGATGATAAAGAAGTGCAAGGCAAAAGACTCCTCCTGCTATTAAAGGCACTGCAAAGGTAATCAAAAGTCGCTTTGTTGTGGCATCCCAAATCTTTAACCCTTTCTTTTTACTTTTATGGGCAGTAAAAATATAGCCGCTAAGAATAGCAACCACTAAAATAACGACTCCAATCACAACAAGTTCTTTAACCAGGGTTGGCCCCAGGATATTTCGGTCTCCATCCAAATAACTGATTCCTTCCCTCTGAAAAACAAAATACACATATACAGCACCAATAATTGCAGCCAACCCTGCAACAACTCCAGACAAACCACTTAAAGAAATGAATCTGGAAGACCGTTCCATCATAGAACGGATATGGGATAGATCTTCGTGATAGTTTTTTGAATCCATAAAAAGAACTTTGAATTACAAAGTTATAATTTATTTTCAATCCACCAATTATTTATTTTAAATTTTGAAAATATTTTTTTGCTGAAAACCTCATCGTTTATTTGCTCATCGAAATAAAAAAGAGAACCCTGCCAATAGCCGGGTTCTCCATCATATATTAAAATCTGTACGTGTTATAAAGGATTCTGAACAATCAATGGGTTAGCATTAATCTCGGATCTTGGGATAAGGAATTCCCAACGTAGATCTGTGTTAGCCACTGTCATTACATTATTGGTTACTACAGAAGAGTGATTAGCTCCTGTTCTGTCCAAACCTTGGTTAAGCCTCTTCAAATCTAAGAATCTGAAACCTTCGCCCCAGAACTCAAGTCTTCTGCTGTTAAGAATTTCCGTGATATAAGCCGCTCCTGTTGTAGTAGCTCCCGTATAAGAAGGGTTTCTGTTTTTTGCAAATACATTGAATACTGCTTTTGAACCGGCTTCATCTCCTGATCTGGCCAGAGCTTCCGCTTCAATAAGATACATTTCCGCAGATCTCATATAAGGAACATCTACTCTACTGTCTGCCTGGCTTGCTGCAAGGAATTTCTGTCCTGTATATGGGAACTTAGAATATGTTGAAGGCAGTGCAAGAGCTGTGTGTGCTCCTGTTGGATCAAAATTCTTCGTCCTGATATCTGTAGACGGGAATGACAGAAATAATTTACTATTAATAGCTTTCGGAGCCTGACGAATATTGGTAGAGTTAAAGTTTCTGGACATATAAGCCCCAAAGTTTGAGAATGAATCTCCCTGATCTGCTATAATAGTAGCACCCCACATCCACTCACCGACTCCTGCCAAGTTATTAAAGCCTGCAGTATAAGTTGCATTGTCCATCAAAGGAAATCCTGCACGAGCCGATTGGGCAGCCGTTACTGCAGCAGCATAATTCCCTTGTGTCAATGCAATTCTAGCTTTTAATCCTAAAACAACTTTGTCATTAAAATGGGATTTTGTCGCTCTGGTAATTCCTGTAAGTCTGGTTGACGCTTCATTAAGATCTTTTCCGATCTGAGTATACACTTCTTCCACTGTATTTCTTGCCAAAGGAATTTCATTAGCCACCAATCTGATCGGAACACCAAGTTGAGTATTGTTTGCTCCCGGAACATATCGCTTACCATAGATCTGAACCAACATGTAGTAGCAGAAAGCTCTGAATGCATATGCTTCACCAATTGCTGTTTTAATGGTTGTTGCATCAGCCGCCGTAGGTGCAGGAACTGAAGGACCGTTAGCGATAACCAGATTTGCATTTCTGATCAATGCATAATAAAACTGATAAGGATAAAGATCATTGGAAGCATTATCATTTACCTGATCCTGCCATCTTACGGCTGAGACATACCAGCCATTTCCTGTAGATGGAAAAACAAGGTCATCTGCCAAAGCATCCATTATAATCATAATTCCTCCTTGACCATTCTGTCCTTGATCACTTTGTCTGTAATACATATCTCTATGCATCCCATTGACAATAGCCATAAGGTTAGCAGAACTTGAATAAGCCGCTTCCTCAGAAGCTGCAGTAGTAGGATCTGCTTCAAGATAATCACTCTGACATGAAACTGCTCCTGTGAAGACTGAAAGAACAACAGCCCATTTTATATATTGTTTTGCGATATTTTTCATTACTTAATTATTTAAAATGATACATTAAATCCTATCGTTACCACTCTCGCCGGAGTATATCTATTTGTTGTTGTTCCGTTAAAGGCCTGGGACGGTTCTAACCCTTTTCTTGCTGTTTTGCTCCATAAATTCTCACCTGAAACAAGGATTTTTAATCCTGAAACTCCAAGCTGAGATAAAGTTTCAGGGCTGAAGCTATAACTTAAAGTAGCCTGTCTGAATGTAATAAAATCTGAGCTAACCAGCCATCTTGAATTGTTACCAATATTTGAGCTTGTATACGTTGATGAGTTCAATGCCGGAACATCAGTAATCTGACCAGGAGTTGTCCATCTGTCCAGAATATCTGTACTTAAAGCTCCTCCTTGTGAGTAGCTGGACATCAATGCTGCATAATTGGAATCATATGTTTTTCCACCTAGCTGATAGGTAAACATGGCAGATAATGCCCATTGCTTATATGTAATTGTTGTTCCGAAACTTCCGAATAAATCAGGGATTGCTGTACCAGAATAGTCATATTTTGCTTTATTGAAGTTGGTAGTCACTTTTTGACCGTTCACAGTTCTGATATCAGCAGCTGTTGTATTAGCAAATGCATCAGCAACAAGGAATAAAGGTGAACCATCAGCCGGATCTACCCCATACCACTGTCTTAACCAGTAATCATATATTGAATGTCCTACGGAAACTTTTTTCGTTCCATTGATAATTTCCGTGATCCCATCAGTAAGTTCTGTAACCTGGTTTTTAAGTGTGGATGCATTCGCATTGATATTCCAAGTGAAGTTTGGGGTTTTAATAACATCTGCATTAATGCTGAATTCGAATCCACGGTTATACATTGTTCCCACATTTCTACTGATTGTATTATCCGGAACACCTGCAGAAACAGGAAGAGGAACCGGGAAGATCAGATCTTCAGTCACTCTGTTATAGTATTCTACGGAACCTGTAATTCTATTATTTAAAAATCCAAAATCAATCCCTAGATCGGTTTGCTTATTAGCCTCCCAGGTGATTGAAGGGTCAGCCAAAAATCCAAATAAGATCCCAGGCTCCTGAGCATTATTATAACCTAACGTATAAGTACTTTTATACATATAATAACTGTCTGTTCTGTCATTCCCTACTTCACCATATGAACCCCTGATTTTTAATTCACTGATAAGATTAGAATTGCTTAAGAACTCTTCTCCTTTCAGCCTCCATCCTGCACCAATTGACCAGAATGAATCCCATCTTACATCTTTAGCAAATCTTGACGAGCCATCCCAACGGATAGATCCTGAAAGCAAATATTTTGATTTATAATCATAATTCAATCTTGAAAATACGCCTTCTTTTCTGTAATTGTCTGTACGGGAAGTAAGTGTTGCAGGCGTTACAAAGTTGATCAATTCATCATTATCATCTACAATCTGTCCCTTTTTATATCCGTACAGATATTCATACATGAATTTGTAGTTTTCATGTCCTAAAAGGAATTCAAAATTATGCTCTCCAAATTTTCTTTTATAGTTTAAGAGCTGGTTCCAGGTAAAGGTTTGCTCAGTAAAGCTATATTTTTCTGCCGAGCCTCCCGGAGCCGCATCTCCAATAATTTTATTTCCGTAGGTACTTCTTCTGTTATTTCTGATATCATACCCAACGTTGGTAGATAGAGTAAGATAAGGATCTACTTTAATTTCAGCATATGCTCTGGAAATGATATAATAGTTTTTAGAAAGATCTTTATTTAAAAGCGTTTCCTGAATTACGTTTCTTCCCGCTGCTGCATCTGCTCCTCTGGCGCTTCCTGCATCATACACAACATTTCCTGCATTGTCATAAAGGGTAGCAAATGTATTAGGATCATGAGCATAAGGGCTGTAAATAGGCCCCATCGTTCTTGTCCATCTGTATGGATTGATATAAGCAGAATTATTATCCACCCCTTCTACAGAATTGTTTCCGTTAGAAGATACTCCACTGATGCTTGTTCCTAATTTCAACCAGCTTTTTACTTGAGAATCTACTTTTAATCTTGCTGTAAATCTTTCAAAGTCTGATTTGATAAGATATCCTGTTTCATTGGTATATCCTACTGAAGAAAAATAGGTTGTCGTATTGCTTCCCCCACTGTAATTCAACTCGTAATTCTGTCTGAATCCGGTATTCATCAAGGGTTTTTGCCAGTCTAAATCTGTATATTTAAGTTTTGCATCCGGGTTTAAAACTCCATTCACAACTAACTGATTATCTGGAACATTAAAAACATTGGTTTTCAAAACTCCTGAAATCAGCTGCGCTGTTGCATAAGCATTCGCATCAGCGATCGTTGTACCCGGTACTGAGGTCATTCTGCCATTTCTTATTGACTCCCATATAAGCGGGTAATATTGATGAACATTCACTCTATCATATTCCGGAATTGATCTTCCAATTGCTCCGGTACTCATACTAAAATTAATAAGATCTTTCCCTCCTTTTCTTCCTGATTTTGTAGTAATCAAAACAACTCCGTTAGCTGCAGCAGAACCATACAAAGAAGTGGAAGCTGCATCTTTCAGGATATTGAATGATGCAATATCATTAGGATTGATGGCAGCAAGAGAGCCGGTATAAATAGTACCATCCACCACGTATAAAGGATTTGTTGTAATACCGTAAGAACCTATTCCACGGATTTGGATACTTGGTGAACTTCCCGGCTGTCCTGTACCGGTACTTACTTTAACTCCGGCGCTGGCTCCATCTAAAGCCTGTCCGATACTCGTTATTGGTCTGTCTGCAAATTGTTTGGCTTTAACTTCGGTATTAGAACCTACCATAGTTTCCCTTTTCTGGCTACCGTAAGCTACTACAACGATTTCATCAATCTTAGTATCCTGTGGTATGGTGTCTCGTTTTGTCTTTTGGGCTTCCACCAGATGTGCACCCACAAAGAACAGCACGGCTGTGCTTAATAATTTCATTTTCATATTTAACATATTTTAACAGTAGTTCAGCAAATATATGTAATAAAAATTGTTAAAAATACAAAGAAAATCAAACTTTAATTAATTAAATTCAATTGGTTCAAATTTTTAATCAATATTCATATATTTATTAAAAAAATATGTTAAAATTGAGTTAATAAAGATTTTAAAAAAGACCAAAATAACCAAAATACAGTTAAATTAATATTAATTTTAAACCAAAGACGCTTTTTAATTAACAAAAACACACAATACAAAGCAAAAACATCAAAATAAATTAATCCAGATATACAGATAATTAAATTTCAAAGTGATTCTTATGAAATAAGTGATTAAAACACTATAAGACATAAAAAAAACCGAAGAAACTTCTTTGTTTCTCCGGTTAATATGTGGATTCAAAACCGTTATTCTTTTTTCTGTTAAGAAGAAAATTATTTTACTCTCAGCCTTTCTTTAATAGATTCAATATTTTTCTTTGCAGAGTCTTCAAGGATAAGACTTGCACTCATATGGATTCTTGCAGGCATTAATTCATTGAAATGATCTGTCCCTTCCCATGAAACCTTTTTAATTAGCGCTAATGCATCAGTGCTTCTTGAGGCTAAAGTCTGTAAAAATTTCTCCAGTTTTTCATCCATTTCCTGAATAGAATCTGAAACAGAATGGTAGATATTATGCTGCTCCGCCCATTCTGCAGATCTGAAGTCTGCATCAATAGCCATCGCAGAGAATTGTGACTTCCCGATTTTTCTTTCTACATAAGGCCCGATAACAAAAGGCCCTATCCCAAGATTAATCTCTGTAAGCGCTAAAGCAGAGTCTTTTGTTGCAAAACAGTAGTCGGCTCCGCAGGCAATTCCTACTCCTCCTCCAGTTGTTTTTCCCTGAACTCTTACCACTACGATTTTCCCACAGTTTCTCATAGCATTTAAAACTTTTGCAAAACCACCGAAAAATTGAGTGGAAGCTTCCAACTCTTCAATGGCTAAAAGTTCATCAAAGCTTGCTCCTGCACAGAATGCTTTCTCTCCGTCACTCTTCACCAAAATAGCTTTCACCTCATCTTTTGCCCCTTCCTGAAGGATTGTTTCTGCCAGTTTTTCTAAAATCGCTCCTGGAAGAGAGTTGCTTTTGGGTGTTCCGAAAGTGATCTCGGCAATATTATTTTTAATTTCTGATGCTACAAATTCGCTCATTTTTATTTTTATTGGATTCTTACAAAAATACGAAATACCACTCTTTCTGAGAAATGTAAAAACGATAAATTCCATTATAAATGCAGCTTATAAAAGATTCCCTTTACGTAGAAATACGGAGTCTTCAATTTGGTATTTTCTACTCTAGTACCCGATTCCTATTAATCGTTCCTTTGAGCTAAGAATTAATAACCAAAAGGCGGATTCTGAAAAGCCTGTAAAAAGAGTAGGAAATTTAAAACTAAATCATATTATCATGGAAGAGTACATTGGAATTGTAAAATTATTTGCAGGAAATTTCGCACCTAAAGGCTGGATGTTTTGTGACGGAAGCTTATTAGCTATTTCAAGAAATTCAGCTTTATTCTCTATTTTAGGAACAACATATGGTGGAGACGGTATTACAACTTTCGCTTTGCCTAACTTAAAAGGACGTATGGCTTTAGGAGCCGGCAATGTAAATGCCAACGAATTTTATCCTTTGGGAGTGGTAGCGGGTACTACACAAAATACACTTTTAGCATCCAATATGCCAAGTATGGGAAGTGGATTTCAGCTGAAAGTTGCCAACACAAATGCCAATTCATCAACTCCCAGCGCCACAACATCTATAGCCATTACAGGAAATCAGGTAGGTAGAGATTTCAATGCTGTTACAAGCTATGTAAACAATGTTAATCCTGACACTGCAATCAATGCTCAAAGTATTGTATATGTAGGACAAAATATACCTGTAAATAATATGCCGCCTTACCTTGGCTTAAACTATATTATCTGCGTGGAAGGCATCTATCCTTCAAGAAGTTAATATTTATAATCACCTAACATTTAAAACAAAAATCATGAAAAGCACTACTTTTTTAACCATTTGTAGTCTGCTCATTTCAATTTTTTCATTCGGGCAGACCAGTACAGAGCAATTTGAAACGGAATCGAACGGAAGTACAAGCTTCACCGATAATGGGGTCATTTTCAACATTATTTCGCATGTGAGTGTCTTTGACATCCAGGGAAATTTCCCGGGAACAGGATGGAGCGGAACAGCAAATGACAATAGATATATTGATAATTCTAACGATTCTCAATCGCCACCATCCTTCAGTATTAAAACAACTTCAAATTTGTTTAAAGTAAACAGATTCTGGATGTATCTTTCAGCATTAAATCTGGATCTTAATGTAAGTGGAACGCTGACTGTAACCGGAAAACTAAGTGGAGTAACGAAATTCACCCAAACAAAATCGACTGGTTTCGCAACAAGCTTAGGAGCCACGAACGGATACACACTTCTTGATCTTACTAACTTAAATGGTCAAAATTACTCCAATATCGTTATTGACGAATTGCAACTTACTGTAGGAGGATCATTCAGATATGTTGCTCTCGATGCTTTCACCTGGGTAAAAGATACCAATCTGGTATTGGGTACTTCGGAAACTAAAAGCATCAAGAAAGACCTGACCGTTTATCCTAACCCGACCAACGGACCTATTTCTATCACTACTGAAAAAGCAAGTGAAGCTAAAATCTACAGTCTGGATGGTAAAACGCTGAAAACAGTACAAACTCAGAAAGGAAATAATGATATCAATATTTCAGAACTTCCAAAAGGGGTTTATATTATCAAAACAGCAACGGAATCAACCAAAGTAATTAAGAACTAATTTCATACAACTTCACATAAGTTCCACATCCCTATAAAGATTCTAATTCATGAATGACAAATCCCTTTCCAAGAAGGGATTTCGTCATTTTTTCAATGCAAGAATATACTTGTCTATATAAAGTTGTTTTTCCTTTGATTTATACTGCTGAATATATCTTGGATGTTCCAGAACTGTCATTGTATCGAATAGTTTTGCTTCTGTATTTAATTTTGAAATAAAATCGGCATTCTTTTTACCAAGAACGAAAACTTCTGATGTATCGAGATTAAGACTTATGTGTTTCTTCAGAGATTCAATCATAAAATCCTTTACCGATTCGAATAGCCTTTTGTCATCATAATAATTAGCATTAAGCCATCCGTTTTTTGTCTTTCTTACGATAGCCAGCGGAAATGGAGAATTGATGTAAATATCTTTATAGAAAAGATCAGCTCCACCATATTCTTCAATCATGTCATACATAAAAACTGAAGAAACTTCATGGGTATGGGCAGATTTCATTTTTATTCCACAAATACTTTCAAGTCTTTTTGTGTCTGTAAACGGAACTCCGGTTACTCCTGCTCCATGACGGCTTGGATTGATGCCAATGATGAATTTTCTTTTAGCAGAATCATTATAGTATTGATGATAAAACTTCTGCATGACGGTCATCGTTTCCGAATTATCTAAATATGGATTCAATACCTGAAACCCCTCAGGAAGTTCTCCCAAATAGGTCAGATTTTTATTGAATTGAACAACTTTATCAGCAAAAGTTTTACTCATATTTAGTTTTTAGAAAAAATAAAATTTTCAGGTTGATCATCGTCGTCTTCCTCATCTTCATCCTCATCACTTAAAGCCAATTCGATATCAATAAACTGAATGTATAAACCACATATTTCTCCATTGGCATCATAAGCAAAATAAACAGGATAGCTGCCGTCACCAAAACCGCTAGCAAACATCGGAATCTGATAATTGGTATTTGGAACCGTCCAGCTGATCCAGTCTCCCGCTTCTCTCTGGTTGTTCGGGTTGTCTTTATAGCTTTGTGAGAAAAGTTCAGCAAAATAATCATCATAAACATTGTCAACATTTATTTCATCTACAAATTGATCTACAAAAGGAAGTACTTCTTTATCCGTAATACAACCTAAACCTGCATCCACCCCGAAACCAAAAAAATCGTCTTCAGTTACTCCTTCCAATTCTTCAATCCCGACTAATGCTTCTCTGTAAATAACAGGTTTTTCTTTGGTAAATTCAACTTTTACAACAGCATATCTGTCCCCCCAGTCTTCAGATTTTGCCACAGCAATCGTCACAGGAAAATTTCCTTTCGGAGCCTGAATAAAATAAGGTGATTGATTGGCATTTAAAGATACCAACGGATCTCTTACGACTACTTTTCCGGAAGGAAGAGAAACATTCCCGATTTCCATTGTCTCCATCTTCTGTCCCAGAATTTCATCAGAAGTAAAATACGCTTCCAGATCTGTAGGACAAACCAAAATATTTTTCACTTCTTCCCATTTTTGCATCCAGTTTTCGTTCATTATTTTTTTGAATTGATTTTAAGTTTGAAAATAATGAATAAATCTAAGGAGATCAAGCAGGAAAGGGGTTTTAACAAAAGATTATAAAAATAAAGCTGCAATTCGCAAGGAATTGCAGCTTTCGTATTGTTTTAAGTTAAAAAATCTAAGAATCAGCACATATATAACATGCTCTGGCAATATCTGGCCATCTTCCAGGAAGACAACAGGTTCCGGGAGGACAAGGATTAAGGGCACAAGACCAGTTTGGTCCTGAACCTTTAAGAGATCTCAATTCATGTCTTGAAAGTTTTTTTAAGTTTTTCATAATGGTTAGTTTTGATATTCTCTCCTACTCTATATGCTTTTCGGATTTCGCCTATTAAAGTTAATCATTTTCAAATAAAAACAAAATAACCAATTGAAATAAAACATATTACAATCAACCAACATCCTTGTCAAGGGTAATCGTCCATTAAAAAATCCCTTTCAATTACTGAAAGGGATTTTAAACTTATATTTTACTGAATTAAATCAATCCAAACTGTTGGAAGTGGTGGGTAAAATGCTTTTTGTGCATCAGTTCCCACATTTCTTTATTCAGTTTTCCAAAAACATAATTCATGTGTTCTGCCTGTGGATTTTCTTTGTAATAGATCACAAATTTCTTTACGTTATCTATGAATGACAGTTTTGCTGCTTCAAGATTTTTGTGGGTAAGTTCAGGAAGTGAACCATCCTGCGGAAGAAACGGAGCGGTAAATTCTTTCGGCATTGCTCTGTGGTTGTAAAGAGAATCCTGCCATTTTTCAAGATTTTCTTCCGGGGTAAAGCATTTTTCTGCTTCCGGCTCTCCAAAACTTACCAATACTGCTTTCTCTAGATGCTCGATCATCTGTTGCGGAGACATTTTTCCCCAAAGAGGAGGAGTACTTTCCGTTAATCCGTTCAATATTTTCTGAACGTTTTTCACACTCAGATCAATGAAAGGAGATTGTTTTGCCACCAATGTTAAAATTGTTGCTACACAAACTACCTCATCTCTTTGGTTTACTACTTCAACCAGCCATTTTACAACACCGGAAGGAATATTTCTTCCTTTTACTCCCCTGTTGATTTTTTCTTTTGCGGTTAAATACACCGTAATAGTATCTCCGGCATATACAGGTTTGAAGAAGCTACATTCTTCCAATCCGTAATTAGCAATAACAGGCCCTTTTTTCCCTGAAACGAATAATCCCGCTGCTGCTGAAAGAATGAAATATCCGTGAGCAACAGTCTTATCGAAGATAGTACCCGATAAACTTGTAGCATCTGTATGAGCATAGAAATGATCCCAAGAAACATTGGAGAAGTTGACGATATCGGCATCGGTAACTGTTCTACCTGCTGTTTCTAAAGAGTCTCCAACTTCTACTTCCTCAAAATATTTCTGGAAAGGATGTTTGTCTGAGAATTTTTTCTCTGCTCCTTGCTGATAGATCTTGGTAATCGCTTTCAATACATCTGGCGACCCCTGGATTGCTGTTTTCTGTAGGAAGAAATGAAGACCGCTTAATCCGCCCATTTCTTCTCCACCACCTGCTCTACCAGGACCTCCGTGCATCAATGTAGGAAGTGGAGAACCATGACCTGTGCTTTCCTTGGCGTTATCTCTGTTCAGTACAAAGATTCTTCCGTGTTGGGAAGCCATTTTCCATGAAGTTTCTGCGATAAAATTCTCGTCATGAGAAATAATAGATCCTACCAAACTTCCTTTTCCTCTTTTTGCCAGTGCTGCTGCTTCTTCAGCATCTTTATATGGCATTAATGTAGATACCGGCCCGAAAGCTTCTACATCGTGAGAGATATTTTTTTCGAAAGGCTTGTCGTTCAGGAATAATTTCGGGCTCATAAATGCTCCGTTTTCATAGTTGGCATCTACCAGCTCGTGTTTTCCGTCATAGACAAGTTCTGTTTCTGATTTTAATAGATTTACTTTTCTCAGAACTTCTTCGTACTGCTGTCTTCCTACCAAAGATCCCATTTTGGTTTCTCTGCTTAAAGGATTTCCGATTTTCGTTTGATCTAAAGCTTTAGACAAAGCATTCTGAACATCACCGATCAAGTGTTCAGGAACGATAATTCTTCGGATTGCAGTACATTTCTGTCCTGCTTTCGTGGTCATTTCGTTACGAACTTCTTTGATGAATAAGTCGAATTCAGGAGTTCCCGGTTTTGCTTCCAATCCAAGGATAGAACAGTTCAATGAATCTGCTTCCATATTGAAACGAACTGCGTTTCCTGCAATGGATGGAAGTGATTTTAATTTTCTTCCTGTAGTTGCCGAACCTGTGAACAATACAGAGTCTCCGTCCTGTACATAATCTAAAATATTTCCTGGTTCTCCGCACACTAACTGCACAGCTCCTTCTGGCAATACTCCGCTTTCAATCATATCCTGAAATACAGTATTGGTAAGATAAGATCCGAAAGGAGATGGTTTTACAATAGAAGGAACTCCAGCTAATAAGGAAGTGGATAGTTTTTCCAACATTCCCCATACTGGAAAGTTATAGGCATTGATCTGCACAGAAACTCCTTCACTAGGCGTTAAAATATGGGTTCCTAAAAAAGTTCCATTAGCAGAAATCTTCTGAGTGTCTCCATCTACCCAAAATGAAGTATTGGGAAGCATTCTTTTTGCTAATCCGGAATAGGTAAAGAAAGTTCCGAAACCTCCTTCAATATCCACCCAAGAATCTACGTGGGTAGCTCCTGTTTTGTATGATAGATCATAGTATTTTTTCTTTCTTTCCAACAGGTAAAGTGCTACTTTTTTCAGCATTTCCCCACGGTCGTAGAAAGTCATTGAAGAAAGGTTTTTATATCCTACGGTTCTTCCGTAGTCAAGAGCCTGTTCAAAATTAAGCCCTTCTGTATCGGAAACAGCTACCTGCTCTCCTGTAACGGCATTGTACAAAGGAACTCCGCTTCCGGTACCTTCTACCCATTCTCCGTAGATATAGTTTTTTAACTTTTCCATAAAATATTTAATTTATCAATGTAGCAGTATAACAATTTACCAATTATTGGTTATTACGAATTTATTGTTACATTTTTACATTAGTATATTGTTACATTTATCTTTTATTTCGGTTCCTGATAGGGAAACATTTTCACTAATCCTTCATATAAACTTCTGTGAAGAATGGTTGCATGATTGTCTGTTTCCATCATTTTATATTCTAATGTCCAATTTTTCTTTCCTGCCTTTTTTAAAACATCATAGAAAGCTTCAGCATCTTTTATCATTATCGGATGTTCACCTTTTCCAACAGAAACATACACAAACTTTTTAGTATCCGGGGATTTTGAAAGTAGTTGTGGAGCCTGTTTTAAAAGACTTTCATCATCCCACCACAAACTTGGACTGATGATAAAATAGTTATTGAACATTTCCGGTTTTTTCAAAAGAATTTCTGTTGCTAAAAGCCCTCCCAAAGACTGACCGAAAAGATATTTGTCTGTCGTTTTAAACTGACTTTCTACGTAAGGTTTTAATTCTTTTTCAACGAATGCAATAAACTTATCAGAATGTCCTGTTGTAGGATAATCTTTCTGTAAGTCTTTTAAATCCGTATGAAAAGTAAAATCTCTTTTTCTGTCTACATTAGCAACTCCCACCACAATGGTTTCAGGCATGGAATACATCTGATTAAAGAATTGTACTAATCCTGTAACGTGAATAAAATCTTCGTTTATACTTCCATCTAATAAATAGATCACCGGGTATGATTTTGTTTTATCATATCCCTGTGGAAGATAAATATTCAGCGTTCTGTCTTCATTTAACGTTTTGGACTTAATGGTCCTCACTTCTCCTATTGTAAGCGGTTTTGTAGCAACCGCCTGTGCTGACAGTGTACTACCTACCGCCAACATTATGCTGCATGCAAGCGCAATTTTTTTAATCATATTTAATTGTAATGGTTATTATTTTATATCATCCCAGATGCTGTAATCCACAATTTTGGTTGGGATCTGCTGAACATATTCTGTAAAAGGTTCACAAGGAAGTATGGCTTCTTTTCCTTCTCTTGCCAGCTCCTGATATAGTTTTGTTCCTTCTGTTTTCCAGTGAATCATTTCGTCAGATACATCACGGATCACTTTTGCAGGGCTTCCAACGATCAGTTTTCTTGGTTCACATCTGAAATTGGCTGGCACAAAAGCCAACGCTCCCACAATACTTTCATCACCAATATAGGCTTTGTCCATTACCACAGAGTTCATTCCGATCAGACAGTTTTTTCCAATATGTCCGGAATGAATAATCGCTCCGTGTCCAATGTGTGCAGATTCTTCCAGAATGGTTTCTATATTCGGGAAGACGTGAAGCGTACAATTTTCCTGTACATTAGCCCCGTCTTTAATGATAATTTTTCCCCAGTCGCCACGGATTACTGCATTGGGACCAATATATACTTCTTCACCTATTTCTACGTTCCCTATAATCACTGCCTGCGGATGAATGTAAGCAGTTCGTTTTATAATGGGACGAATCCCGTGGTATGAGTAGATGTTCATATTTTTAATTTGAAAATTTGAGAATGAATTAATTTGAAAATTAATTATGTCTTTAAACATTTTCAAATTCTCAAATTAACTCACTTTCAAATTAATTATACTTTTTCGATAACCATTGCATATCCCTGACCTACACCGATACAAAGGGTACACAATGCATATTTTTTATCCTGCTTCTCAAGTTCTATTGCTGCAGAACCGACAATTCTAGCTCCGGAAACGCCCAGTGGATGGCCGATTGCAATAGCACCTCCGTTCGGGTTTATTCTTGCGTCATCATCTTTTAAACCTAAGCTTCTGGTAACAGCCAGTGCCTGCGCTGCAAATGCTTCATTGAGTTCGATGATATCCATATCTTCCAGAGAAAGGTTTAATCTTTTCAATAGTTTTTGGGCAGCTTCTACAGGTCCGATTCCCATAATTCTTGGCTCAACACCTGCCACGGAAGATCCCAGAATTTTTGCTTTTGGTTTCAACCCATATTTCTTAACAGCTTCTTCACTTGCTAAAATCAAAGCTGCAGCACCATCATTCATTCCTGAGGCATTTCCTGCCGTTACTGTTCCTTCTTTTCTGAAAGCCGGACGAAGTTTTGCCAACCCTTCCATTGAAGAAGTAGGTTTAATGAATTCATCTTTTTCGAAAACGATTGGATCTCCTTTTCTCTGAGGAATCTCAACTTTTACAATTTCTTCTGCCAGTCTTCCGCTTTCCTGAGCTTTTGTAGCTTTCTGCTGAGACCAAAGGGCAAATTTATCCTGATCTTCTCTGTTGATCTGGTGCATGTCTGCTAAATTCTCTGCAGTTTCTCCCATTCCGTCAACCCCATATAATTCTTTCATTTTAGGATTGATGAAACGCCATCCGAAAGTAGTATCAAACATCTGGCTGTCTCTTCCGAAAGCAGCACTTGGTTTTGACATCACATAAGGAGAACGTGTCATATGCTCTACTCCTCCTGCAATATAAATTTCTCCTTCTCCGGCAGCAATGGAACGGAATGCATTCGCCACAGCAGACATTCCTGACGCACATAATCTGTTAACAGTTTCCCCTCCAATTTTGTAAGGAAGACCTGCTAATAAAAGTCCCATTCTAGCAACGTTTCTGTTATCTTCTCCTGCCTGATTGGCACATCCGAAAATAACGTCTTCAATTTCTTCCACAGGAACTTCAGGATTTCTTGTTACTACTTCTTTAATAACAATAGCAGCCAGATCATCGGCTCTTACTTCTGATAACCCTCCCTGCAGTTTTGAGATGGGAGTTCTGACATAGTCTATGATGTATACGTTGTTCATTTTTATTTGCTTTAGGCTTTAAGCTATATGCAGTAGGCTCTATCAGCTTCAAAAAAGCTTACTGCCTATTGCTTCAAGCTTACTGTTTATTATAATTCTGTTACTTTTTTTCCGATTTTGTAAACTGTTCCTACAAATTTTGCTATCAGCTCCTGACTTTGATTGGTAATCTGAATGTCATAAACAGCTGTTTTCCTTGTATTGTTAACCAAAACACTTTCTGCTCTGAAAACATCACCTTCTTTTCCTGCTTTGGTAAAATTGATGATACAATTCAATGCTACTGCAGCATCTCCGGTATTATTGGAAGAAAATGCCAGCGCAGAGTCTGCAAATGCAAAGGTAACTCCGCCATGAACTGTTTTAAGCCCATTCAGCATCTCCTTCTTAATTGGCATTTCTATTAAACAGTAATTTTCTTTTACTTCAATCATTTTGATATTCATCCACTGGGAAAAATAATCCTGATTGAACATATAATCTGCTACTTGTCTTGGATTCATTTCTATTAATTATATGTTTGTTATTTCTTCATAAAGCTCATCTGATAATCTGTCGTAAACACTCATTGTTTTCCCCAGAATCATTTGTTCGTATGAAAGACTTTCTAAGTCTGATGAATTTTCAGAGGGATAGGATTCGTTTAAATCAATTCCGTTTTCGTTGGCTAATCTTTTGATCAGCTCTTTATATTTTTCATTAAACTTTCCTAATAGCTCAAGTCTTTCCTGCTCATCAACAGAGGAAGCTTCCTGAGTCAAATATTGTTTTTCAATCGAAAGTCTGGTCTCCAGCTCAGCCCTGAATTCATCTATATCCATAATACTGACTCAATTTTATTTATTAATAATCCTATTCAAATCTTTAATTCCATTTTCATAAGATTTTTTGAAATAAAATTTAATTAAGAAATAGATTATTGTATAAAACATAGCAATTGGTAATAATAATGCTAATGCTATTGCTCCAATTTGAAAACAATTATTAATAATCGCAAAAACTGGAAGGATACCCCACACAAATAATATTATTCTAAAAGTTCTATGAAATTTTGAATTCAACTTTATTATTGTCTCATGTTCCTTTTGAACCAATTGACCTTCAAAAACACATAAAGCTCCAATTGGTACTTCTGCACTTATTACTCTAAAAAAATTTTTCTCTGTATATCCTCTTAAAAATTTATTAGTGCGTTTCATAGTTAGAGAATAAGTTTTATCACTATTGCTATTTATATTTGATAAAATCTTTTCAACAGGGTTTAAAGATCTTATTTCATCATATCTTTCAGGAAAATATCTCATATTACATTTTCCTTAGCAAAGGACTTTGTCTGTATCTTTCTTCCTGATATTCTCCGTAAAGGTCCTGAAGGGTTTCGGAGATTTTTGCATACCCGATTTCTTTACCCCAGTTTAATAATCCTTTTGGATAATTAACTCCTTTCTGCATTGCCAGCTCAATATCTTCATCATTGGCAACTCCTAATCTTTTGGCTTCAACAGCTTCATTGATCAGCATGGAAATGATTCTTAAAAAGATTTGCTGATATAAGGCATCGTCTTTTTGAGCTATAGGTTTTTCTGTTCCTTCGCTGTAATCGTAGAAACCTTTTCCTGTTTTTCTGCCATGAAGTTTGGCTTCAGACATTCTTTGCTGCAATAAAGAGGGTTTGTATTTCGGATCGTAGAAATAGTCTTTGTAAACAGTGGTTGTTACCGCAAAGTTGACATCCACTCCAATAAGATCCATCAATTCGAAAGGTCCCATTTTGAAGTTACCCAACGTTTTCATAGCTTCATCCACCTGTTCTGGTGTTGCGATGTTTTCCTCAACAATCCTCAGTCCTTCCCCATAATAAGGTCTGGCGATTCTGTTGACAATGAAACCAGGAATATCTTTCGCAATAACAGGTATTTTCCCCCATTCTTTCATGAGGTTGTATATTTTTTCTGCTAAAGTTTTTTCTGTTAATAAGGATGGAATAACTTCTACTAAAGGCATTAATGGAGCCGGATTGAAAAAGTGAATTCCGATGAAACGCTCCGGCTTCTTTAGTTCCGCACCAAGAGAGGTGATAGAAATGGATGAGGTATTGGAACTGAGGACACAGCTTTCTGAAACATAGTTTTCAAGTTCTGTAAACACTTTGGTTTTGATCTCTTTATTTTCTATGATGGCTTCAATGATGAGTTCACAATCTTTGAAGTCCTTCAATTCCGTAGCAATGGAAATATTAGCTAAAATTTCAGTCATTTTCTCTGCCGAAATTTTTTGTTTGTCAACTAATTTGGTTAGTGTTTTTTCCAAACCTACTGTTGCCGTTTCTACTTGTTTTGCATTGGCGTCATACACCCAAACTTTGCATCCGTTCGTTGCGGCTACTTGTGCAATGCCGATTCCCATCGTTCCGGCACCGATAATTCCTACTTTCATATTTTAAATTTGAAAATTTGAAAATGAGTTAATTTGAAAATTATTTTAATTTTGAACTTGAAATAATTTTAGACAGAATTAATAGAATTTCCTTTAAATCAGATAGTAATTTTTCGTTTGGAGATTTCAAATATGGAGACTTTAAGCACAGCAAAAGCCAATATTCTATCTCATCAGCTTCTTTGGCGGCAATTTTTAATTTATGAATAAAATCTGCCTTACTTTCTGCATTTTGAGCCTCTCTAACATTGGCTCCAATCGAAGTTCCCGATTTAAAAATTTGATTTGCCAAAGGAAACTTTTTGTCCTCGTATAAATCTTCTGAAAATTCAATAATATTGAGTGCAAAATCAAAAGTCTTATTTACAATAATATTTTCTTTGTCATTTCTCATTTTCAAATTCTCAAATTAACCCATTTTCAAATTAATTATCTTCCTTTATAATTAGGTTTTCTTTTCTGTAAAAAGGCGTTTACTCCTTCTATGAAGTCTTCTGTACCTGCTGCTTCCTGCTGAAGATCTGCTTCCAGATCCAGCTGTTCTTTCAATGTATTGGTATAAGAACCGGCAAAAGCTTTTTTCGTAAGCTTAAGAGCAGCTGTTGGCATATTTGCCATTCTTTCAAGAATTTCCATAGATTTTGGAACGAACTCTTCTTCAGTGAAAACTTCAGCTACAAGACCATGATTTTTAGATTCTTCTGCGGATAATTTTTTACCTGTAAATGCTAAATAATTGGCCAATTGTCTACCTAAAAGCTTCGGTAAGAAGTAAGTTCCTCCTGTATCAGGGATCAAACCGATATTTGAAAATGCCTGAGCAAAATAGGCTTTTTCATTCGCTAAAACAAAGTCAGAGATTAAAGCCAACATCGCTCCAGCTCCTACTGCAGGGCCGTTTACTAATGCAATAACCGGTTTTTTGCAACGGGTAACTTCCAACACTAAAGGGTTATAATAGTCTACCACAATTTTTCTGATGATATCATGATCATGGTGTTCTCTGCCTACCACGAAAGCTTCATCCAGATTCTGACCTGAACAAAACGCTCTTCCTCTTCCGGAAATAGCAACACATCTTACCGTTTCGTCTTCGCTGCATTCTTTAACAAAATCTTTAAGATCTGATAAAGCCGGCTTGGTAAGGGCATTCATGGTTTCAGGTTGATTAAGATAAGCGATTTTAAGTTTCCCGTCAAAATGCGTTTCAATATCAAGTTGTGTATACATAGTTTTTATTAATTTATTATTTAACAATGCACTAATTTAACAATATAAATCAATGTAACCGTCTAATAATTTAACATTCTAACAATTCCTTCGTTATGCTTTGCATAGCCGTAAAATTTGTTGTGGTTTGGTGAATAACTCATCAATGACATTTAAAATAATCAAAGGGTTCCAGGCAGTCTAAACACTGATAAGATGCCTTACACAAAGTAGATCCAAATCTGCTGATCTGCTTGGTATGTTCAGAACCACAACGCGGACATTTTTTCGGTTTCCCAATGTGATGTTCGTCTGCTCCTTTTTCGGGAGGTGTAATTCCGTACACGCGGAGTTTTTCTCTCGCTTCATCCGTTAACCAGTCTGTTGTCCAAATCGGAAACATCTTGGTTACTACTTTTGCATCCCATCCGTTTTCTTTCATCATTTTGATAATGTCCTCCTCAATAGTAAACATGGCAGGACAGGCAGAATAAGTAGGTGTAATGACCACTTCGCAGGTATTTTCTCCTGTGACTTGTGCATCTCTTACAATTCCTAACTCCACGATATCAATGACCGGAATTTCCGGATCGGGAATTGTTCTTAATAAATCTAAAAGCTGATTCATATTTTATTTTTTATCAGAATCAAGAATTACTTTCATTGCATTCTGATAATCCAAATTATCTGTTATTCCGTTGTGATACTGATCTTTTAATACAATCAGGCTATCCTCTTTTTTAAAGTTATTTTTAAGTTTTAAAGAGGCATTATAGTTAATAACCTCATCTTTATCACCATGAAAAATAACAACTGGCGATTTAACGGTTTTTAAATATTTACCAGTCTCAAAATTATATTTCAGTAAAAACTTGGGAAGAAATGAGAATTTCTGGCTCATTTCATCTTCTATACTGTAATAAGGTGCCTGTAAAATCAATAATCTTGCGTGATGCATGGATGCTAATTTTGCAGCTAATCCTGATCCTACAGAATATCCTAAAATAATAATTTTGTTTTCCGGATATCTTTTCAATAGCTCTTTGTAAGCACTCTCAACATCCGAGAAAATTTGATCTTTACTACTAATTTTATCTTCGCTTTTTCCGTAACCTCTATAGTCAAGTATCAAAGTATATAATTCATACTGCGATATAATTGGGCTACTTCTCCCCAGCCTTTTATTGATCCTCCATTTCCATGAAGATAAAAGATAACTCCTTTTGGGGTTTGAACTTTAAATAAAACCGAGCTTAAATGCTTTCCATCCTGTGTTTTGATAGATATTTCTTCAAAATCACCATTAAATTTAAATTTGTAATTCTCCGGTAACTTTTCAGGATAAAAAATAATTTTCTCCTGATAGAAATAGATCCCAACACATAGTATCACATATGCTGCAAGAAAAAAAGCCAATATCCCAAGAAGCATCTTCTTCATAATTTACTACCAGGTACACCCAGGATATGCTCTCTGCATATACTGAAGTTCACAAAGAATAAATCCGAAATACTCTGTATGATATCCTGTTCTTGATTTTGGCTGCATGAAAGAGTTTTCTGGATATTCTAAACCGAAATCTGCAAAATCTTTCTTGGTAATGGCAATGAATTCTTCGTAAAGAGCATCTGCATTGGGAGCAATATTCAAAACAACCAGATCGTCTTCCCCTTCTGTTTTAGCAAAAAGACCTTTTGTATATTCCCAGATATCTCCAATAGCTTTTACCAAACGTTCACGGCTTTCTTCTGTTCCCTGAGTGAAAATTTTCATCCATGAAGCAGTGTGAGTATAGTGGTATCTTACTTCTTTTAAAGATTTTTGGGCAATAGCAGCAAGCTCTTCGTTCGCAGAATTGGATAATGCCTCATACATCAGTTTCTGGTATACAGACAATACATACACTTTCAGAATAGTCTGTGCATAATCTTCATTAGGGAGTTCTACCCAATGCGCATTCACGTATTCATGTTCGTATCTTAAAAATGCGATATCATCTTCACTTTTTCCGTTATCAATCACTCTTGAAGCATAAACATAAAAGTTGTTAGCCTGACCTAGTTCATCCAACGCAATATTTGTCAATGCAATATCTTCCTCTAAGTAAGGACCTTCACCACACCATGCAGACAAACGCTGTCCCATAATGAAACTGTCGTCTGCTAGTTTTAATAAATAATTATATAATGGGTTCATTGTTTTAGCTTTTGGCTTTTGGCATATAGCTTTTGGCAAATTGCAAGCAGCTAATAGCCATTAGCTATTTTACATATTTTTTACGTCGTTTGGAATATCGTAGAACGTTGGGTGACGGTAAAGTTTATCATCAGCCGGATCGAAGAATGCTTCTTTATCCACCCCTTCTGAAGTCACAATATATTTACTTGGAACTACCCAAACAGAAGTTCCTTCTTTTCTTCTTGTATAGACGTCTCTTGCATTCTGCAAAGCCATTTCTGCTGTTGGCGCCTGTACAACTCCAACGTGTTTATGAGATAATCCCGGTTTAGTTTGAATAAACACTTCCCATATATCTAAATTTGCCATAATTAAAATTAATTTAACAATGTATCAGTGTACCAGTTTAACAATGAGATGCTTCGACAAGCTCAGCACGACAATGATTGTTACATTTTTACATTGGTATATTGTTACATTATTATATTACTTCTTTTTGTTGTTTTTCTGCAAAAGCTGCAGCAGCTTCTTTTACCCAAGAATTTTCTCTTTGTGCTTTTCTCTTGGTTTCGATACGCTTTTTGTTGCAAGGTCCGTTTCCTTTTAAAATTTCCATGAATTCATCCCAAGGAAGTTCTCCGAAATCATAATGCTGTCTTTCCTCATTCCATTTTAAATCTTTATCCGGAATGGTTAATCCTAAGAATTCAGCCTGAGAAACTGTAACATCGATAAATCTCTGACGAAGGTTATCATTACTTTCTCTTTTCACTCTGTAGTTCATAGAGATTTTAGAGTTTGGCGAGCTGTCATCATTAGGTCCGAACATCATTAGAGCCGGCCACCAGAAACGGTTCAATGAAGCCTGAGCCATTTCTTTCTGTTGTTTTGTACCACGGCACAATGCCATCAGAATTTCGTAGCCTTGTCTTTGGTGGAAAGATTCTTCTTTACAGATCTTTACCATCGCTCTTGAATAAGGACCATAAGAATTCCCCATCAGCATTACCTGGTTCATAATGGCAGCACCATCTACCAACCAACCGATTGCACCGATATCGGCCCAACTTAAGGTAGGATAGTTGAAAATACTTGAATATTTTGCTTTTCCTTCCAGCATATCGTCATAAGTAGCATCTCTGTCTGCTCTGATGCTTCCGTCTCCTAAAGTTTCAGTGGCAGAATAAAGATATAGGCCGTGACCTGCTTCATCCTGAACTTTTGCTAAAAGAGCCATTTTTCTTCTCAATGAAGGCGCTCTGGAAATCCAGTTCGCTTCCGGCAGCATTCCTACAATCTCGGAATGAGCGTGCTGTGAAATCTGACGAACCAATAATTTTCTGTAATCATCCGGCATTACATCTTTTGGCTCTACTTTATTTTCTTCGTGAACGTATTGAACAAATTTTTCTAAGTCCATCTTTTTTGAATTTGAAAATTAAATAATTTGAGAGTTTGAGAATTTGGAAATTTTAAACACGATAATGGCATTTTCAAATTAGCATATTTTCTCATTTTCAAATTGTCTTACACATCATAATTAAGCATCACCACATTGGTTGTAGGGTGACATTGGCAGGTAAGAACGAAGCCTCTGGCTACTTCTTCTTCGGTAAGCGCATAGTTTTTCTCCATGAAAACTTCTCCTTCCAGAACCTGCGCCTTACACGTACAGCAAACGCCTCCTTTACATGCGAAAGGAACCGGAAGCTGATCTTTCAATGCTTTATCTAAGATACTCTCTTTTTTAGAATTAAGGTGGAACGAATATTCATCATCATCAATGATTACCGTTACCATACTTTCAATATTGGCAATTGCCTTGAATTCATCACTCATTTCCTCCGTATTTTCTTCATCCGGAGCGGTGAAATATTCAAATAAAACCTGAATAGCAGGTACTTTTTTATCTTTCTTCAGATAGTCTGCAATCCCCTTAATCATTTCCGAAGGTCCGCAAATGAAATAGGTTGCTTCTTTTACATCGATATCTGTATATCTTTCAAACAGTAAATCTAGTTTTTCAGGAGAAATTCTTCCTTCAAAAATTGGATCTTCGTGTTTTTCACGGCTTACTAAATAAACCACTTTCAATCTGCCATTAAAAGACTCCACCAATTTATCGATCTCACCTTTTTTCATCACATGATTCATGCTTCTGTTGCTGTAGAACAAATAAGCGTTTGAATTCGGTTCCTGATAAAGGCTTTCTTTAATATTGGATAAAACAGGGGAAATTCCGCTTCCTGCAGCCAGACCAACGTAAGTTTTTACGTTTGTCGGGTGATATGAAGTATTGAAACCACCCATTGGAGGCATTACTTCCAGCACTTCATCCATGTGAAGGTGTTCATTGAAATAGCCTGATACTTTTCCGCCTTCAAGCAATTTCACCAATACTTCCAGCGTATTGCCTTTTTCACTTGGAGCGTTGCAGATAGAGTAAGAACGTCTTTCTTCATTTCCGTTGATCATCATTCGGAAATTCAGATACTGCCCTTGTTTGAACCTGAACTTATCTTTCAGTTCTTCAGGGATTTCTACCGCTACATTTACTGCTTCGGAAGTATCTTTCTGAACCTTAACTGTTTTAAGTTTATAAAATGAATTCATTATTTTTTTAGTATTCTATTAATTTTTCCACCTTCGCACTTCGGCAGGCTGTCCTGAGCATGAACTTTTACTTTCGTAGTAATTCCTACCCTCTTTTTTATTTCGTTTTCTATATTTTTTCCAAAGTTCCCGACAAAATTAAAATAATCATCGGTATTTGATTCTATTTTCTGAGATTTTACCAATTCATCGTCTATTTCAACATCAATATCCAAAGCAATACACATCTGTTCTTTCTCTACAGGGGTCAGATAGTAGTTAGGAACCACTCCCCTTACATAAGAAAAAGCTTCTTCAATCTGGCTTGGGTATACGTTTACTCCTCTTACGATCAGCATATCATCTGCTCTTCCAACGATGGGTTTCATTTTCACCATGGTTCTTTTGGCATTTTCATCATAATAAAGACTTGTAATATCATTGGTCCAATAACGTAAAAGCGGCATCGCTTTTTTCGTTAAAGTGGTAATCACCAATACACCTTCTTCCCCAAAAGGAACCGGCTGCTTGGTAATGGGATCTAAAATTTCAGGATAAAAATGATCTTCCCAGATATAAGCTCCACCCTTCTCTTCGAAATCTTCCATGGAAACTCCTGGTCCGATAATTTCACTTAAACCATAAATATTGGTTGCATGAACACCTAATTTTTCTTCAATGTGTCCTCTGATAATTTCTGTCCATGGCTCTGAACCTAATACTGCATATTTTAGGCTGATGTCCTCTGCAGAAATTCCTCTTTTTGCAAACTCATCCGCAATCGTTAAAGCGTATGAAGGTGAGCAGCAAATCACTTCCGGTTTAAAATCTACAATCAGGTCTACCTGTCTTGCCGTCATCCCTCCTGAAATAGGAAGAACGCTCATGCCTAACATTTCAGCTCCGTAATGCAGTCCTAAACCTCCCGTAAAAATTCCGTAACCATAGGCATTGTGCAACTGCATTCCAGGTCTTGCACCTGCTGCATGTAAAGATCTTGCCACCACTTCACTGAAAAGATCTACATCTTCTTTGGTATATCCTACCACAGTTGGTTTTCCCGTGGTTCCACTTGAGCAGTGAATACGCTGAAGCTCACTTTTAGGAACGGTAAATAACCCGAACGGATAGTTATCTCTTAAATCTTGTTTGTAAGTAATAGGAAGTTTAGCGATATCCTCAATCGACCTTATATCCTGTGGAGATACTTGCAATTCATCAAATTTCTTTTTATAAAATTCCGACTTCTCTCCCAAATAGCTGATCAGGCTGATCAACCGGTCGGATTGAAGCTGTCTCAACTGACCCAGCTCCAGATATTCAACTGAAAAATCCATAAAACTAACTAACATTTGTTAGGTGTAAATTTAAAAAGATTTTGCAAGCTGACAAAATTTTTATGACTTTTGTCATATTTTGAATGATTCTAAATAACGAGATAAAAGCTAAAATGCTTTTTTTGTACAAAGTACAAAGTAAAATGTATTAATGATTTTCTTTGATAAAGGTTTATGAATGTTGGTTTCCCAGCAGGCCAAAAAGAATCTTGTCTCTGATTTCATCCGTAATTTCATCGGTAGAATCACTGCTTCTTTTGAACCAGAAATAGGAATTATTTAAAGTATGAAGGATAAATCTTGTGGTAAATGATGGCGATTTCAGCTCCCAATTTTCAGCTTTGTAGATCTCGGAAATCAATTCTTCAACTTCTTGCTGATAGTTTTTTCTTAATTCTACAAACTCAGGAAGTCTTTCTTCAAGATGCTTCCATTCATTGGAATAAATATGAGTAACGTCGCGGTTTTTAAGAACAACAGATAAGTGTTTATCCAATAAGAGATTCAGTTTTTCTCTCGGAGCGATATCTGTATTTTTCACTTCCTGAAGTTCATCGAAAAACTCCTGAGCAATGCCAAAACAAATCCATTCCAGAATTTCTTCCTTTGAACGGATGTGCGCGTACAATGATGCTGCTTTGATATTGAGTTTCGTAGCCAGGTCTCTTACAGAACTTCCCATATAACCCTTCTCTTTGAAAAGTTCTACTGCTACGTCTAATATTTTTCTCTGTTTTTCTTTTAGTTCCATTTGGTAAAATGCAAAAGTAATTATTCTGAATTAAACTGTTCATTTTTTGACCATAAAAAGAGAAAAGACTTATCATCCTCGGTTTCAATCTTTAGTAATTTTATCTTGTTATGACTTTTTGTTCATGGATTTCAAAGAAATAATTACGAAATCGGAAATTTTGTCAAGTTAAATTTCCGTTAAAAATACAATATCCGGAAAATTTGTCCTATTTTTTTGTAAATTTAATAATTGAACAGTTTTTGCGATACAGTCATCGAATAAATGATTAAATAATTGATGGCATTAAGAAACTGAGCCTTAGAATTTAGTTTCTTGATGTTTTTTTAAAACTAAACTTTCAACGAATCATTACCAAAAATATATAAAATATGAACTTAAACCAATATACTGTAAAATCACAGGAAGCCATCCAGGCAGCACAACAGGTTGCTATGGAACTGGGCAACCAAAGTATTGAACCTCAACATCTCCTTGAAGGTATCTTCCAGGTAGATGAAAATATATCGCCATTCTTATTAAAAAAATCTGAAGCAGATGCCAATTTAGTAAGAGAGCGCAACCGTGAAAATTTAGAGAAGCTTCCAAAAGTGCAGGGAGGAAACATTTATCTTTCACAATCAGCCAACAAAGTATTGCTGGATGCACCCAATATCGCGAAGAAAATGGATGATGAATATGTAACGATTGAGCACTTATGGCTATCTCTTTTGGAAACCAGTTCGGAAGTTTCCAAAATGCTGAAAGATATGGGTGTAACCAAAAATCTATTGGAAGGCGCTATCAAAGAATTAAGAAAAGGAAGCAAAGCTACTTCTGCAAGTTCGGAAGAAACTTATCAATCCTTAAATAAATATGCTAAAAACTTCAACGAGTTAGCAGCAGAAGGGAAGCTGGATCCGGTAATCGGGCGTGATGAAGAAATCAGAAGGGTTTTACAGATCCTTTCCAGAAGAACCAAAAACAACCCTATCCTTATTGGGGAACCAGGTGTAGGTAAAACAGCTATTGCGGAAGGAATCGCTCACAGAATTATTAGCGGCGATGTTCCTGAAAACCTGATGGATAAAACGTTATTCTCATTGGATATGGGAGCTTTGATTGCCGGAGCAAAATATAAAGGTGAGTTTGAAGAGCGTTTAAAATCTGTTGTGAATGAAGTCATCAAGTCTGACGGACAGATTATTCTTTTCATTGATGAAATCCACACGTTGGTAGGAGCCGGAGGTGGTGAAGGAGCTATGGATGCTGCCAACATCTTAAAACCAGCTTTGGCAAGAGGAGAATTAAGAGCTATTGGTGCCACTACTTTGAACGAATACCAAAAGTATTTTGAAAAAGACAAAGCGTTGGAAAGACGTTTCCAGAAAGTAATGGTGGAAGAACCGGATACTGAATCTGCAATTTCTATCCTTCGTGGAATTAAAGATAAATATGAGGCGCATCACAAAGTAAGAATCAAAGACGAGGCGATTATTGCCGCGGTAGAAATGTCTCAAAGATATATTTCAGACCGTTTCTTACCGGATAAAGCGATTGACCTTATTGATGAAGCTTCTGCAAAACTGAGAATGGAAATCAATTCCAAACCGGAAGAACTTGATGTTCTGGACAGAAGACTGATGCAGCTGGAAATTGAACTGGCAGCCATCTCAAGAGAAGGTAATCAGACAAAAATTGATCATCTGAAAGAAGATATTGCCAAAATTTCTGAACAAAGAAATGAGATCAATGCCAAATGGCTGAAAGAAAAACAGAAAAGTGAAGATCTTACCCAGATCAAAAAAGATATTGAATCTCTGAAACATGAAGCAGAAAGAGCTTCCAGAGCCGGAGATTATGCAAAAGTAGCGGAGATCCAATATGGAAAACTTCGTGAGAAAGAAGAAGAGCTCAGCAAAATGGAACTGGAAATGCAGAATCATCAGAATGAGCTGATCAAAGAAGAGGTTACCGCAGAAAATATTTCTGAAGTGATTGGTAAATGGACAGGCATTCCTGTAACCAAATTATTGCAATCAGAAAGAGATAAACTATTGAATCTTGAATCTGAGCTGCACCACAGAGTGGTAGGACAGGATGAAGCGATTCAGGCGGTTGCTGATGCGATCAGAAGAAACAGAGCCGGATTGAGTGATGATAAAAAACCTATCGGATCATTCTTATTCCTGGGAACAACCGGAGTGGGTAAAACCGAACTGGCAAAAGCATTGGCAGAATTCTTATTCGATGATGAAAATAATATGACCAGAATTGATATGAGTGAATATCAGGAACGTCACAGTGTTTCAAGATTGGTAGGAGCGCCTCCTGGATATGTAGGCTATGATGAGGGAGGACAATTGACTGAAGCGGTTAGAAGAAGACCTTATTCGGTAGTGCTTTTAGACGAAATTGAAAAAGCACATCCGGATGTTTTCAACACTTTACTTCAGGTTCTGGATGATGGACGTCTGACGGATAATAAAGGTAGGGTCGTAAATTTCAAGAATTCAATCATCATCATGACCTCGAATTTAGGCTCACATCTGATTCAGGAAAATTTTGAAAATCTTACAGAGGAAAATCAGGATGAAATTGTGGATAAAACAAAGGATGAAGTTTTTGATCTTTTAAAACAGACGCTGCGTCCGGAATTCCTGAACAGAATTGATGAGATTGTACTGTTCCAGCCTTTAAGAAAAAAAGAAATCGGAAAAATCGTACAGTACCAGTTGAGAGGATTCAATGAAATGCTATCTAAAAGAAACATTATCATGACTTTCACTCAGGATGCGGTAGATTATCTGATGAATAAAGGATATGATCCTGCCTTCGGAGCAAGACCACTGAAAAGAGTGATCCAACAGGAGGTATTAAACAAACTGTCTAAAGAAATTCTTGCAGGAAATGTAAACGATGGAGATAGAATCACTCTGGATTACTTCGTAGAAACAGGTTTGGTTTTCAGACCTACTGAACAATAAAATAGTTTTTTTCATATACATTATTTTTGTGGATAAGTGCTGTAGAATAATCTGCAGCACTTATTTTTTCACCTAATTTATCCTTATTAAGTGAAATATAATTATATTTACTACTCTAATAACTTAAACAAAAACAACATGAAAAAGTTAAAAAGAAATGAATTAAAGAAAATTGATGGCGGAATTGAACCATTCCCAATTGCGTGTGGTGAGGACTGGAGCTGTCCTCAAGGTCTTTGTTGTACATCAGGACTTGTCTGCAGGGATTGGAAAAAATATCCTTGTATTTAAAGAATAGGCGGAGAAATATACTTTCTCCGCTTTTTTCTAGAGCAAAACTGTGTTTGATTTATCTCCAAATTATTATACTTTGCATACAATCCGTAAAAACACGGTAAAAATAACAGTATAATTCCCAATTCGCGAATACATTTTCTAGCATATTTTTTCCGAGATTTGCATATTAATTGAGTTTTACCGTAAACCACTAAGCTATGAATACAGAATCAAACAATCCACTACAACCTGGAATCATGTCAAACAGTCTTATCCAGACTCTGATCGACAATTACCGTCAAAACCACCTAAGTGCGATCAACACTGCTTTAGGAATTCAGGATGCTCATTCTATTTGGTTTGACCTTCCGAAATTAAAAAGTTTTATTGCAAAAATTGAAGAAGAAGCAGCCAAAGTAAATCCTGCTACTTCAGAAGCAGATCTGGGAATCAGATTTTATTATGCTTCATATCCTAAAACTGAAAACTGGGATATCATGGCATCTCACCCGGTACCTCAGGAATACGCCGAAAAACACACGCTAGTTTTAATACCAACCGTAAAAAAAACAAGTGAAAATGGAGTGGCTTATGATTCTGATTTTAATACTTTTCAAGCCAATGGAGACAATTCAAAATTAGCATTAAACGCGCGTAATTTTACTCCATCAGGTGATGGTGATGGAGGACCTCAGAGTGATGACACTGGCCTTGGAGAAAACAGTGGAACACTTATTCCACCAGCTCCCCCTTTGGGCACATCTTATTAATCACCATTCTTAAACGCAGCATGACTGAGATTCAAAAAATTTTTGCATCATTTATGTATTGGGGTGAAGCCTTTGCCGCAATAATCTCCCTGATTTATTATAACCGTGTAAAAAAACAGCCCTGGAAATATCTGGCTATCTATCTCATTCTTATTTTTCTGTGTGAGTCAGCAGTGAAATGGGGAGAAAAACCACTTAAAATAGACAGAATAAATTTTTACAACTACTTTGTAATACCATTGCAGTTTATATTTTTTTATTGGCTGTATGCAAAAGAATCTCTGAAGAAAGTAAAACTATTTTACATTCTGACGGGTATATATATCTTAACATATATCCTCAGGGGACTTTTCTTCCCGGAAAAGAAAATAATCTTTTCTTTTAATTACAATGTAGGCTGCTTACTTTTAATGGGGCTTGTCATTATGGAATTTTATAAACAGGTTAATTCATCTGAGATCCTCAATTTCAGTAAAAACAGAATGTTTTATATCAATCTGGGAATAACGCTTTTTTATATTGCCAATCAGCCATTTATGACATTTAATTCCCTTCTGTGGAAGTATATAGATATTTGGGACATTTATTTTATATATTTTCAGGTTTCAGGAGCAATTATGTATATATTATTTGCAAGTTCATTTATATGGGGAAAACAGAGCTCTTAATAACTATTATTTCATTCAACATCTTTTTTTTGATGTTTGTAATAGCCGTATTTATCTATATCAGGAATTACAGACAGAGAAAAAGAGAATATTTGATTGAAATTGAAATGAAAAATGAACTTCATCAGAGAGAGCTCCTATCTACCCAACTTGAAATTCAGCAAGCTACCATGCAGCAAATCGGGCGGGAACTTCATGACAATATTGGTCAGAAACTTACCCTCGTAAGTCTGTATGTACAGCAAATGCTTTACGAAAATAAAGTTTCTGAAGCGAGTGAAAGAATTGATCAGGTTTCCCAGATCATCAACCAGTCTCTTCAGGATCTTAGGAGCCTGTCAAAAACATTAACGGATGACAATATCAACCAAAAGGAAATTGTAACTTTAATACAGGAAGAAGTAGACAATACGAATTCCTTTAAAAAGTGTCATGTAAGCTTTGAACATAATTTTAAGCAACTGGATTTGGGCTTTGTTCATAAAAATGTATTGCTCAGAATTACTCAGGAATTTATTCAGAATAGTATTAAACACTCCGGTTGTAAAAATATTTTCATCAGCCTGAATACTTCTGATGAGATCCTTTGGGAACTTAATATCCGTGATGACGGAAGCGGGTTTGATACTTCACACATCAAATCCAACGGAATAGGCCTTACGAATATGAAAAACAGAGCTGAAATCATAGGAGCCAGTTTTCACATGGAAAGCCATGAAAATACAGGGACCCAACTCAATATTATCTTAAAAAAACAGTCATGAAAAAATCTATTGTAATTGTTGACGACCATATACTTATTGCGAAAGCACTGGAAGGAATCATTGGTAACTTTAATGAATTTGAAGTCATCTATGTAGCCGAAAACGGGAAAGATTTTATCCAAAAACTTGAAGAGGGCAACCCTGTTCCGGATATTATTCTTTTGGATATCAGTATGCCCATTATGGATGGCTTTGAAACGGCAGTCTGGCTTACAAAAAATCATCCTGGTATTAAGGTGATGGCTCTCAGTATGCAGGGCGATGACAACAGTGTGATTAAGATGATCAAAAGCGGAGCAAAAGGTTATCTCTTAAAAAACACTCACCCAAGAGATCTGGAAACAGCACTTACCCGATTGAACAGTGACGGCTTCTTTTACCCGGACTGGGCTTCAAAAATTATTTTCTCTAATCTTAACAAGGAAACAGAGACTGAAATTGCCATAAGAATTTCTGACAGGGAGAAAGAATTCCTGAAATATACAGTCACAGAACTAAGCTATAAAGAAATTGCGGACAGAATGTGCTGCAGCCCAAGGACAGTAGAAAGCTATCGTGATCAGCTTTGTGACAAACTGGATTTAAAGACCCGCGTAGGACTGGCAGTTTTTGCGATCAAAAATGGTTTTGCAAACTAATTTTATCTTTAAAAAATCCATTAAAAAATAAATTAAAACAAAATACTTTCATCAAAAATAACACAATAACAAAACACATCATTATATTTTTAAAAATTGATTAAAATTCAAAATACACTGAATAACATTGAATTAAAATCAACCAAAGCTTAAAATTCGTAATAATTCCGGAATTAATTTGCGGAATTATTTGCATATTAATTTCAAATAATATAATTTCACATCCTCAACCAAATTATAACAATATGAAAAAACTATTATTCGGAGCTCTTATGCTCGGGTTAATGACGGCTTGTAACAATGACAACATTCAAAACCAAAATGAAACACAGGCTGAACCGGAAACTTCTTCACTAGCCTCCAAAAGAATTTGTCCATCTGAGGAAATGAGACAAGAGGCGTTACAAAAAGATCCTGCACTCAGACAAAAGGTAGAAGAAATTGAAGCTAATGCAAAAAAATTCGCTAACAATCTTGCTTTAGGAAAAGTTCTTGCAGATGGAACTGTTGAAATTCCAGTTGTTGTAAATGTAATCTATAAAACCGCAGCACAGAATGTGTCTGATGCAAAAATTGCCGACCAGATTGCTATCTTAAATGCCGACTATGGTGGGACAAACAGTGATGTTTCAAAAATCCCCGCAGAATTTCAGGGGGTAAAAGCTGGTGATGTAAAAGTAAGATTCAAATTGACCAACACCATAAGAAAAACAACTACCAAAACATCATGGAGTAAAACAGACCGTACAAATAATACCATGAAAAAAGCCTCTACAGGAGGTATTGATGCTACTAATCCTACCAATTATTTAAACATCTGGATCGTTGGATATATGCCGGATCCATTGGGTGACATTCTTGGATATGCCACTTTCCCGGAAGATGCCGGTACCTGGAAAGATGGTGTCGTAATTGCAGCTCCTTATATGGGGAAAACAGGAGATTCTTCTGCATTCAATCTGGGAAGAACTGCCACTCATGAGGTAGGGCATTATCTAGGTCTTAGACATATATGGGGTGATACCAATTGTGGTGATGACTTAATTGCAGATACACCTACTCAAACAACTTATAATAGTGGAAACCCAACCTACCCTCTTTATAATACTTGCTATGGAGTAAAAAGGTCTGTAATGTTTATGAATTACATGGATTATTCTAATGACAGTTCACTCTATATGTTTACAGCAGGACAAAAAACAAAAATGCAGTCTGTAACGGCTTCCTCTGGAGCAAGATCAGGATTGAGGGTTTTATAAATCAATATCTATTTAAATATTTAAATCTATCTCAATTTGGGATAGATTTTTTTTTAATAATAGATACTACAATTCAATTTTAACGTAAAAATATCCTACAAAAATTAAGACAACAAATAATTCTGATTAGCAACAAGATTAATTGTGGAATAAAAAATATTTTTTTGAAGTTTATTAAAAATCAACATATTACAATTAACATTAAAATACAATACATTAACAAGGCAAAATATACCAATTTCACGAATCATCTTTACATTGGCTTCAAATAATTATAATTTCATATCCACAACCAAATTATATTATAAAGATATGAAAAAACTATTATTCGGAGCCCTAATTCTGGGCCTTATGTCGGCATGTAACACCGACAGCTTAACCAATCAAAACGAAACACCTCCGGATCAGGCACCTACTACAGGAAGTGCTCTTAAAAGAAGCTGTCCTTCTGAAGTATTGAGGGCTCAAATGTTACAAAAAAATCCTGCACTACGATTAAAAGCAGAGGAGATTGAAGCACGTACTCAAAACTTCGCTGAGAATCTTAAACTTGGAAAAGTTCTGGCAGACGGAACTGTTGAAATCCCAGTTGTTTTTAACGTAATCTATAACACTTCTGCTCAAAATGTTTCTGACGCAAGAATTGCAGAACAAATCGCAGTACTGAATGCCGATTATGGTGCTACGAATTCTGACATCAATAAAATTCCTTCAGCATTTCAACCTGTAGCCGCAGGTGACGTAAAAATACGTTTCAAACTGGTAGCTACCAACCGTAAGCAAAATTCAAAAACAGGTTGGAGATCTGATCTTGAGCAAATGAAAAAAGCTAGCACAGGAGGTATTGACGCGACTGATGTAAATAAAAATATGAATATATGGGTGGTGAACTCGATCCTTGATGAAAATAACCAAGCAGGAACTCTTGGTTATGCTTATTATCCTGAAAATGCAGGACAATGGTATGATGGTCTTGTAATTGGATATCAGTATATCGGAAAAACCGGGGCTTCTGCACCATTCAATTTAGGAAGAACAGTCACTCACGAAGTAGGACACTACCTAAATTTACCTCACCTTTGGGGATCATCTGATGCAGGATGCCAGACAGATTACTCTAATGATACTCCTACCTCTCCTGGCCCTAACTACGGAAATCCTACATACCCACTAAACAGAGTTTGTGGAGGAGTAAGCCGTTCTCAGATGTTCATGAATTATATGGATTATGTAGATGACAAATCTATGGTTATGTTCTCTGCCAACCAAAAAACAAGAATGCAGGCAGTAGTAGCTGCAGCAGGGCCAAGAGCAGGATTAAGATAATTAACAACTTCATTCAGAATATTATAAAAATCTTAAAATAGTCTATCTCAATATTTGGGATAGATTTTTTTTATACTTTTACATGATTTAATTTAGCACCACTACTACGATGAAAAAAATAGCACTAGCATCAGGAATACTATTGCACTTATACTGTATTAAAGCACAGGATATGATCCGGGTTAAAACACCGGATACAATCTCAACCAGAAATCTTAAAGAAGATCTCGCGATCATCAATTCCGGTTATAGCATTCAGGAGAAGACTCCTTTTTTCAAAAAACCATGGGTAAAAAAATCTATAGCTCCTGCTATTCTTTTTACAGCCGCCGCCGCAACGTGGGGAGAAAAAGAGAATATTCGTGAGGTAAGAAACCGGTATCTGCCCAATTTCAAAATGAAATATGATGATTATCTTCAGTATGCTCCTGCAGCCGCTGTTTATGGATTAAAGCTGGCAGGTGTAAAAGGTAGAAACAATCTGGGAAGAGCTACTTTATCTTACGGTACCAGTTTAGCCATCATGGCAATTTTAGTCAATTCTATAAAGTATACAGCAAAAGTGGAGCGTCCGGATGGCTCCAAGAACAATTCTTTTCCATCAGGGCATGCTGCCATGGCTTTCACCAATGCCAGCTTTCTACACAAGGAATATGGAATGGTAAACCCGGCCTACAGTATTGCAGGATATGGATCTGCTACCCTTACCGGACTTGGACGGAATTTAAATAACAGACACTGGGTTCCGGACATACTTGCTGGAGCTGGGATTGGGATTATTTCTACAGAACTCGGGTATTTCTTTATTGATAAAATTTATAAGAACAAAGGAGATAATTTGAGTCTCTTATCCAGAATACAAGGAAATGACTATCCGTCTTTTCTTGCTCTAAAAATGGGAACCGCATTGGGTACCACCAATTTCCTGAAGGAATCTGAACTGGATGACAAAAAGCAAATCGGTTTTGAAGGTGGATTGGAAGGCGCCTATTTCTTTTCGAAAAAATGGGGTGTAGGTGCAGATGTATCCTTCAGCAGTTTTCCTATTAAATCTCAAAGAATAACCTTTGATGACGAACCGAGTTTTGGTGATCATGAACTCAAAACACAATCTCTGGGATTTCTTTCTGCAGGTATCGGCCCTTATTTTTCCCATGAATTTTCTGATAAATGGCAGCTTATGCTAAAAGTAACAGGAGGTTATGCGGCAACTGCCAGCGGAAAAGTTTTCGTAAAAGGAAGCGATATAGACGCTCCCAACCACGAGCTCCAAATAGCCAGATATAAACCGAAACCAGCTTTCCGATGGAATACCGGAGCTTCTATGACTTATAAATTCAATCCAGGATTAGGTCTTACTTTCTATACGGATTACAATCAAATCAATTCTACCATCCGTTATTACTTCAGTGACGAGATTAAGGATGGTGATGAGCTGGATCAGGAACTTAACAATATGATTGCTAAGGAAAAAATCAGTTATATTACTTTAGGCTTAAGATTAACTGCCTATTTTTAAAAATACAAAAGCCTTCAGAATCTGAAGGCTTTTACTTTTATAAGGTTTTACGATTATCATCCGGAGTATAATCCATAAACAGGTCTCCATCTAACTGTACCGCTTTCACTTTCTTCTTAATAGGAATAACGAGGTCCGTCAGTTTCTGATCTTTTTCCCAAACTGAAGGTGAGAAATGCAGTTTCTCTGTAGTTCCGTCTTCATAAGCTAATATAGCGTCAAACGGAATCGCAAATCCACCTACATTAGCAACGTTTACAGTAAGCATATCATTCATCTGAGATGCTCCTGTTACTTTTAAATCAATATAATTATTGGTGTAAAACCAATTCTGGAAGAACCAGTTCAGGTTTTTACCTGAGCCTGTATTCATAGAATTAAAATAATCCCATGGAACAGGGTGTTTTCCATTCCAGTTGTCCATGTAATGATGTAATGCTTTTTTGAACAGTTCATCTCCTAAATAATCTTTCAGAGCCAGATAAGACAAAGATGCTTTCACATAAGAGTTGTTTCCATATCCGGCACCGCTCACCTGTGTACTCATGGTAATCACCGGCTGATCCTGCTCTGTGGAGGCATCAGTAATCCATTTTTTAACGCGGAAGTTTTTATAAAATTCCTTAGCTGCAGCTTCTCCGTTTTCATCAATTCCTATAAGATATTCAAGCGTGGTAGCCCAGCCTTCATCCATAAATGCATATCTCGTTTCATTAATTCCCATATAAAAAGGGAAATAGGTATGGGCAATTTCATGATCTGCAGTCAATCTTGCATCTTGAAGATCATCAGGAATACTGGTGTCATTGATCATCATTGGGTATTCCATATCTGCATACCCCTGAATAGCTGTCATTACATTATAAGGATATTCTACGCCCGGCCAGTTTTTTGAGAACCAATCCAGGTTATATCGCATCCAGTCTACATAATGTTCAAAATCTTTCGCTCCGCTTTTATATCCTGCCTGAACGCTTGCTCTTTTTGTTTTCAACTGAACACTTGCTGCATCCCAAACATAATGGTTGCTCAATGCAAAACAGAAATCTGTGATATGACTGGCCTTAAATTTCCAAACGTTCCACTTGTTCTGCAGCGTAACTTTTCCGGACTTCATTTCCTGCTCTGTAGCGATGTGCATTACTTTATCGCTCTTTAATGAAGCTTTATATCTTTTTAAATATTCCGGCTGAAGGACAGCTTCCGGGTTCAGGAAATCTCCGGTAGCCCAGACTACATAATTTTTAGGTGCAGAGATGGCAAAACTATAATCATTGAAGTCATTGTAGAATTCCTGTCTGTCTGAGTGCTGAAGCATATCCCATCCGTTGTAATCATCATACACGGAAATTCTTGGAAAAGAATACGCCACATAGAATGTTTCCGGATCAATCTGCCCTTCTCTTCCACTCTGTACCGATAATGGATATTCCCATTCTATTTTAACCTCAGCTTTTGATTTGGATTTTAAAGCTGATTTCAATTTTACTTTTTCCACAGTACTCCAGTCGTCACTGTTGATATCATACTTATCACCGTTTACAATGAAAGATTTAATCTTCAGTCCTGATGACAAAAAGTCTTTAGACACGAATCCCGATCTTGGCGACTGCGGTTTATGAAGATTATTCACAAATCGTATAGCCAATTCATCCAGATTATCGGGACTATTATTGGTATAGACAATTGTTTCTTTTCCGGAAACCGTTTTTGTAGTGGCATCCACTTTCACATCTACATTATATACTCCCTTGTTCTGCCAGTAGTTTTTACCTGGCGCTCCAGAGATATCGCGCGTTCCTCTTTCATAAGCTTTTTTGATATTCCTCGGCATATACAGTTCCTGTGCAGATAATTGCAGCAAGGAAACAACCATCAGCATTCCGGAAAAAATTTTCTTCATAGCGATCTTTTTAAAGATAGGTATCAAAAATAGCGAAAATGTGACATCAGGAGATCATTTCTTTTATAATAATATTTTATTGTAATGGGTTTTCTACCATATTATTCTACAGTCTATCCTGCTCAGCAGTTTTCTTGATTGTTTTTGCATTTTTCACAGATTGATTTCCAAAATTGAATTTCAACGAAAAAGTAAAACCCTGGGCATCCGTATAATCAAGAAAATAATTATCCTGGTTTGCATATTTCGTACTCACTTTCTGACCTGTAGTTCTGAAAATATCGGTAAAAATGAGACTGGCATCCAGCTTTTTATTAAAGAACTTTCTGTTCATTACAAAATAGGCAGACCAGAGAGAGGAAATTCTGAACGTTCCCTGTATTCCCGGAGAATAGTAACGGTGTCCCATTTCCATTTTCCAATCGCTGTTTTTATCAAGGGTAAAACTGGTGGAAATATTGGAAACCCAGTTCCAGACCTGGTTTTTATACAGCATTCCATCTATTCCCTTGAAGTAATTTTCGTTGTGTTCAAGATTTTCAGATAAGATCACATTCCACCATGGCTTGACCTGAAAGTTTTTATACAAGCTTAATCCGAAAGCTTCTCCTTTCTCGATATTGGTAAAATAATAAATCAGGCTGTTGGTACTCGGCTCCTGATAAGAGATTTCCATGGAAGGATAAATTTCTTTTCTGTAATAAAAATCCAGATTCCAGTCTTTCCAGGAATAAGTAAAATTGAGGTTATGGGTAATGGTTGCTTTTAATTTCGGATCTCCCTGATAATAGGAAAACAGGTTATAATAAGATTTTGCCGGATTCAACCATGAATAAGATGGTCTGCTGATTCTTTTCCCATAAGAAAATCCGAATTCCTGCTTGTTTTCTGTGGTATATTGTGCATAAAAAGTGGGGAAAAACTTCCAGTAATTGCTTTTATTCAATTCATAAGGTTCAGAAACTATTCCTTTAAAATCTGTCATTTCTGCACGAAGGCCTCCTTTGAAGCTCCATTTTCCGATATTGTAAGCTAATGAAGAATATAGGGCAAAATTGTGTTCTTTATAATCAAAAATGCTGCTCTTTTCAGGACGATATTGCAATATTCCATTCTCGTTATCAGAGAAATCAAGTGTACTGTTTGTCTTTACAAAACTATACTTTGCTCCGGATTCCAGCTCCAGTTTATCCCCTTTCCACTGATAATCGAATTGAGTGGAATATAGCTGAACATCCGCTTTATTCTGGGTAAGGAAATTATCTTCTTTTGGAGGCTGCCCTGCAAAATTAAGATAGGTGATCACATTTTGGTATTTATCAGCATTATTTCCGGTAAAATAATTAACCCAGGAAAGGCTGCTTTTCTTATTCAATTTCCGGTCAATCTGAAAACTCACAGAATTGTTGATGGAACGCGAACGGTGATCATTGATTGTGGTATAATTAGATTCTATTGCATCTTGTGCATTATAAATCAGCGTAGGAACATTATAGATTCCGAAGGATTTTGGAGAGAAAAACCCTGAATAGTTGAGGCTTAAGTTGGTCAAGCTGTCCAGCTCATATTCCACATTAAAATTCAGGGTATTTTGGTTATTGTTCTTATCCTTCCTATTCATTGTACTTACCCATCGGGTTTGGCTTTCCGGATAGTTTACATAATCTGTTCCTTCCCGGTAGTACGTTCCCAACCCTCTATAATAACTTCCCATAACGGAAAGTTTATTTTTTTTATAATATTGGGAAAGACCGAAAACGCCTTTCGCATATTGTGTCTGCACATATTTTGATGAGAGAATTCCACGGTAACCTTCTATTTTATTCTTTTTCAGAACAATATTCAGTACTGCACTTCCTGAGGCTTCATATTTTGCAGGTGGATTGGTAATCACTTCTACTGATTTCACCTCATCTCCCTGTGTATTTTCAAGAAGATTTTTAAGCTCATCCCCTGTCAACATTACTTTTTTATCATTAATAGTCACCAGAATTCCGGCGCTTCCCTTTACACTCAACACACTATTATTGACAGTAACACTTGGTGTATTCTTTAGAATCTCCCAGGCATTGAGTGATGAAATATTACTGTTTTCGACATTAAATTCCAGACGGTCAACTTTTCTTTTCACCAAAGGTTTGCGTTTGGTCATCACCACTCCTTCTATTTCCTGAGACTCTTTTTTAAGAATGATATTTAATAGTTCTGGTTTATTCAAATTCAGTTTTTTCTCAAATAAAGAATATCCCTGATTTTTAATAACCAGTTTTACCTCCTGTTCTGCAATATCCTCCAGTACAAAGGTTCCGTTATCATCTGTTTTTATTTCTTTGATTAATTGATCCTGAGCATTATACACCTCCACTTTCAATGATGAAAGCTTTTCATTTTCGTTGTTCACAATTGTTCCTTCAGTTTTTTGCTGCTGAGCAAAAATCAAGACTGGGAAACACAGAAGAAAAAGAATTTTATACATGACTATTTTTTTATCCTCACGAACAAAACCATTGTTCTGCTCTACGGGTACAAAATTCTATATTGAAAGGGAGAATTTCGGTTAACGGTGGGTTAATGATAGGTTAATACCTTTTTCATTAAAATAATTACCCCTGAATTTGGAAATTCAGGGGTAAAATCAATAAAGTATACTGTTATGGATAAGGAATTATTTTATCCAGTTCTATCGGATTATAATATTTTTTCATGTTGATCTGCGTTTGCCTGGTCAACCCTGCAAACTCTTCTTTACTTTTGATTTGCTGTCCATTAATGCGTACATTCCAGTCCGGCTGAAATTCGGTTCTCATTCTGGCATAGGGATCATTATAAAACTCAAGGTTCAGTTTCACCCATTTCTTAAAGTCAATGATAATAGGAGCCAACGAATAATGTTTTTCGAGAAAACCTTTTGTGTCGTATGTTTTAGGGAGGTTACTATTTCGGGAGAAAGAATATATAAAGTCTTTCTTATCATCTTCTACGTACAGAACCAACCCGGGCAATCCTCTAAATTTATAAGGCCCTTCGGGAATGTTAATATCCGGAGTAAACCAGGCTGTCCAGATTCGTCCTCCAAACATGGCAGTCGCTTTTTGTAAATTATAACTGTTGATCTTTTTTGTATCAGTCTCTATTTTCCACTGAATATTATCTTCCGTTTCAAAAACATAATAATAGGGCATCATCATGATCTGAACAAAGTTTTTATTTTTATTAGAATTTCTTTTTCGGAGAATGGTCTGTCCAGACTGGCTCGTATGCTGAGAAGACATTCCCCCGTGGAGAATATTCAGAGAATCGTTTGGTAAAAATTCAAATTCATAAAACTTTACTTCCTCCGGATTGATGTCCAGCACCATATCTTCTTTATCATACTCTGTCCCGTTAGGTTCAATTCTGTATTGAAGTTCATATATAAAACGATGCGTTTGAGCATTGATGAACACTCCAAATAACAGAACAAGAAGAATGAATCTCTTTTTCATGAGTTAAATAGTTTTTTATTTTCTAAAAATACCAAAAATCACACTAATCATCAGGTTAATAAAAGGTTAATGGTAAAAATATTATTTTAGTAGAATGGTAAAGCTTTATCTTTGTTTCGATGATAGCCAAGAGTAAAATTCTGATTTCGGTTTTTGCCGCTCTGTTCCTACTTTTACTGGGAATCCAGGTGTATTTTATGTATAAAACCTATCAGGTAAAAGAAAGGGACATCTACAGATCCGTGAATGACGGACTTACCAACTATACTGATAATCTTGAGGACATCCAGGAAGCCAAAGAAAGGAATGATGACTCTCTTCAGGAAATCATTATACAGTATCATAATAAGGAGATCAGCAAAAAGGATTTTCTTCATTATTTCATAGAAAACAGGGAATCTGCCAGAGAAAGACTGATCCATTATATTGACAGCCGTTACCAGAAAGACGGTTATGAAATTTCGGCAAGAATACGATATCTTTCTATTGTTCATCTTCCAGACAGCGCAAAAGTAATCACTGAACCTATTGTCATTTTTGAAACACCGGATGTTATTAAAAATCCCCGCATTGCCAGCAATGGAAGCTGGGAAACCTCCACCACCAAAAGAGATGATAGCGAGAAAGGCCACGTTGAAAAAAAGAATACTTTTCTTGTTAAAACCCAGACAGATTTTGAGATCAAAAATATAAAAAGCATTGTTTTCAAAGAGCTTACATTATTGATTATTTGTTGTGTGATTCTTCTTTCAGGAGTTCTTCTGCTTTATATTTTCACCATTAGAAATCTGATCCAGCAGCAGAAGCAGGTAGAAGTTCTCCACACTATTGTGGATAACATTTCGCATGAGTTTAAAACTCCGATCGCTACTTTAAAAATAGCTTCAAAAGCATTAAAAAAAGAATTTAATCCGGAAACACTTCCTCTCGTTGACAGGCAGATTTCACGCCTTGAAAGTCTGATGTTTCAACTTCATAAAGATGAAATGCCGGATGAAATGACCGCTGTACAACCTGAAGACTGGAACTTTTTCATCCAGGATCTTTCAGTTACTTACCCAGACATTGATTTTAACCTTAAAAATTCAGTTTCACAAAAGCTTCCTTTTGATAAAAATCTAATGGAAACGGTCATGAAAAACCTCTGTGAAAACAGCGTGAAATATGGTGCATCTGTTGTTACCATAAATCTTCAATACAGTTCTCAACAATTGAATATGGAAGTTTCTGACAATGGCCAGGGCATGGAAGCCAAAGAACTCAGTAGCATTTTTGAAAAATTCTACAGAATACAGAATAATAATATTCACAACAGCAAAGGGCTTGGACTCGGACTTTATTTCGTGAAGAAAATCATTACAAATTATAGCGGAAAAATAGAAGTTTCCAGCCAGATCAATACAGGCAGTACTTTTAAAATATCAATTCCTTATGAAAACTAAAATCCTTCTGGCAGAAGATGATCCGGATTTCGGAATGATTCTTAAGCAGTATCTTGAATTGGAAGATTTTGAAGTCAGCTGGTTTCAGAATCCAGAAGATGTAGTTCTCTTACTTCAGACTGATTTTCCTTTTCAGATAGGAATTCTGGATGTGATGATGCCCAATATAGATGGTTTCTCACTGGCGAAAATCATCATCAAGGAAAGAAGTAATTTCCCTTTGTTATTTTTAACCGCCAAAAATCAAAAAATAGACCGATTGACCGGATTGAAAATAGGTGCTGACGATTATATTTCCAAACCCTGCGATCCTGAAGAACTTGTTTTAAGAATTAAAAACATTCTGAAGAGAACACTTCCTGCCATTACGGAAAGTCAAATAAAAATCGGAGAATTTTCACTGGACACGGCCAAACTTCTGTTGTCGCATCCTAACGGAAACAATCGACTGACCATAAGAGAACAGGAACTTCTTCTGTATCTTCTAAAACACAACCGATCCATCATTACAAGGGATAATATTCTGGATAATCTTTGGGAAACCAATGATTATTTTACCGGAAGAAGTCTGGATGTGTTTATCAGCAGGCTTCGTAAGTATTTGAACAGTGATCCTCAAATAAAAATCCAATCCCTGAGAGGAATTGGATTTGAAGTCGATTTTCCAACCAACTGATTTTTTTATAGAGAAAGATTCACAATCACCGGAAAATGATCTGACGGATACAAAAGATTCTCTCTTCTGTCATTGATGTGCCTGTGAGATCTGATCTTAAAGCCTTTTGTAAAAATATAATCAATTCTGTCTTTAGGAACTTCATTTACGTTGAAACCTGTGAAAGTTCCTACCGGACCATAATGTTTAGTTTCCGAGTGATAGAAAGTATCTTTCATATTCTGGGAAAGAATTTTAATAGGTTCTGAATCATCTGTAAGGTTAAAATCTCCGCTCAAAGCTACCGGAAGATTCTTTGGGTTCAGTTCTTTAATTTTTTTCAGAATCAGTTCGGAAGATTTTACTCTTGCTACATTTCCTACATGATCGAAATGAAGGTTCATCGCAAGGAATTCTTTCTTTGATTTTTTATCTTTAAATACAGCATAGGTACAGATTCTGTTCAGCGCAGCATCCCAGCCTTTAGAAGGTTTTTCCGGAGTTTCAGATAACCAGAATGTTCCAGATTTTACGGCTTCAAGTTTGTTTGTATCATAAAAGATAGCAGAAAATTCTCCTTTTTCTTTACCGTCATCTCTTCCTACTCCGAGATAGTCATAGTTCTTTAATCCTGTTTTAATATCTTTCATCTGTTCCGGAAGCGCTTCTTGTACTCCGAAATAATCCGGATGATAATAGGTCAGTAAATCTGCAACATCCTGCTTTCTTTTTGGCCAGGCATTGTCTTTATCCGACTCTACATTCAGTCTGATATTAAAACTCATTACGGTAAGGTCCTGTGAAAATCCTAATGCAAAGAGCATCAGAAACACCATTGAAAATCTGAAATTCATATCTTATTTTATCAGTAAGAGACAAAAATAAAACTTCTCTGTGACAGAAAAGCTTTATTGATGTGATTATATTGTTAAATTATCTTTTTCTTCTTCTATAGATATAAAATACTCCGGAAATTCGGATTCCGAAATGGAAATGTTACTTTCAAGCTTTACAACACCTATGGTTTTGTAATGGGAAGCCAGTTTTATGCCTTTACTTTTGAGAAGCATTTCCAGTTTTTTAATGTTTATATCTTTTTTTAAAACCGCGAGATAAGTGATCATAAGTATACCTGTATTAAACCGTTTCCTATATCTCTGTATTTTATGCCTTCAATAGGCCTTGCCTTGTTTTCAATCAGTTCCCAGATCTCTTTTGCTGATTTGTCAGGAAACTGTTCCATATACAAAGCGGCAAGTCCGGAAACATGCGGTGCTGCCATACTTGTACCACTCATGCTGTAATATAAATTATTTTTGTTCTTTGCATTTTTAGGATAAGCACTGATAATATCTACTCCGGGAGCACACACATTGATATTTCCTCCTGTAGATGGATTGATTCCTGCGTTTGAGAATCTTGCAATTTTCATTTGAGCATCAATGGCTCCAACCGCCATAATAGATTTTGAATTGGCCGGCATAGAAACCGGCTGCGGAATCTGGGGTCTGTTGCTGTCATTACCTGCAGCTGCTATAATAAGACAGTTATGCTCCAGCGCTCTTTCTCCAATGGTTTCAAAAAGAACGGAAGGCTGATCATCAAGTTTCACCGGAGATGCCAGCGAAAGCGACAATATTCTGAATTTTTTCGTGATTGCCCAGTCTATGGCATCAATGACGCTGCTGGTAGTTCCTCTTCCGTTATCTGCGAGCACTTTCGCTATTTTCAGATTGCAGTCTTTGGCAATTCCATAACGTCGGCCTGTATCACTTCTGGTATTTCCTGTAGCCACTCCGGCACAGTGAGTCCCATGTCCGTTGGGATCTCTGTTCCAGTCCTGACCGTCTATGAAAGATTTTCCTTCAATTTCTTTAGCAGAAAAATCTGGATGGGAAGTTTCAAGCCCGGTATCCAGAATGCATACATCAATTCCTTTTCCTGTATAATTGGTATTTTCCAGGCCGATAGCTTTTAATCCCCATTCCATTTCAACAAATGATTTTTGTGGTAAAGGTTTGGTGGTGATGTATTGTTCAAGTTCTGAGATTTTTTCAGCGAGTCCGGCTGATTGTTTTTTAAGTTCATTAATGAGTTGTAATTCGTCTGCAGGAAAAAATTCTCTTTCTTTTTCATAATAAATAATAGAATTTGATTCATTTTTCACAGCACTTTTCAACTGGTCTTCATCCATATTTTCTACCACAAGAACTCCCAGATTTTTGTAAAGCACCCCGTTGTCCTGATCAATGATTTCATAAGAACGGTTTTCTTTGGACAGCAATTCTGAAGAAATAATATTCACTTCCAGTTCTTTCTCTATTTTTTTGAGCGAATTTTTCTGCTGATCCTGCAGCAGAACAATGTATCTTCCGGTTTCCATAATGATCTTTTTTTAAATTAATTTCAGAAATACTTTTTCCAGAATAAGGAAAATATCTTCCGGAATGACGGACAGTCTTAGTTTTTTGTTAATTCCGGATATGGCTGGATTCTGCTCAACAAGTGAATTCCAGAAGGTTTCAATTTTGGGAACAGAATTCATTTCTTTCAGCTTTTCATCATTCAAAATTCCGTTCTGGTATAATGAGACAATAACCCCGGAAATAAGTTCTTCCGCATCATCAAGCTTTTTGTTTTCCTTCGTGTATATTTCCATTAAAATATCATAAATACTTTCTATCCCGTTGAATGAAAATCCTCCGAGAAGTTCTCGTCTTCCAGAGACTATTTTTTCCATTTTTATTGGATTAAAGCCTCTTTTCACGGTCACAATCGTATTCATAATTTTCAACACTTCAGATTCATGGCTGGTGCTTCCTTTTGTACGGAAATATTCCAGAACTTCGTTGAGAAATACATCAAACCGGGTATCAAAGTCAAATGATTTTGACAGGTATAAAGCCTGAACTTCATTGAATTGTTCCAGAAGTTCTTTGATTTTCTGTACTGTAAAATGAATAAGTTCATGCATTACTCAAAAGTTATCTGTTCTATCTCGTTACCGTCTTTATCTTTGTAAGACACGATTCTGATTCCTTCTTCCTCCATTTCCACATGAAGGTTGATGAATAATTTGTCTTTATCTTCCGCTGCACTGGTGTTGGGATCTATGTAAATATTGTTCAGTTTGGCATTCACCAGCGTATATTTATTCAGTAAGACCTTTGAAAAAATCTCTTTCAGCTCATCGGTTTCTTCTTCCGTTGTCCTGTCCTGAGGTCTGAAGATTCCGGAATTAAGAAGCTGAATTTTGTTTCTGAGATCCAGCTTAAGAACTTCATTGGCAGGAAGCTTTCCGAATTTCTGATCATTTTTCTCCAGTTTACTGAACAAGGTTTTGAACTCTTCGGTCTGAATCTGCTTTTGGCTGATTTCAGGAATATTCAGCTTTTTCTCTTTATTCACCAAGCGGATTCTCTCATTTATCTCTGTAACAAATTGGTCCTGATTCAGTTTAAAATTATATTTGGGAGCAGAATCTATGTCTGTAATTTTAATCGGAATATCCATTTTTACACTGGGCAGGGCATATCTCGGAACCTTAAAATATTTAAGGTATTCATGACGGGCGTATTCTTTGGCAATAAGAACTGCATTTTCGTCTGCTTTTTTACGAGCCTGAATTATCTCGTTGTTGAGATAATCCAGGTAATCTGATAGTTTTATCATCTTTCGTAAAATGTTTTTATTGTGAAAGAAGTCCAAGAACTTTTTCTAGTCCGGCAGGCATTTCATCGTTGGTTGCACGTACTTTTACCCCAAGAGAATATTCTTTTTCCACTTTAATTCCCGTACTGGAAGATCTTTTATAAGACACATCCACTTTGAATTTTACCGGTCCCCAACCTCCCGATACTCCTGCATTGATTCCAAACTCATCACTCACATCTTTCGTATAAGTAGAATTCAGTTTTACATTAAAATCTACCTCACAAGATTCGATTCTGAAACTTGGAACATTCAGCAATCCTACGAAAGGCATTGAGATTTCGACATCGCTAGGAATTGTTTTAGGATTACTGTTGCTTACCGGCTGGTCCGGGTCAAAATCTGGATTCGGAATATTTTTTTTGTATTTGAATTCTGCCATTCTCAGTTTTTTCGCACTATTCGGGTCGTTGGGATCCGTAAGCTCAAAACCTACTTCATTGATGAAATTAACGGTGGCAATAGAGGCATTAGACTGTGCTTTTACACAGGCATCCAAAGGTCCTCCAATGATAGTGGCAAAATCAATACTTCCCAATTCTGCAGCAAAATCTGCACTGGCAGCGTCTGAAGTTTTGAAAATCTCTTCATCAGCAGCCATTTTACCTGCAATAAGCTTCATGATCTCTGAAGAAACTCCTGAAAAGGATTTTTCCCATTTTGCATCATAATTCTTTTTGAAGTCTTCTACAATGTTTAAAAGTTCTTTATTGGTCAATGTACTTAATTCTGAAATCTCGATTCCTGATACTTTTTCATACACTGCCGGAGTAAGTACTTTTTCTACTCCTGACAAGAGGTCAATTAACTCATTTTTTGTTTTTTTTGCGTGGCTTGCTTCAAGCACTGATTTTAATGTTTCCATGTTGTTTTGTTTTTAAATTAATATGGTGAGACAAAATTATATTGCAAACCACCCAAACATTGAAGGGAAACAACTCTACTTACCCCGGAAAAACACCCTAAAAATAAAAAGCCTGAACTTACGATGGTAAGCTCAGGCTTTTATGATATTTATTTTATAAAACGCAAAGATGATATGATTTCTTCTTATGCTTAAGTAAGCTAAGAAAGCAACAAGTTGCTGATGAAGCTGTATGAATATGCGTTCGCTTAGAAAGAATCAATGAGGTTGATTTCATCTTTTCTTCCTTGAAAATTCAACAGGAGATATTAATTCTTTGCGTTAAATCTAACATTTCTATGCAGGTTTTTTGCTATTGTTTTCCAGATTAACATCAGGAACAACAGAATTCGGATCCAGTTTCACCACATCAATTTCCTTGTTAGAATCTACTTTGAATGTCCATTCTGTATTTCTTTTCCAAACTTCAACAGGGATATTCACCGTTTGTGCCGTTCCATCTTTGAATTTCAACTGAATTGTTGTAGGCATTGGCAATTGGCCAATATTTTCAACAGTAATCTGAACTCCATTTTTAAAGTTTCCGTTGACATATTGTACGTTTTTAACGGCCTGATCAATTTTCCATTTGTTAAAGAACCATCCTCTCCAGAACCAGTTCAGTTCTTCTCCGGAAACATTTTCCATCGTATGGAAGAAATCCCATGGTGTAGGATGTTTAAAAGCCCAACGGTCTATATAGGTTCTGAATGCTTTGTCAAATTTTTCAGGTCCCAGGATTGTTTCTCTTAAAACATCCAATCCTGTTCCTGGTTTATAGTAAGCCAAAGCTCCGATACTTCTTTCTTTCATATTGTCCGGTCCTACCATTACAGGCTCCAGGCTGTCGGTCAACAGATACGTTCCTGATCTTGCCAGATTCGGTTTACGATAATATTCTCCTTTATTGAAAGCTTCAGTTGAAAGCCCGTTGATGAATGTATTGAACCCTTCATCCATCCATGCGAAAAGTCTTTCATTAGATCCTACGATCATTGGGAACCAGTTGTGCCCAAACTCGTGGTCAGTAACACCCCAAAGGTCTTCTCCTTTGGAATCCATATGACAAAATACAATTCCCGGATATTCCATTCCGCCTTCATTTCCTGCTACATTGGTGGCTGCCGGATAGGTATATTCATACCATTTTTTTGAATAATGCTCTATAGCCGCTTTGGTGTATTCTGTAGATCTCCCCCATGCTTTTTCACCCGAGCTTTCTGCCGGATAAGCTGAAATAGCCAAGGATTTCTTTCCACTAGGAAGATTAATTTTTGCAGCATCTAAAATAAATCCAGCCGATGATGCCCACGCAAAATCTCTGGCTTGTGTAATTTTAAATTTCCATGTTTTTGTACCGGAAGCTTTATTTTTACCGATTTCAGATTCAGGACGAATCATTACTGTTTTATCGCTGTTTCTTGCCTGATTCCATCGGTTGATTTCTTCTTTGCTGTATACTTCTTTTTCATTCAGAAGTTCTCCGGATGCCACTACATATTGATTGGCCGGAACGGTAATATTGGCTGTAATATTTCCATATTCCAGATAAAACTCCGAAGCACCAAGGTACGGAAGCGTATTCCAACCCAAAATATCATCATAAACGCACATTCTAGGATACCATTGTGCCATGGTAAATATCTTACCATTTTTAGTATCCTGAATTCCCATTCTGTCTGAGCCATAATCAGGAGAAACAAAAGAATATTCAATTTCTATTTTAGCAACACCTCCATTCGCTTTTAATTCTTTTGGAAGATCAATCTGCATTCTTGTATCGGTAATGGTGTATTTTACTTCATTTTTTCCGTCAAGTCTGACTGATTTAATTTTATATCCGCCATTAAATTCCTCACCATGAGCTCCATTTCGGCTTCCCGAAAGCGGAACGACTCCATTTCCTCTGGAATCTTTTGCAAAAAGATTCTGATCCAGCTGCAGCCAAAGAAAACCTAATTTATCCGGACTGTTGTTGGTATAAGTAATTTCTGCTGTACCTGTAATCTCTTTTTTATCTTCATTCAGACTGACATTCAAATGATAATCTGCCGAATTCTGCCAATAAGCATGCCCCGGCTGTCCGCTTGCAGAACGGGTTGCTGTACCTGTCTGCGGATAGAAAAACGGCTTAAATGCTTCTACATAATCATATTTTGGGGTTTCCTGTGCGTATACAGAGCCTGATAACAGGATCACTGCAACGGTGGAAACAAGGGTTGGAAGTTTAAAATTCATTTGAAAAATATTATTTACTGTATAGGTAAAAAAAACTCCCGGATTTGTTACACATCCGGGAGCTTTTTTAATATAAGTTTAATTTAATTTGATTTTTTTGCTTTAATCATTGCCTCTAAAGCATCCCACATTTCTTGAGGAATGGCTTCCAGCATGTTAAATTCTCCAGCTCCCTGAAGCCATTCTCCACCATCAATGGTTACCACTTCCCCATTCATATACGCGGAATAATCGGAAACCAGATAAGCGGCAAGATTGGCAAGCTCCTGATGTTCTCCTACTCTTCTCAACGGAACTTTTTTCTTCATATCAAATTTCTCCTGAAGATCTCCCGGCAGAAGTCTGTCCCAAGCTCCTTTTGTAGGGAAAGGTCCCGGAGCAATAGCATTGAAACGGATTCCGTATTTAGCCCATTCTACAGCCAATGATCTTGTCATCGCCAGAACTCCTGCTTTTGCACAGGCTGATGGTACTACGTAGGCAGAACCTGTCCATGCGTAGGTTGTTACAATATTCAGTACAGTTCCCGGAGTTTTAGAATCTATCCAGTGCTTTCCTACCGAAAGGGTACAGTTTTTTGTTCCTTTTAAAACAATATCCAGAATAGAATCAAATGCGGAATGAGTCAGCTTTTCTGTTGGAGAAATAAAGTTTCCTGCAGCATTATTCAATAAGATATCAATCTTTCCAAATTCTTTCAGTGTCGCTTCTTTCATGGCTTCCACTTCATCCCAGTTTCTTACATCACAAGCAACACAAAGTACTTTCCCTCCTGTTTCATCTTCCAGTTCCTTAGCTGTTGTCTGTAGTTTCTCCAGATTTCTGGAAGTAATCACTACTTTGGCGCCCAATTCAAGAAAGTATTTCGTCATCGCTTTTCCAAGACCGCTTCCGCCTCCTGTTACAATTGCTACTTTATCTTTTAGTGCACCTTCGCGAAGCATAGGTTGTGTATATAGACTCATAAATTATTTTTTCTTAAAAATAATAAATATTAAAATGCAATCCTTTAAAATAGATTGATAAATAATGCTACAAATAATTGTTCTTTACATAGAAGCTGTCTCAACTTTTATATTCATGATTTTTTAACCACAAAAGACACAAAAGTTTTAAACGCTTAAATTTTTTTAGAGCCAAACTTTATGTAAATAAGTACATCAAAGATTTTCATCTTATTTGAATTTGAACTTTTCTCCAGCATTATTTTAAACTTACTTAAGTGGACAAAATGAAGGCTCTTGTGACTTTTGTGGTTTTATAAAGTTTAAGCATCTTAATAATTAAAAATAGATCAAACATTCAAAAAAGAAAACAGCCTGATAATTACTGATCAGGCTGTTTTTATCTTTTAAAAAAGTACTATATTAAGAAGCTACTACTCCTTTGAACGAAAGTGTTTTAGGAGTTTTGCTGTCACTTGTAGTAACGTTTACAGTCTTCATAAACGGACCAGCTGCTGCTGCGTTATAGCTAGCTTCTACAAATCCTTTTTTTCCCGGCTGGATAGGCGTTTTTGTATAATCCGCTGTTGTACATCCACATGAAGGAGCTACATTCTGGATAATGATTGGTTTTGAACTTGTATTCGTGAATTCAAATCTGATCAATTTTGGTTTTCCTTGAGGAATATTTCCTACATCAATAGATTCTGATTTCCATTTAATAGCATCAGCTACCATTTTCACAATAGATGGAGCGTCTGCAGTAAGTACATTAGCATAAAAAGGAGAGAATGCTAACACTGCCAAAAGAGCTGTAATTTTTAGTTTTTTCATGAGTATAAATTTTAATATTATTATATTTCGATATAGCAAATGTAAAGCAGACAGTGATTACAACTTGTTAACCGCTGTCAAACATTTGTTAACGAGTTGTTAATAATAAAAGATAAATAGATATTTTTGGATAATATTGTTTCTGAAAATGAAAATAAAAAGGCTCAATATTATCATAACGCTGGGATTCATTGCTATTATCGGAATTTTAATAGCACAGCTGATGTGGACCCGCCAGGCTTATAATCTTGAAGATAAAAAATTCAACCAAAAGGTCAATATTGCCTTAATGGAGGTTGCGGAAAAGCTCTCCGGAGGAAAAACATCTTATACTGAAAATCCTGTACAGAATATTGCCAATGACTATTACGTGGTGAATATCAACAATGAATTTCATCCTGTAGTTCTTGAATATTACCTAAAGACAGAATTCACTCGCTTTCAGATTAATACAGATTATGTGTATGCACTATACAACTGCCACAGTGATAAAATGGTCTACGGAAAATATATGACCTCACATCAGGAAAGTCCCAGTAATAAAGTGATTAATTTTCCGAAGCACAAAAATCTGATCTATTACTTTTCCATTCGTTTTCCCGATAAAACAACTTATCTGATCAGTTCATTAAGATTCTGGTATCTTCTGACATTTGCCCTTATCATCATCCTCTTGGTGTATGTATATTCCATTTATACCATCATTCAGCAGAAGAAGTTTTCAGAGTTGCAGCGTGATTTTATTAATAATATGACGCATGAGTTTAAAACTCCTTTATCCTCAATACTTTTGGCTTCAGAAGCGCTTAATAAGCAGGAAATGGTACAGGAAAACTCTAAATTGCAGACGTATACTTCCATTATCATCAATCAAAGTCATAAACTTAACAGTCATATCGAGAAAATATTGAATATTGCTAAGAACGATGCTGCCGGATTGTCATTAAAGCCTCAAAAAATTCTGTTACTTCCTTTTATTCAAGAAATTGCAGATAACATACAGCAAAAGAACAAAGACCTCAGCATCGAAATTAATATTGAAAACAGCACATCCGTGATGGCTGATGAATTTCACTTTACCAATATCATTTACAATCTTTTGGATAATTCTATCAAGTATTGTGAAACGCAGCCTGTGATTAAAATTTCTGCTCATAAAGATTCAAAAGGCTTATATTTAAAGTTTAAAGACAACGGAATGGGAATTCCCGCTAAAAATATTCCTCATATTTTTGAAAAATTTTACCGGGTACATACCAAAAGAAGTGAAGAGGTAAATGGTTTCGGGCTGGGATTATTTTATGTAAAAAAAGTCGTGCAGCAGCACCATTGGAAAATTTCTGTAGAGAATAATGAAGACAAAGGAATTACCACAACACTCTTCTTTCCGTTTTCAAATTAATCAAGTGTAAGTATGGAGAAATCTAAAATTTTATATGCCGAAGATGACAAAACAATAGCTTTTCTGGTGGAAGACAGTCTGGAAAGTTATTATGATATCAGCTGTTATTCTGATGGTGAATCTGCATTGGAGGCATTTAACAGTCAGGATTTCGATATTTGTCTGCTGGATATCATGATGCCCGGCATGAATGGATTTGAAGTAGCACAACGAATCCGCAGTAAAAATTCTGAAATTCCGATTATTTTCATCTCTGCAAAGGCTTTAAAAGAAGACAGGATTAAAGGTCTTAAAATAGGAGCTGATGATTATCTGGTAAAGCCTTTCAGCATTGAAGAACTGATGTTGAAAATTGAAGTTTTTCTGAAACGTACCAAGAAAACAGATACTTCTCCTCTAAAATATAAAGTCGGCAAATATGATTTTGATCCTAAAAACTACACTCTGCAGGGTATAGAAAACAGTATCACCCTTACCCAACGGGAATCTGATCTTCTTTTATATTTTATCCGTCACAAGAATCTCGTGGTCAAACGACAGGAAATCCTGAAGGCGATTTGGGGTGATGATGATTATTTTATGGGGCGAAGTCTTGATGTATTTATTTCCCGATTGCGAAAAGTATTGGCCGAAGAACAGAATGTTTTAATAGAAAATCTACACGGAATAGGTTTCCGCTTTTCTGAAAAAGAATAAATAGTTTTCAAACTGATCCAAAACACAACAGCAAATGATGATTTTAATTAATTTTAAACTTTGAAAATTTCCTATTAATGAAAAATCACAGATCTACTGTTTTTCTATTTCTTTTATGTGTAACTGCACAATTTAAGGCTCAAAAATTTGAAAAATTAATACAATATGTCAACCCTCTGATCGGAACTGAAAAGATGGGACATACTTACCCCGGAGCTACAGTTCCTTTTGGTGCGGTACAGCTAAGCCCTGAAACAGACTCCATTTCTTATGAACTTAATGGAAAATACAATGGTGAGGTTTATAAATACTGCGCCGGCTACCGTTATGAAGATAAAACGATTGTGGGGTTCAGCTCTACCCATTTCAGCGGAACAGGCCATTCTGATCTCGGAGATTTTCTGGTGATGCCTACCGTAGGAAAGCTTCAACTGAACCCGGGAACAGCTTCCAATCCGGAAAGTGGTTACAGAAGTAGATTTTCACACCAAAACGAAACGGCAGAAGCCGGATATTATAAAGTAAAACTGGATGATCACAATATTCTTGCAGAGCTTACTGCAACGCCAAGAGTAGGAATTCACCGTTATACTTTTCCAAAGTCTGACCAGGCTCACATTATTCTGGATTTGATGGCTGGCATTTACAATTATGACGGAAAAAACATCTGGACATACGTTCGTGTAGAAAACGGAAATACCATTACAGGCTATCGTCAGACCAATGGCTGGGCAAGAACGAGAACGGTTTATTTTGCGATGAAGTTTTCAAAACCTTTCAAATCTTACGGTCAGAAAAACTATGATGAGAAGCAGGTTTACAAAGGGTTTTGGAGAAAATTTGACCAAAATCAGAATTTTCCGGAAATCGCAGGTAAGAATCTGAAAATGTTTTTTGATTTTGATACTAATGAAAACGAAACCATTGAAGTAAAATTGGCCATTTCTCCGGTAAGCCAGACCAACGCCTTAGAAAATCTGGAAAAAGAAACTGGAAATATAACTTTTGATCAGGCAAAAGCACGAGCTCAGGATAACTGGAATAAGGAGTTAAATAAAATTGTCATTAAAGGTTCTGATACGGAAAAGACGAATTTTTATACGGCAATGTATCATACTTTTATCAATCCTACCACTTATATGGATGTCAATGGAGAATATAAAGGCTTGGATCAGAATATTCACAAAGCGGATGGTTTTACCAATTACACAACCTTCTCTCTGTGGGATACGTACCGTACACTGCATCCTTTCTTTAATATCATCCAGCCGAAACGAAATGGTGACATGGTAAAATCCATGATGGCTCATTATAATCAGTTTTCGATGAAAATGCTGCCTATCTGGTCACATTATGCGAATGACAACTGGTGTATGAGCGGCTACCACAGTGTAAGTGTAGTGGCTGATGCTATTATTAAAGGGAATTACAAAGGTGATCCTGAAGAAGCTTTAAAAGCATGTATAGAAACAGCCAACAAAAGAAATTATGAAGGTATCGGACAGTATATTGATCTTGGTTATATTCCGGCTGAGAAAAACGGAACTTCAGTTTCCAATACACTGGAGTATGCCTATGATGACTGGGCTATTGCTCAACTGGCAAAACATCTGAACAAAACAGAAATCTACAATCAGTTTATCAAGCGATCTGAAAATTGGAAAAATAATTTTGACAAAACCATCGGGTTTATGCGTCCACGTCTGGCAGATGGAAGCTTTAAAAAAGATTTTGATGTACTAAGTACCCATGGACAAGGTTTTATTGAAGGAAATTCATGGAACTACAGTTTCTTTGTTCCACAAAATCCTGATGAATTGATCAACTTGATGGGCGGAAAGAAGAAATTTGCTTCAAAACTTGATGAACTGTTCACGATGCATTTACCAGATGAATTCTTTGCAGACACCGAAGATATTACCCGTGAAGGTATTATTGGTGGATATGTTCACGGAAATGAACCCGCTCACCATGTTGCCTATTTTTATAACTGGGCAGGACAGCCATGGAAAGCACAGGCACAAATCCGCCGTATTCTGGAAATGCAATATAAAGCCACACCGGACGGACTGGGAGGAAATGATGATGCCGGGCAAATGAGTGCATGGTATATTTTAAGTTCATTAGGCTTTTATCCTGTTGCTCCCGGATCTGAAGATTATTCTATCGGAAGTCCTTCGATTGATAGCGCTGTATTGAATCTGGAGAATGGAAAAACTTTTGAAATTGAAGCCATCAACCAAAGTCCTAAAAATGTATATGTTCAGAAAGTTCTCTTGAATGGAAAAGAGATTAAAAATTTTACATTGAAACATTCTGAGATTATGAATGGTGGGAAGCTTACTTTTTATATGGGAAGTAAAGCGAAAAAGTAAAACAGTGAAGGGGGTTGAAATAATAAGTTTTGGCTAAAGCCAATGGAAGTTTTCAAAATAAAAGAGCGGGCTAAAGCCTAGTCATGGTCGGAAGAAATTTCCGACCATTTTTTATGTTTTAAGTTTTGAAGACTTTTGCAGGATCACCCCCCGCAAATATTATTAGAATTGCGGTAATCATATCCCGAAGTTCCATAGCGATGCGTCTTTTAGCTGTTTTATATCCTAA
>NZ_PCOU01000023.1 GCF_002979455.1 Chryseobacterium sp. MYb7
CTTTGCTGTCTTTAATAACTCCCCAATCATCCCATTTTATTGGGGTTTCTGTTTTAATAAAAGATTCAATCTCTTCATATTTCCTGTTTTCTTTGGAACGGATAATAAATTTCAGAAGCTTTTCTTCAAAATCTTTCATCGTCCTTGTAGACTGGATCCCTCTGTCTATGATATAAATATTATCATGATGATCTTCTTTTTTCACCTGGTTCAGAACAGCCTGGGCAAGAGCATTATCTTCTGTTGAGTATTTTTGCCCCGTAAAAACATCTACCGCTGATGGCAAAATTCCGTCAAATGAAAAACTGAATTTCACTAATTTTTTTCCACTTTTCTGATCAATTCCTTCTTTAAGCTTGTTACATGTATCAGCTACAATGGTACTGTCAACTCTGATTAAGTTGTATTTTTCGATTTCTGTCTTGGAATAAAGTTCCGAAAATCTTTCGTACATCTGTTCGTAGATTTCTAGGAAATAATTGGAATCAATTTTTGAAAGCCTCTCAGAAATTGAACTCCTTCGAATCTTTTCCTCTTCCCCTAAACCAAATAAGGCTTTGAATCCACTGCTATTAAAAGTATCTTCGAGTGTTCTTTGACTTAATTTTTCATTATCAAATATGCAATACAAAAGCAGGTAGAATATTTTTCTTCCATGCAAAACTTTACTATAATAATCCACTTTTGTACTTGCGGAAAGGTGACTTAAAAGTGCTTCGGGAATAAATTCTAAAACATCTTTAAGTGATATTTTATGATCTTTAAAAACTGACATAAACAATTGATTATCAGCAATAAAGATACAAAAAATGAAACAACAAAACAAATTAAATAGTTGATAATCAATTAATTAAAATAATAATATTGAATATCTAAAAACAAAAAGTCGGAAGAAAAAATCTTCCGACCATGACTAGTGATATCAGGGCTTTTTGTTTATTTTAATAACCGAATATTTCAGTTAAATTAAGTTTTTTTACTTCGCCTAATTTTTTCATATCGGCCTCATTCACTTTGTCTTGAGATGCAACGAGACAGTATGTGTAGTTCTTGTTCTTCATTTCCTTATCATGGAAAGAATTGATGTCTGTGAAAGACAGTTTTGGTGCCTGTTCATAGACATTCTTTCTCATGTCAAAATTGTTTCCAAGTCTTTGAGATTTCAGATAAGAGAAGATGATTCCGTCCTGAGTAATTCTTTCAGAAGCAATTGATTTTTTCAATCCGCTTTTTGCTGTTTCGAACAACTGCTCAGATTTTGGAAGTGTAGTTAGAAGCTCGTTCATAGCCGTTGTAGACTCATTGAATTTGTCTGCCTGCGTTCCAACATATGCCATAACCATATCCTTATCTGTTTTCTTGCTTGGAAGTGCAAAATAAGAGTAGGTAGAATAAGCTAGTGCTTTTGATTCTCTGATGGTCTGGAATACAATAGATCCCATTCCTCCTCCGAAATAATTGTTGAACAAACTTACCGTTGGAGTTGTAGAAGGATTGTATTGGTCTGAATTTCTTACCCAGAAAACTTCTGCCTGTACCATGTCGTAGTGAGCAAATAGTACTTTGTTCTTATCCGTTGGGATCTGAGCAAATGTTTTAGACTTAGGAAGATCCTTTAGGGTTGCAGGAAGCTTGTGAACAGGTTTTAAAGATGCTACTACTTCGTTTCCTGATTTTGGTCCGTAATACAGTACTTTATGCTTGAAATTAAACAAATCGTGAAGAACGTTAATTAGATCTTCAGCTTTTAATGCATCAAGTTCAGCATCGCTCAGTACGTTGTTAAAAGGATTCTGTGCACCATATTGAGCATAGCTTCTTAGTCCTGCCATAATGGTTCCTTTGTTTTGCTTGGCATTTGCTCTGGCTTTTTTAAGTCTTGTTTTGTAGGCATCAAGAGCGGTCTGGTCTGCCTGACAGTTTTTAATAAGATCTTCAAATAAAGCAATCGTTTTATCGAAGTTTTCATTCAATCCTTCCAGAGATACATACGTTTCTTCATTTCCGGCTCCTACATTGAAGCTTGAAGCCAGTTTGTAGAACTCTTTACTGATAACCTCAGACGACTTGTCTTTAGTTCCTAGATATTGAAGATATTCTGCTGCCAATGGAAGAATTTTGTTATTCCATTTTCCTGAATCAAAGTGGTAATACATTCTGAATAATGCATTGTCTGTATTTTTCACAGAAAGTACGTCTACATCAGCTAGTTTGTTTTTAGCAATGTCTTTGTCATAATTCAACCATACAGGAGCGATAGGGTTTTCAGGCATTTCATCAATCTTCTTAAGGAAAGGAGACTGGTCTTCTCTGTTTACGGAAACCGGAGTGATGGTTGGTTTGTCAACTTTTACAATGCTCTTATCTTCACCTTTTCTTTTGTAAACTGCAACGTAATTGTTATTCTGAAGATATTTGGACACGAAATCCATAATATCTTTTTTCGTTAGTTTTGAAATTTCGTCAACATATTCCAACGATGCTTTGTGGTCAATGTCTGAAGTAAATTCATCCATCAGAATACTTGCTCTTGATGAATATTTTTCATCTTTCTGAATAATACCTTTCTTTTCGTTGTTGACGATAGACTGGATCAGATCATCAGAAAATTCTCCTTTTCTTAACTTATCTACTTCCTGAAGAAGAAGATTCTTTACTTCATCCAGAGATTGTCCCTCAGTAGGTTTTCCCTGTAAAAGTAAAACGGAATAATCCTTTAAAGCATAAGATCCCGCATAAGCTCCAAGTAATTTTTGTTTTTTTACCAAATCAAGATCAATTAATCCAGCTTGGCCGTTGGTCAGCATATTTCCGACAAGATTCAGCATTCTTGCATCTTTGGTAGAAGCTCCCGGAAATCTGAACCCAAGCATTACGTTTTCAGGATTGGGTCCTACAACTTCTTTTACAATAGGAGCGGTAATCGCTTTTTCCTGTCCTACTTTATATTCAGGAATTGCTTTAGGCTTCATGTATGAAAAAGCCTTGTCAATCTTTGCAATTACTTCATCCGGATTAAAATCCCCTGACATAATGATTCCCATGTTGTTAGGAACATAATAGTTGTTGAAATACTCTCTGATAGCATGCAGAGATGGATTTTTTAAATGCTCAATCGTCCCGAGAATTGTTTGTTTTCCATAATTATTGTTAGGGAAAAGATTGGCAAACATAGTCTCCTGAACTTTACTGTCATCATCATCAAGAGATATGTTTTTTTCTTCATATACCGCTTCAAGTTCCGTGTGAAATAACCTAAGAACAGGTTCTCTAAATCTTTCAGCTTGTACAGCAAGGAATTTGTCAAGAACATTGGATGGTACATCTTCTGTGTATACCGTTTGTTCAAATGAAGTAAAAGCATTAGATCCATCTGTTCCCATACCAGCCATCATTTTGTCGTATTCATTCGCGATTGCAAACTTTGCAGCTTCTCCAGAAACTTTATCAATCTCTTTGTAGATTTCTTTTCTCTTGGCTTCATCCTTGGTCTGATTGTACTTTTCGTAAAGAGCATCAATCTGGTCTAAAAGAGGTTTTTCTTTAGCCCAGTCTTTAGATCCAAACTGATTAGTTCCTTTGAAAAGCATATGCTCAAGATAATGGGCAAGACCGGTGTGGTCTGCAGGGTCGGTTTTACTTCCTGCTTTTGTTGCAATATACGTTTGAATTCTCGGATCCTTATTTGTTGGACTCAAAATAACCGTTAATCCGTTTTTCAAAGTGTAGTACCTTGCGGAAGTAGGGTCATTGGTTACGTACTTGTACTTGTAGCCATTAGAATTAGCTTCTTTCCATTGGAAATCCTGGCCAAAAGCATGTCCTGCAAAACTTGCTGCGGCAATACTTGTAGCGATGGTTAGTTTTTTTAACAGATTCATTGCTGTTGTGTTTTATTGTTGATGGTTAGTTGATTAATTGATTGAATGGAGCTAGTAAATCTTTGATTCGTTTCATCGCCTCTCTTAAATCTTCCTCAGAAGCGGCATAAGAAAATCTGATACATTCCGGGCTTCCGAAAGAAAATCCACCTACACATCCTACATGAGCATTTTCAAGAAGAAACATGGCAAAGTCATCAGAGTTATTAATTTCTGTTCCATTAAGGGTTTTACCGATATAGTGCGATATATCCGGGAAGAAATAGAATGCTGCCTTTGGAAGCAGTACTTTGAATCCTGGGATTTCTTTGATCAACTCAAATACAAGATCTCTTCTTTTTTTGAAAGCATCAATCATGTATCTGTATTCGGAAGGATCTGTTTTCAACGCTACAATAGATGCTCTTTGTGCTACCGTATTAGCCCCGCTGGTCATCTGTCCTTGTACTTTTTCACAAGCTTTTGCGAGCCATTCCGGACATGCAGAATACCCGATTCTCCATCCTGTCATAGCAAATGCTTTTGACATTCCATTGATGACAGCTGTCTGCTCGTATACTTCAGGAAACTGAGCGATAGAAGTAGTATTCGTTTCGTAATTGATATATTCATAAATTTCATCGGAAATGATTGTCACCTGTGGGTATTTGGCAATCACTTTTGCGATAGATTTTAGTTCGTCATAAGTATAATATCCTCCTGAAGGGTTACATGGTGAACTGAAAAGGATAGCTTTGGTCTTTTCAGTAATGGCTTCTTCAATTTGTTCTGCAGTTACTTTAAAATCAGTAAGGTAAGAGGTAGGAAGCATTACGGAAGTTCCGCCCATCATTTTTACCATTTCATCATAGCTTACCCAATAAGGCGCAGGAAGAAGTACTTCATCACCGTCATTAATGATAGCTGCCAAAACATTGATGATCGCTTGTTTAGCTCCATTTGAAACACAAATCTGAGTAGGTTTGTATTCCAGTTTATTATCTCTTTTTAATTTATATGCAATAGCTTCACGCAGTTCCAGAAATCCGGGAACAGGGGAGTAGTGACTGTAATTTTCATTGATGGCATCGAAAGCGGCCTGTTTAATATTGTCCGGAACATCAAAATCCGGTTCGCCAAGAGTTAAGCTGATCACATCTATTCCATTGGCTTTCATTTCTCTGGCTTTGTTTGACATTACGAATGTCTGGGAGTATCCTAATCTTTTTACTCTATCTGAAAGTCTATCCATTGTATTTTTTTGAATTTTAACAAATATATAATAAAAACGCCTTGTGAGGATAATAAAAATGGGTTTGCTTTGAAGATTTTTATCAGGTTTTGGACAAAAATTGATATTAAAAAGCGATACAGTTTCATTAAATAAATGAGAGCAATTGAGCAAATAGCGATCGGAGCACATAATCAGAAAGAATAAAAGATGATTGATGAAACGAAGGGTTTTGTATCTTTAAACAATCTAAGACTTATCCTATGAAATATTCCGTTTTTTTGTTATTGATATCCTGTACTGCCTTTTCTCAGAGATATTCAAAAGATGAGGAAGTGAAAAAGTATGTTTCGCAAGTGAACGAAGATTCGCTAAAGTTTTATATTGGTAAAATGGTAAGCTTTGGAACAAGACACACTTTAAGTACAACAGATGATCCCAAGCAGGGAATAGGTGCAGCAAGAAACTGGGTGATTAAAAAATTCAACGATTACGCAAAAAATTCCGGAGGTAGAATGGAAGTCTATCTTCAACAGGAAGATATTCAGCCCGATGGAAAACGAATTGATAAAGTCGTAAATCTTGGAAACGCAGTCGCTTTTCTGAAAGGAACTGACCCAAACGATAAAAGGATCTTCCTGATCGGAGGACATCTTGACTCAAGAGTAACCGATGTGATGAACAGGACTTCTATAGCACCCGGAGCCAATGATGATGGCAGTGGAGTAAGTGCAGTTATAGAATCTGCGAGAATATTGAGTAGATCTTCATTTCCGGCATCCATCATTTTTGTGGCTTTTTCCGGCGAAGAACAATCGTTATTGGGGTCTAAACAGTTGGCAGAAAAGATTAAAAGAGAAAATCTACAACTGGAAGCCGTTCTTAATAATGATATGATTGGTAATCCCAAAGCAGGAGAAACCGGAGAAATTAATACCCGCATACTTCGTGTATTCAGTGAAGGTATGCCTTACAAAGACCTCGATAAAAAAGCAATGACGATCAGGAATCTAGGGCTTGAAAATGACAGTGAATCCAGACAACTGGCCCGTTATATCAAAGAAATTACAGAACAATATGTAAAAGGATTAGAGATAAAACTTATCTACAGGAATGACAGATTCTTGCGTGGAGGAGATCATACCAGCTTTGTGAATAACGGATTTCCTTCCGTGAGACTCACTGAGTATTATGAAAACTATGATCATCAACATCAGGATATCAGAATAGAAAATAATAAGCAATATGGTGATCTTCCCGAATTTATAGATTTTAAATATCTAAAAAAGAATGTTGCTGCCAATATTGCTGTTCTGGCCAATCTTGCAAAATCCACTTCAAAGCCGGAAAAAGTAGAAATGGAGGTAAAAGAATTGACCAATTCAACGACTTTGCATTGGGAAAAACCAAAATCAGGAACACCAACAGGATATTATGTGCTGGCAAGGGAAACAGACAATCCGGTATGGCAGAAAAAAATATTTACAACAGCGCTTTCCATGAAGGTTCCGCTTTCGAAGGATAATTATATTTTTGCTATACAGACAATCAGCCAATCCGGAAACCTGAGTGTGCCTGTAATTCCGGGAATTGCGAAGTAACGGATTGTACTGAAAAGCTGATTTTACAGCCGGATCAGGAAAAGTAGATTTGAATACAAGAGAAATAAAACTTATTTTTGCGGTTTATAATAATTCACATGTCTGCATCGTTACTATTAAAATATTTCCCGGATCTTACTGAAAAACAGAAAGAGCAGTTCTCTAAACTGGAAAATCTGTACAATGAATGGAATGAAAAGATCAACGTAATTTCCAGAAAAGATATGGAATCGCTGTATGAAAAGCACATTCTGCACTCTTTGGGAATTGCAAAAGTGATGGAATTTGCACCGGGAACCAAAGTTTTGGATATCGGAACAGGAGGCGGTTTTCCTGGAATTCCTTTGGCGATCCTTTTTCCTGAAACAGAGTTTACCCTGATTGATTCTATCGGAAAGAAAATCAGTGTGGTACAGGCTGTAGCTGATGGAGTGGGCTTAACCAATGTAACAGCTATCCACGGAAGGGCAGAAAAGCTGAAAGAAAAATTCCACTTTGTAGTCAGCAGAGCAGTAACCCAAATGCCGGAATTTTTAAGATGGCTGAAAGGGAAATTTGAAAAAGAACAGTTTAACGCTAAGCATAACGGGATTTTATATTTAAAAGGTGGTGATCTTGCAGAAGAACTAGCTGGACTTAAATGTGAAATTTTCAATCTTAGACACTATTTTGATGAAGAATTTTTTGATACTAAAAAAGTAGTTTATGTATCAAAAGGTAATTTTAATTCCTAATTTTATATAAATAAGGAATAATTTTTGCTAATATTTGTTAATAATCAGAAAAGTAAAGGTTATGAAAAAGCTTTTAAATATTGGATTTTCAGTATTCGTGCTAAGCGTGCTTCTGGTTTCGTGTAATGATGACGATTACCATACGATCGAGTCTATTGATAAAATCAAAATAGATAGTGTGAAAATCGTCAATGATACCATGGATGTTTTTGCGATACAGAGCATAAAGACTTATTCCACCTATCCGTCTCACTGCGAAGGCTTTTACGGATATGATTATATTTACAACAATAACCTGGAAAGAACCGTAACTTCCTACAAATATATTACAAACGGACCTTGTACACAGGGGAATTATGTAGGAGCAAATCAAATCAACTTTAGTCCGCAGAAAAAAGGAACCTATACTTTTAAATTCTGGAATGGAGGGAATAATTGGATTACCAAAACAATTGTAGTGGAATAATGAGATTGACTTTTGTATTGTGTGTATTGGCAGCTCAGGCTGTGGCCGGACAGAAAATTTTCTGGGAAGAAGGAAAAAAACTGACGTGGGATAACTTTAAAAGCCCTGTTAATAAGAAAAAGAATCCTGATGTAGCAGCATACACCCATTGTGGCTGGGAATTTTACTCTAAGAAATCTTCAGATCCAAAGGCTCCTGTTACGATTACGATTAAGACCCTGTTTCACGAAGAAAAATCCTGGAAAGATGTCAAAAGAATGGATGATTATATCCTGCTGCATGAGCAGAAGCATTTTGATATTGCAGAATTATTTGTAAGAAAATTCAGAAAGGTAGTCGCTGAAAAAATCAGAACATCAGGAGATTATAATAAATATTTCCAAACTATTTATGATGGAATATCCGTAGATTATAAAAACTTCCAGATGGCTTATGACAGAGATACCCGCCATGGAATAGATAAAGAAAAACAGGCTGAATATAATAATACCATTTCTGAACAACTAGACAACTTAAAAAGCTACCAAGCCAATTGAAATTCCTCAATAAGATCATCCACGAACTGCTAGCCCAAAACACGGATCTTTCTGCGTTTAATATCATTCTGCCCGGAAAACGTCCCATTGTGTTTATCAGGCAGATCTTAGAGGAAAATAATTATTCCGGGTTTCTGCCCAATTTTTTTACCGTAGAAGAGCTTATCAATACAATTGCTGATCAGCAGTCCATTCAGGGAATTCCGCTGTGGCTTTTCTCATTTGATGTATACAGAAGTCTGAATCTTATTCCAAGAGATGATTTTTCAGACTTTCTGAAGTGGTTTCCTACGCTCCAGAAAGATTGGGATGATATTCTCAAATTCTCCGACAGTGATCAGGCTGTTCTTCAATATATGTTTGACGAAGAAAGGATCAAAGAATGGGCCCAGGACTTGGGTGAGGATGATGATGTCCCAAGAAAGAAGTTTCTTAATTTCTGGCAGAATATGAACGTTTTTCTCCCTGTTTTAAAGGAAAGACTGCAGGAAAAAAACTGGGCAACTTCAGGGATGATCCATGAAGCAGCTAAAGCCAGAATTGTTGATTTTGCTAAAAATACCAAAGAAGAGTTTATTTTTTGCGGGTTCAATGCCTTTACCCCGGTAGAAGAAAAGCTGGTAAGAAGTCTTTTGCAGTGGAATAAAGCACAGTGCTTTTTTCAGGCAGACCATTATTATTTCGATGATGAAAGACAGGAAGCAGGAAAATTCCTTAGAAATCATAAAACATGGAAAGAATTTGATGAAAACAGAGCTTTCCAATGGATAGAAGATGATTTTAACCAGCCTAAAAAAATTAAGGTATACGAAGTGTCCGGGAATGTAACCCAGACCAAAGTGCTGCCTGAGATCTTTAAAGAGATCAATAATAAAACCTATTCCAATACTGCAGTGGTATTGCTGGACGAAAATCTTCTTCCTGCAAGTCTTGACGTAATGCATGGAGTTGATAATTTGAATATTACAATGGGATTTCCATTGAAGAACTTATCCTTCTCCAATGCCGTCAAACGTCTTTTCTATCTGCAGAAACAACTGGAAAAAAATAAGTCTTCTTACTATTACAGAGATGTTTTTCCAATTCTGGAAGAGCTGCCGAAATCTGTAGAAGACGAAAAGATTATCAATGATTTTAAAGCCAAAGTAGAAGAGCGGAATATCGTTTATATCTCTAATAAGCTTTTACAAGAACTGCTGAGTGGTTTGTCTTACTTTGGACTTCTTAAGAAAGCGCCGGGAACAAATAGGTATCTGGATATGCTTATTGAGTTCTGCCAGCAGGTAAAATGGCTCGAAATAGATGATATTCAGTATGAGAATGTCTCTCACTTTGAAAATGCATTCAGAATCATCAAAAACCAGCTGACTCCCTACAATATTGAGATCAAAATGGAGACGCTGGAAATTCTGATCAACCAGCATATCAACTCTGAGAGTATCGATTTTCAGGGAGAGCCTTTGAGGGGGCTACAGATCATGGGACTACTGGAAACACGTCTCCTGAATTTTGAAAATGTTATTCTGCTTTCCGTAAACGAAGGAAAACTTCCCCTTGGGAACTCGCAGAATACCTATATTCCTTTCGATATCCGAAGATTCTTTGATCTCCATACTTTCCTGGAAAATGACAGCATTTATGCATATCACTTTTACAGGCTGATTCAGGATGCAAAGAACGTCCATTTACTGTACAATGCATTAAGTTCGGGAGTGAATACCGGAGAAAAAAGCAGGTTTATAACACAGATTGAAATGGAGAGTTCTCATGAGATAGAACATCTGATTATTGAAAATTCTTCTGAACCTATTACGACCAAACCAATCGAAATTACAAAGACACAGATTGTGCAGGAACGTCTACAGAAATGGAAGGGAAAAGTATCAGCTTCCCACCTTACAAGTTACCTATATAATCCGATTGATTTTTACCTTTCCAAGATTTTGAATACCTCCGAAACGGATGAAATTGAGGAAGAGCTATCGATAAAAAATTACGGAAATCTGGTGCATTATTCGCTTCAAGAAGTGTATGAGGTATTGAAGGGCAAGGTGTTAAAAGAAAGTGATTTAAAGAATTCAGTTAAAGCGATAGATAACTATATAAATATTGCTATTGAAAAGCTGAAACATCAGCCGGAATTTTATGAAAAAGGGATGAACTATATCCATAAAGCAATTGCCAAAAAAGTAATTGAAAATGTCCTGAATCATGATCTTGAACTCATAAAGCAAGGCAACAAACTGGAGATTGTAGATATCGAAAGAAAGTTTGAAAACATAGATTTTCCTCTTAATGGAAATGATAAAATTTCATTCTTAGGATATATAGACAGAATTGATAAACTGAACGGAACACTAAGAATCATTGATTATAAAACAGCCAAAATCAAAAATCTTACTGTAAAAATTGATCAGGATAATATAGATCAATATTTCCATAATAGTGACAGAAAACAGGCACTTCAGCTTTGTATTTATCATTATGTGGTACAACACCTTCCAGAATTCTGGGGCTTCCCGATTGAAACAGGAATCTGGAGTTTTGCAGATGCTAGAAAAGGAATGGTTTCTCTACAGTTTGATAAAGGAAATATTGATGATGCCATGAAATCTGTTAAAAGCCTCATCCTCGAAATTCTGAATCCAGATATAAATTTCGTGGAAACTATAAAAACATATTGAAAATTTTTAGTTTTAATTGCGTTTAAATCTTTGTTTATTCTCGATGAATAGGCTGAATTAGAATTATTTACTTTGTTGATAATGTAGATGATGTGGGTGTGTTTTTTGTGTATCTTTAACTCTTGGAAACTTTAAAGATTTAAATTAAACACTAGAAGAAGCATATACATGAAAAAAATATTGATATTTTTAGCTATAGCCATTTCTCTTATTATCAAATCTCAACAAAAAAACGACACTCTTAATTCTGGCCTTCAGAATATTACTAAAGATACTAAATTTGGTCTTGCTCTAAGCGGTGGCGGTGCAAAAGGGTTTGCACACATTGGTATTCTGAAAATGATCGACTCATTAGGAATCAAAGTAGATTATATTACCGGAACCAGTATGGGAGGTATTCTCGGTGGTTTATACGCAATGGGATATAATGCTGACCAGCTGAAACATACAGTATATAAGATGGACTGGGGTAGAATTCTAAGTAACAAAATTCCTTATAATAAAATCAATATCAGCGAGAAAGATGAATACGATAAATATATCCTTGAGTTTCCGGTAGTGAAAGGAATTCCTACACTTCCAAGTTCTTATATTGAGGGTCAATACATGGGGGAGGTTCTTAATACACTTACTTTCAACGCTAAACATATCAACGATTTCAGTAAACTAAGAATTCCTGTTGAGCTTACTTCATCCGATATTGAAAACGGAGGTCTGGTAATGCAGAAAGAGGGATCCTTACCATTGGCTATTCGTTCCACATTGGCTATTCCTGCAGCGTTTGCTCCTGTTTATATTGACGGAAAGCTTTTGGTAGATGGCGGATTGGATCGTAATTATCCGGCTAATGAGGTCCGGGAGATGGGAGCTGATTTTGTAATCGGAGGGTATACCGGTTTCAGACTTTTTACCAAAAAAGAAATTGAGAATCCGATGAAAATGATTTATCAGACTCATGCCATCCGTTCTGTGGAGGATTTTAAGCATCAAAAAGAATTGTCCAACATCCTCGTAGATTTCGTAAATCCATTAGGAGAGATTACAACAAAAGATTTCGACAAGTTCAGAAAGATTATTAAAATAGGAGAGATTGAGGCAAAGAAGCATCTTCCTGAGTTTGTGGCTTTGGCAGAAGCTCAAAGAAAATTAGGAATCAAGTATGAACACACGATGATTGAAGAAGTCCAGCTGCCTACTGTAAAATTCACTTTTAATGAAGAAGATGGAACTCCTATGACAGATGCTGCAGAGATTGAAGTGATGAAAAGGCAGATGGGACTTACAGAAGGTAAATATTATGATGCGCAAACCGTTAATGAAGCAATTGACCGGGTATTCGGAATGCGGCAGTATCTAAAGGTATATTATACTTACACGAATGCGAACGACGGCCTTGTAATGAATATTTTTGTTAAAAGAGCAAAGAAAGGAGCTTTTAAACTAGCTCTGCACTATGATACGGAGCAGTCGGTTGGAATTATTGTTAATTACACCTACAGGAATATTATACTGAACAGATCAAGATTTTTGGCAACGGTAGATATTTCCGAACGTTTTAAGGCTAAATTAGCCTATCAGCAGTTCCTGGATAAAGGAGATCGTTTGTGGCTGGATCTGGAGGCTAAAATGATTAATCTTAAAAGTAACGATTTGAACTTCAGGCTGTATTCTATCAATGAAGATGGCAGTGACCGCTTTCCTAACCATATGTACCGTAATATCACCGGAAAGATTGCTCTTAATTATAATATTACCCCCAATGCCTATCTGTCATTGGGAACGGAGTTCAGTACAGAAAGAATGTACAGTTTACTGGATAAAGTAGATCAGGCAAAAGTGGATAATTACAGTAATAAATTATATGACCACAGCAATTTCAATACATTTCTGAAGTTTGAACAGAACAATCTTAATAAAAGATACTTTACAACAAAAGGGAACCATCTTCAGATGAGCACAAGACTCTATTATGGTGACAGGTATAAGCTTTATGACCTGGAAACAGTGCAACCCATTTTAAATGTTCTACTAAACCCTGAAACGGAGGGGTATTTCCGACCTAGAAACCTGATATCTTTTACTTTAAATGAAAATTTCTATCATCCGATTACAAATAGGCTGACAGTAAGAGCAAACGTTTTTTTAGGAGCAAGTTTTGGCAAAGAGAGAGAGTATGATATTCCGTATCTTTTCCTTAATCAGAAATATAATCTCGGAGGGAGTGAATACAACGGTGATATGCTAAACCCCGAATTCAATGGTCTTCGTCAGAAAGAGATCCCTGTGACTTCAGTTGCTAAGGCGGCAATATCATTTCAGTACAGAATTATGAAAAAGCTCTATCTTACCCCTTCAGTTAGTTATGGTAAAGTGAGTGATGAACTTTCTCCTTTTAATCAAAGCGTTGATATATTTGGTTATGGAGTAAATTTAGGATATGAATCTGTTATAGGTCCTATCAGTCTTAATATTTCCAGAAATGACGTGCTTGATTTTTCAAGGATCTATTTCAGTGTAGGCTTTAAGTTTTAAAGAATCACGTATCAGTTTAGAAGATATTAAAAATCCTTTTATCTAAGGTACTTTAGATAAAAGGATTTACTGTTTATAAGATCAATTATTTAATTTGTTTTCAATTTATTTTCTTGGGATTTCCGGTCTTGGCATTTTGTAATAACTTCCGGACATGCTTTTTAAAAATGCTACAATGGCATCCACTTCCTGTTCATTCAGATGCAAAGGCTTTATCAGATGATCGGTGACCGGGAAATTGGGGTCAGCTTTCTTTTCTTCTGGAGTAGGGTTAATCATCTGCATACCGCTGTTGTATAAGCTGACAATACCATGCATGTCATCCATGAGCCCGTTGTGCATCCATGGAGCAGTATAGTCAAGATCTCTCAGCGAAGGGGTTTTAAATTTCCCTGTGTCATCCGGATTTTTAGTGATATGATAGAGCCCAAGATCCTCATATTCCCGTTTGTAATAGGTAAGTCCTATATTGTGAAAAGATTCATCGGTTAGATATTTCCCATAGTGACAGTTCATGCACCTGGCCTTGGTACGGAATAGATGCATCCCATAAATTTCCTTGTCACTCATGGCTTTATAATCACCTTTGATGAATTTATCGAGCTTGCTGGGCTGACTTCTGATTGTTCTTTGAAAAGTGGCCAGCGCTTTTGCGATTTTATCAAATGTGATCTTATCAGTTTGATAAACTTCTTTAAAAAGCTGTCTGTATTCTTTCAGTTTAGATAGCTTTCCAGCCAGTTTTTCCGGTTTCATGTTCATTTCGTTATGAGCGGAAATAGGTCCTACAAGCTGTTCTTCCAGTGTTTTGGCTCTTCCGTCCCAGAAATAGGACTGGCGGTCTCCAATATTGAACAGAGACTGGGTATTTCTTTTTCCCTGTAAATGATCTGTTCCCAATGCCACCTCCTGGCCATCTCCCCAACCCAATTCAGGATTGTGACAGCTGCTGCAGGATACCTGACTGGATTGTGACAGTTTGGGATCAAAAAACAGCTTTTTTCCAAGCATTACTTCAGGGAGTTCCTGGGTGTCATAATAGTTGGAATCCCATTCAATAGCCTCAAATTCTTTCCAGTTGACCTCAGCATCTACTGTAGGTTTTGGCCAGTATTGTACAGGCTTTTTATAGTGTTCCACAGTTTCTCCATAATCTACTCTGTATTGTTGAAGAGTATGCTGCATAAAGAAAAAGGATATTCCCCCAAGGACTGCAATTAATTTAATATCTGAAAATTTTATCATAATGTGTTTAAAAAATACTTCCTATACTGACTGCCCATAAAGTATTGCTGCCATTTTTAAAATTACTGTACATCATTTTTCCTCCTACAAAAGCATTTTTAACAATTGGGAAGTTGAAATGAAAATGGATATCAAGCTTTGCCTGCCAGAAATCCGAAGACTGAAATATATAGTTTTCCTGAAGCATAGCGTTGATAGACTGCTTTCCGGAATTGTTGAAAATAGCATCCTTTTGATAGACATTGGTTCCTGAAAGTCCCGCTGTTACAGACAATATCTGTTGATGATCAAAAATTTTCATCCATTGATAATCCGCACCATACATAAGCTTACTTAATTCTATTCTTGATAGAGGGCTGCTGTATTTCTCTTTTTCCTGAACCCATCCAAAGAAGGGAAGCAGAGAGGATTTTGCCTTTTCATCTCCCATCTGTATGAGTCCTTTCAAAATAATGCTATTGATTTTTTGGTTGTATTTCTCCACACTTCCTATCTGTATATAATTTCTTGAATTTTCATTCAGGAAAAGGTTTTCTGTTCCTTTTCTCTCTGTGCTGTTTCCTTCAGCAAAAATTCCCCAGACTGTTTTTCCGGAATCAAAGAATTTTCCGGCGGAAAAGCTGAACTGCTGTTCATCAATTTTTGAAGCGTTGAGATCTGCGTATTCTGTTAATAATTTATCAAGATTAAACTTTTTAAGGCTCATATTCAGATACCAGTTTCTGCTGTTGGCTTCAAAGACCTGTAAACCTCCTCCGTAAGACCAGCCTTCATAATACGCCTGGCGGAGTTTTCCGGAAAGAAGTTCGTTATAATTTCCCAGTCCGTTCATATTATAAATCAGAGGATATCCCTGATTGCTGACAAAGCTCAGATAATGTTTTTGAGTATACTTTTCAGCATTCACATAAGCTCCGATTTTGAACTTTTGGAACATCAGTTTGTTGGCTCCCATTGCCAGAGAAAAATGAGCCGCAGTATTTTTCGGTCGAGGATCTACATTTCTATAACTCAATGTTGCCTGATAACTTCCAGTAATTCCTAAAGTATAGGTATTGATTTTTCTGGAATATCCTCCTGAAAAACTATAGTTTTCAAATTTCATATTACCACCTACACTGTCTGCTGCTACATAAGGGTAAATCAGATCATAATCTGAATTTTCATTCCATACCACCTGCTTATTTTTCCCCTGTGTGTATGAGGCATTCCCCCAGACTGATGTTTGTTCATCGAGCTTTTGTAAGCTGTAAACTTCTACACCCCATAGGTTTTTCCCTTTTCCTTTCTGTTGTAGTTGATTGGGAGTGTTGCTTTTTTCCGTAAACACATTAAAGGTTGTGATGCTGTATTTCCTTCCTCCGGCATAACTGGCAGGATTGAGCATAATATTGTTTTTAATAAGCCTTTCAAAGCTGTATTCTTCACGTACTTTTTCTATGATGGTATCATTGGCCTGAGCGTGCAGTTTTGCACCAGAAAAAGATAGTAACAGGATGGATATGGAAAGAAAATATTTCATTTTAATTGAATAAAGATGGCTTTACACCATGTTCAAAGTCTGTTGTAGAGTTATTGGTATCTTTAAGGATATTTTTGCCATCCATTGTTTTTCCGGTTACTTTTCTGCGGACTGCTTTTCCAAAACGGTTTTTATCTCCGTCAAATGCAGCTACGGAAGTCCATCCCATATCCAAAGAAGGAGAAGTTACCAGCCATTGGAAGGAATCATGTACGCTTAAATTCACAGCATCTGTGATCCATTCATTGGGGATTTTGACAGCTGTTCCGTCCATAGGATATACATCACCATTAATCGTAAGGTTGTAGGTGTAAGTATAAGAATTTTGAGCAACCAAAGCTGCATTCGTCATTCCCTGAGGTAAACGTGCCAGCGCATAAGCATAATAGCCCTGCGTGTGAATCACCATTTTTTCAAAAACATTCACCATTTTCGGAACGGCAGGATTGTCGATATCATCAGAATCTTCTTTGAAAATCTGGAAGTTGGCATTAGAAAGATTGATAGATGAAGGATTGAAATTTTTATGATTAATAGCATCTTCCGCAATAATAATTGATTCTCCGGCTTTTACAGGGTACATTGTTCCGTTTCCTGGAATTCTGATAATAGCACCGGCAGAGAGAGTAGTTCCCATGATATTGGGGTTGTAATCCTGCTTTTCATTCGTCATAAAACTGGATTGTATCAGCAGCATCCCATCTGCATACAAAGTCTTATCTGTATTATTCGTAATTTTAAAATACTGATCACCGAAATACATGACTCCCTGTGGTGTTTTGGTTCCGGTAAAGAAGATTTCTTCCAGGATCAGATCACTGCTGGCACCTGATTTCAAAGAAAGTTCTAAAGTTTTGCTGGTCTCACTTCCATTGATGACGATTCCGTTCTGTACACCGGCAGCTTTAGCTTCTATTGAACCGGAATTATCACCATACATAATACTTCCTTCCGCTGTCATGTTATACGTTCCTGAAGGAAGCACAACCTGCAAAACGTTAGTGTTTTTAAGCTCCTGAGTAATGGTAAATCCTGAATTTAATTCTTTGAAATTGATGGTAAGATTTTTATATTCTTTAACCTGAATATTGTCAGGAACTACTTTAAGTTCAAGCTTTAATGAGGTTTTTGCTTCCGGAGCATCGTTTGAATCTGAAGAACAGGCTGTAATGGCAAAAGCTGCACACAAAACGAACAGTGTTCTTAATACATGTTTTAACATAATTTATTGAATTGAAATTGTTTATAAATTGAAATTGATTTCCATTCCGAAATAAGGATCATATGCTCCTTTTCTGTTGATGGTAAATCCGTTGATGTTATAAGGGGTATAATAGCTGAATAATCTGTTGACAAACATGGAAACAACCACCGCTTTATTTCTGAAGCTTTTGGTTACTTTCAGATTGAGATTCATTTCCATAGGTCTTCTGGTGGTATTGTATAAATTCTCATTCTGAGAAATCATCAGGCTTTCCAGGATAGTTCCTTTTACAGCATCCGGGTTGTAAATGAGAACAGTACCATTTTGATCTACATAATGGCTAGGAATCCCGCTCATAGGAAGAACTTTTCTCATAGAATACCATGAAAACTGGAATGATGAAGAAAAAACAAGATCCAGGCGTAGAATATAGGTATCCAACATCAGATTGGTATTCAAAACTTCATTCACCGAATTGGGTTCCATTCCTTCATATAATCCAAGATAAGGATAAGGCCTTCCGTTGATCAATAAATCTCTTCCTCTGTAGACCGGAATACTATTACCATATTTTGTGCGAAACCACGCTCCATTTAAAGTAAACCTTGTATTAATTACAGGAATTCTATTGGAGGAATATTGAAATTCAATCCCTTCTTTATCCACTTTGCTTCCATTTCGCTGAGTAGTGTAAAGAAAGTTTTCATTCATTGTCTGATAGGGAAGTGTGTTCACATCCGGTGGGGAAGTGATGGCATCATGATTCAGTACTGAAGTATCATATTTTTTATACTTATACAAAGCATATTCATTCATAGAACGGAATGCATTGCGCATATTTTCTTTAAAAACAGTTACCGAAAGCTGATGTGCTCCCAGACTGAAATCAACTCTTGCTTCAAATTTTTCATTCACAGCGGGTTCTATCTCCGGATTCTGTGGGTTGTAAATCAGTGTTTTATAATTGATTCTTCTGTAATTTGGATTATTATGAAAATAATTCAGCTGCTGGATATCTTTGTAAATAAGTTCTGGATACAGAAGATTGAGATCAGGGAACAGACTTTGTTTTCCATATCCTAATGTTAAAGCTAAGGTTGCCTTTTTATTCATCAAATCAAAAGAGGGAAGTTCCCACTGGAAATTGGCTCTTGGATCTGCATACAATTTTCCGTTCATTTTGAATTGGGAAGGCAAATTCATCATTGTATTCCCTCTGAGTCCTAATGCCAGTATAAGTTTATGTTTACCTGCTTGTAATGAGTTGACAGACTCCAAAAACAATGCAGAAGTCATATAAGCAGGAATATCGCGGTATGCACGCGGTCTGAATGTCGCCTTGGGGTCAACAGGTCTGTAGATGTCAAATAATTGTCCTTTACCCCAATTTTTACTCATTTGCCAGTCAAATCCGGCATTGAACTCATGTGTTACCGATTTATAATTAATCTGAAAATTATTAATCATTTTGACAAACAGATCAAGTGGTTTTCCGTCTACTGTATAATTAGAAATGTAACGAGGTTCAGGATAATACCCATCATATTCTCCTGCAGTTGTTGAGAGAGGAAAAGCCGTTGCATTTTCAAGTTGAATAAATTTAGTCTGCTTGATTTTGTCAAATCTCTGGTTGACTGTTGCCTGAATTTCGGTAGAACGGTAGAATGAAGATTCATTTTTAGTATAATTGAACAGGTTAGAAAGACTCAACAAATGATTATTCACTTCATAAGAATTAAGCTCAGACAAGTCTATATCAGGATCTGATTTTGAACCATCCAGAGATCCTGTATAACCTAGATTACTTTGCCATTTTGCCGTTCCGTGATCATAATTCTTTTCTTTAATGATACTGAGGTGAGCCGTAATTCTTTTATAACTTTCCAAACGGTCTCTTGGGTCGGTCTTTGCATTCAGATAATCCAGACCTGTATTGATTTTGAGATCTTTTTCTTTGTTTTCAAAACCTTTGCTCACTGCAAAAAGCTTACTGTAGCCGTCTGCTTTAAATCTGGCTTTCCATTTTGTATATCCGGATTTGTTCGTGATTTTTACAATTCCTGAAGTCAGGTTTCCATAGATGACGGAAGGGATTCCGCGGAGAACTTCCACACTTTCAATCTGATCTGTAGAAATGGTTCGCATATCTACACCGCTGGTTATATTGAGTCTGCGTTTCAGCCCGTTATTTGTTTTATCTAAAAAATCATAGGAATACTGCAGGTTGGCATTGGAGTTCAGCGGAGCACCATCCACCAAAAAAATAGTTCCCATCGAGGACGTATTGTAATCTGTGCCGGGTCTTCCGGTTTCACGAAGACTGATTTTGTTAACCTGATTAAGAACCGGATCATTTGATCTTCCACCTGGAAGAAGTTCCAGAAGATCGGAAAAACTTGACGGTTGCAAATGTTGCATAGCCCGCTGATTAATGATGGAAGAAGAGGTAAGTCCTTTTCCTTCTTTGGCAGTAATCACTACTTCTTCAATCGTATTGAGCTTTTCCTGAAATGGCAGAGTGAAAGTTTCTGTTTTTGTCACAAATATTTTATTGGAATACCCTGGAATTCCGTTTTTCCAGATTTCTATTTTATATTTTCCAGAAGTAAGTGGAATGATAGCACTTCCTTTATCATCGGTAGATACTGAATAGGAATTTTCTTCATTGGAAATCTTGATTTCAGAACCTTTTATTAAGGATTGATCATTGTTTTTTACTTCAAAAGTGATTGTAAACTGTAGATTCTGTGACTTGACTGCTGTAATCGTAAGGATAAAAATAAAAAAACTGAGAAATCGGAGTCTCAAAGGGAATCGGGGGTCATTATGTATCATCTGGCATTATTCTTTCGGCAAAAGTAGGAGCCTCAATACTAGTTTGCTAATCTTATTTAGAATAATTTAAAATAAATGACAAGAATCATTTTTGTGATTTTAATATATTTTTTTCTAAAAGATAAAATGGAATAGCGTAAAATGATAAATAATAATGGATTACATAATTTTAATAGTTTTAAATCGAAATTTATTTCCAATTCTTTTTTGTGGAGTTATTTTAAATGTGAGACAAAAAAAGCACTTCATCGCTGAAGTGCCAAAAATTAACTTGAAATGAGATTATTGAAGAGGATTGTTGCTAGAGTTTTATTTTTTTATTGATGACTTTTCCGTTAGAAAGTGTGATTTGTACCAGATATACTCCTGATTCCAGGCTTCTGGATTCAAACAATGGCTGGTTTACTTCCTGCTGAACAATCAGAGCACCGGAAATACTGTAGATGCTAATATTTTTAATGTCATTGCTGGCTCTGGCTACAATTTGTTGTTTTTGAGCATAGATATCAGTGTTGTTTTCTGGTGAAGGAGTACCGCCAACCGCTTTACTGAACTGAAGATTATAATAAGGCGTAACTACTTCAAACGTATAGTTTTTATTTTCCAGATCCTGAATATTGATTCCCCCGGCTTCATGATATTGTTTTTGGGAAATACTTTTGATCAGCGTTTTATTTTCGTCAAAAATATTCACTGCAGTAAGTTCTTCCTGATCCACTTTTAATTGGAGAACTGATGCATTCGTAGATTGTACGATTTCGTTTTCAGCAACTTCTTTAGGGGTATTTTTGATGTACGGGATTATTTTGTTTTCATTGTTTTCTGATACTTTTAATAAATAAACTCCGTCTTTTAAAGTTGATAAATTATGGTCATTGGCAGCTCTGCTCTGTGCTTTTTCTTTATTAAAATCTGTAATTTCAACCAGCTGCATATTTCCTAGATCCGGTTTTATCTGTGAAGATAGAAGGGTAGGCTTGTCAGAAGTTTTCTCTGCCGATTGCTTACCGAAAATTGATCCTGCAATAGCCCATTCATTAAGAAGTCCACCGCTTCTCAACGTATTGAATTTCGCATTGGAAGCTAAAGTAAATGGCAGAATTCCTCCCACATGTCCTAGTGGTCCCCAGTAGAAAGAATCCAGTTTGTATTTATTCAGATCCCACCATGGATAATATCCGCGCTGAACATCAATTGTTTTGGAAGTATTTTCCGGCGGAATAGCTAAATCTATAGTAGAATGCCCCAATGTCATCGGTGTTTTATTATACCAGTCGTACACATCCTTAGGCTTCATACATAGTCTGAGCTTGTTATTGGGATTATTGGTGACATCATTCACGAAGCTGGGTGTAAAGAGCTTTCTCCATATGACAGGACCCCACAAAAGTCCGCCATTATCCTGAACAACATGATAATTGTATTTGTCGAGATATTCCGCAGAAATAACTTCTGAAATGTTGTTAGTATAGGTTTTATATCCTGTGTTATTGCAGGTGTGAAGAACATTTGCCAGGAATGAAGTAAACGGATAAATATCTTTTTCCAGGACGCCTTTATTTAAAGTTACTCCGGAAAAATCATACGGTCCGTCTCCCATATACGCATATTTGAATTTTATATTATTGGGATTCGAAATGCTTAATCTTTTTAGGGTAGACATGGCAGCATGTGCACCCTGAGAATATCCGGCTAAGAAATATTCGTCATAACGTTTAATGTTCAATTGTGCCAATACTTTATTGGCAGCAGTAACGAAATCAATGGTTGCACCGGCTTCTGTAGCGTAATCCACATAAGGATGGACTCCGTCACCAGATCCCATACCTACATAGTCAGGTGCCATTAGAATATAACCGTTGAGTACATAAGATAGTTCTACAACAAATCCTGCAGTTAAAGCTCCTTTGAAATTGGAAGGAACATTATCTCTGCTGTCCGTTGTTCCGTGATCTGATACCACCGTTGAAAGTTTGAAAGGTACATTAGGATACATAAGCAATCCGGTTGCTTTTACAAGTACATTGTTTTCATTTTTGGTGTAGTAAGTAATCTTGTATCCTTTCAGACCAATATTAAAGCTGTTTAGATAACTTGAAAATTCCGGTGCATTCTGATCGCCAAGATTATTGGCTATAAAATTGATAACTCCCTGTGGGGTAAGATCCAGTTTCTGTTCGGCGCTTACAACATCGCCGGCTTGTTGTGCAAAATAGAATGGGGCCGCAAGACCCAATAAAAAAGTCGTAATTTTTTTCATATTGATGATTTTTTGTGTTCATTAAGGTAATAACTTTAATAAATTGACAAAAATATTATAGCATCAATAATTATTCATTGAATATCAATTCTCTGAAAAGTGAGTAAAATAAAAGAGTCTGACCATTGGCCAGACTCTTTATTTATAAGTTTGTCTTTTTTTAGAAAGCGTTAATTCCTGTAATATCTAAACCAGTGATTAACAAATGAACGTCATGAGTTCCTTCATAAGTAATTACAGATTCCAGGTTCGCGGCATGTCTCATCATTGGGAACTCACCCATGATTCCCATACCACCAAGGATCTGTCTTGATTCTCTTGCAATTTCAATAGCCATGTTTACGTTGTTACGTTTAGCCATAGAGATTTGAGCCGGAGTTGCTTTGTGGGCATTTTTAAGATTTCCTAACTGAAGACATAATAGCTGAGCTTTTGTAATCTCTGTTAAGAATTCAGCTAATTTTTTTTGCTGAAGCTGGTAAGAAGCGATTGGTTTTCCAAACTGTTTTCTTTCCTTAGAATACTGAACAGCAGTACAGTGGCAATCAATAGCAGCACCAATTACCCCCCATGAGATTCCGTATCTTGCAGAGTTCAGACAAGAAAGAGGTCCCTTTAGTCCGGTTACTCCAGGAAGAAGGTTCTCTTTCGGAACTTTTACATCATTAAATACCAGTTCTCCTGTTTTGGAAGCTCTTAAACTCCATTTATTGTGTGTTTCAGGAGTGGTGAAACCTTCCATTCCTCTTTCAACGATTAATCCCTGTACTTTTCCTTCCTCATTTTTCGCCCATACTACAGCGATATCGCAAAGTGGAGAGTTGGTGATCCACATTTTAGCACCATTTAAAAGATAATGATCTCCCATATCTTTAAAATAAGTTTCCATAGAACTTGGGTCTGAACCATGGTTAGGCTCTGTCAATCCAAAAGATCCGATCATTTCTCCGGCAGCAAGCTTAGGAAGATATTTCATTTTCTGTTCCTCAGAACCGAATTCGTTGATAGGAAACATCACCAAAGAGCTCTGTACTGAAGCAGCAGAACGTACTGCAGAATCTCCTCTTTCCAACTCCTGCATAATCAGACCATAAGAAATCTGATCTAATCCTGAACCGCCATACTCAACAGGGATATAAGGTCCTAATGCCCCGATTTTCCCCAATTCTCTCATCAGATTAGGAATATCTGTATGATTTTGTGCGGCCTGATCTATCTGCGGCATTACAAAACTTTCAACCCAGTCTCTTACAGATTGGCGGATTAGTTTGTGTTCTTCAGTAAGTAAAGCATCAATTCCGTAATAATCAGGGATGCTTGTAAGAGGATAATATGACATGATTTTTTGATTTGGTTAAAAGTAACATTTTTCGTGGTGTCTGAAAAGTTTTTTTAGAAACTTATTTTGTTGTTGGTTTCCAGATATATAATGCTACTTTATTGATGATTTGGGTTAAATTTATATTTTTATGACTCCTCATCATTTGAGATGGGATACTGATTGGTAGAATTATGAACTTCAGTTTTAAATTTGTACAGATAAGGCGCTTTATTGGCTGAACCGTCATAGAGCTTTTCCATTCTGTCAAGGATATTTAAACTTAAAATTTTTCGCTGAAAGTTATTTCTTCTGAATTTCTGTCCTAAAATAGTTTCATAGAGAGCCTGAAGGTCTTTCATTGTAAATTTTTCCGGAAGCAGGTTACTTGCTGCCACTTCCGTATTGATGTTCATTCTCAGATATTCCAGACCGGTTTCTATAATTCTGTCATGATCGAAAGCCATTTTGGGCAGGTTATTCACTTCAAACCATTCACAGCTTTCGTTGAAAGCATCAGGAAAAGTATCTGTTAATGAAAAATCAATAAGGCTGCAATAGCCTACTGTCACAAAGCGCTGGAAAATCCAGTGGTCTTCAGGTACGGTTATTCCTTTATTTTGAAGAAGAATCTGATGAACATTATTTTCTGTACGGTCTATTCTTCCAAACGTGTGAAACTGTTTCAAAAATAAACCTTTAAGATGGGTTCTTTCATATAAAACCCTTTCAGCAGCTTCTCTAAGATCTTCGTCATTGAAAACAAAACCACCTGGAAGTGACCACAGATCCAGATCATGATATTTTAAAAGCAGAACTTTCAGAATATTATTATGAAAGCCGAATATGGTGCAGTCTACAGAAATATGTGCTACGAAATCTTTAGTATCGATAAGTTCCCGAAGCGTTTCTTTACTTTTTGTGTCTTTGATTTTCATGGTAGTAAAAATAAAACTATTTTCTATTTGTGACAGTAAAATATATTAAACTAATCACAAAAAGCAGAATTACAGAGGATAAGATGTATAATGGATAGTAATTTAACAGCTGTTTTTCAAATAAAATGGCCATAATAATTGAACTGACAGAGCTTCCCAGGGAAGAAAAAATCACAATTAGAGATGTGAACAGATTGATTTTATCTTTGTCCACCTGAGCAATCATTTTCGAGTTGATAACAGGGTAGAGTGGCGAAAGGAACAGACCAATAACCGGAAACAAAAAAAGAAGCATTCTGGAATCTTCTGATTCAAAATATTGTATGCTAACGATAGTGACCAGTAATGCGATGATCAGAATCATGCATGTAATGTAATATTTTGGCAGTGCAAATCTTTTGATAATATTAGCAGTAGCCGTTCTTCCGGCATAAGAAAAAAGGGATAGGAAAGAAGTAGCCTGAAGAGCAAAAAAAGAATTGACTTTCAGATGGTTTTTGTAAAAAGAAGGCAGCCACGAATTGAATCCCTGTTCTACAAAAACGATAAAAAATACGACTCCTAGAAATAAAGCTACAGCTGGGGTAGTAAATCCTGATAACTCAGAGAGAATACTTTTGTTTTCCATAGGCTTGGATTCTACTATTTCTATTTTTGAAAGCAGAAAGATGGTAAACACAGCTAGTAAAGCAATTAATAAGAAGCCAAATTTCCAGAATTCTGAATACTGACTGGAAATGATCCACCCAAATCCGGTATTCACCACGAAAATTCCGATCATAAAAGACGCTTCCACATTATTCATGGTTTTGGCCAAGGATTTTTCATCCGAAATATTATTCCTGATGATCCCAAAAACACAGATCTTACCAATGGCAAAACAGGCTCCTATGATAGCAAACCACAATTTATAAAACCAGAAAACTTCTACAAATGGAAGAAGGCAAGAGCAGAGCCCAACAATCGTCAAAGCTAAAATCAATGCTTTTTTAGGTCCGGTTTTGTTAATAAAGCTCACCGCAAAAAGCGAAATAAAAGCAATAGGTAAATCTTTAAAAGACTCCAGCAGCCCCAGTTCTCCATAAGTGATTTTCTCCTGAGATAACTGCAGAATCACAAGTCCCATGCAGTTTAAAACCATTGAAAAAATAAGAAAGGTAAGTTTTAAGGGAAGGGAAATTTTAGAAGGCTTGACGATCATTTTGGGAGATAACTTTATTAATTTTTTATGATATTTTATGAAATATTGATGCGAAGATAGGGCTTCTAACCCTGAAAAATAAAAGAAAAATTAAAATATTTATGAATAGAATGTTAATTAATTAAAAAAAAATATATTTTTATTGTCTCAATTTGAGAATTAAACAATAACTGTATATGAATGTAAGAATATCAAGAAGCGTAGGAGTGGTTGCCGTCCTCTATTTTACGGCCAACTTCAGTGCCCAGACCAAACAGGCGAAGGACACACTTGCTAAAGAAAACAAAATAGACGAAGTTGTAGTTATCGGTTACGGTACTCAGAAAAAGAGTAATGTAACGGGAGCTATAGCCAGTATTAAAGCCAGCGACATAGAAAACATTCCATCTGGTAAGCCAGAGCAGGTATTACAAGGAAGGGCAGCTGGTGTTTCTGTTGTAACCAATTCGGGGCAGCCTGGTGCTGCAGCTACTGTACGTGTAAGAGGTATTACCAGTTTTGGAGCGGGAAGTAACAGTCCTTTATGGGTCGTAGATGGTATCGTTGTAGATAATATCGGATGGCTTAATCAGTCTGATATAGAAAGTATTGAAGTATTAAAAGACGGTGCTTCAGCTGCAATTTACGGAGTCTCTGCTGCCAAAGGGGTAATTCTGGTAACCACTAAAAAAGGAAAAAAAGGAAAACTTACCCTTTCTTATAATGGTTTTTATGGCTTTTCAAATGCCTCAAAAAAGCTGGATCTTTTGGATGCTACACAATATGCCAAAATTATCAATGAAGGTTTCGTTAATGATGGAGGAGCGCCTAGATTCACTAATCCGGAATCACTTGGAAAAGGAACAAACTGGCAGGATGCTATTTTCGGAACAGGTGAAAAATCGTCTCATGAAGTAAGCATTACTGGTGGTAATGAAAAATCAACATACTATACATCATTTGGATATTTTGATCAGAGTGGTATTGTACTGAGTGATATTTCTTATTACAAAAGAATCAATGCCAGATTTAACTCAACACATAAAGTTACAGACTACCTGACGTTAGGTCAAACCTTTGCATATACCCATGTGAAATCTCAGGGAGTAAGTGCAAACGAGGAATACGGGGGGCCGTTGGCTTCAGCCGTTAATCTGGATCCTACCACTCCAGTTGTTGTAACAGATTGGTCAATGGTAGATCCGAGCGGCTATACCAATCCGTATATCATTCGTGATTCTGAAGGTCGTCCATATGGAATTTCAAGATATGTAAATCAGGAAATGACCAATCCACAGGCTTTCCGTCACATACAACAAGGAAATTATAACTGGTCAGATGATTTTGTAGGAAATGTTTTTGCTGAACTTAAATTTCTTGAGCATTTTACATTTAAGTCCAGCTTGAATGGAAAAAAATCCTATTGGGGAAGCCGTTCTTTTACTCCGAAATATTATTTAAGTCCAAACTATAACAATACCAGCTTCAACAGTTTGAATAAGGTGGACGAAAATAAATTTGAGTGGAGTATGGAAAATACGCTGACATATCAGAATAAGTTTGGAGATCATAATATCAATATTATGGTTGGGCAGGGAGTTTACCGATACAACATTGCTGGTGGAGCTAGTTTGACATATAGTAACCTACCTATTGATAATTGGCAGGATGCTTCCTTCAATTTCAATATTCCGCAGGATAATATTACTGCCACAGGATGGGATGGTATTCAAACCCGTAAAGCATCTTATTTTGGTAGAATTATTTACGATTATGCAGACAAATATTTGTTCACCGGAACAATTCGTAGAGATGGATCTTCAAAATTTGCGACCAATCAGCATTGGGGAACTTTCCCATCTATGTCATTAGGGTGGAATGTTCATAAGGAAAACTTCTGGCCTGAGAATAAAGTAATCAACAACTTAAAACTAAGAGGAGGTTATGGAGTTTTAGGTAATGATGAGATGGATAATTTCAGATTTGCAAGTTTCATGGTTTCAGGAAGTAACTATACCAACTCTGGAAATAATATCATCATTGGATATGCACCAAGTACACTGGAAAACCCAAATCTAAAATGGGAACAGACCAGTCAGCTGAATATTGCTGCTGATTTAAAATTATTCAACAATTTTACCCTTACAGCAGACTGGTACAAAAAGAAAACAACTGATATCCTTAGACAGATCAATATCCCTGGTTATGTAGGAGTTCCGAATTTACCTTGGTCAAACGTAGGAGATATGCAGAATACCGGACTGGAACTTGAATTAGGCTACAAAAAGAACTGGGAAGATTTCGGAATTTCAGTTAATGGTAACTTCGCTACCATAAAGAATGAAGTTTTGAGATTGGAAGATGATATTAAATACTTCAACCTGGCTTCTTTCCAAACCATGGGAGCGGTATCCAGAGTAGCAGTAGGACAGCCTTACGGATCATTTTACGGACAAACTTATAGTGGTGTTTTCCAGAATCAGACACAGATCGACAACTATGTAAATGCGAATGGAGTAAAATTACTACCTGATGCCAAACCGGGAGACTTTATCTGGCAGGATAATAACGGAGATGGTAAAATTGATGATGAAGATAAAGTAAACTTAGGAAGCTCTATCCCGAAATATACTTTCGGACTTACCGTAAATCTTAATTATAAGAATTTTGATTTGATGATGTTCGCACAAGGACAGGCTGGTAACAAGATTTTCCAAGGTCTAAGAAGATTAGATATGCTTGATGCCAATTACCAGACAAAAATCTTAGACAGATGGACAGGTGAAGGATCTACCAATGATAACCCAAGAGTTACCCGTAATGACCCTAATCATAACTATTCATGGATGTCCAATTATTATCTTCAGAAAGGAGATTATGTACGCTTGAAAATCGTTCAGTTAGGTTATACCATTCCTAAGGATGTTACCCAACGTTTCGGAATGAGCAAAGTAAGATTGTACATCACTGGAGAAAACCTTGTTACATTTACAAAATATACAGGATATGATCCGGAAATTGCAGGAAGAAATAACTCTGAGCAAGATATTATTGGTGTAGACAGAGCTTACTATCCACAGGCGAGAACATTCCTGATAGGTGCTAATATTCAATTTTAATGATTAACAAAATGAAAAATAAGAATTTTATATATAAAGGACTTGCCGTTGCATTTCTGACAGGTCTGAGTTTTACCAATATGGGGTGCAGCGATTCCTATCTGGATAATGTGCAGAATTCAGGATCTTTTAATACTGATTTGTATTTTCAGAATGAACAGCAATCTTTTAGCGCATTAGTTTCTGTATATGATCTTTTAAGAAAATATTCAGGTGGATTTGAGAATAGCGTTACTTTCTTTAATGCAGGGTCTGATGATTTTTATTCAGGAGGAGGAAACTCTAATGATGGAGCAGGAATTCAGGGATTGAATAACTATATGATAAACCCGAATACAATGCCAGCCAGTTACTGGAGAGACTATTATCAGGGAATTGCACGTGCTAACCTTTTAATAGAAAGAGTTCCGGGTGCTAATATGGGTGATGATATTAAGAAAAGATATATCGCAGAAGCAAAAGTTCTTCGTTCCTTATATTATTTCGAACTGCTAAGAATGTTTGGAAATATTCCTTTGATTCTTAAATCCGTAAAATTTGATGATAACTATTGGAATATTCCACAAGCTAATCCAAGTGATGTATATACTCAGATAGAAGGTGATATCAATGCTGCCATTCCGGATTTAATGATGGTATCAAGCGGGAATGATAAAGGAAGAATCACACAGGGAACAGCAAGAGCTATTTTAGGTAAAATCTATCTTTATGATAAAAAAATGCCTCAAGCAGCAGCTCAGTTTGCTGAGGTAAATGGTACTCCGGGAGGAACCAGCCAATATGGGTATAAACTGGTAGCGAACTATGCAGACTTATTTAAAGTAGGTCCTGAATTATCAGATCCTTATAAATTTTCAACAGAATCTATTCTGGAAGTAATGCATACCAATAAAGGAAATTCCGATTGGGGATTCTGGGGACAGGGTAAAGATGAAGGAAACTCTATCAATGTAATGGTAGGACCTCGTTCTTACTCACTAAAAAATATCCCGAATAATGATGCACCGGATATCTATTCAGGCTGGGCATTTAATACTGTAACAGAGAATTTTGTTACTTTCATGCAGGGAGATCCAAGGCTGGATGTTACTGTTTTCAATGCAAAAAAACTGGTAACAGATGGTAAAATCTCTTACAGTCCTGCTTTTGCGGATACAGGGTATTTCTTAAATAAATACTTACCTACAAATGCTTTAAAAAGTTCACTTCCAGGACCAGCAGAACTGAATTTCCGTCAGAATTATATTGCAATAAGACTAGCTGATACGTATCTCATGGAAGCAGAGGCTTTAGGTGGAGCAGGAGCAAGAGCTCAGGCTTTATTAGACGCAGTAAGAGCAAGAGTTGGATTAGCATCAGTTCCTGTTTCTTTACAGGCTATTAAAGATGAAAGAAGAAGAGAACTTGCAGGAGAAGGACACAGATGGTTTGACCTTGTAAGATGGGGGGATGCTCCTTCCAAGCTTGCATTCAAAGGATTTAAAGCCAATAAAAATGAAATTCTGCCAATTCCGTTCAATGAATTGCCGAATACCATTTTAAAACAAAATCCTGGATATTAAACATGAAGTTTTACAACTTATATAGTTTCTTTAGAGGTGCCGCACTACTTAGTGGTGTGGCCCTTTTTTCTTTATCATGTAACTCCGTTGCTTCCCATAAAGGAAATGAAGTACAGTATTGGCTTACAAAAGGTGATGAAAGTGTAAAGTTACAGCAGCAGACTCCGGTTAAATTTGTAAATAACACCAACGGCTTTCAGAATATTGAAATTGATGATGCTCAAAAGTTTCAATATATTGATGGCTTTGGATATACATTAACAGGAGGAAGTGTTGAGGTAATCAACAGATTGTCGCCTTCCAAAAGAAAAGCACTGCTTAACGAACTTTTTGGAACTGATAAAAATTCAATCTCCATCAGCTATTTAAGACTAAGCATAGGTGCTTCTGATCTTGATGGCGAAGTATTTTCTTACGATGATCTGCCGCAAGGACAGACCGATGCTTCACTTTCAAAATTCAGTCTTGCAAGAGATAAAGCTTTGATTTCTATGTTGAAAGAAATTTTAGCAATCAATCCAAAAATTAAAATCATTGCTGCTCCGTGGTCGGCTCCGGTTTGGATGAAAGACAACGGAAAATCAAAAGGAGGAAGTCTGAAACCTGAATTCTACGGAACATATGCGCAATACTTTGTAAAATACATTCAGGAAATGAAAAAAGAAGGCATCACCATTGATGCTGTAACTCCTCAGAATGAGCCTTTACATCCGGGAAACAATCCGAGTTTGTATATGCCGTCTGAACAACAAGGCGATTTTATTAAGAACAACCTTGGTCCGGTTTTTAAAACTAATGGAATCTCTACCAAAATTGTTGTTTACGACCACAATTGCAATAAACCTGAATATGCTATTGATATTTTAAAAGATGCAGAAGCAAACCAATATATAGATGGTTCAGCTTTTCATTTGTATGAAGGAGAAATTTCTGCATTGAGTACGGTGCATGAAGCTTTTCCAAATAAAAACCTATACTTTACTGAACAATGGACAGGTTCAAAAGGAACTTTTACTGAAGACCTGAACTGGCATACAAAAAATGTCATCATCGGTTCTATGAGAAACTGGAGTAAAATAGCTCTGGAATGGAACCTTGCCAATGATCCGAAATTTGCACCGCATACAGATGGCGGATGTACAGAATGTAAGGGAGCTATTACCGTTTCTGATAGTGAAAATTTCACAAGAAATGTTTCCTATTATATTATTGCACACGCATCGAAATTTGTTCCTGCAGGATCTCAGCGTATCGCTTCCACGCAGACCGATAAACTTTCCACAGCGGCTTTTAAGACTCAATTTGGGAAAATAGTATTAATTGTTCAGAACGATAATAAAGAAGATGAAAATTTTAATATTAAATTTGCCGGAAAAACCGCTGCAGTAACAATTTCAGGACGTTCTACAGCAACCTATATTTTTTAATTTGATACTATGAAAAGAGTTTATTTCTTACTGGCATTTTCCGCATTTGGATTGAATGCTTACGGACAAAAGACAATTGATCAGAAAGTAGCGGAGCTGCTGTCTAAAATGACTTTGGAAGAGAAAGTAGGACAAATGGTTCAGTACAGTGGGTTTGAATATGCCACAGGACCACAGCATTCTAATTCTGCTGCTGTTTTGGACGAAATTAAAAAAGGAAAAGTAGGTTCTATGCTGAATGTTGCGGGATCAGAAGAAACAAGAGCTTTTCAGAAACTGGCCATGCAGTCAAGGTTGAAAATTCCTTTGCTGTTCGGACAGGATGTTATCCATGGATATCGTACCACATTTCCTGTAAATCTTGGGCAAGCCGCAAGCTGGGATATGGGAATGATTGAAAAATCTGAAAGAATTGCAGCTACAGAAGCTGCTGCTTACGGTATTCACTGGACATTTGCTCCAATGGTTGATATTGCCAGAGACCCGAGATGGGGAAGGGTAATGGAAGGTTCCGGTGAAGATACTTATTTGGGAACAAAGATAGGTTTAGCCAGAATTAAAGGATTTCAAGGCAGAGGTTTAGGAAGTCTTGATGCGGTGATGGCCTGTGCAAAACACTTTGCTGCATACGGAGCCGCTGTAGGAGGGAGAGATTACAATTCCGTAGATATGAGTCTCAGACAGCTGAATGAAACGTATCTTCCACCATTCAAAGCTGCTGCAGAAGCAGGTGTTGCCACTTTTATGAATTCATTCAACGATATTAGCGGAGTTCCAGCAACGGCCAACCAATATATTCAGAGAAATCTTTTAAAAGGAAAATGGAATTACAAAGGGTTCGTCGTTTCAGACTGGGGAAGTATCGGGGAAATGGTTCCTCATGGTTACGCTAAAGATGCCAACGAAGCAGCAGAAAGAGCTATACAAGGGGGAAGCGATATGGATATGGAAAGCCGTGTCTACATGGCAGAACTTCCAAAATTGGTTAAAGAAGGAAAAGTAGACCCTAAATTGGTAGATGATGCAACGGGAAGAATTTTAACCAAGAAATTCGAAATGGGACTTTTCGATGATCCTTACAGATTCAGTAATGAGAAAAGACAAAAAGAACAGACCGATAATCAGGAAAACAGAAAATTCGGAAGAGAATTCGGATCAAAAAGTATCGTTCTTCTTAAAAATCAGGGAAATATTCTTCCACTTTCAAAAACGGTAAAAACAGTTGCTCTGATTGGGCCTTTTGGTAAAGAAACAGTGGACAATCATGGGTTCTGGTCTGTTGCTTTCAAAGATGATAATCAAAGAATTGTTTCACAGTTTGACGGAATTAAAAATCAGCTGGATAAAAATTCCACTTTATTATATGCCAAAGGTTGTAACGTTGACGATCAGGACAAAAGTCAGTTTGCGGAAGCCATAGAAACCGCAAAAAAAGCTGATGTTGTCATCATGACATTAGGAGAAGGTCATGCGATGAGCGGAGAAGCAAAAAGTAGAAGTAATATCGGGTTTACAGGTGTTCAGGAAGATCTACTGAAAGAAATTGCTAAAACTGATAAACCAATCATTCTGATGATCAATGCTGGAAGACCTTTGATTTTCAACTGGGCATCAGACAATATTCCTGCAATTGTGTACACATGGTGGCTGGGAACAGAAGCTGGAAACTCTATTGCAGACGTTGTATTCGGTTCGGTAAATCCTGGCGGGAAACTTCCAATGAGTTTTCCAAGAACAGAAGGTCAGATTCCAGTGTATTACAATCATTATAATACGGGAAGACCTGCAAAAAATAATACAGACAGAAACTATGTTTCCGCCTATATAGATCTTGATAATGATCCGAAATATCCGTTTGGATACGGCTTAAGTTATACAGATTTTAAATATTCTGATATGGCTTTAAGTTCCACAACTCTTACAGGAAATCAAACATTGAACATCAGCGTTACTGTTTCCAATACCGGAAAATATGATGGAGAAGAAGTAGTACAGCTTTATATCAGAGATCTTTTCGGAAAAGTAGTAAGGCCTGTAAAAGAGCTGAAAGGGTTCCAGAAAATATTCATCAAAAAAGGGGAAAGTAAAAAAGTAGATTTTAAACTTACTCCGGAAGATCTGAAGTTCTTTGATGACGAATTAAATTTTGACTGGGAAGGTGGAGAATTCGATATTATGATCGGAACCAATTCTCAAAATGTTCAGACCAAAAGAATTAACTGGACAAAATAAATTGAATTGGATTCAATAGGAGCGGGTTTTAACCCGCTTATTAAGATATAAAAGAGCGGCTTTAGCTAAAACCTAATACATATGAATATCAAAGCTAAAAATCTCATCAAAATGAGTGCAGCAGGAATTTTCTTCTTTTCTGTACTCAACTGTGCCTTAAAGAAACCAGATGCTGGCAGAACACTGATTTGGAGTGATGAGTTTAATGGCAAAGGACTTCCGGATTCATTAAAATGGAATTATGATACCGGAGGAGATGGTTTTGGAAATCAGGAAGCTCAGTTTTATACCAAAAACAGGCTTGAAAATGCCAGAATGGAAAATGGAAATCTCATCATTGAAGCCAGAAAAGAAAATTGGGAAAAGAGTAAATATACTTCTGCAAGACTTTTAACCAAAGGAAAATTCTCTTTTCAGTATGGAACAATAGAAGTGAGAGCAAAACTTCCCAAAGGTCGCGGAACATGGCCTGCCATCTGGATGATGAGCGAAAATATGAAAAAATGGCCGGATGACGGTGAACTGGATATCATGGAACATGTTGGTTTTAATCAGGGATATATCCATGCTTCTGTTCATACCAAAAAATATAATCATATTCAGGGAACACAAAAAACGGATACCCTGTTTGTGAAGGATGCCAGTGAGAAATTCCATGTCTATAAAGCAGACTGGACACCGGAAAAGATAGATGTTTATATAGATAACCAAAAGTTCTTTACCTATGAGAATAAAGAGAAAACCAATGAAGCATGGCCTTTTGATCAGCCTTACTTTATTCTTTTAAATCTTGCAGTAGGAGGGTTTTGGGGTGGGAAAGAAGGCATTGATGATACGGTTTTTCCACAGAAGTATTATATAGATTATGTAAGAGTCTATCAGAATAAATAATGAAAAAGGGGACGAAAGATCCAAAAACAGAAAAAAATCATGAGAAAACTAATTGTAAGTTGTTTTGTAGTAGGTGTTGTCATTAATGTCAATGCTCAGAATTATTGGAAAAAAAATGCAGGAAAAACAGCTAAAGTAGTCCTTACCAACTCGAAAGTGAATGAGAAGATGGTGGATAAAGGAGCCGTTACATTTGCACAATTCGGGCAGCCTAAAGAAACGGATGCCTGTATTTTTGTGGCTCCGAATTTTAAATATCAAAAACTGATAGGAATAGGAGGTGCTATCACAGATGCATCAGCGGAGACTTTTTATAAAATGCCAAAGAACAAGCAGAAAGAAATTCTTGACGCTTATTTTGGAAAAAACGGATTGGGATATACTGTGGTTCGTACTAATATGAACTCTTGCGACTTTTCCAGTGATTCTTATACGTATGTGCAGGATAATGATACTTCACTGAAAACTTTTAATGTTGCTCATGATGAGAAATATAAAATTCCTATGATTAAAGAAGCTCAGAAGGCTATAGGAAATAATTTTACTTTTTATTTCTCTCCATGGAGTCCGCCAGCATGGATGAAGTCAAACCAAAGCTTATACAAAGGCGGAAGATTGGAAAATCAGTATTACCAGACGTGGGCAGATTATTATATCAAATTCATCAAAGAATACGAAAAAAGGGGAATCAATATCTGGGGATTAACCGTTCAGAATGAGCCAATGGCTACCCAAAGCTGGGAATCGTGTATTTACACTGCTGAAGAAGAAGGAGAATTCCTGAAAAAGAATCTTGGCCCAACTCTTTGGAAAAACGGATATAAAGATAAAAAAGTAATGATCTGGGATCACAACAGAGATCTTATTTATCAGAGAGCTACGACCACTTTAAGTGATCCTGAAACAGCAAAATATGCCAGCGGTATCGGATATCACTGGTATGAAACATGGAATAATAAAACCCAGCTTTTTGATAACTTAGCAGAAACGCACAGAGCCTTTCCAGACAAATTTCTTGCATTCACCGAAGGATGTAAAGAGCAGTTCAGTATGGATAAAATCTATGATGTAAGCTTAGGTGAGCTATACAGCAAAAATATGTTGAACGACTTCAACAAAGGAAATGCGCTATGGACTGACTGGAATATTCTTCTGGATGAAACCGGAGGACCTAATCATAAAGGAAACTTCTGCTTTGCCCCAATTATCGCAGATACCAAAACAGGAGAAGTATTCTACACCTATGAATACTATTATATTGGCCATGTTTCAAAATATATCAAACCAAATGCACAGAGAATAGGAAGTTCTTCCAACAGAGCTGCCCTTACATCTTCTGCATTTATGAATGAAAATGGGCAATTGGTAACCGTTATCATGAACGATTCAGACAATGATATCGAAACGAATCTATGGATAGAAGGAATGGCTGCTAAACTAAATGCTCCTGCACACTCAATACAGACCGTAATTTTATAATATCATATTAATATTATTTTTGACAGAATCGGCGGCCTCGAAGAGGCCGCCGATTCGCATTTAAAATATCTTTAGAAATAGGTAAAAACTATTGTACTGAAAATTTCCCGGAAAGAGTTCCGTTACTATTTTTAGCATTATAGAAATAGACTCCTGTTCTCATCCCTGAAGTAGAGATGGTCGTTTTACCTGCCTTTGCCTGTTGGGATTTTAACGTTAATCCTTCTGCATTGATGATCGTCAATTCATATGTGTTTCCGTTTTCAGGAAGATTGATGGTAAGATCTTCCCCTTGTTTTACCGGATTTGGATAAGCGGTAGAGGCAATCTCTTGTTTTACAGAAATTTTGGATGTTTCAGTTGTTACCTGTTCAAGCACCCACTGATGGTTAGCACCTGCTGACCCATTCATGTCTTGATCCCAGATATCTATATTAGTTCCTGAGGTTTGGGAATTACCAGGATTATCCATTGATTTCATATTGGATAATGCAGTTCCTATAACAACTTTATTAGAGGTATAAGGTTTTAATATCCATTGTTGATTATTACCACTGTGTTTTGGATATTGTATCAGCGTAGTACCATTGGTTATATTGGATCCTGGAATATCAATAGCTAAACCTGAAGCACGATTGATAATGATGTAATTATTTCCAGCTTTTTCCAGTTTCCATTGTTGAGCAGTATTGCTGTTAAAAGGGTATTGAACCATTTTGGTATTGGAGGCAGTACTGTAATTAGCTGGGGTAATGTATAGGTCGCTTCCTACACATTTTATGCGGTAATAAGCATTGGGGTCAATAGTGGGTGGTGTTGTAATGTTGCTTATTGTCAGGCTGTTATATCCAAAATTGGAAGTTTGTTTAAAAATATCTTCCAGTACAACACTTACATAATATTTTCCCGGTTGAGAATTTGCAGGAAGTGCTACCTGGGCACTTCTCTGATCTGGGCGAATACCCGTAACCACAGCTACAGGAGTATAAGAATTTGCCCAGCTTGCTTCTGTATATAATGAAACCTTATAGGAAAGCTGTGGGCTTGTGGTTTCTAAGTTAGCCCAATTTACATTCACTTTATTATTAGAAGTATTATAAGATGAAGTAACGCTGGCCACGGAAACTGGTACTGTTGTTCCGGGCTTTGTTCCCGTCTGAGTAATTCCGGTAAATGTTATTGCCCCTCCGGAAGGTGCTGGAGCCGTACCACAGGAAGTTACCTTAATTGCTGTATTGTTAAAGGCTGTTTGAGCTCCCCATGAACCTGTTCCGGCTGAAGCTGTATATCGTGAGGGTTTTGACCAGTTACCTTCTGTATTCATACTCCAGAAATTCCTGAAATATCCGCAACGGGTATCTTTGCTTGCTGCTGTATTCCAGTTTTCTACAAAGCCTCCTAGTTTAGTTCCTGTAAATTTTGCATCATTTTCAGGAGTAACAATAGTAACATAATGTTTCCATTTTCCTGTACCATAATCAAACATAAAGAATCCGATTCTGGTTTTTCCGTCACCGGTAGACCATCTTCTCACAACAGTGGCATACCATGTTCCGGGAGTCCATGGCATTGGATTGTCGGTGTGAAGACCTGTTCCTTCCCCTCCGAAACCATCTACAAGAGTGTTGGGTGCAGTGTATTCTGTAGTACACTGTGGGGTGTTAGTGTCCTGCAAATCCCACATTGAAAAAATGTTGTTGTAGATTTCGTTTTGTTTATACTGAATTCCAGCATAACCACCTCGCGGACCTAAGAAAAAATTCGATGTAGAGTAGTAGGTATTTACTTTTTTGCAGGCGTTGTCTGCCATCACTTCAGAATACCAGAGTTCACCAGAGTTAGCCATATCAAAGCCTTCAATGTACGGTCCCCAACTTGGGCAAGTCTGAGCATTGGAGACATTGAAAAATGAGGATACAGCAATAAGTACTATTGCTGCACAAGATTTAAATTTTTTTTCCATAAATAGATTATTTAATAGCGCTAATTTACGGATATTTCAATAAATTCATAAATATTTTAAATTAATGTTATTAAATATTAAAATTATTAATTTAATTCGTTTTTTTTATTGAAAAATATTTGTTTATTGTGATGATTGTATTAAAAAAAGCAATGCACTGAATGCATTGCTTGTATTGAATAGAATTACTCCTTTATTGTATTGAAAAAATAAGTTTTCTGCTAATTATTCAGTATCATATTTACTGATTACTCTCTGAGTAACTCCTGAGCTGCTGAAACCTCCGTCATGGAAAAGATTCTGCATCGTTACTTTTTTAGTAAGATCAGAGAATAGTGTTACACAGTAGTCTGCACATTCAAGAGCCGTAGCATTCCCTAGTGGAGACATATCTTCTGCATATCCAAGGAATCCTCCGAAACCTTTCACACCGCTACCTGCAGTAGTCATTGTAGGAGACTGAGAAACTGTATTTACACGTACTTTTCTTTCACCCCAATAGTTTCCGAAAGTTCTTGCGATACTTTCCAGATACGCTTTGTTATCAGACATATCATTATAATCCGGGAATGTTCTCTGAGCAGCAATATAAGTAAGTGCCAAAATGCTTCCCCACTCATTCATACAGTCTTTTTCCCAAGCCACACGCATTACTTTGTGGAAAGAAACAGCGGAAATATCCCAGCCTTTTTCCAACCAGTCGTAGTTCATTTCTGTATAATGTTTTCCTTTTCTTACGTTGATAGACATTCCGATAGAGTGAAGGATAAAGTCGATTTTTCCAAATTTTGCAACAGCGGCATCAAAAAGTTTTTCAAGATCTTCTATAGAAGTAGCATCAGCACCTATTACTTCAGAGCCTGTTTTTTCTGCTAAACCATTAAGTTCTCCCATTCTCAAAGCAATAGGAGCGTTTGATAAAATGAATTCAGCACCTTCTTCATGACATCTTTCAGCAACTTTCCATGCGATAGATTGTTCATTAAGGGCTCCAAAAATAATTCCCTTTTTGCCTTTAAGTAAACCGTATGACATAATTTTTTAATGTTTATTATACTACAAATGTAACAATAATTGTGGTTATGACATAATAAAAAATGGAGCCTTATCAATTTAAGACTCCATTTTATTGAAAATATTTATATGACTGAAATACTAATTGGTTTTCTTATTCCATTCTGCCTTTACATCCTCTGCTGCATCTTTGGTTTTTTCCCATGCTTCATCTGCTTTATCCTTTATATCTTCCCATGCATCTGATACATTAGCTTTTACCCTGTCTAACCAGTCTTCCTGGCTGGCCTCCTGATCATTGCTTCTTTTCTCATTGATGTAATCTTTGGCCTTGCCTGCCAATTCATTGATTTTCCATTTGGCGTTGTCCGTTGCATTCTGTAAAGAATTTTCTACATTGTTTACTGCATTTTCCGCTTTGTTATACTCTGAATTGTTCATAATACTATAAATTTTAGTTTGGTAGTTGTAATTAAACAAGAACCATTCCTAAAATCAGGATAGGTTGTTAAACTTTTGATAATATTTTGTTATCTTTTTCCAAATCGGTAGTATCTTTAATATACAAAATTTGATAATTATGGAAAAAATTCGGTGCGGATGGTGCGAGAAAGATGATCTCTACAGAAAGTATCATGATGAAGAGTGGGGAAGGCCTGTATATGATGATGAAACGATATTTGAATTCCTTATTCTGGAAAGTTTTCAGGCCGGACTGAGCTGGTATACTATTTTGTCTAAAAGAGAAAACTTCAGAAAAGCTTTTGATCATTTTGATTATAAAAAAGTTGCGGGCTATGCACCTGAGAAAATCGAAGAATTGATGAACAATCCTGGAATTATAAGAAACAGACTGAAAATTCTGGCGGCGGTCACCAATGCACAAAAATTTATGGAAATTCAAAAGGAGTTTGGTAGCTTTTCCCAATACATATGGAACTTTATAGGTGGCAAACCGATTGATAGCAGCCCGGAATCATTGTCTGCTGTTCCTGCTACTACAGAAATTTCAGATCTTATTTCTAAAGAACTTAAAAAAAGAGGCTTCAAATTTGTTGGGTCTACGGTAATTTATGCCCATATGCAGGCGACCGGAATGGTAAATGACCACTTAAAAGACTGTTTTACCAGAAAAAAATAGTTGTTTTTTATTCAAAATTTGGTGAAGTTTATTGTTAATTATATAATTAAAAAAGTTAAGCAGAAAATTAGAGATATCTGCAAAGTCCAATGAATGCACTGTTTAATAAATGCTTGATATTTAAACATTTTTCATTGTTTTGTGATTAAGTGTTGTTTTAATCACTATAATGTGTTTTTAATTATTGTTTTTTCAATAATATTGGTGTTTTATTAATAAATTGTTAAAAAATCGTATATTTGCACCTCCTAAAATTACAGGAATGCAAAAAAACTATAAACTACACTACATTATTCTTTTATTATTCTTTACTTGTTTTATAAGTGCTCAGGTTGGGATAGGTACTCCGAATCCTGCACCTTCAGCAATGCTTCATATCAATGCCAGTCATAAGGGAGTACTGCTTCCAAGCGTGGCTTTAGCATCTACAACAGATAATGTTACTGTACCTTCACCCGCAGACGGACTTATCGTATGGAATAACGGAACTTCCACACTCATTGAAATTGGATTTTATTATTGGTTTGAATCTAAATGGAATAAAATTCTGGCAAACGGCGGTACTCCCACAAAAATAGAGGATGGAAACAACTGGAATCTTACAGGAACCAATGTCGGAAACTATGGCGGAGCCAATACAACCCTTGCTTTAGGAACAAAAACATATGATGATCTCATTTTTAAAGTAAACGCGTTAACAGCCGGCAGATTGGGGGTTGATAATTCTGTAAGCTTTGGAACAGGCTCCAATGCAGGACAGAACGGTGTTGCCATTGGAAGTGCCAATTCAGCATTTATGGGAATAGCTATTGGAAGTGCCACAACGGTATCCGGAAATGAAGCTTTGGCTGTAGGTAATAAAACTACCGCAGCCGGATTCAGATCTACAGCAATAGGATTTCATGCGCAGACCAGCAGTAATGAATCAGTAGCAGTTGGAAATAATTCTTCGGCAGATGGGTTTCAATCCATCGCATTAGGATACAACGCTAAAACAAATACCAATAGTGAAACAGCTTTAGGATATAATGCGGTAACCAATAGTCAAAACTCCACAGCTTTAGGTTCTGGTGCTAGTGCATTGGGGCAATATTCAACAGCAGTAGGATATGGGGCAAGTACTTCACAGGCCAACGCTATTGTTTTGGGCGATAATAATGCTAATGTAGGGATTAGTACTAGTGCTCCGAATATCTCTGCAAAGCTGGATGTCAACGGGCAGTTTAAATTGGGTGAAAAAGGCAGTGTGCAGAAAAATCAAATCAGTTTTGAAACATGGCCTGGAATATCCATCAACAATTTACCTCCGGGAAAATCTACCACTATTGATATTCCGGTTCCGAATGGTTATCAGCCAGGTTCTACAAAAGCTGTAGTAATAGTTTCTCCGGCAGGAGATTTTATAGGAAATTCCTCATTCTCCATTTCAAATCCAAGGTTGACTTCTGCTTCCAGTATTACAATTAATCTCACTAATATTTCAGGAAATGCCAATAGTTTGTACTCCGGACATTTTTATGTGATGATTAATGAATTTTAAATAATAGGTTTTTTATTATAGTTGATATGGTGTGAAGGACTTCCGGACTGGGAGTCCTTTTTTGCTTCTATATTATAAGTATATATTTAATTGAAATTTCTCCTGTATAAAATGCTTCACACTTGTAAATAGGCTATTTTTGTACTATTAAAAATGAATATCTCTTTCAAAATATGAAGAAAATAGGAATTATAGGGTATGGCTGGCTGGGGGAGAGAATAGCTTCTTCCTTCTCAGGGAAATATATCATATCGGCAACAACTACAACGGAAAGTAAAGCAGATCAACTCAATAATAAAGGGATCGATGCTGTAATAGCTTCTTTCCCGGACTATCAGTTGACAGAAGCTTATTCACAATGGTCTGAGATTAAAAATATTGATGTCTTAATTATTACCATTCCGGTTTCAGAAAAGAGCTGTTGTGTAAGTTCTTTATACAACAGAATTCAAAATTTATCAGCTTTTATAGGAGCTTTTAAAGGACAGATGTTCCTGATGAGCTCTACAGGGGTTTATCCCGATCTTCCTCAGGAATTTACAGAAGAAGACGTTCCTTTGGAAAAAGTATCTGGCGAAAGAATGCTGAGAAATAAATATCCTCAGCTAAATATTTTAAGACTTGGCGGTCTCATGGGAGGCAACAGGCTTCTGAAAAACTATAAGGTGAGTAATCTGGATCACGCTGTCAACCATATTCATTACGCTGATATCAGTGGTATTATCTTAGAAATGATTGAAAGAAAAACTGAATCAAAATTATACAATGTAACCGCGCCGGTTCATCCGGCAAAAAGCCAGGTGATTAATGCACAGAAAAATATAGCAGATAATAAAGAATTTGAAGTGAAGGGTAAGAAAGTATTATCTTCAAAGCTGGTTTCAGAGCTGAAATATGTATTTCAGTATCCGGATCCCAAGATATTTCACTTGTAATAAAAAAATCTCCGGAAACTATTCCGGAGGTTTTTATCTGTATGTAAAAAAATAATTACTTAATAATTCTTTCCAATACCCACTCAATCAGGTTTTTCTCAGAAGCATGGTGGTCTGCGGAGAATTCTCCACGTCTTCTGTTGGCAATAACGTTATTCACGGTAATAGCTTTGTGTCCTAATAATTTTGAAAGGGCATAGATCGCAGAGGTTTCCATCTCAAAATTGGTGATTCCAAGATCATTCAAGGTTTCTAAGAATTTGTCATCTACTGCTTTTAATCGAAGCTGTCTTCCCTGTGGAGCATAGAATCCTGGGAATGTTGCTGTATTTCCGTGGTATTTGGCATCTTTATAATAGTCACCCATTTCTGCTGCCCAGTCTGAGAAATAAAGCATAGGCTTGATTTTTTCATAAGGGAATTTTTCTAAGAAGCTTTTAGAAAATTCATTTTCGAAATTGTAATCCTGATAGAAATGCATCAATCCGTCTAAACCTACAACGTTCTGGGTAACCAACATGTTGTCTACCTGTACATCCGGGTTTACACTTCCGCAAGTTCCCATACGGAATAGTTCAAGGGCTTTGTGCTCAGTCTTAAACTCTTTGTTTTTAAGATCAATATTCACCAAAGCATCCAGTTCGTTCATAACGATATCGATGTTTTCCGTTCCGATACCGGTTGACATTACAGTGATTCTTTCTCCGCGAAGGGTTCCTGTATGCGTATAGAATTCTCTTTTATTTTTTTTGATCTCTACGGTATCAAAATATTTTGAAACTTTTGCCACTCTGTCAGGATCACCTACAAGGATGATTTTGTCAGCAATATCTTCAGGGAGAAGATTCAGGTGGTATACACTTCCGTCTTCATTCAGAACAAGTTCTGAGGCAGCAAGTTTGTTTAGCATAATCTGTATATTTTTTGTTTTTTAATTAATCATAATAGCCTCTTTATAAGGAGATGCCATAACCTCATAGATGTCATTGTATTCTTCTACAATTCTCTTCTGACCATTCATTACTTCATATACGGTAACGACAGTTTTTTCAATATTTTTAGGATCTTTCCTCTGTGAAGTAATTTCGTAGAAATGATCATCTTTTTTAAGAATAGAAATCAGTTCTTCTTTGGTAGAATTATTGGAAGTCATCATTCCCGGGAATTCTACAACAATATCCTTCAGATCTGTATAGTTTTTATAAGGCTTGGTAACCCCGTTGGAATATACATAAACATTGGGAATATTTTTATCCTTTTCCAAGCGGACCAAATAATAATCAGAGCCTCTTTTCTCGGCATATACAGCCATTTCCTGCTGCTTTCCGGATGGTTTTTCCGGTTGCTTCTTTTTCTGCGAAAATACCGTCATAGAAAGAAAACTTGCCGCAACAGCAAACCATAGTTTTGTTTTCATAATTTTATTTTAGTTTTTTTGATGTGTTGAATTCAATTTAAAAAAATCCTCTCCCAATAATCTCCCGCCATTATTTTTCCGGTATTTCGAAGAACCGCTTTCTTTAGAATAATGAATTTGATTTCGGGGTTTAAAATTAGTGAAAAATATGATATCAGAAATATAAACATTATTTAATCTGCTATTAAAACTGAGATAACATCGGATGAATACTTTTGCCGCTAAAAATTCATGAGATCTTATCCACTGCTTGTAATTGTCCTTCTGATAGGATTTGCAGTAATGTCTTTTAATCCTGTTTATAAAGGAAAAGAAAGCGAAAATACATTTGTTAATAAAGGCTTGTCCGACTTTAAAAATAAGCTTGAACAGCTGAAATCAGCTGTTGATAAGTTCTCAGAAGACCGTATTTCCCTGGCAGAATTACAAAAATCTCTGAGCAGTACAAGAAATTCATTCAAAGAAATAGAGTTTTATGTTGCTTACCATTACCCTGAATTTACCAAAACCCATCTTAATGCAGCCCCTCTGTTTCATATTGAAGCTGCGGGTACATCTTCCTATACACTTCCTCCCGAAGGATTGCAGGTGCTGGATGAGCTTATATTCTCAGACGAAGCAGAAAATGAGAAAGAAAAGATCAAAACGATTACCACCTTTTTATACAATAGCTATTCCGGGTTTTATTTAAGTGCTTTAAAAAATGGATTGAGCAAAGGAAACAACAAAACACTGCCTTTACGTATAGAATTAATCCGGATCTACTCCCTTGGTGTTTCTGGTTTTGATACCCCAGGTTCACTGAATATTTCTGAGGAAACAAGCCATACTCTTGCGGGAATGCAGAAATACATCAATGATGATCCTTATTTTAAAAACTATAATATTCAGAAAGCTGACCAGACTTTAACAGAAGCTATCAGCTATCTTTCAATAAATACAGATTTTGAAACTTTCGACAGAATTGAGTTTTACAAAAAATATATACAGCCATTGTACGAAGAATTGGGAAAATGGGATGGAAGACCGGATGATCTTAAAGAGTTTTCAGGATGGAACGTTGGTAACAAAAACTTTTTTAGCAGTGATTTTTTAGATCCCTATTTTTATACTTTATTAAAATCTTCAGAAGATAATCCGAATCTCAGAAATCTTGGAAAATCAATTTTCTATGATCAGAACTTAAGTGGTAACGGAAAAATGAGCTGTGCGACATGCCACCTTCAGGAAAATGCTTTTACAGATCTTAAAGCAAAATCACAAAGCAATGTGGAGGGGAAAACAGTTTTGAGAAATTCTCCATCTTTATATAATGCTGTTTTTGCCAAGAGATTTTTTTATGACCTTCGTGCATTCTATCTTGAACAGCAGGTGGAGCACGTCATTTATAATGAACAGGAATTCAATACAAGCTATGAAAGCATTATTCAGAAACTAAAAACAAAACCTGAGTATAAAAAAGCGTTCCGAAATGCCTTTAAGGACGGAAAAATCAGTAAAGAAAATTTTTCGAAAGCATTAAGCTCTTATGTGGCTTCACTATACTCATTTGACAGTGATTTCGACCGTTTTATGAGGAATGAAAAAAATGTTTCTGATGATGTGAAGAAAGGCTTCAACCTGTTTATGGGAAAAGCCAATTGTGCAACCTGCCATTTTGCCCCTCATTTTTCCGGATTGGTACCGCCATTTTTTAATGAAAATGAATCCGAAGTGTTGGGAATTACCACGAAGCCGATCAAACAGCTTCCTGTAGAACTTGATCAGGATTTAGGAAGAGGAAACAGCCCTGTAAAAAAGGAGAAATCATGGATTTATGATTACTCTTTCAAAACAGTAACCGTTAGAAATATTGCTATTACGAAACCTTATTTCCATAACGGAGCTTTCAATACGCTGGAAGAAGTACTGGATTTTTATAACGAAGGTGGGGGAGAAGGATTAGGATTGAAAATGAAAAATCAAACCTTAGCACCGGATAAATTAAACCTTACCGAAACAGAAATCAAACAGATTATAGCCTTTCTGAATGCTCTTACGGATGTGAGTAAAGTGAAATAGGAGTGTTCGAGTGTGGGAGAGTTTTAGAGTGAAAGTGTAGAAATTCTGGTTGCGAGTTTCGAGTTTCGAGTTGCGGGGTTAGAGTGTTTGAGAGTGATAGGGAGGAGATTTGGGGTATATCATGAATAGTTTTGAAAGTGGGGATGAATAACTTTTATTTCATGTATAACTTTTAAACAATTTTTTTACTCATAATTTCCGCGCAAATTCCGTATCCCGAACCTCGTACCATAATTATCTCCTCATATCTCACCTCGCATCCTACTTCAACCTTGTACCGCGCAACTTCAACACTCTCACTCTAAAACCCTCTCACACTCAAACCCTACAACCCCGCACTCCGCATCATTTAACACAAAATTAATCCCCTTAACATTACGTTTTTGATAAGTTAATATTAGGGGATTTATATTTAAAGTCCTATTAACAGGATAAAAGCTCTAATAAAATAGTTTTGCAACGTCTAATAAATCAAATAAAAATGAAGAGAAAACTACTAAGAATGGGAGCTTTGGCTTTACTGGCCAGTTCTGGCATCCATGCACAGACGTTCATATTTAATAAGAATGCGTCGTGGAGCTATAAAGATAACAATCAGGCTCAGCCGGCAGGATGGAATGCTCAAACTTATGACATTTCAACATGGGCAGCTGGAAATGGTCCATTAGGATATGGAGATCCTGTAACAACAACAATCAATTCAGGGCTTACTACAGCTTATTTTGCTAAAGATTTTACAGTGGATCTTTCTACACTTTCTGACAATATGGAGCTTGGTGTAATGAGAGATGACGGTATCATTGTATATCTTAACGGAGAAGAAGTTGTAAGAGACAATATGCCTGCAGGTACTGTTACATTCAATACTTTTTCAACCACAACTATTGATGGAGCTGCAGAAAATGTTTATAATATTTTTTCCATTCCAAAATCAAAATTTGTAAACGGTGTCAATAGAATTTCTGTTGAATTGCATAACAGAAGTACCACCAGTTCAGATTTAAGAATTGATGCTTATCTGAAAACAACCACTAATACAACGACACCTGTCACTTGTAACGGAACACACATCAGTTGCTTTACTTCAATTGTACCTACAGCACAGACAAATAAACTGATTATCCCTGCTGAACATAAATATCAGCTTATTTTAAAAGAAGGTGATAGCTATACCGAAGGTGGAGGATTTGTAGGAGGCCAGAATGACTTTACAGGGTATGTTGCAAAAGCAGGAAGCAGCACCAATGGATATCTTTCTGTAAACCATGAAACGAATCCTGGAGGAGTTACCATGGCGGAAATCAACTATAACGCGACTTCAAAACTTTGGCAGCTGACAAAATCAAGAGCGGTAAGTTTTTCAGATCCAAGTTTAGTACAAACCATCAGAAACTGTTCAGGAGGAGTTACCCCTTGGGGAACCATTGTTACAGCAGAAGAATCTGTAACTTCTAATGATGTGAATGCTGACGGATATAAAGATTATGGTTGGTTGGTAGAAATAGACCCGGCTACTGCTCAGGTTATATCTAAAAACCCTAACGGAACAAAAGGTAAGCTTTGGCAGATGGGGATCATGAACCATGAAAACGTAGTGATCAATAATGCGGGAACTGTGGCTTACTACGGGGAAGATGGAGGTACTCATATGGTGTACAAATATGTAATGGATACTCCCAATGATCTTTCTTCAGGAAATCTGTATGTTCTGAAATTAGACCAGGGATTAACTGCCGCAGGAGATCCGGTAGGAACTACAGCAACATGGGTTCAGGTTCCTAATAAAGAAAAAGCCGATCAGAACAATACCAATAATAATGCTTTATCTGTAGGAGGAACAAAATTCAACGGAGTAGAAGACGTTGACATCAGCCCGCTGGATGGGAAAATCTATTTTACAGCCAAAGGATTAGACAGAGTATACCGTCTTCAGGATAACGGAACTACAGCTTCTCAGGTAGAAACATTTGTAGGAGGAGGTTCTTCCGTATATTCTTTCAATACCGCTCAGGGAATGAAATCTGAAGCTTGGGGAGATGGTAATGATAACCTTACTTTTGATGAACTTGGAAACCTTTGGGTACTTCAGGATGGAGGAAAAAACTATATCTGGGTAATTGCTCCGGATCATACACAGGCTAATCCTAAAGTAAGATTATTTGCTTCTATGCCGGCTGGTTCAGAACCTACAGGTCTTACATTCACGCCTGATCACAAATTTGGTTTCTTCTCTATTCAACATCCGGATTCAACAATTTCTACAGATGTGGATGCAACAGGGAATACCATCGATTATAAAGGAAAATCTGCAACGATCGTAATTGCCCTTAAAAATAACTTAGGAATTGAAGGTTCTTTAGGAACTATTGAAAACCATACTGCAGAAAATACAGTAACAGTAGCTCCTAACCCAACTTCAGGAATCGTGAAAATCAATTCACCAAAAGGATTGAAAGATATTTCTGTGACGGCTTACAGTATGGACGGGAAAATCGTTTATACAAAGAAATTCAATGGAACCAACAAAGTTTTGGATATTGATTTTACACAACAGTTGGAAGGATCCCGAGTTTTAGTTTTAAATATTGAAGCTGAAGGAGGTTTCCAGAAAACAGTTAAACTTTTAAAGAAATAAATTATTTATAATTCTTGTCTGTCGGCAGCCTCGGTTGCTGGCAGACCTTTTATTTTTATGAAAAAACTTTTCTTATTCATTTCCATAATCTCACTTTCTCAGATCAAAGCACAGATTGATCCGGTGAAGTATCCCACTTTTACCAATATTGAAGATGCTCTAAAGAGTAGAAAAACTGTTTATAGTATGAGTTTCAGAGAGAAGGGATTATTTAATATTCCCCCTCAGATTGTCAAGCTGGATTCACTGTTCTTTTTGAATATTATGGCGAATAAGCTTGAGAAAATGGATCAGGAACTCTTTGCCCTGAAAGAATTAGAAATTTTGAATGTCAATGAAAACAGTATTAAATACATTCCAGATGAGGTAGGTAACCTTAAAAAACTAACCACTTTTTCAATGAATCTGAATAGCCTTACAAGTATTAACCCTAATCTTGCAAAGCTTCAGAACCTAAAGGCAGTGCATTTTGATGCCAACAACCTGAATACTTTTCCGGAAGCCTTTATGGAAATTCCCACACTGGAAGAAATTAACCTTCAGGGAAACCAAATCAGCTTTATTGCAGACAGATTGGATCAAATCAAAAACCTGAAATTCCTGAACCTTTCAGATAATCAGATCAATGATTTAGGTAATTTATCTTTTCCTGACAATTTAAAATATCTTGAATTACAGCAGAACGCTATCAATAAACTTCCCGAAAACCTTTTCAAATCAAGAAATCTTGAATTTTTGAATGTAAGCGGAAATAATATTACAGAAATCTCACCCAAAGTAAAAGGGTTGAAAAATATCGTCAGCATGAATCTGGCCAATAATAATTTGAAAGACCTTCCTGTAGAAATCAAGCAGCTTAAAAATCTGAAAACATTGATTCTTACAGGAAATCCTATAGAAAAATCTACTATTGAAAATTTAAAAACCTTATTGCCGGAGACCCAGATCTATTTCTAGATCTATCCGCCAACACGTTTGGTCTTATATCCCATTTCTTTAAGGATATTCATTATTTTATCACGGTTATCCCCTTGAATGATAATCGTTCCGTCCTTCTCAGAGCCGCCTATACCCAGGGTGGTTTTTATTTTCTTTGAGATTGTTTTCAGATCCTCTTCACTTCCTTCCCAGCCTTCAACAATCGTTACAGGCTTACCGTTTCTTCCTTTCTTCTCAAATTTACATACCAAAGGTTCCTTCTGCTTGAACTGCTCTTCAGGCATCTCAAAATCCTGCTCGTCATGATCAGGAAAAAGATTTTTCAATTGATCTCTTAAATCCATACCGCAAAATTAAAAAGATTTACTGATTAATGAACTGAAATAACCTACGAAATTTCAAATTTTTACCCGTGCCAAGGTTTCAAACCTTGGCACGGTTCAATTGACTGATCATCAGTAATCAATAAAATTCGAGGCTTCAAATTCTTCTATTCCTAGGAAATTAGGTAAATTTGTCTAACAAAAGTTTTACAAAATGTCAAAAAAAGCAATACTGGCCATTCTTGACGGATGGGGATTGGGAACAAACCCTGACGTTTCTGCAATAGATAAAGCAAACACACCATTCATAGACAGCTGTTACCAAAAATTTCCACATACTACGCTTGAAGCAAGTGGACTAGCTGTAGGTTTACCAGCCGGACAGATGGGGAATTCTGAAGTAGGACACATGAACCTGGGAGCCGGGAGAGTAGTATACCAAAACCTGGTGAAGCTGAACATGGCCGTTGAAAACGGAACACTGGGTCAGGAAAAAGTAATTCAGGATGCTTTTGAATATGCCAAAAAAGAAAATAAAAAAGTACACTTTATCGGATTGGTTTCCAATGGAGGAGTACATTCCCATATTAATCATTTAAAAGGATTATTAACTGCTGCAAAAGAATTCGGATTGAATGATAACGTTTTTGTTCATGCATTTACCGATGGCAGAGATTGTGATCCGCATTCAGGATTAGGATTTATTGATGAGCTTCAGAAGCATATGGATGCTACCACAGGAAAACTGGCAACAGTGGTAGGAAGATATTATGCAATGGACAGAGATAAAAGATGGGAGCGTGTAAAATTAGCTTACGATGCCCTTGTAGAAGGAGTTGGCGAACCATCAACAGATGCTTTGGCTTCTATTAAAGCTTCTTATGATAACAACGTTACCGATGAATTCCTTAAGCCAATCATTTTAATGAATACTACTGCTACTGGAAATATAGTACCGGTGGCAAAAATCATTGATAATGACGTAGTAATCTGCTTCAACTTCCGTACAGACAGAGGTAGAGAGATTACAGAAGTGCTTTCTCAGAAGGACTTCCCTGAATATGATATGAAAAAGCTGAACCTTTATTATATCACATTAACGAACTATGATAAAACATTCCAGAATGTACAGGTAGTTTTTGATGAAAATGTACTCACGGAAACTATGGGTGAAATTCTTGAAAAGAATGGAAAAACCCAGATCAGAATAGCAGAAACAGAAAAATATCCACACGTGACTTTCTTCTTCTCAGGAGGGAGAGAGGAGGAGTTTAAAGGCGAAAGAAGATTACTTTGCCCAAGCCCGAAAGACGTTCCTACCTACGATCTGAAGCCGGAGATGTCAGCCTATGATATTACCAACGCTATCGTACCGGAACTGGAAAGCGGAACTGCTGATTTTGTTTGTTTAAATTTTGCCAATACAGACATGGTAGGGCACACAGGAGTTTTTGAAGCTGCTGTAAAAGCCGCTGAGGTGGTAGATCAGTGCATCGAAAAAGTAGCAACCGCTGCTTATGAAAACGGATATGCTGTCTTCATTCTTGCAGACCACGGAAATTCAGATGTAATGATGAATCCGGACGGTACACCTAATACACAGCACTCAACGAATTTGGTTCCTTTTATCGTAATGGATAAAGATCATACATGGAATTTAAAACCAGGAAAACTGGGCGATGTAGCCCCTACAATCCTTAAAGTAATGGGGGTTGAAATACCAGATGCAATGACTGGAGAAGTTTTAGTTAATTAAAATTCAACAATATTGTTAAAAAAATGCCGTTATGCTTTTGCTGCGGCATTTTTTTTATGATTTATGTCAGATAAAGTATGAGTTGCATACTTTATTATGCGTTAAATAACAAATAAATCATATCTTTGTAAATTAAAACTGAATAGTAAAATGTATCAAAAGCTTGTTAGGAAAGAAGTAATGGGATTATTGGAAAAGGAAGTAGGTTCTTTTCTTGATAAATTTTTAACGCCAATTGAAAAAATATGGCAGCCTTCCGATTATTTACCAGATCCTTCAAGCGATGATTTTAAACATGACTTAGAAGAAATTCAGACTTTTGCCCGTGAAATGCCTTACGATCTTTTTGTAACATTGATTGGCGACTGTATTACAGAAGAAGCACTTCCTTCTTATGAGTCTTGGTTGATGGGAGTTGACGGTATCAATCAGGAAGAAAAAGTAGGCTGGGCGAATTGGGTAAGAGCATGGACTGCTGAGGAAAACAGACACGGAGATTTATTAAACAAATATCTTTATCTGTGTGGAAGAGTAAACATGAGAGAAGTGGAAATCACCACTCAATATCTTATTAATGATGGCTTCGATTTAGGGACAAGTATGGATCCGTACAGAAACTTCATTTATACAAGTTTCCAGGAAACAGCTACTAATATTTCTCACAGAAGAGTAGGTACATTGGCAAAACAATCCGGAAACGGGAAATTAGCAAAAATGTGTGGGGTAATTGCTGCAGACGAAGCAAGACACGCTAAAGCATACAAACACTTCGTAGCGAAAATTCTTGAAGTAGACCCTTCAGAAATGATTCTGGCATTCGAAGATATGATGCGTAAGAAAATTGTAATGCCTGCTCACTTGATGAGACAGTCCGGACAAAAAGCAGGAGAACTTTGGGGACATTTCTCAGATGCTGCCCAAAGATGTATGGTGTATACAGGTAATGATTATATCAATATTATGAAAGACCTTTTAGATGAATGGAAAATTGAGCACGTAAAAGGACTTACAGAAAAAGCAGAAAAAGCTCAGGAATACCTGATGAAGCTTCCTGCAAGACTTCAGAAGATCACAGACAGAGTCTCTACTCCGGATCTTCAGTTTCAGTTTAGCTGGGTAAAAAGTTAGTAAGAATCTATATTATTCTTTAAAATATAAAAGTTATTGAGTGCCTTTCTTTTGGGCACTCTTTTTATTTCTTATCTTTGCAAAGCTAAAAAAAGAACAAAATGTTAAATAATAAAAAGATTGCTGTTGACTTTGACGGAACTATTGTTGATGACGCTTACCCGGCAATTGGGAAACCAAAAACTTTTGCTTTCGAAACATTGAAAAGACTTCAGGCTGAAGGTTTCAGACTTATTCTTTGGACATACAGACACGGAAGAGCTTTAGATGAAGCAGTAGAATTCTGCCAGAAAAACGGGGTAGAGTTTTATGCAGTGAATTCAAGCTTTGAAGGAGAAGTTTTTGATTCCGAAACTCAATCCAGAAAATTAGATGCAGATTGGTTTATTGATGACAGAAACCTTGGTGGATTCCCAGGATGGGGTGAGATCTACAACATTATTCAGGAGAGAATAGAATTCCGCGTAGAAGGGAAAGAAGTTCTTGCCTATTCAAAACTTAAAAAAGAAAAGAAAAAAGGACTTTTCTGGTAGAAAAATAACAATTTAACAGTGTACCAATTTATCAATCAATATTGTTACACTGATACATTAATACATTGGTAAATTAATACAATGATTCAATTAAAAACGATAGACGAATTACGTCTGATGAAGGAGAGTGCCCGACTGGTTTCTAAAACATTGGGAATGTTGGCAAAAGAAATTAAACCGGGGATTACAACCTTATATTTAGATAAACTGGCTCATGATTTTATCAAAGATCATGGTGCTGAACCTGCATTCTTAGGTTATGGAGGGTTTCCAAACTCTCTTTGTATTTCTCCGAATGAGCAGGTAGTTCATGGTTTTCCAAATAATGACGTCATAAAAGAAGGAGATGTTCTTTCTGTAGATTGTGGAGTTATTCTGAACGGTTTCGTAGGAGATCATGCCTATACATTTGAAATCGGGGAAGTGAAACCTGAGGTTAAAAAATTACTACAGGTTACCAAAGAATCTCTATACAAAGGAATTGAGCAGTGTGTAAGAGGAAAAAGAATAGGAGATATCTCCCATGCTATCCAGACACATTGTGAAAAAGAAGGATATGGAGTGGTAAAAGAGCTTGTAGGACACGGATTGGGAAGAAAAATGCACGAAGATCCACAAGTTCCAAACTACGGAAGACAGGGAAGCGGAAAAGTAATCAAAGACGGTTTAGCAATTGCTATCGAACCGATGGTTAATATGGGAACTGAAAAAGTGAAGTTCCATAACGACGGCTGGACAGTAACGACTTTAGATAACATGCCATCTGCTCACTTTGAACATGATGTAGCCGTGATCAATGGTAAGCCGGTACTGCTGTCAACATTTGATTATGTATACGAAGCTTTAGGGATTGTAAGTGATGAAGAAAAGCAGTTCCAACTGGATTTTTAATGAAAAAGTTAACGAAGCTTTTACTGAATAAAATTCCGCGTCCAATGCTTATTAAAATGAGCATCTGGGCAAGACCGCTTATTTATCAGTTGTTCAAAGGAGATGAATTTTATGATCCTATTGATGGAAGATCTTACAGGAAATTCCTTCCTTACGGATATGGAAAACAAAGAGAAAATGCACTGTCTCCGGGAACCTTAAGTTTGGAGAGACACCGTCAGATGTGGCTGTATCTTCAGAACGAAACTGATTTTTTCATCAAAAATTATAAAGTTCTGCATATTGCTCCCGAACAGGAATTTCTAAGAAAATTCAAGAGAATGAGCAATCTGAATTATATTTCAGCAGACCTGTATTCTCCCATTGTGGATGTGAAAGCGGATATCCTGGATTTACCTTTCGAAAATGACAGTTTTGATATCATTTTCTGTAACCATGTTCTGGAACATATTGAAGACGATGCAAAAGCAATGAACGAGCTTTACAGGGTAATGAAACCCGGTGGTTGGGGAATCCTTCAGGTTCCGATGAAAAATTCATTGGAGAAAACCTATGAAGATTTTACCATTAAAGATCCTAAAGAACGTCAGAAACATTTCGGACAGTACGATCATGTTCGCTGGTATGGAATGGATTATTTTGACCGCCTAAAAAAAGCAGGCTTCGAAATAGAACAGAACTTCTATTCACAGAAATTCTCTGAAGAAGAAATAAAAAAATACGGATTAAGACATAACGAAATCTTACCTGTAGTTTACAAAAAATAAAACAAAACCCGTTTCAACTATTGAAACGGGTTTTTATATAATAGGTACTATTTTATTCTTTAATAAAAGGATAAGGCTTATAATTTTCTACTGATACAATATATTGTCCTTTCTGGAGGCTCCTTGTATCAATTGATATTTTACTATCATTTGTTTTAGTTTCCAGTACTAGTTTCCCTGACAGATCAAAAATTTGAAGGGAAAGGTTTTTCTCAATATTTTCAATGTTTAAAACTTCCTTTACAGGATTTGGATACGTTTTGAGAGTTTTCTTTACAGCTTCTGTTTCTCTAGTGCTCAGTTGTGCGGTGTTGTTATAGTAGATTTTGTTTCCTGAGGGATCTGTCATTACCAAAGTCTTTACATTGCCGCTGGTTGTAATCTGGTAACTGTATATTGATGCGTAAGCTCCTAAGCCATAAATGTCACAGTTTTTCTGATCATAAGCACGAACAGGGGCTGCATTTCCTCCGTTATAAAACAAAAGAGTGCATGAGCTTGATGTTTTGATAAGATTGTTGCCTCCGGGCATAATCCCGAAACCCATCATGGAAGTATTATAATATTTGGAATTAATAACATAGCTTGTTCCTCCCGCTGAATTGAATGTAGTAGCTGGAACTCCGTTATCAATTAAGGGAGTGTTGGTTGTTTGTCCGCTGCTTGTTACCATTTTGGAAATATACCACGTATTGGAAAGTAATTCAGAGGTTTGTTGGGCAGTCAGTAAACTACCTGCTAAAAGGAATAGTATTTTTTTCATGAGTTAAAAGTTTACTGTAAAGATATAAAAGAATTTCTTTTTCCTGATTCAATTTAATCATGATCATAAAATGAGTAAAAAAACCGCCTTTATAGCAAAGACGGTTTCCATTTTTAAATATAGATAAAAGTTTATGCACTTTTAATGTGATGAAGAAACAGCTTTTAATCCTACAACAGAACCAATAAGTGTTACAATAAAGAATACTCTCCAGAAGCTTACAGGATCTTTAAAGAAGATAATTCCCATTAAAGCAGTTCCCACAGCCCCAATTCCTGTCCATACCGCATAAGCAGTACCGATAGGCAGAGTTTGAGTTGCTTTGATCAGCAAAAGCATACTGATTGTCATTGTTATCAAAAAGCCGGTATACCACAGGTACATCTCAGTTCCTGATGTTTCTTTTGCCTTTCCCAGACATGATGCGAAGGCAACTTCAAATAATCCCGCGATAACTAATATTAACCAATTCATTTTTTAAAATTTTACTACTGCAAATTTCAGAATTTGATGTGAGAAAAAATTTTACAATTGTTAAAAAATGAAGATGTGGAGAGGCTAAAGAAAAGAAGCTGGAAGAAGTAAAAAAACAATACTGGTCTATCAATAGGGGCGGACTTTAGTCCGCTCGCTCTCAATATAAATACATATTCCTCCGGCTTTAGCCAAAACATAAGAATTTTTAAATCCTTCAATCTTTGAATTTTAAATTCATTTTATCTCCGCCCGAATTCTACTTAAACTCACCTGCGTAATCCCAAGATAAGACGCAATATAACCCAGCTGAACCCTTTTCAGCAAGTCCGGTTGATAGGTGATGATATCTTTATAACGTTCCAGTGAAGTCTTGAACTGTCGGGAAATAATTAATTCCTCAGATTTTATCATCTCTGCTTCTGCCAGTTTTCTTCCCCAGTTAGCAATATGAATGTCTTCGTTGAAAAGTTTTCTGAGACTTTCTGTTTCCATTCTATACAGATCGCAGTCTTCCAGCAATTCAATGCTTTCATATCCCGGTTTGTCCTCTACATAGCTTTTCATTGAGAGAATGCATTGTCCCTCACTTCCGAACCAGAAAGTAATATCATTATCAGCCGTTGAAGAATAGGCTCTTGCAATTCCTTTTCGGATAAAATACAGATAAGGAATTACTTTATCGGCTTCCATCAGACAAAAGCCTTTAGGATACGAAACCTCTGTGATATGCTCTTTTAAACTGTTTTTTGATGCTTCAGGAAGAAGGTAAACCTTATCAAGAATCTGGTCTATATTCATAAAGATGAATTCTAATAGTCAAAAATATTAGTTTTAAGTAATGCAATACAAAATTATCAGGTAATTTTTATAAGAAATATTGCAGTCCATATAATCAAAATTCTTCCGAATTCAATTTATTTATCGTCAATATTACAAAGGAAAGAGTAAAATTCCCCTCCACTGGAGGGGTGGCGAAAATTCAAAGAATTTTTGACGGGGTGGTTTAAGCTTTTACAATCCTGTATTTCACAATATAACTCTCTTTTTTCTTTAAAAATTAAGATTAACTGTAAAGACCAATTTTGTTTTACTAACTTTGCAGTTCGTAATATTATTTTTATGCACAAAGCAGGATTTGTAAATATAGTTGGAAAGCCCAATGCGGGAAAATCGACCTTACTCAACCAATTAATGGGAGAGAAGTTGGCGATTGTAACGCAGAAAGCTCAGACAACCCGTCACAGAATTTTTGGAATTTATAATGAAGATGACCTTCAGATTGTATTTTCTGATACTCCCGGAGTATTGGATCCTAAATACGGACTGCAGGAAAAAATGATGGATTTTGTGAAGGACTCTTTGCAGGATGCTGACGTTTTTCTATTTATTGTAGATGTTACCGATAAAGCAGAACCGTCAGAGTTTTTAATTGATAAACTGAATAAAATCCCTGTACCCGTACTTCTTCTATTAAATAAAGTAGACCAGACGGATCAGGCAGGTCTTGAAAAACTGGTTGAAGACTGGCATGCCAGAATTCCTAAAGCTGAAATTTTACCTATTTCTGCATTGAACGCCTTTAATACAGAGATTATTTTACCTAAAATAAAATCATTACTTCCAGAGAATCCTCCTTATTACGACAAAGATCAGTATACGGATAAACCTGAAAGATTTTTTGTAAACGAAGCAATTCGTGAGAAAATTCTTTTGAATTATGATAAAGAAATTCCATATTCTGTGGAAGTAGTCACTGAACAGTTCAAGGAGAAAGAAGGAATTATCTTTATAGATTCTATTATTTATGTAGAAAGAGATACCCAGAAAGGAATTATTATCGGGCACAAAGGGGAAGCCATCAAAAAAGTAGGAACTGAAGCAAGAATGGACCTTGAGAAATTCTTCACCAAAAAGATTCACTTAAATCTATTTGTAAAAGTGAAAAAAGATTGGAGAAAGAACGACAGAGATCTGAAAAATTTCGGTTACCGTTAAACTAAAACCGCCGGAATCCCGTTGTATTAAAAGATTTTTATTACCTTAGTATAAATTTTTAGTACATGAACTATAATAATTCAAATTCGAGCTCAATACCTAAAGATATTGTTTTGTTAGTGGTAAGAGTATTTGTAGGTTTTGCGATGCTTTCTCACGGCTTTCCAAAACTTCAGATGCTATTGGCAGGCGGTAAAATCGAGTTTTTCGATTTTATGGGACTTGGCCCTCAGATATCACTTATTCTTACAGTTTTTGCTGAATTTGTTTGTTCAATACTCCTTATACTAGGCCTCTTTACAAGAGTTTCTTTAGGATTTCTGATCTTTACAATGATTATTGCAGGTTTTGTAGTACATGGTGCAGATCCTTTTGAAAAAAGAGAAATGGCTCTTGTTTACCTTTCCGTTTATCTTTTATTGATGGTAATCGGAGCCGGAAAAATCTCAGTAGATCATATGATTGAGAGAAGAAAAAGGGCCTCAGAATGGTAATTTTAGAATAAGAACAATACAAAATAAAACAAGGCGCTTCAGAGATTGAAGCGCCTTGTTTATTCTTAATAATTGCAGTGAGGTAAGCAATCCCAGATCAGTTTTCCGTTTTCGTCTCTTACTCTGCAAGCCATAAAGCCTGCATCACATAAAGGAGCACTTCCGCCATTGATTGTTTTTAAATGTAATTTTGATAATTTTTTTAAATTTTTCATATTATTTTAATTTGTAAAGTAAATGTAATAAAAAAACGAATACGGCACTAAAAAGTGTCTTATTTATTTAATTTTATAAATCTCTTAAAATTTACTACATTCGTAAAAAATGAATTTATATGAAGATAAAACTGACCATCTGCCTTCTGGCATTTCTCAATTTTTATGATGCACAGGAGAATATCACTTACCAGAAACCCTCTGCGGAGATTTTAAAACTGGCAGACTATCAAAGACCACCAAGCGTTCTGATGAACAGCAAAAAAGACTGGGTGGTTTTTACGTATCGTCCAACATATAAAACACTGGAAGACCTTAGTCAGCAGGAAATGAAACTTGGAGGACTAAGAATTAATCCTGTTACCAATATTTCAAGCAGCACTACCTACTCAAACAACCTGAAGATCAGAAAGATCAATGATAAAAATGAGGTTCAGGTAAAAAACCTGCCTTCCAATCCGAAAATTACCTATGTGTCATTTTCTCCGGATGAAAAAAAGCTGGCATTTACCAATACAACAGCTAAAGGAGTTGAACTTTGGTTAGTGGATATGGAAACCGCTGCTGCCAAAAAAATTACGGCTGATAACCTGAATGCCAATTTAGGAATGCCTTATGTGTGGTATAATGATTCTCAAAGCTTCCTGATCAGAGCAATTCCTCAAAACAGACCTGCTCTTATAGATGCAAGCAAAGACCTTCCAACAGGCCCGATTGTTTCAACAGCAGACGGTAAAGTTTCTCAAAACAGAACGTATCAGGATCTTTTGAAAAACCCTCAGGACGAAAAGAACTTCGAAACGCTTACTGCTTCTGAAATCTACAACGTAGATCTTACGGGAAATCTTAAGAAACTGAAAGATCAGGATATGTATGCCGGCTTAAGTTTTTCTCCGGATGGAAATTACCTGATGGCTACAACGATCAAAAAGCCCTTTTCTTATATCGTTCCGTTGAACAGATTCCCATCAACAACTGTAGTGTATGATATGAAAGGAAATGCTGTAAAAACAGTAAATGAAGTTCCTTTGAATGAAATTATGCCAAAAGGTTTCTCATCCGTAAGAACCGGAAAAAGAGATATGACCTGGAGAAGTGATGCTCCGGCTACTCTTACCTTTGCTGAAGCATTGGATGGAGGAGATCAGTCTAAAACAGCAGATTACAGAGATGAAGTATTTACATGGGAAGCTCCATTTACAGAAGCTCCTAAATCTTTCTTCAAAACAAAACAGAGATATGATGATGTAACCTGGACCAATGATCATTATGCCATTGTTTCTGAAGGATGGTATGATACAAGAAATACAAAATCTTATCTGATAGACACCAACAACGGAGAATCTAAAGTTTTCGATGATAGAAATTATCAGGATGTTTACAGTGATCCGGGTAATTTTAACACCACAAAAAATCAGTACGGAAGATATGTAATCGATATGAAAGGTGGAAAAGCTTACCTTATCGGCGATGGATTTACCAAAGACGGCCAACATCCTTTTATTGATGAAATGGATGTAAAATCGTTGAAAAAGAAAAGACTTTACACTTCCAATATAAAGAATGGTAAAGAAGAGATTATTGATATTCTTAACGCTTCAAAGGGAGAAATTCTTACGACTCAACAGTCACCAAGCCTTTACCCAAATTATTTCAAAAAGAATATCAAATCTAATAAAGAAGAAGCGGTAACCAACTTTGCAAATCCTTTTGAGAGCATCAAAGATGTTTACAAAGAAGTAATTACTTATAAGAGAAATGATGGAGTTACCTTAACCGGAACACTTTATCTTCCTGCCAATTACGACAGAAAAGCCAAAAAAGAGAAACTTCCATTGTTGATCTGGGCATATCCTACAGAATATAAAGATAAAAATACAGCAGGGCAGAACACTCAAAACCCGAACGATTTTACATTCCCTTACTACGGATCTTTCGTGTACTGGACAACGAAAGGGTACGCTGTTCTTGATGATGCCGCTTTCCCGATTATTGGTGAAGGAAAAACAGAACCTAATGATACATTTATCCCACAATTGGTAGCCAATGCTGCAGCTGCAATTGATGCTGTAGATCACCTTGGGTATATCGACAGAAAGAAAGTGGCTGTAGGTGGACATTCTTATGGTGCATTTATGACCGCGAACCTTTTGACGCATTCCAATCTTTTTGCATGTGGAATAGCAAGAAGTGGGGCTTACAATAGAACTTTGACACCATTTGGGTTCCAGAGCGAGCAGAGAAACTATTGGGATATTCCTGAGATCTATAACAAGATGTCTCCATTCATGAATGCAGATAAAATGAAGACTCCTCTTCTTCTGATTCACGGTGATGCAGATAACAACCCTGGAACATTTACTTTGCAGACGGAAAGATATTTCCAGGCATTGAAAAATCTGGGTGCTCCGGTAAAAATGGTTCTTCTTCCAAAAGAAGCCCACGGATATCAGGCCAAAGAAAATATCTTACACCTTTTATGGGAACAAGATCAGTTCCTTGAAAAGTGCTTAAAGAAATAAATAACAAAAGAGACTGTTTACCATAAACAGTCTCTTTTTTTGATTAAAAAATATAATAAGGAAGTTGTATTAAAACTTAAAGCGAAGCTCATCTTAATGAACTTATCCTCTTAATAAAACTTAATGGTTTTAAAAATTAAAGATATTTAAGAATTTCATTAATACTCTTAAGCTCCATAAAATTTGGATGCTCCAGATTGACATCATGCTGTTCATGACTCCATGTCACATGATAAGGAATATGTGCTGCATATCCTCCGATTTCCAATACCGGTAAAATATCCGACTTAATAGAATTTCCGAGCATCAGAAAGTTTTCAGGCTGGCAGTCCAGATGTTTCAAAAGCTTTTTGTAATCATGTTCTTTTTTATCACTCATGATTTCAATATGATGGAAATAATCTTGTAATCCTGAATTTTTGAGTTTACGCTCCTGATCCAGAAGATCTCCTTTTGTAGCGACAACAAGCCTGTATTTTCCCTTTAAGCTTTCAAGAGTTTCTGTAACGCCATCCAACAGTTCAATAGGTTTCTGAAGAAGTTCCTGACCAAGTTGTATCGCTTTGTTGACCAACTCTAATGAAGCTGTATTATTCGATACTCTGCCGATGGTTTCAATCATACAAAGCATAAATCCTTTCACTCCGTAACCATACAAATGAAGATTCTGCATTTCCGTTGTAAACAATTCCTGTGATACCGAATGCTGTGGAAGGTAATCTTCAAGCAGTCTGCAAAATTCGTGCTCTGCTTCCTGAAAATAAGGTTCATTGATCCAAAGTGTATCATCCGCATCAAAGGCAATCGTAGTAATATGATTATTCATTTTTGTTTTGTAATTTTCTGACTTCAAAATTCAATATAAAATTTCAATAAGCAAAGGACATTTGTCCCAGATCCATATGTTACGTACAAATCAGGCATTTTTAATCTATTTTGAAGAACTTTACACTAAGCAAAAAGGTAGAGAAGAAGTTGTGTTAAAGTCTTTTTCCAGGGATGAGAATATATTGATACAGGATCAGTTGCCCTCAAAGGTTATGCTTATTAAAGAAGGTATTGCCAAATGTTATCTCACCGAAGAAAACGCGAAAGAATATATTGTTGAATTTTTGGGAAGCGGTGAAATCCTTGGAGAAGTTGAGTTGATTAAAAACATCAACTGTTTGTGCAGTGTGAAAGCCGTATCAGAAGTAACCGTTTATGAAACATCTATTTCTTATTTTAAGTCTTTGATTAAAAATGATCTTGCTCTCAATCACTTATTGCTGGATTCATTTGCACAGAGAATTATCAATACTTCAAGCAGGGCATCTTATCAACAGTTGTATACCGTAGAGCATACGTTAACGCAACTCCTGAATATGCAGGCAAAACAAGGAATTCAAATTTCAAAAGAAGATATGGCTTCCTATTTGGGAATTACCTTGAGAAGCTTAAATAGAATTTTAAAGGATTTGAAATAAGACAGTTGGAATTCGCGAAGGCGTAAAGTTTTTTTAATCTATGTTTAAAATTTTTAAGGCGCAAAAATATTTCGACTTCGCTCAATATGAGATTTTCAACAAATAATTATCATCATTTAACAAAATAATCAGCATTCAATTTTATCGGAGATAAAATCTTTGCGCCTTAAAAACATAAATGCCATTGCGTGTTTGCGATTGTCAAAAAAAACATCAAAACAAATGTAAATATTGGTTTCGTTTTAAGGGGGTGTTCTGTTTTAATATAAAAATTTGTATAAAATATATAACATACATAGGGGTGATTTTAAAATTTAGTATTTTTGCATAAGAATAAGTTGAATTACAATATTCATGGAAACATTAAAATTCAGAAATGCTGAATTGGTAGATTTAAATAAAATCGTAGCCATTTACAACTCAACAATTGCCTCAAGAATGGTAACTGCAGATATGGAAGAAGTCTCTGTAGAAAGCAAGCTAAAATGGTTTGAAGAACATAATCCTCAAACAAGACCTCTTTGGGTAGTTGAAGATCATCAGGATCAGATCATTGGGTGGGTAAGCTTTAGTTCATTCCATGAAAGAGCGGCCTACAATGGTACGGTAGAAGTCAGTATTTATCTGGATGAAACCTGTAGAGGAAAAGGATATGGAAAAACCATTCTTCAGTATTGTATTGATAACGCCGGAAAATTTGGAGTAAAAAACCTTGTAGCGCTTATTTTTCTTCATAATGAGCCAAGTTTGAAGCTGTTCAGACGCTTTGGATTTGAAGATTGGGGAAGTCTTCCTAATGTAGCCATTCTGGATGGGGTGGAAAGAAGCCTGAAGATCTTAGGGAAGAGAATAGATTAATTGTAATTGCGGAGAAAGAGAAAAGGTAAACTTGTAAAAAGGGTTTATAAGCATTTAATCTATAAAAAAGAATGATACATAATCATCTGTGCCCATCCGTGAAATCTGCGGTTAAGCAAAAAACGAAAGAATATAAAAATAGCTGTCTCAAATTTGAAACAGCTATTTTGTTTTTATGAATTCTGCTTTACTCTTTTCGCAGACATATTCAGGAATCGTTTCACCAGGAAAACAGCAGAGACTGTTAATCCCAATCCGAGTGCAATCCACATGCCGAATGCTCCCATTTCTAAAGTGACACAGAAGAAATAGCCCAAAGGAATCGTAATGACCCAGTAAGCGATAAAGGTATAGATAGATGGAATTTTTACATCCTGTAATCCTCTCAGCATTCCTAAAGCTGTCACCTGAATTCCATCAGAAAGCTGGAATAAAGCTGCAATAATCATCAGTTTTGATGCCAGACTGATCACTTCAATCTCTTCTTTTTTCGTGAAGAATGTTGGAAGTATATTTCTGCCTAAAATAAACACCAATCCGCAGATACACATGAAAATAAAAGCAATCTTTAAATTGTTGATTCCTACTTTTCTAAGCTCCACAAAATTTTGCTCTCCAAGTTTTCTTCCGATCATTACAGTAGAAGCCACACTGAACCCAACACACAAGTTGAAGGTGAAAGAAGCCATACTTAAAGCGATCTGGTGAGAAGCAATATCATGAGCAGAGATCAATCCGCAGATAAATGCAGCTCCGGCAAAAGCAGTTACTTCAAAAAACATCTGTAAAGCAGTAGGCAATCCCAATTTTACCATTTTGTCAAACATTTTCTTTGAGAAAACCTGAATTTTTAAAGAAAAGTCCTTAATATAACGTCTTGTTCTTTTTTCTTTAAGCAATACAAAATAAAGGAAAACTACCATGAAAACTCTGGAAATCAGGGTGGCTAATGCAGATCCTTTTACGCCCATTGGTGGAATTCCCCAAAGTCCTTTGATAAAGACATAGTTTAAAACAATATTGATAATATTGGCAATAATAGTTGCTTTAGTAACTCCGATTGTATAGGAAAGTCCTTCAGATACTTCACGAAGCGTCTGAAATGCCATAAACGGAATCATGCTGACCACCATTATACTTAGGAAACTTACCGTATCCGGAATGATCTTGGCCGGCTGTCCGGAATGATAGAGTAGTGGCATTCCTAAAAGAAGAATCACCATCAGGATAATCCCGACAGACATATTAATAATAAAACCGTGGCTGAATACGGAATTGATTGTAGCATGATCTTCTTTCGAGTGTGCTTCCGAAACCAATGGCGGAATAGCAAATGAAAAGCCCAGGGCTAATACAAATATGGAGAAAAATACAGCATTCCCCAATGATACAGATGCCAGTGCATCAGCACCTAAAAGTTTTCCGACAATAATATTATCGAATAAGTTTACCGAAACCTGCCCTACCTGGGTTAGCATCACAGGCAGAGCCAAAGTCAGGCATTCTTTCGTATAGTTTTTGTTTAAAAAGTTCATAATATTTTAAGATTCATATAGTTTATAATTCAAATAGGGCAAAAAAAAAATTTGCAGTGGTAACACTGCAAATTTTTATAATATTGTAAATAATAGCGTTATTATTTCCTTACAAAACTTGCAACGTCACCTTCAGAAACAGTATTTCCACCAAGAATAATCAACCTCTCAACGACATTTCTTAATTCTCTGATATTTCCAGTCCATGAAAGAGCTTTTAAAGCATCAATAGCTTTATCGTCAAACTTTTTCGCAGCTGTACCATGCTCATCAGCAATCATACCTGAAAAATGCTCAACCAACATTTTGATATCTCCCTTTCTTTCATCCAATGGCGGAACATAGATTTCAATTACAGAAAGTCTGTGGTAAAGGTCTTCTCTGAATTTCCCTTCCTCAATTTCTTTCTGCATATTTTTATTCGTAGCCGCAATTACTCTTACGTCCACTTTAATTTCTTTATCACTTCCCACAGGAGAAACTTTGCTTTCCTGAAGCGCTCTCAATACTTTAGCCTGAGCAATAAGACTCATATCTCCAATCTCATCAAGGAAGATCGTACCTCCGTTAGCCTGCTCAAATTTCCCCTGCTTATCTTTAATGGCACCTGTAAAAGATCCTTTTACGTGTCCGAAAAGTTCAGATTCAATAAGTTCAGAGGGTATTGCAGCACAGTTTACTTCTATCATAGGCCCTCTAGCACGGTCACTTTGGTTGTGAATAGCATGAGCTACCAGTTCTTTTCCGGCACCGTTAGGTCCTGTAATAAGAACTCTGGCATCAGAAGCTGCCACTTTTTCGATCATATCCTGAATCTTCTGCAAAGCAGGAGAATCACCAATCATCTGATATTTTTTGCTTACTTTTCTCTTTAAAGTTTTGTTTTCAGTCTGAAGATTTTTGTTTTCTTTCTTCAGAGTCTCTTTTGCCAAAGCATTTTTAACGCTTGTAATCAATCTGTTGATATCAATAGGCTTAGAGATAAAATCGTATGCACCTTCTCTCAAACAGGAAACCGCAGAATCAATATCTGCGTGGCCTGAGATCATAATAAAAGTAGTTTCTGGTTTTAGTGCGAGACTTTGCTTCAACAATTCGGTTCCTGAAACCTTAGGCATCTTAATATCAGAAATCACCAGTGCGAAATCTTCTTTTTCTACCTGTTTGTAACCTTCAAGGCCGTCTTCGGCAATAACAAATTCATAATCGGTGAGTTCATCCGAAAGAATACTGTGAAGTACCCCCGAGATTGCTTTTTCGTCTTCTACTATAAGGATTTTTTGCATAGTTGCAAATTTAAATTTTTTGTTTCAATTATTAGCAAAAACCATACCTAAATATTCTATTTTGAATAGTCTCTTCTGCCGAAAATTGCAGATCCAACCCTCACAGAGTTAGCCCCGCACTCAATGGCTATAGGGAAATCATCACTCATTCCCATTGATAAGGTATTTATTGTTTTTAATTGATTTAATTCATCAAAAAGCTTCTTCAGAATTAAAAACTCATTTCTAATCTGCTGTTCATCGTCCGTAAATGTGGCCATTCCCATTAATCCTGTAATTTCTACATGAGGAAATTTACCTTTAATATATTGCTGGAAAAGATCTTTCGCTTCAGAAATTTCAAGGCCGAATTTAGTCTCTTCAGCAGCAATTTTTACCTGCAGAAGAACTTTAATCGTTCTGTTGTTTTTACCTGCTTCTTTGCTGATTTCTGTTAATAGTTTTTCAGAATCCACACTTTGTATCGTATCGATGAAAGGAGCAATATATTTTACTTTATTGGTCTGTAAGTGGCCAATAAGGTGCCATTGGATATCCTGAGGCAGGAGAGGGAATTTTTCCATCAGTTCCTGTACCTTATTCTCTCCAAAAATTTTTTGCCCCAGATCATACACTTCCTGAACTGCAGAAGCCGGGTGTGTTTTTGAAACAGCAACCAGCTGGACATGGGATGGCAGCTGGTTTTTTATAGCGTTATAATTTTCTTTAATACTCATAGATGCAAATTTCCGAAAATTCTCTGACAGTTGCCAGTTATGAATACGTTTTGCAGTAAATTAATTCAGTACTTCATTAATCTTAGGATACTGAGAAATCTTTCTGAAAACAAACTTGTTGCTCTTCTGTAATTTTTCAATAAAAAGATCCAGTTCGTTGATAGAATCTGCATCTCTCAGATATTGATCATGAGTAAGAAACACAAGATGTCTTGATGTTTTCTCAAGATCATTAAAGAAAATACTGTCTACTTTTTTTATCATCGCTTCATGGCTTCCCTTTAAAGTCATTTTCTGAGAAGGTCTCCATTCAAGATCCCAACCGATTACTTTGTAGCCGGCTTTTTTAAGACCGTCTGCTGCTGCTGTGGAACTTTTGATATCTGTTACATTAATATTATTGAGTCTCCAGATATTTCTTCCTGGAGTTCTGGCAATTTTATCAGAAAGCTTCAGGCTGTCTTTGGCAATATCAAAATCGTGGACTACAGATTCTGCATTTCTATAAAAATCTGTGTATTTATTATGGGCATGGGTGAAACTGTGATTGGCAAGCTCTACAAGAGGATTTTGCTTCAAAAGCTGAAGATCATCTTTTTGTCTCTTGCTTCCATAGGCATGTTTACCTACCAGAAAGGCGGTTGCACAAACGTTTCTTTTGTCCAGAATTTTTAAAAGATTTTCGGTTCCCTGGTTGGGACCGTCATCGAAGGTAAGGTAGATCACTCTTTTATCCGGGTCTACGCTTTCATCGTCCATATCATCGGGGACTATTTCTGCGGAAGGATGTTCTTGTGAATTGACGACCGGGTCATTCACCTCATTCTTGAAATTACAGCTGTTCAATAAAACCGAAGATGCACTCACCAATGCAAACATCCCGAGAAAAGTCATGTTTTTTGACTTTCCCGCAAAAATTTTTCTCATAAAGATAATGGAATTTTAAATTGTTAAAAATCGTTAAAAATAACATATGAAAATTAACAAATTACATGCCATGCTGTGCAGTATTTTTTCTTTTTAAGTTTATTTTAAGAACTTTATTGTAAGGCGTTTTTCCATTAACAGCTGAATTGCGAATTTATGGTTTGGTTTAATTCTGTTTTTAACATTTATAAATGTGAAAACGATAGTTTTTCTCTATGTTTGTTGAAATTTCAATATTCTTCATTTGATGGGGAATTATTTTATTTTAACAAAAGCTGTAAACTTATTCCAAAATGTTTTTTAAATACAATGAATTATTAATCGCAGCTGTTCCCCAAGTGTTATTGAAAAATATATAAGCCGTTTTCCCGCTGTTTTTAATTTTTTCTGCAAGTTCATCCATAAAATCTTTGCTGTACTCTGATTTATAGAGAATGGGTTTTCCATGGAGCCTGTAATAGAGTATTTCAGGATGATTGATGATAACATTTTCAGGAAGATCACCGGGAAAGCTTACCCCTGAAAAGATTGTATTAAGATCTTTTAAAAGGTCAAAGATTTCTTTTTGCCACCACGAGTTGTGACGGAATTCAATGACATTCAGAAAATTGTGGTCAATAGTATGAACAATACGTTCTGTATTTTCCGTAGTATTTTTAAAAGAAGGAGGTAGTTGGTAAAGAAACCCGGAAAGCTTATCCTTCAGGCTGTTTTGAATATGGCTGCAAAAAGATGAGACTTCTTCTTTGGAATTTTCAAGCCTGTTTTGATGGGTGATGAATTTTGGGATTTTAATAAAAAACCTGAATGATTCAGGAGTTTCATCATACCATTTCAATAAGGTCTTTGAAGTTGGCTTTCTGTAAAAAGTAGAATTGATTTCTACAGCATTGAATGTTTTTGAATACAAAGAAAGAAAATCTTTACTCTTAGAATCTTCAGGATATAATGACCCTTTCCAGTCGTTATTATAAAATCCTGAACACCCTATGTAAAGATTTTCTTTTTTCATGATAATTATTTTATATCCAGATCCACGGAGTTTAGTCTCAATGAATTCAGAATCACGGAGAGAGAACTGATGCTCATTGCTGCAGCTGCAATCATAGGTGATAACAGAATTCCAAAGAATGGATACAATAATCCTGCCGCTACCGGAACTCCCAATACATTATAGATGAACGCGAAGAACAGGTTTTCTTTAATGTTTTTGAGAAGTTTTTCACTTAAGAGTTTTGCTTTTGCAACGCCTAAAATATCTCCTTTTAATAAAGTGATCTCTGCGCTTTCAATGGCTACATCAGTTCCTGTTCCCATGGCAATTCCTACATCAGACTGGGCGAGAGCAGGGGAGTCATTGATCCCATCTCCGGTCATTGCTACGATTTTACCCTGTTGTTGCAGTCTTTTTACTTCATTCAGTTTGTCTTCAGGAAGGCAGTTGGCTTTGTAATGTTTGATGCCTAATTCATCAGCTACGGCTTTTGCGGTATGTTCGTTGTCTCCTGTCATCATGATGACATCTATTCCTTCACTCATCAGCTGTTTCACGGCTTTTTTGGAGCTTTCTTTGATTTTATCCGTAAAACTTATGAATCCAAGCACCTGCTGATCCTGTGCGATGTAAGAAATGGTATGTGCTTTTGACTGTACTTCTACTGCTTTCTGTTTTAAGTTTTCCGGAATAGCGATTTGATGTGAGGTTAATAGGTTTTCATTTCCTAAATAAGCTGTTTTACCGTTGATATTTCCTTTCACTCCTTTTCCGGAAATATTTTCAAACTGATCTACTTTTTCAGCCGTTACATTCTCTTCTTTTGCTCTTTTTATAACAGCATTGGAGAGTGGATGTTCAGAATTTTGATTCAAAGAAAAAGCCAGTTTTAAAATGTGATTCTGATCTCCGGCTACAGTTTCAATATATTCTACTGAAGGCTTTCCTTCCGTTAAAGTTCCTGTTTTATCGGTAATCAGAACATTTACTTTGTTCATTTGTTCAAGGGCTTCTGCGTTTTTAATGAGGATACCATTTTTTGCTCCTTTCCCGATTCCTACCATTAAAGACATTGGAGTTGCAAGACCAAGCGCACATGGACATGCTACAATTAAAACTGCCACAGCATTCACGAAAGCAAATAAACTTCTTTTTCCTTCCGGCCCGAAAAACTGCCACAGAATAAAAGTAAGCACAGCAATAAGGATCACTACAGGAACGAATACTTTTGAAACTTTATCCGTAAGCTTCTGGATGGGAGCTTTGCTGCGGCTGGCTTCATTAACCATTTTAATGATCTGTGAAAGCAGGGTTTCATCACCTACTTTTTCCGCCTTCATGATAAATACCTGATTGCCGTTTATCGTTCCGGAAGATACTTTATCATCTACACTTTTTTCAACAGGAATAGGTTCTCCCGTAATCATACTTTCATCAACGATAGAATTACCTTCAGTGATTTTTCCATCTACCGGAATTTTTTCACCAGGTTTTACTTTTAATAAATCTCCAATTTTCACCTGAGAAAGCAGGACTTTCTTTTCTTCACCGTTTACCATAAGGTTGGCTTCATCCGGAGAAAGATTCATTAATTCTTTGATAGCATTTCCTGTTTTTTTATGAGCTGCTGCTTCCATCAGCTGGCCTAAAATAACAAGGGTTAAAATCACACAGACCGCCTCAAAATATAATGGAATTTCATGATTGTGGCCACGAATTTCATGGGGAATAATGTCTGGGAAAATTAAAGCAACAATACTGAAAATAAATGCTGCCGCCACACCCAAGGCGATAAGACTGAACATATTGAGATTCCAGGTTTTAAAAGAAACCCAGCCTCTTTTTAAAAGAAACCATCCTGAATAAAACATCACCGGAAGGGTTAACGCAAGTTCAATAAATCCCTGAGTCTGATGAGAGAAAGGGAAATTGATAAACATTCCACCCATGGAAAGAATGAAAACCGGAATGGTAAATACCAATGAAGTAATGAATTTCCTTTTTAATATAGTATAGGTTTCGTCTTCCTCATCATCTCCATTGTCAGGCATTCTTACGAGATCCATTCCACAAATCGGGCAGTCTCCCGGCTCATCACGAATGATTTCCGGATGCATAGGACAGCTGTATTTTGCGGTTTTCTTTTCCGGATATTTTACAAGATCCATTCCACAGACAGGGCATCCTACATTGGAATCGTAGGTCTTGTCACCTTCACAATACATGGGGCAATAATATCTGCCTGCCATATCATCAGTCACTTTAGGAGCTTCATGATTATGACTATTATGGTCATGAGCATGATGATGGTGAGAGTTGGAATGATGATGTTGTGAAGCTGCTTTTTGTGCAAGTTCTTCAGTGATAGGCTCCAGATCCATATGGCAAACCGGACATTCTCCTTTTTCATCGTATACTTTATCACCCTCACAAAACATAGGGCAATAGTGTTTTCCGATATTGTCTTTAAAATTTGCAGGAAGATTTGTTGCTGAATAAGCAGGCTTGTGATTAGGATTTTTTGCGAGCTTCTCTTCAATAGGAACCAGGTACATTTTGCAGACAGGGCATCTCTCTCCCTGTTTGAAATATACTTTGTCTCCTTCACATTCCATTGGACAATAGTATACCGAAGACGGAGATACACGATCCTGAGGTTTTATAAAAGTTGTCTCAGGTGTATTCGGATCTTCAAGTCTGTATTTTCCTATTGCTGCCAAAGCATCATTTAAATCTGAAAGTTTTACCTCATGATCAGAAGTGATGGTTGCGGTATTGTTTTCCAGGCTTACATCGGCTTTCACACATTCAATACTGTTCAGTTGGTTGGATATTTTTTTCTGGCAGCCGGAACACGTCATTCCGAGTATTTTATACTGTTGGTCCATGATTCTTAAATTTATACTGCAAATTTCCAAAATGGAAAACTAAGGCTGTTATAAATTTAAGGAGAATAGTTATAAAATTAGGCTAGTGTGAGTTTTAGGGTTGGAGAATGTTAGAGTGGGAGAGTTGTAGGGTTTGAGTGTTTGGGAGTGAGGGAGTTAAGTGCTTCTATTTCAATTACAAACCCTCATATTCTCAAACTTATAGATTATCGAGCGCTTTACGGTTGTGCTCTTTCAATTTTTTGAATTCAGTGGGAGTGAACCCGGTTACATTTCTGAATTGGGAAGAAAGATGCTGTACACTTTTATAGCCGAGTTTTCCTGCAATTTCAGTAAGGTTGAATTCATTATAAAGAAGAAGTTCTTTTACTTTTTCAATTTTTTGAAGAATGAAGAACTGCTCTAATGTGATATTTTCTTTTTGTGAAAATGTTTTTGAGAGTGCGCTATAATCTTTGTGAAGTTTTGAACTTAAAAATTCAGACAGCAAAAAATCTTCTGCAATATCAATATCACTAATTTTTATAATGATCAGGTTTTTGATTTTTTCTACAATCTGATGCGCAGAATCCATGATCCTTTCAAAGCCTGTATCTAGCAGTTCCTTTTCTATGATCTGCATTTTTTCAGGTGAAACTTCGGTTTCAGTTTCTATTTCACCCAATAAAGTAGTGCTTATTTTTACATCTGCATTACGGAAGATATTTTCTACCGCCGCAATGCACCTGTTGCAGACCATGTTTTTTATGAAAATTTTCATAGACTGTTGTTTAACCTGTCTTTTACGAATTCAATCTGGGTTTTGCCATGAGGAGCAGGATTGCCGTCTGCATCAAGGTTTACCATGACGATTTTTTCTACCGTAATAATAGTTTGATGAGTCATTTTGTTTCTCACATCACATCTTAAAGTAATAGAGGAAGATCCGAAATGAGATGCTTCAATTCCTATTTCTATAATATCTCCCTGTTTGGCGGAACTGACGAAATTAATCTCAGAGATAAATTTGGTGACTACTTTTGTATTTTCCAGCTGAATAATGGCATAGAGTGCGGCTTCCTCATCTATCCATTGAAGGAGTCTTCCTCCGAAAAGTGAGTGGTTAGGATTTAAGTCTTCGGGTTTTACCCATTTTCTGGTATGGTAGTTCATATCTTTTAATAATTTGCAGTACAAATTTAGTGTTAAAAGCTGATGTATTCAAAAGATTCATATTTATTGATCTGAAAAGAATCATTCATTTTCTCAATCATTTTCTTTTGGAACGCATTGCCTTAATTTTTGTAATTGGACTGTTATTTAATAATGCCTGATATTCCTTGCTCTCCATAGGAAATAAAGCAACCTTTCCTTCTGAATTATGATGAATTCCGAATCCGTATTTCTTAGCTAAAGGAGAACAGCGGAGGCAAGGCTGCCCTTTTGAAAAGAATTTTTCTCTTTCTTCCTGCTTTTCATTTTCTGAAATATCATTTTTAATAACATAACACTCAAAAACAATATCGTCTGAAGAATAGATGTAGGGACTTTTTATAAGTTTCTCATATTGAAGATGGGCCAATGTTTTTTCTTTTTTTTCAGGAGGGATTTGTGCCTTAGAAATAGGGCAGTCTTCGGCAACTTCAATGAGCGTGTTGGTATAATTTGTGGTGTGTGGTTTCATATTTTGGCTTGGGATTTAAGATTTTATGAAGAATAGGAGAGTCTGGAAAGTCGTAATTATAACATTTTCAATATGATTAGCTTGATTGTGAGCTGTTGGACTTGGCTTTTGTTGTTAATTTTTAACTAATTTTATGATAAAGTAATTTTGTATTTAATTAACTGTTAATCAGTATTTTATATTCTTTTTACTTGTCTTTTTCTTATTTGGATTCAACATAATGTGAGAAATATTTAAAAAAAGCTTTGATTTGAAATTTTTAATTGTATCTTGCATACGTTTATATTTGGAATCAATATTTGTTCATTAATTTATGTTGTTTTTCTTTTATATACCAAATTTTTATTAATTTTTTAATTTATTTTAAAATGAACATTTTTGTTTCAAACATCAATTACGCAACTAAAGAGTATGAGTTGCATGATCTATTCGCAGAATTTGGTGACGTATCATCAGCTAAAATCGTTACAGACAGAGAAACTGGTCGTTCTAGAGGTTTCGGTTTTGTAGAGATGGGTGATGAAGAGGGAAAGCAAGCTATTGAAGCTCTTAACCAAAAAGAATTTAACGGAAAAACTTTAAACGTATCTGAAGCTAAGCCAAGAGAAGAGAAGCCAAGAAGAAGCTTTGACAACAACAGAGGTGGTGGTTACGGAAACAACCGTGGAAACGGTGGTGGATACGGTGGTGGAAACAACCGTGGAGGTAACGGCGGAGGAAACCGTTGGTAAAAAATATGAAGCGGCTTTTAAGCCGCTTTTTTTATGGAATTTATTTTTGGGAAAAAATATTTTTCTGAATAATGGAAGTTCTTTTAATACAGAATTTCTACAATAGATAAAAATAAAATAGGCTATCCATTTGGATAGCCTATTTTATTAATTGTTATTTCAATCTTATCAATGTATAAACACTTTCGTAATAAATGCTGGTAGTATCTTGTTCAGAATATTTCTCCCGGGTAATTTCACTGAAAACAAGTTTAACATGATATTTGCCTAAATCAGATTCCATCGTGATTTCAGGAACTTTTACGTTTCCGTTTTTGTTTTTATTTTTATCCAGCAGTTTAATAATCTGTGGTCCGAAATCTACTTCTTCTTTTGAGTTTAAGCTTAATTTTAATGATGAATTATCAGTCAGTTCATCTGTTAGTTCAAACTCATCGTTATTCAGTTTTTGCGGATCTCTGTTATAGCGGTGGAAAGAAATTAAATATTGATAATTTCCGAGTTCTACCACCTGCTTTTCAGGAACAAGAACTAGTCTGTTCATTTCATATGCCCTGTTTTTTACGGTGACGTTTACATCCGAGAATTTATTCTGGATATCATATCTTACACTATAAAATGTTCCGGTTGCAATATTATTTGTTAATTCAGACTGATCTTTTGGAAGTAACAGAGTTGATAAAAATTCGCCTTGTTTTCTTTCTGCCAGAAATTCGAATTTATCGGCAATTTCATTACGGATTGTATCAGTAACTTTCTTGTTGAAATTAATTGTACCCGCGCTGATGAGCTGATGCTGGTTTAAAATATTCATTAATTCTGATTTCTGACTTCTATTAGCTACGCTAAATGCATTAAGATAAGGGAAAATCAAAGCAAAAGCTCCAAACAAAAATAAGCTGATCGGAATAAATTTTATGGTAGCCTTTTTACTGAAAATATAGTAAATAACAATGCTTAGCAGCCACAGGGCAAGCAGGAGCACAAAATATCTTGGTTCTGTATAGCCGTATTCCAGAATTCTGGTGAAAATAGCTGTGAAAAGCAATACAATTAAAGGAACAATTGTATAATAGAATGCCTTTGAAAATATTTTAACCCAGGATTTTGCATTTTCTTCTTTTAACGGATGTACGAGAAGTAATGCCAGAATACCAACAATACTGTAAGCTAAAACAAGGTAAGAAACCCATCCTCTTGGAAGTTCCCAGTTGATCAGTATTTTAGCTGAATAGAAATAAAGAATAGCTACATAAATAAGCAGCAGCGGAATTAAAATAAACTGAGTGAAAAACTTTAAAACAACAGGATAGGTTCCGTCTTTTTCAAGATTATTAAGTCCTTTATCATTAAATAAAAGAAAAATAAAACTGCTCCCGAAAATAGCCAGAACAAAGAATGTATCTCGGTAAAGTCTATCGTGGAAATTAAAATCAAAAAGTTTATCAATGGCCAGGATTGCTAATTCAACACCGCCTGTTAAAACCCCTGTAAATATGGCAGTGAGAAAGATATTGATAAAAAGGTTTTTGTTGTATTGCCAGAATCGGAGTTCTCTGTCTTTTTCAAGAAACGGGACAAAAGATACCAATAAGTGGGAGAGCAGTACGGTAACGGCAATAATATAGGCATAAACTTCTGTAAAACCGTTCTTTTTATCCGGCAAGATAAAGTAAAAGCCTATAAGAAAAATAATTCCGGACACCTGTAATAATAATTCTCTTCCGATTCTCTGTGATAGCATTTTTAGGGCAAACATCAATGAAATTCCGAGACAGCTGCAAATGGTGAATTTGATATAAGAGGTGATTTCACTCCGTTCTGTTTCAACAATACATATGGTGCCGACAGAAGCTAATAAAGCCATTGCCAGAATCATAGGATATCGGAAAATGACTTCATTGGCCCGGCTTAGAGTTTCCTGGAATTTTGTTTTCATGATTTGGTGTTTTTGGAGTTTAGGTTAATCCTTTTTCTTTTTCTTCTTTTTATCCTTGTCCTTGTCTTTGTCTTTTGCTTTAGTTTTCTTTTCCTTTTTCGGACTTAGGATTTCTTCAGCAATTTCAAACTTAGGTTCCTCAATTTTTGCTGGTTTTATTTCAATTTTAAGATCAAAATGACCTTTCATATCTTCCTGCGAGATTAATTTTTCGCTTAATAAAAGCTCCAAAATTTCTTTTCCGGAATCATTAAAAAAGTTGTGCGAAAGTTCTTTCAGTAAAAATTTTTTGTAACCTTCCAAAGGAACAAGCACAGTATATTTGAAGATTCTTCCTTCTTTTACAGTAGACAGATAGCCTTTTTCAACTAATATTTTCAAATAAGTGGAAACTGTATTCTGGTGTGGTTTCGGTTCCGGATGCTGCTCCATAACGTCCTTCAGATAGAAAGATTCCATTTTCCAAAACAGCTTCATAAAGTTTTCTTCTGCGGCAGTAAGATGATTTATTTTCATAGAGTATTCTAATGTTGAAATTGAATATTGCAATAAAGATAGAGAAAAGATACCAGAAAAGCTATTCCAGCGCCCATAAATACTTCTTTTACGGTGTGTCTTTTTAAAATAACACGGGTGATTCCGACTAAAATAGCAATCCCCAGCCATGCCAGACCCATTTTCCAGTCCAGGGTGAAAAATAATGCTGCTACAAATACATTGAACGCAGTGTGCATGGAACTTTTGATGAAAAGATTGCTGATCTGAAGGGCAAAAAGAAGAACCAGAATAAACAGCATGACCAAATCAATATATCCGTTTTTGATATAATTAAAAGCAAGATAAGCGACTACGCAGGCTGCAATAAATATATATAATGTTTTCCTTTGAACCCGGTTGGATACATCCATATTGGTATATCTTCCTGTTTTTACATTCCATACCAGCCATACAATAACCGGAATGATAATCATTAATAATATAGGAAGAAAATAAAGAATAGAATCTTGAAGGCTGTATTCATTCATACTCATATATACAAAATAAAGGATCAAAGAGACCAATGGGTTAAAAAAATCAGAAATGACTTTTGAAATTTTGTGTAATAATGAAGACTGCTTTTCTTCCATAATCTAGTTTAAAAACCAAATATACCATTATAACCTCAAAAAACAAGAAGCCATACAGGTGTAAAATGAGCATGGAAAAGGATTTAATTGTTGTGTGCAAGTATATTTATATAGAATAAAGAATGTTTTAAGGTATTATTAAATCCTTTCGTAAAATTAAGATAGACTGTAAAAATTACCGACTTTTCTCCTGAAAAGAAACCGTTGAAACACCCAAAAGTTATGTTAACAATAATTAAAGATGAAAGAAGCAATGAGGAAAGGGTAATCAATTTTTGATATTTTAGTTCTATTTATTACATCATAAAATCCACATAAATAGGCTTATTCTATAAATATTGTATTAGGAAATCAGTAGAGAGAATACTGTTGTATCGGGAGCTGCAAGGGTCGAAAATTAAGAATAATCCATTCAGCCCGCAAATAGATTTTGCAGAAAAAACGAAAAGTTATCTATGTATAGAATAAAAACAAAGTTTTTTTCATAATTTTGCTCAACTATTTCATCATAAAAAAGCAAGAGCTAACACATGAAAGAATTTTCTAAAGAGGTATACCTGAAGTGGTATGAAGATATGACAATGTGGAGAAGGTTTGAAGACAAATGCCGTTCTCTTTACCTAAAACAAAAAATCAGAGGTTTTTTACATTTGTATAACGGTCAGGAAGCTATTCCTGCTGGATTTACACATGCAATGGATCTTACAAAGGATAGTATGATTACTGCTTACAGATGTCACATCCATCCAATGGCGATGGGAGTAGATCCTAAGAGAATCATGGCTGAACTTTGTGGTAAAGCGACAGGTACATCCGGAGGTATGGGTGGATCTATGCACATTTTCAGTAAAGAACACCGTTTTTACGGAGGGCACGGTATCGTTGGAGGACAAATTCCTTTGGGAGCTGGTATTGCTTTTGCAGATAAATATTTCGACAGAAAAGCGGTGAACATCTGTTTCTTTGGAGATGGAGCTGCAAGACAGGGTTCTCTACATGAGACCTTCAACATGGCAATGAACTGGAAACTTCCTGTAGTATTTGTTGTAGAAAACAACCAATATGCAATGGGAACTTCTGTAAAAAGAACTGCCAACCACGAAGATATCTATAAATTAGGATTAGGATACGAAATGCCTTGTCTTGCTGTAGATGCAATGGATCCTGAAAAAGTAGCTGAAGCTGCTTACGAAGCTATTGAAAGAGCAAGAAGAGGAGACGGACCTACATTCATTGAAGCAAGAACTTACCGTTACAGAGGACACTCTATGTCTGATGCTGAGCCATACAGATCTAAGGAGGAAGTTGCTATTCATAAAAATGATGACCCAATTGAGCTTGTAAAACACAGAATTTTAGAAAACGGATGGGCTACAGAAGCTGAATTGGAAACGATGGACAACAAGTCAAGAGACTTCGTTGATGAATGTATCGAATTTATGGAAAACTCTCCATATCCTGATGCTGAGAAAGTTTACGAGTATGTATATGCTCAGGAAGATTATCCATTCTTAGACAAATTAGAAAACTAAAAGATAATGAGTTAATTTGACAATTTGAGAATTTGAAAATGTGATAGAATATGTCCTTTTTTAATTTTCAAATTTTCAGATTGCTAAATTTTCAAATTAAAATAAATTATGGCAGAAGTAATTACGATGCCCCGCCTGTCCGACACTATGACGGAAGGTAAGGTGGCAAAATGGCATAAAAAAGTAGGAGATAAAGTAAAAGAAGGAGATATTTTAGCTGAAATTGAAACTGATAAAGCAGTTCAGGATTTCGAATCTGAAATAGAAGGTACCCTTTTATACGTAGGTGTAGAAGAAGGAGGTGCTGCTGCTGTAGACTCTGTTTTAGCTATTATCGGAAATGAAGGAGAAGATATTTCAGGATTAACAGGTGGAGCAGCCGCTCCCGCTGCTGCAACTGAAGAAAAAAAATCAGAAGAACAGCCTAAAGCAGAAACTGCTGCACCTGCTGCTGCAGAAGTTCCGGCAGGAGTAGAAGTTATTACAATGCCAAGACTTTCTGATACAATGACAGAAGGTAAGGTAGCTAAATGGCACAAAAGTGTAGGCGACACAGTAAAAGAAGGTGACCTTCTTGCTGAGATCGAAACAGATAAAGCGGTACAGGATTTCGAATCTGAATTCAATGGAGTACTATTGAAGCAAGGTGTAGAAGAAGGAGGTGCTGCTCCGGTAGACTCAGTATTGGCAATTATTGGCCCTGCAGGAACTGATATTTCAGCTGTAGGAGCTCCAAAAGCCGCTGCTCAGTCCACTGAAAAACCGGCTGAACAAAAGGCAGAAGCTAAAACAGATGAAAAAGCTGCTCTGGCTGCTAACTCTTCATCTTCTGACAGAGTAGCAATCTCTCCACTGGCTAAGAAAATGGCTCAGGATAAAGGGGTTGATATCAACAGTGTTCAGGGTTCTGGTGAAAATGGAAGAATCGTTAAAAAAGATATTGAAAACTATCAGCCAGCTGCGAAAACGGCTGCTTCAGCTCCAGCAGTAAGTGCTGCTCCGGCTGCGGTAAGCTTCGTACAGGGTGAAGATACAGAGACTCAAAATTCACAGGTAAGAAATATCATTGCAAAACGTCTTTCTGAAAGTAAATTCTCTGCACCTCACTACTATCTGATGGTGGAGATCAATATGGATAAAGCAATTGAAGCTAGAAAAGAAATCAATTCTCTTCCAGATACTAAGATCTCTTTCAACGATATGATCATTAAAGCGACTGCAATTGCTTTAAGAAAACACCCTCAGGTTAATTCAAGCTGGGCAGGAGATAAGATCATCCACAGAGGGAATATCAATATTGGTGTAGCAGTAGCTATTCCAGACGGATTGGTAGTTCCGGTATTGAAAAATACAGATCAGATGACGTACACTCAGATTTCTGCATCCGTAAAAGATATGGCTTCAAGAGCTAAGAGTAAAGGTCTTAAAGCTAATGAAATGGAAGGATCTACATTCTCAATTTCTAACTTAGGAATGTTCGGAATCGAGACATTTACAAGTATCATCAACCAGCCAAACTCTGCAATCCTTTCAGTAGGAGCAATTATCGAGAAACCAATCGTTAAAGATGGTCAGATCGTAGTTGGAAACACAATGAAACTTTCATTAGCATGTGACCACAGAGTTGTAGACGGTGCTACAGGTGCTCAATTCTTACAAACATTAAGAACATATTTAGAAAGTCCATTAACATTGTTACTGTAATTTTCTGAAATGAAAATATAAAACCTCCCAAGCCGGGAGGTTTTTCGTTTTTATAATTGAAAATTTATTTTTTAAGGATTTTTATTTCTTCCTTAAGTTCTTTTACCTGTAATTTCAATTCCTCTATTCTTTCTTCATACTGTTCTATCAGTTTTTCTGAAGAATTGTAGTTAATGGTTTGGTTTTGAATTACACCACTGCCATTATCATTTGAAGAATCATTATTGTTGTTAAGCTGTAAATACCCCTCTTCAGGTTTCAGAATGTCTTCCATACTTACCTCCAGAGAAGTACATATACTTTGGATATGATTTACCCATGAATTGGTTTCTCCATTTTCTATTCTCTGGTAGGTAGACCGTGAGATATGAAGCTTCTCTGCCAGCTCTTCCTGAGAAATCCCTTTCTCTTCCCTGTATTTTCTTATTCTTTTCCCGATGGTAGTGTTCATAGCCCAAAATATTTTTTTGAATAGAACAAATATAATTTTTTTCCTAAAATAAACCTGCATCAAAAACAGGGCATTGTGATATTATTTTTTTTCACACATTTGTAGAGTTATGAAAAAATTATATATTTAACAAATAAAAAAACAAATGTCTATGATGAAAAAAAACTTGAAGCTGCTCGTTTCAGCATTAGGATTCATTTTCCTCTTCTACTCCTGTAGGACAGATGAAATGGTCAGTTCTGAACAAAGAGCACAAGATGAGAAAATAGGAGCCTTCGAAAGATTTGAAAATCTTCGTTCTCAGGAAATCCTAAGCAAGGAAAACCATTCTTCTAAAAACGGAGCTTCACTTCCGTTAAGCTATGCACAACCTTTCAGTGAAATTATTTACCAATTTCTGGCGAAACATCCGGATTTTTATGATAAGCTGGCTGATGATTTTGGTGAAATAGATTATAATGTGGCTTCACAAACCTTTGGCGAAGATAAAAAATACATTTTCTATCCGGTATTGAAAGATGGAAAAGTGACCTCTTTATGGTATGGAAAGCTAAAAGAAGATAGAACCTGGGTAGATTTTTATCTGGTGCATGATCCCTCCGCTTCCACCCAAAGAATGATTGCAGAATTTCAAAATTATTACTCTAAAAAGGCTGTAAACAGAGGTGAGCCCGATCCTCCGGTAAAAGAAATACCGGAGATTGTGATTACTCCTCCAAGTACTAACCCGCCCATCAATGATCCTCTTCCCAATACTGGCGGTGGCGGAACTTATACGCCTCCCTACACAGGAGATATGAGTGGTGGACCTATTATGCATGGTGGAGGAAGTGGAACCAGTACGACGCAAGATCCTTGTAAAAAAATGAAAACACTGAGTACAAATGCTAATTATAAAGCTAAAGTAGATCTTTTGGCCTCTAAGGTGGGATTGAAAAAAGAAACAGGATTTGCGGAGAGTAAAAGTGGAGTATTTACAGAATTATTACCTGCTGTTTCTACAGAGAACTCAGATGGTATGACGGTAACTGTAACCTCTGATCTTAAAGGATATATTCATACTCATTTGGATGATTATGATACAGGTAAAACTAATGAAGATGGATATCCTTTTATAAACGAACCTATAAGAATGTTTTCTCCAGCAGATGTAAACACATTAATGACCATGGCAGAAATGGCATCTAATGGTGATTATACTGATCTGTATGGAACAATGGTGTCAAGTGATGGAAATTATACTATTAAATTTTCAGGTACACCTTCAGATATTAAGACAGGATTTGATGGTGAACAATGGAGAATAGATTATAAAGACTTTATTGATAAAGAAAGTGGTACATTGGAAGCTAGATTTTTAATGTTTCTAAAGTATAAAATGAATGTAAAAGGTATAGATCTATATAAAATAAAAAGCAATGGTACTATACAGAAGAAAACATTAAATTCAAATAACACAGTTGATTCAAGTGATTGTCCAAATTAAAACAAAAAAAATGAAAAATATCGTATTAATACTTAGTGTATTCTTGAGTTTTTCGTGTAAAGCTCAATCTACAATTAGTCTAGAACAAGCTTACCAATACTCAAAAACTTCAGACGGAATTCCAACAACAGTAACTTATGTTAAGGACATAAACAATAAATTAGATCAATTCGTAGGAACTTGGAAAGGTTCTTATAATGGAAAAAACTATGAATTCCAATTTATTAAGAAAATAAATTTTGGAGAACATTCTATTAAATGGGACGAAATTGTTGGGAGATTTATAATAAAAGATAATACTGGAACTGTACAGTATAACTCAATAAGTGAAGTTGATGATAGTAAAACTAGATTCAGAGGGATTAAATTACAAAATAGAGCTTATATAATGAGTTTTGTAGGGAATTATGATTGTTTAGAATCCGGCAATGTATTTATAGAAACTAGAAAAAATAATCCTAACGAAATGATATTATTTTATTCTCAAGATAAAGATGGTCTTCTCAATCCTGCTAAATGTCCAAATTTCAGCAGCTTTGTGCCCCTATTACCTCAAGAAAAAATAGTATTAACAAAACAATAATAATAGACCTCCCAAGCCGGGAGGTTTTTTTGTTCTATCAATTTGAGAATTGGAAATTATCACCGTATTTTTTGATGGAATTTCAAAATCAAATTACTATTTTTGAATCATGATTAAAGCAAGAAATATCCATAAATCTTATGGGAATTTAGAAGTACTGAAAGGTGTTGATATTCACATCAAAATGGGCGAGGTGGTTTCTATCGTAGGAGAATCTGGAGCAGGTAAGTCTACGTTGTTGCAGATTTTAGGAACGTTGGATCATCCAACTCAGTCAAACAAATATGACACTGAAATTGAAATAGCAGGAGAATCATTTATTAACATGAATGATAAGCAGCTGTCAAAGTTCAGAAATCAGAATATTGGTTTTGTATTTCAGTTTCATCAGCTTCTTCCGGAGTTCACAGCACTGGAAAACGTACTGCTTCCGACAAAGATAGCCGGAGCCAATGAAAGAGAAGCACTTGAAAAGGCTTATGCTTTATTTGAAGATTTAAAGATAGAGCAAAGACTGAATCATAAACCCAATCAGCTTTCAGGTGGAGAAGCGCAAAGGGTTGCCGTAGCAAGAGCTTTAATCAATTCACCAAAAATTATTTTTGCAGATGAACCTACCGGAAACCTGGATTCCAAGAATGCAGATGATCTTCACAGATTATTTTTTGATCTTAGAGACAAATACAACCAAACCTTTGTGATTGTGACCCACAATCCGAATCTTGCAGAAATTACAGACCGCAAGCTTGTCATGAAAGACGGAATGATCATAGAATAGACGTATATCACACCAGATGATGAAACACTTTATTTTTCTTTTTCTCATTTTAATTTCCTGTTCAAAAGCTGAATCCCAGCAGTTGAACTCATTAGGTCTGCCGCAGGCAAAAATTTCGGAGATTAAAAATTATATTAAAGGAAAAGAGTACAATCAGGAACTGGCTGTTTTTATCAATTTTAAGATACCTTCCGGAAAATACCGTTATTTCATTTATAACCTGCAAAAAAATACTATAATACAACAGGCTGTAGTATCCCATGGTTCTGGTTCTGTAGTTCCAAAGTCGGATGCTTTGAAATTCAGCAATATTGAAGGGTCCTACCAGTCATCTCTAGGGAAATATGCCATTGGAGAAAGCTATGTAGGAAAGTTTGGAAAAGCATACCGCTTAAAAGGTCTTGACTCTACTAATAGCAATGCCATGCAAAGAGCAATCGTTTTGCACTCATACGGATGTATTCCGGATATTGAATCTCAGACTCCCGCATGCCTGAGTTTAGGATGCCCGATGCTTTCGGTAAATGCTCTTAAAGAGACGGCAAAATATATTGATCAGTCGACGAAACCTCTGATCTTATATGCCTTTTATTAATAAATATATTCATCTATAATCTATTTTTCCATGGCTATAAAACTCCTTGCCGAAGATGACAGACCCAGAGAAAAGTTTTTGCAGAAAGGCAGAAGCTCACTTTCTGATTCTGAATTGCTGGCTATTATTATGGGGAGTGGAAATAGAGAAGAAGATGCTCTGGAACTGGCCCGGAAAATTTTAGCCTCTGTGAACAACAGCTGGCATCAATTGAGCTTACTTTCTGCTAAAGATCTGATGAAGTTTAAAGGTATTGGAGAGTCAAAAGCCATTTCGATTATTTCAGCTTTAGAAATCGGAAGACGAAGAGCTGTACAGGAAATTCCTGAAAAAACAATTATCGGGAATAGCAATGACGCTTATATGGTTCTTAGAAACCAGCTTTCTGATTTGAGAACAGAAGAGTTCTGGGCTATTTTCCTGAATAATAACAATAAAGTGATTCACGTTTCACAATTGACACAGGGTGGAATAAGCCAGTCGATTGTAGATGTCAGAACTCTGTATAAAATGGCATTGGATCATTTCTCAACGGGTATTATCATTGCCCATAATCATCCTTCAGGAAGCTTAAAGCCAAGCCGGGAAGATATTCATATAACACAAAAAGTAAAAGAAGCAGGAAATACATTAAGTATTCAGCTTTTGGACCATATTATTGTCACGCAGAACTCCTATTTTAGTTTCTCAGATGAAGGATTGTTATGATTAGAAGATTGAAATACCATGAAATCGATTTTGTAAAATATGCTCAATGTTTAGAAAATTCCGAACAAAGAAAATATTCTGCTACAAAATATTTTTTAGATACCACTTCAACAATGCCATGGGAAATTCTCGTTTATAAAGATTACGAAGCAGTGATGCCGGTTCCTTTTGTCAGAAAATATGGGATGAAAATTGTTCAGAATCCGAAACTTTGCCAGCAGCTTGGTGTTTTTTCTGTTAAAGATAATCTCGAGCTTAATGAAGCCTTTTTAGAATATCTGGAGAAAAATTACATGATCAGGGCATATCCGTTTAATGATGTAAACAAGCTTCATACAAAGATCAGAATCAAGAAAAACTTTTTATTATATCCGGATAATTATGAAAAAATATATGCTGGATATTCTCCCAAAAGGAAAAGAAAACTTCGGTTGGGTGAGGACGTTATAAAAGAATCAGAAATCAGGACTATTTCTTACGACAAAGCAAAAGCCTTCATTGAAGCTAATACAATAGGGCTTAGTAAAGATGATGACCTGGGTGAATTCATGAGAATTTTTGAAAGTTTTCACAATTCAAATTATCTGAAGTTTACTGCTTTTTATTATCAAAATAAGATTATCAACGTTATTGCGACTTATACAGACTGTAATATGGTAGCCCTTTTAGGTAATTTTAATGATAAAGATTACGTGAAACTGTCAGGTGCTTCTGTATTGATTGATCATATCCTTAAAGAAAATATAGAAATTCATATTTTTGATTTTGAAGGAGGGGAATTGCCCAATATTGAAGAGTTTTTCAGAGGATTCCGCCCGGAGCTGAGACCTTACGGAATTATTGAAAATTCAAAAAAAAATCTTTTTAAAAAATTAGGGTATCTCATCATGAGAGGGAAATCTTTTTTATGATGAAAAGCATTGTTTAGATTGGTTCTAATTAAGTATTATTCCGTAACTTTATAAAATCCTTAGTAAAACAGTTATGTTACAACAGATTCGTCAGTACAAACTATCATATATGCTTTATAACTTGTTTAAAAAGAATAAGTTAAAACATAATATTCCACTCTATAAAAAGTACGGAATTAAGAAGAATTATTTTTCAAGTATTTCGAGTAAAGATTTTGATCATCTTCCTGCCAGTGAAAGAACTGTAGATTATTCAAAACTTACGGAAACTCCTTTTTTTAAGAAGTTAACGGAAGAAAATAAAGAAAGTGCTCTTCAGTATGATGACCGCGGTTATATGATTTTAAGGAATTTCCTGAAACCGGAAACGGCAGACCAAATCAATAGGGAGATTGATAACCTGATGAAAGATGGTACATTAAAGTTTATCTACGGAGGAAAACTGATGTTTGCTATCCACCATTCGGAAATTATAAAAAATATTGGAAGCGATAAAGAATTGCTTGACTTTTTGTCTATTTTACTGGACGGAAAATCCAAGCTTTTCCAAAGTATCAACTTTATTAACGGAAGCCAGCAAAAAACGCACTCAGACAGTATTCACATGACGACTTATCCTTTGGGAGGGCTGCTGGGAGTCTGGATAGCTTTAGAAGATGTAGATGAGACCAATGGGGCGCTGCATTATATTCCTAAAAGCCATAAACTACCGTATTTCCTGAATTCTGATTATGATAATGAAGGTTCAGCCTTAAAAATAGGGAAGAAAAGCTACAGAGCTTATGAAACATTCCTTGAGGATAAGGTAAAAGAATTGGGCTTGAAAAAAGAAGTCTTTAAAGCAAAAAAAGGAGACTTGTTGATCTGGCATGCCAATATTCTTCACGGAGGAGAACCTCATACAGATAAAAACAGAACAAGAAAAAGCCTTGTATACCACTTCTTTGATGAAAATAGTGTCTGCTATCATGAAGTGACCCAAAGACCGGCGTTATTTGAACTTTAATAGAAGTTTTGCTTTATTATAAAAGCTTTTTATAAGAATACAGATTTAAAAGATAGTTTTTTTACATTTGCATTCTTATAATACCATGTATGAAAAAAAGGGGAAATATTCTTGTTTTTATATTTTCAATCTATGTATGCTTCATGTCATACTACCTGTATACCCACCATTATTACAATACTGATATGGAAGCGTATATGGGGCTTATTTATAAAACGGAATATCCCGATATGAAGATTGAAGAAATTCATAAGAAGGTATATGATGAGCTGAGGGAAAAGAATCCCGATTTTGCAGGATTAGGACCTGTGGATCCTATGGTGGAAGAAGTTGCAAAAGGCGAAAGTACTTATTATAAAATCATATCGCAAAACCCCAAAGCCTATGAAGAAGAATTACAGCTTTTTGTAGTAAAACCTTTTTATAATTTTATCAACTGGTCATTCTTTAAAATGGGTTTCAGTGCATCTGCTTCAACCTCTTTAATCTCAATAATTTCTTATGCGCTCATCCTGATCTTAATTTTCAGCTTTCTGATAAAAATCCTGAAAAACTATAGTCTGGCCTTCATTATTGTCATTTTGATTTCGATGTTCAAGCCTCTTCCGGAATCTACCAGACATGTTTCTGCAGATACTTTATCATGTTTTTTGCTTCTTTTGAGTTTCTACGTATTTTTGATCAGGAAAAATTTCTTTCTTGCAGGGATCTTTGCCATGCTGTGTATTCTTACAAGACCGGAATATTTTATTTTCTATTCATTCCTGTATGGCCTGATTTATCTTTACAGGCAAAAACTAGAGGTGAAAACAGCTTCATTATTACTATCATATGGATATCTGTTTCTATCCTTCGCTTTGATACAAGCTTTTAATCAGGTGGCATGGTCTACACTTTTTATGAATCAATTTACTAAAGTTCAGATTTATCCTGTTTCAAATCCAGATCCGTTCTCCTTCTCAGAGTATATTCATTTTATTAAAAGCAATATAATGCTGGAGTTTAACGGTTCATTCTTTCCGCTTTTGCTGATCTTTATAGTTGTTATTCTGGCGAATAAATTTTCCCTTTACAGCAAAAAGAACCAGGCTCAGGTATTGTTTTTTGCGATTATTTATGTCACAGTTATGCTAAGATTTCTTGTTTTTCCGTCTCTGGTAAACAGAATGATGCTGGGCTTTTATCTCGTAATTATACTGGCATTAATTTATATACAAAGTTCTAGAGTGGATATATTTAAAAACTCTTTAGAAGACGGAAAATAATTAGTAATTTTGCAGTCTAAAATTATGACGAGTCTCTCAGGATATTTACCGTATGCATTTGCATTAATTATTGCAATTCCTTTTCTGGTTTTGCTTAGACAATTTGTACACTCGTACATTACCCTTAAAAACCAGGAAATCAAACTACTTAGCGTGAAGTCGAATTCAGAGAATAAAGCACATTCATACGAAAGAATGACCCTTTTTCTGGATAGAATGAAGCCGTCAAACCTTATCCAGAGATTTGACAGAGATCTTGCCGTTCATGAGTTTATTTTCCTTACAGAAAAGACCATTAACGAAGAATTTGAATATAACTCTTCACAACAGTTATACATCACAAAAAATTCCTGGAAGAATATTGTAGACTCGAAAAATGCAATCATAGAGCTGCTTCACAAGACCTATGACGGATTGAAAGGAGAAGTTCAGCTGGATGAATTCAAAACGATTTTCATCATGAACTATATGGAAGGCAACGATTATATCGTCGAAACAATAGAAGACCTAAGAAAAGAAATTTTAATAATAACTTAAAAAATAACAGATAAATAATGATTCCAAATTTTAAAGCACATCCATGGCACGGAATTTCTGCAGGAGAAGATGCGCCAAATGTTGTAAACGTATTTGTGGAAATTGTTCCTTCAGATACTATTAAATATGAAGTAGATAAAGAAACAGGATATTTAAAAGTAGACAGGCCACAGAAATTCTCTAACATTATCCCTGCTTTATACGGTTTTGTTCCAAGAACATACTGTGATAAAGAAGTGATGAGACTTGCTGTAGAATCAGGAGCTACTGATGTTACTATGGGAGATCATGACCCTCTTGATATTTGTGTTTTAAGTTCTCACAACATCCATGCCGGAGGTTTATTGATGGAAGCTATTCCAATTGGAGGTTTCAAAATGATAGACGGAGGTGAAGCTGATGATAAAATTGTTGCAGTAATGATTAATGACCACGCTTTCGGACACTTCAGAGATATTGCTGAATTACCAGAAGCAGAAGTAAGAAGATTAATGCATTACTTCCTTACTTACAAAAACCTACCGGATGAGCCTGCAAAATGTAGAATCCAGGAGGTTTACGGAGCTGAGCACGCAAGAAAAGTGATTAAAGCTTCTCAAACAGACTATGCAGATAAATTCGGAGGATAAGATTCTCTTAATTCAATACAACAAAAGGATAGACAGGTTTCTGTTTATCCTTTTTTTCTTAATTAAAACAATTATTTGAATATAAAACTATCATAGCGAGCAGAATATGAAGCAATCTCATGTTTGAAAGATCTTCTTATCAGTTAAACCTCAAATGTTTAAATTATTCAAAGAATTTCCATCCTGATAATTTCTCTGAAACCTTTATTCAGTACCGTTTTTAATAGATTTAGATCCCTGTTATTCCATTGCGGTATTTTTATTTTTTTGATGATAAACGTCATACTGTTAAAATTTTTAACGCTTTGATGGTAATTATTTATTATATTTAATTTTCTATTACCAAAAAAATATTAAACTATGGATCTATTTATGTTAGTGCCAATTTTTGGTGTCGTGGCTTTACTTTACACATTTCTTCAGAGCAATTGGGTTAATAAACAGAATGCCGGAAATGAAAAAATGAAAATAATCAGCGGCCATATCGCAGACGGTGCAATGGCTTTTCTAAAGGCTGAATACAAAATCTTAACGTACTTTGTTGTAGTAGTCGCCATTTTACTGGCAGTGATGGGCTCTACAAATGCTAACTCGCACTGGAGTATCGGAATTGCTTTTGCTGTTGGAGCTATTTTCTCTGCATCAGCAGGTTTTATCGGAATGAAAATCGCAACCAAAGCGAATGTGAGGACCGCAGAAGCAGCAAGAACTTCGTTGTCAAAAGCCCTTAAAGTCTCTTTTACAGGAGGTTCCGTAATGGGAATGGGAGTTGCCGGACTGGCAGTGTTAGGTTTAGGAGCTTTATTTCTTATTATTAAGCAGATTTTTGCACCTGAAGCCACAGTAGACTCTCATGAAATGGAAAAAACCATTGAGATTCTTACAGGATTTTCTCTTGGAGCTGAATCTATTGCCCTTTTTGCAAGAGTAGGAGGTGGTATTTATACAAAAGCTGCAGACGTAGGAGCCGACCTTGTTGGGAAAGTAGAAGCAGGAATTCCTGAAGATGATCCCCGAAACCCTGCTACCATTGCAGATAACGTGGGAGATAACGTAGGAGATGTTGCCGGAATGGGAGCCGACCTTTTCGGATCTTATGTGGCAACAGTTCTGGCAACGATGGTGTTAGGCAGAGAAACAATTTCTGATGATGCATTCGGAGGTTTTGCACCGATACTTTTGCCGATGTTGATTGCAGGAACTGGAATTATATTTTCCATGATTGGAACTTTATTTGTAAAAATTAATGATAATGAAGGTTCATCCACTTCAAGTGTGCAGAATGCATTAAACCTTGGAAACTGGGGGAGTATTGTGATTACCGCTATCGCCTCTTACTTCCTGGTAACTTATATTCTTCCTGAAAAAATGGTTCTCAGAGGCCATGAATTTACTAAAATGGGAGTATTCGGAGCCATTATGGTAGGGCTGGTAGTAGGAACTTTAATGAGTATTATTACAGAATATTATACCGCAATGGGTAAAAGACCGGTTTCCAGTATTGTGAGACAGTCTTCTACAGGCCATGCAACCAATATTATCGGCGGACTTTCCGTGGGGATGGAATCCACCTTGCTTCCGATTCTTGTACTTGCAGGTGGTATCTATGGTTCTTATCTGTGTGCCGGACTTTACGGAGTAGCTATTGCAGCAGCAGGAATGATGGCTACTACAGCAATGCAGCTTGCTATTGACGCTTTTGGGCCTATCGCAGATAATGCCGGTGGTATTGCTGAAATGAGTGAACTTCCTAAAGAAGTGAGAGAAAAAACAGATATTCTTGATGCCGTAGGAAATACAACTGCTGCTACCGGAAAAGGATTTGCAATTGCTTCAGCTGCTTTGACAGCATTGGCTTTATTTGCGGCGTTTGTAGGAATTGCAGGAATTGACGGGATTGATATTTACAGAGCAGATGTTCTTGCAGGATTATTTGTTGGAGGAATGATTCCATTTATCTTCTCATCATTGGCGATTACGGCAGTGGGACAAGCTGCGATGGCAATGGTGGAGGAAGTAAGAAGGCAGTTCCGTGAAATTCCCGGAATTCTGGAAGGAAAAGCGCAGCCGGAATATGAAAAATGTGTAGCTATTTCTACAGATGCATCCATCAGAAAAATGATGCTGCCAGGGGCTATAGCCATTGTTTCTCCATTATTAATCGGATTTATTTTCGGGCCTGAAGTATTGGGAGGATTCCTTGCTGGTGCTACCGTATGTGGTGTCCTGATGGGAATGTTCCAGAATAATGCAGGAGGTGCCTGGGATAATGCCAAAAAATCATTTGAAAAAGGTGTTGATATTAATGGGCAGACCTACTACAAAGGTTCAGAACCTCACAAAGCATCCGTAACAGGAGATACGGTGGGAGATCCGTTTAAAGATACATCAGGACCATCTATGAACATCCTGATCAAATTAATGTCAATTGTTTCATTGGTTATTGCACCTACTTTGGCTGTTTTGCATAAAGATAAAATTGAAGCGAACAGAAAAGCAAAAATTGAAAGTCTTACAGGGATTGCTACCGCTGCAACAGGGGTAAATGGAGATACAAAAATCATTACTGCTGTTCCGGGAGAAATTAAAGGACACCTTAATGAAAGCGGTGACTTTGTGTATGAAACCGGAAATATTCAGAAAATAAAGCTGGATGGAGGAAAAACGATTGCCATTGGAGATGGAAGCCAGCTTTATCAGCTTTATAATGTTGTTAAACAGAAAGATAAATCTGCATTGGACCCAAATAAATGGTACACGATTGAAAATCTATATTTTGAAACGGGTTCAAGTGATCTGAAAGCAGAATCCGTACTCCAGGTGAATACATTGGCTGAAATTTTAAATGCCTATCCGGATTTAAAAATTAAATTGGGTGGATATACAGATAACAGTGGTAATGAAGATAGCAATATCAAATTATCTAATCTGAGAGCGCAAACCGCAAAATTGAAACTTCTTGAGTTAGGAATTTCGGCAGACAGAATTGAAGCAGAAGGATACGGATCACAGCATCCTGTATGTGAAGCCAATGATACTGACGAGTGTAAAGCAAAAAACAGAAGAATTGATGTAAGAGTGTTAGATCTTTAAAATCAATTTAAGAATAATTAAAAAGCATCGCCCTGGCGGCAGTTATGGTCGGAAGAAATTCCGGCCATATTTTTTGTGTTTATGTTTTGAAGACTTTAGCAGGATCACCACCTGCAAAAAGGATTAGAATAGCAGTAATCATATCGCGAAGTTCCATAGTAATGCGTCTCTTTGCCGTTTTGTATCCTAAGTCGTTTGCTTTTTTGTAGATCAATAACAACATAGAAGCGATCATCGTCATATAGACCATCACTTCAATTCCGTTTTTATTGAGCGAAACAAGATGGCTTAAATTCAACTCTTGTTTCATAAATCTGAAGAATACCTC
>NZ_PCOU01000024.1 GCF_002979455.1 Chryseobacterium sp. MYb7
CTGGATCGGATTCAATTATTTAGCTTTTATTGTTATTGCTTGTAAAAAATTCATAAAAAGAAAGTCAAGATGAGTTCATAGAAAATAACCGCCCGATCAAATTAATTATTATGTTTTTGTATTTTTATTATGAAAAGAAGTCTAATAACTCTTTTCCATCATTTGTAAATCGAACAAAGCATGGGGACTTCAATTTCTACATTCTGTAATAAATTGAACTAACTTGAAAAATAAGGAAGCTTATCAAAAAGGCTGGTCTTCAAAATGAATTAGAATTTTTTACTAAATTTGCATTATTCAATTTACTGCTTTCCAGTTGGCACCCAACTTAATTTCGAAGCATAGCTCTTATTTTTTGCTATATTTTTTTATTACTAATAATCTTCAATAGGTATTAGCAAATTTATATTAATAGCAATTGTCTGTAAAATAAAATAAGGCAAATCATAAATGATTGATAAGAATTCATTTGAAGTTTATAATTGTAATAATTAGAAGACTAAAAACATACAAGCACTTAATAATTAGAACATTAAGTAAATGTATTAATAATTAATCGAAAAATTATGAGTAATATGAAATTTAGAAATCGAGAAATCTCAACGTTAAAAGAAGAACTGTATATAAAATATCATACTCTTATGGCAACAATTCTCTTCGCCTTTGCACTTATACATTTATTAATAATAAAGGACATAATCATGGGTTATTACTGTTTAGCAGGTATGATCTTTGTACTCATTATGATATCTATTTTTAAATTTCCTATACATTTATTTAGTTTAGAAAAATTAGTTTTCAGCTATCTTATTACTGCACCAATCTACGCATTTTTCGTAACCTTTTATTTTTGGAAAGTTTCAATTGTTAATTTATGCTGGTTTGTACCAATTCCTCTAGGAGCCTATATTTTTCTTGGGAAAAAGTACGGCTTATTTTTTTCTTGTTACAGCCTTTCAATTGCTTCAGTAACATTTTTAACTACTCATTTATTTACATTTCAATTTCAATCAAATATTTTAGCAAATGAAAGCATATATCGTTGTACAGATTTTTTAGTATTTGGCTGTAATATTTCAATTGTTTATTTATTCGTTCACCATAAAGATAAGATTAGAGATCAAGAACTTTTCTCAACTATAGAAAAGCGTGCAAAAATTACTCTCCCCAACACATTAGATGAAGAAGAAATATCATATGCTAAGTTATTATTTATAGAAATAGAAAATGAGATGATTAATAATAGACATTTTATTAATCCAAAGTTTAGTATTTCTCAGCTTACTGCTCTAATGGGAAAAAAGAGCAGTCAAACATCAAAAGCAATAAGATTACATGGCTATTCGAACTTCAACGCCTATATAAACTCACATAGAATTAACTATGCAAAAGAACTGATTGAAAAAAATAATCTTGAAAAAGTAACCCTAATGTATATCTACACCGAATCAGGATTTGCTAATCAATCAACTTTTAATAAAGCATTCAAAAACTTTACAGGAATGACACCCAGTGAGTATTTACTAAATTTAAATAAATAGCATAGGTAACTTTCCCTCCTAATTCTTCCCATAAAAATATTCACGGTCTACAAAAATTACAAATTTTTTTGAATGTGAGATTCGGTTTGCCAAAAACAGACTTATTATTTTTTCTATAACGACATCCAAGTTTCCATAGATTTTTAGCCAAAAGAACTATGTCTTTTGTTCTTTATAGCTTGTATATTTTTCTACTCTGTTCTTTTGTTAAAAACATCCATAGACAAAAGTTATAAAGTTGATTGCTAAAGTATCTTAAGATCAATCAATTCTAATTTTGACTTATAAGATTAGTATTATGAAAAAAGAAAAAATCCTATTACCCACTTTAACAAATACCGGAGGACAATAATGATAGCTTTAATTTTAATAATATAAGCATTTGAAATTAAATAATTTATTCTTCACAAGCTCTCCAGATCGCATCATTCTGCGGGACAGGAGCTATAATTTCAATATTTTCTTTGGTTACCGGATGAATAAACTCCAGTTTTCTTGCATGAAGATTGATTCCTCCATCAGGATTGGAACGTGGTGCTCCATATTTCAGATCTCCTTTGATGGGAATTCCTGTTTTGGACAATTGTGCTCTGATCTGATGGTGTCTACCGGTTTCAAGATCAATTTCAAGAAGTAGGTAATTATCCAGAGTCTTGATAACATTATAAGTCAAAATCGCTTCTTTTGCTCCTTCCGTAGCTTTTGGAAAAACAATGGCTTTATTATTCTTTTCGTTTTTCTTTAAATAATGAACCAGCCTCTGACTTTGTGGGATCATTTCTTTCCCTACAACTGCCCAATACGTCTTCTTCACTTCACGATTTTTCACCATCTGGGTGAGACGGGAAAGAGCTTTGGACGTTTTTGCGTAGATCACAAGCCCGGATGTAGGACGGTCTATACGATGAACCAAGCCGAGAAAAACATTTCCCGGCTTAGCATCTCTTATTTTTATAAAATTCTTGATGGATTCTAATAGTGATTCATCTCCGGTTTTGTCACCTTGTACAAGCTGCCCCACCTTTTTATTAATCACCAGAAGATGGTTGTCTTCATATATAATCTGCTCCTTCATACTTCTTCAGCCTATCTTCTTCTATTGGATAATGACAGAATAATCCCCGCCAAAAGACCTGCTGTTTTAATATTTGAAAGTTTTGAATCTTCCGGAATGAATGCTCCGAATACACAGATTGCAGCAGCAGCGTACATTGCATAGACAAAGTTCTTATTCGTAAGCAGCGGAGCCTGAATAAAGAAGCTTGCTCCTATCAGCACATAAAAAACTTTTCTTGAAAGTAAATGATTGATTTCCGGAGAAAATAGATTAAACCATCCTACAGCAAGACAAATCAAAGCTGCGATAGATAATATTCCCTGGATTGATTGTTGATTCTGCATGGATTAATAGCTTTCGTTTTCATTTGGAAACTCTACACTTTTCACATCTTTTACGTATTGAGCAACAGCTCCTGTAATTTCTGTATAAAGATCAAGATATCTTCTTAAGAATTTCGGGCTGAAACCTTTGTTCATTCCTACCATATCGTGATACACCAAAACCTGTCCGTCACAATCTGAACCTGCTCCGATTCCGATGGTAGGGATAGAAATACTTTCAGTTACTTTCTTCGCTAATTCTGCCGGAATTTTTTCCAAAACAATGGAGAAACATCCTAACTCTTCTAAAAGTTGTGCATCAGCGATTAGTTTTTCAGCTTCTGCTTCTTCTTTAGCTCTTACTTTATACGTTCCGAATTTATAAATAGACTGTGGTGTTAATCCCAAATGTCCCATTACCGGAATTCCAGCATTGATGATCTTTTTGATAGACTTGGAAATCTCTTTTCCACCTTCAATTTTCACAGCGTGTGCCCCACCTTCCTTCATCATTCTTACCGCAGACTCCAGTGCTTTTTCAGGATTACTCTGATAAGTTCCGAAAGGTAAATCTGCTACCACCAAAGCTCTGTCGGTTCCTCTTACCACACTTTGAGCATGATAGATCATTTGATCCAGCGTAATCGGCAAGGTGGTTTCAAAACCTGCCATTACATTTGCTGCAGAGTCTCCAATCAAAATAGCATCTACTCCGCCTGCGTCTACCATTTTCGCTGTAGTAAAATCATAGGCTGTAAGCATGGTTATTTTTTCCTTGTCGAATTTCATTTTACGCAAGGTTTCAGTCGTAACTTTTTTAATTTCAGAGTGAACAGACATAATTTATCTATTTTTAAAAGTTAAAAAGTCGGCCTTCAGCCGACTTAAGTTTTGTATGATTTTATAAAACTACGTGACCGAGTTTCATGAGTTTGTCGTGATTTAAGATCTTGATATTTCTTCCGTCTACTTCAATCAGGCTATCCTGTTTGAATTCTGAGATCAGACGGATGGCACTTTCTGTAGCGGTACCGATAATATTGGCAATTTCTTCTCTCGTTAATGAGATCTTGATAAAACCTTCAGGATCTACACCCAGCTTCTGTTCCAAAAGCAACAGAATTTCTGCCAGCCTTTCTCTTACTGTCTTCTGAGCAAGGAAAGTAATGGTATTGGAAGATTCTCCTAATTCGTATGAGATTTTCTGAAGCATTACGAAAGACAGCTGTGGATCTACTTCCAAAAGATACATAAAGATATCTGCTGGTAAGAACACACATTCAATATCTGTCATTGCTTCTGCTTTGGCCTGGAAATTTTCCCCGCAAAGCAAAGAACGATAGCCGATGATATCCCCCTCTTTGATAAATCTTAAAATCTGATCTTTCCCGAACGCTCCTGATTTCGAAAGTTTAGCAGCCCCTTTTTCCAGAACAAAAACTCCTTTTGGAGTTTCGCCATCCTCGAAAATGGTATCGTGCTTCTGAAAACTCAGTTTCTTTTTGCCATTAATGTACTTCTCAAAATCTGCGCTAGAAAGTCTTTCTTTAAATGATTTATCATTAAAAACTCTGGCGAACCTCTCTTCAATTGCTATCTGTTGTTCCTGCGGCATTTTATATGATATTTATCACAAAAATAGAACTTTTTAACGCGATAAACAAAAAAATTTGTTATAATTTTGTAGTTCAATATTTTATGGGGGTGAGCGAGAACTGTTTTCATTGTGGTCAAGGGATAGAAAAAGAGAGAATTTTATTTGATGAAAAAACTTTCTGCTGTAACGGATGTAAGTCTGTTTACGAGATTCTAAATTTAAATCATTTAGGCAACTTCTATGAGCTTAATAAAGGAGCGGGAATTCGTCCAAATGATGAAAATTCTTCACAATTTGACTACTTGGACACACCGGAAATTTTTGAAAAAGTTACGGATTTTTCTGAAGGAAACACCAGTCTTGTTACATTCAAAATCCCTGTAATCCATTGTTCTTCATGCATCTGGCTATTGGAAAGCCTTCACACATTAAACAAGCACATTAAATATTCGCAGGTTAATTTCACAAGGAAGACCTTACAGATTTCATTCAATCATAATGACATGAAATTGAGCGAACTAGCTAAATTTTTAACCAACCTAGGATACAAACCGGTTATCAGCCTTGAAACTGCTGACAAAAATGAAGATCATCTTGACAAATCTTTATTAGTGAAATTTGCCATCGCTGCTTTTGCATTTGGTAACGGAATGTTCCTTGCCTTTCCTGAATATATCGGAGGGGAAGATTATTGGATGGAACATTACAGAGGTTTATTCAGAACCTTGATATTCCTTTTGGCAACGCCTGTTGTATTTTATTCTGCTTCTGATTATTATAAATCTGCTTGGTACGGTTTAAAAAATAAGATCGTCAACATCGATGTTCCGATTGTCTTAGGAATTTTTGTTCTTTACGGAAGAAGCATCTACGAAGTGGTAACAGATTATGGTCCAGGATATTTCGACACCCTTTGCGGACTTTTATTCTTTATGCTCCTCGGCAAAATTTTCCAGAAAAGAACATACAATGCTCTTTCCTATGACAGGGATTACAAATCTTTCTATCCGATTGCCGTAACGAAAGTAGATTTCGAAGGAAAACAGAATAATATTCTTCTTTCAGAGGTAAAAGTAGGAGACCGAATTTTGGTTAGAAACCAGGAAATCATTCCGGTAGACGCTATCCTGATCAACGGAGAAGGAAATATAGACAACAGTTTCATCACGGGAGAAAGTGAAAGTATCAGCAAACAGCCTGGTGATAAAATTTTCGCAGGAGGAAAACAGGTAGGATCTTCATTAGAGCTTGAAGTGATTAAAAACGTAGATCAAAGTTATTTAACTCAGCTTTGGAATAAAGAAGCATTTAAAAAACACGAAACAGGTCTTGATACACTTACAAATAACGTCAGCAAATATTTCACATTCATTATTTTAGGCATCGCCTTAGTCGCAGGAACGTATTGGTATTTTATTGATTTAAAAATTATGTTCCAGGTTATTTCTGCGATTCTGATTATTGCATGTCCTTGTGCACTTGCCTTGTCTGCACCGTTCACTTTTGGTCACATTATGAGGATTTTAGGCCGAAATAAGTTCTATGTAAAAGATACTTTAACGATTGAAAAAATCGCGAAGCTTGATACCATTGTTTTTGATAAAACGGGAACCATTACCCACAGAAAAAAATCAAATATCAAATACGAAGGATCTGAGATCAACGAATTTGATTCTCTGAACATTAAGACCTTATTAAAGAACTCAAACCATCCGCTTTCAAAATCATTATATGAATTCATTGAAGTCAATGATGATTATTTCCCGGTAGAAAATTTCGTCGAAATTTCCGGAAAAGGATATGAAGCCAGCGTAAGAGGAAACATTTATAAAATTGGTTCTGCACGTTATAACAACCAGGAGCCTAAAAATCTCGAAACAGCAGTTTATATCAGCAAAAATGGAGAATATTTAGGAAAATTTATTTTCAAAAATGAATACCGTCCGAAGCTGAGAGAACTTTTTACAAAACTCACCAACTACAAAATATTTATACTGAGCGGAGATAATTCCTCAGAAGAGAACCAGCTTAAAGAGCTTATTCCTAACTACAAAGGAATGGCCTTTAACCAGAGCCCGGAAGATAAACTGAACTACATCAAAACCCTTCAGGATCAGCACATGAAAGTAGCAATGCTTGGAGATGGTCTTAATGACGCAGGAGCTTTAAAACAAAGTAATGTTGGAATTGCGATTGCTGATGACACAAACAGTTTTACCCCATCTTCCGATGTCATTATGAATGGAGATAAAGTGGTTACCCTGGACAATTATCTGAACGTTTGTAAAGGCTCTATTACCATTGTGAAAATGACATTTATAATCAGTTTTCTGTACAATATTGTTGGTTTAAGTTACGCTGTTACTGGGCATATGCACCCGCTCTTCGCTGCAATCATCATGCCAATCAGTTCCATCACGGTGGTTACCTTTACGACACTTTCAACCTGGATATTAGGCCGGAAACATTTCAAAAAACAGGTGTAGAAGCCCTTATTTAGACTGATTTTAAATTAGCTGAAATTGGCATTTCGTGATGAATGTCATTATTTTTCACTAAATTTGAACCCCGAAAATAGGTTAATTTTGTTGTCCAATGGATATTCTATATTTAATGATCCTCTGCAGTGTTTCTTTAGCTGCGATTTTCTTGGTCGTATTTATAGTGTATGCCCGAAAAGGACAGTTTGAAGATGATGAATCTCCGGCTGTCAGAATCCTTTTTGATGATGAAAAAATCAAAGAAAATGATGAACAAGGCAACAAAGATAAAGACGAGAAAGAAATAGGAGAAAATAATAAAAATTGAGAAAAATAGTGAATAGTTGATATGGAAACACAGAAGTTTAGTTATGACAATAGTATTGTCCGTGCGTTCCTTTATGCGACCTTAGTTTTCGGTCTCATTGGATTTACGTTCGGGCTTACGGCGGCATTAATGCTTTTCTACCCTGAATTACCTGAATTCTTTTTCGGGACGGATGACACAACCATTAAGAGTTTGGCATCGGGTAACATTCAAGGTTTAATAAACACTCATGGTGCATTTGGTTTTGGTAGAATCAGAATGCTGCACACCAACACCGTAATCTTTGCATTCGTTTGTAACATCGTTTACACGGGTATTTATTACTCATTACAGAGATTATTAAAAACAAGAATGTACAGTGACACCTTGTCTTGGTTACATTTCTGGACTTGGCAGTTTATGATTGTTGCTACGTTCGTTACGTTCTTTATGGGAATCAATACCTCTAAGGAATATGCTGAACACGAGTGGCCGATCGACATATTGATCGCATTCTCATGGATCATTTTTGGTATCAATATGTTCCTGACTATTTCTAAGAGAAGAGTGAGACACCTTTATGTAGCGATTTGGTTCTACATTGGTACTTGGATTGCAGTAGCAATGCTTCACATCTTCAACAACCTTGAAGTACCTTTATCTTTCACAGGCTGGAAATCTTATTCAGCATATGCAGGGGTAAAAGATGCTATTGTACAGTGGTGGTATGGACACAATGCGGTTGCATTCGTATTGACGACTCCGGTTCTAGGTTTAATGTATTACTTCCTTCCGAAGGCTGCAGACAGACCGGTATTCTCTTATAAATTATCCATTATTCACTTCTGGTCATTAATTTTCGTATATATCTGGGCTGGTCCTCACCACCTTCAGTATACAGCTCTTCCAGCTTGGGCTCAGGCGGTAGGAACAGGATTCTCTATCATGCTTATTGCACCATCTTGGGGAGGTATGTTAAATGGTCTTCTTACACTAAGAGGAGCTTGGGATAAAGTAAGAGAAAATCCTATCCTTAAGTTCTTCGTAGTAGCTGTTACTTGTTATGGTATGGCAACGTTTGAAGGTCCGCTTTTGGCAACTAAAAACATCAACAAAATTGGTCACTTTACAGACTGGGTTATCGGTCACGTACACTTAGGAGCTCTTGGATGGAATGGTTTCATGGCATTCGGGGTTATCTATTATCTGGTACCAATCATGTGGAGAACAAAAATCTGGTCTGTAAAATTAGCTAACTGGCATTTCTGGTTAGGTACTTTAGGAATCATTTTCTATGCAGTTCCAATGTATATTTCAGGATTTACACAAGGATTAATGTGGAAGCAATTCAACCCGGACGGAACCTTATTATGGAAAAACTGGCTGGATACTGTAACGGCAATTATTCCTTACTTCAAAATGAGATTCGTAGGAGGTTTATTCTATATCTCAGGATCTATCCTAATGATTGTAAACGTAATTGCTACAGTAAGAAAAGGATCATTCCAGAAAGAAGTTCCTGCTGAAGCTCCAGCGTTGGCAAACATCAGTAAAAACAGAAAAGAAGGAGAAGGCACTCACCTTTGGCTGGAAAGAACTCCGGTATTATTAGGTATTTTATCTTTCTTCACAATATCTATTGGTAGTTCAATTGAAATCATCCCTACACTATCCCTTAAGAAAAGTGTACCTACGATTTCTGCAGTGAAGCCTTATTCACCGCTTGAACTTGAAGGTAGAGATATTTATATCCGTGAAGGATGTAACGCTTGTCACTCTCAGATGATCAGACCGTTCAGAGATGAGATTACAAGATTCAACGGTAAAAACGGACAATACTCCAAAGCTGGAGAATTCGTATACGACAGACCATTTCTATGGGGTTCTAAGAGAACAGGACCGGATTTACATAGAGAAGGTGGTAAAAACCCAAGTTCTTGGCACTACAAACACATGTATAACCCAAGATCTACTTCTGCAGGTTCTATCATGCCTCGTTACCCTTGGTTAATTGCTACTGACTTAGACAGAACTAAGATGGTAGACAAAATGAAGCTGATGAAGAATGTATTCGATGTACCTTATACTAAGGCTCAAATCGACTCTGCAGACAAATGGGCTAATAACCAATCGGCAAAAATTGTAAAAGATATCTTCTCTGAAGCAAATGACCTTAAAGTGGCTTATGCTAAGAGACCTCAGGGAGAACTAGAGAAAAAAGAAATTGTAGCTCTTATTTCTTATCTTCAGAGATTAGGTACAGATATCAAAACAACTGAAATCAAAACAGCAAGTAATAACTAAACATTAAAAGGTTCATATGATTCCTCAGAACTTTAAAGATATATTATCCAATACAGAAAACGCTGGTTTCTACCAGACGCTGGCTCTGATTTTCTTTATGCTGTTCTTCATAGCTTTAGTAATCTATGTTTTTAGCAGGCCTAAGAAATATTACAAAGAAGAAGAAGAAGCACCACTTGGGGATGATGAGGATGACGATTTTAATTTAAAAAATTAAACTATTTTTTATGAAACAAAGAACACCTGTTGTCGTAAACATCTTAATAATAATTGGGCTTTTAATAGTTTTTTATTATTTGTTTGTACAGAGCTACGCGTTCCTAGCTTCGCCTTACTTCTGGGGAACTGTTGTAATCGCTGGTATCCTTGCCTATATTCATAGTGCTATTGGAGACCTTATTGAGAACAACAAGTTCAAAAAATTATCTCCGGAAGAGAAAGCAGCTTATTTGGCTGAAAAGAAGGTTCCTTTCTTAAGAAGAATGTATGATGCAGCCTTCAAAAAGCAATCTGAAACTGAAGAAAAAGACATCCTTATTGACCACGGTTTCGACGGAATCATGGAGCTGGATAACCAATTACCAAAATGGTGGGTAGGTTTATTCTATTTTGGGACTGCTTTTTGTATTGTATATATCGCAGCATACTCTTTCACAGACTTCGCTCACCCGTTAAGCGAATATGAAAAAGAATATAAAGAACAGTTAGCTAGTATTGAAGAATACCAGAAATCTCAGCCTCCTGTAACTATTGAAACAGCTAAGTATTCAGCGGATAATATTGCGGAAGGTAAAGAATTATTCAAAACAAACTGTGCATCTTGTCACAAAGAAGACGGTAGTGGAGGTATCGGACCAAACCTTACTGATAACTACTGGATCAACCAGCCTGAGAAAACGTTATTCAAAAACGTATTCCATATGGACTGGAATGGTTCTCCTACTAACCCTGCCATGAGAGCATTCGGTAAAAACGGAGAAGTTTCAGGTGCAGAGATTGAGAAGATTGCAGCGTATGTATATCACATCAATCAGGAACAACCACCAGTGACTCAAGCTCAAGGAGGAGCAGCTCCTCAAGGAACTGAAGCACATTGGGAAAAAGAATAATTTAAAAAATTAGAAACATATGAAAAAAACATAATTTGTTATTAGATTAAAATAGTAACGAATTATGTTTTTTCTTTTTTAAAACCTATTACATATGTCAGACATAGAAGAAATAGAAGTACGCGGCGGACAGGGACAGGTTCTGGACCCTGAGACTTACAGAGATTCTATAGGGACAATGGAGCAATCCGGAAAGAGAAGATGGGTATTTCCAAGAAAACCTAAAGGGAAGTACACCAACTATAGAAACATTGTAAGTTATCTATTATTAATTATTTATTTTACCTTACCATTCATCAAAATCAATGGTAACCCATTATTATTATTCAATGTCATAGACAGGGAGTTTTTCATTTTTGGACAGCCTTTCTATCCACAGGATTTTTTTATCCTTACTTTAGGTGCTATCGCCTCTTTAATCTTTATTATTGTTTTTACGATTGCGTTCGGAAGAATTTTCTGCGGGTGGATTTGCCCTCAGACAATTTTTATGGAATCTATCTTCCGTAAAATCGAATATCTGATTGAAGGTGACCGAAATAAGCAGATGAAGCTGGACAGACAGGAGTGGAACAGCGAGAAGATTTGGAAGAGAAGCTTGAAATGGACTGTTTATGTTGTTATTTCATTGATCATCACTCACTTCATGTTTATGTATATTGTAGGCTATGAAGAGGTATTTAAAATTGTAGGTGAAGGGCCATTTACACACCCTACCAATTTTATTGTAATGATCCTTCTTGCAGCTGCATTCTATTTTGTATTTGCCTGGTTCAGAGAACAGGTTTGTACATTGGTATGTCCTTACGGAAGACTGCAGGGAGTATTGATTGACAAAGATACCATCAACGTTTTCTACGATTTTAAAAGAGGTGAAAACAGATCAAAATGGAGAAAAGGTGAAGACCGTAAAGCAGCTGGAAAAGGAGATTGTATCGACTGCCAGCAGTGTGTAGTGGTATGTCCTACCGGAATTGACATCAGAGACGGACAGCAGTTGGAATGTATCAACTGTACAGCATGTATTGATGCCTGTGATGAAGTCATGGAAAAAGTAGGCCTTCCAAAAGGGTTGGTTCGATATGCTTCTGAGAACGAAATTGAGCAGCAGACTCAGTTCAAGTTTACCGGAAGAATGAAAGGATTCTCCATATTCTTATTACTTTTAGTTGGATTCCTGGGGTATCTATTATACAGCCGCGGTGAGATGGAAGCTAAATTCATCAAACCGGCAGGGAGCACATTCTTTGTAAGAGATGGTAAAATTACCAATACTTATAATTATACTTTCCTTAATAAAACGAACGACAAAAAAATCGTTACCATCAAAGTAATGGAGCCGGCACATGGTGAGATTACTTATAGTGCATCAAGTAAGATTCAGGTGGATAGAGATAAAATTTCAAAAGGAACAATCAATATCAGCTTCCCGGAAGATGAAATGAAACTGTCTAAACAGAATATCACGATTGGTGTTTATGATATGAAGGGTAAATTGATTGATTCTTATCAGACTTATTTTGAAGGACCATTTAAACTGCAATTTTAATTAGAAAAAAATGAAGAACTTTAGTTGGGGACACGGTGTTGTAATTGCATTACTTGCATTCATAGTTTTTATATTATCCATGATGTTTCTTTTCCCGAACGGTCAGAAGAACTCTGAAATGGTAACGGATAATTATTATGAAGAGGAGTTGAAATATCAGGATGTCATTGATGCAAAGAAAAAAGCAGATGACTTACAGGAAAAACCTGTATACAGCCAGGATACCAAAGGAATTAAAATTACTTTTCCAAAAGAATATAACAACTCAAATACTACGGTAAAATTTGTTTTAAACAGAACCGACGACCAGAATTTAGATATCAAAAAATCTGTACAGCTTGATGCCAGCCAGTCTTTCACAATACCAGCACAGGTATTGAAAGTAGGAAACTACACATTAAGATTAAGTTGGACAAAAGATAAAACAGACTATCGAATGGATTATGACGTGATATGGAAATAGGACTTATTGTATCGGCTATTGCTTTAGGCTTTGCTTCCGGTTTTCACTGTATCGGAATGTGCGGCCCAATTGCCTTGTCGATGGGATTGACCAAAAAACAGGCCGCTAACTTCTATCTTCAGAATCTTACCTATCAATTCGGAAGAATATTCACCTATTCATTATTGGGTGCGCTTCTTGGAATTATCGGGCAGGGATTTGAAATGGCAGGCTTTCAGAAATATCTTACTATAACAGCAGGAGTTCTTCTGATTATCATGGCTGTATTTTCATTTGGAGGAAAAGATTTTGCTTCAAAAATACCTTTCCTTTCCAAATTTTTATACTCTGTCAAATTAAATTTAGGAAAACTTCTTCAGAAAGCAGATTACCGTTCAAGATTCTCCACTGGAGTTCTTAACGGCTTTTTACCGTGTGGAATGGTTTACATGGCTCTTACCGCAAGCCTCGCAGGAGGTGGAATATGGCAGGGAGCTTTATATATGGCTTTATTTGGCCTTGGAACCCTTCCGTTCATGTTTGCTATCGTTTTAGCCGGAAACCTCATGAATCAGGCCTTCCGGGTCAAGATTCTAAAAGCAGTTCCCGTTATCATGATTATTTTGGGAGGATTATTCATTCTAAGAGGTCTTGAACTGGGAATTCCCTATGTTTCTCCGAAAGCAGAAGCGATGACGATTGTTAAAGATCAGAACGGGGCTGTTAACTGTCATTAATTTGTATGTAAATAAACCATGAAGAAAATCTTTGTTTTATTCCTGATAAGCCTTTTTATACTGCAATCCTGCAGTGTGAATTCTGAAATTGTCTATCATAAAGATTCCGCCTCTACTTCCGTTACGGATATTGATACAAGAGAGTTTATGTCTGAAATGATAGCGATGACTCCGGATTCATTAAAGCAAAAGGAATTTGGAGAAATGGATAAACTTCCAACCACATGGACAAGTATGTATGATCTTTCCAAAAAGGAAGGAAAATTAAAAACTGAAAATCCGGACTCCATCAGAATCATGAAAAAAATCTTCATGAAATCTACGAAAGAAGATAATAAGCTCGCAGGATTTTCTTTTAAAATGGAACATTTTAAACCGGAAGATTATCTGATTCTGAAAAGTTTTACAAAAACTGAAAAAATTCCTCTGGATCAGAATATTTATAATAATTGGGATGGAAAAACCCTCACAATCGATACAGGAAACTTTAATCTTAAAAACATTGAAGAATCAATCCGCTCTAAAACCTCGAAGGAAGAATCTGAAAAAATAGCTGGTATGATGGCAATGTTTTTTAAAAAGATTGGTACCACTTTAAGGTTTGAGAAACCCATACAATCCATTTCAGGGAAACATGACTGGGTGAAGCAGATTGATAACCATTCGATAAGAATAGATTACGATTTGAAAGCCATTTATGATAAAGATACTCAACTGAAAAACGCAGATAAAAAGATTATCATCGTGACAGAATAAAGCAAAACCCACTGAAAATTCAGTGGGCTTTTATTTTGACCTAAACTTCTGATCGTTTAGTTAATTACATCAAATCTTGCATATTCTGCAATCTTTTTTGGAAGCTTAATTCCTTCTGCTGTCTGGTTGTTTTCAAGCAATGCAGCCATAATTCTTGGTAACGCCATTGCCGATCCGTTTAAGGTATGAACCAACTGAGATTTACCATCTCCTTTGTAACGGCACTTCAGTCTGTTTGCCTGGAACGTTTCAAAGTTAGACACAGAGCTTACTTCTAACCACATTTCCTGAGCAGCACTCCATACTTCAAAGTCATACGTCATGGCTGATGCAAAACCAGTATCACCACCACAAAGTCTCAATACTCTGAACGGAAGTTCAAGGTCTGTAAGGATTTCTTTGATGTGCTCTACCATTTCTTCCAAAACAGCATAAGAGTTCTCTGGTTTTTCAATTCTTACAATCTCCACTTTTTCAAACTGGTGAAGACGGTTTAATCCTCTTACGTGAGCTCCGTAACTTCCGGCTTCTCTTCTGTAGCACTGAGAGAATGCCGTATTTTTGATCGGAAGATCTTTTTCCTCAAGCAATACATCACGATAAAGGTTCGTTACAGGCACTTCTGCTGTAGGAATCAGGTATAATTTATCTTCATTGATATAATACATCTGTCCCTCTTTATCTGGCAGCTGTCCGGTTCCAAAACCAGATGCCTCATTCACAACGTGAGGAGGATTCACTTCTGTATAGCCTTTTTCCACATTTTTATCTAAGAAATACTGAACCAAAGCTCTTTGTAATCTTGCACCTTTCCCTAAATAAACAGGGAAACCTGCACCGGCAATTTTTACGCCTAATTCAAAATCAATTAAGTTGTATTTTTTTGCCAGTTCCCAGTGAGGAATAGCTCCTTCACCAAGACCTTCTACCGGATGAGACTGAAAAATCATTTCATTATCATCAGCAGAAGCTCCGCTTTTTACTAATTCATTGGGAATGTTCGGAAGCTGGTACAGAATATTCAGTAAGTCATTTTCTTTAACTTCTAACTGGGATTTCAATTCTGAACTCGACTCTTTGTATTGTGCTGTTTTAGATTTTGCAGATTCCGCTTCTTCTTTTTTCCCTTCTTTCATCAATAGTCCGATTTCTTTCGAAATTTTATTGATTTCGGCAAGCTGGGAATCTAGTTCAAACTGGATTCTTTTTCTTTCGTCGTCGGCAGCGATAGCCTCGTCTACCAACTCAAGATTTTTGAATTGTCTTTTCTTAAGACCTTCTAAAACGCGTTCTTTATCGTCGCGCAAAAAATTGACTTGTAACATTTTATTTAGATGTTAAATATTAGATGTTTAGCTCATAATAAGCTAACAGTTGTACAAATTTAAAAATTATTTTGTGATCGTAACAGTATTTGTGGAAGTTGGTGCATTAGCATTTTTTGAAAACACTTCGTTTCCATCATACAATACCTTTGAAACCTGAAATGCTGTAGGAGTATTACGATACTGAACTTCCAGCAATCCTGTTACGTTATCATTTGCATTGGTGCTTTTTGTAAACGTAATCAGCATTCTGGAATATAGAGATGTTCCTGTACCTGGTTGATCCGGGCTGATAGAATCCAGTCTTCTTCTTTTGGCACCTGCTATATATTCCATATAATATAATGATTCCGGAGACTGTTTTAAAGGAATACTTACCGGAGCAATATCTTTTGTTCCAAAGACATCATTCACGGAAAATCCGGTGTAAGATCCTGTGAGTTTATTATTCAGAAGATCCTGACCAGCATTGTTCTTCATATAAATATTAAGCACCTGATCCACTCTCTGCAAAGAATCATCGTCACTTTTACAACTTACCAGTGCAAAAACCGCAACAAATATGCTCCAAAAATATTTCATCATAGCTACAAAGGTAAAATATTAATCATTAGGCTGCTTCTTTATTTATCAAAATATTTCTGATACCATAGCTCAAAAGTAACCAGCTGCCATATTTTCACCCAATCGTATTCATGTTCCTGATGATTCCACCACTCATCAATTACTACAGCATTGAAAAAATTTCTCTTTTTTAAACTTTCAAGAGTTTCAGCTATAAATTCTCTTACCCTTTTTTCATTTTTAATGAAATAATTGACAGGAAATGAAAATCCTTTTTTAGGCATATTCAAAACTTCCTGAGGAAGATATTTTTCAGCTGTTTTCCGCAATAAAGGTTTATTCTGAATTCCATTAAACCTAATATTCTCCGGAAGTGCCGATACATAATCTATCAGACTGTTACTCAGGTAAGGATAACGAAATTCCACACTGCATTTCATTGCACTCAGATCATCCCGGAAAACATGGTGGGAAGACAGAGAATATTTCATATCGTATTCAAAATATCCTGAATAATTTTTTGTTTCCGAAACATGATATTTTGAAAGATTTACATCAATTTTATTATAAATATCAGGCTGGACAAGAGTTTTAACTTCCACAGGCATCATATTGACCTGGCTTTGCCTGAAAAAATCAAACATACTATCTTGGGAGAAATAATTTTTTACCCGTTGGGAAAATTTATCCCTAGTGAAAATAAAGGGTTTTATAAAATTAAAATTTTTCATCAGAAGCCATCTATTCAGCTTCAATGTATGGGAATAGCCTGCGAAGAGCTCATCTGCACCGTTTCCGCTTAATACGACTTTAAAATTTCGGTCATGTGCATATTTTGCAGCATTGATCAGAACTTCAAAGCTGCTGTAAGGTTCTTCAAAATGCTGGATATTTTCCTTAAGCTGCTCCAGAGCTTCTTCGTCACTTACGTTTTTTATCTCATGAGAAACTCCAAAATGCCTGGCAGCAAGAGAAGCATTCTTCACTTCTTCCTCAGAAAACGGATAAGATATTGTGTATGTATTAATATTGGCATTAAAAGGCTTTGATTTTGAAGCAATTAAGGTAGAATCTATTCCTCCACTCATCATAACAGCGACAGGAACATCTGCGTATAATTGTTCTGAAATACTTTCGGAAAGCAGCTCATCTATTCTTCTTACCGCTTCTTCTTCAGAAATATTTTTCTCAGACCATGAAGGCAGCTCCCAAAATTTTTCTTTGGTAATTTTCTGATCTTTTAAATCAACAGTCATAAAGGAAGCAGGTTCCAGGGAAAAAATATGCTGAAAACAGGTTTGAGGGGCAAGTGTTGTCTGAAAAAGAAAATTGGTATAGACTCCATCCCAGTTGATTTCAGCTTTTACAAATTCATTTTTTAGCAATGCTTTTATTTCTGAGGCCCAAACCAACCCCTCCTTGCTCTGATGGTAAAAAAGAGGCTTCATTCCTACTCTATCTCTTGCCAGTATAAGTTTCTGGCTGGAGAGATCAACAATACAGATGGCAAACATTCCATCCAGCTTTGCAAAGGCTGAGTTTCCCCACTCCTGATAAGCTTTGAGAATAACTTCAGTATCAGAAGTACTGTGGAAAGAATGACCTAAATATTCAAGTTCTTTCTTTAATTTTTTAAAATTATAAATCTCTCCGTTAAAGGTGATAATAATTTGCTCATTCTCCGAAAGCATGGGCTGATGTCCTTTTTCAGATAAATCAATGATTGATAATCTACGGAAGCCTAAAGCAATCTCAGAATTACGGTCCTGTAAAACCGGAAACTGTTCTTTAATTTTTTGTGTAGAATCATTCCCGGAAAAGGAAACTCCCTGATTCACATTGTATAGCCAGAAACCTTCATCATCCGGTCCACGATGTTTAATCGACTGATTCATTTCCAGAATATTTGTTGAGGAAATACTTTTATGAAATGAATAATAGCCACTGATTCCGCACATAGTAAAGACTTAATAGATTTGTAAAAATAGGGAAATGTCTTTATTTTCCGTCCATGTATGGAGTAATTATTTCTTCAAAAATTTTTCTTTTAAAAGCTGTATTTCTTCTTTTGAAACCATATAGTCTTTCAAACTGAATGGTGTAGAACTAAAAAACTTTCTGAACAATAGAAAAGCTGAAACCAAATAGGATGATGTAGTAGCGATACAAGCCCCCAAAATTCCCCATCTGGGTATTGCAATGAAGGAAAATACAACTGTTACAACCAATCCGACAATTGATTTTACATTAAGAATTTTGAGTTCTCTCATTCCAGAAAAGTAGTGCCCCACCATATCACTTACAGCAATGGCAAAAATTCCCGGTGATAAAAGGAGCATAATTTCTTTGGTATTTCTGAATTCTTTCCCAAAAATTATTTCATAAACCTGAGATGGTATGATAATGATTCCCAAAACGAAACCTATCATCAGAAAAAAAGTCAGTTTTAAAGATTCTTTGGTTTTCTCTATAGATTCTTCTTTGCTTTTACTGTTGACTACATCTGAGTATAGAATGACAGCAATACTGCGCGTAATCGTCCATATAGCTTCCGAAAAAGTGACCCCGATAGAAAAGATTCCAACGCTGGCAATGCCTTCAAAATATTCCAAGAAATAAAATGAAAGCCTGTAATTCAGAAACTGTACAAAAGCGCTCAGCTGGGTTTTCCAGCCGTACTCAAACATATTCCTAGCCACCTCTTTACAGAATGAAATTTCGGAAATAGTACATTTTTTAATGATCTGAAAAAAGCTGGTAAGGAAGAGAAGCGCCAGACATGCAATCTGTGCAAGGAAATATACTGAAACATCTTTCTTTCCGAAGAGATATACTAATATTCCTATAAAGATAATATGTACTAACTGCTGTAAAACCGTATAAACATTAAACTTTCTAATATCCTGTGTCCCAATAAACAAACTGATATTGGTAGATAGTAATGAGGAAAAAACAGAGATTCCGATAAGATAAAATAAATATTCACTCTGAATAGATGCCAGACTGAATAAAAACGGGATCAAGAGCCCTGTCAGGAGAGACCACAGATAGGCATACAACAAAACTTTCTCTATTTTAAATCTTGATGCAAAATAAGAGGCACTGCTTCCGGAAAAGATACTGCTGAAAAAGCTCACTGCTGCCGCGTTGGCAACCACAATCGAAATGGTTCCTTTTCCCTCACTTCCCCACATATTCGTAGAATAAATCACCAATCCGAAACTTAGGATCAAAATAAGAAAACGTGAGACAAATGTTTTAATGATAGTAAACTGCATAGTGATTATTTAATCTATAGATCTTTTTACAAAATCAATAAAAGCGGTTTTTATGACATTCCAATTATATTTTTCTTTAAATTCTTTTCGGGCATTAAGCGCATGAGAATGGTATAACTCCGGATTCCTGATATAATTGATGACAATTTTGGAAATATTTTCCACATTATTAGGATCTACCAGACTTCCAAATGAAAGTTTCTTCATATGCTTCCGGATACCCTTCAGATTTGAATAAATCACCGGTTTTCCTGCTCCCATAAAGTAAAACAGTTTTATGGGCAGAGAATGGTTATTTTCAAAGTTAATTTCACGAAGATCGAAACATAGATCTGCGTCTGCAAATGCTTCTGTAAACCGCTCAAAACGGGTTGGTTTTCTGATCTCAATATCATCAAAAGAATATTTCTTCAATAACGATGAAAAATAGAGTTCATCACTTTCCTGTACAGTTGATCCGATAATCAAAATCCTGATATGAATTGCAGGCAGTTTCTGGCGAAGTTTATCTATTGCATTGAAGAAATTTTCAATTCCTTTATCTTTAGAAATCTGACCTGTGTAACAGAGTGTTATTGTATTGGGTTCAAGTTCCTTGATGCTTTCTTTGATATACGCCGAATCTGGATAATAAGGAAGAATCATCTGTTTTTTAAATCCGAAAAAATAAGCTAATGGAAATTTTTTAGTCGTTTCTCCAAAAATAAAATGAGTGCTCAAAAAGCCAGCATACAACTGAATAAGAGAAAACTTTACGGCTTGAAAAATTTTAGCAGGAAAACGATAATTCTGAAGCATTGACATGGAAGGATACCACTCCGTAACATCATAAATACAACTTACCTTATTTTCTTTTACAAATTTCTTTGAAGCCACTACTGCCAGCGGTTCGGAACAGATAATGATCCGGGGTTGAAAACTGTCACAGACCTTCCGGAAGGTCTCCATTTTATTCTCAATGCTTTCTTCCAGAATACCATAAGATTCTATTTCAATTCCATCAATAGTACCTTTATAATCAGCGTACAAACTGCATATTTTCACTTCATACCCATTATCTCTAAGAGTTTTCGCCTGATGATAAAAAATCCGGTCATCATTATAGCTGTGGGATGTCGTTAAAAAAAGTACTTTAGGCATTGATTTTTACTCGAATCTACACAAAGATACATTAAAACAAAAAAGTGAGAAACACATTCTCACTTTATGATTATTCGGCTGCATAAGCTACACAGCGATTATTTTACTGAAGCTGCCCAACTCTTCTCCAAAGGAAGAAGGAAGTGGCTTAAAAAGTCCAGATACGTATTTTTTGAGAAGTCAAAAACCTGGATATCGTTTGAAAGTTCCCCGCTTCTTAACTTCGTTTTAAAATCTATCAGTTTCAGAGTCTTTACTTCACCATTTTCAACAAAACTCGCTTTCATTCTGTCAAAAAGCCCCAATTGATATTCTTCATCAATCTCTCTCATAATCTTTCCTAAAGCATCAATGCTGCATCCTGAAGCCATTTCTTTTTCTTCATCTACACATACTACGATGAACTGATTCTTTTCAATTTTAAATGAAGAAGAAAGAGGTTTTCCGTGAGCAGCCCATGTAGCAAGGAAATCAAAAAGTTTTTCGGTAATGGCTTTTGCTTCTTTTGTTTCAAAAGGTCTTGAAGCCGGGTATATAATGACTCTGTAGTCGTTGGTTTCTACAATATTAGATTCTTCGATTTTCATAATGTAAATATTTATTTATCAAAGGTTTAAATAGCATCCCTCAAATCTCATTATAAAAAAGTATGATTTGAATAATGATTTTAAATCCTTATCATCTTAAGTGCAAAATTACGCAATTTTCTCGAGTTTAAGATCATTGTATTTTTTGCTCAAAACATAAAGCATCATCATGAAAAGTGGAAAAATAAACGGGAAGAAAAATCTTAATGCTGCCGACTGTGGAAAGAAAAAGAATTTGATATACACATTCACCAGGAAAAGAACTGAAATCATTCTTACCCATGCATCTTTAGAACGCCAGAAAATAACGCCAATCATGATGGCTACAGATAAAGTTACTTTTTTAAAGTAAATAATTTTGATGTAAATAATACTCAGATACTGCTTTAAACTAACGTCTATAGGATGATTCGAAATAAAAGGTCTCCTATCAATGAAAGTATCATAAAAGACATCTTTCCATCCCGGATAATGATAATATTTAATGATTACCAGATACATTATTAAAATTGCTGTTCCCTGGGCAATGAAAGAAATGTCAATCTTTTTTTCTTTAAAATAATGAAAAAAGAAAACAGCTATAATATACGTCAGGGTGAAAGTAATATAATCTGGCCGTATAAAAGTAATAGCGAACAGAAGCACAAACATTGCCCATTTATCCCAATTTTTTATTAAACCGATGATAAAGATCAGCATAAACTGAAAAATGAACATATCTGGTGTAGAAACCCTGGACATATACGTCATTGGCGGCAATAGCATTGCAGCGATCGTTATTATTATGGCAAGCCAGTATTTCTTCGGAAACAAGAGTTTTAGAATATAAAATAATAATAATCCCGAAAAAAAGTAAGATATAAGACTGGTAAACAGAACTGCCATTGGCGCAGTAAACCCAAGCTTATAAAAAAGTGTTATGACAAGAATATACCCTACTTTGATCTGAAAATAGGGTAATTGTTCTGTAAAAGACTGTGTATTTTTCACGAAATACTGCCTTGGAATATCCCATTGCTTTATTCCGATGATGTCTGTATAATGAGCTTCAGGAGCCTCTTTTTTTATATCCTCATAGGTAATGATTCGGACTTTATCCGGTGAATCCGGAAACTCGGAAGTATACATGCTTCCCATATAGCCCGGCATATCCCAATCATATACTCTGTTTTGATAATTCCAGAATGTAAGAAGTGAAAGTATCGAAATTATCAACAAAAAGGAGAGTCTCCATTTCAACTTCATAAACCTTTATAAGATTTCAATTATAAGTCTTCTGCTTCAGCAAGAAGTTCAACGATATCTTTTACGGCTACTTCAGTATTTTTGTTAAAGTGTTTTACACCATCCGTCATCATGGTATTACAGAAAGGGCATCCGGTAGCAATTACTTTAGGCTCAAAAGACAAAGCTTCTTCCGTTCTTTCAATATTGATGTCTTTATTTCCTTTTTCAGGTTCTTTAAACATCTGTGCACCTCCTGCTCCACAGCAAAGACCTTTGGTTTTGCAACGCTTCATTTCTACAAGCTCTGCATCCAGCTTCTCTAATAATAGTCTTGGAGCTTCATATTCGTCATTGGCACGGCCTAAATAACATGGATCATGGAACGTAATCTTTTTTCCTTTGAATGCTCCGCCTTCTATTTTCAATCTTCCTTCTTCCATCAAAGTTTTAAGGAACTGAGTGTGGTGTACTACATCAAAGTGCCCACCTAAGCTTGGATATTCATTTTTCAGGGTATTGAAACAGTGTGGACAAGCCGTTACGATTTTCTTTACTTCGTAAGCATTCAGGACTTCAATATTCGTAAGCGCCATCATCTGGAATACGAATTCATTTCCGGCTCTTTTTGCAGGATCTCCGGTACAGCTTTCTTCCTGTCCTAAAACGGCAAATTCAACTCCTATTTTATTTAATATTTTGCAAAATGCTTTTGTAATTTTTTTAGCACGGTCATCAAAACTTCCCGCACATCCAACCCAAAATAAAACTTCCGGGGCTTTTCCTTCGGCAGCATATTCTGCCATTGTTTTTATATTGAAATCCATTTCTTTTTCAATTTGAAAATGTGAGAATTTGGAAATTTGAAAATGTTGCAGACTGTAATCAATTTCAAACTTACAAATTGATTAGTTATCTAGTTTTCTGTAGCCCAGTTCAGACGGTCAGCCTGATTATACTGCCAAGGCGCTGCGTTGTTTTCCACATTGGTCATCATCAGATTCAGTTCCTGTGGAGCAGCAGACTGTTCCATCACCAGGAATCTTCTCATTTCAAAAATAATGGAAAGTGGATCAAGCAATACCGGGCAGGCGTCTGTACATGCATTACATGTAGTACAAGCCCAAAGTTCTTCTTTTGTAATATAATCATTCAACAGTTTTTTTCCGTCGTCAACGAATTTTCCGTTTTGATCAATATTTCTTCCTACTTCTTCCAATCTGTCTCTGGTCTTCATCAGAATCAATCTCGGAGAAAGCTTTTTACCGGTAATATTAGCAGGACATACGGAGGTACAACGTCCGCATTCTGTACAAGAATAAGCATTAAGCAACTGTACCTGATTCAGGTCAAAGATATCTTCAGCACCAAATTTAGAAGGTACATCCGCTTCAGCACCTTCAGCCGGAGCAGCATAAGGATCTGCGTTGGGATCCATCATCAATTTGATTTCCTTCGTTACAGACTCAAGATTGTTGAATTTTCCTTTTTTATCAAGATTTGCATACCATGTACTTGGAAATGCAAGAATAATATGCAGGTGTTTTGAATAATAAAGATAGTTCATGAAGAACAGGATACCTACAAAGTGGAACCACCATGCCGCTTTTTCAGTGAACATCAAAAATCCGTTATCAAAACTGAAAATTTCTAAAAACGGAACCAATGTCATTTCACTGATCGGGAAGCTTCCATGTACTGGTAAAACACCTCTCGACTGTAAAATAAAATCTGATGCATTCATTTTAAAGAAAGCCACCATCAGGGCAAATTCAATAATCAAAATCCAGTTTGCATCATTTTTTGGCCAACCGAAAAGTTCTTTCATCGTTAATCTTTTGACGCCATAGAAATTTCTTCTGATAAAGAAAACTACCACTCCTATTACCACAAGAAGTGCCAGGACCTCTAATGTTGCTGTAAAGAAACTGTAGAATACGTGTCCGAAAACCGAAGCCAGAAAACGATGCGTCCCAAATATTCCATCAACAATGATTTCTATTAATTCGATATTAATAATCACAAAACCTACATATACAAAAAGGTGTAGAACTCCGGCAACAGGGCGTGCTGTCATTTTACTCTGTCCCATAGCAACTCGTGCCATGGTGCTCCAGCGTTCAGATTTTCTATCGTTTCTATTGATTTCGTGACCTAACCTGATATTTCTGTAGATCTTCAGCAGGCTTTTAGCAAACAGCCCGAATCCTGCCACTAATAAAATCAGGAAAATAATATTACCAATGTACTGCATAAGGTGTATTAGTCTTTGTTATTTTTACCGAAAACCGAGAAGTTGATATATCTCTTCGGGTTCGCTTTCATATCTTCGATTAATGAATTCAAGTTAGTAGAAGCCGAATTCAGGTTGTTATAAAGCTGATCGTCTTTCATAATTTTACCTAAACTTCCTTCTCCTCTGTCAATACCGCCAATCACCTGATTCAATTTTCCTACAGTTGCATCTAAATTGGCAATTGTTGAATTCAACTGTTTAGTATCAATACTTTGAGCCAAATTTCCATATTTGTCCAAAGTCACTTTTCCACTCTGCATGGTAAGGCTTGCATCGTCCAATACTTTCTGTAATTTAGGGTCATTGTGTCCCACCAGGCTGTTTACACTTCCTGCTGTAGTCTGTAATGCTCCTACTGTTTTGTTAAGATTGGATAATAAAGCTTTTATTTCAGCTCTGTTTTGAGCATCTACAAGCAGATTGGCATTGGCCATTAGAGAGTCTACTCTGTGTAGAACTACCTGCAGCTGATCTTTTACCGGACCTACCTGAGAAGAAAGACTTCCCAGTGTTCCCAGTTTGAAAGCTCCTTTCAAAGTATCTCCATCTTTGGCCGTCTGACCTCCGTATGCAAGGTTTACTCTCATTTCTTTACCAGACATTAATCCTGGTTCAAAAATTTCTAATGATGAATTTTTTGAGAATTCAAATTTATTATCTACTGTAATTTTTACGACAAAATTAATTTTCCCGTCTTTTGAAGTAAGAGGAATAATTTTATCCACCTGCCCTACTTTAAGACCGTTGATAGAAACAGCCGAAGACTGCGCCAGGCCTTCTACGTTGTCATATTTTGCGTAAAATATATTATCGGTAGTAAAAAGGCTTTTCCCTTTCATAAACTGAAACAACACCACAAAACCTACAATGGCCAGAAGTGTGATCACACCAGCTTTTAATTCTTTACTGAACTTCACTTGCTAATTTTTTTCTAATAAGCAAATATAATACATTTTAAACAAATCTTTTCCTTTATTATTCTGCGTTAAATACAAAAAAAAGCGACAAAAAATTTTGTCGCTTTTTATATTCTTGAAATGAATTTCTTAATGTTGTTGATTTCCCAGCTTATTCCAGATCTCAATTCTGAAATCTTCAATATCTGCATTGTCCTGAAGACTCTTCATCCAAGCCTGTCCGAACATCCCAGAATTTCTCTGAGTAAGAGACTCTGTAAACTGCTTAAGATCTCCAGGCTGTTTGTTTACTGTTTCTGATTTTTTGATCAAAACATAAACACCTGTTCCTCCTTCAACCGGGTTGGAAAGCTTACCTTTTGCAACACCAAATGCAGCACCGGCAACTTTAGGTTCCATTGCACCAGCAACTGAAGGGTTCAGTAGATTTACCTGAGCAGACTGTTTTGGAGCTGCAAATAATTTAGCAACCTGATCTAAACTTGAAGCTTTTGCTGCAGTAATTTTATCAGAGATTTGCTTTGCAGCCAATTTATTTTTAACTAAAACTTCGATTTGATCTCTTACAGATTCTGGATCTGCAAGACCTGCATCTTGTTTTCCGTTTAGATACACTACAATTTTATCACCTGTTCCTTCTACAGTAAATAATTCAGTATCTCCTTTTGATCTTTTCTTATCGAAAGCCCAAGTAAGGATCTCCAGATCTTTTTCAGTACCTAAGCCCTGAAGCTGACCTTCAAATCTTTTTGCTGCTTTTGGATTAGAGAACTGATAATTTCCTTTTTTAGCAATATTCACGAAATCGTTGAAAGATTTCCCCTGAACCTGCTGAATGAATTTTCTTGATTTTTTATCTGTTTCAGCCTCAGTAGCATCTGAAGGTTTGATTCCTTTCACTAGGTTGGCAACTTTATACCCCATAGATCCCGATTTCTTATCTTCAATATTGATGATATGATAACCGAATTGAGTTTCTACTACACCTGTAGCTCCTTTAGGATTGTTTGCAAGGTAAGTAAGGAATTCAGGAACGAAAGGTGTTTCAGGAGTTGTCCATCCTAGGCTACCTCCCTGTGCTGCAGAATTCGGATCGCTTGAAAGCTTAAGGAATTCTGTAAATTTAGCAGGAGTTGCTTTTACGATAGCTCCGATAGAGTCTGCTAATTTCTTAGCCTGCTCTTTAGTTCTTGTTACTCCTTGACCAGCAGGACTTCCTTTGAATGCAATAAGGATATGTCTTGACAATGTAGAGTCTGAAGCTCTTTTACCTACCAATTTAGATACTACATAAAGATCTTGCTCCTTGTAAGGACCAAAAGTTTGCCCTACTGCAGCTGTAGCAATTTGATCTTTGATCGTTGGAGGCAATTGTGCAGGATTCACATATTGTGGGTTGAATGGCGCATCAGAATTTGCCGTAACAAACATAGAGTCGTTTTTCGTATTCTGGAAGTTTTCTGTACCTCCACTTGCATCTGTACCTCCTGAATACAATTTTGTAATTTCTTTCAGCGTTGCAGCATCATCAGCTGCACTCGGTTTTGATGGAAAATATACGATACCGATATTTCTGCTTGGCTCAGCTTTGAACATTACAGGGTGATCCTTGATGTAGTTCGCAAGATCCTGTGTTGTAACATTGATCTTCGTTTTCTGAAGATACGCTGCATAATCTACTTTCACAAAGTCGATATCTGCAAGCTGATCTCTCTGCTTCATCAATTCTTCGGCTTCTTTCTTACCGGTAGTGATACCTGCTGAAATATTGGTAAACACCTGTCTTGCCATTAGTCTGTACTCAATAGTCTTTTTAGTTTTCAACCATTGATTATATCCTTCAGGATTGGTGTTTTTTAATGTTTCAATTTCTTTTTTAAGCTCTTGAGTTTTAAAATTACCTTTCTCATCAAAGAACTGTTGATTCTGAGCAAACATCTGATCGTACTGGATTTGATTCCAGAAATAATCATCAGTCATTTCAAAGCCCAATTTCTCAAACTGTTGTTTGATAAGTTTAGATTGTACAAGTAACTGCCAAGCCTGCTCTTCAAGACCGTTTTTCGGACGCCCTTGCTGATCAGCCTGTTGCTGCAACACGAAAAGCTGATCATTGAACTCTTCGCGGGTGATTTTCTCACCATTTACTTTTCCTAAAACGTCAGGATTCTTACCAAAAACCTTGTCGATACTATCGGGGTTCACCAGGAACGCCAAAAGCGCTAAGGCTATTACTCCCATTAAAAGCCAAGGCTTACTCCTAATCTGTCCTAAAATTGCCATTTTATAAATTATAGTTTTTTATCAGTTTGCGAAAATACACATTTTTAAGAAATTACAGAAACAGAACTGCTTTATTTTGATTTTTAATGTAAAGATTATCTAAAAAAGGAAATTTTGACCGTATTTTTAAGTAAAAAACAAATGGCATAAGTATTGTGCATTTTTAGAATATTATAATATGACACACGTTTTCAGAACATATTATAAAAAATCCTTTTAACGATAAAAAACGAAAATGACAATTTGTCATTCGATTGACTATGACAGAATTTGAAGATATAAGTTTAGAAGAAATGATCAGCGATGGATTTGATATCGTAGCTGAAGAAATCAATCTTTCCGACTTCGCAGAGACTGATAAAAATTCCGAACAGAAAATATTCCCGATACTTCCCGTAAGAAATATGGTTATGTTCCCTAACGTGGTAATCCCTATTACTGCCGGAAGAAAAACCTCTATACAGCTTCTTGAGGAAGCACAGAAGAACGGTGATTTTATTGGAATAGTAAGCCAGAAAAATTCGGATATGGAACAACCTTCCGAAAAAGATATTTATTCTACCGGTACATTGGCAAAGATCATTAAGATCATCAAGCTTCCGGAAGGTAATATTACTGCTATTACTAAAGGGTTCCACCGATTTAAGATTAAAAAAATCATTGAAAACCAGCCTTATTTCCGAGCAGAAATTTCAAAATTAAAAGATACACGTCCTAAAAATCAGGATGAATATGAAGCACTGTTGGAAAACATCAAAGATCTTGCTTTAAAAATTATTGAACTGGATCCTAATATTCCTAATGCTGCCAATTTTGCAATCAAAAATATTAATAATAATGATGATCTTCTGAATTTCATCTGTACAAATGCCAATTTTTCTTCCATTGCAAAACAAAAGCTTCTTGAAGAGAAAAGTCTGATGATAAGAGCCAACCAGTGCTACGAAATGATGCATGAGGATTTCAGAAAACTGGAACTGAGAAATCAGATTCATCAGAAAACCTCCAAGGATCTGGACAAACAGCAGAGAGAGTATTTTCTGAATCAGCAAATCAGAACCATTCAGGAAGAACTGGGTGGTGGCCCTGAGAGCGATGTTGAAGATCTTATTGCAAAGGCGAAAACAAAAAAATGGAACAAGGAAGTAGAAGAACATTTCCAGAAGGAAATTGGCAGACTGCAACGTCAGAATCCTAATTCTCCGGACTATAACGTACAAAGAAATTATCTGGATTTCTTTACGGATCTTCCTTGGGAGACTTATACAAAAGACATTTTTGATATTGCTAAGGCTGAAAAAGTGCTTGACAAGGCGCACTTCGGGCTTGAAGACATCAAAAAAAGAATCCTGGAGCATATGGCTGTTTTAAAATTAAAAAACAACATGAAATCTCCTATCCTTTTATTGGTAGGTCCTCCAGGTGTTGGTAAAACCTCTTTAGGAAAATCAATTGCTGATGCTTTAGGAAGAAAATATGTAAGACTATCATTAGGTGGTCTTCATGATGAGAGTGAAATCCGAGGACACAGAAAAACGTATATCGGAGCTATGGCGGGAAGAATTTTGCAGTCTATCAAAAAATCCGGCACTTCAAATCCGGTAATCGTTCTTGATGAGATTGATAAAATCGCACAGGGTCTTCATGGAGATCCAAGCTCAGCACTCTTAGAAGTTCTTGATCCTGAACAAAATAAGTCTTTTTATGATAATTTCCTTGAGATGGGTTACGATCTATCAAAAGTAATGTTCATTGCTACGGCTAACTCTCTTTCAACAATACAGACTCCTCTTTTGGACAGAACGGAGATCATTCAGATTGCCGGTTATACTTTGGAGGAAAAGATTGAGATTGCTAAAAGACATTTAATCAAGAAGCAACAGGAGGAAAATGGTCTGGATGCAAAATCATTCAAACTTGGCAATGCAGAACTTAAACATATTGTAGAAGCACATACTTCAGAAAGCGGTGTAAGAACACTGGAGAAAAGAATTGCTGCCGTTGCAAGATGGGTAGCACTACAGACTGCTTTGGTAAAGGAATATGATTCAAAAATTTCAGTAGAAAAAGTAGATGAAATTCTTGGCGTTCCAAGACCGAAAAGCTTATCCGAAATTACCGGAGTTCCTGGTGTGGTAACGGGTCTTGCCTGGACCAGTGTAGGCGGAGATATTCTTTATATTGAAAGTATCCTAAGCAACGGTAAAGGTTCTTTAACCATGACCGGAAATCTTGGAACAGTGATGAAAGAATCTGCTACGATTGCGCTGGAATATATTAAAGCAAAGCATGATGAACTGGGAATTCCTCAGGAAGAACTGGACAAGAAAAACATTCACGTTCACGTTCCGGAAGGGGCAACTCCTAAGGATGGACCTTCTGCGGGTATTGCAATGCTTACATCTATGGTATCCTCTTTCAAAAACAAAAAGATAAAACCTCACCTTGCCATGACAGGGGAAATTACACTAAGAGGAAAAGTACTTCCTGTAGGGGGAATTAAAGAAAAACTTCTTGCGGCAACAAGAGCAGGAATTAAAGATGTAATTCTTTGTGAAGCCAACAGAAAAGACGTAGAAGAGATCAAAAAGGATTATTTAAAAAACCTTAAAGTACACTATGTCAACAGAATGGAAGAGGTGATTGATATTGCCATTGAAGAATAAACAACTTATAACATATTAACTTCTCAATAAGGAAACACGTTCTGATATTCAGGGCGTGTTTCTGTTTTATTACAAAAAGCTTAGCTTTTATTATCAGGTGGAATAAAATTTGCTGAATACAAGATAATTCCGAAGGATTGAATAAAAAATTTTTCAATTCAGAGGGGTTTTCTTATTTTTATTCTACACCGCATATTTTTAGATTATGAATTTTCTTAGACTTCCTTTCCTTGTCAAGCTTACGCTTGTGGTGATTTCCATCATTGGTCTTGGCTATCTTTTGGCATTAGGACAGACTATTTTAGCTCCGTTTTTTCTTGCTTTCCTGATGGCTATGCTGTTTTTACCGGCTGCCACTTTCATGGAAAAAAAGTTAAGATTCCCAAGATCTATGTCTACAATGACTTCCGTTTTTATTATGCTGATGATTTTAGGGGGTATTATTTATTTCTTTACCAATCAGCTCTCTGATTTCAGCAAAGATCTTCCCCACCTTAAAGAACAGTTCACTACTGTTTTTAATAGTTTGCAGCACTGGGTTTCCAAAACATTCAATGTAAAAGTAGATGAACAAGTAGATTACATCAATCAGGGGCTGAATAAACTTTTGTCTTCCTCGGGAATGATTTTAGGTTTTACATTCGGTATATTCTCAACAGGATTCGGGTTTATTATATTTTTCACACTGTTTTTTATCTTTATTTTAAATTACAGAAGGCTTTTAAATAATTTTATCGTTACTGTTTTCAACGAAAGACATAAAGCAAGTGTACAGGAAGCGGTAAGTGAGATTCGTGTCATGACCAAGAAATATATCTTCGGATTATTTCTTCAGGTGGTTATCGTATCTATTTTGACTTCAACTCTTCTTACCATTTTAGGGGTAAAATATGCTATTCTTTTAGGAGTTTTAACAGGATTATTGAACGTTATTCCGTATCTGGGAATTTTTATTTCTCTTTTAATTTCCTGTTTTATAGCGTTTGCCACTACGGCTCCTTCAACGTGTATTTATGTTGCTTTCGGCTATATTGCCATTCATGCTGTAGATGGTAATATCGTATTGCCATTTGTGGTAGGCTCAAAGGTAAAAATCAATGCTTTATTTTCCTTTATTGGTATTCTTTTAGGGGAACATCTTTGGGGAATTGCAGGAATGTTCCTGTGTATTCCGGCCATTGCAATTATAAAAATCATCTGTGAAAGAGTGGAAGATCTCAAACCATGGGGAAGATTGCTCGGAGAAGAACAGAAACCTCATAAAAAGAAAAAAAGTTATAAGATATCCAAGAATATTACGCTGAAAGAAATGGACTAAGATATAAGTAATCAGTAATTGGCAATGAGTAATAATTGACATACTCGTTGCTTTGATTCTTTAAATCTTAAACTTTAAATAAAAAAAGACTGTCTTTTTCAAGACAGTCTTTTTTTATTGTATTTAAGGAAGAGCACACAAAGGACTCATTCCATTCGGACAGGTTTCTGTGCACAGAATATAAGTTTGACTATCCGGGCAGTATCCATAATCCTGCGTTGGAGTGGTTCCTCCTCCGCCACCGCCTCCTAAACAAGGATCCCCAGGTGGGATTTTACAAGGACATCCAATAGGTCCTATATCACATTTTCCGATTCCACCTCCACCTTGGATTTCTCTTAAATCTGTACGGTTTAATTTTTTAAGATTTTTCAACATAATTATTAGTTTAATTTGTAAATCAAATATAGAAAATAAAATTATTCAAAAACCAACATTAACCTATCATTAACATTAATTGTATATTTTTTATAAAAAATAAATCAATAAATCCTATTTTTATTTTACATTTGATATAAAATCATCAATCATGAAAATAATAAAATTCATTTTATGCTTACTTTTCGGGCTTATGTTTGTTAATGCCGGATTAAACAAGTTTTTTAATTATATGCCGATGGAAAAACCTACTCCGGAGCAAATGAAGCTCTTTGCTGCTTTTGGAGAAATCAGCTGGCTGATGCCATTAGTAGGGATTGTAGAAGTCATTGGCGGATTATTATTTATCTTTCCAAAAACACGAGCGCTGGGAGCCATTGTTATTTTACCTGTCATGGTAGGAATTGTGACCCACGTATTCACTATGGATAAATCTCCGATGGGAATGGGGATTGCCGGAGTAATGTTCCTGATTAATCTTTGGATGATTATTGACAACAAGGAAAAATATAAACACTTAGTTTCATAAGATGGCAGGTAATAGGTTGCAGTACCTACAACCTATTACCTGCCATCCGCTACCTCTTCCCTATACAAAGGCACTGAATCCTGTAATGGAACGCCCTACAATCAATGAATTGATTTCTTTTGTTCCTTCATAGGAATAAATAGCTTCTGCATCAGCAACAAATCTGGCTACATCGTATTCCAGCAGAATTCCGTTTCCTCCCAGTACTTCTCTTGCTCTGGAAACGATATCTCTTGTTCTAAGTGTACAGAAAACCTTAGCTAAAGAAGCATGCTCGTCTTTTAAAATTCCTTCATCCTGCATTTCGGATAATCTGAAAACCATAGTCTGCATGGCGGTAAGGTTTGACAACATTTCTACCAAATGCCCCTGAATCATCTGGAATGAAGCAATAGGCCTTCCAAACTGTTCTCTTTTTCGGGTATAATCCAATGCACTTTCGTAAGCTCCACGTGCGCAGCCTGTAGCCATCCATGCTACTCCTGCTCTGGTCATTCTCAGTACTTTTCCTGTATCTTTAAAGGAGTTGGCATTCTGCAAACGGTTTTCTTCGGTAACAAGACAGTCTTTCAATGTGATTAATCCATTCTGTACAATTCTTAAAGCCATTTTTCCTTTGATCTTTTCGACAGAATATCCAGGATTATCCTTTTCTACAATAAATCCTTTCACTTCTCCACTGTCCAGATCTCTTGCCCAGATAATGATGAGATCAGCGAAGGTAGCATTACCGATCCATTTTTTCTGACCGTTGAGAACCCAGCCTTCCGGTGTTTTTTTACAGGTTACAGTAAGTCCGCCTGCTGCTCCTGAACCTACTTCCGGCTCTGTCAACCCAAAAGCGCCTATTTTTTCAAATTTCTGCATTTGTGGAAGCCATTTTTGCTTCTGTTCTTCAGATCCGCAGATATAAATAGAACCCATTGCCAATCCGGATTGTACTCCAAAGAAAGTAGCAATAGAAGCGTCTATTCTGGCCATTTCCATCGCAATAACCCCTTCCATCAGGAAAGGCATTCCCGGGCAGCCATACCCTTCATAGGTAACCCCGCAAATATCCAGTTTCTGGAATTTTGGGATTAGCTCAAAAGGGAATTCATCCCTAAGCCAGTAGTGATTTACCAAAGGTTTTACTTCTTTTTCCATGAATGCTCTTACTTTCAACTGAATTTCACGCTGTTCAGGGGTAAGAGTGTGGTAGATATCGTAAAAATCGCCGTCAATGGGTGGAAGTTCTTTATTTTTCTTTTCCGGATCAAGCATTTTCATGAGTCCGGAAAGCTGTTTATCATCCAGTTTTGAGAAATTATGCATCAGCTTGGGCAGATCTACTTTTTGAGAAATAGCACTCAGCTGATCGAAATCTATGGATGTGAATAATCCTATTGCATTTCTGATTTTTGAAAAAGTATTTGACATAGTGATAGATTGTAGTTTTGGTTTGTAAAAGATAAGCAAAAATTGCTCCGAAAACAAAGCTCAAAGGTCAACACCGTTTTACAAAACACTCAATTTCAATAAATTAAAAGATCACATTTTATTTACAAGCTTTTTACTTTTGATTTTCAAGCGTTACAAAAGATACTGACTGAACTTTGACTTCAGGAAAACAACAAAAATCAACGCTATGAAAACTACTTACATTACATTATCTCTATCTGCTGTTCTTTTATTAGGAATTTATTCATGTAAAAAGGGAGAAGTCTCCTCTAAAGAACTTGAAGCTTATGCTACTACAGACTCTGCAGCAGTGGTTCTATCAGACAGCATCTCCTCCGTTGCAGATATGAAAGTAAAAGACAAACAATTCATCAAAACTGCGGATGTGAATATGGAAGTAAAAGATGTATATAACGCCACTATTGCCATTGAAAAATCTGTACAGGATCTTGGAGGTTTTGTTACGAATAGCAATCTTCAAAGTAACGTGGTTTCTGAAAACACCTACAATACATCCAATGAAAAGGCTATGCTGGTAAAAAAGTATCAGACTGAAAACAGAATGCAGGTACGCATTCCTACGGAAAAGCTCGGTGAACTATTAACCGCAATCAATACCAATAAATTATTTCTTAATTCTAGATCCATTAATGCGGAAGACGTGACCGCTAACATCAAATATTCTGAACTGGAAGGAAAAAGAAATCAAAAGACTTCTGAAAATATCAGCAAGCTAAAAACAAATAAGGATAAAGTAACTCTGGACGATAAAAATATGTCCGAAGGAAACCTTCAAAAGCTTTCCAGCATGAACATGACAGATGATTTGAAATACAGCACGATTGACATTTACATTAAAGAGCCTCAATTGCGCATTGCTGAAATAGCTGTCACCAACACAACAAGCATTGATAATAAATATAAATACAATTTCATTTACGATGCAAAAGATGGTTTTGTATACGGATTCTATCTGATTCAGAGAAGCATAGTGGCTCTCATCAATGTATGGCCTCTTGTACTAATTGCTGCAATAATTATCTATTTTTTAAGAAAAAGAAAAGTTTCAAAACATGCACAGCCAAAAAACCAGGAATAAAAAAGCTATCCTAACCAATTGGTTATCATCATAATTTTAGATTTTACGACCTCCTATTTCCGGGAGGTTTTTATTTTTTTTGAAAAAAACTGTAACGATTGTAATACCTGCTTTACCTACTCTTTAAAAGAACAGAAAATCAAAAAAATTAATACCATGAAAAATTTAATAAAACTTGGATTCGCAGCATTATTATCAATGAGCACCATGACCACAAAAGCACAGGATTCAAACACCGGAAAAGACAACAGCCTGCTTTGGGAAGTCTCAGGGAACGACCTCACTAAACCATCTTACATTACCGGAACTTTTCATATCTTATGCAGTAAAGATTTTGAGATTAAACCTAAGGTATTGAAAGCTCTTGAAAAATCTGACAACTTTATCATGGAAATCAATTATACAGATCCTGCTGAAATGATGTCACTGCAAAAAATGTTTCAGACCGATAAAAAAATATCAGATCAGCTCTCTCCTGAAGAAGCTAAAGAGTTGAATACCATTCTCGCCAATTACGGAACGGATCTGAAAAGCATTGATTCTTCAAGTCCTCAGGCACTTTATACCTTGCTTTCAACCAAAGCGATTCCTTGTCCCAAGACTGAAATAAAGCTTTACGAAATGGAACTTCTGCAGAAAGCAATAAAAGACAAGAAGAGCATCAAAGGACTTGAAAAAGTAGAGCATCAAATGAAAGCCATCACCAAAGCCTACGACCTGAAAAGTACCATTACCCAACTCAAAATGGATAAGGAATATGAAATATTGTTCAGACAGATGATTGAGGCTTTTAAAAATGAAAACGCACAGTCACTTTATAGTCTTTTCAAGGATGAAAGATTTATGAATGCTCAACAGGAAAAAGCAATGCTGACCGACAGAAATGAAAACTGGGTAAAAGTAATGCCGGAAATCATGAAAAAAGAAGGGTCTTTCTTTGCCGTTGGAGGTTCCCATCTTATGGGTAGAAATGGAATTATCCCTCTTTTAAAGGCAAAAGGCTATACCGTAAAACCTGTGTCAAGCTTATAATCGTAACCAAACCATGAAACTATTGTGAGTAATCCAACTGAAACTGCTTTTTTAAAGCTCGTCAACCAGCACAAAGGGATTTTATACAAAGCCTCTCGGATCTATGCAGATTCCGTAGAGGACCGGGAAGACCTTCAGCAGGAGATTCTTATCCAGCTTTGGAAATCCTACCAAAACTTCAAAGGGAACAGTGAATTTTCTACCTGGATGTATCGGGTTGCGATCAATACGGCAATTACCTATTTAAAAAAGGAAAAGCAAAGATCTACTAATCATGCAGAGGCTCCCACTCATTTTGAAGTACAGCAGGAGGATTACAATCCTACAAAAGACAGGCAGCTGGAAATTTTTTACAATGCCGTTCAGGAGCTGAACTCATTAGAAAAAGCCGTCATATTTTATTTCATGGAAGGAATGTCTCACAAAGAAATAGGAAGCAATTTAGGACTTAGTGAAGGCAATGCCCGCGTAAAACTCAACAGAACAAAAGAAAAAATACAGCAAATCATAAAAAAATCAGGCTATGAATTTTGATCAATTAAAAGAACAGTGGAATAAAGAAGACAGCGACGTCCATATTCCTGATACCATACAGCAATTAAAAGAAAGTAAACATCCTATAGAAAAGATTCAGAAAAATATGAAAAAAGAATTTCCGATGCAGATTGTTGCCATCATTCTGATCGCTTTTTTCCCTCTTCAGTTTAAATTTCCTTCTTCACAATACATTATTTACTATGTATCTTATACCATGATGGTGGTTATTTCATCATACTATCTGTTAGGATTTTATAAATTCTACAAACAGACAGAGCTCTATACCGGAAATACCAAAAACAGCCTTTGGAAAATATACCACGAACTACGTCTGAATATGGAACGATACCAGTCTTTTGGATTTTTGCTGCTTCCTCATTTTCTGGTAACAATAGGGCTTTTCATTTATAACACAATGGAAGAGCAGGGGAAATCTCTAGCAGAACTCACCTCTTCTCATCAGCAGGGATTAATTATTGCCGTGCTTATAGGAACCTTAGGGATTATAACAAGCATTGTTCTCTGGACAAAATACATCTATGGAAGAAGTGCCAAACAATTGGAAAAGATTCTGAACGAAATGGAAGAATAAAATCTTAAATTCTTATCACCAAACACTTTTTATACAACCTCAGATCAACTCTGGGGTTTTGTTTTTTAAAAAAATGTTATTTCTCGTCTTCAAATTTATCTGAGGTTTTATTTTTCCGTAAATTTGCAAATCAGAAATAAATGATTACGGATTGTCAGTTATTTTTAGTCCTGCACATCATTTTCTGAGAGATAAAAATTCTGCAATATGCTATCAAAAATAAATCCAACACAAACTAACAGCTGGAAGGCACTTGACGAACACTTCGGGGGGAACGATTTTGATCTTAGAACCCTTTTCCAATATAACCCGAACCGTTTTAACGAGTTTTCCCTTCAAAAGGACAACTACCTTTTTGATTATTCTAAAAATTTAATTGATTCCAGAACAAAGGATCTTTTACTACAATTGGCAGAAGAAAGCCAGCTAAAAGATGCTATTTCCAAAATGTTCTCAGGAGATAAAATCAATGAAACGGAAGGAAGAGCCGTATTACACACTGCATTAAGAGATTTTTCTGACCGTGAAATTATTGTAGACGGGGAAAACATCAAACCACAGATCAAGAGAGTTCTTGAACATATGAAATCTTTTTCTGAAAAAGTAATTTCAGGAGAGCATAAAGGTTTCAGCGGAAAAGAAATTACAGATGTAGTGAACATCGGGATTGGAGGATCAGATTTGGGTCCTGTAATGGTTTGTTCTGCTTTGAAGCATTTTAAAACAAGATTAAACGCTCACTTTGTTTCCAACGTGGACGGAAATCATATCGCAGAAGTAGTGAAGAATTTAAATCCTGAAACTACTTTATTCATCATTGCTTCCAAAACATTTACCACTCAGGAAACAATGACCAATGCCAACTCTGCTAAAGACTGGTTCCTGAAAGCTGGAAAACAGGAAGATGTAGCGAAGCATTTCGTTGCTTTATCTACTAATATTGAAGAAGTTAAAAAGTTCGGAATCGCGGAAGAAAATATTTTCGAGTTCTGGGATTGGGTAGGCGGAAGGTACTCTCTTTGGAGTGCTATCGGATTAAGTATTGTACTTTCTGTAGGATATGAAAACTTCGAACAGCTTCTAAGAGGTGCTTTTGATACTGATCAGCATTTTCAGACTGCAGATTTCTCAGAAAACGTTCCTGTATTAATGGGACTTTTGGGAATCTGGTACCGCAATTTCTATGCAGCTACTACCTATGCGATCTTACCTTATTCTCAATATCTGGACAGATTCGCTGCTTATCTGCAACAGGGAGATATGGAAAGTAACGGAAAATGTGTAGACAGAAACGGAGAATTTGTAGAATATGAAACAGGACCTATCATCTGGGGAGAGCCTGGTACAAATGGTCAGCACGCATTCTATCAATTAATCCACCAAGGAACAGAATTGATTCCGGCAGATTTTATTGCTTACACAAAGAGCCCGAACAAAGTTTCGGATCACCAGGATAAATTATTAGCAAACTTTTTCGCTCAGACTGAAGCACTAGCCTTCGGAAAATTGGAAGAGGAAGTTGAAAATGAACTTAGAAAGTCCGGTAAATCTGACGAAGAAATAGACAGACTGCTTAATTTCAAAGTCTTTCACGGAAACACTCCGACTAACTCTATATTATTCAAAGAATTAACTCCTTTTTCATTAGGTCAGCTGATTGCTTTATATGAACACAAAATTTTCGTTCAGGGAGTAATCTGGAATATTTTCAGCTTTGACCAATTTGGAGTGGAATTAGGAAAAGTATTAGCCAATAAAATCCTTCCTGAATTGGAGAACAATGAAGCAATAAGCTCTCATGACAGTTCTACCAATGGATTGATCAATTACTATAAAGAAAATAAATAGCAGATGTCTGCATTAAGATCATATTATTATAAACTACCTCCCGGTTTTAGACTTTTAGGAAGAAAAATTTTTTATTTTCCTATAGATCTTTATGAAGGAATCATTGGAAAAAGGGCTAAAAATGAGCCTAAAAAGGGAGATATTTATGTAGGGGGCAGTGACTTTATTCCTCATGGGATCCGACAGATGAATGCATTGAAAAAATACATTTCACTCGGCAATACAGATCATGTATTGGATATCGGATGCGGAATTGGAAGAACCGCTGTAGCTTTAACCGGATTTATTGACAAAGGAACTTATGATGGGTTTGATGCTGTTGCCAAAGGAATTTCCTGGTGTGATAAGCACATTCACAGCAAGTATCCTAATTTCAATTTTAAATTCACCCCAATCTATAATGATTTGTATAATACTTTCAGTCAAAAGGCTGAGAATTTTACATTTCCTTATGAAAATGCGTTGTTTGATAAAGCTTTTCTGTTCTCGGTTTTTACTCACATGCAAATCCCCGAGATCAAACAGTATTTGAAAGAAATAAGCAGGGTCTTAAAAAATGACGGACAATGCTTAGCCACATTTTTTCTCTATGATGATGATAAAACTGAAGCGGGCAGCATGCATTTTCCTCATCAATATGAAGGTTATAAATTAATGGATGATCAGGTAACTGCGGCAAACATTGCTGTAAGTATACCATTACTGAATCAAATGGCTAATGAAGCCGGACTGAAAGTAACCACAATAAAAGGAGGTTTCTGGAGAAATGATGTAAAGAAAGAAGGGGCTGATGAATTTCAGGATATCGTTGTATTCAATAAAATCTAAATAAAAGTAAAAAAGTAAAAATGGCAGAAATTCTTGACGGACTTAAAGTATCCAAAGAAATTAAAGCAGAGATCAAGGTTGAAGTAGAAAAGATTCTCGCAAGCAAAAGAAGAGCACCTCATTTGGTTGCTATTCTTGTAGGAAATAATGGAGCAAGCAAAGCTTACGTAAATGCTAAAGTGAAAGACTGTGAGGAAGTAGGATTTCAATCCAGCTTAGTCAAATTTCCAAGTACAGTTTCGGAATCTGAACTATTGGAAAAAATTGATGAACTTAATAAATCTAAAGCAGTGGACGGATTTATCGTTCAGTTGCCTCTACCAGACCAGATTGATCAGGAAAAAATTATCAATGCAATTGATCCAAGAAAAGACGTGGATGGTTTCCACCCTGAAAACTTCGGAAAAATGGCGCTTGAGATGGATACTTTCTTACCAGCAACTCCTTTCGGTATTTTAACATTATTGGAAAGATATAATATTGAAACCAAAGGAAAAGACTGTGTAATTATCGGAAGAAGTAAAATTGTAGGAAGACCAATGAGTATCCTGATGGGAAGAAAAGATTTCCCTGGAAACTCTACTGTTACCCTTACACACTCATACACAAAAGACATCGAAGAATATACAAGAAAAGCAGATATCGTAATTACCGCTTTGGGAGATCCTCATTTCTTAAAAGGAAATATGATCAAAGAAGGAGCAGTAATCGTAGACGTGGGTATTACAAGAGTAGATAATGACTCTCCAAAAGGATATTACCTTGCAGGTGACGTAGATTTTGACAGCTGTGCAGAAAAAGCAAGCTGGATTACTCCGGTACCTGGAGGAGTAGGCCCAATGACAAGAGCAATGTTGATGAAAAACACCATCATTGCTTACAAAACTTCGGTCTATAACGACTAATTTTAAAATGAATAAAGAAGAAGATATTTTATTAAAAGAAGGTAAAATGCTCCCTGTAATGGAGCATTTTTACACTTTACAGGGAGAAGGAGCTCATACCGGAAAAGCAGCTTATTTTATCAGGCTGGGAGGCTGCGATGTAGGGTGCCACTGGTGCGATGTAAAAGAAAGCTGGGATCCGGAACTTCATCCTCTGATGAATACAGTAGAAATTGCAGAAATGGCTGCAAAACATTGTAAAACGATCGTTCTTACGGGTGGGGAGCCTTTGATGTGGAACTTAGACATCCTGACTTCCAGACTGAAAGAGCTGGGGTGTACCGTGCATATCGAAACTTCAGGGGCTTATCCTATGAGTGGACAGCTGGACTGGATCACTCTTTCGCCGAAGAAAACAGGACTGCCTAAAGAAGAAATTTATCAAAAAGCCCATGAACTTAAAGTGATTATCTTCAATCAGCATGACTTTACTTTTGCACAGGAACAGGCAGCAAAAGTTTCTGAAAACTGTAAGCTTTATCTTCAAAGCGAATGGAGCAAGAGAGATAATATGTATCCTCAGATCACAGATTTCATTCTTGCACATCCGGAATGGCAGGCTTCCGTTCAGACCCACAAATATCTGAATATACCATAAAAAAACGTAAATTAGCTGGTCTTACCGTTAGAATACCGATAGATGCAGAGAATTCGATACTCCAGATACCTGAAATCGATCATTATGTTGCTTGACCTCATGGTTATTGCATCTATCTTCATATTCTTTTTTATAAGCAGAAACGAAAGTTTAACATATGATAAAGAAACCTGGTACCAGAATACTTTTTCTCTGATTCTGTTGTTTTTGTTCTGGGTGCTTCTAAGCGGTAGGACAAAAATCTACAATATTCCGAGAAACCTTACATATACACTGTTTCTTGAACGCCTCTTAATCCATTTCCTCTTTTTCATACTTGGCGTTCTGCTTATAGGAAAGGTAAGTAATAATGTATTTTTCAATTCGGATATCTATTGGCTTTCTCTTTATCTGTTTATTTTTATCTTTCTCGCGAAATCGTTGATCTATTTCGCCATCAAGTATTTACGATCACTAGGAGCCAATTATAGAAATGTAATGTTTTTAGGAGATCATCAGTCTACGGAGATCCTGAAGAATATCTTCATAGATCGTAAAGACTATGGATACAGGATATTTGAATATGAAAGCTCAAACATCAATATCAATGAATTGGTTACTTTCTGGAAGAAAAACGGAATTCACACCCTTTTTCTATCTATGGAAAACTCTTATGATGAACGGCTTGAAAATGAAATTTTCAAATTGGCAGAGGATCATAAGATTCATATTTCACTGATTCCAAGTATCACACAAAGTGATTTTTTCCTGTATGATCTTGGATATATACAAACCCAGCCGGTACTTAACCAGGCAAGATATTCACTGGACTATTACTCTAATTTTCTGATGAAAAGAACTTTTGACATTTTCTTTTCGGTTATTATACTGGTTTTAGTCTGCTCATGGGTATTTCCTATTATTGCAATTTTAATTAAGACAACATCCAAAGGCCCTGTATTTTTCCTTCAGAAAAGATATGGTTTCCATGAAGAAGTATTCAATTGTCTTAAATTCAGAACAATGGTTGTGAATGATGAGTCTACTACTAAAACAACATCGGTAAATGATTCCAGAATTACCAAAGTGGGAAAATTTTTAAGAAAAACCAGTCTTGATGAACTTCCGCAATTCATTAATGTATTAAAAGGTGAAATGTCTGTAGTAGGCCCTCGTCCCCATATGCTTTCGGTAGATAATTATTATAAACCGAAAATCGGGAGATACAGCTTAAGAAGCATGGTAAGCCCCGGCATCACAGGATTAGCACAGGTAAACGGACTGCGTGGTGACTTTGGAGACGTGGAAGTAGAAATGAAAAAAAGGGTTCTGGCAGATGCCTTCTATGTAAGAAACTGGAGTTTTGTACTTGATCTTGTAATTATTTTAAAAACCGTTTTATTGGTGATAGGCGGAGATAAAAATGCAAAATAAAGAACAAAGCAAGGCCAATATTCAAATAATTTTAACACAAAACTATGCTTTAGTCTTATTCTCGACTCTAGCCCAATTCAATAAAAAAGTCTAATTTAGCACTATGTTAAAAAAGTTTTTCACAGCCATAGGGGAATACATGATCCTCTTAGGGAAATCCCTGCAGAAGCCTCAGAAAATGAGAGTGTTCTGGAAGCTGTTTATGAGAGAAATTAATGATTTGGGAGTAAATTCTTTCGGACTTGTCATCTTCACGTCTATCTTCGTGGGAGCTGTAGTAGCCATTCAGATGTTCAATAACTTTGATGCTTCTTCCTTTCCTATCCCCCCTTCATTTGTAGGATATGCTACGAAAGCGGTTCTTGTTTTAGAATTCGCACCTACTATTATCAGTTTGATTCTGGCAGGTAAAGTAGGTTCATATATTGCGTCCAGTATTGGAACAATGAGGGTATCCGAACAGATTGACGCGTTGGATATTATGGGAGTAAACTCACCCAATTTCCTGATATTTCCAAAAATCATTGCCTGTATGCTTTTTAATCCTCTTCTTATTGCCATCAGTATTGTATTTGGTATTGGCGGGGGGTATATTGCCGGGATTTTAACTGGAAACTGGACAGAAAATGATTACATCGTTGGTATTCAAATGTATATGCCTAATTTATTCATTTACTATGCCTTTACCAAAACAATCGTTTTTGCCTTTATCATTGCTACTGTACCGTCTTATTTCGGATACAATGTAAAAGGAGGGTCGCTGGAAGTAGGTAGAGCCAGTACACAGGCTGTGGTATGGACAATGGTATTTATTATCATTTCCGAGTTAATTTTAACCCAATTAATATTAAGCTAATGATTGAGGTAAAAGATCTTAAGAAAAGTTTTGATGATGTTGAAGTACTTAAGGGAATTTCAACTTCATTTGATAAAGGAAAAGTAAACTTAATCATTGGGCAGAGTGGATCTGGAAAAACCGTTTTTTTAAAAAGTTTATTGAATGTTTATATGCCGTCTTCCGGTGAAATTTTATTTGACGGACGGAATGTAAACACCATGAACAGGGAAGAAAAACAACATCTCCGTTCAGAAATCGGGACAGTATTCCAGGGAAGTGCTTTATTCGACTCCTTAACGGTGGAAGAAAATATTATGTTCCCTCTTGATATGTTTACCAATCTCACCTACAGAGAGAAAAAGAAAAGGGTTTTTGAAGTAATAGGAAGAGTACATCTTGATAAAGCGGACAGAAAATACCCTTCCGAAATCTCAGGAGGAATGCAGAAAAGGGTGGCTATTGCCAGAGCTATTGTCAACAATCCCAAATATCTGTTCTGTGATGAACCCAATTCCGGGCTAGATCCTTACACATCGAAGATCATTGATGATCTTCTTTACGAAATCACAAAAGAATATAATACAACCACCATCATCAATACACACGATATGAACTCTGTGATGACGATTGGCGAGAAAATTGTATACCTACGACTGGGAATCAAAGAATGGGAAGGGAACAAAGACATTCTTATTACCGCAGGCAATAAAAATCTGATTGATTTCGTTTATTCTTCAGAACTGTTTAAAGAACTGAGAGAATATTTACTTGAGAATAATAAAACGATTGAAAATACAAATACAAAAATAGACGATAATGAAAAAGGTACTTAGTATAGCGTTATTAGGGTTTTCAATGTGGGCTTCTGCACAGATCTCACTGGCAGGTAAAGCCAACATCATTTTTCCAACTGGCTCTCCTTCATGGTCCAATATTAAAGGAACAGTGAATGACGCTATTGATGGAAAAGGGAAAAACAATGTTGGTTTCAATGTAGGACTTTCATTAAAGGTAGGTCTTCCTACTTCATTGTTTGTGATGCCGGAGATCTATTATACTCATTTCAAAAACGAATTCACTACGGAGAATACTACTTTTGATGTAAAAAGCAACCGTATAGATGTTCCTGTTCTTTTAGGATACAACCTTTTAGGAAATATGCTGGGAGTTTTTGTAGGACCTGTGGGAAGTTTTAACTTAAACAAGGACAATACTTACAACGACTTTAAAGAGAATGCTAAAAATGACTTTACAGTAGGATATCAGTTTGGTGCTCAGCTTGAAATCAAAAAGTTTCTTGTCAATGCAAGATATGAGGGTGCTTTCAGTAAAGACGAAAGAAATTTTATCAACAAAGTTTCCGGTTCGGAAATCAGATATGATAACAGACCTAACCTGTTTATGGTAGGTTTAGGATATAAATTCTAAATTAAATTTCGAAAATAACAACTTTAAACCCTCAAATTTAAATTTGAGGGTTTTTATTTTGTTCTTCAAGCTCAGCCTGGCGTTTTGCAATTTCTGCAGCTTGCTTTTCAAGCTCTTCTTTGTCTTTCTGCAGCTGTTTGAATTCTTTTTTCTTCTGTTCCGCTTTCATAGCGCTTCCTTTGCTCAGATATCCTACCATTCCCCCAATGATAAGTCCTATTCCAACTCCAGCCATCATTCCCATAATGTGGGAAATTTTTATTTGTTCTACGGCAAAATCAGTTGTAAGATAAAAAAGCAATGCAGAAACGGCTAAAAGTATAAGTCCGGTAATTGATAAACTCTTCATAATATTGTGTTTAGGTGGTTACATAAAAAAGCCTTACCAAATTTACTAAAAATTTAATAAGGCTTTATTCAAGATTAAAATTCTAATTATATTTTTCCTCCCGCAGCCTTATAATATTCTAAAGCTTTCGGAAGATCCTTATTAATATCTGAAATTCTTGTTTCCGGGTTAGGGTGGGTAGATAAGAACTCAGGTTGTCTTGATCCTGTAGATGCTGCTTCCATTCTGTTCCAGAAAGGAATTGCTGCTCTCGGGTCATATCCTGCCATAGACATCAGGTAAAGCCCCATTTCATCAGCTTCAGATTCCTGACCTCTTCCGTATTTCAATAAAGCAACCTGTGAACCGATAGGATATACCTTCTGGAAAACACTTGCCCATTGTGAATTTGAAATTGTTCCTCCAAGGATAGCACCTCCATACTGAGCTACCATTGCTTGTGAAATTCTTTCATTTCCGTGGCCTGCCAATGCGTGAGAAACTTCATGTCCCATTACTACGGCAAGTCCGTTGTCGTCTTTTGTTACCGGTAATATTCCGGTATAAACTGCTACTTTACCACCAGGCATACACCAGGCATTCAACTCGGTGCTCTGCAGAAGATTAAATTCCCAGTTGTAGCTGGCAAGATCTGCTGATCTTCCTATACTCTGATAATATCTTTCCGCCGCACTTTTGATTCTGTTTCCTACATTTACCACTCTCTTTGCATCTGCCGTACCGGTAATCACTTTACCTTTAGACAATGTCGTCTTGTATTCCTGAGAAGACATCGTTAAAATCTCCGAATTGTTGGCCAGCTGTAAAGAAGACCTTCCTGTAATCGGGTTTGTAGTACAGGCAACAGCCGAAAGAGCAATAGCCCCCATTCCTAATAGATGTGTAACTTTCATAGTTTGTGTGTTATTAACTCAACCTTAACAATTTTTATTCCAAAATATTTCAGAAAGAATATATTTGCATACATTTTGCTGTTTAAATGTAATAATTATTTCATTATGAAAAAGTATATTTCTTTATTGATGATTTTTGGATTCCTGTTCTTTTTTCAAAGTTGTGCATCACAAGGCTCATTAGATCCAAAAACAGTGGACACTTTAGTAAATTCTCAGGAGTTTACATTTCACGCAGAAAGAGCCAATCCTACGAATTATGATGTTATCAATGTCATGAATTCAATGCCTAATGCTACCGCTACAAGAATATTGAATCTGAACGGAGATTATACCATTGATGTCAATAAAAATACTCTGGATGTAGTGCTGCCTTATTTCGGAAGGGTTTTCAACCCATCTTATGGAAATGCCGGAGATAACAGTTACAGATTCACATCAAAAGATTTTACAGTTAATAAAACTCAAAATAAAAAAGGAACATGGACTTTAAAGTTCAAACCGAACGATGTAAGAACCATTGATGAAGTGAATATCGAGATCTTTAAAAATGGTAAAGCTTTCGTTTCTATGAGAAGTAACGACAGACAACCGATCACATATGACGGATATGTTTCAAAAACGGAAGTAAAACCGGAAAAGGAGAAACCTTAATGTCTGTTTTCGTTAGATAGAAACTTTTCTACAAATAATTTTGCTTCAGTGCTTGGATTAGAAACCATCGCTGAAGCATTTTTTTTATGCATATGATATGCCTCTTCTACCGCATTGCTCTTTTTCATCAGGGATAAAATATATTCCTGAACCCAATATTCGAAGCGCTTTTCGGCCTGCTGAACACGTATTTCTTCAAAACGCCCGGTTTTCTTTTTCAGATCAATAAATTCGAAGATGGTATCATACACTTCCTGCAATCCTTCATTAAACAAAGCAGAGCCCAATAAAACAGGAATTTTCCAATCTTTTTCTTTAGGTGGAATAAAGTCTAAGGCTCTTTTTAATTCCAGTCTTGTATTTTTTGCTTTCTGGAGATTGTCCTGATCTACTTTGTTGATGAAAATAAGGTCTACCATTTCCATGATCCCTCTTTTTATCCCCTGAAGCTCGTCTCCGCCACCAATAATTTTAAGAAATAAGAAAACATCGGTAATATCGGCCACAAGAACTTCTGATTGTCCTACTCCCACGGTTTCTATTAAAATATAATCGTAACCTGCGGCTTCGCAGATCATCATCGTTTCAAAAGTAGTATTGGCTACTCCACCCAGAAATCCTGAGCTTGGAGAAGGGCGTATAAATGCGTTTTCTTCTTTGGCCAATTCTTCCATTCTGGTTTTATCACCCAAAATACTTCCTTTATTAATGGCTGAGCTTGGATCTATCGCCAGAACCGCTACTTTTTTGCCTTGAGCAATAACCAATCGTCCGAAATTTTCTATAAAAGTGGATTTTCCGGCTCCGGGAACTCCCGTTACTCCTACCCTCACAGAGTTTCCGGTAAGGGGCATAATCTTCTTAAGAAGCTCTTCTGCCTGTACTCTGTGTTCTGCTTTTTTACTTTCAACCAATGTAATAGCTTTTGCAATCAGGCGTTTGTTTCCTGACTGTATTCCGTCTATTAGCTCTTCTGTAGAAAATTTCATTGATTCAAAATTAATAATTAAAAAGGGAATGGTCAATACTTCGATCATAATGATGATACAAAAGACCTAAATTGTCTTTGTTTGAGATTATCAATTTTTCATGAATTTAATTTTTATTTCTTCTAAATTAAAACTAGAATGCCCTGTATCAACGGCTTAAGGAATTTATTACATTTGTTATATCTCAAAAAGAAGAAACATGAAAAAACTCATCGCTGCGGCTTCGTTTACTGCTATTTTGCTGGTTTCCTGTACGCCGAAAGCTTCTACATCCGCTGCTACTGCAGGAACCTCTACATCTACTGCAGAACAGATTGCTCAGGGGAAAACAATTTTTGAAAACTCCTGTGGAAGATGTCATAAACTTCCGGATCCTACGTCACACAATCCTGTACAATGGGTAGGAATCATGAATTCTATGGCTCCAAAAGCAAAACTGACGGATGAGCAGCACCAATGGGTTTATGATTACATTGTTTCTGTGAAGAAATAACCATCAAACAAAAAAATAGGTATGAAAAAACTTATCTTAAGCGGCATTGCAGTATCAGCATTTCTGGTGTCATGCGGACCAAAAAGTGTGGCTGTAACAGGCCCAAAGTATACCTCATCTGAGCAATTGACACAAGGAAAGACCATTTTTGAGAACTCCTGCGCAAAGTGTCATAAGCTTCCAGAACCAACCAAACATGACGATAAGGGATGGATCAACACTTTAAGCCGAATGGCTCCAAAGGCTAAGCTTACTGATGATCAGCATCAAATGGTGTATGATTATCTGATCTCTATGAATAAAAAATAAGCTTTCTAACGAAAGCTTATTTCTTTTAATTAAGTAACTCAAAAACAGATTATTCTGTCTTTTTTATAGTTCTTGTTCTGGTTACTTTTCCTTTAACCAACTTTTCTCTTTCTTCGATGACTTCAAGGGAAGCGCGGTTATAAGCAAATTTTTTAGCTTCTTTAAGGGTTGCCAAAGCTTGTTTGTATTCAAATTTTCTTTCCTGAAGAAGGGACAGACAGTTCAGGATTTCTGATTTGTCAATTCCTTTTAGCTTTAGAGCAAACTCAATTAATTTTTCTGCTTCTTTGTAATCTTCATTACTCAAAAGACATTCAATGTAATATTTGGGGGTATTGATATTTCCGATATTACTCTGCATGGCTTCATCAAAGTATCTTTTTGCGGTTTCATAGTCCTTCAATTCTTCGGAATACACTCTTCCCATCAGACAAAGACTGTCTGCGTCTTCGGGTTCGTAGGATAAGGCATAGTTCAGCGCATCCATGCACTCAGAAAGATTGAATGGGAAGTAGTCCAGCGCTTCAAAATAATATTTACTTTTAGTTAAGGTCATTTCTGTAGTTTTTGAGTTCATTTTTCAAGGCATTTCTTTGTTTTTTGAATGTCTTGTCTTCGTAATTCTTTTTAAAATCTGTTCCTGAAAATGTACGAACCGGATTTCCGCGCTCTACTTGCATCTGAAGAGACCATGTATCTTTCAGCTTTCTTTCCAATTGTTGAATATAAACAGCCATTACCTTTTCTTTAAGTCTGATAACGGATAGTTTTTTATTCTCCAGCTGTGAACGGGAATCCTGTACAAAAACAGTTTCATTGGTAGGAATATAAGTAGCGCGCACAGCGGTATTCACCTTGTTCACGTTTTGTCCTCCACTCCCCTGACTTCTCGCAGTCTGAAAACGGATATCTTTTTCATTGAAATCAATCATTTTTACATTTTCCAATTCAAAAATTCTGATAAACCAATTGCTTCTTTTGTGCAGTTTTCTGAATGTACTTTTCCCAATCCAGCAAACGCTTCCCAGCCAGCTTTTTAAAAACGAGGACAGTTCTTTTCCTTTTAAAAGAAGGGTTACTGACTTTAATGTCAGGTTTTCATCCCCATTTTCACGATGAATGATTTCGTATTCTATTGTATTTTGTTTTGCCTCTTCAAGAAGGGTCTTCAGAACCTTGGCTACAACCCATTGGCATTCTAAAGGTCCTCTTCCCGAAGTGATCTGTATTAATTTTTCCATTTTTTAATTGAACATTTTAAACCTTATAGGCTTTTGAAACCTATAAGGTTGTAAAGTATGAGATTAATTATTTGTCCATTCTCACAATTCTTGGCTGGAATGTTCCCAGAATATCTACCAATTCGCTCTGTGCATTCATCACTTCGTTAATGTCTTTGTAGGCCATAGGTGCTTCTTCTGCATTCCCGCCCATGAGCGCGATATTTTTCAATTTCAATTCTTTTTTGATATCATGCTGAGTGAAAAGGCTTCTGCATTCTCCTCTTGAATGGGCTCTTCCTGCTCCATGTGAAGCCGAATTCAGGGATTCCGGATTTCCTTTACCACGAACGATAAATCCTTTTGCCGTCATAGATCCCGGGATTATTCCCAATTCATTTTCATTGGCAGGAGTAGCTCCTTTTCGGTGAACAATCACTTCTTTACCGTTATGGATTTCTTTCCATGCAAAGTTGTGATGGTTTTCAATTCTTGCTTTTACTCTTCCACCGACTGCTTTTACCAGCCTTCTGTGAATATCATCATGACACGCTGAAGCATAATCCCCGGCAAGATTCATTGCCGTCCAGTATTCCAGACCAAGGTGGGTACTAAGGTCCAGCCATGCGAAGTTTTGAGCTTCTTTCGGTAACGGACACTGTTCTGTTGCCACTCTTGAATAATACTGTGCGATTTCTGCTCCGAGGCCTCTCGAACCGCTGTGAGAAAGTATTCCCAGATATTTTCCTTTTGGCAGGCCAATTTGTTCATCTTCTTCGGTGATTTCTACTTCTCCGAATTCAACAAAGTGATTTCCTCCGCCTGAGGATCCCATCTGTTTGATGGCTTTTCCCTTCAATCTTCTTAAGATCGGGATCATATCGAATGTATCTCTCTCGAAAATCTCATGATCTATGTGAGATTTATGCATTTCATACATTCCGAATTTTGTATGTTCAGCAAGTGCTTTTTCGTATTTATCTCTTGCTCCTTCAAGATATGAAATGGGTGTATCCAAAATACTGAGGCTCATTCTACAGCCAATATCCATTCCTACTCCGTAGGGGATTACCGCATTTTCCACTGCCAGAACACCTCCTATTGGAAGTCCATATCCGCTGTGGGCATCTGGCATTAATGCTCCCTGAGTAGAAATAGGCAGTTTCAAAGCAGTGTACAACTGATTTTTTGCCTCTTCTGAAATATTGTTTCCAAAAATCTGAAAGGAAGCACGCTGTGAATTCAGCATTCTTTTTTCTGTTTTTTTGGATGAAAGCAGGGTTTCTGCAATTTGTCCGAAGGTGAGATCTTTTTCAAATTCTTCCGGATTCAGCAGGATTTCCTTTAAAAGAGATTTTACGTGATGGATATTTTTCGTTGCAAAATTTCTTTTCATGACTTCCAATGCTACGTTTATGCTTTGGTTATTTGGATATCCCAGTTTTAATATATCTTTTCCTTTTAGTTTTAAATTTCCCATTGTTTTTGTTTTAAATAACAGTTGGACTCATAGGTCCTGTAAGCTTTCTGCAATCTCCGTTGCAGACATTGTGCAGGGTGTATATTTCCTGCTTTTGATAAGTTCTCTTTGATACCTTTCTTTCCATGTATTTGACTTACATAAAATCGTTTTATGCATAATCCCTATTACCTTATGCTGTCCCAAATAGGAATTCAGTGCTGCATATTCTTTTTCCAGCTCCAGATCCAAGGGTTTGTAATGGGTAATCATGTTGGGTTTTACTCTCAGAGTAAATCTCCATGGTTCGGTAAATTTGTAGTAGGTTCCGAATATTTTACGGACAGGACAATAGTCATCCTTCTTTTCAAAGTATTGTCTTTCTTTGTCGGTAAATTCCCATTTTGGATAATTCCAGGAAAATGAAGTAATATACCTGAGCTTCTGTTCTCTTACTACATATATCTTTCTTCCGAACTTTCTTTTCTTTTTTAGAAATTTTCGGTTATCAGAATACATATAGGTATTTATCTTCTTTAAAATTCCTTCGAAAAAATCTCCGTCCCTGGATTGTTTTACATCATCCCTTACGACAAAGAATCTTACAAATCCTTTTTGATAAGGTTTATCTAATGGTATCAACGGAAGATTTCTTCTTATTTTCCAGAGTTCTCTACTACGTTTGTATTTTGTTCTTATCTGCTTTTCTACATCTTTTCTAATTGTTCTTTTTCTGCTTCTTACGCTTCTCAGGCGGAAATGCAGAAGGTTATCATTTTCCATTGTGAACAGAAGTCTGATGTGAGATCATAGAAACTTAATTGTTTTATCTCACACAACTTTTAATCAACTAAAATACTAGTTGAATGGATTAATAATAGACACTAACAGTTTTGAAGAGTAAACCTCATTCTGTATTGTCTTTAATGACACTAAAAAAGATTTCGGGGAAACTTGAAGTTTGAAATATTGCGCAATAAAAAACCCGAAATCTCTACGACTTCGGGTTTTGATATTTCATTGTACTGTTATTCTAAGAATGTACCAAACCGCGAAGCCTTACCACCATAAGTGGCAATCCAACTGTAGAATTCTGTTTTGTATTGAACATTGCTTCGTTGTTTTTTAATTGGTTAAACTTGATTTTCAGGTGCAAATATATACATTTTTCTGATAATCAAAATATTTTTTTCACTTAAGGTGAATAATGCTAAGGAAAATGGCATCAATTACCTTTGTCATTCGTTTTGTATCCAGCGTTTCCAAAGTATCGGTAGGTTCGTGATAATTTTTATTTCTGAAGAAAGAAGTATCGGTGATCATGAGGGCAGGGATATCGAAGTTCCAATAATTCAGATGGTCTGAAAAATCTATTCCGGCTACAAATTTGGGAGCTGAGAATGTTTCTGTTTTGATCTGCCCGGAATCTTTGAAATTTCCTATAAAATTTCTTACAAAAGGGCCTGCTCCACTGATCTTTTTAACTAAAGTAATGAAATCTCCCTGATCACCATATATCCAGGAAAGAACACCTACAGGAAAAGTTTGAGAACCTTTTTCGTCACGGAAATAGCCAATCATTTCTACACTTGCCATTCCATAGACGTCAATTTTGTTGTCTTTTAAATATTTTGCGTGAATATAGCTGCCCATATTTTCGGTTCTGAAATAAGGAGGTTCTTCCAGCGTGTAGGCTACAAGATCTACTCTATAGCTAAGCTTCTGTCCTTTCAACATTCTTGCGAGCTCCAGAAGGGCTGTAACTCCGGTTGCGTTGTCATCTGCTCCCTGCTGGTCTCCGCAAACGTCATAATGAGCACCAATAATGATGCGTTTGGTATTTTCTGTTCCGAAGGAAGTAATGACGTTTTTGTATACTTTCCCCTCTACTTTATATTCCTGGAAAGAGGTACTGTCACTGTAAGCAGCAAAATTCTGATGAATATAGTCTGCGATGGTATTCAGCTGGTCAATATTCTTATGATTCCGGAATTGGGGAGTTTGAGTAAGTGCTGTCAAATGCTTTTTTACCAAAGCAGTGTCTGCTACAACGGGATAGCTTTGTGCCGATAGATTATTCTTCCCCGAACCTATCAGGAAGAAGCATATAACAATAAATAAGCCTACGAGAAGGAATATTTTGTTCCTCGTAGGCTTTATAATTTTTTTCAGATTCATAGTGATGTTTTAATTTCAGTGCTGAAATTAAAGCTTTTATGTTTATTTTTCTAAAAATCTTTCCAGAATTTCCACTGCACATTTCGGAAGGTTGGTTCCGGGTCCGAAAATAAAGTCGGCACCGTTGGCATAAAGGAATTCGTAATCCTGTTGTGGAATTACTCCTCCTACAACAATCGTGATATCATCAGCTCCCAGTTTGGCCAGTTCTTCCACTACCTGCGGAACTAGTGTTTTGTGTCCTGCAGCCAATGAAGAAACACCTAAAATATGAATATCGTTTTCTACAGCCTGTTTAGCTACTTCTTCCGGTGTCTGGAACAATGGTGCAACATCTACGTCAAATCCCATATCAGCAAATGCTGTTGCTACTACTTTTGCTCCTCTGTCGTGCCCGTCCTGTCCCATTTTAGCAACCATTAGTCTTGGGCGGCGTCCTTCTTCTTCTTCAAATTTCTGAGTCAGATTAAGGGCTTTTTCGAAGTATTCGTTTTTACCGGCATTCATTGCGTATACACCTGAGATTGTTTTAATATTTGCTTTATATCTTCCAAAGGTTTCTTCCATAGCATCACTCATCTCACCAAGGGTAACTCTTCTTCTTGCAGCTTCAATACATAATGCCAACAGGTTTCCTTTTCCTGTTTTGGCGCTTTCGCGGATTTCATTCAGGATCTGCTCAACAGCATCGGCATTTCTAACAGTTTTGATGGTATTCAATCTCTCAATCTGCTTTCTGCGAACTTCTGTATTATCAATGTCTAAGATTTCTATCTGATCCTGCTTTAATGAGGATTTGAATGAATTCACTCCGATAATGAATTCTTCACCACTATCAATCTTAGCCTGTTTTTTAGCAGCAGCTTCTTCGATTCTCATTTTTGGAATTCCGGCTTCAATCGCTTTCGTCATTCCTCCTTCCTGCTCTACCTCGTTAATATACCTCATCGCCTCTTCAATCATCTGCTGAGTAAGGCTTTCCACAAGGTTACTACCTCCCATTGGATCTACCACATCACATATTCCGCTTTCCTGCTGAAGAATGATCTGCGTATTTCTTGCAATTTTTGCTGAATAGTCTGTAGGAAGGGCAATAGCTTCATCCAGTGCATTGGTATGGAGAGACTGTGTTCCTCCTAATGCTGAAGACAATGCTTCTATAGCTGTTCTTGTGATATTATTGAAAGGTTCCTGCTCTGTTAAAGACCATCCGGAAGTTTGTGAATGGGTTCTTAATGCCAGAGATTTTGGGTTCTGAGGATTAAACTGTTTTAAAAGGGTTGCCCAAATGTATCTTGCGGCACGCATTTTCGCAATTTCCATGAAATGATTCATCCCGATTGCCCAGAAGAAAGATAGTCTTGGAGCGAAATCGTCAACGTTCATTCCTGCTTTTATTCCTGTTCTTACATATTCCAGGCCATCTGCCAAAGTATAAGCCATTTCTAATACAGGGGTAGCACCTGCTTCCTGCATATGGTATCCGGAAATAGAAATAGAGTTGAATTTTGGAATGTTTTGCGAAGTGTATTCAAAAATATCTGCAATGATCTTCATGGAAGGTGCCGGCGGATAGATGTAGGTATTTCTTACCATGAATTCTTTCAGAATGTCATTTTGAATGGTACCAGACAGTAATTCCTGCTTTACTCCTTGCTCTTCTGCTGCTACGATATAGAAAGACAAGATAGGAAGTACAGCTCCGTTCATGGTCATAGATACTGAAATCTGATCTAATGGAATTTCATTGAAAAGGATTTTCATGTCTTCCACTGAGTCAATAGCCACACCTGCTTTTCCTACGTCTCCTACTACTCTTGAATGGTCAGAATCATATCCTCTGTGTGTTGCAAGGTCAAATGCTACGGAAAGTCCTTTCTGACCTGCGGCAAGGTTTCTTCTGTAGAAAGCATTGGATTCTTCTGCGGTAGAGAATCCTGCATATTGACGGATTGTCCATGGTTTCTGAACATACATGGTGGAATACGGTCCTCTCAGATAGGGTGCAATTCCTGGAGAAGTCTGCGTTAATGATTCATCTTTTACATCTTTTTTTTCATAGGATGATTTGAGTTCAAGTCCGTCTTTTTCAAAATTGTAAATCTCTCTTTCCTGAGCTGATACACTAAAATCCGGTTTTTTCACAGAAATTGTCTTTCGCATTCCAATTATTTTTGTCTCCGTAAAGTTAATTTTTTTGAGCGAAACATGAAACTTATGTTAACGTTCTGTTTCTCTATATTTTATCGAAAGAAAAAGGCCGGACAAATGCCCGGCCTTTCTTATTGGTATATCGTCTGCTTATTTTTTGATAAGCTTCGTATTGTAAGTATTTTTGTCATCTTTGATCGTGATCACATACATACCTTTGATTAATGAAGCAACGTTGATTCTTTGTCCATCAATCTGTCCTTCCTGAGCTAATCTTCCGTCCGCAGTATAGATTTTATAATCTGCTTTTCCTTTCAGATTTTTCACTTCTACGAAAGTATCTGCTGGGTTCGGATAAATTGAAATTTCAGATGATTTTACTCCATTTGTTTCGTTTACGGCAAGCGTTTCAGAAATTTTTACAGGAAGATCCATTACACCTCCAGCACCTGAAGGAATTTCACCACATGTATCTACTAAATCTGAATTTCCATATTTAGTAACAATTCTCATTCTTAAGGTTTTATCTCCCGCATAAGCAGTGGCTGGCACTGTAAAGTTTGATGCTGCTCCCACAGCACTATTTACAGAAACGTTACTACTTCCTAATCCATAAATTTTTTCAGTAGTTTCAAAAACACCATTTCTGTTATAGTCTATCCAAGCATTGATTCTTACCGGTTTTGATGGCATTTGTCCATAAGCACTTGAAATTACTGTTCTAAGATCTAAGCTATATTGAGTTCCCTTTACTAAATTAAGGGTCTTAGCCGGATTTTCACTAAGGTCTTTATAAGATCTGTAAGAACCATCTGTATGAATTACAGTACCATTCAATGATATTTGATATACCGTTGCATAGTCTGAAATTCCGCTATTTAATATACAGTAATCAATACCTGTTTTTAAACCATTCGTTTTAAATGTATAATTATTAGAGAATGTTCCAGGTACAGTATTTACAACGGCTGCAACCTGTACTTCATAATTTGTTTCATCTTCAAGACCTGTTAATACAACTGAGTTCGTTGTACTTGTTGTATTTGACCAACTTGAAGCGCCTTGTTTTCTATAATTAACAGAATACGTTGCACCAGGTACATTATTCCAAGATGCTCTGGCTGTTGTCTTGAATACTTCTGTACTTATGGTTGTAAGCCCGGTAGGAGCTGCCGTTGTAGAAGTAGGTGCATCTGCAACTGTAACCAGAGGAGAAACAGCATAGAAAACGTTACCAATTGCTGAAACTCTCAACTTTATTGGTGTTGTAATAGTATTTGGCATCTGCACTGTAAAGCTACCTGTGTTAGGAGCAGAAGCTACCAAATCTGTCCAGGTTACTCCATTATCAGATGTGTAATCTATTTTTACATTAGGTGAATTATAAGGAGCTGTGTTGGTATTCGCTACTTCCCACTGAATAATGTTATTAGCATTTTTATATAATACTGATGATGTAGTAAGTCCATTAAACTTGAAAGGACCATCATTTCCAATAACTGTATTCACTTCTGAAGAAGACAACATTGGTCTTTGTGCGTTTTGATCCCTTACAGTGATAGCATAACGTACAGTTCTAGGAATATAAGATACGGTCTCCCAATTTGGGTTTGGATTATTTGCTGCATCAGTTTTATTGGTAAGAATACCATTCATTACCAGAGGAAAACTTGGAAAATATCTTCTTCCACTAGCTGTTCCAAAACGGGATCTTGTCAAAGCACCTTGTGTGTTATAACCCCAACCGCTATCTCCAGAGATTGTAGCAAAATCATTGACACTATCATTTTGTTCCCATGTATAATTAAGTGCATCACCTTCTGCATCTGTTGCGGTTGCATCAAGATAATAAGCAGTTCCTTTCGGCACTGTATATGCAGTAAGTGCTCCTATTACAGGTGGTGTATTATTCGTTATATTCTCTGAAGTTCCACATGTTACCCTACCTTCCAAATTTGTTAAAATCTGATCTATAGATTTATAATGGAAATAAGCATCTGAGGACATTTGAACATTATCACTTGTAATTCCAGCGTATCCCATAATGGTAGTTCCTCCTCCAGGCTCTACATTGGCTCCATAACCTTCTGATTTATTTGAGAAAGTGTGATTTCCTCCCAATTGGTGTCCCATTTCATGTGCAACATAGTCTATATCAAAAGAGTCTCCACTTGGAATACTATTGGCAGGTGAAGTAAACCCAGAACCTTTTCCCAGAGGTTCACTAGTTGTTGGGTCGTCACATACACAACCTACACAGCCAGCGTTACCTCCTCCCCCGGATGCACCAAATAAATGCCCTATATCATAGTTTGCATTGGTTACCTGAGCAGTTATAGCATTTTGAAGTTCGAGATTCCAAGCTCCGGCAGATCCAGTAGCTGCTGCAGAATAGGGATCTGTAGCAGGATTTGTATAGATGATACTTGGAAAATCCTGAATAAGTAATTTTATTCCAAAGTCTTTTTGAAATACTCCGTTTACACGGCTCATCGTGTTGTTAATTGCAACCAATGCAGGAGCTCTCTTTTGATCATCTGTAGCTGTAGCTGGTACACCAGCCAAATTCATAAAATATTGAGTATACTCCCCTGTAACAGAAATTGCTAATCTGTAAGTTCTGAATTTTGTACTTGATGGTCTACTGGTGATTCCTACATTAGAAAGATTCTTTTTTCCATTAGCTTCTAATGACTTTAGATCTTTAAAGTTCTTTTCGTCTGTAGAACATTCAAAACCATGTTCACTTTCTGTTCTGTTTGTTTTATAGAAAACACCATAAACCTGCTTATCTGTAGTAATAGGTTCTATGAACTGAAACTTTCCATCTTTGATAATCATAGACTGCATTTCAGTAGGTGCAGTACTGAATCTTACATATTTACCAGGATCATCCACTCCTACTCCAACGTAAGACCCTAACTGATATCTGTCTGCCATAGATTTCTCCATTACAGGATCACTATACACAGCAAATTTTTCAATTTTCCCTTCTGCTGTAGGTAATGAAATAATCACAGCCTGAGCGCCTTTTCCTGTTTCTACAGCATCTTTTAAAATATTCCTAAGAGATTGCAAATCAAACCTGTAAGAATATTGAACTTCTACCTCTTTTCTGATTTGAGAGTTTTTTTGAGAGGTTGGCTCCCACCTCTGTGCATTGAAACTGGATAGCCCAGCAGCTAATGCACAAACTAATAAAATTCTTTTTTTCATAATTACCTAATTCGTTTAGAATTAATAAACTTTTAATATCCGCCATAAAAGTACTAATTATAAACACAACTACATAAAAAAAACGGCCAATTTTAGACAAAATCAGCCGTTTTTATAAACATTATATTTTTTTAGAGTTATTTCTTTATTCCCATTTCATATAAGGCAAATGATATAAGATCTGCATTTTCACTGATCACCTGATCTGTTGATCTGCCGGCTCCATGTCCTGCATTTTTTTCAATTCTCAAAAGAACAGGATTTTTACATGCCTGTTTTTCCTGAAGTTCAGCTCCAAACTTGAATGAATGTGCCGGAACTACTCTGTCATCATGATCACTGGTAATGATCATTGTAGATGGATAGCAAGTTCCTGCTTTTACGTTGTGTACAGGAGAATATGATTTCAGGTACTCAAACATTTCTTTACTGTCTTCCGCAGTTCCGTAGTCGTAAGACCAACCTGCTCCAGCTGTAAATTTATTATATCTCAACATATCCAAAACTCCTACTCCCGGGAATGCCACTCTTGCCAAATCCGGACGCATTGTCATTGTTGCACCCACTAGTAATCCTCCATTTGATCTTCCTGACAGTGCCATGTATTCTTTTGAAGTATATCCTTTACTTTGAAGGTATTCTCCGGCAGCGATAAAGTCTTCAAAAACATTCTTCTTCTGTTGTTTTGTCCCTGCATCGTGCCATTTTTTACCGTATTCACCACCACCACGGATGTTTGGAACAGCATAAATTCCTCCATTTTCCATCCAGATCGCATTGACTACAGAGAATGACGGTTGTAAACTGATATTGAAACCTCCGTAAGAGTATAGAATAGTAGGATTTTTACCATCCAGCTTAGTTCCTTTCTTATAATTGATCATCATAGGAACTTTTGTACCGTCTTTTGAAGTATAGAATACCTGCTCTGACACATAATCATCTGGATTAAACTTCACTTTCGGTTTTTGATATACTTCAGATTTCCCTGAGTCTACATTGAATTTATAAGTGGTTCCCGGTGTAATATAATTGCTGAAAGAAAAATAAACATCTTTTTCTTTTTCTTTTCCTCCGAATCCTGATATATTTCCTTTACCAGGAAGTGCAATTTCTCTAACCAATTTTCCAGTCTTATCAAATTGTTTTACCTGATCAATAGCGTCAATCATATAAGTGGCAAAGAAATATCCTCCACCGGAAGAAATTCCCAATACATTTTCAGTTTGTGAAATTACATCTTTCCATGTTGCAGGAGCTGGGTTAGCAATGGTAGTTTTTACAAGACGCATATTTGGGGCATCTTTATCTGTAAAAATGAAAAGATCATCACCCTGAGTATCTACGATGCTGGCATTGATGTCGAATCCGCTCATAATTTGGACAAAGTCTCCTCCTTTTTGAAGGTCTTTGATGTACAGTTCATTACCGTTGGTAGCATTAGCAGCAGAAATGATAAGGTATCTCTGGTCTTCAGAAACCCCTGCACTTAGGTATCTTCTCGGAGTTTTATCCCCTCCGAAAATCAATTTATCTGCAGACTGTTTTGTCCCTAATTTATGAAAGTATACTTTATGCTTATCCGTCATTCCGGAAAGCACGGTTCCTTCTTTTGGCTTATCATAGCTTGAATAATAGAATCCTTCATCTCCCTGCCATGAAATTCCACTGAATTTTACATCCAGTAAAGTTTCATCAATCTGTTTTTTGGTAACAGCATCGATGATAATAATCTTGTTCCAGTCACTTCCTCCTTCAGAGATAGAATAAGCCGCAAGATTTCCTTTTTTGTTGAAAGAAAGATTGGAAAGTGAAGTAGTTCCTTTTTCCGAAAATTTATTAGGATCTAAAAATACTTCTGTAGCATTGGTCTTGTTGTTTGTTCTGTACAAAACAGACTGTGCCTGCAAGCCATCATTTTTATAATAATAGGTATAATCTCCTTCTTTGAAAGGTGCTGAAATTTTTTCATAGTTCCAGATATCTTTCAACTGGCTTTTTATTTTATCCCTGAACGGAATTTTAGAAAGGTAATTCTGACTGTAAGCTACTTCTTCATCTACCCATTTTTTTGTAGGCTCAGAATCATTTTCAAGATCTCTGAAAGGATCAGAAACTGCGCTTCCGAAATAGGTATCTGTCTGGCTTCCCTTTAATGCTTTAGGATAATTCATTTTCTGAGAATAAAAAGATGCTGAAAACAAGACTCCAGCAGTTAACAATATAGGCTTAAAATTCATACTGATCGGTTTTTCTCAAAAATACGCAAAGTATGTGAAATAAAAAAAACCCCGTTAAATTGGGACTTTTCTTATTTATAATTGTATTTTTCTACTATTCACTGGCTCCGAAGCTTTCAAAATAGAAATCGGTAAGATTGGAAACAATCTCATCCGGGCTGCCGTTCCAATAGTATATTTTATTTCCTTCTTTAAGTTCGTATAAAGAGAAGTTCTGATCTGTTGTTACCGTTTTATCAGCATTTTTGAAATCCTGAACTGCCTGAACCAGATATTTTTTCAGATCTTCCGCTTTTATTTTACTCAGATCGCCTTTGGGTCCTGAAGTCAGTTTTGATGGAACCAGGAAGCTCACAGAATAACTTATTTCTGCAATTTTTTGTCCTTCCACGTATTCATTCGGAACTACTTTTACGTCTTTAACGGTAAGTTTTCCTTTTTTAAAATTATCAAACATCCCTCTGAAATAGTCTTCTGCTTCTTTTTTACATGCTGCAGCCGTGGTTTTCGGGAAAGCTGAGAGAAAATTTTCTACACTTCCATTGATCATTTCCTGGGACGTTTCTTTGAAATTCACCTGATACGCAACCTGCCCGTCTACTGTTGGTTTTAAATAGTCATTAAGCTTACCCAATGCAACCTCATCATTGTTGACGAAGGTTCCAAAGAATAGTTCAAAGGCTTCTTTAGGTTTCTTTACTTCAGTTTGAGCCATAAGCTGCTGTCCCATTATCGTAAGCATCAGCAGTAAAATAATTTTGTAGGTTTTCATAGTTTATATTTTGTTTCGTTATTGGGAAAAACAAAGCCCCTGAAGAATCAGAGGCTTTATTTTTATTGGTTTTAATCTTAATAATTTTCTTCTTCTCCCTTCATTTTCTCTGCATTTTCCGCCATGATTACGGCGTCAATCATTTCAGAAATATCTCCGTTCATATATGCATCAAGGTTATACATAGACTTATTAATTCTGTGGTCTGTAACTCTACCTTGCGGGTAATTGTAGGTTTTAATTTTTGCAGAACGGTCTCCGGTAGATACCATAGATTTACGTTGTGCTGCAATATCTCCCTGTACTTTTTGCAATTCGATGTCGTATAATTTTGTTCTTAGCATTTCCATTGCCAACTCACGGTTAGCCAGCTGAGAACGAGCCTGTTGACACACCACAACAAGTCCTGAAGGTTTGTGGGTAAGCTGAACTTTAGTTTCAACCTTGTTTACGTTCTGACCACCGGCACCTCCTGAACGGGAAGTCTGCATTTCGATATCTGCAGGATTCAGTTCGAAGTCTACTTCTTCAGCTTCCGGAAGAACAGCAATTGTGATAGCGGAAGTGTGAACTCTTCCCTGAGATTCAGTTTCAGGTACACGCTGTACACGGTGAACTCCGGACTCGAACTTCATGATTCCGTAAACACCTTCTCCTTCCACTTTCATGATCAGTTCCTTGTATCCTTTTGCAGCTTCGTTAGAATCTGTTACTTCATGTCTCCATCCTTTTGTTTTGAAATACATGGTATACATTCTGTAGACATCTTCTACAAAAATCGCGGCTTCGTCACCTCCTGTTCCGGCACGTAATTCTACGATAACGTTTTTGTCATCGGCAGGATCTTTAGGGATCAGTAATACTTTCAGTTCTTCTTCCAGTGCAGGAAGTTTGGCCTGAGCTTCTAATTTTTCTTCTTTAGCAAGATCTACCAAATCTCTGTCTGAACCGTCTGCAATAATCTCTTCGGATTCTTCAATACTGTCCAAAGCCCCTTTGTACTGATCGTAAACTCTTACAATTTTCCCCAAATCACTATATTCTTTGTTCAAAGAAGAATATCTTTTTTGGTCTGAAATGACATCAGGCTGTATAATAAGGTCTGCAACCTCATTATATCTTTGTTTTATAGCTTCTAATTTTGGAATTAATGATTTAGACATTGTAGAAATTTTGTGGGTGCAAAGATAAGGATTATTAATTCAAAATTAAAATTCCGAATCATCATAAATTTTTGAGCATTAGGGATAAAGGGAGTGAAAGTGTAAAAAGGCAGGATTGTCTATTTGTTTATTCAATTGAAATCAGGCTCTAAGATATTTTGGAAAGCCTTCTGTCTATTAAATATAAAGCAATTCCTACTGCAATAATTCCCAGTCCTATCAAGCTTTCTTTAGGGTTATGAATGAATGTAAAATAAAGAATATAAAAACTGAACAATAAAAAAACTGCCGGAAAAATGTGGAAAGCATTTGACTTAAAAATTTTTCGGTCTTTTTTCTTCAGGAAGAATGCGGTAGAAATGGCCAGACTTGCAAAAAGCTGTAAAATAAAAGCCGTATACACAAAGATTTCTTTAAAACTTCCTGTCAGAATAATAATGGCAGCAATCACTGCATGAGCGAAAATAGCTCTTACCGGAATTCCTTTTTCGTTACCCATGGCTAAAGGTTTCCAAATGGCGGTATGTTTTGCGAAAGCTTGCGTTAATCTCGACCCTACCCACAGATATCCGCTAATTGTTGCAACCAGCTGTAGAGCAATAAAAATATTGACAATCTTTCCAAAAGCAGGTCCCAGCATATTGACAGCAGCTTCTCCCATCACATCTTCTTTTCCCGCCAATTGACTTACCGGAGCATGTTTCAGCATAATATAATTCACCAGAATATAGCTTACCGTTACGAAAACAGTTCCTATAATCAATGATTTGGGAAGGTTTTTCTGAACATCTTTTATTTCTCCTGCGATATAAGAAGCTGAATTCCAGCCTGTATAGGAATAGGTAACAAAAACAAGAGACGTGGCAAAAGCCGGAAGCATGATTTCGTTCTTCCAACTATCACCGAAGTTCAGGCTATTTCCAATTTGTGGTGAATCTGAAAGTACAACACCTAAAATAACCAGTACAATAATGAAAGCTATTTTGATGAAAGTAAAAAAATTATGAAATCTACTGGATGTTTTTAAACTAAATGATAACGCAATCGCCACCAGAAAAATGGCTGCAATCGCAAAACCGTTTCCAAAAGAATACTCAAATACGGAAAGGTATTTTGACATGGCTAAGGCTGCCAGTGCCACAGGAGAGGAAAACCCGATAATCAGAGAAACCCAGCTTATCAGATAACCGAATAGCGGATGATAAGTTTCTTTAAGGTAGATGAAATCGCCCCCGTTTCCTTTAAAATGCGAGCCTAATTCGGCATAGCAAAAAGCCCCGAACAACGCTAGAATTCCCCCTATTGCCCATAGCAGGAATATGCTGTAGGTATTGGTAATATCGGATAACTGAAATCCCAGGGTGGTAAAAATCCCTGTTCCGATCATATTGGAAACCACGATGGCTGCAGCTGTTTTCCAGCCAATCTGATGTGAGGTAGTACTCATTTAATGATTAAAAATTAAAATTAAGCCTTCCAAAGAAATAATTCCCCAGTGTTCCCATCTGAACCGGCGCATATTTGAATACTCCATAGTATGAATTTTCATAAATCTGGCGATCCGGGAAGACATCAAACACATTGTTGGCTCCTACCGTAAAGTTGATACTTTTTGTAATATCATACCCAACACTGATGTCGGTTACTACTTTCGGAGAAAACTCCTGCACACCTCCAAAAGGATAGCCATCTCTTATTACTTTACCAAAATAGGTATTTCTTACGAGAAAATTGAACTTCCCGATTCCATAATTTAATCCTAATGAAGCTTTTGTTTTGGGAGACAGCGTTTCAATGATATTGATCTGATCCGGTCCAAAAAATTCATTTTGTGGAGTTCCTAAGTTTTCCGGAAAATGGAAATCTGTGATTTTAGTTTCGGTATAGTTTCCGGCAAGATTGATATTTAGTTTTCCGTTACCGAGAATCCAGTCATAGGAAACTACTACATCTACTCCTTTAGTTTCGGTATCAATGGCATTGGCAAAGAACCTTCCGCTTTCTACCTTAAACTGTTCTAATCTTGGATCGGTAATATTGCTGGTAATTACGATCCTGTTTTTCACCTTTATCCAGTATCCATCTACGGTAATGAATAATCCTTTTGCAGGTTTTAAAGTGAATCCGGCGCTTCCATTAACGGAAGTTTCCTGCTTAAGTTTATCAAATCCAAGAATTCTTGCAGCATCACTGTCATTTCTGAAAATCCCTTTGGTTACAATTCCGGAACCGGAGGTAGAAATATCGGCATAAGAGTTATTAAAATACTGCTGTTGAAGAGAAGGTGCTCTGAATCCTGTTCCTACCGCCGCTCTTACTGCATAGTTTTTTACAAACTCATATCGCACCGCCAATTTTCCATTCAGCGTATTTCCAAAATCTGAATAATTTTCAAATCTTGCAGCCGCATCAATATTCAGTTTTTTATCTAAATCATAGGAAACATCTGCATACACTGCTGTTGAATGTCTGTCTTTCTTCAATGCATTATTGGGAGAAAACCCAATAAAAGATTGAGATCCGCCCGCACCCAGTACTGTTGATACTTCTGTGGCAACATTTCCGTTGATGTCATATTGAGTGTAAGATGCTTCATCACCCGCTTTGATCTGGTATTGTTCAAATCTGAATTCTCCTCCAAATGCAATATTGATACGGTTGATATTTTTAGAAACATCAAGATTAATGGTATTCTGAAGGAAGCTGTGTTCTCCGGCATAAAATCGGGTGGGTGATTTTACCCCCAGTGAAGCATTATTCGTATTGTTTACATTATAATTGAAGGTGTTGCTTCCAAAGGTATTGCTAAGGTCGAAAAACCAATCGTTGACATTATATTTCGCTCCTACAGCGTAAGAAAGATCATACACCTGGGATGCAAGGTTTGCCTGAAAACCGTTCGGATAAATGGATGAAACCACATTAGATGTTTCGCTGGGAAGCCTTCTGAAACCAAATCCTTTTCCTTCTTTGATACTAAAACCTCCGAAAGAATACATTTTAAAATGATCGTTAAAAGGATATTCTGCATTGAAAAATAGCTGTCCCTGTCTGATTTGTGCATCTCCGATCTGAAAATTAAAATCGTCACGGGTTAATCCTCTTTCCTGAATCTTTGCATCATCCGCCGCTCTTGCAGCAGCAGGATCATCGGCAAATGCATACGCAAAATTATTTCCGAAAATATCAAGATCATGATTTTGTGTTCTTGTGGTTTTCCCTCTGTGGCTTAATTGTAATGAAAGATTAATATAACTGTCTTTTTTCCCTAATGAAGTTCCGTAGTTCGCTCCTGCCTGATAAGTATCACCATCATTTCTTCCGGTTAATCCATAGGTAAGACTTGCTGAAGCTCCTATATTTTTCTTCAGAATAATGTTGATGACTCCTGCAATGGCATCAGAACCGTATTGTGCTGCGGCCCCGTCTCTTAAGACCTCAATTCTGTCAATAGCAATCACCGGAATGGCGCTCAGATCTGTTCCTACTGAGCCATTTCCTACTGTATTCTGATAATTTACTAAAGACGTAGAATGCCTTCTTTTTCCGTTAAGCAGCACCAGAACCTGATCAGGTCCCATCCCTCTTAAGGTTACAGGATCTATATGCTCTGTACCATCCGAAGCAGTCTGTCTCACTGCATTAAACGATGGTATTACGTAGTTCAAGAGATCCTGAGCTGTCATTTGCGGAGAACTTCTCTGGATTTTGTCGATATTAATTACATCTACAGGAACGGGTGTCTCCAGCTTTGTCCTTTTGACATTACGGTTTCCTACAATGATAATATCTTCAATTTGTTTTCCTTTTTCCTCACTTTCCTGAGCAGCGGCCAGAATTGCTCCAAGCAATAATACAGCTGTACTTAATTTTTTCATTTTTATTCTTGCCAATTAATAATGTGAGTCTGACGGATGTTTCCGCAGATACACAGGACTTCAAGAAATGGAATTCATATAGAATATTGACTTCACTTATCTCCCCCTGAGGGTTGGAATTAGCACCTTTACACTTCTGAAACCGTGTAGGTTGCTAAGGTTTCACGGGGCCAAATCCCTCCACCTTTCTTGATAAATCTACTGCAAAAGTAGACTATTTTTTTAAATGTACAAAAAAGGCAAATCTGCTACATTGCAAATTTGCCTTTTTTTATAGAACTTGTTTACACTTTTATTTTTGAACCATTAAGATTTAATAAGAGTTTAAGAGTATTAAGAGAAGCTTCGTTTTACGCTTAAAAATCAGAATGATTCATCTTAAATACTTCTTAATGGTTTAATATATTCAACATTTTTTATAAGTCTAAACGCTTTTATTTAATGATCATCTTTTGAATCGCAATTCCCGTGTCTGATTTCAGCTGTACCAGATAAGTTCCTGTCGGATAACTGATTTTCGCTTCATAGGTACCATTTTCTTTATCCAGCTTGAATGAATCCAGTCTTTTACCCGTCATATCAAAAATCAAAATTTCTCCGTTTTTTGCTTTGCTGAAAACTAATTGAGCAATTCCATTTTTGACTGGATTATCTGCAATCTGAAGTGACAATTTGTTGGCTGCATTGGTATCTGCAGTTGACAAAGCACCTGCATAATTTCCAAAGATTCTGAATTCTCCCGGCTGTAGAGTAATCGGAGCCGTTGTGGAGACTACATTTGAGATACTGTCATCCATCAGATTTTGCCATTGACCTGTGTAAGGGAAATAAGGCACTACATTCTGTACGGATGTAGTATAATTAGCCAGTACCACAACATTCTTTGTTCCTGTTGTAATAGCTGTATCATACACGTAAATTCTTGTGATCAGGCCATTAGGATCATTCGTAAGGTTATTGGATTCTATACTGTAAGTTTTAGATTTAAAAACCGGATGGCTGTTTCTGATATTGATGATTTTAGCCCATGTATCATACACTGCTTTTCTGTTTGCATTCGTATCATATCCTAAAGTAAATGCGATAGGTTTCTCATCTGTTCTACAACCATTGTCGATAGTACCATTCGCACATCTGTTGATGCTGAATTCATATCCTAATTCGCCAAACTGCCAGATCATTTTCGGACCGGGAATAGTAAAGAAGGTAGCACCGAAAGTTTTCATTCTTTCAAGAGCGGTATTCAGGTCTTTCACATTATAACTTCCGTTAGTAGCTCCGTATGCAAGATTTTTAAACATTAATCTTTCTTCATCATGGCTTTCTCCATAGCCTACAGCACTCATATTGGTAAAACCGTGAAGACTGTGGTTCATACGGTCATAATTGCTGTTTTCCTGATATCCCATTGTATTCTGATTGTAAGGATCTGTCTGTTTATTCCAAAGCATAACACCTTTTCCTTCTGCGATTCTGTAGTTCGCCCATTGCTGTTCTTCTACATCTGTTCCAAGGTGTTCAAAGATCATATAAGAATTCGGATCAAGAGCCCATTGTCTGTCTGCATAGTGTTTCATGATATCCACTCTGTCCTGCTGATAAGCGTTGGTACATGTTTCATCGTTTTCAGAACAGCTTTGAGTGAATCCTTTTGTCAAGTCCCAACGGAATCCGTCTATGTGATATTCAGTCAGCCATTGCTCAAGACATCTTTCAACGTAATATTGCGTTGAAGGACTGGTGTGGTTAAAATCATTGAATACATTGTATGAATGTTTCGGAACCTGATTAAAATAAGGGTTGTTCGCTGCCACATCGCCATAGCCGTCTCCATCCGGATCTACATTCCAAAGTCTTACCAAAGGAGAACGTCCTGTAGCATGGTTAAACGCCACATCCAGAATCACAGCAATTCCGTTTTGGTGGCACAGATCTACAAATTCTTTGAATTTTTCCGGAGTTCCATAGGCTTTGTCCAATGCATAATGGAAGGATGTATTATATCCCCAGGAAAGATTTCCTTCAAACTCCATGATTGGCATTAATTCTATGGCATTGATTTTTAAATTTTTTAAATAAGAAATTTTATTGATCAATGACTGCCAGTTCTTTTCCTGTGTAAAGTCTCTCAATAACAATTCATAAACTAACAAATCTTCTTTCGCTGGTCTCTGAAAATTGGTAACCTGCCAATTGTAAGCGGTCTGCCCTGTTTTAAATGTTGAAACTTCAAATCCCTGTCCGGCAGGAAATGCTGGCAGGTTCGGATAAGTAGAAGCTGAAATCCACTGATCATCGTAAGAAGACAAAATTTGCGGTGAATAAGGATCTGCTACTTTTCTCAAATCATTGGTTCTGTATTGGAAGGTATAGAGCTGCTGAGGAGTAATTCCATTGAGCTCAATCCAGTACAAATCAGGATTTGTAGTATCTCTTTTCATTAAATAGGTATCATTCACCGCCCAGTTATTGAAACTTCCGATAACATGTACAAAGCTTTTCCCGGGAGCATATAAAGCCAGCCCTACTTTGGTTTGATCTGTCGGGTTATAATTGATACCTTGTCTCATCCAGTTCGGTATTGCTTCAGAAACCACGTTTCTAGGAACCTGTAAAATGAATGTTGCACTTTTAGAATTGCTTCCCTGTGTGGCAACAAGTTCCATACTGGCATCCTGAGTAACTGTATAGTTGTAAGAATAGGACTGTGACAGAGTTGTTGTAGAGTTAACAACTGTTCCGTTGGCTTTTAACTGAAATGTTGCATTGACATTGGTTGAAGCCGTAATAGTAATGGAATTCCCCACAGGAACTGTGGTAAGGCTATTCGCCAGAGGATTGGTAAGATTTAAGCTTAAAGTCCCTACGTTTACAAAAATATCGGGTGAGGTCTGATGGGATCCTGTTTTATCTTTTAATAAAAATCCAAACCTTCCAATTCCTGTTCTTCCATAAAAAGAAGTTGGTGTAAAAGTAAGCGAATAGGTATCTGTTCCTGCATTATAATTCAGTTTATTCAAATCATTGGAGTTATTCCAGCTGCCATTGGTAGGACAATCCTGGCTGTTCTGATAATTGGTATCAAAAGACCATGTCCAGATATAAATGGCATTATTGGAAACTCCCCATGCAGATTCGTCAATCTGATTTCCCGGAACGGTAAGCGTGACAGCATCTGTTTCATTGAATGGATTTGGGGTAATGGTGTAACTGATCTGCCCAAAAACAACTATTGTAATCAGCAGAAAAACAACGGAATAAAATTTTTTCATGTCTTATTTTTTATCGAATATAATATTAATTTTTATTCATACTCATTATTTTGATGAGATATTTCATTTTCAGAAGAAAAAGACAAAATAAAAAAGGCTCATGAAATTTTCATGAGCCTCCCAATAAAAGTAATTGTAATGAACTATTTTTTATATGACGAATATCTTATGAAACAGATTAATCTTTTATAATTTTTTTAGAAACAATCTGTCCGTTCTTTAATTTTAATTCTACGATGTATAATCCAGAAGGAAGTTCAGTCATGTTGATCTGATTATCCGAAAACTGTACATTCATTCTCTGTCCTACTACATTGGTAACGTTTACTTTTTCAATCACTGAATCTGATTTTACCATAAGAATTCCTTTTGTAGGGTTAGGATACATTCCTATGACAGCTTTATTTAGCTTAATTTCAGATGTGCTTAAAGAAGATGTAGGCTTGATGCATCTTACTGATGCTCCCTGCCCTCTCATAGCTCCTGCCGATGGATTGGCAATAGTAGTTCCAATATACAGATATTTTCCTCCTGAGCTTGAGGTATCAGAACTCCAGAAATATCCTCTTTGTCCTACATACGTAAAGTTACCATCACTGGAGCTTCTGAAGCCTCCTGCCGGTAATTTAAGATGACTGTTGTAAGCCGTTGTAGGGTTAGCAATACTTTCCGCTCCTACTAAAGAGGTCCAATCTGCCTGAGAAGGCATTTTCCAGTCTGGCCCAATGGCTTTACAAGGATCTACGCCTACAGATGCATTAACGTCTGCTACCGACGCTCCACTCCATGTATCTCCACCAGAAAAGCCAGCCCACCATGCCGGAGCCCCTGCAATATAACCTCCTGCAGTTGTGCTTGTTCCTTCCGGTGTGTTAGGTGATGGAGCCTGTACCACCTGAGAATTTCTAAGCTGGTGCCCGTCATCCCATCTTCCCCATTGGAAAAGATCTCCGTATGAGTTGGCATCTGCCATTGATGAAGCAACCTGCGTGCTTCCCAGATTCTGCTGAAGCCATATTTTTCCGTCTGATCCTCTTACCGTAGTATAAGCAACCTGCTGACCACGATACATAAAGCTCACACAGCCTATGTCACCCGCATTTGATCCTGGATCTGTATTGCTGCATGTTTGTGGATTCAGGTTCAGAGAAATTCTTTTAACCTTGGTTGTATTTTCAGAATAAGCCAAAACAAGGTAGTTCTGTGCTTTATCAATTGCTAAATCATTGTATTTTGCTTCACCATCCGAAACAAAATCTCCTCCAAAAGGAATCCAGTTCTGTGAATCGTCCAATTTATAAACGGTATTTCTCAGGAAGTTATCATTTTCAAAACGGCTCGCCACCACATAAGGTGTTCCGGATCCGGTAACTGCTAAAGCAACATGTTGTACTCTTCCATCAGAAAAGTTGGCATTTCCAACCTGTACCCAGGAGTTTCCATCAAATTTTTTAACATTTATTTTCCTTCCTCCTCCTGAGTTGGATACATAAGCTACATAAATCTTGTTGGATCCATCCAAAGCGATATCAGCATTATACTGTTCTCCTGATGATGAAGCATCTGCAGCAGCACCGCCTACTAAAGTCCAGTTTTGTGTAGAGTTTGCATCTGTACTGTTTTGATATACCTTCAACCCTCCGGAAACATTACAGGTATAGATCATATTATTAGATCCGATGACCATTTCAGCAAATTCAGCACCTCCGGAAAAGCCCGCATTTCCTACCTGCTCCCAAGCTCCGCCAAAATATCTTTTTACTGTTCCTGAACCATATGATCCGTAAGTGAATATAATATTATCGGAAGATACCGCAGAAGCCTGATAATTTACAGAACTGTCTGTAGCATTAGGAAGCTGAGACCATAATGATCCTGTATATAAACGTACTTCCATGCCTGAACCCGGGTAACCAAGCTGATTGGTATAATAAATACTGTTTCCGTTCGGGCTTACAGATAATGAGTTGTAAGTAGCTGTTCCAGTAGTAACCCCAGCCGTTCCGCCTAAGTAAGACCATGAAGTTCCGTTGAATTTCTGAACAGAACCTTTGGCTACTGAAACATCATAATATGAGAGATAATAGTTCCCTGAATTATCAATAACAAGATTATTAAAACTGCTTCCTCCTGCAGATACATCCTGAACCCCTCCTACATTTTCCCATTGCTGGGCATACATACAGCTTCCAGCAACGGTTAGCAACGCTAATCCCGTTCTGATTTTTCGTATTGCAAAATGTAAATCTTTAAACATATGAAATATTATTTTTAATTATTCTAAATTTAATTTAATTTTGCGCAAAAGTACCTCACATTATTAACCCCGAGTTATCATTTTCGAACTTTTGGTTATCCTGCGAAGGACTTTTTCCCTTAAGTAAGTTGTACCATGGCTGTAAAAATGTGTTGTATGAGGAATCAATATAAAAGTGGACTTTTGTTCAGATCCGAAGACATCAAAATCATCATACAGGAAGATCTGTGCCCTGACCAATCCTTCAAGTCTCATATGCTGGAAGGCAAGTCCAGTTTTAATCTTATTTTCATGCTGAGTGATGGCATTAATTTAGAAGGTCATGATTGCGGAACTAAATTTCAATTCAAGAAAAATCAATATATCCTCCATTATTCACCAAAAGAAAGTGTTGCTGAACTATGGACAGAAAATCAGGAAATCCTGAGATATCTTCAGATTCAGATTAATTATCAATATATTTTTAACCTCATCAATCCGGAACTTAATCTTGAGAATGCTGAAATTCTGGAAAATATGATTCATAATAATTTCATTTTCCTTCATAAAGAAACGCCGCCGGATATGACGGTTGAAATGCATATGATTGTAAAGGAGATTCTAGGCTATACCAAAAAAGGAATCATGCAGAAATTATTCATAGAAGCAAAAATTATCAAACTCCTTATTTTGATTTTTGAACAGTTCAATGAGAAAAACACATTGGAATCTATTCCCAAAACACCGGAAATCATCAGAAAATTCATTGATGAAAATTACCATAGAAATATAAAAGCGGAAGAGATCGGAAAATATATGGGTTTGAATCAAAATATAATAAGAAAGGAATTCAAGGCTCAGTATCATACAACGATTGCTCATTATATTTCGGAACTCAGAATGCTGAAAGCCAGAAAACTGATCACAGATAAAGAAATTATGATCAAAGAAATTGCTATTGAGTGTGGTTATGAATACCTGCAGAATTTTACACGGGCTTTTAAAAAGAAATTTGGAGTGTCTCCGGAAAGTCTGAGGAATAATAAATAGAAAAACCGCTTAATTGCTTAAACGGTTTTGTATATGTTGTTTTGCTTTGATATTACTTTTTCAGAATTAAGGTGAAAAAGCAATGACAATCAATTAATGATGATGTCCGTGATCGTGAAGGAAAGGTCCGTTTCCTTTAGGCTCGTTATAGATAACTTCTACACCTTCCTGCTCAGTAATAAGCTTTCTTCTGATATCTTCAGGATCGAAAGGCTTTACTTTTCCGAAATACTCTTTCAAACCTTCAGTTAGCCACATTGGGATTACTAATCCGAAGAACATAAAAATACACCAGAATCCTACTAAGAACATAGTAATGAAGAATATAGTCCAAAGGAACTGGTAAAACGGCCAAAATGCTGATAATATCGTTATCATTCTCTTAAAGATTTTAGGCAAAAATAGAACTTTTTTCCTTTTTACACAAAAGATCAGGGTTCTATTTTGTTATTTATTTTAATTTTAAACTAATTAGTGGGCAAGATTTGCGAAGAAATCATTCCCTTTATCATCGGAAATAATGAATGCAGGAAAGTCTTTTACTTCAATTTTTCTTACTGCTTCCATTCCTAATTCCGGGAAGTCTACTACATCTACAGACACAATATTGTCTTTGGCAAGAATAGCAGCCGGCCCTCCGATAGATCCAAGATAGAAACCTCCGTATTTGTGACAAGCATTGGTAACATCTTTACTTCTGTTTCCTTTTGCCAGCATAATCATGCTTCCGCCATGACTTTGGAACTCGTCTACATAAACGTCCATTCTTCCGGCAGTAGTAGGCCCGAAACTTCCTGAAGCCATTCCTTCCGGAGTTTTTGCAGGTCCTGCATAATAGATCGGGTGATTTTTGAAATATTCAGGCATTGGTTTCCCACTGTCGATAATTTCTTTGATTTTTGCGTGTGCGATGTCTCTTGCTACGATTAGTGTTCCGTTCAGTTTTAATCGGGTTTTGATCGGGTATTTTGAAAGCTCGGCAAGAATTTCCGGCATTGGCTTATTCAGGTTAACCTCAACGGCTTCTTCCAAGTGTGGAGGAGTATCAGGCAAGAATCTTTTCGGATCTTGTTCTAATTGTTCAAGGAAGATCCCTTCTTTGGTAATTTTTCCTTTGATATTTCTATCTGCAGAACAAGAAACTCCCATTCCTACCGGACAAGATGCAGCATGTCTCGGAAGTCTGATTACTCTTACATCATGCGTAAGGTATTTTCCTCCAAACTGAGCTCCGATGGCACTTTCCTGGCAGATTTTCTGAACTTTAGCTTCCCATTCAAGGTCTCTGAATGCCTGTCCGGCTTCATTTCCTTCTGTAGGAAGATTGTCATAATATTTTGCGGATGCTTTTTTAACGGTTGCAAGGTTGGCTTCTGCTGAAGTTCCCCCGATTACCAATGCTAAGTGGTAGGGCGGGCAGGCAGCTGTTCCAAGATCTGAGATTCTTTCTTTAACGAATTCTTCAAGAGATTTTTCGTTCAATAAAGATTTTGTCTTTTGGTATAAGAATGTTTTGTTGGCAGAACCTCCTCCTTTTGTTAAGAATAAAAACTCGTAATAATCTCCTTTTTTAGCATAGATATCAATCTGCGCAGGAAGGTTAGATCCTGAATTTTTCTCATCAAACATGGTCATAGGCACAACCTGAGAATATCTTAAGTTTCTTTTCTGATACGTATTGAAGATTCCTTTACTTAGATATTCACCATCTTCTACTCCAGTGTACACATTTTCACCTTTTTTTCCCATTACGATAGCTGTACCTGTATCCTGGCAAGAAGGAAGAGCTCCTTCAACTGCTACGGCAGCATTTTGTAAAAGGTTATAAGCAACGAATCTGTCATTATCTGTAGCTTCAGGATCGTCAATAATTCTTCTAAGGCTTTCTAAGTGTGAAGAACGAAGCATGAAAGAAACATCTGCCATGGCTTCTTCAGCTAACAGTTCCAATCCTTTAGGATCTACTGTTAAAATCTCTCTTTCACCCAGTTTTTCAACCTTTACATAGTCTGATGTAAGCTTCTTGTACACCGTATCATCTTTCTGAATAGGATACGGATCCTGATATCTAAAATCCATTCAATTTTTGTTTGTACAAAAATACGCCTCCTTTAAAAAAATATGAGTAAAATCACTCATTTAAATTGATATTTATAATGATTATAAATTGCGGGTTTCTGAGTTTATAAGTACCTTTATAGAAGCTAAATAAACGAAGCCAAAACATTATTTTTTTCATTGAACATGAATAAAATCAACAATATTTATGGCTTAGAATAAAAAGATCATACAAATTTCAACCACTATGAATTACAGAATTGAAAAAGACACCATGGGAGAAGTGCAGGTACCTGCAGATAAACTTTGGGGTGCACAGACGGAACGTTCAAGAAACAATTTCAAAATAGGACCTGAAGGTTCAATGCCACATGAAATCATTGAAGCTTTTGCTTATCTGAAGAAGGCTGCAGCTTATACCAACACTGATTTGGGAGTGCTTCCTGCTGAAAAAAGAGATATGATCGCGAAAGTATGTGATGAAATTCTGGAAGGAAAACTTAACGATCAGTTTCCATTGGTGATCTGGCAGACGGGTTCCGGCACGCAGTCTAACATGAATGTGAATGAAGTAGTTTCCAACAGAGCTCATGTGAATAACGGAGGAACATTGGGTGAAAAATCTGAAATTCACCCGAATGATGATGTGAATAAATCCCAGTCTTCGAATGATACTTATCCTACTGCGATGCACATTGCTGCTTATACGAAAGTGGTGGAGGTTACAATTCCGGCTGTAGAAAAATTAAAAAATACTCTGGCTGAAAAGTCAAAAGCATTCAAAGATGTGGTAAAAATTGGTAGAACCCACCTGATGGATGCTACTCCACTTACTCTTGGGCAGGAATTTTCGGGATATGTGGCTCAATTGGAATTCGGGTTGAGAGCTTTAAAAAATACATTACCTCACCTTTCTGAACTGGCTTTGGGAGGAACTGCTGTAGGTACAGGATTGAATACCCCTAACGGTTATGATGTAAAAGTAGCGGAATATATTGCTCAGTTTACCAATCATCCTTTCATTACCGCAGAAAATAAATTTGAAGCCCTTGCTGCTCATGATGCGATTGTAGAGTCTCACGGAGCTTTAAAACAGCTGGCTGTTTCTTTATATAAAATTGCTCAGGATGTACGATTACTGGCATCGGGCCCACGTTCCGGAATTGGAGAAATTCATATTCCTGAGAATGAGCCGGGGTCTTCTATCATGCCTGGGAAGGTAAATCCTACTCAGAATGAAGCCATGACTATGGTTTGTGCACAGGTTTTAGGAAATGATACTACGATTTCGTTTGCAGGAACTCAGGGAAATTATGAACTGAATGTTTTCAAACCGGTAATGGCTTATAATTTCTTACAGTCTGCCCAATTGATTGCCGATGCATGTATTTCCTTCAATGATCACTGTGCGGTAGGTATTGAACCGAATCATGAGAGAATTAAAGAGCTCGTAGACAAATCTTTAATGCTTGTTACGGCTTTAAATACTCATATCGGATATGAAAATGCAGCTAAGATTGCGAAGACAGCCCATAAAAACGGAACAACGTTGAAAGAAGAAGCCATCAATCTTGGTTTGTTAACTGCTGAACAGTTTGACCAATGGGTAAAACCAGAAGATATGGTAGGAAGTTTAAAATAATGATTCTATAACTGATACAATGCAAAAACTCCGGGAGCTTTTCCCGGAGTTTTTCGTTTTGCAATCAAAATATATTTAATTTAATCTAATCCGATGGCTAAGCCGAATATGAGTGCTTTATCATCTTTGAAATAACTGTCTTTAAAGAAATTGCTGAAATCCTTCTTCAAAAAGACACTGAAACTGTTGTATGAAAACGTAAGCTGTGCTCCGTACACAAAAGGATTCACCTGATAATTTCCGCGGTCTCTGGTTTCGCCATCAATTCCTTTTACAATGTTGTTGGTAGACATTTTTACGCCTCCATATACATTGGCTCCAATTTTAAATCCGGTGTAATAACTTCTGTACTGGATATCCATTCCGGCATTTTTAAGCTTAGAAAAATTATACTGCACCCCAAGAGGAACCATAATATATCCTGTTCTCAACTTGCTTTTCTCAAGATTTTCGCTGTATTGAGCCAAAGCAACTCCCTGACTTGCATTTCTTATAAACATCATATTGTTATCTGCTCTTACGGTTCTCCATGAGAATCCTAATCCTGAAGTAATGGCCCATGGACTTGTTCTGCTAAGTTGGTAGTTCAGTTTCAGACCAAATTCCAGATTGTTAGCATATCCTATGTTTTTATCCAGTAGGTTATCTGGAGCACTGTTTGTCAGCGTCATAATTCCGTAAGAGAAATATCCTGTAAAGCTTCTGCTGGGACGGAATTTTTTCAATAATTTTTCTTTAAGCTCTTCTTTGGAAGTAACGTCTGTGTTCAAAAGAGAATATCTTACCTGCTTCTGAATAACATCATCCAGATCAAATCCAAGTTCTTCAATTCTTTTATCCATTTTCTCAGAATAGCGGTCTGCAATCTGCGCTTTTTCTCGGTCAAAATCTGCTTTATCAAGGTTTCTGGCCTGCAAAACTACCAGTTCTTCTTCCATCAGCTTTTTTTCTTCCTGGATAATGGTATTGATTTTCGTGGCATATTCTTCCACTTTCTCTTTTACAATAGGGCTTACTTCGGTGTCTTTTTTAGAAGACAGGTTAATATTCAACCCCTTCTTCTGTGCATGGAATGATGCTGAAATAGAGCACAGCAATCCCATTACGATTAACTTCTTGATCATATTATTAATTTTTAAATTTTTACAGGTAAATTATCTGGAATTCAAGTCAATAGTAGTAGCTACATTACTTCCATCTTTTGTTTTTTCAATCACATCTTTATGTTCTACTGAGAAAAGCAGTGTGGAAGGATCTACATATTTTTTCTTTTTAACCGGAGTTTTTAAAGAATCGGCTTTTGCCATCAGTTTTGGATTCGAAAGCTGAGGAAGCTCCAGTTTTTTCAGGGGAAGAGTTTCTTTGGGAATTAGCTTATTCTGGCCTATCGCTACAGGAGAAATCGCTTCTTCTTTATCCTGGGAAAGTGTTTGCTTTACTTCCTTTTTATCAATATTATCGACAGCCAGCGGAATTGTATTCTGTACCGGATCTTTTACAATTTCTTCGGCAGCCGGTTTTTCTGTTTGCTTTACCATTTTCGGTTGAGCTTCGGAAGGTTGATTAAGGAAAAACAGAACACTACCCAAACTGAATAATAACATGAAACATGCTGCCACCAAAAACCAGTTTATTTTTGATTTAGGATGAGTATTACTGTTATGAAGTTTAATTTCAGACCACAGATCACGGGACGGAGCGATCTCTCTATCCTCAATCTGTTTTTTGATCTGATATTCCATATTATCTTTAAACGTTTTCATTTTTTACTTTTTTTTGTTGTTGAAAGTAGATCTTTCTTAATTTTTCTTTTGCCCTAAACAGCTGCGTCTTGCTTACAGCAACTGTAATCTTCAAAGTATCAGCAATTTCCTGATGAGAATACCCTTCCAATACATACAGGTTAAAAACCATTCTGTAAGCATCCGGAAGCTGATCCAAAAGTTCCTGTGCATTAAAATCACAATCGATCTCTGTTTCATGGATATCTTCGTGAAAAGATTGATTAATCTCGTCCAGATAGAAAACTGTTTTATGGCTTTTGATAAAATTCAGGCATTCATTTACGACAATTTTTCTTGCCCAGCTATCCAGATTAGACTCCCCTCTGAAACTTTCTATGTGTTTAAAAATTTTACAGAATGCTTTAATAAGACAATCTTCCGCCTGGTACAAATCACTCACATAGCTTTTACTGACACTCAGGAATCTTTTGACATTCTGCTCATAGAAAATCTTCTGTGCTACCGGATCCTGTTTCTTCAGGAGGCTTAGCAAATCATTCTTTTTATTTCCGAACAAAAGTTTCATGTTTATACTGTTTCTATACTAAAGACAATCAAAACAAAAAAAGGTTACAATTTGAAAAAAAATATTTTACTATTTATTATAATAAGTTGATTTTTTTTGCTCAGAGTTACAAATATTCCATCTTATTTCAATTTAGTCAACAAAAAAAATGCTTTCATTAAAAAACTGAAATACAATTTTTTAGATGAAAATAATTTGTATTTATTTTTTCCTATATTGGAGATATAATTAATACCAAACTAAAACCATGAAAAACTTAAAAAAATTAAAAAGAGAGAATCTGAAAACAATCAAGGGAGGAAATACACCACTTTGCAACATGTATCTCGTACAATACAACGGATATTATGCATGTTGCAGCGTTCCGACAACCAATCCCTGTGAACTGAAAAAAAGAGAGTGTCTCGTAGAAAACGGAATGTGTGATTCATCCAATTCTGGGAATCCAATATAATCCCTATAAAAAATAATAGATAAAAGGCAGCCTCAGAAATGAAGCAGCCTTTTTATAGTTTTATCCTGAGAATTCATCAAGCATATTCCTGGTAGGAACAAAGAAAAGCGTTCCTGTAACTGCTGTACTGAAATCTAAAATTCTGTCATAATTTCCCTCCGGATCACCTATAAACATATTCGTCAGCATTTTTTTTGTGGTAGAAAATGTACTTGCGTAGGCAATAAAATACGTTCCGAACTCATTGGTAGAAGGGCTTCCAAATGGCATATTATCTCTGACTATTTTCAATTCTTCTCCATTTTCACCTTCAATATTGGCTAAAGCGATGTGTGAATTGGAAGGTTTTACATCATCAGACATTTCAATGTCATTTTCTTTTGATCTCCCAATGACTTTTTCCTGATCTTCTGTGGAAAGGCTTTTCCATGCAGCCATATTATGAAGGTATTTCTGAACAAAAAGATAACTTCCTCCTTTGTACTGAAGATCTTCATCTCCTATTTTCCCGAAATAATCCCGGTCATCACCATGAGGGTTTTCCGTTCCGTCTACAAACCCCAAAATAGAGCGTGCATCCCAATATTTAAATCCATGAATTTCCAGAATACTTTCGGCAACAGCGTTTAAGAGGTTGGATATTTCCATTCCCATATCAAAAATCAGACTTTTGTTGTCTGCTCTTAAATGAAAATGAAGATCTCCCGGAGTAGATACAGCAGTATGTTTCACTCCTTTTATCTCTTCAAAAGTGATTAATTCTTTTGGTGGAGGATTGGGAAGATCCAGCTTTTTCCATGCTTCAGCACCAATTCCCATAACACAGCTTGCTCTGCTGTCCGGAAAACGGTTAAAAGCTGAATTATTAAGGTTTAATACCAGGGCACATAATCTTTGAAACACCTCTTTCAACTGTGGGCTGTCATGAAGTTTCCAAACCATGAAAATGGTATTGCTGTTAGGATAATCTGTTACATTCTGTGATTCTATCGCATTCATCTACGTTTTCTTTTAACGTATTAAATATCCGAAATTGAAACCTGATCTGCAAAATATTGCTCCAGTTCTTTCAATGTTTCCGGATTGGTTTTGATGTCTTTTACAAGAAGTCCTTTGTTTACTACCACAATTCTGTTGCAGACTTCTGTGGTATGGGAAAGATCATGGCTGGATATCAGAAAGGTAACACCATCCTGTTTGGACAGTTCTTTGATCAGGTTTTTAAGTTTGATCTGTGTGGACGGATCCAGGTTGGCAAAAGGTTCATCCAAAATAATAATCTCAGGGTTTCCGATGATGGCACCTACAATTCCTACTTTTTTCTGATTTCCTTTCGAAAGATCGCGGATATACTTTCCTGATTTTAGGATCTCTCCGTTAAAAAGATCATGAAAAGGCTTCAGGAATTCATCTACAGATGCTTTATTCTGACCTCTAAGCTCTCCGATAAAGTAAAAATATTCTTCCGGCGTAAGATAACCAATGAGAAAAGTATCATCCACAAAGGCTGACACTTTGTTTTTCCATGCTTCGGATTCATTGACTTTAATTCCGTCAATGCTTACATATCCGGTGGTAGCCTGAATCAAATCCAGCATCAGACTGAAAAGGGTTGTTTTTCCTGCCCCGTTGTTTCCTACAAGACCAAATGTTTCTCCGTTTGGAATTTCAAGATGTTCGATGTTAAGAACAGTTGCTGTTCCGTATGTTTTGGATAAATTTTGTATGTTGATCATGGCTTAATCTTTATTTTTAAATGCATCAAGTGTGCTGTATTTTTCTTTTTTATAGTGTTTTACGATGATATCGAAGATTTTTTCTCTCATAAAAAATCCGATAACTCCAATAATAGCAATGCTTATCACTCCTCCTGTAATTCCTGTGAAATATTTTGCCAAAGCAAATACGCCCATAGGAAGAAACATTTTTGGAATTAATAAAAGCATCGCGATCATATTAAAACTTCCTTTCTGCCCCAGTCTTTTTTCTTTTGAATTCAGATCAATCTGAGTTTTGTTGAAGGCTCCCGACCACAAGGTAAATTGAGAATTCACCCCAATATTGTATAATCCTGCCGCAAAAAATGTAATATAAACCTCCCATCCAAAGTACGCATAGCAAAGCGCTGCAATGATAGAAACACCGGTCACGATATTCATTAACCACCATTTTGCTTTTAAATATTCTTTGTACGGAACATTCAGGGTCATCATCAAAGGATAGTATGAACTGTCAAAAGCAGGGACCCTTTGCCCAAAAAGAAACTGAAAACCTCCTGTTACAAAAAGCCCCATAAGCATCATCATTGCCGGAGTTTTGTATATTGAAGAAGTAAACATCAGTAATCCGTAGAACAAGAACATAAAGCTACCCAGCAAAACGCCTTTGGTCACTTTATTACGTCTCAACATTTTAATATCATTATTGATAAATGTCCCGATAGCACCATATTTATTCAGGAAGGCAATATTCTCTGTTTTTCCGACTGTTTTCTTGGCTTCAAGCCCCTGATCCAGATAGAATTCTTTACGCAGATAACGGAAGCAAATCCACCATAATATCACAAACAAAGCAACAGGAATCAATGCAAGGTAAGGCTTTTCATAAAAGCTGAAGAAAACCGATTCAGAGTACGACAGAACCGGAATGATTTTATAATATCCCAAACTTCCAATGATCACAAAACAGACACCTATGATAATGGCTAAAGTCTCTTTTCCGTTGAAGAAAATATTGATGAAATTATTCAGATAGAGCAATGCAATCACTCCAATGAGCCAAACTAATGTTCCTATGATATTATATCCATTGAATAAGGCAATCAGGGAGAATGTAATAAAAAATAAAGACATCAGCCAGCTGAATGCAGAAAGAAAGGTTTTGGCCAGCATATAATTGACCAATGTATTCTTTCTGATGTTCAGGGTGAGAAATGGCTTAATATTCTGTGTAGGAATATCCTGCCAGAGATATTTAATCACCAGATCTATAATCCAGGCTACAATCAAGAATTTTGAAACAACTTGTAAAGAATCCTGATGCATTTCTTCCTGTATGTAGAAAAAAGCAATAAAGGCTCCGCCCAGAAGACATCCAATAAAATAAAGGATCCCAATAAACCTGAGTATTTTCATGGTCAGATTGATCCCCAAAGATGTACCACGAAAAAAGCTTTTGATTTCAAGCCTAAGGAACTTTAGAAACATATGTTAGTTTTTATACATTAGTAAATATAATGTACAATATGTTACAAATTTTTAAGGAAAAGTGTATTTCTGTTGTTATCCGATAAGCTCTTTTGCCTGTGCTAAGGCAGCTTCGGTAATTTTACTTCCGGAAAGCAGCTGGGCAATTTCGTTCAGTTTCTCTTCGTTACTCAAAGGAATGATAGTAGATTGTGTTCTTCCGGAAATATCCTGCTTCACTACTTTATAGTTGTCATTTCCTTTTGCAGCTACCTGCGCAAGGTGGGAAATAACGATAAGCTGCATGTCTTCGGACATTTCTCTCATCAGGTTTCCGATCTCTTCGGCTACTTTTCCTGAAACTCCGGTATCAATTTCGTCCAGAATAAGGGTTGGAAGTTCATCACTTTCTGCAATAATCTTCTTTACAGCAAGCATTACTCTTGATCTTTCTCCTCCGGAAATAGCTGTCTGAATCGGCTTCAAAGGAAAACCGGAATTGGCTTGAAACAACAGCTGGATATTTTCTTTACCAAACTGATTGAATTCTTCAGCATCTTGCAACTCGATATCTACTTTTGCTTTTTCCAGTCCTAATTTTTTAAGAAGACCTTCTGCTTTTTTAATGAAAACAGAAATATTTTTGTGTCTGTTTTTAGAAAGCCTTGCAGCAAGAGTTTGAAGTGTTTTTTCTTTTTGAGAAATATTTTCTTCTGTTTCTTCAATCTGTCCTTCCAAATCTGAAGCTCCTTTCTGATCTCCAGCCAGCTGATTTCTGATTTCAATCAGTTCATTAATATCCGAAACATTATGCTTAAGAAATAAAGCGTTAATTTTATTATTTAGATCGGTAAGATATACCAGATTTTCCGGGTTGATTTCAACTCTTTCTGCTTCATGTTCCAGCTCGGAAATGATGTCTTTAAGCTCTACAAAAGAGGTTTCAAGTCTTTCATCAAGCTCGGCAAAACTGGTAGAAACTTCGGAGATTTTTGAAAGTTTGTTTGTAGCCTCATGGAAGAAGGATAAAATCCCTATTTCTTCCTGATGGAATCTGGACAAGATCTGACCTACATTTTCAGAAATCATTCCTGCATTTTCCTGAATAGAAAGCTGGTTTTGAACATCTTCATAGTCTACATCATCCAGCTTAAGTTCTTCCAGTTCATTAAGCAGAAATTCTTTGTAATCGCTCTCTTTATTAGATTCTGAGAGCTGGGTTTTGAGTTTTTTCAACAATAATTTAAGATTCTGAAAATCAGAAAATTCCTGCTGATACCCTTCGATGATCTTTTTATTTTCAGAAAGTCCATCTATAATTTTAAACTGATATTCTGATGTAAAAAGATTGGATGTTTCAAATTGGGAATGAATATCAATTAATTGTGAGGAAAGCTCCTTAAGAATATCCAGCGTTACCGGAACATCATTGATGAAGGCACGGGATTTTCCTGATGGAAGGATTTCTCTTCTGATAATGGTCTGATGCTCATAGTCCAGATCATTTTCGATAAAGAATTTTTTAAATTGATTATTAAGTGAAAACTCGGTTTCCACTACACTTTTCTCTTCCGTTTTGGCAATAGATTTTACATCTGCTCTTTCCCCTAAAATAAGACGAAGAGCACCCAAGATAATAGATTTACCTGCTCCTGTTTCACCGGTAATCACCTGTAAACCATTTTTCAATGATACATCAAGGGTATCAATCAGGGCAAAGTTTTTAATGTAAATTCTAGAAAGCATTGATAATCCGGGTTATGGTTCAATTTGAATTTGAACTGTAAAAATAAGTTTTTTTTTATTGAAGTAAGAAAATGTTTTTTGAATACTTTTTAATGAAGTCATCTTGACTTTTTCAAAAATTATATTTTTTATTTGAAATAAAAAAAGGGATTAGGAAATTAGAGTCGCTAA
>NZ_PCOU01000025.1 GCF_002979455.1 Chryseobacterium sp. MYb7
CTGGATCGGATTCAATTATTTAGCTTTTATTGTTATTGCTTGTAAAAAATTCATAAAAAGAAAGTCAAGATGAGTTCTATTTGTACAAACTAAAACCATCTATATATTTAAAAACACTTTTAGGTTGAAAAATAAAACAATTCAGATTGTATTATTTCAGTCCCCTTACTTTAAGACCATTTCGAATTCGAAACAACTAAGGTAGAAACACAACAAACAAACTGACCATTAGATCTCTAATGGTTTTTGTTTTTTAAGAAATCAATATCTCCAAAAATCAATCTGTAATTATAAATTTTCATAAGTGTGATTCAATATAAAAGAAATAGCTTTCTTTATTTTATCTCGTCCTCTGGAACTGTTAACATCTATTCCACAGAAAATACTCCCGTTGATCGCCGCATACATATTCAGATAATACAGCCCCGAAACCAAGATCGCCATAACAGAACGTACTTCTTCAGCATTTTCTTTAAAGTGGGGATCCATCAGTAATTTAAAAATATATTCTCCGTTTTCCTCTTGAGTATCAGTTAATTTTTTTAATGCTTTACGGGGTTCTGATAGTCTCCATAGAAGTAATTTTTGGGCTTCCCTATGAGTATAAACATAATCAAATTGAGTCAATAGCATTTCTTCCATAAAAGACTTTCCTCCATCATCTAATTTAGGTTTTATTTTTTTTACTTCTTCAATAGTTACTTTGCTCCAATAGTCTTGTAACCGAATATACTCGTCTATCAAACCATCAAATCCACCAAAATAAGAATAGATCATTTTCTTATCTACCCCGGCTGTAGCGGCAATACTACTTACTTTCAACGCAGTGTATCCTTTGGTTCTCAGTATTTTTCCAACTGCATCTAAAAACTTTTTTTTACTGCGTTCTGTGTTCCGGATACTTCCTGCCGCTGATTTTCTTTCCATGGTAAACTTTCAATCGTACAAGTTTAAGAATTTTTTTCCAGCTTAGACACTTTTTAGTGTCTAAATGTATATATTTGCAGAAACTAATAACCATTTTATATAAACAGACGATCTAAGTTGTGAGATTAAGAGAGATCAGATTGTACCGTTAGTTCCCTCAGTTTAAATAGTTTTGCATCTTATAACTGAGGTAAACATTACTCAAACAGCACCGTTACTAACCAATGGTGCTGTTTTTATAAAGGAGAGAACTTATTCAACTTGATTTACCATAAAAGACGTCATATTTCAGTTTTTATACAATTAAATCTATTTTTTTTAAATTTTATTTTTTGCTTAAAACACCTTATATCAAAGGGTTTTATTGACTTCACAAAAACTTTAACACTTTTTTTTGATTTTTTTTATCTTTTAGACACTTTGAAGTGTCTTATTTTGTATATTTGCTTCAAACTAATAACCATTTTACATAGAAGCACTATTGATTTGAGAAAAATGAAAAGTTTTCGAAAACAAGCAACTAAGGTAAAAACACTAAATGTAACAGTATCGTTAACAATTTAATGATACTGTTTTTCTAAATTACAGAAGACTGTATATACCGATGATTCGGTTTTAAAATAGTTGATATGAAAAGAGACTGTCTCACGACAGTCTCTTATATTTTAAAGATTAAAGTAAATCAAATCAACCTTTCGCTTTTTCATCTGTGAAAAACTGAAACCCTTCTTTTCTTTCAATAAGCTGCATTGGATATAATGCTGGATTATACTCACCGTTCAACACTTCATTCAGTGCATGTTTTTTCGACTCACCAAATGCCACAACAAGGATATTTTCAGCTTTGTTGATCAATGGTGCAGTCAATGTAATTCTAAACATTTCCTGAGGCTTAAGGTAGTAGGCAGATACCCATTTTTCCTTTTCATTTAAAACTTCTTCACCCGGGAATAAAGAGGCAGTATGACCATCATCTCCCATTCCTAAAAGGATAAAATCAAATATACCTTCATCACCAAGAACATTTCTGATATTTTGTTCATAAGTTTTTGCATATTCTTCCGGAAGAATTCCATCAGCATACATAGGGAAAATATGGTTTTCATCAACAGTAACCTGACTTAGAAGCGCTTCATCCGTCATTCGGAAGTTGCTTTTATCATCATTTAAAGGTACCCATCTTTCGTCTACCCAAAAGAAGTAAACTTTATCCCATTCAATTTGTTCTGCATACTTTTCAGTTGCTAATAGTTTGAAAATAGCTTTGGGAGAAGATCCTCCGCTCAAAGCAACCACAAAACGGTCATTTTTCTGAATAGATTTTTTCGAAAGGTCAACAAATGCATCTGCAGCCTTTGTGTACAGTTTTTCCAGATCGTCAAATACTGTAATATTCATTTTTTTCTGTTTAAATTTTTATTGTTTTATACCCAGCTGTGCCCCTGTCTTTCAACCAAAGCATTAACGTCTTCCGGGCCCCAGCTTCCTGCTTTATAATTCGGGAAAGATAAATCCTTATTATTTTCCCAGGCTTCCTGAATGGTGGTAACAACATCCCATGCTTCTTCCACCTGATCGGAACGCATAAATAAAGTAAGATCACCTAAAAGAGCGTCCTGTAAAAGAGTTTCATATGCCTCCGGAGTATCATCCTGACAAGCAAAATTATCAAAAATCATTTCTGCAGGTTTTAAGTCCAATGTAAGTCCCGGTTTTTTTGTCATAAACTGCAATCTGATATCCATCAGAGGCTGAATATTAATAATCAATCTGTTGGCTGACAAAAGATGTGGACTGTCTGAGAATGTAGAATGAGGAAGCGGCTTAAACTGGATGGTAATATAAGAGTGCTTTTCTTTCATTTTCTTTCCGGTGCGGACGTAGAAAGGAACATCCTGCCATCTGTCATTATCCAGATAAAACTTAATTGCTGCAAACGTTTCTGTATTAGAATCCGCTGCAATTCCGTCTTCCTGACGATAACCTTTCACTTCCACTCCATTGATGGTACCTTTCCCATATTGACCTCTTACGGCGTAATGTTCTACCTGATCGGAAGAAATTCTGCGGATCGATTTCAAAACATCTACTTTACGATCTCTGATCTCCCCGGACTGTAATGAAGCCGGCGGCTCCATAGCCACCATACAAAGAATTTGTAACAAATGATTCTGAATCATATCCCTCAAAGCTCCCGTCTGTTCATAGAAAGCTCCTCTGGTTTCAACTCCTACTTCTTCAGCTACAGTAATCTGAACAGATTCTATATATTTATGCTTCCATAAAGGTTCAAAAATAGAATTCCCAAATCTGAATGCTAATATATTCTGTACTGTTTCTTTACCTAAGTAATGGTCAATACGATAAATTTGTTCTTCTTCAAATGTTTTTGCCAGAAGACTGTTTAGTTCGATCGCCGACTGTTTATTATGACCAAAAGGCTTTTCTATAATAATGCGGTCTTTTTTCGGATCTGAAGCTAAAGATGTAGTTTTGATGTGATTGGAAATCGTAGTAATAAAATTAGGCCCTATTGACAGGTAAAATAATCTATTGGCTCTTATTCCGTAAACGGCATCGAAATCCTGAAGCTTCTGTTGTAGATTTTGATAAGAACCCTCTTCATCCAACTGATGCTGGAAATAAGTAATATGAGCCTGAAAGCCTGCCCAGTCTTCAGAAGTTACTTTTTTTCTGGAGAAACTCTCGAGGTTTTCTTTGATATAATTTCTGAAATTTTCGTTAGTATTTTCTGCTCTTCCCAATGCTATAATATTAAAGCCTTTGGGCATTCTGCCATCGATATATAAGTTATAAAATGCCGGAAAAAGTTTTCTTTTTGCCAGATCTCCTGTAGCACCAAAAATAACGATAGATGTTGGCTGCAAGATTCTATTTTGATTCATTTTTTTCCGAATTTTAGTTGTTTGCTGTTTGCCAGTAAGTATGAAAAACTCCTTCTCTGTCAATACGTTGATAAGTATGAGCTCCGAAATAATCACGCTGAGCCTGGATCAGATTCACAGGAAGAGATTCTGTAGTGTAGGCATCAAAATATCCCAAAGCAGTCTGAATTCCTAAACTTGATATTCCGTTTGCAGCGGCATACCCTGCAGTTTTTCTTAACGCTTTGATTTTTGATTTTACCAGTTCAGAAATATCGTGATCAAGGAGAATATTAGAAAGATTAGGATTTTGAGTGTATGCAGAATAGAATTTCTCCAGCAATACAGAACGAATGATACATCCTCCTCTCCAGATTTTCACAACATCTTTCAATGGAATTTCAAAGCCATATTCTTCAGATGCTTTTACCAATAAAGATAAACCTTGTGCATAGCTGATTAATGTTGAAAGGAAAAGAGCCTCACCCACTTCCTGAATAAACAATTCTGTGTTTTCCGGTTTGGTGATTTCTGTTTCAGAATATATTTTAGAAGCCTGAACTCTCTCTTCTTTATAGGCTGATAAAATTCTTGAAGTTACTGCAATATCAATGGTAGGAATAGAAACTCCGATTTCCATAGCCTGCTCAGAAGTCCATTTTCCAGTTCCTTTTGCACCGGCTTTATCTAAAATCTGATCTACAAGATAATTGTCTGTGAAAGTATCTTTCTGTGTAAAAATATCTCTGGTAATCTCAATCAGGAAAGAGTTCATTTCACCATTATTCCAGTCTCTGAAAACCTGGTAAAGCTGATCATTATTTAAGCCAGCTCCTCTTTTAAGCAGATCATAAGCTTCACTGATAAGCTGCATAATGGCATATTCAATACCGTTGTGTACCATTTTCACATAGTTTCCGGCAGATCCTTTGCCCATATAGGCTGTACATGCTTCGTTATCTACTTTTGCGGCAATGGCTTCCAACATTGGCTTCAGAAGTTTGAAAGCTTCAAGATCTCCTCCGGGCATTATACTCGGTCCTCTTCTTGCTCCTTTTTCACCACCTGACACTCCCATTCCCATAAAGTGAAGTTTTTTGGATGCCAGATCTGCAACACGTCTGTTGGTATCTTCAAAATAAGAGTTTCCTGCATCAATGACGATATCACCTTCATTCAAAAGCGGAGTAATATTTTCCAACACTGCATCTACAGGTTTTCCTGCAGGAACCATCAGAATAATTTTCCTTGGGGTTTCTAATGCGGACACAAAATCCTCTAAAGAGCCTGTACCTTTTACTTTCATTTCCGGAGCCGCTCCACTCTCTAATTCTTTAACTTTCTCCTGATCAAGGTCGAATCCTGCGATTGAAAACCCATTGCCAGCGATATTATAAAGCAGATTCCGCCCCATTACTCCAAGGCCAACCATTCCATAACTATATCTTTCCATTCTATTGGTATTAATATGAATTTTTATTATACAGAGAATAAAATTACGCAAATGCGCATAATGAAAAAAATAAAAGGAAAGAAAAAGTTCTACAAATTCTTGTTTGTCCCTCATTTATAAGCCACTAATATTCACATTTTCACATGATTTTATCTTTACAGAATAAAATTCAATCATTATTATGGTAATGATCTATTAAAACTGTCTGTTTTTTGGCATAATTAAACTTATATTTGCCAAAATTTATAAAGTAATGAACTATAAACTTGAACTCAACACTCAGGAGCCTAATTCTAAAATTGTTTTTCATAACGTCAAATTTGATTCGTTCAAGATTAATATAGTTGAAAGATATATCGGGTCCATGAAGGCCCGTCCTACATTATGTGAAGTTTTATTTAAAGTGAGAACTTTAGATGATGTACTTATCAACAGAAGAGACGGTAATATAAGAGTAAAGATTAAGGGTGATGATTTTGAAACCTATCAGAAATTATCCAGAGATCTTAGTTCTTATGAATACAAAAACAAACTGATCAATAGAAAAGAGGTTGAAGAAAACTATGTGCACTTCATCCTGAGTTTAGTGATTGCCAACTATCAGCTTAATTAGGCTGTTTAGCGGATTGCTCCTTTACTATGTCTTGTAGAGGAGCAATTCTCAAAAAAATAGTATAGCACAGGATATGACAGGTTTTCAATATTTTGAAAACTGTAAATTATCCGGTAAAATTTTTCAGAAAATAAAGTTTAAATCAAATTATTCGATATTACGTAGGAGATTGCTTCAATAATATTTTTTACCCCAATTCTTTCAAACAATTTGCTCCTGTGAAACTTTATTGTGCTGGGAGACACAAACAACTGTTCTACAATTTCTTCTATTGTTAATCCCTGAAGATAAAGTCTTATTATTTCTATTTCCCTTATTTTCAAAGTGATTTTACGTTACCCTGACAGCTTATCTCTGGAAACGTTGAATGAGCAAAATAGTCTTCCAAAAGACAGACCTGTATTTATTGAAGGATATCAGTTTAATGATACTGCTACTCTCGTCTATAATGAAATGATTAGCAATATTGAAGTTATAGATACTAACGGACAAAAAAAACATTCATATTTCAACCATAAGAAATTAATATCATGTTTTGACGGAAATTAATTGAAACGCAGAGACTATTTCGAAATGAAATAGTCTCTTTTCTTTTTAATGAATATTTAATTTCTTTCTTACAGCATATTGTATGGATTGAGCAATCGCATTAAAAAAACATTCCGGTGTTCATTACAAATTCCCAAAAATCCAAATGCAACACAAATACTACATTACTACTACACCTACCTAAAATCATATAAAACACCTACATATCACATACTACATGTATCAAAACAGCAACTAAACATTATTTAAATTAAAAAATTAGCAATTACTTTTGAAATACTGAAAAAAAGAACTCCATACAAGAGCATTTATCATTCAGCTGCAAACACAAAAAGAACCGAAAAAATTTTCATAAACTCACTGTAATAATAAAGAGTTAATCATTAGTGTACCGTGTACCTGTAGGATAACCAGTACTTTCTACAGGTACTTTTTTAAGCCTTATTAAAGCAAAGACCACAATCACTCATTATATGTGTTTTTAATCATTCTAGTAGCGTACCTGCAGCATAAGTGTTTTTTTTGCAGGTACCTTTTTTAACATAACAATCTAAAAAATACTATATGCTAAAAAAACTACTCTTTCTTCTATGTACTGGTTTTTCAGTATTATCTTTTTGTCAATCCGATGAGGTGCTATTTATTGGAAACAGTGTGACATATTTTAATGATATGCCAGAAATTTTCAAAAATATAGCAGCTTCAAAAGGAAAAACCGTTTCAATAACAACGCATACTCCAGGAGGAACCGGATTTGTCAATCATGTAGACGATCCTTCACTCTATCAAAAGATAAGATCTAAAAACTACAAATATGTTATTATGCAACCTGGTACTGCAGAATCTGCGGGTCATTCTTATCCTGTTTCGTTAACAGCTGAGCGTGGCCGCAAGATCAGGGATTCTATTCGGAAATACAGCCCGTGCTCTAAAATATTTCTTTACGAAATCCCCTATGGAGTACCATCTGCCAATGAATATAACACCTATTTTACTTTTCAGCAAAAAATAAAGGATTCCATAACTAAGATGTCCAATCTAATGCAGGTAGAAATAGTTCCTGCTGGAGAATCTGCAAGACAATATTATAATACCTCTCAGGATCTTGCTCTCCACGGATCTTATAATGACATTCATCCGGGGCCTAAAGGGAGCTATCTTGTGGCTGCATCAATGTATTCAACTATATTTCAGGACCACGTATCTCCATCCACTTTTTATAATGGACTGCCACAGAATACTGCTGAAAACTTTCAAAACATTGCAGATCTTGTATTTTTTAACAATCCTGCTCAGTGGAACAGCAATCTATTTCATCTTTATGCTAATTTTACAGCAGCAATCAATGGAACGACTGTAAACTTTACCAATCATTCTGCCAATTTTACTTCAATACTGTGGAATTTTGGAGATGGTACAACCGATACATCTTTACATCCGGTTCATCAGTATACTTCTTCAGGAAATTATACTGTTTCACTTACCGTTAATAAAAACTCCTGCTCAGAAACATTTACCCAAATAATTACTATCGGATCATTAGAAACTACAGATCTTAATGTACAGCCTGAACTTACATTTTATCCTAATCCTGTTGCTGAAATTTGTTATATAAAAAGTAAAGAAAAAATAAAAACCATCATCCTTTATGATATGGCGCAAAGACAACTTGCAAATTGGAAAAACCTCCATGTTTATAACACCCAAATAGATTTTTTCGGCTATACCAAAGGGGCTTATATTATTAGTATTTTTTATGAAAGTAATGATAAGGAGAATATTAAGGTTCTGGTTAAATAACTAAAAAAGCAGAAACTTATGAAGGTTTCTGCTTTGTCCATATCAATAATTAGTAAAAAAACCAGGCTGCCTCACAATAAAAACAGCCCGATAACATACTAAATTAAAAATTGTTTTTTCCACTTGGCTACTGTATTTCTGCTCAGTTTATAATGCCTTGCCAATTCGGAATTATTAAGTTTATTCTTTTTCTGATAATCCAAAATCTCCATAATAGATCTTTTATCATAAGAACGGTGCCTCTGATTAGCAGACTCAGTTTCCTGATTAGCTTTTGGGAAAATAATATCATTAATGGTAATAACATCTTTCACAGAAAAAGTTGTTTTAGACAATATCGTCTCACACTGTTTCTTTTTAGTAGGATGCTTTAATAAAATATCTTCATATATTCTCTTATAATCAGGATTTTGCATATCTATTTTTTTAAATTTTAAAATTGAACAAAACTTCATTTTGAACCTTTATCTTCCTCAACAAGTTTATATTGAGGTATTCCGGAAGTCAAAATCTTCATTCCCATATTCTGTTAAAATTGCTGTTAATATTGAATGTGTATATAACTTTATTTCCACTTCTAATAGTTTCTCTTCTTCAAATAAAAACTGTAAAAATTCGGTTATCAATTGTATACGAAGAATGAGTAGACTTTGTTTCCAGATTAATTTCAATTATCTAATTTTCCACTTTTAAAATTACAATATGAATAGAAAAACCATTCGTTTTGATGGACACTTTCTTCAATATAAAAACAGTCTTAGGCTGAATTGTATGAGCTTCATTTGTAGATTTTTCGATAAATCTGTAAGCACATTTCTAAAATCTGGTTATAATACTTTCCAATTCATATTGTCTTTTTAAAATTCTGGTTCAAAGCTCTTGCTTTTTATAGTATTCTCCAAAAAAACAGATATGACTTGGATATGACTCCATCATACTCACGCTATTTTTGGGCAATATTCCTAATTTACAAGGTAATACATTTTGAGTGATCATGTTTTTATAAAACATCTTATACCTCATAGCATTTCCATAAATACAGGCAAACTCAAATCTTATAAAAAAACCAACAGGTATGACAGATTGAAATTTGCCGTACTTGTTGGTTTTGTTCATCAATTAGGATTGGAAATCATATATTCTTCATCCATACATAAATATCCTCATCTGAAGGAATATTTAATCTTTTTCTCAACCTGTTTTTTCTGGTTTGTATAGATTGTGGCTGAACAAAAGTATATGTTGCAATATCTTTGGTTGAAAAGTTAAGAAATAGCAGAGCGCAAAATTTTAATTCTGTGTTCAATAGTTGGGGCTCAATTTTTAATAATTTCGGAACAAATTCCGGATATACTTCCTGAAAACGGGCAAGAAATTCCACATCATTATTTTTTGCCAATTGTATAACTTCTTCAAAAACTACATTCAACTTTTGACTAAGCTCCTTAGTTTCAACTTCTTTCACATTCAGGATCTTATTTCTGTTTCTTAATCTGTTATTGATAAAAAACACAATAATAACAGAAATAACAATTCCTGTAATGATAATATTGAGTAAAAAGTGATTTTCATCTTTCAGATTTTTTTGTTTTTCATCCACCATAAGATCTACAGTATCCTTCAGATTATCTTCCTCCAGCTTCTTTAGTGTACTATTAATACTATCCAGCTTAAGCTCAGACTTTTTTTCTTCATCCATCTGCCCTGTCCTATCATATGCTTTGGATATCAACTCATATAATTCTGATAGCTTTTTAAGATTCTTAGCCTTTGTAGCTAGTTCTATTGCCTTTTTATAATCTACAATAGCAGAATCATATTCTTTTCGCGAGTCATGAATTTGCCCCAAAAGTTTAAATATTGCAAACTCATTATTACCTAATTGAACAGGTACATATTGGGCTTTTTTTACAAAAAAAACAGCAGAATCTATTTTATTTTGATTGAGCTTTGCTTCAGATAGAAGCAGCATTGCTGCCTTTAAACTTGTATTCATACCTGCATCCATTTTTTTGGATTGCTTCAGTTCATCAACAATTCTCTTTCCATAATAGGTAACAGAGTCATACTTCTTTTTCTCGATATAATTTCTTCCTACCTGTACCAGAATTATTCCCTTTATAGCATGTCTTGTAGAATCATTTTTTAAATCATTCGCCATCACAAGATTCTTTTTTAGCTTTTTCAGGGCTTCATCATACATTTTAATTCCCCTATAATTAATACTGTACAATATATTCATTGAAATTTCCTGATCCTCTGCATTTGCATTTTTAAACTCCGGCTCCATCATCTTTAAATAGTAATTGCTCTTATTATACTTGTACTGCATAGAAAAAGCGAGTGCCAAATTATAATATACAGATAATTTACCTTCTGCATAATTAATACGTTTGGCATCATCAAGTATCGAAAGATTCAATGCAATCATAGCATCTGTCTGACCATCAATCAGTAAAGCATTAGACTTCTCCAGCCTCTTATCAATGGTTGCTGTCGTAATTTTAGACTGTGCCAACAGCAGTAATGGGAAAAACAAAAAAATAAATTTCATTATGTATTAAATATATAACATTTGCGTATCTAATAAGTATAAAAGTAAAAAAAAATCAAATTGATATTAAATAAAAAAATAAAGTTTTAAAAAAATACCCATAATAAAAAAAATATAATACTGATTAACATCTGAATGGAAATTTACACTCTTAATTCAGGGCAATGATAAAATATTTATAGGACAAAAATCTTACACACAGGCACTACAACCATATGACATACATATGACATTGAAGATTTTTGATGTTTTTAGGCTATTTTTCAGGAACGCCACCTCATTATTATTCAAATTTTAAAAAAAACCTTTGTCATTTCCTAAATCAAGTATTACAAGTTATGATTCTCACTGCTGAACAATATGCTTCTTCTTATCAGCTAAACTAGCTTATAATACGAAATCGAACCCCTGTTTTTTCAGCATAGCCATTCCCCAATGGTCAGAAGATGAGAGTTGATTAATTACTATAAATACCACATAAATATGAATATTTCAAACACAATCAATTCTTTTAATTAAAAAAAAATAAAAACCTGATTATCAACTAGTTACAATTATGTCATAGATATGTAATACGTAGAATTTTGCACAACATGGAATTAGGTATGTAATATTGTATCAATAAATCATATCCATTTGATTTCCAGCACATACAAATTATCGACTAACCAATCATTAAAAAACAAAGAATAAAAAATTCTATATCTATGAAAAAATTATTATTACCAATAGATTTTTTTAAATGCGAACTCACAAGTTGCTATTCATACTAGAACTCGGCATAAGGCTTTACATGTCAAATGTATGCTTACTAAAATGCAGGTATTGGTATAGATTAATTAGCCTCAAACTATAAAACACAAATTATCAATATTTTCAAAAAGCATCTTTTGTCATATTGTAAAAGATGCTTCTATTAAAATTATTTTCATTATGCTTTTTAAAGATATCCATGTAGGTGAATTGATACAAAAACGAGTAGAGGAAACCGGTTTCTCTTCAGATAGAGTCATGAATTTTATGCAGTGTAGTCATGAAGAGCTCAGACAGATGTACAAAAGTAAGTCATTGGATACGGAGACTCTTCTTAAATGGAGTAAGCTGTTGTCTTATGATTTTTTCAGAATTTATTCCCAGCATCTTGTACTGTACTCTCCACCATCATCTTCAGAGTTTTATCAAAAGACGAAAGACGAAAGAAAAACACAGCTTCCGGAGTTCAGAAAAAATATCTATACTTTAGAAATGATTACATTCATTCTGAGCCTTTTAAAAGCTAATGAAAAAACAAAAAAAGAAATAATAGAAGAATACAGAATTCCCAAAACCACTTTATACAAATGGATTAAAAAATACTGATCAAAAGCTATCTTTCCATACATTAAAAAATAGTAATGAGTTGCATATATTTTATTTCCCTCTACTAAATGTATGCTATCCTTTTCACATTTTTCATACGCTTACGATTCTATAAACACAAATGCAAAACAATTGATTTATTAAATGGATGATAAATAAAGGATTTGTTCTTTATATAGTACAAAACAATCACTAAATTTTATGTATAGATATTTTAGTAACACTTTTCTATTCTTATCCCCAACTCTTTTTTATGAATTTGTCCCTCAAGTTCTCAAGTGAAATTGATTTTTTTTAGTTGGGGATTTTTTACACTTTCTTACACAAAAAGCCTCTAATATAGGGGCTTTTACATTATTAAAATTAATTTCAACCACCTAATTTTCACATATTTATAATCTACAATTCAAAAAAAGCAAATAAAACTTTGTTTTTATGACCAATCGGTCATATATTTGCATCACTATTTAGCATTACCATGGCAAAAGGAGAAGAGACCAGACAGTTCATTATAGAAAAAGCAGCCCCTATTTTTAATACGAAAGGGATTGCAGCTACTTCTATGAGTGACATTATGGAGGCTACCAGGTTGTCTAAAGGCAGTATGTATGTTCATTTTGAAAACAAAGAGGTTCTTGCATGTGCCGCTGTGGAACACAATATGAAAATATTAAGTGAGAAACTCAAAAGAGCTTTGACACAATGCAAAACTTCGAAAGAACAATTATTCGCTTATATTGATTTCTTTAGTGATCCTAATCATCCACCGGTTGCTGGCGGCTGTCCATTATTAAATTTTGGAACAGAAGCTGATGATATGAATCCTGTTGTAAAGGAAAAAGTAAACCGTGCCATTCAACAAGGTCAGGAGTTACTTTCCGGCATCATTGAGAAAGGAATTTCCAATAAAGAATTCAGAGCAGACTGGAATCCGTCAGATTTTGCAACTGTTTTGTTTGCAATGCTTGAAGGAGGTCATCTGATGGCTAGAATGTCGGGTAATAATGATAAAATGATGGTTATCGGAGATAGTCTGAAAAAAATAATAGAGGAAAATAGCATGTAATTTTTTTTACTTAAAATATGACCGATTGGTCATATAAATTTTAAAACAATATTTCATAAAAAGTATAATCATAACAATCAATTAAAAAAACAAAACATGTCAAAAACAGTTTTAATTACAGGTGCATCAAAAGGCTTTGGAAAAGCTTGGGCAGAAGCATTTTTAGCAAAAGGATACAAAGTAGCGGCAACAGCCAGAAATGTAGAAACCCTTAATGATTTAAAAGAAAAATATGGAAATTCTGTATTGACTTTAACTTTAGATGTCGATAAAAGAGAAGAATCTCTAGCGGTGGTTCAGAAAGTACATCAGCATTTTGGCCGCATTGATATCCTGATCAATAATGCGGGTTACGCTTTAACGGGTGCTATTGAAGAAACAAACGAACAGGAAGCCAGAGCACAGTTCGAAACAAATTTCTTTGGAACATTATGGCTTACACAGGCGGTACTTCCTATCATGAGGGATCAGAAAAGCGGTCATATCATTCAGGTTTCTTCAATTTTGGGACTAGCAACCTTACCTACTATGGGACTTTATAATGCTTCTAAGTTTGCATTGGAAGGTTTAAGCGAAACTTTAGCAACAGAAGTGAAAGAATTTGGTATTCATGTTACTTTGGTAGAGCCTAATGGTTATGCTTCCAATATCTGGCATACGGGAATCAATACTCAAAGCAATCCGGTTTATGATAGCGTTAAAAAGGCTTTCTCTGAATCTGAAACTTCTTTTGGAGAGGTAGAAGCTACTGTACCGGCGTTGATTAAATTGGCGGAAACTGAAAATCCTCCTTTACGTTTATTACTTGGAAAGGTGGCTCTTCCGTTTGTAAAACACAATTACGAACAACGACTAAAACTTTGGGAAGAATGGAATGATGTATCCGTGGAAGCTCACGGATAGTTTTCCAAAATAATAGAGTCAAAAAATAAGCTCCGTCCTTCAAAGAACGGAGCTTATTTTTTTATCTTTTTCCGAATCGGACAGCCGGCTTACTTTCCCCAGTTTTTCTTTACCATCACACTCATTCTTATCTTATTTTTATGTTCACCATCTGTAATGTCTATTTCACTGCAAAATATGACTACTTGAACAAATTACTCATTTACCAACCGTTTTCCAGAACCTAATTTTGTCTCATCAAAAAAGAAAAACAGAGTAAAACCTAAAACAATAAAGCAATGAAAACAACAATTTCAACCATCCTGTTTGCCGCAACTTTTATTCTAAGTACTCCGACAATTTTTAAAGCGCAAGCAAATAACACTCATACGACATCATCAGAATCTGACACCAGTATCCGTCCTTTCCACATCAATATTCCTCAATCTCAGTTGGATGAACTTAAAAGACGTATCTCTGAAACTCGTTTTCCGGATAAAGAAACCGTAAAAGATGCTTCTCAGGGAATTCAATTGGCTCAGTTAAAAGAACTAATCTCCTATTGGGGCAATGGATATGACTGGAGAAAAGTAGAAACTCAACTGAATGCTCTTCCACAGTATGTAACAAAAATTGACGGTATTGATATTCAGTTTATACATGTTCGTTCAAAAGAATCCAACGCATTACCTGTGATCCTTACTCATGGTTGGCCGGGTTCTCCATTAGAGTTCATTAATGCCATAGATCCTCTGACAAATCCTGTAAAATATGGTGGGAAAGCAAGTGATGCCTTTGATGTAATTATACCAGCAATTCCGGGCTATGGCTTTTCAGAAATACCAACTGAACTGGGCTGGAACCCTGACCGCGTTGCCCGTGCCTGGGATGTACTGATGAAAAGGCTTGGTTACAAGAAATATGTTTCTGAAGGCGGGGACCATGGTTCTGTGATTTCTGATGCTTTGGCAAAACAGGCTCCTTCAGGACTTCTGGGTATTCATTTAACGATGCCGGCCACTATCCCAGCTGAGCTTGTAAAACCGATTAATGCAGGAGATCCTGCTCCATCCGGGTTGTCTGCTTCTGAAAAACAGGCTTATAATGCAATGAGTACGTTCTTTGGAAGAAATGCAGCTTATGGAGGAATGATGGTAACGCGTCCCCAGACGACAGGATACTTACTTTCGGATTCTCCAGGTGCCTTAGCTGCTTTCCTTTATGAGAAAATTGCTGAGTGGAGTGAAAGTGACCTTCATCCTGAAAATATAATTGGCCGTGATGCCATTCTTGATGATATTACCCTTTACTGGCTTACCAATACAGGAGCGTCTTCATCCCGTTTTTATTGGGAAAATAACAAGAACAATTTCAGCTCTGAAGCCCAGAAAACAAAAGAAATTAAAGTTCCTGTAGCTATTTCAGTATTTCCTCACGAGATCTATCAGGCTCCTGAAAGCTGGTCTAAGCAAGCCTACCCTACCTTATATTATTATCATAAAGCTCCGAAAGGGGGACACTTTGCGGCCTGGGAACAGCCACAAGTCTTTACGGAAGAACTTAGAGCCGCATTCAAGGATGTAAGAAAAAAGCTTTAACAAATATCATTTAACCTAAATAATAAAAAATTATGGAATCAAATATCATTCAGGAGATAGAAAATACTTCTATAATAAACATCAGTAAAGTACTTTATTCCGGGAAAGTTGTAGTGACCGGAGGACGTGACGGAAAAGCTAAAAGCAATGACGAAAAGCTTGATATTGAACTGACTTCTCCCGGAGCAAAAGGAAACGGAACAAATCCAGAACAATTACTGGCCGCAGGTTGGTCAGCTTGTTTTATCGGAGCGATGCAATTAGGAGCATCTAAAATGAAAATTTCCCTTCCTACCGAGTTGTTTGTCAATACCTCTGTAGATCTGGGAACTCATGATGAGGAATATTTTCTTCAGGCTCATTTGGAAATTCATTTACCGGGTTTGTCAATAGACGATGCGAAAAAAGTTGTGGAAGCTGCCCATGCAACATGTCCCTATTCTAAAGCTACCCGTGGGAATATTAATGTGAAAATAGATGTGGTTGTGTAGTTATCAGAATGTGATTATACATTTTGATTAAGAACCTTCCTTGCCTCTTTGGTGAGGGAGGTTTTCATTCTTTAAATGAAATTAGCATTCAATCTTACCTACTATTTCCCAAGTAACAAAAGCAAAAATTTTGTAGAAAAAACAAAAAAATATAATTCAAATTAATGGGATTTTGAATCTTTTTCAATACATTTGCGGCTTGATTATCTCATTAATTTGAGTTTCATGGTTATTAGTTTTTATCCCCAGCACAACTGGGGATTTTTTTATTTACCTCAATTTCATTTATTAAAGTTATAGAAATCAATTCTGTAAACTCAAAAGATTCAAATACAATCTGATTATTTGTCAATAGGATACCAATAAAAAGCCCATTTCTGGGTTTTCCGAAAATGGGCGCACCACTTGATCATCATCCAAATCACAACTAAACTATGAACAATGAAGCAATAGCTTGAGCATCGCTGCCACTTAAAATTTCGTCATACGCAGCAGAACCAGCTGCTGCTCCAAATAAAGTTCCTGTGTTATAGCCTGCCTGATTAACATTGTCTTCTCCAGCGTAGACAGGATTGGTTGCGGAAGGCATATTTCCTCCGTTGGCAAGCTCAATCCACCCTTTATTGGCTCTCATTCTTCTTACCTGTGAGGCATGTCTGGCCTCTACAGAGTGAATCTGTAATGCTGCCTGGAGCACAACTTTATTAGACATTACATTTCCGGCCTGTCCTTTATAAGCTCTTACTCCGGTATCTTCAAATGCCTGAGCGAGAATAAGAAATTGGTTATAATCTGTAAAAGGCATAAAGTTTCCACTGGCTGTAAAGTCAAATGTAGGTTTATTACCAGGAGTTGTTCCTAAAGAAGTAAGTGTACTTTTCAGAAAGCTGACGTGTGCTGATTCATGTTTTGAGATCTGCATAAAAACAGTTCTGTCTCCGTTGGGAATCAATCCTGGTGTGGATAATCCAATGCTGTAATATTCATTTTCAAGATATTCCAGTACGAGCGCCAGCTGTAGGGCATCTGTCAAAGTACTTTTTAAGGCAGCTCCTGTAAATTTCATTTCTGTAGTTTCTGCTTTGGCAGGAGTCACCATCAGAGCTCCCAATCCAAGAGGTACCGCTGCTGTAGCTGCTTTTTTTCCGAATAATGACATATTCGTAATGGTTTCCAGTCTTGAAGCTTCCGTGGTGAAAAATTTATCATGGGAAAGCTTATCCAGTAATCTAAGAATATTCATAATGTAATTTTTTAAGGTGAATGATTAATTAATACCTCTTTCTTTCCAGGTAAAAGGTGTTTTGATGAATGCTCCGGCAGCCATTACAATATCTTTAGGCTCTTTTGCAAGATCAAGTCCGTTAGCATCTATCACATCATCTCCTGAAAAATCAGCAGATCCTGGATTGATCAAATTTCTGATAGCAGAGGCATGTCTGGCTTCCACAGAAACTATTTTTCCGGCAATCACAAGATAAGCAGGGTTAGAAATGTATTTTCCTGCCCCGTTATAAGCTGCTACACCCGTATCTTCCAAAGCTTTTGCTGTGGCTAATACTGAATTACGATCATTAAAATTCACATTAGGATACTGAAACTCAAGTTTAGGAAGTACATGATCTGTAGCACCACTAATGGCTGCTTTAAAGAAATCCCGGTGAATCACTTCATGATGATAGAGGTCTGTAAAAACTTCTTTCTCAATACTGGAAATTCCCGAATAAAAATTGTTGACTACTTTGGTATAAAAATCTGCTTCCAGCTGTTCCAGTGCATAGGCATAATTTAATACTCCTACATCTCCTGTCCCCAAATCATATTTGGATTCTTCCATGATCTGGAAATCATCATCATCATTACACCCAATGATGGTAAGGCCTGCGATAGCCAATCCTACTCCTCCTAATTTTAAAAAGTTTCTTCTGCTGGTATCAAGGGTTGCACCCTGATTAGAAACCTGAATTGTCTTTTTCATACTATTATTTTTTTAGTGTTAGGATAAAAGAAGAAAAACAGCATACTAAAATATGCTGTTTGAAATCTTATAATTTGTTATGGCATTAAAACCGTATCTATTACATGAATCACTCCGTTAGACTGGTTCACATCTGCAATAGTCACTTTCGCACTATTTCCTTTAGCATCTTTAATGTAAAGGTCTTTTCCTTTGGTCCAGAAAGTAAGATCCTCTCCCTGTACTGTTTTCATCATGCTTTTTCCGTTTCCGGCTTTTACAGCAGCCCAAATTTCTTTAGCACTGTATTTTCCTGGCAAAACATGATAAGTCAATATGCTCGTAAGCGTTGCTTTATTTTCAGGTTTTACAAGATTCTCAACTGTTCCTTTCGGAAGTTTTCCAAAGGCAGCATCTGTAGGTGCTAATACAGTAAATGGTCCTGCGCTCTGTAAAGTTTCTACCAAGCCTGCTGCTTTCACTGCTGCGACAAGGGTTTTGTGATCTTTTGAATTGACTGCGTTTTCAATAATGTTTTTGGATGGATACATCGGTGCTCCTCCTACCATTACTGTTTTTTCTTTCATCGTTTGTGCAGTTACCTTCCCGCTGAAAGCAAATGATAAAGCTACCATTGCTAAAACTGTGATTTTTGATTGTGTGTTCATTGTGTTGATTCTTTTAATTAATTATAGTTAATTGTGCTTTTAATGTCATTTACGAGGTTGGTTTTATTTTAGATTGAAAAAAAATGAAATTTATCACAACTAATTGATTTTAAGTTAATTATTTTTTACCCGGAACAAATTCAAGACAGATAGAATTCATACAGAACCGCTTTCCTGTCGGTTTCGGACCATCATCGAAAACATGTCCCAGATGAGAGTCACATCTTCCACACAGTACTTCTGTACGTTCCATATGATATGAGGTGTCTTTTCTGTATCTGACACTGTTTTTACGAATAGGCTGATAAAATGACGGCCATCCGCAGGTTGTTGCAAATTTTGAAGTTGAGATGAAAAGAGGATTACCACATACCGCGCAATAATAGATTCCCTTTTCATCAAATTCATAGTACTTTCCGGTAAAAGCAGTTTCTGTAGCTCCTTCTCTGGCAACCTGATAGAGTTCCGGCTTTAAAATCTTTTTCCATTCAGTATTGCTTACTTTCAATGTATTTTCTGCAGTGTGAGAGTAATAAGGATTTTTACTTTTAAAAAGTGAACTTTGTGCTTTATATCCTCCGAAAGATAGTGCCAAGCAAAGAGCAAGTATGGTTTTTGAAACTAATGTTTTCATATTTAATATTTTTTAATTATTTCTTTAAAATCATGTACGAAATAAAAGTTGATATAGATTTTTTGGGGAATATGTTTTATTTTGCTACATTTGGATAGAAAAATAAACGCTATTAAAACAACCTATTCGGAAGAAGAACTTATCGTTTTATTAAAAGAAAAAAACGAAAACGGTTTTCATTATCTGTATGACCACTATTCTGGTGCGTTGTACGGAATCATTCTCCGAATCGTTCAATCTAAAGAATATACTGAAGAAGTTATTCAGGATGTCTTTGTTAAAATCTGGAATTCTATTCATCAATATGATGCTTCCAAAGGGAGATTTTATACATGGATGATCAATATTGCAAGAAATACCGCTATTGATTATTTAAAATCGAAAGGATTTCAGAACGAACTTAAAAACCAATCACTTCCAGATTTCGTATATAACTCCAAAGAGCTTTCAACCACAAATAATTCTTCCGATTATATTGGATTTAATAACGTGCTGAAAGGTCTGGAGACAGACAAGCAGGAACTTATAGATCTTGCTTATTATCAGGGATATACCCAAAATGAAATATCCGAAAAACTGAAAATACCGCTGGGAACGGTAAAAACGAAAATGCGGAACGCACTGATGAAATTAAAAGATTTGCTAAAAGATTATCAATAAAATAAATTGAACACTAAAGAATACATATCATCCGGAATTATAGAATCTTATATTCTTGGCCATGCTTCTCCTGAGGAAGCGGGGATTTTGGAGTGTGTGATGAAAAATAATGCTGAAGTAAAAGCTGCTTTTGAAGAAGCGCAAAATACTTTAGAACATCTGGCTACAGCTCAGGCTGTAACACCTCCAAGTGATTTGAAATCTAAGATCTGGAATAAAATTCAGCAGGAGCAGATTGTTGAAGAGATAAAACCTGCTCTTTCTATAGATATTCCTGAAAGAAAAGATCTTAAAGAAAGCACAGAAGGAACAATTATTAAGAAAAATACCAGCTGGAAACCTTATGCAATAGCAGCATCTGTGTTGTTCCTAATCAGTGCTGCCGGAAATTTATTCATGATGAATTCTCAGTCATCTGATAAAAAACAAATGGCTTTACTGGCTGCAGAGACAAAGCAGCAAAATCAGCAAATGAAAAGAATGAATCAGAAGCTTGATATGTTCTCTAATCCTGATATGCAGATGGTAATGCTAAAAGGCGTAGAAAAGCATACAGATGCAAAAGCAATGGTTTTCTGGGATAAAAAAACAAAAGAAGTATATCTGAATGCTGAAAAACTGCCAAAAGCTCCTGAAGGAATGCAATACCAGCTTTGGGCCATTGAAGATGGCAAACCTGTGAGTGCAGGAATGTACACCGAAGATAAAGACAGCAATATTGCTTTGGCCAATATATCAAATGCTCAGGCTTTTGCCATTACGCTCGAAAAAGAAGGCGGAAGCAAAGTGCCTACTATGGAAAATATGTTTGTAATGGGAGCCATTTAAAATGCTCCCATTATTAATTTCCAAAGTTCACAAAATGCGGAACATCTGTTGCGAAATTATTCATTGGTAAAAGATTGTTCCTATTACTGTTAAAATCAAAAACCGAATTATTATCAAAAGGAACACGTGGATAATACGTGAACGAAATTTGAATCCTATTGAATACCAGGTATGGATTATTAATTAATACTCCAATTCCAATTTTTGTATTAACTTTTGTTTTAAACAATTTATCGTCCGGCATACCCAGCCATCCCATTGCGGCAGTCAGATAAGGGCTGAAATGGAAATTCTTCCAGGTTTTGTTTACAAACAGCTGAAGCTGATATCTTAAAACCAATTTTTTAGTTCCGATATAATCAGAATTATACACAGGAAACTCATCTGCAGAAGAAAGATTGATTCTGTCTTTATAAGAGTAATTATGCTGTGGATTTCCTAATGCTAAAGTAGGTGAAAAGAAATGTCTTGCTTTCGCAAATTTCCAATCCATAAGATTTGTAAAATAGGTGGCATCAAAGCGGAAAGATTCTCTATTCTGGCTGTCTTCATTAAAAAACCTTCCAAACTGCCCTTTTACCGTAAAATAGCCCAACTTTGTAAAAGTACCATACGATGCGGAAATTCCTACATAAGGGTTCACTTCTTTATTTCTGGATAAACCTCCTCCAATGATATTCACAGAATTACCATAAGCTATATCTTCAGGAAGATCATACTGGAAAATATTTCTCTGAACGGAAAAGTTTCTCTGAATAAACCCAACGGACATCAGAAAGCTGTTGTATGAGCTGAAATATTTATACTGATCAATTCCGGGGCTGTCTTTGTACTGATAATTCTGAAATCTCCCTATGATAGCAATATTACTGGATACTTTTTCACTGGGATCTGCTGAAACAGGGATCTGATATCCTCCCCATATATCCTGGCTATACACTTTGATCTGAACTTCCGGAAAAGTAGTACTGGTTTCTACCGGAAGTAAAACATGCCGCATAAAATATTCGAAAGTAAAGCCACCTGCCCATTTCGTCAAAGGAGAGAAAAAGTCTCTTCTCAAACTAAAATTGATTCTTTCATTTTTAGAAAAGTCCCTTTCCCCGAGAAGCTGAGCACTGATATAAGTACCAAAAAGGTTATAAGAAGTGTAGCTTCCCATAAGATAGTTCTGATGTTCTTTGGAATCATTTCTGTAAAGGAAATCAAACGTATGGCCTAATCCCAGTACATTTTCTTCAGTCACTCCCAAGCCAATCTTGCTTCCTGAATAGCTGATTCTCGGCTTCAAACTCCAGGAATCAAGAACTTTTACTACTACATCAATAGAATCTTTGCTGGAAGTACTGTCTGAAACACTTATATTCACTCTGTTTACAAAAGGCATGGTTCTCAACAAACGCTCAGATTCATACAATTTCTGAGCATTATATTCTTCCCCTTCCTTAAAAAGCAGATAATTATCAACGGTAGAATTTCTTGTATTGGCGTGAAGATGATCTGCTACCCAATCATACCATCTGGATCTTTCTTTACTGTCTTTGGAATTATAACCAAAAGGATCAATGGTTTCTATCCTGATATTTCTGATATGTTTTTTGTTGTAAGCCTCCTGCGACAATTTCTCCGTTCTGGAGCTGACAGAAGTAGAATCCGGTTCTCTACGGAATATAAAACGGTGAATGAATTTGGTTACTTTTCTTTTATCCGAAAATTCTTCTATTTTGTAGTATAGCGAGTCTTTTTTCTCCTGCGCATTTAAAAAGGAAAAACCACTTAAAAGGAAAATCAGAGTTACAGTCGTTCTAGTCATTAGTCATCAAAATTCAATTCAGTTTGTAGTATCAATTTATACGCCAATAGGGCTTTAAGGCCTACCACATTTAGGAAAATTTTCTATATAAGGCTCACTTTATTTAATATTTCAATTTTCAAAATGAAAAACAATATGTTTTTATAATAGATTCTTATGTGATAAAACCTAACATCATTATTAAATTCAGTATGAAAGAAAACAATAGTAAACCAACAAGTTCTTTCGGAAAATGGTTCTCTCTCTTGTAGATTTTACTTACTATTAAAGATAGTCCTAAAAATAACAACCCTACCATGGTCAAAAAAATACTTCTGAATAGTAAAGCTGGAATAAAGTCATTTTCTATCACCTGATCCCAATTTTCTTTTGGACCTATCCAGATTCTTGACATTCCTACCAAACTCAGAAAACCCATTGCATATATGATGATTTTCAACAGGAAAAAGATATTATTTTTATTAACAGATTCTTTACTGCTCATATATTATTAAAAAAATAATAGTAAAATTTTTAAATACTAAAAACTACTGCAATTTAAAGAAGAAATACACAACTGCAACCCATTCCTTTTGAATACCCCTGGCATAGCCTATGGTACTTCGGCTTGCATTTTCAACGGTACCATCATCTTTGATATATCCCAATGTAGAACGGCTGCTATTTTCTACCGTTCCGTCTTTCTTTACATAGCCTACCGTGGAACGACTGCTGTTTTCGATAGTTCCATCACCTTTAATATAACCAATCGTAGAGCGGTGGCTATTTTCAATAGTACCATCGTTTTTGATGTATCCTATCGTTGATCTGCTGCTGTTTTCAATCGTCCCGTCACTTTTAATATAACCGATCGTACTTCGGCTGCCGGATTCTATGGTTTGCGCTTTTGTTATCATAACGCTTACTATGGTTATCATAAGAAATACTATTTTTCTCATTTTTTTGCCTTTTGTTGAATTTGGATCTAATTTAAGATTCTATTTCTATTTTTTTAATTAAAATAAATCATAATAAAATCTAAAAGTCTTTGATTTTATTGAAAAATACCCAAGCTTAATTCAATAAATTTCAATTTCTATTAAGGAAAATGAATTTATTGAATAAAAATCGAAGTCATTAAAACCCTCAATTCAGTTTAATCCGCCAAATAATGAAGCCTGTATGAACTACTAAAGTGTTAAATCAAATATTCTTACATCACCTGCATTCCTTTATTGAATATAGATTCCGATAAATGTAGTATCTGTGTAGACATGACCTGATTTTAATTTACAAAAGAAAAAGAGAGGCAATACTATTTTTTATCATAGTTTTAATTCCCACAGTATGGATAATTTATTTTCCACTATTAAGTCTAAAAACACCAAATATTAAATACTATGAAATTACACGAGAAGATCTTATTAGGATCATTTATTTCAATGGCTGTAGTATCTTGTAATACTACTAATGACAATGTAGAAGAAAAAATGCCGCAAGAACAACAATCATTTTCAGAATTGCAAGCTATACCTAAAGGAGATATTCCTGCAGGCTTTGAAAAAACACAAATGTGTAAAGATGTTTATCTTCCGGGTGAGGATAAAATTCCTGGAAACACCTCAAAAGGATCTGTCATTACCAATAAAAAATGGCCCAATGGAAGTGTTATTACGGTACGTCTTTACGGAGGAACTACCAAAGTTCGAAATAAAGTGATGCAGTATGCCAATGAATGGTCAAATTACGCCAACATCACCTTTAATTTTATTACTACCGGAACGGCTCAAATCCGTGTTACATTTACGTCCGGTGCCGGATCCTATTCCTATATAGGAACAGATGCTCTTAATATAGCTTCCAATAAAGAAACTATGAACTTCGGTTGGTTTGATGATACAACCAGTGATACAGAATTCAGCAGAACAGCCATTCATGAATTTGGTCATGCACTTGGTATGATCCATGAGCATCAACACCCTTTAGCCGATATTCCATGGGATAAACCAAAGGTATATGCATATTATGCAGGATATCCAAATTACTGGACTCAAGCTCAGGTAGACAACAACCTTTTTGCTAAATATTCAACCTCACAGACACAATATAGTGCCTATGATACGCAATCCATTATGCATTACAGCATTAGTTCAACCCTAACAACAAATGGATTCAGTGTAGGTAATAATACAGTTTTATCATCTACAGACAAACAATTTATTGCAGGAGTATATCCAAAATAAGAACACCACTTATCTCTATATGAGTCTACCTTGAGTAAAATCAGGGTAGACTTTACTTTTTATTTGAAACTGCAAAAATTTGCCTATTTGATTATGATTGACAAGTATAAGCTCTCTTTATTAATTTTTATAGTTTGTTCTTTTGTTTTTTCAGGTATATTTTTATTTCTTCTTCATATATTCCCACAATTGGTACTTCAAAAAAATTTGCTATTTTCTCCCACTCTTCGTGAATAATTCTCACATCACTGCTTTCCTTTCTGCTGTAATTAGATATATCTATTGCTATAAAATCAGCTCCCTAAACCTTTTTGTTTTCTTATAGCTTTTAATTTCTCTTTTTCATTGTGTGTTTTATTATTGAATGGAATATCTTCTGTAAATCTAATGTATATAATTTTATTAAACATTACGGGTTTCCGTAATTATGCATTAAAACTAATATCTATTTTTAATGCATAAATAAAGTGAAAAATAAAATTTCACTTTAAAAAGAATTAAGTTATATATTTACATTTTCATTTTATAATATGATTAAACACAATTTAAAAAAATTATTCTATTTGTTATTTCTAGCATTAGGAATCGTTTCTTGTCGACAACAAGATGGATTATTGGAAACTCAAAATGATGAGAGAACATTCAACCTTTTCAAGAAGGATAATCCTTACCAATCAAAGGATTCTCAGAATAATCTGTCTTTAGGAAACCTATATGCTTTAGATTTTCAACAAGCTTATTATTCTTACGATCTTAAAAATGAAACAAATTACACTGGAATTAATGTAAAAGGTCCGATCGCTGATTCTTATATTAATTTTAGAATACATTCTCAAATAATTGAAGATAAAAATGGGGTTATACATATGTATTTTCCAGTAATTAAAAATCGTAAAGTTTCCGATATCTATTACTCTACTATTAATAAAGAAAATACTATTCTAGGATTATATAAACTAAAAAATACTGAGCAAGAATATAATGATATTTTTTCTACATTTGAAAGAGTTGTTAATCGTCCTAATGAGAAGATATTCTCCAAAAGTGGAGGAGTAAATGAGATTGACGAAATTGTGATTACAGGACCATCGAATCCTTCAGATGATATGGGTGTAATAGGTCCTGGACAATGTGAAATGTATGGGCAATGTAATAATGGTGGCGGATCTGGAAACTCCGGCGGTGGCAGCGGTGGCGGTGGCGGAGGAAATGGTACCCCTACAATTTCACTTACCCCACCTCTACCTCCAGATACTCCTATTAGCGATATAAATGATTTTTTAAAGTGTTTTGATACTAGTAAGCCTGCTAATCTTACAGTTTATGCAGCTAAAATGTTTTCTTCAAGTCCCTCAGGGCATGCATTTATATCCATAACTCAAGGAAGTAATACCATGACATATGGATTTTATCCTAAAAATTCAGGATTGGAACAAATAATAGGTCCTGGACAAATGGGTAACGATAGTGGGCATGCCTATACAACCGCATGGAATATAGGAAATATTACTCCTGCACAACTTCAGGAAATTATTAAAACGTCTTCTGCATTTGCAAACACTAGTTATGATCTAAGATTTAATAATTGTGTTGATTTCGCAATAATTGTACTGAATAATGTAGGGATTAATATGACTCCGATAAGTATCGATACACCTACTTCATTTTCAAATAGCATTCAATCTGGCGCCACAAGCACAAACGGAAACGCTCCTCAAACTAAAAGAAATTGTAAATAATGATTGTCAAAATTCTCAAAATTATCGCAGTAATTGCCTTTTTGTTTACACAAGGTATACATCAACATGATACACTAAATATAGGAATTATATTTATGTCATTATATCAGTTTATTTCCGATATTTTAAATCCCGAATATGGAATTTTATGGGAAGGCTTAGGAATGGTATTTCTTATAGGAACTTTTATAGTATTTTTATCAAGCAACAGATATAAAGAAAGATATCTTTCAGCATTTTGTTTTATAAGTCTATTTATAGCTTTAATTTTGCTAACTGGAGTTTATGATCCAAATAATTATAAAAGAATAAATAGTTGGTTCATTATTCCTTCACTATTATTTATTGCTAGTTCAATACTATCATTAATATTAGTCTTTAGAAATGAGATTGAGTAAAAATCAAAAAGTAATCCCGGAGTAGTTCCGGGATTACTTTTTGATTAAAAATTATTGTTAAGCTTTTCAATTTCTCTTTTTGCAAAGACTTCCATCTCTTCAATTATTTTTGAGCGTTCTTGACTTGATTTAAACCAAGCAACTTCAATCACATGAGTCAGCATTGTCGGATTTAAGTTGTCTACTCTGAAAAGAAGATCTACCCCCAGGAGATCTGTATAAAACAAAATATTACTCTTTGCCTGGCTCGTAAAACAAATTAAGTTCTTTCATTTTGGGGGTATTTTTTGGGGTAAAATTAAAAAAATCGCCCTATTTATAAGGGCGATTTGTGACCGCAGAAGGATTCGAACCCTCACTGTCGGAGCCGAAATCCGAAGTTCTATCCATTAAACTATGCAGCCTATTTCAGGTAGCAGATGAAAGGAAACAGGTAATAGGTGCTGAGCCTTTTTACTTTATCCTAAATCTACTTTTAGAAAGTAATTTTCACACCTCCCAGAATCTGTGCACCCAGGACTTTATATCCTTTGTACGTCTGGTATTTTGAGCTCAGAAGATTATTTCCGAGTGCGAAAATACTGAAATTTTTGTGAATTTTATACTCTGCAGAAAGATTTAAATCAGCATAACCACCCACTTTATCGTTGGTGTTCTCCGTAGACTGGAAGATCACATTCGGAGCACCTACTCCTTCAATCGCATAAGAGTTTGTAGTTCTGTCACTTGCAAAGATTCCTTTGAATCCTAACAATAACTTCTTGTCAAGCATGGTATATTTTGCCCCGATGCTCGCATTGAATAAAGGAACGTTATAAATATTGTCGTAAGTCTTCAGATCATACTTCGTGAACCTTAATTCTCCATCTATAATAAGGTTGGCCAATGGGAAATATTGTACACTACCCTTGATATCGCTTACATTTCCGTCATCATAAACGGCAGAGAATGTATTGGCAAAATTGTAGGCAGAACGGTTAACAGATGTATTATCGAAAAGACCATTAGCTTTAAAGAACATAATATCTCTCATCTTTCCATAGCCTGCGGAGAAGTCATATTTCAACGTTTCATCAATATCTCCTCTCAATCCTACATAAAAATGATATTTCGTCTCTGTTGGCTTTAAAAACTGGTCAGAAAGGATGAATGGATTCGTCTGCAACATATCTCCATACGTATTCAGCTTCAAACCTCCGTCTACCCCTCCGTAGAATTTAAATTCTTTAGCAGCAGCAAATTGGAACTCCGCCTGCGGGAACCAGTAGGTTTTATTATTTTTTTGCTGTTCTAATTGATCGTTGGAATTTTTAGCATTCAGGAAAGAGAATGAAGATCCTAACATCAAGTAAGATTCTCCTTTTCTAAACGTCACTTTCGGAGTCAGGCTTGTATTGAAGAAATTGGAAGAGTTTTTATCTCTGATCGCAAAATCAGTTTTCACCGCATCTAATCCTACTCCAAGGTCAGCATTCAGGTTGATTCCTGATTTTCCTAATTCAACAGCATGTTTAGAGAAATTAGCCAAAATTGAAACCTGATTCTCCGAAGCATCAAAATGGTCTTTCAGGAAGGAAGATTTTACCCTTACATCATTTAAAATTTCATTGGAGTAAAAATCATAGTAACCATTTACTTTAAACTGATTTACTTTTTGCTTCAGATCAATATCTCCCGTAGGCTGCATGGCATAGATTCCATAATAATTATAGCTGTCTAAACCATATTCAGCATTAAGATTGAATTTCCCTTTTTCACCATAAGAGTTTAAGAAAGCGCCAACATTGGCGGAAGTCTGCCCGGATTTCCAGTCATAATCTTTTTTAAGACCATTTGTAGAAAGAACATGAACATCTGCTCCTACTTCAAGCTTATTTTGAAGGGTTTTTGAAACGTTTCCGTCTACCAGAACTTTCCCGTAATTACCCATTCCGAACTGGAAATAGTTATTCTGGGCAGTTCCATCAAATTTTGGAGCTACGTCCTCTCCTTGAATGGTTGAAGTTTTGAAATCCGAAACAGCAGGAACATCTGTGATGGTATATTTCACAGGAGTCTGCGATTTCTCTTCCGGCGGATAATTCTTGATGGTTTCCACAGAAGTTTTCTTCTTCTCGATCTTCTTCACTTCCGGCTCTCTTTTTTTGTTAAGAACCAGTTTTTCCTCCTTGATCTGGGAAAACGCCACTGACGAAACCCCTAAAAATAATATGGATAATATTTGAATCTTCTTGTTCATATTTTCTTTATTTGAAAAAAATATATAACGGGTTTTTATTTATTGGAAGCAATATAATTGCCTAATAAAGCTTTCCCTGACTGTTTTGAAAAAGTTCTCCCTAGTCTGAATATATTAAACAGCCAAAGGCTTTGATAAACTTGTAATTTGTATTGATAATTTTTCGTTGTACTGTTCTCTGCTACATCATAGCTGTAAGAAATATCATACGGAAATCCCGAAGGCAATAGACCAACTGTAAGCATACTTCCAATCATTGGATTTCCGCAAGGAGGAGTACGCGTCATCATGGGATGCAGAGTTATTTTTGCTGCATAAGTACTGTCTTCTACAATTTCATAAATATTGGAGTGTTTTAAAATTTTAAATTCTTTTTCAAGATCCTTATTTACCACAAAAACCTTTTGCTTTTTGAAATCAGCTTTTGCATGGTTATATTCTTTTGGATAGGCACTGTACGAAGGAATGCAGCTCCAGAGAGAACCGGAAATTAAAAAAGAATATATGGCAATTTTAAACACCTTCATTTCCTATTTCTTAATCTGCTTTTTAACTTCTTTAGCTTCAGCTACGATTTCAGGGAAATCTTTGTAGTTCGCAATGATCTGATCACAGGTATAACTTGCCTGGTAGTTATCTTTCAGACCGATATAGTTTTTCGCCATCAATACCAACGCTTTTGCTCCCCAGAATTCTTCAGATGCATAGTTATTGGCAAGCTTAAAGATCGTTTCGTTAGAAGATTTGAAAGCTTTTCCTTTGTTCTGATAATACGCTTTAGCATACAAAGCTTCCGCAGCTACTGAAGTATTGGATGATTTTTCAAGGGAAACATAAGCAGACTGTGCCTCTTTATCCTTTCCTGAATTCATCAGACTTCTTGCTTTAATCACTTTTGCTGTTTCAATAACGGCTGCTGAGTTTTTAGAATTAGCAATTACTGCATTGGCTAATTTTTCAGCTTCAGAGAAATTATTTTCTTGTGCGTACAACTTCATCAGCTCCACATTCGCATAATTCTTAATACCAATGTCTGAAGAATTCTTAATGCCTTCAAGGTACTTTTTAGCTTCTGCTGTATTCCCTTGTGCAATAAATATTTGAGCTAAACGAGTTTCTGCATCACCCTGGTAATCGTTCTGAATTCCAGAAACTTCCTGAAGCACAAGTAAAGCTTTAGTTGAATTATTAGTCTGATAGTAACTTTCTCCCAATTCATACTTCGCCTGGTACAATCCTTCACCTGTTGGGTTCTGCGTAAGATACTTTTCGTAGTAAGAAATTGCATTCTTATAATCTTTCTTCGCGAAGAACTGTTTAGCAGTTGAAAGGTTAATTTCATCTATTTCAGCAGTATCTACATTCACACCAATATTTCTTGCGAAACTTTCATATCCCGAAACATCTCCGTTTTTCGTGAAGATAGGTTTTGCGGCCTGAACTACTTTCTGAGCATAGGCTGTATTTTTATACTGCTCACCCAGAGATTTCAGTTCAGAAAGCGCTTTATCATTCTGATTCTGATCGATATAGTTCTGTGCTCTGTAGATAGAAGCATTCGCAATAAGATCTTTGTCGGAAGATCCTTTAATTACTTTTCCAAAATAATCATTGGAGTTCGCAAAATCATCCTGAGCTGCATATGCTGTTCCTATTTCGTATTGAGCATCATCATAATATTCGGAATCCGGATATTTTGATAAAAGATTTTTAAGGTTGGTAATCTTCGCCTGTGTATCTCCTTTGAATCCTAAAGCCATCGCTTTTTGGTACAAGGTATAATCCGTAGCATCTTCATTTTTATCATAAATAGCAATCGCTTCGTTCAGATCATTGTTGGCATAATGAATATCTGCAAGACGAAGTTCTGCATCATTTTTAAATTCCGGTTTCGGATTGGTAAGATATTGTTTGAAGTAAGTAGCAGCCTGATCAAATTTCTTGGATTTAAAATAAGCATATCCTAAATCATACGGAAGCTGCTGTTTTTCAGGGAAGTTTTCATTAAGAAGCTTTTCATAACGAACAATGGCAGACGGATAATTTCCTTTTTGGTAATACACCTGTGCCAGCCAGTATAAAGCTCTGCTGTTGAATTCTTTATTGATATTAAAGCCAAGACTTCTTAAGAAATATTTCTCAGCTTCATCATAATTTCCTTTGTTGAACTCTTCAGTCCCTAATAAATAAGAAACCTCTTGGTCTACTTTGTTGATGTCAGGAGTAGAACTCTGTAATCTATCAATCGCATTCAAAGTTTCTTTATAGTTTCCGGAATACAGATAAGATTTCACCAATAATGATCTCATTTCTGTGGCATTGGCACCATTCTGATTTTCGTTGATATAACTTTGAATCACCGCCGAAGGGCTTTCAAACGGGTTACCGATATCGTAACTTAATTTAGCGTACTGCTCATGAGCCAGTTTTTTCACTTTCGCATCATAATCCATTTGATAAGAAGAACGGAATGCAGAAAGTGCTTCCTGCTTTTTATCTACTGCCAGATAAGCATTTCCTAACTGATAGTAAGCATTTTGTGCTAAAGCAGAATTGCTGTTCAGAAGCTGATTGTAATAAGAAACCGCTTCATCATATTTTTTAAGTTGGGCAGCTACAAATCCCATCTCATACAAATCATTTTCAGATGGATTTTGCTGTACACTCAGATAATCTTTTAAATGTGGGTAAGCAGAACTGTAATCATTCTTCATGAAATAACTTTCACCAATGATCTTATGAACTTCTGCCTTATAAGAATCTGAAATATTTTCTTTTAACAGAGCATTTCCTTCCGTAATTGCCTGATCATAGTTCTTATCGTTATAATACATCTGTACATAATAAGGACGTACCAGCTTTGAGAATTTATCCTGATCTTTTATTGAATCAAAATACTGGAAAGCTTTATCATTCTGCCTGTTGCTATAATATAAATGCCCAAGCATATAAGCAATATCTCCTTTTTGAGACTGATCTGCTGTTTTATAGGCTTCTTCCAGTGCATCAACAGCTCCTTTGGAGTCACCCGTCATGAATTTTGCATATCCAAGCTTCAAAATATACTGGGTATTCTCCTCTTTCGAAAGCTGATACTGGTTCACCTTTTTCAAGGTTTCCAGCGCTTTGTCAAAATCTTTTTTTGCCAAATAGTAATCTGCCAGAGGAAGATTAGCCTGGGCAAAATAAGCAGAATTAGGATATTCTTTCATGAAAGCCGTTAACCCTTCTTCAGCATGATTTTTCTGAAGAATCACACCAATCACATTATCAAAAAACTGCGCTGCTTCCTTCTTCGAACGGGACAAATTCTGATTGTAGAAGTATTGTCTTGCGTATTCGTATTGTGAAGCGTTGTAAATTTTAGTCTGATAAAGATTTTCGGCTAGATTGAACCTGTAATTTTCTTTCTGGGTAAAATATTGGGACTGTTGCGCATCGGAGATTCCGAAATAAATTACTGCAGCCGCTAAAAGTATTTTTTTTGATTTCATTCTTCTTGATATAAGAAAATTAGTCTAAATAAGTTAACGAAAATATTAAAAACTTATTGTTTAAGCAAGTTTTAACACCGTTAATGGATGTTAATTCTTATTTCATAACCATGAAAATTTTCTCACTATACAATGATAAAATTTACTACTTTCGTCTAATAAAATGTAAACAATTTTAATTAACCGTTATCAAAAACGTATTTAAATTGGATACTTTTTCAACAACAGCTAAAAACATACCATAAACACACCATTCCATGAAATTTAAGATTCTTTTAGCATTAATTTTTGTAAACCTCCTGCAGGCACAAAAATTTTACTTTCCAAAGACAGCTGTAACTGACTCTGTTATAATGGAAAAACAGATCCCTAACCTTGCTCTGCAAGTGATTCCTCACCTTCAGTCAGCAAAGTACAAACCGGAAAACACAGTTGACCTTATGGACAATCTTTTCCGTTTGCAGATGGTAGCTCAGGATTATAAAAATTCACTGGTTTCTCTTTCTGAAAATCGTAATCTATTCGCTGATAACAACATGGGAGGGTACAGATATATTGGATTTGAACTGTACAGCCTTTCGAAAATGGTACAAAAAGAAAGCAACACTTCATTTTCCAATGCACTTCAGAAAGTGTTTAATCAAAAATATGAAAGTCTTCCGGAAAAATTGATTCCCAGACTTAGGCTAGCTCTGGATGGAGATGTAAAAGAATCCAGAAAGCAGCTGAAAAAAATACTTGACAAACAAAAAGACAAAGACAGTATTGATTACAGAACAGCTCTTGCTCTATGCAAAAGCTATTTAAGTTATAAAACCTATTCCGGTATAAAACCTCAGGTGATGCAGCTTCTGACTTCAAAAGACAAGGAAAGATTCATTATTGAAACCAAAGATCTTACCATAAAAAACGGAGCTACCTTAACGATCACTATTGTTCGGAAAAAGGAGAATACGTCCCCACTTCCTGTTATTCTTACCAGCAATATTTATGCAGGTTCATTTGATGAATTCTTCGGAAAAAGAGCAGCTGTTTATAATTATGTAGGAGCTGTTGTTAATACCCGTGGCAAAAGAAACAGTAACAATGTAAATAATCCTTTTGAACATGAATCGGAAGATATTTATGAAGTAATCGACTGGGTAAGCAAACAGCCTTGGTGTGATGGAAAAGTGGGAATGATCGGTGGAAGCTATCTAGGTTTCAGCCAATGGGCAGCCGTAAAAAAACTGCACCCGGCATTAAAAACCATCGTTCCTCAGGTTGCAGTAGGCATCGGGATTGATTATCCTGCTCAGAATAACATCTTCATGAGTTATATGCTGCAGTGGATACAGTATGTGACCAATAACAAGCTTACTGATGAAGCAGATTTTGCCAATGCTGTAAAATGGGATTCTATTTACTCAAAATGGTATAAAAGTGGAAAGGCATTCAGATCGTTGGATACAATAAGTGGGAAGCCTAGCAAAATATTCCAGCGATGGCTGGATCATCCGGGATATGATCAATACTGGCAGAAAATGGTCCCATACAAAGAGGATTTTTCTAAAATCAACATTCCTATCCTGACAACGACAGGTTATTATGAGGATGATCAGATTGGTGCGCTGTATTATTTTAAACAACATCATTTGTACAATAAAAATGCAAACCATTATCTGGTAATAGGCCCTTATAATCATGGAGGAGCACAAAGTTTCGGATTTACTTACGTGAATGGAAATCCTATTGATCCTGTGGCGAGAATAAGTATTGATGACCTTGCTTTCTCATGGTTTGATTATATTCTTAAAGGAGGCAAAAAACCGGAAATTTTAAAAGACAGAATCAATTTTCAGGTAATGAACACCAATACCTGGAAACATGTAGCTGATCTTGACAAAATGCATACTTCTACCCTGAAATTTTACCTTCAGGACAAGAAAAACGCATCGTCTGTATTTAATCAACCTCAAACTAAAAATTTTACAACTCAAATCGTAGATTTAAAAAACAGAGATCAGAAAGATATTTACTACAAAGTCAGCAAAAAAGACAGTATAAAAATGACCAATTCTGTTGCTTTTGAAAGTGAGGTGCTAGACAAGGATATAATCATCAGTGGAAATCTATCTGGGATTTTCAATGTTTCCATTAATAAAAAGGATTTTGATACAGATACTTATTTGTACCAGATTCAACCGGATGGAAAATCTTCTCTTCTATCTACTCATATTGTAAGAGCCAGTTATGCGAAAAACAATGAAAAACGACAGCTTCTCCAACCTAATAAACTGGAACAAATTCCGATTAACAATTCGTATGTTATGAGTAAAAAAATAGAGAAGGGAAGTAAACTGCTTTTATTGGTAGGGGTTAATAAAAATCCTAACTGGCAGATCAATTATGGTTCTGGTAAGGATGTAAGTGATGAAACCATAAAGGATTCCGGGGAACCTCTGGAAATAAAATGGTATAATGACAGCTACGTGGAAATTCCTGTTTACAAAGACTAAAACCTTCTGTTTAAGCTAGTTTCAGCAGGCTTCACACGATAAAAACAGCAATGAGATTATTTCATTCTTTAATGATAAAAATTCTTAATTTAGTCGGCTAAAAATAACCAACCGAGTAATGAATGATCAACAACACATTCTGATGTGATACTTTTTCATCAGCAGCTCAAAACACACCCTTAATGAAATTTAAAATACTCGTAGCATTAGTTTTTGTTAATCTAATGCAGGCTCAGAAGTTTTACTTTCCGAAAACAGCAACAACAGATTCTGTAATTTTGGAAAAACAAATTCCGGAACTCGCTCTAAAGGTGATTACTGAACATCAGTCTCCTAAAAACAAACCGAAATCTACCGTCACATTTTTAGACAACCTGTTTCGTTTACAGCTCGCCGCAAAAGATTACAAAAATTCTATTGCAAGCTTAAATGATTATCGTAAAGAATATGCAGATCATAATATGGCAGGGAACAAATCTCTTGCTTACGAAATCTACAGCATGGCCAAACTGACGGAAAAAGATAAAAAAACTTCTTTTTCCAATGCCCTTCAAACAGCATTTACAACAAAATATAAAAGTTTCTCAGATCCACTGACTGCCAAAATAGGGACCATTCTGGATGGTGATGTAAGGGAATATAAAAAATCTCTGAAAACAGCACTTGACAAGCAAAAAGATAAGGACACTATAGATTATGCTTCCGCTTTGGCTTTATGCAAAAATTATGTCAATTATAAGACCTATTCCAGTATCAAGCCTCAGGTTATGCAGCTTTTCAAAGTAAGAGAGCAGGAAAAATTCATCATCGAAACTAAAAACATTACCTTAAAAAACGGAACAAAACTTACGATTACTATTGTACGAAAAAAAGAAAACACATCTCCCCTGCCCGTTATTCTTACCAATAATATTTATGCCGGAGAGCTTGTAGATGCAGGAATGGGGAAAAGAGCAGCCGTCTACAATTATGTAGGAGCTGTAGTTAACACCCGTGGAAAAAGAGACAGTAATGACCCCAATAATCCATTTGAAGATGAAGCACAAGATCTTTATGAAGTCATAGACTGGGTAAGCAAACAGCCGTGGAGCAATGGTAAAGTAGGAATGATAGGCGGAAGTTATCTAGGATTCAGCCAATGGGCAGCGGTCAAAAAACTACACCCGGCATTAAAGACCATTGTACCTCAGGTATCTGTAGGAATAGGGATAGATTATCCTGCTCAAAACAATGTATTCATGAGCTATATGATGCAGTGGATCCGCTATGTTACTAATAATAAGCTGACCGACGAAGCAACCTTCACCAATTATCCAAAATGGGATTCTATCAATACTGCATGGTATAAAAGTGGCAGGTCATTCAGAGCTCTGGATTCCCTTAGCGGAAAGCCTAATAAAATTTTCCAAAGATGGCTTGATCACCCTGGTTATGATCAATACTGGCAGAAAATGGTTCCTTATAAAAAGGATTTTGCTAAAATAAACATTCCGGTTTTAACGACTACCGGTTATTATGATGCAGACCAGATCGGAGCAATGTATTATTATAAACAACATCATCAAAACAACAAAAATCCTAACCATTATTTGGTAATAGGGCCTTATGATCACGCAGGAGCTCAAAGTTATGGATATAATTATGTCTATGGTACTGGGAGCACCCTCATAGATCCTGTAGCCAGAATAAGTATTGATGAACTTGCTTTTTCATGGTTCGATTATATTCTGAAAGATGGAAAAAAACCGGAACTTCTAAAGGATAAAGTCAATTTCCAGATTATGAGCAGCAATACATGGAAACATGTTCCTACTCTTGATAAAATGCACTCGTCTACACTTAAATTTTATCTTCAGGATCGTAAAAACGGCTCTTCGGTTTTTGAGAAACCCAAAACTGAGCAATTTACTCAACAGACCATTGACTTCAAAGACAGAAATCCGAAGTATCTTTATCATAAAGTAAGCAAACAGGATAGTGTATATGTAACCAACTCCGTTTATTTTGAAAGTGAAGTTTTGAACAGAGATATTATACTAAGCGGAAATTTATCCGGAGTATTCAACGTTTCCATTAATAAGAAAGATTTTGATCCTCGTACTTCATTATATCAGGTACAGCCCGATGGTAAAACGTTCTTACTATCTACACACCTTACAAGGGCAAGTTTTGCAAAAGACAATTCCAAACGCCAACTTCTTAAGCCTGAGCAAAAGGAGCAGATCCCTATCAAAAATTCATTGTTTATGAGTAAAAAAATAGAAAAGGGAAGCAAACTGGTATTATTGGTTGGAGTTAATAATAGTAAAAGCTGGCAGGTCAATTATGGTTCTGGGAAAGATGTAAGTGATGAAACGATAAAGGATGCCAACGAACCTCTGGAGATAAAATGGTACAACGACAGCTACGTGGAAATCCCTGTTTATAAGGAGTAAAGTCTTTTGTTTGAGCATTTTTACCCAAATGTTCTTAACAACTGTTAACATCAAAATAAAAAATCATTACATTTGCTTTTTTTCAAATCAAATATAGTTATTGAATGAGTCAACTTTTTAGAAGAAAAATCTATTCAGATACAGATACTTCAACGGGACTTTTAAGAGTCTTAGGTGTATGGGACATTGTATTTTTTGGTATAGCGGCCATTATAGGAGCTGGAAGTTTCAGCAGTTTAGGAGAAGCCGTTTTCAGAGGTGGTCCCGGTGTAATCCTTCTATATTTGATTTGCGGTTTTGCCTGTGGTTTTACCGCTTTATGCTATGCTGAATTTGCCAGCAGAATTCCTACCGCAGGTTCTGCCTACACCTATGCTTATGCCAGTTTTGGAGAATTGATTGCATGGGTAATCGGCTGGGCTCTGATCATGGAATATTCTTTCGGGAATATCTATGTCGCCTTTTCCTGGTCAGATTATTTCACGAGCTTCTTAGGACGTCTCGGAATGCATATTCCTGATTATCTTACCTGCAGCTATACCGAAGCAAGAAAAGCCGTTCAATATGGTTCTGAAAATAAAGAATTATTAAATGCCTGGAAAACAGCTCCGTTAATCGGAAGTTTGAAATTCATTGTAGATATTCCGGCACTGGTTATCAACGGTTTGATTACATGGCTTTGCTATGTAGGTGTAAAAGAAAGTAAAAATTTCAATAACTCTCTGGTTATCCTAAAGCTTGGAGTAATTCTATTAGTGATTCTGGTTGGTTTCGCTTATATCAATACTGAAAACTGGACTCCCGTAAGTCCTACAACAGGAACACCATCCTTCATGCCAAATGGTTTTGCTGGAGTAATGAGTGCCGTATCCGGAGTATTCTTTGCCTATATCGGATTTGATGCCTTAAGTGTACTTTCTGAAGAGACTAAAGATCCGCAGAAAACCCTACCAAAAGGAATGATCATTTCCCTTGTATTGTGTACTGTGATCTATATCGCTTTGACATTAGTGTTAACAGGAATGGTAGATTACAAGAAATTCGATGGTGTGGGAGATCCTCTTTCATTCATTTTTGAAAAAACGAATGCCAATGTAGCCTGGATGGAGCTTGTAGTTTCCTTCGTTGCAATCGTTGCCATTACTACTGTACTATTGGTTTTCCAGATGGGACAACCGAGAATCTGGTATGCAATGAGCCGCGACGGACTGATGCCTGCAAGGTTTCAAAAGGTACATCCTAAATACAAAACACCTTCTTATGCAACCATTGTAACAGGGATTGTAGTAGGTATTCCTATTCTGTTTACAGATAAAACATTTATCCTTGATTTTACAAGTATCGGAACTATTTTTGCTTTTGTATTGGTATGTGCCGGAGTGCTTATGCTTCCGGCTAAAGAAAAGATTAAGGGCAGATTTCATCTTCCTTATGTGAATGGTAAAATCATTTTCCCTGTGGTTTTTATAGGCAGTTTGTTGGTTTTCTACAAATTGCAGCCAGAGTTTTTTAACAATCTGATGAACTGGTCAGATCCTAAAGAAGGAGAATTCAGAGCTTCTATTTTCTTCTACATTATCATCAATCTGATCTTATGTATAGTCACTTTTATAAAGAACTTATCATTGATTCCACTGGTTGGATTAAGCTCATGTTTATATCTTCTTACAGGAATGAGTCATGAGAACTGGTTCTGGTTCGGAATGTGGTTCCTGATTGGAATGGTAATTTACTTCTGCTACGGATACAAAAACAGTAAGTTGGGAAAAGAATTAAAGAACAGCTAAATAAGCACTAAACAAAATTGCAGAAAGGCAAAATAGCAAAGAGGTTAAACCTGATGGAGAAACTGATTTGTTGTTTTGTCTTTTTGCTTTTTAGCCCAATCATAAAAATCGGCAGAATTATTGCTTTAACTTCAATAAAATCAATAAACTAGATCACCATGGCCGAAAGAATCAAAACATACAAAGAGTTTTATCAGTTTTATCTTACAGAACACAGTAAAACAGGAACCCGTATATTTCATTTTATCGGAACTTTTCTCGTATTTTTCGTTATATGGTATGTCATCAGCTCCGGAAAAGAGAGATTTTTATGGTATATTCCAATTGTAGGCTACGGATTTGCCTGGTTCAGTCATGCAGTGATTGAGAGAAATAAACCGGCTACTTTTAAATACCCTCTATGGTCTCTGATTTCAGATTTCAGACTGTTTTTTGAATTGCTTATTGGTAAACAGAAATTCTTTACATCTAATAATCAGCCTCAGAAACAGGAATAGTGTTAGGACTTTTCTCGACTTTTTTTTTCAAAAAGTTTTCCTTGTAATAATACTTACGCCTTTACATACTCTAAATGAACGTTTCATCTTTTTGTTGAATAATCAAAAAGGCGTAAGAACATCATTTATTGGGTATATTTTAAGGCGCAAGAACATTTCGACTTCGCTCAATGTGAGATTTTCGGCAAGTTGTATGTTATTATTTTTCTTGTAGTTTAAAGTTTAGATTCCTTGCTTTGCTCGGAATGACAAACGGAGTGTTGAAATTTTATCTCCGATAAAATTTTTGCGTCTTAAAAGCTTTCCCTGTAATCATACTTGCGCCTTTACGTTTTCCAACCTTTACTTTTCGATTGAGATTGCTTCACCTTCGGCTCGCAATGACTATAACCCAGTGGGATTTTACTTGTCCGAATGAAGTTTTTTCCCTCCCAGATATCCCAATGAAGGTAGCATAAATGATAATATTACTGGAACTATCAATGCCAGGCCTGATCCGTCAAGAATAACCGTTAAAGGAAAAAGGGATCCATTATAAATAATAAGTGCCAATGAAAAAAGAAGGCTATCACTATTGTTTGTAGAAAGGATATTGAAATCACTTCCAAACTGATCAAACAAACCGGAACAAGCAAATAAAAACACATTCACAAAAAACACCCATAGAACCGTTCTGTAGATCATTCCTTTTTTTGCATTCAGATAGCCTGCAAAGATGAGAAACAGGGATAATATTCCGGAAACAATATAATCCAGGCTGGACATTGCAACCTCACTGCCGGTTTTTCCAAAGAAATACATGGCATACAAAACAATATTCAGAAGATAGATTACCGTTACATAATTCATACATCAAAAATTTTACAGTTTACCATTATTTCTGTTGGTAAACGAATCATTATTAGAATAAAGAGTTTCGGCGGGCGGCGAAGCCGTCCGCCGAAACTCTAAACCTTAAATTTAAAACCCAGGTTCTATTTAAATTTTTTCTTAAAACTGAATTTAAGCATATTCATCAATCCTGGTTCAATGATATCAATTCCAAGTCCGAAATTACTGTCTGCAACGGTATGATGATCTGTTCTGAACTGTTCAAACTCACTTTGCGGAATTTCAAGATTCACCAAAGGATTGTATTCAATAGACACACTTGCCCCATTTTTATTTATTTTTTTACGGCTTTTATAGTCAAAATATGGATTGGCTATGGTGCTCTCCTGAATGGTATATTTTTCTTCAGTATCAATTTTCTGATCCGTATGCAGGTTAATTTCATATTTCTCACTGTCGAAATTATGCCAGAATGGTAAGTCTTTATGAATGAAATCTCTTGCACTTGCCTTTATAACATTTCGGTCAAAGTACATCAGAAAACGGTTTTTCTGTGGATCCACAAAATAAGGATTCTCAACAATAGCGGTATATTGAATCTTCACTTCGTTTAATCTTTTATCATCGCTTACTATATCAATTGCAGCATCTTTGAATACGTTTCGGACATCCGTTCCATTTCGGTCACCTGAATAATTAAGGGCATAGAAAAGGAAACTATTCCAACTGTCTATGATTTCTCTTTTGTTCGTACTTTTAAAATACCTACGCATAGCATTGGCCCTGTTTCCTTTGTAAGTAGTTGACAAAATAAGCTTTCCTGTATTGCCCTGAGCATTCAAGTCTACTTTCTCATCAATACAGAAATAAGGGTATTTATAAGATTTTCTTACCTGAAGTTCCTGGTCTTTTTTCACTTCCAGATAATGCATAAAATAGATAAATCCTCTATTTTCTATGAGCCCGAATTCATCACGGATGGTAGCATCAATGAAATATTCTCCCCCTTTATAATTTACTTTTACCACAACGTGGTTGAAATTCAGCAATGAGGGCAGATAGTATTTAATATAATAATCTGTATTAAAATTAACCAGCACTACAGAAGCATCTACTCCTATATAATCAAGGATTACTTTTAATAAAACTGATTTTGCCTTACAGTCTCCCTGCTTGTTTTCATAGGTTACTGACGGTTCCTGCGGCTTATGTCCGTTCATTTCATCAGCATTGAAGATATAGTAAATGTGATTCTGAACATATTCTATCGCAAACTGAAGTTTTTCATCCTGATCCGCAATAGCATCCAGTTTTTCAATCAGATTCGGAGCGAAATCCTGTAAAGAAGATTTATTGAAAATCTCATCATAGAGAGGTACGATGTAATTGGAAAGGTCTTTCCAGTTACTTTCTGTAGCAAAATCTATATAAGGGAAAATTTCACGTCCGGAATCTACAGGATTGATATAATTCTGTTCTTCAATCACGAACTGTTCTCCTTTTTTAAGATGATTAATTTCGGGCTCAAGAACATTGCCCTGTTCATCTCTGAAAAACGTCTTTTTGTAAGCAATAGTCTGGTCTCGCTCATTGATAAAAGTGAATTTAAAATTTCCATAAGCCCAATAATTATCCGGACTTACCCAAACATATTTTGAGAATTCCTTTCTTAAAAAATCACGGTCTGTAAACTCTTTTATTCTTGAATCTTCCAAAATCAGAACATCATACAGTCTGAGATCTTTAATCGTAATATTGATTTTCTTATTGCTGCTCAAAACACCTCCGCTGCTTTGGTTTTCGCTGTCGAGAACTTTAATCTTAGTATCTGGAATTTTATCAATCAGCACTCCATCTCTCAAAACACTGATCCTATGAATCTGATAGACTTCATTTTCCTCTACAATGACATCAGAAACAGAAGCTCTTTCCAGGTTTCCGGGTTCGTTCAGCGTATATGCCATGCAGACATATTCACTGTTTTCGGTGTTGCTTGTATAGTATTTTTTGTCTAAAAAGTAGCAGTAATCACGGCCTTCATCTATTTGTCTTTTGGCAAATTCGGAATCTTTGATCAGGTTTTTTATTTCTTCATCTCCGATATTTCCTGCCCACATTTCAGGTTTTTGAATCCTGTAATTTTCAACTTGCATTTGATTTTCCATATTTATTATAAGAATTATGTTTTGTGGTTGGTTTTTAATAAATTCAAATTAAATGATTAAAAAAATAAAAAGCAATAGCAGAAGTACTACAAATTCATCTGACCAATTTCGGCATGGTAATTGCGAGGTATGGGAAAAAATCAAGTTTTATGAAAAGTATAGCAACAATTCTAAAAGGGGCAGCACTCGCATTAGCATTATTCGCAATGACGCAATGTACAACCACAGCCAATGCATCCGCAGGTGATGAAAAAACATTCATCGTAGGACCACAGACAGTAGATTGTACAGGAGTAGCTCCTATGAAATGTCTGCAGGTAAAAGAAAACGTTTCCGGAAACTGGACGAATTTTTACAGCAATATCGAAGGATTTACTTATGAACCGGGGTATGAATATGTTTTAAAGGTAAAAACAGAAAAAATTGCCAATCCTCCGGCTGATGCTTCTTCCATAAAATATACACTGGTAAAACAGGTTTCTAAAACAAAAAAGAAAGAACTGGCAGCCAATGAAAAAACAATTATCGTAGGGCCACAAACTGTAGACTGTTCTGCTGGAGCAGGCCGCATGAAATGTATGCAGGTAAAAGAAAGCGTTTCTGCAGAATGGACGAATTTCTACAGCAGCATTGAAGGATTCACCTATGAACCGGGCTACGAATATGTTTTAAAAGTAAAAACAGAAAAAATCGCTAATCCACCGGCTGATGCCTCTTCCATCAAATATACACTGATTGAACAAGTTTCTAAAACGAAGAAATAATAAAAAGAGCTCCTGAAATTTCAGGAGCTCTTTTTATTTTATTTAAATCCAATTTTTAATTCTTAAAATCCAGCTTCTTTTTGAGGAGGATCAGGATATTTCCCTTTTGTAGCCTCTCCTACCGTGTTTGCTGTTGTCATCGCGACTACAAGATCATTCAACATTCCGCTCGCAGCAGTAGGCGAATTGGGAAGAAGTACAAGATTACTTCTGCTGCTCGCTCCTACCGAATGTAAAGTATCATAATGCTGGGTCACTACAATAAGTGCTGATGCTTCGTGAGAATTGATATCCACATTGTTCAGCATTCTTACAGATTCTTCAAGCCCTTTTGCAATTTCTCTTCTTTGATCTGCAATCCCCTGTCCTTGCAATTTTTTAGATTCTGCTTCTGCTTTTGCAACGGCTACAATACGGATTCTTTGTGCTTCGGATTCATATTCTGCAGCAGTTTTTTCTCTTTCTGCAGCATTAATTCTGTTCATGGCATGTTTTACCTGCTCATCCGGATCAATATCTGTTACCAAAGCTTTGATAATATCATAACCATAACTATTCATAGCTTCCTGAAGCTCACCTTTTACAGCAATTGCCACATCATCTTTTCTTACAAATACATCATCCAGCTTCAGCTTTGGAACTTCTGCTCTTACCACATCAAAAACAAATGAAGTAATTTGATTTTCAGGATTTTCCAAACGATAATAAGCATCTCCAACCTGCTCTCTAATCACCTGATACTGAACGGAAATTTTCATTTTGATGAAAACGTTGTCCAATGTTTTCGTATCAATCATTACATCCAGCTGCTGAATTCTCAAATTCAGTCTTTTTGCAATCTGATCTATAATTGGCAACTTAAGATGAAGACCAGAATGTTTTACAGCCCGAAATTTCCCAAAGCGCTCAATAATAGCCGCTGTTTCCTGCTTAACCACAAAAAACGAAGCGAATAAAATAATAAGCCCGAAGAAAATAACGGGCGCTAAATATATACCCATAGTTTTAATTTTTTTAATATGTCGTCACAAATCCTGTTTTGTTAAAAACATTGTTGTTCGTGCTTGCTTAAATATAGGAAAAATAAATGTAAAACCGGAAATATAATCCACAGAAAATCAGTGCTGCAACGGCTAAATTATTTTTTAAAATTAAAATTATTCTTAAAAACTCTTACTTTTGAATATTCATTACAAACCATGACCGATTCTAAAGAAATATTAAAAGATCATATCTCCAAATTCACTTCTCTTACGGAAGAGCAGCTGGATTATGTTTTTGGGCATTTTAATCTGATGAGTTTAAAGAAAGGGCAAAGCCTGATCTCAGAAGGTGATTTTGTGAACCATGAATATTTTGTTATTGAGGGTTGCCTGAAAGCTTTCTATCTTAACGACAGTATGAAAATGTTTATTCTCCAGTTTGCGATGCCTACGTGGTGGGTGACCGATTTTGATGCGCTTTACAGCAAAACAAGGGCTACTATCAATGTAGACTGTATTACAAATGCCACCATCCTGTCTATTTCCAATGAAGACAGGGAAAAGATATGTAATGAAATTCATGAGGTGGAACATTTTTTCAGATGGAGAACCAACAAAGGATACGTTGCTGCGCAGAAACGTCTGCTTTCTTTTATGAATAATGATGCCAAATTCAGGTATGAAGAACTTCTATCCATGTACCCGCAGCTGTACAATCTGGTTCCGAAACACCTGATTGCCTCTTATTTGGGAGTGACCAGAGAAACGTTGAGCAGACTTCATCAATAATTTACCTCTTTAAAATCCCTTCTATTTTGTGAGGTACATCACGTAAGTCTTTCTTCCGATCGGCTGAACTTTGTGTCAATATTTAAACCCAATAAAAATGGACACAAAAAATTTTAAAGTCAATAAAGAAAATAGCACCATCGAGTGGATCGGAAGAAAAGTAACCGGCGCTCACAATGGAACTATTGGTGTAAAAGAAGGAAGCTTTACATTAGGAGAGGAAAAATCTTTATCAGGAAAATTCACAATAGATACCCGAAGTATCAAAATCCTTGATATTGATGACACAGAAACGAATACTCAATTTGCCCATCATCTGGCTTCTGATGATTTCTTTAATTCTGAACAGTTTCCCGAAGCTCATTTCGAGATCACTCATGCAGAACCCGGTGATGAAAATCTTTATTATGTAAAAGGAGATCTTACCATAAAAGGAATTACGCATCCTATCGACACCAGCCTTGAGATTGTAAAAGCGGACAATACAGCTATTCTTAAAACCAAAATCGTAGTTGACAGAACGAAGTTCAATATCAAATTCAGGTCTTCTAATTTCTTCACCAACCTTGGTGATACATTGATCTACAACAATTTTGATTTAAATATTCATCTTGTTGCGGAAGCTTATTAATTCAAATAACCTTAAAAATTTACCATCATGCCATTCATCAAAGTAGATGTGCTTCGCGAAGATCTTAACCGCGAAACAAAACAACAATTAATCAGAAAAATCAGTGAAGCTGTAACTTCAGTTTTGAATAAAGATCCTCATTTAACTCATATTGTCATCAACGAAATTGAAGATGATAACTGGGGATATGCCGGAGAACAGGTTTCAGTGTTAAAAGAACAGGGATTTTCAACAGAAAAAAAATAAATCAGCAATGGAAAAGCAAACCGTAATCATAACAGGAGCATCTTCAGGAATAGGATTGGAAACTGCCCGTTATTTCTTAGACAGAGGTGATCATGTCATCATCAATTCACAAACAGCATCCAAACTGGAGGAAGTGTATCACGAATTGGGAGCTGGAGAAAATCTGGCGATGGTTGCCGGAAATGTTTCAGACAAGGCAACGGGTGAAGCGCTGGCTCAAACTGCTTTGGAAAGATTTGGATCAATTGATGTCCTTATCAATAATGCCGGAATCTACGAGAACAAACCATTTTTAGACGTTACTGAAGACTATCTGGATCGTTTTTTAACAACAAACTTAAAAGGAACATTCTTCACAACGCAAGCTGTCATTCCTCATATGATCAAACAAAAAGATGGTGTAGTGATCAATGTAGGAACACCATTGGTATATCATGCGATTGCAGAGTCTCCTTCTACAGCACCTATTTCGAGCAAAGGAGCCATTCATGCGCTGACTTTACAGCTGGCTGCAGAATTTGGAAAAGACAATATAAGAGTCAATACAGTTGCTCCGGGTTTAATCAGAACGCCGATGCATGGTGCAGACCTTGATCATAATGCAGGAATTCATCTGATCAATCGTATTGGTGAACCGGAAGAAGTTGCCCAAATGATCCATGCAATTGCTAAGAACAAATTAATTTCCGGAGCCATCATCAATGTGGACGGAGGCATGGGAGCCGGACATCACTTATCATGAAACTATCATTAATTATAGCATGGCTGTTCAGCTTTCCGTTGAGTGGCTATGCACAAAATGTAAAGGATATGAAAACCAATCAGACCTCAGAAACTGAAATAAGAAATGTCATAGAGAATTGTTATTTCAAAGGAATTTATGAAGGAAATACAGAACTTCTTGCAAAAGCTTTTTATAAAGGCGTTTTACTTTTCGGAGACGTCAACGGAGTTTCTTATTTCAAAACTTCAGAACAATATATTGAAGGAGTAAGAAACCGTGTAAGTCCTGAAAAATCAGGAAAGGAATTTAAAGCTGAAATTATTTCAATTGACATCATTAATTCAATTGCTGTCGCAAAATTAAACGTCAAAATGTATGATTTTAATTATTATAATTTCATAACTTTCAATCACATCGATGGAAAATGGCTAATCATTAACAAGACATTGACCAATGTGCAACCTTAATTCAAATTTTTAACTCAAATCAGTACAGTCATGTGGAATAAAAATAGGATTACGGAATTATCAGGGATTGAATATCCCATCCTGCAAGGCCCTTTTGGCGGAGGTCTTTCTACCGTTGAACTAACAACCACGGTAAGTAACCTTGGAGGATTGGGAGGTTTTGGAGCGTATACTTTGTTACCACAGGAGATCTATGACATTCACACAGCCATACAATCCCAAACGGACAAACCTTATAACCTTAATCTCTGGGTAAACGATCATGATATTATTGACGAAGAACACACAAAAGAACAATATCAAAAGGCGGTTGAAGCTTTTAAACCTTATTTTGAACTTTTGCAAACGGATATTCCTACGCCACCACTCTCTTTTAAATCCAGATTTCAAAATCAGCTGGATATGGTTTTTGATATAAAGCCTAAAGTTTTCAGCTTTATGTTCGGATTGCTTGATGAAAATATCATCGAAGATCTTCATCGGCAGGGCACTGTTGTATTGGGAAATGCCACAACGCTGGATGAGGCAGTTGCTCTGGAAAAAACAGGAGTGGATGTAATTGTAGCTTCCGGCTTCGAAAGTGGCGGCCACAGACCTTCATTTCTGGATCAGGCAGAACTTTCTACAACTGGAACTTTTGCTTTGATTCAATTAATTAAGGATAGGGTAAAAATTCCTGTAGTAGCTGCCGGAGGAATTGCCAACGGCCGTGGAATTGCGGGGGCTTTCAAACTGGGTGCTGATGCCGTACAGATCGGAACTGCATTTCTGGCCACTGAAGAATCTGGAGCATTACCAATACACAAAGCGTTTTTATTTTCTGATGCAGCATCTACTGCGCTTTCCAGAGCGTATACAGGTAGATTAGGCCGTGGAATTACTACAAAAATCACAAGAGATATATTGGCTGCAACGGACAAAACATTGCCGTTTCCTTTGCAGACTCATTTTATGGGAGCATTGAGAAAAGCTGCTTTGGAACAGCAAAAGTATGATTTGGTATTCTTCTGGTCTGGTCAGATTGCACCCCTTTTAAAGCATAAAAAAGCCTCCACTTTAATGAAATCATTAATAGAAGAGGCTTCTGAATTATTACAATAAATAGAATTTACACCGTCATTCCGATGTCTATTCCTTTAATTTTTCTATACAAATCGGTAGCATAATTATCAGTCATTCCGGAAACGAAATCAATGACTCCCAGCACTTTCTGATAATCAGTTCCGTCCTTATAAATAAATTGCTTTGGAATTAATTTCAAAGCTTTTTCATCATAGGATTTTCTTTGACCATCAGGCTTCAGAATGGAAGGAATAAAATGATCCAGCAATTCATACATTACATTATACCCGGCATTTTCAATTTCAACAACCGCTTTATGATTGTAAATTTTTTCTACTGAGAAACTTTCAATATCCTGTAATGCTTTATTTTCTTTTTTATAAATATCAAGTAAACCGTTGCCAAGATTTCCTTCAAGAATCGTCTCAAAGTTATGCTTGTACATCGCAATTGATTTATTGATTAATGCATTGATTACTTTTGCTCTCAAATAAGAAATCTGTTCATTTTCATTGGAGATAGAGCTTAGCTTTTTTTCAATTCTCTGAACATCATCTGTTTCCGATTTTACCAGCTCGAAAAATAAGTTTTTACAGTCTGCTGTGGAAACAATACCCAATCTGTGGGCATCTTCCATATCAATAATATTGTAGCAAATATCGTCAGCCGCTTCCACCAGCCATACAAAAGGATGTCTTTTGAAAATATGAGGTTCTTCACTTTCAGAAATAAGTTGGGTTCCTTTGGCAATTTCCAGGAATATATCTTTTTCGTTCTGGAAAAACCCGAATTTCTTTCTGTGAATAATTCCTTTTTTCTTTGCCACCGCTTCACACGGGTATTTTGCAATACTTGCCAATGTGGAGAACGTCAGTTGAATACCTCCTGCATCTTTCCCTTGTTGCTGCTGCGCCAATACTCTGATGGCGTTTGCATTTCCTTCAAAATTTACCAGATCCGCCCACTCTTTTTCATTGAATTTTGATTTCAGATCTTTTTCATTTCTTTCAAAATAGCTTGCAATGGCATCTTCACCAGAATGTCCGAATGCAGGATTTCCCACATCATGACACAAACATGCTGCAGCAATTACATTTCCTAAATTATAGAGATAAAAATTCTTTGAATCTTCAGTAAGTTCATTTTTAAAATCTTCAGCAATAAATTCACCGATAATACTTCCTAAACTTCTTCCTACGGATGATACCTCCAAAGAATGCGTAAGTCTGTTGTGTACAAAAACACTTCCGGGAAGAGGAAAAACCTGCGTCTTATTCTGCAGTCTTCTGAAGGCCGAAGAGAAGATAATTCTGTCGAAATCTCTTTGAAAATCAGTTCGTGAAGCCTTTGTCTGTGGATTGTTTCCTGTACGTTGATTGGTGAAAATCTGGTTTAAATTCATCATTTTTCAAAATTACTCCAAATTTTAATTGTACGGAATAGTATTTAGATTTTTATTAAACAGATCTGTCATTCAAAAAATCTATTATAATAAACGTTTTTTAGGGATCGGAAAACTTGAGTAAATATTCTACTTTTGATACAACTAATACAATTGAAGAATATTTTTGATTCTTCTTTCAAATTTTAAATTCTTTATAACTATGACAGACAATACATGGCTCAACAGATGGGACGAAAGGTACAGCAGCGAAGAGTTTGCGTATGGAACAGAACCCAACAATTATCTGAGAGAACAACTCTCCCGATTAACTCCCGGAAAAATACTTTTTCCTGCAGAAGGAGAAGGCCGAAATGCCGTTTTCGCAGCCACACAGGGATGGCAGGTTTCCGCTTTCGATATCAGTGCTAATGGAAGAAGTAAAGCGTCACAGCTGGCTGAGCAACAACAAACGACCATTGATTATCAGGTAGGAGAACTTTCTACTTTGAATTATCAGAAAGAGCAGTTTGATGCTATTGCTCTTATCTATGCTCATTTTCCGGGCGCTATCAAATCTTCTATTCATCAGATGCTGAATCAATATCTTCGTAAAGGAGGTTTTATTATTTTCGAAGCTTTCAGTAAGAATCATCTTGAATATATTGCAAAGAACGAAAAAGTGGGTGGTCCAAAAGATATTGAATCATTATTCTCTATTGAAGAAATCAAAGCTGATTTTCCGGATTATGACATTATTGAATTAGAAGAAACAGAAATTGAGCTGAATGAAGGATTATTCCACAACGGAACGGGTTCTGTGATTCGTTTTGTAGGACAAAAATTAGTGTAATTTTTAATTTTTGGCTAAAGCCATTGAAAGATTTGATTCAATAGAAACGAGCTAAAGCTCGTTTCTATTGAATCATAATATTGTATTTCTCTCCCACTGATTACACAGATTTTTTGATTGCTTGAGTGATATTTATTATTACTCATTACCTATTACTCATAAATCAATCTGAGTTAAGAAGTCCTCCGGCAAATTTTGTAAAGAACTCGGCTCTGTATACTTCTCCAAGAGGAATTTCGGAGTCTTCGATGTATATATTATGATTGTCAAATGAATCTATAAAATTCATATTCACCACGTAGGATTTACTTACTCTGATAAAGGTTTCACCGGATATTTTCTGATGAATGGTTTTTAAATTCATTGCCGTGATCAGCTTTTGCTGCTTTGTATGAATCACCACATAGTCTTTAAGCCCTTCTATAAACTTAATATCCGAAAAACTGATCTTATAAAATCTTCGTTCTGCTTTGATGAATAAAAAGTCTGCAGTATTAGATTCTACTGTATTTTTCACAGTATCTTTAGACAATAGTTCGGTGTAAAGTATTGCTTTTTCAATTGCTTTTTCCAGTCTTTGGGGATCAATAGGTTTCAGGAGATAATCAACAGCTTCCAGTTCATAACTTTTCAATGCATATTGAGAATAGGCAGTGGTAAAAATGATCAGGGATTTTTTCGGGAGCATTTCTGCAAACTCAAGACCTGTCACCATTGGCATTTCTATATCCAGAAAAATAAGATCTACATCATTATCCTTAAGAAACTCAAGAGCAGACGGAGCATTGGAAAATTCGCCAAGGATATCAATATTGGAGATTTCAGCGATCAGCGACCTCATTTCGGATCTTGCCAAAGGTTCATCATCTATTATAATACAATTCATCAAACGGGAATTTTTAAATTTACACTATATTCTTTATCACCGGATTCTATCTGAAGGCCAAAAGTATCACTATAGAGAAGTTCCAGTCTTCTGGTGATATTGGCAAGCCCCAATCCACTATTTTTCTTATCTGAAAGAATATAGTCAGCACTTCTGGAATTCACACATCTGAAATAAAGCTGTTTGTTTTCAATATTAATTTCTATTTTTACATAAGATTCTCCCCCACTGAGATCTACACTGTGTTTTACCGCATTTTCAACAAAAGTTGTGAACAGATTGGGTGGAATAAAAGTGCTGTTAATTATTCTTCTATCAACATCCGCATAAATATCAAAAGAAAAATTATCACGTCTTATTTTTTCAAGATTTAAAAAGTTGGAAAGAAAATCAATTTCTGAGGTCAGTAAAGTTTTTTCTTCACTATTTTCATAGAGCTGGTATCTGAGAAATTCGGAAAGCTTTACAATCACTACCGAAGCTTTTGCCGGATCTGTTCTTATCAATGCTTTGACATTATTAAGCATATTGAACAGAAAATGAGGGTTAATCTGATTTCTAAGTTCATTCAGTTCCATACTCATCGTAAGATTGCTCAGTTCATTGATCCTTTTATTATCACTGATCCATTTCTGCAACAGTTTTATGGTGGTGGTGGTCATGATAATCGGAATACACATCAAAACTCCTTCATAAATTCCTCCTTTTTCATTTTCCCTAAGAATATTTTTCACTCTGAATTCTTCAAAGAAAAGTTTAAAACCATATCCGATAAAATTGAGCCCCATTATTCCCATCAGAACAAGCAAAGCAAGATAGGTGACATATTTTGTTTTAAAGAAAAACCGCGGAACCAATACATATATATTAATGTAAACCATAGTAATCAGAACCGCATACACAAAGAATAAAACATAGTACTGATAGATCCCTGCATACCAATGCCAGAACCTCGCACTGTAGATTAAGACGAAAAAGAAGATCAGAAACAGTAGATGTCTTCGGAATCCATACTTCGCTTCCACCAAAAAATCCATTACAAAGGTTTCTTCAAATTTCCACGGGCTGTATTTCATACGATAGACTCATTTTATGATTAACAAAAATAGACAATAACGTAAATTATAACTATTTTATTATACAAAACCTGCATTTTTTTATACCAATTATCAGCTTCCCTGATTTTGTATAAAATACCAGCCGTTTCGTATAAAAACAAATTCACGCGCTGCTTTTCTCTATTCCTTTGTACTGTAAAATGAATCCATATGGAATTAACCTCTTTTCACGAACTGACTCAGGAAATATCACTAGAATGCTTTTTTATGACTGAATCTCAACAGGAAGAAAAAGTAATACAGCTCATTGATTTACATCATTTCGTAGAATGTTTTGATCCGAAAATGAAAATCCTCAGCTACCTCCATCATCCTATTAATATTGTAGAACAGAACGGAGATAAAAAAGGAATTCTGTTTTGTGATCTTAAGCATTCTCCTGTACCTGACAGCAATGCTTCTGAGGAGTTTAGAAGAAGATACGGCCTTTCAGAACTCTGGTTTGTTTTTGTAGAGGAAACCTTTGTATCGGATACTTCCTTCTATACGGATGCTATTACTGAAAACAGTCTGGACATCTTCTATGACAGGATTTTTACATTCAGTTTTTTCCAATCTGTAATTCAACCATTAAAATAAACTGCCCATGAAAACATTGAGAAGAATGCTTGTACCACTGGCAATCCTCCCTTTTAAAAACATGATTTATGCCCAGAAAAAAGATAGTATTCCGTTGAAAGTCCGCGCTTTTTTTGCTGATAAAATTCCACAGGCGCGAAATTTCAATCTTGAATACACATTCGTTACTCCATCCTCTTTCTCTTCACAACTTCAGGGGAAGGATCTGCCGGATAACAAGGTGAAAAGTTTTCAGCAAGTGAAAGCGGATGCCAATATTTACTTTATCAAGAACAGAAGCTGGCTTTTGAGTACAGCCCTGAGCTACCGCTACACTTCCATCAGAAACGAAAATTCAGTCATCCCCGGAACGGAAGGTGAAGAAACCTTCCATTATCATTCGGAAGCCATCAATCTGAGTTATTTTTCAAGATTGTTTAAAAAGACTGCTATTTACTCTGCAAGCATTTCTACGGATGGAAGTGATCAGCGTTTTGAACGTATCAGAGGATTGGTTACGGCTTCATTGATTTTAAAAGCAACTCCAAAAACAAAAATGAGCCTCGGGCTGGCAGGTATTATTGACCCAAGTACCCAGATTCCTGTGCTGCCTGTCTTCACGTATGAAAACAGGTTCAATAACGGATGGGTACTGGATATCCTGCTTCCGAAAAAAGTACTGGTAAGAAAAGATATTGCTGCAAACGGAAGGATATCTTTGGGAACGGAGATGGATAATATTTCTTTTTATACCTACCGAAATAATAACACCTATGAATTCCGGCAGGTTGCTCTCAATTCCGGGGCTATTTATGAGCACAATCTTGGAGGAAATTTCATCGGAACTTTTAAAACAGGGCTCAGAGCTAATATTAATTCCAGGGCTTTTAACAAGCAGGAATCCTTTAATGATTATATATGGAAAGGAACTTATAAACCTTCATTCTATTTCAATGTTGGTATTTCCTATAACCCTTTTGAAAGACGAAGAGTAAAATAAGATCAATCGGTCATTCAATTTTAAAGTTTTCTAACTCATTATCAGGACCTGAAAAAAAATATTAAAAAAAAATTAAAATTTCTACCTATCGGGATTTAACCATTCATCCAAAATATAATCAAAACTTCAGAAAACACAAATTAAGAGTATTCTCATTCATAAAAATCTTATTACCACTTATGCGAATGGTTTATGAAAATGATTTCGGGATTTCCCTTTAAGAATTGAATAAAATTGAATATGGCAGTACCTAAACAGATATTTCAGACTTTTATAACAAAAAAACTTCCTCTGATTACGCGTTATCATATCTGGAATATGAAAAGAAAGAATCCGGAATACAAGTATTACTTTTATGATGATCAGGATATAGAAAAGTTTCTCACAGAAGAATTTCCACCCCAATATATTGAAACGTATCGTAAACTGAAAATTGGTGCTTCAAAAGCTGATTTTTTCAGATATGCTGTCTTATATAAGAAAGGAGGTGTATATCTGGATGTCGACAGCAGTATTATCAAACCGTTCAGAGAATTGATTAAGGATAATGATGAAGCTGTAATCAGTGTAGAAAGACACGAAAATCTGTATGTTCAATGGGCGCTTATATTCAATAAAAATCATCCTTTTCTGAAGAAAACATTAGAACTGATGATAGATAATATAAACAGTCACCGATATCCACATAATATCCATGCTACTACAGGTCCTACTGTATTCAGCAATGGAATAAGGGAATCATTAGAGGAAAATCCGACAATTCCTTTTACATTATTTAGCGGCATTGAATTCCGCGGATATTTAAAGTTCAAATATAAACTGGGAAAGTTTTTTTTATACAAAACAAGGGCACAACATTGGAAACAGATGGAAAAGCGCCATGAGATTATTTTCTAGTGAGTACCCATTTTTGAAAATACATTAATAATAATCACTCCGATTATAATCAAAGCAATACCAATAATGGCAGGCAGGTCCGGAACCTGCTTGAATGCTAATACTCCTATCACCGTTATAAAGACAATTCCTACTCCGGACCAAATGGCATAGGTAATCCCTACCGGGATATGCCGAAGCGTAAGGCTCAAAAAATAGAAAGCACAGGCATATCCGATGGCGGTTACTACAGATGGCCACAGTTTGGAGAATTCCTCAGATTTCTTCAGGAAAGTAGTAGCGATGATCTCAAATATAATCGCCAAAGCAAGAAAAATATAACTGCGTCCCATAAATTCATTCTTTATACAAAAGTAACGAAAGCACATCGGTAATTCCAAAAAGGACACAAATATGATCATCTCTTTATTCCCAAGAATGCAGCTGTTTCTCTCCTTTCTAATACTTTATGAAAAGCGGCTTTTTAACATCCATTAATACGGCTATCTACTACACAGGCACTTAACACAATTTAAGTACCTTATTTTCAATTACATTGATCATTCAAATATGCTAAAAAAACAGGTCATTGTATCAACTTATTTATCTGTCATGGCATAAAATTACCATTTCACCATGTCATGAAATGTGACACCTGATAAAAATTTCAAGGTAAAAATCAGGATGAAAAATAAGTTTTCTTAACATAAAAAATCCATTTCAGGTGAAAATTAAAGTTCACAAAATACACTTTACGGCAATATTATGCTAAGCATTATTTATTATTTGTTTTATCAACTCCAATATAGAAGTCAGGAAACAGTTACCGTTTTAATAAAATTTTACAGAGAGAATAATAAAAGTATTAATAAATTTTCAATAATGCATTAATTTAATGTAAACAAAATTTCACCAATAAATGAACAACAACCACTGTAATACACTGATATACATCATAACTATTTACTTTGGCACGTGATTTGAAAGTAGTAATATTGCAATTGAAAGATTGATAAAAAAAAGTCAAATAATTAAAAATAATATAAAATGGTAACTTATATCGGTATCGCAACAGGTTTAGTAGTAATTGCTTCTTATTTAATGACAGTAAGAAGAGAAAGAAACTAATTTTAAAATAAATAAGCCTATAGAATATCTATACTAATTATATTGTTTTATGTTTTTAGTCTGAGAGATCAGATTGCTCTTTTACCATCGGGTAAAAGGGCCCAAAAACATAAGCAGAAAGATCTTAGTTTCATAACAAATTTTAATATCCAAATGAGAAAAGCCGGTCGCAAGTCTGGCTTTTCTTTTTTTATTGAACTTTTTCCCACAGATCTCGCTGATTTTCACAGATTGTTTTTAATACTGATTTTCCCCAATCATTCATCATTTATCATTCACTTTCCGCTGGACCAGATGTTTATTATTATTCAGGATTTCTTCCAGCATTCAATAAAGCTTTATCTTTGCTTATTCAATAATCCTTTTAAACGTCATTATGAATCTGTACAACCTCATTATTCAGGATAAAGAACAGGTAAGCCTTAACGAGGTATTTCTCAATACAAACAACAGGGATCAGCTTGTACAGCTGATCAAGGAACATAACTACATCAAAGAACTGCAGGAATACGGTCTTCCGGTTAATAATAAAATTCTGGTCCAGGGAAGTTCAGGATGTGGGAAAACAATGACCGCAAAGGCTATTGCTAACGCTTTAGGAAAAAACATTATGATCCTGGATCTGAGCAATATTGTTTCATCACGAATTGGCGAAACATCTCAAAACATCAAAATGATCTTTGATAAAGCAGGACGTGAAAGATCTGTCCTTTTTCTTGATGAATTGGATCAGATTGGAAAAGCAAGAGGCAGTGATGATAAGGATGTGGGTGAAATGAGAAGACTGGTGAATACTCTGATTCAACTGATTGATTATTATCCTGAACACGCACTTTTGCTTTGTGCTACGAATCATCCTGAGATAATTGACACAGCCCTTTTAAGACGTTTCCAGTTGAAAATTAATTACGAAATGCCTTCTGCTGAAATTCTGGATACGTTTTACGATCAATTGCTGGCAAAGTTTCCTGAAGAGATGAGAACGGTTGAAAGAAAATATTCTATTTCTTTTGCCGAAGCTAAGGATTATGCTTTAACGGCTGTGAAAGCTGCTTTAATTAACAAACTGGAAGCCAAGGAAATCATTCCATCATGAAAGAAGATATCCTCCACAATCTCACTATCATCCACGAACGGATAAAAAATGCCTGTGAAAAATCAGGAAGGAGAACTGATGAAGTTAGATTATTACTGGCAACCAAAACCGTTTCTTCAAATCGTATCAAAATCGCGCTGGAATATGGCCAGACCTTAATTGCTGAAAACAAGGTACAGGAATTGAAGGAAAAATATGAGGATCTCAAGGATATTCCTCATGAAAACCATTTTATAGGACATCTCCAGACCAATAAAATCAAAGATATTCTGAAATATGATGTTTCATGCATTCAGTCTCTTGATCGTCCGGAGCTGGCTGAAAAACTTCATCAAAAGCTTTCAACCGAAAACAGAACGATAGATGTTTTAATTCAAGTGAATACGTCCAATGAAGAGAGTAAATTTGGAGTTGATCCCAATGAAGCAATCGAACTTATCAAAAAGGTTTCCCACTACTCTACTTTGAGGATAAAAGGCTTAATGACGATTGGTTTATTCAGTGCCGAAACCGAGAAAGTAAGAGCATGTTTTAAAATCCTGAAAAAACTTCAGCAAGACATTATCCAAGAAAATATTCCCACCGTAAAAATGAAAGAGCTTTCCATGGGCATGAGCGGAGATTTGGAAACAGCCATTGAAGAAGGTGCTACAATTGTTCGGGTGGGAACCGCTGTTTTTGGAGCGAGAATCTACCCGGACAGCTATTATTGGGATGAAGAAAAGGCTTAAATTATCTATCAAAAAATCACAAACGAAAATTAAATTAAGATTTATTACAACACTTTCATAGTCTACAAATTCGGTATACTTTTTGATATAAACATTTCATAACCAAACAAATGCATTTATGAATAAAAAATTACTATCGGCATGTCTATTAATGACATTATTATTCTTTTTTTCATGTGAAAAAGAAAACCCACAGATAAAAAGTGGAATTTCAATTGAAACCATTTCAATTATAACCTGCGTTACAATGGGCTTGGCAATTTTACTGGCTTATACCGTTAAAAGAAGATAACAAACCAGAATTTAAATACTAAGGCACCTCTCAATTTTTGGGAGGTGGTTTTGTTTTAAAAACATGTATTAATTGATTGTTATTTCACCAAAACCTAATAAACATGCTCCGCAAAGTCTCCTGACTTTGAGGCAAATAAAAACTACGAAAAAATAAACAATTTACAACTCCGTTAATTATCTTTGATAAAAAACCAAATATGAAAGAATGTTGAAGGAAAAGGATGACATGATGTCTAGACTAGAACAAATGATCAAAGAAAAATAAAGATATCGTCGAGCTTTGAGATTGCTTCGCTTTGCTCGCAATGACTATAAAACAAAAATCCCTCTCATTGCTGAAAGGGATTTTTTATAGTTAAAAAACTGAGATTACATATAAGCTTCAATAGGCTCACAAGTACATACCAAGTTTCTATCTCCGTAAGCTTCATCTACTCTTGATACAGAAGCAAAGAATTTGTGGTCTCTTACCCACTCCAGCGGATAAGCTGCCTTTTCTCTGCTGTATGGTTTATCCCAAGAATCAGAGATTACCAGTTGTTCTGTGTGAGGAGCGTTTTTCAATACGTTGTTTGCTGCATCTGCTTCTCCATTAGCAATTTCATCGATTTCTTTTTTGATAGAGATCAATGCTTCTGCAAAACGGTCAATTTCAGATTTGCTTTCAGATTCTGTAGGCTCAATCATCAATGTACCTGCAACAGGGAAAGAAACGGTAGGAGCATGGAAACCATAATCCATTAATCTCTTCGCTACATCAGCCACTTCAATTCCTAAGGATTTGAACTGACGGAAATCTACGATACATTCGTGAGCTACTCTTCCGTTTTCATTTGAATATAAGATTGGGAAATGCTCTGCTAAAATTTCTTTCAGGTAATTAGCATTCATGATCGCGTGTCCTGTAGCCTTTTTAAGACCTTCAGTTCCTAACATTTTGATATAAGAATAAGAGATGTTAAGAATTAATCCTGAACCGTATGGTGCAGCAGAAATACCTTCGATAGCTTCTTTAGACCCGATTCTGATATTCGCGTTAGAAGGAAGGAAAGGTACTAAGTGTTTAGCAACACAGATTGGACCTACTCCAGGACCTCCACCTCCGTGAGGAATTGCGAAAGTTTTGTGAAGGTTAAGGTGGCAAACGTCTGCTCCGATGTTTCCAGGACTTGTAAATCCTACCTGAGCGTTCATATTCGCACCATCCATATATACTTGCCCTCCATGTTCGTGGATAAGGTTGGTAATTTCTTTAATGTTAGCATCAAAGAATCCGTAAGTAGAAGGATAAGTGATCATTACAGCTGATAAGTTTGCTGAATGAAGTTCTGTTTTAGCTTTAAGATCTTCGAAGTCGATTTCCCCGTTTTCAAGGTTTTTCACGACTACGATTTTCATTCCTGCCATTGCAGCAGAAGCTGGATTTGTTCCGTGAGCAGACTGAGGAATCAATACTACATTTCTGTGGTGGTCTCCTCTTGAAATGTGATATTCTCTGATCACCATTAATCCTGCATATTCACCCTGAGCTCCAGAGTTTGGCTGAAGAGAAGTTCCTGCAAAACCTGTAATTTCTGCTAAGTCTTTCTCTAATTCACGGATCATTTCCTGATATCCTTCAGCCTGGTTTACAGGTACAAATGGGTGAACAGCTCCCCAGTTTTCCCATGAAAGCGGTAACATTTGAGTTGCTGCGTTCAGTTTCATGGTACAAGATCCTAAAGAAATCATTGAATGAGTCAATGATAAGTCTTTTCTCTCAAGACGCTTGATGTAACGCATCAATTCTGTTTCCGTATGGTATTTGTTGAATACAGATTCTGTAAGAATTTCATCTTTTCTTAAATTTTCTTCAGGAATACTGTATCCTTCTTTGATTTCTAATTTGAAGGTCTGCTTGTCTTTAAACTGAGCGAAAGAGGCCATCAGATCATTTAATTTCTCTAATGTTGTACTTTCGTTGATCGCAATACTTACTACCCCTTCTGTGAAGTAGTTTAGGTTTAGTCTGTGATCAAGCATCAATCTTACCAATCTTGCTTTCTCTTCTTCAGGCATAGTCATCTTTACAGTATCGAAGATAGGCTCTTCTACTACCTGATATCCTAATGCTTTAAGACCATTTTTCAAAGCATTTGCCTTAAAGTGGATCTGATCTGCGATATAGTTTAATCCTTTTGGTCCGTGGTAAACAGCATACATCCCTGCCATTACTGCCAATAGAACCTGAGCTGTACAGATGTTTGAAGTAGCTTTTTCTCTTTTGATGTGCTGCTCTCTTGTCTGTAATGCCATTCTTAATGCACGTCTTCCGTACATATCCTGAGAAACCCCGATGATTCTTCCCGGGATATCTCTTTTATAATCTTCTCTACAAGCAAAGAAAGCTGCGTGAGGACCTCCATATCCTAATGGGATACCAAATCTCTGTGTAGTACCTACCGCACAGTCAGCACCCATTTCTGCAGGAGACTTTAATTTAACCAAAGCCATCGGGTCACAAGCAACTGCCACCTGAAGATCAAGTTTTTTGTATTCTACGATATCTTCAGTATAATCCAGAACGATTCCGTTTTTACCAGGATATTGTAATAAAACTCCATAATAAGAACCATCAAACTGGTGCGTTTTATGATCTCCTACTACGATTTCTATTTCTAAACCTTCAGCTTTTGTTTTTAAAACAGAAACTGTTTGAGGAAGTACAAGGTCAGAAATAAAGAATTTGTTAGCTCCTGCTTTTTTCTGATCCTTCGTTCTGTTGTTGAAGAACATATGCATTGCTTCAGCTGCAGCAGTAGACTCATCCAAAAGTGATGCATTGGCTAATGCAAAACCTGTAAGGTCACATACTACAGTCTGGAAATTAAGAAGAGCTTCAAGTCTACCCTGTGCAATTTCTGCCTGGTAAGGTGTATAAGCAGTATACCAGCTAGGGTTTTCAAAAATATTTCTTTGAATTGCTGAAGGCAAAAGTGTATTATGGTATCCAAAACCGATATAACTCGTATAATCTGTATTTTTTGATGCCAATTCTTTTGAATGGTTCAACATTTCGTATTCAGAAAGTGGTTCCGAGATCTCAAGATCTTTCTCTAAACGGATAGAAGATGGGATGGTTTGAGAAATTAACTCTTCAATACTAGAAACGCCAAGTTTTTCCAACATCGCCTGCTTATCGGCTTCATTAAGGGAAATGTGACGGCTCACAAACTGTTCTGTATTCATTTTTATTTATTAGATTTTGTTTGTAAAAAGATTCGTAAAATTACGATTTTTTAAGCGATTTCACAACATAGAAAAAAGGCAGACATTTTCTTAAAAATTCTTAAAATTCCGGGATAAAGTCTTTTCAAATGTTAAAAAACAAAAATAATTATATCACTGTTTAATGAATTTCATTTTAGAAAAATTAAATTCTAAAGAATATTCCTTTTATTTTTTGTCCATTTTTTTGATTTCCATCTTCCAAATACCTCATAAAAACATTAAAATTTTCGCTTAAGGTATTTCTAACAGCATTTGTACATTCGTGCAAACAATCACGGTAAGGTGAAAAAAAACTGATCACAAACTATGAAAATTTTTAAAATTAATCACTGATAAATTCAATTTCACATGAGAACATAATTTATATACCACATCAATAGATTACGCAGATGATGAGAAAAAAAATGAGCAGGCATATCATGCCCGCACGGATTACTATTGTTTTGATTTTATTTCAGGCAAAGGCAAATGCCCAAATAGCTATCGCGAATACTGAACCAGATGCTTCCGGAAGAAAATGGTCTGCTTATCTAAAAGGATTTGTACAAACAGATGCGATGCTGAACTTTCAGGAAATGGGAGCTAAAGACGGGATTGTGGCTCCCTCTATTGTTATCCCGCAGCATAATTCAATGTCCAGTTATTTCAGTGTAAGACAATCCCAAGTGGGGTTAGGTTTTAAACAGACTGATCAAAATGGAGACTCTCCGGTTTCTGCTTATGTAGAAATTGATTTATATGGATCTAACGGAACTACTTCTCCTAGATTAAGACATGCCTATGTTCAATGGAAAAAATGGTTAATAGGCCAAACGTGGAGCAATTTCAGTGATTCTGAGATTTTCCCCAATATATTTGATTTTAACGGAGCCAACGGAGCAATGCTTAACCGTTCCATGCAAGTTCGATACACAGAAAAGCTTTCTGATAAAGAGACTTTATCTTTCTCATTGGAAGATCCGGGAAAAGTAAGTATGACAATACCAGGCAATCATACTGAATGGAAGAAAAAAAGCCTGATCCCAATTGTAACGGGTATGTATCGTTATGGAAATACCAAAGATTATGTAAAGTTGGGTGGTACACTATCTCCTGTTAATTATGAGAATCAGGAAAAAGGGTATACAAAAATAGGATTTGGAGGAATTGTTTCGCTCAGAAAATATGTGAATGGTCTTGATAATTTCAGATTTCAGACTTCATACGGAAAAGGGGTTGCAAGGAATAACCTTGTTTTGAGCGGAGAAGGTTATGATGCTGTTTTTGATCCACAGCGCAATACAGCAGAAACGTTAAGCCTTTTCAATATAGTAGGAATCTATGAGCATTGGTGGTCTCTTAAATGGAGCTCTGTGGTTTATTATAGTTATTCACAGATGGGTTCCAATTCGGCGGTTACCAATAGCATGATGAAACGTTTTCAGAATGCGGCAATCAATCTTATTTATAAGCCTTATAAAAATCTGAGAATAGGAATGGAAGGAAATTATGCAATGACTGAAAATTTTGGAGAGATGAAAGCGAATGCCTTCAGACTGCAGTTTTCAACTTCATTTTCATTTAAATAATGCCCCTATTGCAGGTCTAATTTTCAGGCCTGCAATTTTTTATGAAATTTTATTAATTATATTTATTCTAAATTAATATATTTGCAACATGAATATGATTGTCCCATTTAAAGTTCCGCCTTTGGCGCCTTACTCATTCAATAACGAAGAGATGTTCTGTGAAAAGAAGTCTTGCTGCAAAAAGTTCAAGAAAGGAAAAAGATGTAAAAAGTGCCCTGGAAGAAAGAAAATGGCATAATCAGCTGAAATTTCTGATCAGCATATAAATAGCAATTGCTATAATGATGATTCCCCAGATCAGCATCATTATTTTAGGCTGGCCTGTTTTATTGATTCTCGTTCTTGGTTGCGGTTTAAACATTTCTTCTACCGAATTTTTGAACTTTTCAGAATCATTTTCAAAAACTTCTGTAATGGTAATTCCCTGTACTACCGTTTTGTGTAAAAGTGAATTGGTTACATGAAGCAGAAGCTGGAATTTTCCATCTTTAAATTCTGTGATCTTAAAGATCCTTTCTCCATACGGCTTTTCTAATCCGAAAGGCAATACCTTCACTACATCGGCATTACTCGTCTGCCAGTTGATGATAATCTCCTCCCCTTTTTTCGCATGAATTTTATTTGCTGTAAAAGTTTTGATTGCAGGCGGAATATTATACCTGAAACTTCGCTGATGATTTTCAAGATTTTGATCATAAGCACGTCTTCTGACAGAATCACTCAAGGTTTCATAAGCTTCCTGAATCTCACGGAATCGGTCTGCAAAAAAATCGTCATTGTCGTTTTTATCGGGATGATATTTTAAGGACAGTTTTCGATACGCTTTTTTGACGTCTTCTTCAGAAGCATCCTGGGATATGCCGAGAAAATAGTAGTAATCTTTCATTGAGCATTACAAAAATAAGGATTTATTTTTCTTTGTGTTTGATATTTATCACAAAAATTTTGTTGGAAAATAGGGGTTATAAAGTCATTGCGAATCAAAGATAAAGCAATCTTAATATGATTTATAAAGCTGTCTGTTGGAAAACACAAAGGCGCTAAAAATTCTATAAGGCGGGTGCTGCTAAGGCGCAAGGATTTTATTTCCGATAAAATTGTACTTCTCTAAAAATGACGTGCATAATTTTATAGCAACTTTGTCATTCCGAGCAAAAACTGAAGGTTTTCGAACGTAGTTCAAAGGAATCTCAACTTTCTGTTAAAGATTTTTTCCCACAGATTTCACAAATCACACAGATGATTACATATAATTATCTTCAATACTAATTTATTTACAAGATATAATTATAATTTATTTCCGGGAAGTCCAATCTTTAGCAGGCGTAATCCAATCATTGAGTGCTTTAAAAAGAAACCCATGTTGTAAACCCGTGTTAAGCTCTATTTCTTTAAAATCTTTAATATCAGATCTGATAAACCTTTGTTCTTTTGATAAAAGTACATGTCCATCATCCGACTTCTCTGTAATGGAAAGAATTTTCCCATACAGCTTAAAGTTTTTATCTTTTTCCAAAGAATCATCTTTAAAACTGGCTCCGATAAACACAAATTTCAATTGTGGATTTTTCTCATAAAAAGAGACATACTGTGCAATATATCCTCCCTGAGATGTTCCCACAACAGTAATCCTTCCGGCCGGAATTCCTTTTTTCATGAGGCTGTCAATCTGTTTCCTTACCTTTTCAGCATAAACTGTAGGGTCTGTATTCGTTTTTCTTTTCTCTGAAATAGTAACGGTATTATGATCTCTTAATTTGTTGAGTATGGTTTCGTATTCTGCAACCCCATATTTTGGATGCTTTTCTTCAAACGAATGGTCTTCCAGAAATTTATTATGCAAAAAGAAAATATACTGTTTTTGCTGTGATTTTTGACCAAACATCAACATTGAGAAAAAAGAAAACACTGCAGCAAAAATATTCTTGAACTTCATCATAACCGGAAATAGCTTTTAATAATAACAAAGAAACAAATGTAGTATTAAAAAGCATTTTTAATGACTTTTTTAAACAAAAAATTCCGGTGCGGGAAGCAAAGCTTCCCGCACCGGAATGTAACAATTTCAATTTAGTTTTTACTTTTATTATGCTTCGCAGGTGTTATCCTTTTTGCAGCATCTTGAATGGAATTCTTTTTTGAATTTCCCTTTCAGCTCCTGATAATCTTCATCATTCATTTCTCTGATCTTATCTGCCAGTCCGAAAGGTGACTTTTCTTTGATTCCATATTCATCAAAAATACCTTTGATAAATCTTTTTCTTTGTATTGCTTTTTTAGCGATTAAGGCTACACCTACTACGGCTAGTGCTCCTAGAGCTCCTTTTAATGCTGAATTTTTCATTTTTTCAAAATTTTAAATTTTACTACTTCTTGTTTTTTATAGAGACGAATGAATTTTAATTTTACTTTACTACTTCTTTAAAAATTTCAAATTATTCGTTGTTTCTGTTGAAGAATCCCCCTGAACATTTATTTTTCCATACTTCTTTGAATTTTTCTCTTTCTTCAGGAGACCAGCTTTCCATTTTTTCTCTCATTTTTCTTTCTTTGAGGTCTTTCATTCCTTTTCCGAAATGGAAACCTCCAAAAAGAATTTTGCTTAGGATCAGTATTCCCATTGCCTGCCAGAAACTAATCGTTTTCACTCCTAAAATCTCCGGAAGAAGGCAATTCCAAAGCAGCATTACAATCCATGTAACTGCGGCTAAAATTAATGGTGGACATAACAATAAAAAAATCCAACCCTTTTTGTGTTTATGATTCATAATTTCTTTTTCTAACTTTTTAAATCTTCGTATAGCTTTCTCAGCCTGTTTCTCAAGTGCTTCACAGCATAGTTTTTTCTACTGATGATGGTTTTGATGTTTTCTCCCTGTTCATCGGCAATCTCCTGGAGTGTTTTGTCGTTGAGTTCATTTTCTACGTAGACCAGTCTTTGTTTTTCGGGAAGTTCATCCAATGCTTCAAACAGTTTTTTCCAGATCTCATCCTGAAACATCTTTACTTCAGGGCCTGCGCTCTCATCCAGCAAAAGAATATCCTTGATAGAAAAACTGCCGTCTTCATCTTCATATACGAAATCTTCAAGATTTTCTGTTTTCTTTTTACGGTAACGGTCTGTGATTTTATTCGCCGTTACTCTGTATAGCCACCCACCAACATTTACGATCTCCGAAATATTCGTAAGGCTACTGAACTGATACCACACTTCCTGAAGAATATCTTCCGCATCTTCCGTGTTTTTCACTTTCGGACGGATATAAGACATCAGCTTCCCTCCGTAGTTGGAAACGGTCTGCGAGATGATACTTTCTTTCTCTTTCTGTGGCATTGTTATTTTTTCGACAACCTCCATATTGCTATGACGGCTGATCTTTTGGTTTTACTTTAATAAATTTAAAATATTTTTCTTAGAAATCAATTTTTCTTTTATCCATCGGTATTTTATTCATCAAATTATCAGCAATTTATCTATTTATTATTTTTTCAGAAGCCTTTTCCCGCTATCCGCTCATACTCCTCATGCCCCACTATCCCACACTCTTACCCTCCGACTCTCCCACTCATACTCCGGGGTAACTGCTGCTATCGGGGCTAGGGGTGATCAATAATAATTGATGAATAATAATGTACCTGATTTTGTCTGAGATAATAAAAAAGAAACGGAAAGTAAGAACTCCCCGTTTCTGAAAATATAAAAAAATAATTAGTTTACTACTTATTAAAATTCTGAGCAAAAAAGCCTAACATGTATTTATAGAGTTCAATTCTATTTTGTTCTTTTCCAAACCCATGCCCTTCATCATATTTTACCATATAAGGAACTTCAAAACCTTTGGCACGCATTGCTTTCACCATCTGGTCAGATTCGTTGATATTTACCCTTGGATCATTAGCTCCCTGCACTACAAACAAAGGTTTTTTAATTTTATCAACCTGGAAAACAGGAGATACTTCTTTAGCAATTTTGGCTTCTTCAGGATTGTCAAGGTCATACCAGATTTGTTTCATCTTTTCTTTCAATGGTTTCAAATATTCCGCAAATGAATCGAAGAAGGTGAAGATATTGGACACTCCTACATAATCTACCCCACAAGTATATAAATCAGGAGTTTTGATCAATCCCATCAATGTAGCATAACCTCCATGGCTTCCTCCATAAATGGCAATTTTATTTTTATCAGTCCATCCTTGTTCAATAACATACTTTACTCCATCTTCCACATCATCCATTATCTTTCTACCAATCTGCTTATATCCACTCTGTACGAATTCTTTCCCATATCCTTCTGAAATCCTGAAATTCACATGAAGTGTGGCGAATCCTCTACTTGCAAAAAGCTGGTCTTCGGGATTGAATTCCCAAATATCTCTGGTCTCATGAGGACCACCGTGAGGGTTAACAATCAAAGGAACTTTTTTGCCATTCAAGGCAGCTTTTGGTAAAGTAATATAACCATGAATTGTTAATCCATCCCTGCTTTTGAATTCTATTGGTCGCATCTCTGCCATATCCTCTTCTTTCAATTGAGGCATAAGATCATAAAGAAGCTTTACATTTTTGGTTTTAGTATCATATTCATAATATTTACCATATAGTTTATCGCTACTAACTTTTACAAGAAGTTTATTCTCATTATCATCAGAAGAAGCTACATAAAATTGCTTATCATCAAACTCGGATTTCAGCCTGGTATAAACTTCTTTATAAAATTTACTTACCGGAATTGTTTCATCTTTAATTCCATCGTAACTGATATAATCTAATTCGTAATTTCTATTTTTTTCAGCTAAGCCTATTGAACTGACATCAAATGTAGCATTGGAATACACTTCTTTTATAACAGTATTTTTCTTCAGGTCATAGAGTACAATTTTTAGTTTATCACTGTTTAAATTTGTAGTTACATATACCTCATCCTTATTTTTTGAATGATCATTAAAGCCAATAATACTGAATGTGTCTTTCCAGTCTGCTGATTTAATAAGACTAAATTTACTTGTCTTCAAATCTTTATAATATGTTTTCTTTATTACTCCATTTTCAAGAATTACATATCCTCGTAAGTTACCGTCTTTATCAAAAATATAATTACGAATAGAATTTTTAGGATCTTTATTCTCGAATAGTTGAACCATTTCTCCTGTTTTGTAATTGATCTTAAAAGGTTCGAAAATCTGCTTATTGTTTTTATTCATTGTAATAATAACAAAATCTGTATCTTTTATTATCTTGAAAAAACCAAGTGTAACACCTTCAAATGGGGTAAGATCTTTTAGGTTATTACCATCCTGATCAACAGAATACAGATGTAATTGTTCATTCCCTCCCTTATCCTGAACGTAGAAAAGATGTTTTTTATCAAGCCATCCGTAACCACTAATTGCGTCATCTTTCTCTTCAATGGCTTTTGTAATTTTTCCTGTTTTAATATTTTTTACATAGACGTGGTTTTTGCCGTCTTTATCTTTTTCCTTATAAGAAAGATACTGACCGTCTGGAGAAAGCTGAAATGCCGATGCTTTGGGTCTTGCAAAATAATCTTCAACTTTATATTTGAACGTTCCTTTATCATAAGAAACAAGTTTCTCCAAACTGACTTTAGTTGAGGGAAGCGTAGGATCTCCCGGTAATTTGCTACTGCTCTGTGCATTAATTATTATTGTACTTAGCATGATTGAAGCTATGCCAAAGATTTTAAATTTTAAACTCATTATTTATATTTTTACTATTAAACATTTCTTTATAACTCAATTCGGTACTGCAAATTTCCTCCGAAAATATTCAGATATAAGTTATCACTATGTTATATAGTGTTAAATAGTGTTATTGTGCTATTCTTTTTTATTTCGTAATGCGTAATTTCGATTAGTTATATAATCTTATGAATACATTATTTACAAACTTTGGTAAACCTTTATTTATAGTGGCCTGTATTGTTGTTTTTACATTTCAGGGGTATTGGCTGTGGAATAGTTTTCAAAATAAAAAGAAAGAGTTTTTGGAACAGACAAAATTTGAAATGACACAAGTTTTTATGAATAAGTTAATCCGTAGCTTGCCTATAGGCCCTAAGAAAATAGATTCTATTTTTGGTCCGGGAAAAGTATCCTTTACTAATATTCAATCCATCAATAATAAATCACAAATATTTATTCCAAATACCAAGTCAAAATTAAAAACAAAAACAACCGTAAAGAACAAAAAAAATGATACAATAACAATTAAAGACGGAAATACATTTTTTAAAGACGGAAATAGAATGGATTACATCCTATACAACGAAATAAGGTCTTATATACCTGAACTGGTTCATGCAGATATAACTGTTTATTATGAAAGCAAAAAATCAAAACGTACTTATCCTTTGAACCGTTCCATCAAAAACACAAACACTACCGAGCCTATCGCACTATTAGACCATAGTACATGCAGAATACATATTGAGAATCTAAATGGTATTATAATAACTCACAAAATGCTTTGGCCTATCATTTTTTCCATATTGTACATTATTCTTTTTCTTGGTACAATTCTTATACTTTTCCGTAATCTAACATTGAATCAAAAACTGCTTAAAAACAAAGAAATTTTTACAAGGAATATGACGCATGAGCTTAAGATACCTATTTCCACACTGCTGATTGCAGCAGAAGGGCTTGAAAAATATAATATAGTAAATGAACCGGAAGGAGCCAGAAAATATGCGAAAAGTATTCAAAGAGCGAGTACTCAACTTTCTTCTCTTGTAGAAACAATTCTCCAAAATACAAAAGCAGACAACAATAAAGAAGTACTAAAACTTACTCGTATAAATTTATTAACTTTACTGGAAGAAGTAAAGGAAATACTCTCTGGTATTACTATAAAAAGCCAGGCAAAAGTTATATTCCAAGATATTGATAGGAGTATAGATATTAAGGGAAATTATGAGCAAATGAAACAGGTATTTTTAAACTTATTGGACAATTCATTAAAATATACGGAAAAGCAGCCTGTAATTATAATTTCAGCCGAGCGTGCTCGTAATCGTATTATTATAAAAATAGAAGATAATGGAATTGGGATTCCCGAAAAATACTTCCAGGAAGTATTTAAAACTTATTTTCGAATTACAAATGGTGATCTACATGATGTAAAAGGTTTTGGATTAGGCTTGAGTTTTGTAAAAAGTTCTTTAAAAAAACAAAATGGAAGCATCCGTATATTAAAACCTGAATCTGCAGGTACTGTCATGGAACTAAATCTCCCGTTATATGAATCATAAAGCTAAAGTATTATATTTAGAAGACGATCCGGATCTGGGGGAAATCACTACTGATATGCTCACAAGAATGAATTTTTCCATACAATGGGTAAACAATGGAATTGAAGGACTGGAGGCTGTTAAAAACGAAAAATTTGACATCATTATTGCTGATATCATGATGCCACAACTGGATGGTTACAGCTTTCTTAGAGAGATAAGAGACAGGAATGATCATACTCCCTTGATTCTTATTTCTGCACGGGTTTTAACCGAGGATGTGCTTAAAGGATTTTCTTTGGGAGCAGATGATTATATGAGAAAGCCTTTTAGTATTGAAGAATTAAATGCAAGGATTCGGAGGATTCTCAAACGTTCTATCTCTGAGGGACCCCCTACAAATAACATAACTGTAGGAAGTTATGAGTACAATCACAGCACGTACAAACTGACTTATAAAGATAAAGAAGTGATGCTTTCGCCGAGATCAGGAGAAATCCTTTACCGTCTGGCTACCAGCAAGGATGGTTTTTTACCCCGAAAAGAAACACTGCTGGAATTATGGGGTGATGATCATTTTTTCAACGGCAGAAGCCTTGATGTCTTTATTTCAAAATTGAGGAAATACCTTTCTGAAGACCCGAGGATCAGCATTATCAACATAAGAGCTACCGGCTACCGTTTAATAATAAGCTAAAAAAACTGCTGCAAGGAAATCCTTTGCAGCAGTTTTTATTATAAATGAATGAATGTTATTTTTTATAAATACGGACTTCTTTCGCTTTAAAATCGACAGTAGTGATGTACTGCTTTAGGAATTCATATCCTAATAAGCCATCTATCTTTACTGTACTTTTATGGTTGAGACCATTAAGCATATCATTTTCAAAAATAAACCCAAGCTTTTCGTAGTTGACATCCCCAACTTTTAATCTTTTAATACGGCCTTTTTTCGCTTTTGTCTTTCCTCCTATTCCCGTAAGATCACTTTCTTTATATCTGATGATAGATTCTTTCAGCTCAGGAACATATTTTTCATAAAGAACATTGGCAGCCGCTCCTGAATCTAATCCCATATTATACACTTTACCATTGACTTCCATCGAAAAAACAGGAATATGCTTATACATTTCAAACGGAATAGTGGCAATAAGTTCACCGTTCAGTTCTTTTTCCTGAGCTAAAGAAGGATTTAATAGTCCAATAATTTTGTGATTTTTATAATCAAACGTTAATGCATAATCATCAAATACGCTGTAACCAATTAAACCTAAAATCTTTTTCTTGGTCAAATGAGACATAGAGACGGAAAGCACATTTCCTTCAGAAAGAGTAATACCATTCCAGTAAAAAGATTTTATATGGGCTGAGCCTGCTTTTTTTACTTTTCCGCCTACTCCACTGGCTTCACTTTTATAGGATGAGTTGTATTCTATATTTTCTGCATCTGAGTTGAGGATAAGATCCGGAGCTCCGCTATCCAATATAAATGTACCTTCCTTTCCGTTAAGAGAGGCCTGCACATAAATAATTCCATTATAAACCGTAAAATGTATTTCTATACGTTCACGGGTATTCGTTTTCGAAGGAGCCAAAAGCTCTGCAGATTTACTGCTGCTGGTATTATCTTTTTCTACAATATTGGCTTGAGCTTTTATAAAAATGCTAAGGATCATTAAGATCATAACCATAAATAATCTGTACAATGCTATCATAATAATGTTTTTTGATATCACAAATGTCCGCAGAAAGCCTGTTTTTATTAGTTATCAAATGGTTATGTAATGTTAAATAGTGTTATCAAGATAGCTAAAACAAAAAAACGGAAAGCCTTTGCCTTCCGTTTCCATCTTTATAAGATTAATAGTTTATTTATTAAAATTTTCTGCAAAGAATCCTAACATCGACTTGTAAAGTTCTATTCTGTTTGGTTCTTTTCCAAACCCGTGTCCTTCATCATATTTTACCAGATAAGGAACTTCAAAACCTTTGGCACGCATTGCTTTTACAATCTGATCAGATTCATTGATATTTACTCTTGGATCATTTGCTCCCTGCACTACAAATAAAGGTTTCTTGATCTTGTCGATCTGGAATACCGGAGAAACTTCTTTAGCAATCTTAGCTTCTTCAGGATTGTCCAGGTCATACCAGATTTGTTTTACCATTTCTTTGTATGGTTTCCAGTATTCCGGGAATGAAGCAAAGAAGGTGAAAATATTAGATACACCTACATAATCCACTCCACAGGTATACAGATCCGGAGTTTTAATCAGCCCCATCAATGTTGCATATCCACCGTGGCTTCCTCCATAAATGGCTACTTTATCTTTATCTACCCAACCTTGTTCAATGGCATATTTTACACCATCTTCCACATCATCCATGGCTTTTCTTCCGATTTGTTTGTAACCGGCTTTCTGGAATGATTTTCCATATCCTCCGGAGATTCTGAAATTGACCTGAAGCGTAGCATATCCTCTGCTCGCAAACAGCTGTGTTTCCGGATTGAATCCCCATCGGTCTCTGATTCCCTGAGGCCCGCCGTGAGGGTTTACAATCAAAGGAACTTTTTTACCTTCCAGTGCAGCTTTAGGCAGGGTAATATATCCATGAATGGTTAATCCGTCTCTGCTTTTAAATTCGATAGGTCTCATCTCAGCCATATCTTCTTCCTTAAGCTGAGGCATCAGGTTGTAAAGAAGCTTGGTTTGTTTCGTTTTTGTATCATATTCGTAATACGTTCCGTAGAGTTTATCACTTCCTACAACAACCAAAAGTTTATCATTGTTATCATCAGAAGAAGCAATACCGAACTCTTTGTCTCCGAACTGAGATTTTAATTGGTCATGAATTTCTTTATAAAATTTACTTACCGGAACGGTTTCTCCTTTAACCCCTTCATAGCTGATAAGATCAAGCTCATAATTTCTGTTTTTACCAGCAGTGCTTATTGAGCTTACATCATATACAGGATTAGAATATACTTCTTTAATCACCGCATTTTTCTTCAGGTCATAGAGTACAATTCTTGCTTTATCACTGTCAAGATTAGTTGCTACATAGGCTTCATCTTTATTTTTAGAATTTTCATTAAATTCTATAATACTGAAGGTATCAGACCAGTCTGCCGATTTAATCAGATTGAATTTTCCTGTCTGCAGATCTTTATAATAGGTTTTTGTAGTTAACCCGTTTTCAAGAACGCTATACCCTCTCAAATTTCCATCCTTATCAAAAAGATAGTCGTCAATAGGGCTATTGACATCTTTATTTTCATATAACTGGGTCATTTCCCCGGTAACGAAATTGATCTTAAAAGGTTCGAAGATCTGCTTATTATTTTTATTGAGGGTAACGACAACGAAGTCCGTATCTTTTATAGGAATGATTGACTGTACTTTTACTCCGTCAAATGGGGTCAAATCCTTCTGATTTCCTCCATCAATATCTGTAGCATACAAATGAATATTTTCATTTCCGCCTCTATCCTGTGTATAGAAAAGACGTTTTTTATTCAGCCAGCCATAGTTTCTGACAAGATCGTCTTTTTCTACGATGGCTTTATTGATTTTTCCTGTTGCCAGATCTTTTACATACACATGATTCTTTTTATCCTGATCTTTTTCTTTATAGGAAAGATATTTCCCATCAGGAGAAATTTTAAATGCTGAAGCTTTTGGTCTTGCAAAGTAATCTTCCACTTTGTATTTAAAGTTTCCTTTATCATAAGAAATAAGCTTTTCAAGATTGGCTTTGGAAGATGGCAAAGTAGGATCTCCCGGCAGTTTGGCAGTAGAACTCTGTGCGTTGGTCATGATGGTAGATAGTACAATAAGGGCTGTACCGAAAATGTTGTGATTTAGGTTCATAACTTCTGTTTTTAAGGTTAAAGTTATATAAGCATTTAATTTTTAGAACAGTAAAAATAGATGCATTTATATAATAAGACACACTATACCCCTAAAACGTTACAGTATTTCTATCAATTAATGAAAAAATTATGATTTTATAAAAAAGACAGCCTTACTGACTGTCTTTTGTTTAGTGTAAATAGATCCCGAAATACCATGTCCAAGCGATTAAGATAATCTGCATGGGAATCCTTTGATTGTAAAGGTATTTCATTCCCGGACCGGTGTAATCTGCTTTAAAAATATTAATCTTTTTTCTGGAAGAATTGATATTGGCTATAAAAACCAAGATATAAAAAATAATGAGCAAAATAGCTGTTATTTCACGAATAGCCGGAATCATAAGTCCGATTCCTGCTGCAATTTCCAGAACTCCCGTAAAGTATACCCAAAACATTTTTGCAGGCATAAAATCCGGGATCATCATAGCCATTCCTTTTTGAAACTTAAAATGAGAAAAGCCTGTAAATAGAACAAATACAGCCATTCCCAGATTTCCTGAAAATATAAAATCTGGCTTTCCCTGAAACAAAAAAGTTCCCAGCAAAGCCAGAATAAATGTTGCGAAAAGTATAACGAGTAATTTCATTTTTTAGGGATTAGGTTTTAGGTGGCAGGTAGCAGTTCTAAACTTTGAATTTTAAATTTTGAATTCTTTACACTGAACCAAGGCTTATTCCTTCTGCAAGACTTTTTACAACCATCAGACCTTTTGTAAAGCCTGTGTTAAGATGTTCCTGCCATTCTTTTTCCACCTGAACTTCCGTATGGAGCTTTGTTTTTCCATCGAAATCTATCAGGAAATATTTTTCAAAACTGCCACTCCATTCCATTACTTCTTTGCTCTGGGTGTCCTCATGACCTTCTTTATCTATCATTCCCAGATGTTTGAACACGATCTGATTAGGCTCGTCCAGACTGTCTATGGTTGAAACCATTCCTTCACCATGAGCATTGAGAAAATAGGTCTTTCCTCCTACTTTCCAATCGGATTTCATGACAGATCCTGCACCGAAATATTTTGTCCATTCACTATATGTTTCAGGATTCCAGAGAATGTCCCAGACTTTCTGCATGGGAGCATCAATTACTGTTTCGTATGATAAAGTTTCCATTTTATTTTTTTTTTAGTGGTCATTGCGAGCAAAAACTGAAGGTTTTCGAACGTAGTTCATGAAGCAAGCTCACAACCGAAATGATTTTTATTTTTAATTCAAAATGAATTATTTACAGTTGATTTTCTGAAAGGTGCTTCACAATTGACATTGCTTTCGGAAATTTCTCTTCAAAGAATTCTTTGAACTCTGCCGGAGTTTGAATCTCTGCTTTCAATAAAGTTCCTTCTTCGTTTTCTTCGAGAAAATAAGCTTCTGTAGCCTCTCCCCAATCCTGAGGAACTTCAATACCATCATAAATCTCCCCGAGGTGCAGAAATTTTATTTCTTCATTAGGAATTACTTTTTCTACTTTACTGTACATTCCGTTGTTTTTGGGATCAAGAAATTTGACGATATTATTCTCTTCCAGAGTTCCTTCATAAAAAGAACCTTCTGTAAATGCTGTTGTCCATTGTCTGTAGGTAATATCTCCCCAAAGGACACTCCATACTTTTTCTGGCTCGGCATTGATTTCTATTTCGTATGATAGTCTTTCCATATATTTTTTTAAGGTATTAGGTTGTAGATAATAGGTTGCAGGTGATTGGGTTTGAGAGTCAGAGGGTTTTAGGGTGAGATAATTATTGGTAATCATTTCTAGCTTCTGATTTCTAACCTCTATTTCTCATTTATCCTCCGACAAAATCACCTCCGTTAATGTGAATGATTTCTCCTGTGATATAACTTGCGTCTTTGGAAGCAAGAAAAACGTAAGCTGGAGCTACTTCTGATGGCTGCCCCGCACGCTTCAGCGGAGTGTCTTTTCCAAACTTGGAAAGATCATCAAAAGCTTCTTTTACAAGCGGAGTCCATATAGGCCCCGGCGCAATTCCGTTGACCAAAATTTCTTTTTCTGCAAGATTATCAGCCAATGAACGGATAAAGGACAAAACAGCTCCTTTGGTGGCCGCATAATCAATTAAATGATCACTTCCGCGATATGCTGTGACAGAGGTTGTGCAGATAATCCGTCCTCCTTTTCCCATCATTGGAAGAAAATTTCTGGTGAAAGAAATCATAGAAATGATATTGGTATCAAATGTTTCCTGAATCTGTTCATCAGAGATTTTTTCCAGACTGCTTTTGGAAGTATGGATTCCTGCATTATTGACAAGAATATCAAACTTTTTCCAAGTCGTTTTAATCTTGTCTGCACATTTTGTTCTGAAAGCTTTTCTCGTAAGATCTCCTTTGATTAGAAGGCACTTCTGTCCCTCTTTTTCAACCAGCTTTTTTGTTTCTTTGGCATCGTCATCACTTTCTTTATAAATGATGGCAACATCTGCTCCTTCTCTCGCAAAATGAACAGCTACGGCCTGTCCTATGCCACTGTCTCCGCCAGAAATAACCGCTTTTTTACCCTGCAGTTTCCGGCTTCCCTGATAATCATTCCGGATAATTTCCGGAAACAGCCCTTCTTTAGGGACTTTTGATTTAGATTGTGATTTGTTCTGTGTTTTCATAAGCAAATCTTTTCTCTAAATCATATCAAACAATAAGCCGAAATGGATTAAGAATTATAAGCGTCTTCCAAATCCTGGATAATAATTTTCTGCATTTTCATCATTGCCTGGACTACTTTGTAAGCTTTTTCACGATCAGCATCGTTCATTAACTGGATGAGTCTTTTAGGAACAATCTGCCAGCTCATTCCGTATTTATCTTTCAGCCAGCCGCACATGCTTTCTCTTCCTCCGTCTGCTGTAAAAGTATTCCAGTAATGATCGGTTTGCTGCTGATCATCTGTCATTACTACTAATGAAATTCCTTCGTTAAAATCAAACTGATGATCATAAGAATTGTCCATGCAGAACAGACTGTAATTATCAATCGTAAAATGAGCATGCTGAACATTTTCCGCAGGCTCCGGGCTGTCATGCCCTTCGCTTCCGGCTCCATAGTTCAGTATATTTCCTATGTTTGAGTTTTGAAAAGTCTTTGTGTAAAGATCCATTGCTTCTTTTGCTTTTCCATTATTCTGATGGATAAACATTAAAGTAGGAATTATTTTCTGCTCACTTGCTTTTTCTCCCAAAAACAGCTGCCACGTTACTCCATATTTATCCTGCACCCATCCGTATTTTGAGCTCCATGAGTAAGGTCCCAGTTCCATCAAAGCCATACCGCCTTCCAATAATTGATCCCAATATTTTTGAACTTCGTCTTCTGTTTCACAGATCACCATGAAAGAAATAGAAGCATTTTTTTTGAATTGCGGACCTCCGTTCAGAAGCATCAGTCTTTGCCCAAACAAATCAATATTCATCACTACAGGAGTATCTGCTGTAATTTCGCCTCCAAAAACGTTACAGTAAAATTCTGCAGATTGTTTGGCGTCTCCATCATACCAGAGACATGGGAAAATATCGTTATTCATAATTTTATATTTTAATAAGGGGATGTATTTATATTTTGATTTCTCTATACAACAGCAAAAGATATCTAATGCCTTTGCATTGAAACGATTTTCTCCATCTTAGTGCAAAGACAATGTAAAATTTTCAGTTGTATATTTATTTTATGCTTCTTTAAAGCACATCTGATTTTCTTCCATGTAATTTTTCAGTTTCATCATCGTATTTTTACCGAAACCATGGAGCTGCATGATTTCTTTTTCGGAATAATCTGAAAGTTTTTCCAAAGAATTTATTTTTTCTTTTTCTAAAGCTCTTCTTGCACGCATTGCAATAACTCCATGGAGGAATGCTTCTGCAGAGTCATAATTAAAAGCATACATAGAATTTAAACTCTTTGACATGATAACTAGATTGATCATGGTTACAAAAAATATTGTTAATGATTCTCAACATATTTGTGGAAATTATTCAGGATAGCATACCAGCCATCCCGCTGCATTTCCACAGAATTTTGTTTTTCCGGATCGAAAATTTCAATAACTTTCGTTGTATTTTCATCTATTTTATCGAAAACAACTTCTACTTTCCGTCCGTCCTCTATGTGATATTTGATGATCTCATGAGGAATAATTTCATCATATACTCCTTCAAAATCGAATCCGAAACTTTTGTCTTTCGCTTCCATTCTGTGTTTGAATTTGCCTCCTACCTTCAGGTTATTTTCAGAACTAGGACATTGCCAGCTTTCATGGGCGAAATTCCATTTCGTAATGTGTTTAGGCTCATTGAAATAATTCCAAACCTTTTCAACCGGAGCTAAAATTGTAATGTCTATTTTAATTGGATCCATAGTTCTATATTTTTAAGTTTGAATAAAGAGCTGCCCAAAAAATGGGCACCTCTTTTTTATCATTAGTTAAATATAAGATTATTTTGCATATTCTTCATTATAGTTCACCATCCAATGAACACCGTATTTATCCTGAAAGCAGCCAAAATAGTCTCCCCAGAATTGGTCTTCAATCGGCATTTCTACATTTCCTCCATCAGAAAGTTCTTTAAAAATTCTGTCTGCTTCGTTTCTGGAATCAGGGAAAATAGACACATAATTATTGTTTCCAACGGTAAGAGTCTGCCCAAATCCAGGTACAATATCTGATGCCATTAAAAGATCTCCTCCAATAGGCAAAGCGATATGCATTACTCTGTTTTTTTCTTCTTCCGAAAGGTTTTCTGTACCGGGAGCATTACCCATTTTATGGATTCCTCCAACGAATTCACCCCCAAAAATAGTTTTGTAAAAATTGAACGCTTCTTCAGCTGTTCCGTCGAAATTTAAGTACGGATTTAATTTAGCCATGATTTTTAATTTTAAAGTTATGAAGTCATCTTGACTTTTTCAAAAATTATATTTTTTATTTGAAATAAAAAAAGGGATTAGGAAATTAGAGTCGCTAA